>JAXMEE010000013.1:0-197830 GCA_046348465.1 Burkholderiaceae bacterium
GTCGAGGTCGTAGAACGCCTGCTCGACGAGCCGCGTGATCACCTCGGACGCGAGACTGCCCGAACGCCAGCCCTCGTCGACGACGACCACGCGGTGGCACTTGCGCACCGACGCGACCAGCGTCGCGGTGTCGAGCGGGCGCAGCACGCGCAGGTCGATCACCTCGGCGTCGACGCCCTGCTTCGCCAGCAGGTCGGCCGCCGCGAGCGCCTTCGGCAGGCAGCCGCCGTACGTGACCAGGCACACGTCGCGCCCCGGCCGGCGCACGCGCGCGGCGCGGATGTCGGCGTCCCACGGCTCGGGCAGGTCGTCCTCGAGGTTGTACAGCCCCGCGTGCTCGAAGATCACGACCGGGTCCGGGTGCGCGAGCGCCAGGCCCAGCATGCCGCGCGCGTCTTCCACCGTGGCCGGCGCGAGCACGCGCAGCCCCGGCACGTGCGCGTACCACGCCTCGAAGCTGTGCGAGTGCTGAGCGGCGACCTGCCGGCCGGCGCCGGTCGCCATGCGGATCACGACCGGCACCGAAAACTGGCCGCCGGACATGTGCCGCAGCGTCGCCGCGGTGTTCACGATCTGGTCGAGCGCGAGCAGGCTGAAGTTCACCGTCATCACTTCGACGATCGGGCGCTGGCCGCCGAGCGCCGCGCCGAGGCCGGCGCCGACGAACGCGAGCTCGGACAGCGGCGTGTCGCGCACGCGCTCGGGGCCGAACTCGTCGAGCAGTCCCTTGGACACCGCGTACGTGCCGCCGTAGCGGCCGACGTCCTCGCCCATCAGGAACACGCGCGGGTCGGCGCGCATCGCCTCGACGTGCGCCTCGCGCATCGCCTCGCGGTAGCTGATGCGGCGGCTCACGGCGCGCTCCCGTGCGGCGTGCAGACGTCGCGCGTCAGGTCCTCGACGGGCTCCCACGTCCCCGCCTCGGCGAACGCGACCGCGTCGTCGACTTCCTTCTGCGCCGCCGCGTCGATCGCGAGGAACTCGTCCTCGGTGAGCAGCCCCTGCGCCTTCAGGCGCGCGGTGAAGCCGTGGATCGGTCCGCGCGCCTTCCACGCCTCGATCTCGCTCTTGTCGCGGTACAGGTCGGGGTCGAACATCGAGTGCGCGCGATAGCGGTACGTGCGGTACTCGACGAACATCGGGCCCGCGCCGTCGCGCACCAGCTCGACCGCGCCCTGCGTGGCCTCGTGCACCGCGACGACGTCCATGCCGTCGACACGCACCGCGGGCATGCTGTACGACGACGCCTTCACGCACAGGTCCGTCTGGGATTCCGAGCGCTCGATCGGCGTGCCCATCCCGTACAGGTTGTTCTCGCAGCAGAACAGCACCGGCAGCTTCCACAATGCCGCGAGGTTCATCGACTCGTGGAACGCCCCCTCGGCGACCGCGCCGTCGCCGAAGAAGCACACGCTCGCCGCGCGCCGCCGCCGCATCCGGTCGGCGAGCGCGAGCCCCACCGCGAGCGGCAGGCCGCCGCCGACGATGGCCTGGCCGCCGTAGAAGCGCGTGGCGGCGTCGAACAGGTGCATCGAGCCGCCGCGCCCGCGCGCGCAGCCCTCGCGCTTGCCGTACATCTCGGCCATGATCGCGCCCATCGGCACGCCGCGCACCAGCGCGTGGCCGTGCTCGCGATACGTCGCGACGACGTTGTCGTCCGGGCCGAACGCGTTCAGCGCGCCGACCGCCACCGCCTCCTCGCCGATGTACAGGTGCAGGAAGCCGCGGATCTTCTGCTGGCCGTAGAGCTGCGCCGACGCCTCCTCCATGCGCCGGATGCGCACCATGTCGGCGAGCAGCTTCAGCGCGAAGGGCTTGTCCCAGGGAACCGAGGGTTCGCTCATGCGCCGGACTCCAGCGTGGACGTGTCGCCTTCGGGCAGGCCGAGCTCGCGCGCCTTCAGCAGCCGGCGCATGATCTTGCCGCTGCGCGTGCGCGGCAGCACCGGCAGGAACGCGATCTCCTTGGGTGCGACCGCGGGCCCCAGGCGCTTGCGGGCGTGGGCGAGGATGTCCATGCGCAGCGCCTCGCCCGCTTCGCGCCCCGCCTTCAGCGACACGAAGGCCTTGACCACCTCGCCGACGACCGGGTCGGGCTTGCCGATCACGCCGGCCTCGGCCACCGCCGCGTGCTCCATCAGCACGCTCTCGACCTCGAACGGCCCGATCAGGTGCCCGGCGGACTTGATCACGTCGTCGGCACGCCCGACGAACCAGAAGTAGCCGTCGTCGTCGCGGCGCGCGAGGTCGCCGGTGAGATAGAACTCGCCCGCGAAGCACTTGCGGTAGCGCGCTTCGTTGTCGAGGTAGCCGCGGAACATCGACGGCCATCCGGCGCGCAGCGCGAGCTCGCCCTCGACGCCGGGCGCGTCGATCACCCGCACGCGCGGCGGCTCGCCGTCGGCCTCCTCGTGCGCGACGATGAAGGCGTCGATGCCCGGCAGCGGGCGGCCCATCGAGCCCGGCTTGACGTCGAACGCCGGCGTGTTGGCGATCATGATGCCGCCGGTCTCGGTCTGCCACCAGTTGTCGTGGATCGGCAGCCCGAGCACGTCCTTGCCCCACCACACCGCCTCCGGGTTCAGCGGCTCGCCCACGCTCGCGACGAAGCGCAGCGCCGGGTATTCGTGCGCGCGGGCGAGCTCCGCGCCGGCCTTCATGAGCATCCGGATGGCGGTGGGCGCGGTGTACCAGACGCTGATGCGCTCTTCGGCGAGCAGCCGGTACCAGCGCGGCGCGTCGAACTCCTCGCGGTCCACCAGCGAGGTCACGCCTGCGAGCAGCGGCGCGACGATGCCGTACGAAGTGCCGGTGACCCAGCCCGGGTCCGCGGTGCACCAGTAGCGGTCGTCTTCGTGAAGGTCGAGCGCGTAGCGGCCGGTCGCGAGGTGCGTGACGACCGCGCCGTGCACGTGGACCGCGCCCTTGGGCGTGCCGGTCGTGCCGCTGGTGAAGTGCAGCAGCGACGGATCCTCGGGCCGCGTGGGAACGACGTCGAACGCGTCGCTCGCGCGCGCCATCAGCGCGGGCAGGTCGAGCGTGCCGGGCTGCGCAGTGGCGCCGCCGTCGTCGGACACCAGCAGCACGTGCTCGAGCGAGGGCATCGTCTCGCGGATCCTCGCGACCTTGCGCGCGTAGAGCGTGTCGGTCGTGACCAGCACGCGGCCCCTGCCGATGTTCACGCGCGTGGCGATCGGCTCCGGGCCGAACGCGGAGAACAGCGGCGTGACGACGGTGCCGTTCTTCAGCGCGCCGAGCAGCGCGACGTAGAGCTCGGGGATGCGCCCCGCGAGCAGGAAGAGCCGGTCCCCCTTGCCCACGCCCAGGCCGCGCAGCACGTTCGCGAAGCGGTTCGTCAGCCGGGCGAGCTCGCCGTACGTGACGTCGCGCGCCGGCGCGTCGCGTGCGACGAAGCGCAGCGCGACGCGATCGCGCAGCGCGCCGCTCGCGTGGCGGTCGACCGCCTCGTGCGCGATGTTCAGCGCGCCGCCGGGCAGGCCCTGCAGGCCGGCCCCCGCGCGTGCCCACGTGAAGGCCGCGCGCTCGGCGTCGTAGTCGGTGAAGTTGGGCGTCACGCGCAGGTCGCGCGGCGTCTTGCGGATGAGCGTCGTTCGTTCCATCGCGCCCTCCCCTTCGTGTTTCGATTTTGACGATTCGGGCGCGGCGAGCAATGGGGTTTGTCATTGCCAGCGGCGCGCCTGCGGGCGCGCGGGGCCGCCGGCTGCGAACATCACGGGTTCGCGGGCGCGGTCCGCCCGCACCGGACTCTTCGCGCCGCCCCTCGCTCGCCTGCACCGTGTCGCTTCCCATCTCCGTCGAGCAGCGCCTGACGCTCGCCACGCTCGCGCTGGCCGCGTTCGCGAGCCAGGCGTCGGTGCGCCTGTGCGACCCGATGCTGCCGCAGCTCGCGCACGACTTCGGCCGCGCGGTGACCGAGGTCGCCGGCGTCGTGACCGCGTTCACGGTCGCGTACGGGCTGCTGCAGCTCGTCTACGGGCCGATGGGCGACCGCTTCGGCAAGCTGCTCGTGGTCGCGGTGGCCACGGTCGCGGCGGCGATCGGCTCGGCGGCATGCGCGCTCGCGCCGGACCTGGCCTCGCTGACCGTCCTGCGCTTCGTCACCGGCGCGGCCTGCGCGGGCGTGATCCCGCTCGCGCTCGCGTGGATCGGCGACAGCGTCGAGTACCAGCACCGCCAGCGAACGCTCGCGCGCTTTCTCACGGGTTCGACCAGCGGGCTGATCTTCGGGCAGGTCGCGGGCGGCGTGTTCGCGGACACGATCGGCTGGCGCATGGCGTTCGCGATCGTCGCGGCGGTGATGGCGACGGCGTCAGTGCTGCTGTGGCGGCGCTGGGGCGCGCAGCGCGCCGGCGCGGCGCGCTGCGCGGCGGCGCCGCACGGGGCGATCGCCGCGAACGCCGCTCCCGCTTCCACCGGCGTGCCCGCCGCCCCCGCGAACGCGCTCTCGGTGTCCGGCGTCGCCCGCCAGTTCGCCGGGGTGCTGTCGATCGGCTGGGCGCGCGCGATGCTCGCATTCGTCGCGATCGAAGGTGCGCTGGTGTTCTCCGCGACCGCCTTCATTCCGACGTATCTCCACGTGGACCACGGCATGCCACTGTGGCGCGCGGGGCTGGTCGTCGCGGGCTTCGGCGCCGGCGGGCTCGTCTACGCGCTGACCGCTGCGTGGCTGATCCCGCGGCTGGGCGAGCGCGGGCTCGTGACCGCGGGCGGCGCGTGCTTCTGCGCGGGCGCGCTCATGATCGGCGGGCCGGTGCTGCCGTTCGAGATGGCGAAGTGCTTCGTCGCGGGCGCGGGTTTCTTCATGCTGCACAACACGCTGCAGACGCAGGCAACGCAGATGGCGCCGGCCACGCGCGGCACCGCGATCTCGGCGTTCGCGTTCGGCCTGTTCGTGGGCCAGTCCGCCGGCGTGGCGGCGGCCGCCGTGCTCGTGTCGCGGGTCGGTTTCGGGCCGCTCTTCGTCGGCGACGCGGTGCTGGTCGGGCTGCTCGCGTTCGTCGTGCGCACCGCGATCGGCGCGCGAGAGCGGGCGCGCGCGAAGCCCTGAGCGCCTCGCGCGCCGTGTCATCGTCAGGACGTCGTCATCCGTTTCACTGGAGGATTGACGCGCATCGACGATCGATTGCAGAATTCTGAAATGGCAAGTATTTCCATTCATGACGTGATTCCGGCGCGGGAGCCCGGTCGTCGCACGGCGCACGCGACGCCCCCCGCCCGCCACCGGGACGCATCGACGACCACCCGCCGGGAGGGCACCTCGCGATGAGCACGCACGAACTCTTCGAACTCGGGCAGGAGAGCGCCCTCGGCGTCGTCGACGCGTGGACGACATCCGACGAACCGGACTCGCCCGCGGCGCACCTGTCGGCCGCGGCCCCGGCGCACTCGACGGCGAGCCACGGCGGGTTCGGCGCCATCGACGAGATCGCGCGCGCGTTCGGGATCGACGCGGTCGTCTAAGGTCGCCGTTGCGGCCCAGGCTGGCCGCCATTGATATCAGCAGGTGATATCATCCCCCGGTGAACGCGAAGCACCGGAAGACGCTCGCCGCAATCTTCACGAGGCCGACTTCGGCCTCGATCGTCTTCTCGGATATCGAAGCCCTGATCGAATCCCTCGGCGGAAGTGTCGGCGAGCGGGAAGGGTCTCGCGTGAAGATCGAGCTTGCCGGTCATCAGTGGCGATGCCATCGCCCCCATCCCGGCAAGGAGGCCAGGCGATATCAGGTCGAAGAGGCGCGCGAACTGCTCGAACGCGCCGGAGTCAAGCCATGAACACGATGTCCCACGGCGGGTACACGGCACGCATCGAATTTGACGAACGCGACGGCATCTTCGTGGGCCGCATTCTCGGCGTACGCAGCATCATCAGCTTTCACGGCGAGACCGTCGCGCAACTGCGCCGGGAATTCGCCGCCGCGGTTCGCGAGTACCTCGACGACTGCAAGTCCCAGGGGATCGAACCGGAGAAGCCCGCGTCGGGCAAGCTGATGCTTCGGGTCCCGCCGGAGGTGCACAGCCGCGCGATCGTCGCCGCGCAGTCGCAAGGCAAGAGCCTGAACCAGTGGGCGACCGAAGCGCTGCGCCGCGCCGTCGCCGACGGCTGACCCGCCGGGATCGCGCGCCGACGCGCCCGCTTCCGCCCCGATCACGCCTCGCGCGGTTCCACCCCGCCCCCTCGCGCGTGGCGCGCCCGCGCGCCGCTGCCTATACTGCTGCGCGACGCCCGTCGACGCCGCGTCGGCGCCGGGGCGCGCGGAACCCCACGCGATGAACGCACCGAAACCCCCGTTCCAGGCGCTCGGCCCCGGCGAGATCGACGCGCACGCCAGGCGCTGGCGCGACGAGGCCTTCGAGCCCGCGCGCGGCGGCGCCGACCGCAAGCCCTTCGTCACCGACGTCGGCCTGCCGATCGAGCCGCTGTACACGCCGGCCGACCTCGAGCGGATCGGCCACGACTACCTGCGCGACACCGGTTTCCCCGGCGAGTTCCCGTTCACGCGCGGCGAGCGCGCCGGGATGAATCGCACCGACCCCTTCGTGGTCTCCGCGTACTCGGGTTTCGGCGACGCAATCGCGTGCAACCGGCGCTTCCGCAAGCTCGTCGAGATCGGCGCCGAGCAGATCCTGGTCGCGCTCGACCTGCCCACGCAGTGCGGCTACGACTCCGACCACGAAATGTCCACCGCGGAAGTCGGGCAGGTGGGCGTCGCGATCGACTCGCTCGCCGACATGGAGCTGCTCTTCGAGGGCATCCCCGCCGACAGCGTGAAGCGCATCGGCACTTTGGGCAATTCGATCGGCCCGATCGTGCTCGCGCTGTACGCGGCGCTCGGCGAGAAGCAGGGCATCCCGTGGAGCCGCTACACGGTGAACCTGCAGAACGATCCGCTCAAGGAATACATCGCGCGCGGCACGCAGATCCTGCCGCCCGAGCCCGCCGCGAAGCTCGCGGTCGACCCGGTCGACTGGTGCGTGGACAACGCGCCGAACTGGTCGCCGATGACGGTCTGCGTGAACCACATCAACGCGGGCGGCGCGGGCTCGAGCATGGGCACGTCGATCGCGCTCGGCAACGCGCGCCACTACATCGACCTGCTGCTCGCGCGCGGTCGATCGATCGACGACGTGGCGCCGCTGCTGCACATGTTCCCGGACGAGCGCCACGACTTCTTCGTGTCGATCGCGAACCTGCGCGCGCTGCGCAGGATCTGGGCGCGGATGATGAAGGAGCGCTACGGCGCGACGCGCCGCGAGGCGATGGCGCTGCGCACCACGGTCTACGGCCACGGCATGGAGGCGCTCGCCGAGCCGCTGAACAACATTCCGCGCACCGCGTTCGGCACGCTCGCGTACGTGCTGGGCGGCGCGTCGTACGTGTACCTCGCCGGCTACGACGAGGCGGTGTCGACGCCGAACGAGGACTCGGCGCGCCTCGCGCTGCGCACGCTGCAGATCATCGCGCACGAGCACGGCTTCGGCGACACGATCGACCCGCTCGGCGGCTCGTACTACGTCGAGACGCTCACGTCGCAGGTCGAGCGCCAGATCCTCGACGGCCTCGCGCAGGTCGACGACGCGGGCGGCGCGCTCGCGGTGATCGGCGCCGGCTTCGGGCGCAAGGTGATGACGCAGGGCGCGGTGCGCCGCCAGCGCGCGATCGACAGCGGCGAGCGCCCGTGGGTCACGGTGAACAAGTGGCCCCAGAAGCCGAACGTGCCGAACATGGCGTTCCGCGGCGACCCGCAGGCGGCCGAGCGCCAGCTCGAGCGGCTCGCGAAGGTGAAGGCGGGCCGCAGCGCGAAGGACGTCGCCGACGCGCTCGCGAAGGTCGACCGCGCGTGCGCCGACGGCGCGAACTCGGTGCCCGCGGTGCTCGAGGCGGTGCGCGCGTACGCGACCGTGGGCGAGATCGTCGACGTGTGGCGGCGCCGCTTCGGCAGCTTCGTGCCGTCGACCGACTTCTGAGCGGGGCCGCGCGATGACGACGAACACGCCGCGCCGGCGCCGGATCCGCGTGCTGATCGCGAAGGTGGGCCTCGACGGCCACGACGTGGGCGCGCGCGTGGTCGCGCGCGGGCTGCTCGACGCGGGCATGGAGGTGGTCTACACGGGCCTGCGGCGCACGCCCGACGAGGTGGTGCGCGCGGCGATCGAGGAGGACGTCGACTGGATCGGCGTCTCGACGCTGTCGGGCGCGCACATGGTGCTGCTGCCGAAGCTGCGCCGCCTGCTCGACGAGCAGGGCGCCGCCGACATCCGCATCCTGGCCGGCGGCATCGTGCCGCAGGAAGACATCCCGCTGCTGCAGGACAAGGGCGTCGCGCAGGTGTTCCTGTCGGGGACGTCGATCGGCGAGATCGTCGAGTACCTGCAGCGCGAGACGCCGCTGGAGCGGGGAAGCGCGGCGTGACCGCGCCGATGCCGCCGGGCGAGGCCCGCCGCATCGCGCGCGCGATCAGCTGCGTCGAGAACCGCGAGGACGGGTTCGAGTCGCTGCTCGAGCGCGCATACCGCCTGGCGGCGTGGCCGCGCGTGATCGGCGTGACCGGCCCGCCCGGCGCGGGCAAGTCGACGCTGGTCGACGCGCTGACCGCGCACTGGGCGCACGGCGGCGCGCGCGTCGCGGTGCTCGCGATCGACCCGTCCAGCCCCTACTCGGGCGGCGCGGTGCTCGGCGACCGCATCCGGCGCGTGCGCAGCAGCGGGATGCCGAACACGTACTTCCGCAGCCTGTCGGCGCGCGGGCACGTCGGCGGGCTCACCGAGACCGCGACCGACCTGGTCGCGGTGCTGAACCTGTTCGGCTTCGAGCGCGTGATCGTCGAGACCGTGGGCGCGGGGCAGTCCGACGTCGAAGTGCACGAGACCGCCGACTGCACGGTCGTCGTCACGGTGCCGGGGCTGGGCGACGGCATCCAGGCGTCGAAGGCGGGGCTGATGGAGATCGGCGACGTGTTCGTCGTCAACAAGGCGGACCTGCCCGGCGCGGACCTCGCGGCGCGCACCGTCGAGCAGGCGCTCGCGATCGCGTATCACGGCGCGCCCTCGCGCCACGCCACCGCCGGAATCCTCGCGCTGCGCCGCCGTCACGGCGACGCGCTCGCCGACGCGCGCGCGTGGGTTCCGCCGGTGCACTCGGTGGTCGCAACCGACGCGCGCGGCGTCGAGACGCTCGCGCAGTCCGTCGACGCGTTCCTCGACTGGAGCGCCGAGACCGGGCGCGTCGCGCGCCACGGCCGCGAGCGCGCGTACGCGCAGGTGCTGCGCGCGCTGTCGGCGCTGCTGCTCGCGCCGTACACGCGCGCGCCGGGCGACGAGACGCTGCCGGCGCCGGTGGCGCCGTGGATCGACCGCATCGCCGCGGGCGACGCGAGCCCGCTGGAGGCGGCGCGCGCGCTCGCGCAGGGCGGGCACGAAGATTTCGGAGGAGGAGAACGATGATGCAACACGAGTCCTGGAAACCCTGGCGCTGGTTCGCGGCGCTCGTCGTCGCGCTCGCGTGCGGCGGCGCGCACGCGCAGGCGTACCCGTCCAAGCCGGTGAAGATCCTCGTCGGCTTCGCCGCGGGCGGCCCCACCGACGTGATCGCGCGCATCGTCGCCGCGGACCTCACGACGCAGCTCGGCCAGACATTCGTCGTCGAGAACCGCCCGGGCGCGAACGCGATGATCGCGACCGAGGCGGTCGCGCGCGCCGCGCCCGACGGCTACACGATGCTGTTCTCGTCGCTGTCGCTGCTGGTGAACTCGATCCTGCTGCAGGACAAGGCGCGCTACGACCCGTTCAAGGACTTCGCGCCGGTCAGCAACGCGGCGCTGCTGCCGATGGTGATCGTCACGAGCCCCGAGACCGGCATCAACTCGCTTCCCGAGCTGATCGCGCGCGCCAGGGCCAGGCCCGGCGAGCTCACGTACGGCGCGTCCGGCCACGGCGGCTCGAGCCACCTCGCCGGCGCGATGCTCGAGAACCTCACCGGCACGAAGATGATCAGCGTGCCGTTCAAGGGCAACGCGCCCGCGCTCGTCGAGGTGATGTCGGGGCGCGTGACGTTCATGTTCTACCCGATCATCGGCATCTCGCAGCAGGTGCAGGCGAAGAAGCTCAAGGTGCTCGCGGTCGGCGCCACGTCGCGCCACCCCGACTTCCCCGACGCGCCGACGACCTCCGAGGCCGGCATGCCGTCGCTCGAGGAGACCGCGCCGTGGGTCGGCCTGCTCGCCCCCGCCGGCACACCGCCCGCGATCGTCGCGAAGGTGAGCGAGGAGATGCGCAAGTCGCTCGCGAAGCCGGACACGCGCGAGCGCGTTCGCGCGCTCGGCGGCGTCGTCGTCGCCGACACGCCCGAGCAGTACCTCGCGTTCCTGAAGAAGGACCACGAGCGCTGGGAGCGCGTGATCAAGGCCTCGGGCGTGAAGGCGGAATGAGCGTCGGCCCGGGCATCGGCGGCACGCGCGCAACGAAGCGCTGCCGCGTCGAGGTGGCGGGGCGCGTGGTCGCGGGGCGCGTCGACGGCGATCACGTGGTCGACGACGCCTGCGGCGAGCGGCACGCGCTCGCCGGTGCGCGCTTCCTGCCGCCGGTGATCCCCGCGAACTTCTACGCCGCGGGTCTGAACTTCCGCGCTCACATCGCGTGGGCGAACGCGCACCTGGGCACGCAGTACAAGGTGCCCGAGCAGGCCGACATCGGCTACCGCTCGCCGAACGCGCTGATCGGCCACGGCGAGGACATCGTGATCCCGGCGGACTCGCCGGGGCCGGTCGAGTTCGAGGGCGAGCTCGTCGCGGTGATCGGACGGCCCGCGCGCCACGTGCGCGAGGAGGACGCGCTCGCGCACGTGGCCGGCTACACGCTGGGCAACGACGTCAGCGAACGCGCGTGGCAGCAGAGCGACCGCACGCTGTGGCGCGCGAAGAACTGCGACCGCTTCAAGCCGATGGGCCCGTTCGTCGTCGGCGGCCTCGACCCGGCGGCGCAGCGCATCGAGGTGCGCGTGAACGGTCGCACGGTGTCGAGCTACGACACCGGCGCGATGATCTTCCCGCTCGCGCACTTCATCGCGCGCATGTCGCGCTACGTGACGCTGCACCCGGGCGACGTGATCTGGCTCGGCTGCGACGGCCCGACCGAGCCCGCGCTCGAGGACGGCGACCTCGTCGAGGTCGTCAACGACGCGATCGGGGTGCTCGCGAACCGGGTGGTGCGCGAACGCTGAGCGCGCGTGCACTCGCCGCTACGCAAGGCTGCGTATTGGCCGCGACGCGGCGGCGCGCGACGATCCCCGCCGGGGCTGCCCCGCCAATCCGTTCGAGAAAGCGCCGCCTTCGCGACGCCGGGCCGCGGTCCCCGACGGAGGACGTCATGGCACTCGATCCGGCAAAGCTCGACGCGTTCATGGGGAGGTTCGTCGGCGACCTCGGCGCGGTGATGCACGCGGCGACGGTCGTCGTCGGCGACCAGCTCGGCCTGTACAAGGCGCTCGCGGAAGGCCCGGCCACGGCGCCCGAACTCGCGCGGCGCACCGGCACCGACCCGCGTTACCTGCGCGAGTGGCTGTCCGCCCAGGCGGCGAGCGGCTACGTGCAATACGACGCGGCGGGCGACGTGTTCTCGATGAGCGAGGAGCAGTCGCTCGCGCTCGCGCAGGAAGGCAGCCCCGCGTTCGTCCCGGGCGCGTTCCAGATCGGCGTCGCGCAGTTCCGCGCGATCCCGAAGATGGCGCAGGCGATGCGCACCGGGCTCGGTCTGGGCTGGCACGAGCACGACACGTCGCTGTTCCACGGCACCGAGCGATTCTTCCGCCCCGGCTACGCGGCGAACCTGGTCTCGCAGTGGCTGCCCGCGCTGGAAGGCGGCGACGCGCGGCTGAAGGCCGGCGCGAAGGTCGCCGACGTCGGTTGCGGGCACGGCGCCTCGACGATCATCATGGCGCACGCGTATCCGGCGTCGAGCTTCGTCGGCTTCGACTACCACGCGGCGTCGATCGACCACGCGCGCGAGTCGGCGCGGCGCGCGGGCGTCGACGCGCGCGTTCGCTTCGAGGTCGCGGCCGCGAAGGACTTCGGCGGCCGGGACTACGACATGGTCGCGATGTTCGATTGCCTGCACGACATGGGCGACCCGGTGGGCGCGGCCGCGCACGTGCGCGAGACGCTGCGCGACGACGGCACGTGGATGGTCGTCGAGCCGTTCGCCAACGACCGGCTCGAGGAGAACCTCAACCCGGTCGGCCGCGTCTTCTACTCGGCGTCCACGTTCATCTGCACGCCGGCGTCGCGCTCGCAGGAAGTCGGGGCGTGCCTCGGCGCGCAGGCGGGCGAGGCGCGCATCCGCGACGTCGCGCAGCGCGGGGTCACCGCGCTTCCGGCGTGCGACGCAGACGCCGTTCAACCTCGTGTTCGAGGCGCGGCCCTGAGCGCGCGCATCACCGCGGCGGTGCGCGTCTCCACGCCGAGCTTCTGGTAGGCGCGCTGCAGGTGTTTCTGGACGGTGCGCGGGCTGATCGAGAGGATCGTCGCGACGTCGCGGTCGGTCTTGCCGCCGGCGACCCAGTGCAGGACTTCGCGCTCGCGCAGGGTGAGCGCGGTCTCGAGGGTGTCGCCGGGCGCGGGGGCGGGAACGGTCGTCGGGGCCATCGGCATGCCTCCGTCGTGCGGGCAAGGCGTCGCGGCGGGCCGGACAGGATCGCCCGCAGCGTCTTCCGAAGACCGCACGCGTGTCAAGGGTATGGATATTTCCGGCACGCGTCGCGGCGTATCGTCGGCCGCGTGCGACCGGCGCGCGCGAGCCGCGGGCGGGCGGCCGTGCGTCGTGCAGGGTCCCGCCGAGCCCAGTCGAGGAGAAGCCCGATGAGCCGGATCGCGGTCGTCCAGCAGTCCCCGGTCTTCCTGGATCGCGACGCGACGCTCGCGCGGGCGTGCGCGGCCGTCGCCGACGCAGCGCGCGAGGGCGCGTCGCTCGTCGTGCTGCCGGAGGCGTTCGTTCCCGGTTACCCGGCCTGGATCTGGCGGCTGCGGCCCGGCACCGACATGGCGACGGCCGAGCGCCTGCACGCGCGCCTCCTCGCGAACGCGGTGTGCCTCGCGCGCGACGACCTGGCGCCGCTGCGCGAGTGCGCGCGCCGCCACGCGGTGAGCGTCGTGTGCGGCATCCACGAGGTCGACGACGCCTTCGGCGGCGGCACGCTGTACAACACGGCGGTCGTCATCGGCCCGGACGGCGCGCTGCTCAACCGGCACCGCAAGCTGATGCCGACGAATCCCGAACGCATGGTCTGGGGCATGGGCGACGCCAGCGGCCTGCGCGCGGTCGACACCGGCTGCGGCCGGGTCGGCACGCTGATCTGCTGGGAGAGCTACATGCCGCTCGCCCGCTACGCGCTCTACGCGACCGGCATCGACGTGTACGTCGCGCCCACGTACGACAGCGGCGAACGCTGGGTCGCGACGATGCAGCACGTCGCGCGCGAGGCCGGCTGCTGGGTCGTCGGCAGCGGGTGCGCGTTCCGCGGCCGCGACATCGCGCCCGCGATGGACGCCGCCGCGGATCTCTTCCCCGACACCGACGACTGGGTGAACCCCGGCGACTCGCTCGTCGTCGCGCCGGGCGGAAAGATCGTCGCCGGGCCGTTGCACGAAGCCTTCGGGACCGTGTTCGCGGATTTCGATGTCGAGCGGGTCGGCGCCGCCCGGCGCAGCCTCGACGTCGTCGGTCACTACGCGCGGCCGGATCTCTTCTCCCTCGCCGTCGACGCGCGCGCGCGGGTGCCCGTGCGGTTCGACGACGGTGCCTCGAATGCGCCGACGCGGCCGCAGGTCGCGCCGCAGGCCCCCGCTCCTTTCTCCTGCGAGACTGGCTGATGGACACCACCGACGCCCCGCCCCCGGTCTACCACGACGGCATGCGCCGCCTGCAGGACCGCTTCGACACGCGCCGCCTCGCCGACCGGCTCGACGAGACGCTCGGGCGCACGCAATTCAAGCCCGAGGACCAGGCGTTCATCGAGGGCCGCCCGTTCTTCTTCCTCGCCAGCGCCGATGCCGGCGGCCGGCCCGACTGCTCGTACAAGGGCGGCGTGCCGGGCTTCGTGCGCGTGACCGGGCCGTCCGAGCTCGCGTTCCCGAGCTACGACGGCAACGGCATGTTCCGCAGCCTCGGCAACGTGCTGGTCAATGCCTCGGTCGGACTGCTGTTCATCGACTTCGAGCGGGCGCGCCGGCTGCGCGTGAACGGCGAGGCGACGGTGTCCGAGGACGACCCGCTGATGGGCGCGTTCGACGGCGCGCAACTGGTCGTGCGCGTGCGCGCGCTGCGCATCTTCCCGAACTGCCCGCGCTACATCCACGACGGGCGCGACGGCGAGGTCTCGCCGTACGCACCGCGCGCCGGCCACGTGCCGCCGGTGCCGGCGTGGAAGCGCTTCGACGCGTTCCGCGACGTGCTCGCGGCCAACGACCCCGCGCGCGAGCCGCCCGCGGACGCCTGATCCGCGCCCGGCTCCGGCCGGAAATCC
Organism: Burkholderiaceae bacterium; assembly: GCA_046348465.1. GTDB lineage: Bacteria > Pseudomonadota > Gammaproteobacteria > Burkholderiales > Burkholderiaceae_E > Quisquiliibacterium. Next base: position 14,535 of record JAXMEE010000013.1, read on the forward strand.
GAAACGCCGAAGAACCGCCGGCGGCCGCGCGCCGGCCGGCGGTCGCCCTTCGAATTGACAAATGTCAATTCGTTTGCGACGCTCTGCGTGGGCATATTTCCCACTTAAGAGATCCAGCGGCGCTCCGCGGATCGCGCGGCACCGGCCGAGGCCGGTCCCGGCGAGATCGGCACGGCCCCGCTCCCTTCGAGGAGACGACGACGATGGCAAGCACCCTCACGCTGAACGTCAACGGAGTGAACCGCTCCGTGACCGTGAGCAGTCCCGACATGCCCCTGCTGTGGGTGCTGCGGGACGTTCTCGGGATGACCGGCACCAAGTACGGCTGCGGAATCGAGGTCTGCGGCGCGTGCACGGTGCTGATCGACAACCAGCGCGAGCACTCGTGCGTGTTCAACGTCAGCTCGGCGGTGGGCAAGAAGATCGTCACGGTCGAGGGCCTGTCCGCCGACGCCGACGGCGCGAAGGCGCAGAAGGCCTGGGTCGACAAGCAGGTGCCCCAGTGCGGCTACTGCCAGCCGGGGATGCTGATGGCGTGCACCGGCGCGATGAAGGCCGGCCACCACGGCTCGGAGATCGCGTCCGAGCTCAACCACATCTGCGCGTGCGGAACCTACCCGCGCATCCGCGCGGCCATCCAGACTCTGTGAGCGGAGACCGACGATGACCGCACGAGCGCTCTCCCCCGAGGCGAACGAAGACACCTCTGCCGGCGCCGGCCTGACCCGGCGCCAGTTCCTGGTCCGCGCGGCCGCCGCCGGCGGCTTCATGATCGGTGCCGCGCTGCCCGACATCGGCCGCTTCGGCGAGGCCCGCGCACAGGGCGCCTCGGCGCCCGTCACCGCGTGGATCGTGATCGGCGCCGACGAGTCGATCACGGTGCTCGTGCCGATCACCGAGATGGGCCAGGGCACGATGACCGGGCTCGCGACGCTGGTCGCCGACCAGCTTCAGGTCGACTGGAGCCGCATCCGCGTGCAGCACGCGCCGGTCGACGCGGCGCACGGCGGTGCGAACGCGAACATCTTCAGCTTCCGCTTCACCGGCGGCAGCCTCGGCATGCGCCTGACCGCGCAGGTGCTGCAGCAGGCCGCGGCGAACGCACGCGTGATGCTGGTCAACGCCGGCGCGGCGCTGATGGGCACGCAGCCGTCGAGCTGCGCGATCGTGCCCGGCAGCGTCACCTACGTGCAGGGCCCGACGAACAAGCTGAGCTACGGCGCGATCGCGCCGTCGGTCGCGGGCATGCCGGCGGTCGCGAACGCGCCGCTGCTCACCGCGCGCAAGTACGCCGGCGCGGTCGCGTCGCCGCCGCGCGTGGACGTTCCCGCCAAGGTCAACGGCAGCGCGGTGTTCGGCATCGACGTGTGGCAGCCGGGCATGGTGTTCGCCGCGGTGAAGCACTGCCCCACCAGCGGCGGCACGGTCGGCTCGGTGGGCAGCACGCCCGCCGGCACGCTGAAGGTGGTCAAGGTCGGCGGCAACGGCGGCTCGAGCGCGACCGCGGTCGCGGTGGTCGCAGCCACCACCTGGGACGCGATGCGCGGTGCGAAGAACGTCTCGGTCAACTGGACCTGCCCACCGACGTCGCGCGCCGCGACACCGCCGCGATCAACGCGCGCGCGGCCGCGCTGATGGCCGCCGGCGCGCCGATGCTCACCGCGCAGAACACCGGCAGCGTCGCGGCGGGCATGGCGGCCGGCGTCGCGTCGATCTCGCAGTCGTACCAGGTGCCGTATCTCGCGCACGCGGCGATGGAGCCGATGAACTGCACGGTGCGCTTCACGCCCGCGAGCGGCGCCGCGCCCGCGCGCTGCGAGATGTGGGCGCCGACGCAAGCCCCGGACATCGCGCTCGGTCTGGTCAGGGCGATGTGCCCGGCGGGCACGAACGTGACCGTCGTGAACACCCTGGTCGGCGGCGGATTCGGGCGCAAGTTCGAGACCGATTTCCTCGTGCAGGCGATGCACGCGGGCTTCGCCTGCCCCGGCGTGATGGTGAAACTGACCTGGCCGCGCGAGCAGGATTTCTCGAACGACCAGTTCCGGCCGATGGCGCTCACGCGCATCACCGCGGCGGCGGACGCCAGCGGCGCGATCACCGCGTGGAACAACCGCATCGTCACGCCGTCGATCGCGGTCCAGCGCACCGCCACGCCGACGTCGGCGCCGACGACGATCGACGGCGAGGCGGTGCACGGCGCGATCAGCCGCACGCCGGGCGGCGACGCCGGGCTGCCCTACAAGGTGCCGAACTCGCTCGTCGAGTGGGTGTGGCACGACTCGCCGATCCCGGTCGGCTACTGGCGTTCGGTGGGGATGTCGTTCAACACGTTCGCGGTCGAGTGCGCGATCGACGAGCTCGCCGCGGCACTCAAGATGGACCCGATCGCGTTCCGCAGGAAGAACCTCGCCGAGACCCGGCTCGGGCCGGTGCTGGACGCGCTCGCGACGCTGTCGAACTGGTCCACCACGCCGGCCTCAGGGCGGGCGCGCGGCGTCGCGATCGCCGCCGGCTTCGGAAGCTTCGTCGGGCAGGTCGCCGAGATCTCGGTGAACGCGACCTCCGGGGCGATCACCGTGCACCGCGTGAGCACCGTGATCGACTGCGGCACCGCGATGCACCGCGACGCGATCCGGGGGCAGATCGAGGGCGCGGTCGCGCAGGCGATGGCGGCGGCGCTGTGGGAGCAGCAGACCTGGGTGAACGGCGTGCCGCAGGTGACCAACTGGAACCGGTACCGCACGACCAAGCTGAGCACGATGCCGCAGATCGACGTCCAGATCCTCGAGGGCGGCGGACTGGGCGGGGTCGGCGAGGTCGGCGTGCCGTGCGTGGCGCCGGCGATCGCCAACGCCTACGCGAAGCTGTTCCCGAGCGCGCGCAAGCGCAGCCTGCCGTTCTTCCCCGGCACGACGATGGGCGGGCTCTGATCGCCCGCGCCCGCGGCGAGGCCCCGCGCGGGCCGGACCGCGGGCAGGTCTGCGCGATCGCGCCTTCACGCCGCGCGCGGTCGCGCCGCGTGGGCACGCGCGGGCGACGCCGCGAGGCGGCTCGCGCGGGCGACCGCGCAGGGCCTACGCCAGGCTCGCCTTCAGCTCGAGCCTGCGCGCGTGCAGCACCGGCTCGGTGTAGCCCGACGGCAGCTGCGTGCCCTTGAAGACGAGGTCGCACGCGGCCTTGAACGCGATGCCGTCGAAGCCGGGCGCCATCGGACGGTACGCGGGATCGGCGGCGTTCTGCTGGTCGACCACCGCGGCCATGCGCTTCATGATCTCCATCACGCGCTCCCGGCTCACCACGCCGTGGTGCAGCCAGTTCGCGATGTGCTGCGACGAGATCCGGCACGTGGCGCGGTCTTCCATCAGCGCGATGTTGTTGATGTCGGGCACCTTCGAGCAGCCCACGCCCTGGTCGACCCAGCGCACGACGTAGCCCAGGATGCCCTGCGCGTTGTTCTCGACTTCCGCCGTGATCTGCGCGTCGGACCAGTTCGCGTCCTTCGCGAGCGGGATCATCAGGATGTGATCGAGCTCGCCGCGATGCCCGCCGCGCGCGATCGCGGCCTGGCGCGCGAGCACGTCGACCTTGTGGTAGTGCGTCGCGTGCAGCGTGGCCGCCGTCGGGCTCGGCACCCACGCGCAGTTCGCGCCCGCGTTCGGGTGCCCGATCTTCTGCTCGAGCATCGCCGCCATCAGGTCCGGCATCGCCCACATGCCCTTGCCGATCTGCGCGCGCCCCACGAGCCCGCACGCCAGCCCGACGTCGACGTTGCGCAGCTCGTACGCGCCGATCCAGGCCTGCGACTTCATCTCGGCCTTGCGCACCATCGGGCCCGCCTCCATCGACGTGTGGATCTCGTCGCCGGTGCGGTCCAGGAAGCCGGTGTTGATGAACGCGACGCGGTGGCGCGCCGCGCGGATGCACTCCTTGAGGTTGACCGTCGTGCGGCGCTCCTCGTCCATGATCCCGATCTTCACCGTGTACTGCGGCAGGCCCAGCACGCGCTCGACGTGCGTGAACGTCTCGTCGCAGAACGCGACCTCGTCGGGCCCGTGCATCTTGGGCTTGACGACGTAGATCGAGCCCTGCGTCGAGTTGCGCACGCCGGCCTGCTTGCGCACGTCGTGCATGCCGATCAGCACCGTGCACATCGCGTCGAGCAGGCCCTCGTACGCCTCGCGGCCGTCGCGATCGAGCACCGCCGGGTTCGTCATCAGGTGGCCGACGTTCCTCACCAGCATCAGCGAGCGGCCCTTGATCGAGAAGCGCGAGCCGTCCGGCGCGGTGTACTCGCGGTCCGGCGAGAGCTTGCGCTCGAAGCGCCGCCCGCCCTTCTCCACCGACTCCACGAGCGTGCCCTGCATCAGGCCGAGCCAGTTGCGATACGCGAGCGCCTTGTCCTCGGCGTCGACCGCGGCGACCGAGTCCTCGCAGTCCATGATCGTCGTGATCGCGGACTCCATCAGCACGTCGGCCACGCCGGCGCGGTCGGTGCGGCCGACGTCGTGCGCGCGGTCGATCTGCAGCTCGACGTGCAGGCGGTTGTGGCGCAGCAGCACCGCGGTGGGCGCGTCGGCCGGCCCGCGGTAGCCGACGAACAGTGCCGGGTTCGCCAGGCCGCAGGCGCCGTCGGGGCCGTCGGCCGCGAGCGCGCCGCCGACGACGCGGTACGCGGTCACGGTCGCGTGGCTGCCGCGCGAGAGCGGCGCCTCCTCGTCGAGGAACTTCTTCGCCCACGCGATCACGCGCGCGCCGCGCACCGGGTCGTAGCCGCCGGCGGCGGGCGCGTCGCCCATCGCGTCGGTGCCGTAGAGCGCGTCGTACAGGCTGCCCCAGCGTGCGTTCGCGGCGTTCAGCGCGTAACGCGCGTTCATCACCGGGACGACGAGCTGCGGGCCGGGGATGCTCGCGATCTCGGGGTCGACGTTGGCGGTGTCGACGGAGAAGTCGGGGCCGTCGGCGACGAGGTAGCCGATCTGCTGGAGGAACGCGGTGTACTCGGCCTGGTCGTGCGGCCTGCCGCGGCGCTCGCGGTGCCAGGCGTCGATCTTCGCCTGCAGCTCGTCGCGCCGCGCGAGCAGCGCGCGGTTCTTCGGCCCCTTGTCGTGGACCAGTTCCGACAGGCCCTTCCAGAAAACGTCGGACGCGACGCCGGTGCCGGGCAGCGCCTCCTTCTCGATCATGTCGTGCAGGCGGCGATCCACCTGCAGGCCGAACTTCTCGATGCGAGCGGTCATGGTCTCTTCTCCTCGTGGATCGTGAGATTAGCGCAGCGATTCGTGATGAAAAAGCGGGTAATTGAGGAAGCAGCCGGGACTTTTAGTCATCGAATCGGCAGGACGTTCCGTTCGCTCGCGCATCGCCGGCGGGCGCCGACCGGCGGCGGCGCAGGCGCGGACGGCCCGGTCACCGCGCAGAGGCGGCCGCCCGCGCACGCACCCGTTCGCCGTGCAGCATGTGCATCCCCGCCCCGACCAGCAGCGCGATGCCGGCCCACGCCGCCGCGTTCGGCAGCTCGCCCCAGGTGAACCATCCGACGACGAGCGCGCACACGAGCCCGGTGTAGCGGAACGGCGCGATCAGCGAGATCTCGCCGGCGCGCATCGACCCGATCACGCAGTGGTAGCCGGCGGCGAGGAACGCGGACGCCAATGCGAGCAGCGCGAACTCGCGGGCGCCGAACGGGCGCCAGCCCTGCACCGCGGACACCGCGCCGGCGAGCAGCGTGACCGCGATCGCGGTGGCGAGCGTGATCAGGATCGACGGGACGCCCGCCGCGATGCGCCGCGTCATCAGGTCGCGCAGCGCGTGCAGCAGCGTCGCGAGCAGGCACACCAGCGCCCAGCCGTCGAAGCCCGCACGGCTCGGCTGGATCACGAGCAGCACGCCCGCGAAGCCGGTGCCGATCGCGATCCAGCGCGCCGCGCTCACGCGCTCGCGCAGGAAGGCGACCGCCAGCAGCGTGATGAACAGCGGCGACGCGAGGTTGATCGCGGTCGCGTTGGCGATCGGCAGGTGCGCGAGCGACCCCAGGTACAGCAGGCTCGCGACCGCGTCGACCAGCGCTCGTGCGACGACCGGGGCGCGCGCCGCCTCGCGCACGCCGCGCAGCGCGCCCAGGTGCCGCGCGACCGCCGCCACCAGCACGATCGCCATCAGCCCGCGCAGGAAGACGAGCTGCGCGGTCGGCAGCGTCGCGCTCACGAGCTTGACGATCGCGTCGTTGACGACGAAGAAGACCATCGCGGCGCTCATCAGCGCGATTCCGCGGCGGTTCGCCTTCAGCAGCGCCGCGGTGTCGTGCACGCCGGTGTCTGCGCGCATCAGTCGACGTCGATCGCCGGCCCGTAGGCGGCGTCGTCGACGATCCTCCAGCGGCCCGCGAACATGCCGACGGCGGTCGCGAGCGCGCCCGCCGCGACGACCACCGACCACGGCATCAGCCAGTCGCCCTCGAACGCGCCGAACATCGTCGCGCGGAACGCCCGCACGACCCACGTGAACGGCAGGAACGGCGAGATGCGCTGGAAGAAGTCGTTGGTGAGCTCGATCGGCAGCAGCGCGCCGGCCGACGACAGCTGCAGGATCAGCAGCAGCACCGCGACCACCTTGCCGACGTCGCCGAGCAGCTTGATCATCGCGAACACGATCGCGAGGAACGACAGCGAAGCGATCGCCAGCGTGAGCGCGAACGTCGGCAGGTTCGCCGGGCTCACCTGCATCAGCGGCACGATCGTCACGAGCATCACGAGCGACTGGCCGAGCACCAGCAGCGCGGGCATCGCGAGCTTGCCGAGCCAGCGCGCCGCGCGCCCCGCGGCGGCGACCGACGCGGGCAGCCGGCGCACGTGGAACAGGAACCCGGTCGTGAGCGCGCCGGCCCACAGCGCCATCGGGACGAAGTTGGGCGCGAGCCCGGCGCCGTTGCTGGGCACCGGCGCCGCCACCTCGAGCACCGACTCCGCCGACGCCGCCAGCCCCGACGCGCTGCCGTCGAGCCGCGGCGACTCCGCGGGCAGCGATCCGTGCACCAGCTCCAGCCCGGCGACCAGCCGCGCCGCGCCTTCGTCGAGGCGGGCGAACGCCGCGGTCAGTGCGCTCGCGCCGTCGGCCAGCGGGCGGTCGCCCGCCTGCAGCGCGTGAGCGCCGCGCGCGAGCTCGCGCAGCCCGCCGGCGAACTCGTCGACGCGCCGCTCCTCGGGCTGCGCGGCCGATAGTGCACCGACCGCCGCCCCGAACGTGCCCACGCCCTGCGTCAGGCGCTGCACGCCGCCTTCGATCTGCCGCGCCCCGGCCTGCAGGCGCTCCTGCGCGCCGCCCGCCTGCCGCAGCCCCGCGGCGAGCCGCGCGGCGCCGTCCTCGAGCTCCGCGCCCGCGCGCGCGAGCGCTTCGCCGACGAACGGGGATTCCTGCGCCTGGGTGCGCAGCGCCGCGATCGCCTCCGCGAGCTTGAGCGCGCCCGCGTCGAGCTGCGCAAGGCTCTCGGACATCGCGCCCTGCGCGCCCGCCTGCGCGCCCACGCCGATGCGCAGCCCGCGCAGCTCGGACTCCGGCGGAATGCGCGCGTGCAGCTGCGCGAGCGCGGCGGCGGTGCGGCGCGCGCCGTCGGCGAGCTGCGTGCCCGCGTCGGCGAGCGCCGATGCCGACGACGCGAGCCGCGCGTGGCCGGACGCGGCCTGCGAGAGCGCGCCGCCCAGCGGCGCCGCGCCCGCGCCCGCCTGGCGCACCCCGGTGGCGAGCTGGCGCGCTCCGTCGCGCAGCCGCTCGACGTTGTCGCGCAGGGCCTGCAGATTGCGCGCCGAGCCCGCGGCGGACTCGAGCACGAGCGCCCAGCGCTTCTCGTTGAGCGTTTCATTGACCCGGTGCGCGACCTCGGGCGCGAAGCGGCGCGCGATCCCGGCGGCGGTGTAGCTGTTGCCCTCGGACGTGTACACGATGAGGCGGCCGCGCTGGGCCTCCCCGCCCGGAGCCGCCTGGCGGCTGAAGTCGGCGGGCACGATCAGCGCGAACACCACCTCGCGGCGGCGGACCGCGGCACGCGCGCTGTCCGCGTCGGGATAGTCGCGATATTCGAACTCGCCCTCCCGGCGCAGCCGCGCGAGCAACTCGCGGCCGACGTCGACCTGCACGCCGCGGTACGTGATGCCCAGGTCCTCGCTCACCAGGCCGACCGGCAGCGCCCGCGTGTGCGCGTTCGGGTCCCAGACCGACGACAGGTAGATCAGCGTGTACAGCGCGGGCAGCAGCAGGATTCCGGCCACGGACAGGCGCAGCTTCGGCGTCCTGCCGAGCAGGCCGCGTTCGACGCGCACGACGGCGCGCAGGTGCTGGCTGAATTCGGTCATGGCGGGCGTTCGGTCGCGGGCGGCGCCCGAACGGGCATTATCGGCCAGGATGCGCCACGCCCGCCCGCGGATGTTCGCGCCCCTGCCCGCGCGCGCCCGCCCGCGGACGTTCGCGGATGTTCGCGCCCCGGCCCGCACGCGTCCGCCCGCGGACGTTCGCGGATGATCGCGCCCCTGCCCGCGCGCGCCCTGCCCGCCGGACGTCCTCGCCCGAGCACGCCGGCGCCGGCCGTAAGCGCGCGCCGGCGCCGGCCGTAAAGACAACGGCCGGCGATTCGCCGGCCGTCGGGACTCTCCGCGACGCCCACCGGGCGCCGCGAGCGGCGGGAACGATGCTCAGCGCACGGTCATCATCGACTCGGCACGCGCCTGCGCGGCGCGCAGGTCGTCGAGGATGCGGCGGTCGTATTGGGCCAGCGCCATGAACTCGCGCTCGGCTTCGGCGCGCTTCCAGCGGGCCACGATGCCGTGCTCGGAGCGAAGGATCCAGCGCGCGAGCTTGAGCGCGCTCTTGGCGAGCAGCAGCACCGCCGCGACCGACAGCACCCACATCGCCAGCCACTCGAACGCGAAGCCGCCTTCGGTGATCGAGCCGATCGCGCGCTCGGCGAGCGCCAGCACCGCGGCGACCATGCCGGTGAGCACGACCATCGGCAGGATCCGCATGCCGCGGGTCGGGCCGACGGAGTGGACGAGGACGTCCGCGCCTTCGAGAACGCGATCGAGACCGTCGTGATGGGTGGTGGAATAGTTCGTCATGATCAGGCCTCCTGAGAGTTTCGGGACACCACATTGCTGCAGTGCACACAACAGAATTTGCGGCCGGATCGGCAGGAATTCCAATTATGATTTCTCATATAAACCATTCACAGATCGAATATCAGATCGCGAGCCGCCGATGAACTTCCGGACCTTCGACCTGAATCTGCTGCGCGTGTTCGACGAAGTGATGGCCGAGCGCAACCTCACGCGGGCGGCCGACAACCTCGCGATGACGCAACCGTCCGTCAGCAACGCGCTGCGGCGCATGCGCGACGCGCTCGGCGACGATCTCGTGGTGCGCGCCGGCTACGGCGTCGAGCCGACACCGAAGGCGATCGAGATCTGGCCCGCGGTGCGCGAGGCGTTGAGCCACCTCAAGCAGGTGTTAGCGCCCACTTCGTTCGATCCGTCGAACGCCGAGGCGAGCTACGTGCTCGCGATGGCCGACGCGACCGCGGCGCTCCTGATCCCGCCGCTCGTCGGAACGATCGAAGCGCGCGCGCCGGGGATCTCGCTGCGCATCCTGCCCCTGACGACACGCGATCCGAGGGGCCTGCTGGAGACGTCCGAGCTCGATGCGGCGGTCGGCTACTTCCCGGTGGCGATGGCCGAAATCACCCAGCGGATGATGGAGGAAGGGGGGGCGCCTTCCGTCGGATACGAACGGTTGTATGACGGACGCTACGTTTGCGTGATGCGCCGCGATCACCCACTGGCCGGCGGGCCGCTGACGCTGGACGCGTATTGCGCGGCGCACCACCTGCTGGTGAGCTTCTCGGGGCGGCCGTTCGGCTTCGTCGACCAGGCGCTCGCCGCGATCAAGCGCAAGCGACGGGTCGTGATCACGGTGAACCAGTTCTTCACCGCCGGCCAGGTGGTCGCGAACTCGGACCTGCTGACCGTGCTGCCGGAGCACTTCGTGGCGTCCACCGGGATGGCCCACGAGCTCGCGATCCGGCCCCTGCCCTACGACGTTCCGCCGGTGCACGTCGACATGCTGTGGCACCGGCGGCACGCGGACCGCCCTTCGCACGCGTGGCTGCGCGAGCAGATCGTCGCGGCCGCGCGCCGGGCGTTCGCGGCGAAGGCGCTCGGCGGGCACGCGCTCTAAGCGAGCGCGGATCGCCGCCCCGCCACCTCTGCGGCCGGCTCGGCCGGCACCCCGTCCTCGAGGCGGCCCGCGAAGTACGCCCGGACCGCCTGCGGCAGCCCGGGCGCGACGTCGGACCACGACCAGACCCCGTCGCGGTCGAGCGCCAGGCCACGGGCCGGGTCGAACGCGAAATCGCGCAGCACGTCGTAGCGCGAGCCGTAGCGACGGTGCTCGAGCTCGCCGTGCCACAGGTGGAACAGGCGCCCGGGCACGGCGTCGATTCGAGTCCCCACCTCGTCGGCCAGCCGTGCCGCCAGCGGCGCGAGGAAGTCCCGCTGCGCGCGCGTGTAGCGGTGCCGTGCGGCCAGCCGCTCGAACTGCCCGACCGCACTCATCGTGTAGGCGGAGTCGCCGCCGCCGATCACGCACCGGTCGAAGAGCGGGTGGCGGCGAAGGAAATCGCGCCGCGCGGCCCAGGCGAAACCGACGCTGGGCTTGGCGACGAAGTACGAGACGTCGTCGTTGGACTGCCCGAAGCGCGCCTCGGACAGCGGCGGCTGGCGCTCGCCCATCAGGCCGCGGCGCACGTGGCGGACCGGGCGCCGGTCCAGGGGCCCCGGCCGCACGAGCGCGTCGAACGGCTCGCGCGCCAGGTAGACGACCTCGTCGTAGATCTGGACCATCGCCGCGCTGCCCAGGCGGGCGACGGCTTCGCGAGGCCAGTCGGCGCGCCCGAAGACGACGTCGCAGTCCAGCCACGCGACCACGTCGCAATCGGCCGGCAGCCGGTCCACCGCGAGGTTGAGCAGCCGTTCCTTCTGCCACATCAGATCGCCGCCGCGCACCTGCACGAGCTGGTCGGCGTCGCCCGGGCCGAGCTCGTAGCCGCCCTCGCGCGACCACTCGACGGTGAGCAGCGGAACCCCGAGGCGCTCGCGGAAGACGCGATAGTTCGCGAGGCGGCGCCGCGAGCCCGAAGGATTGAAGTAGCTGGCGACCGCCCAGAGAACGTCGTTCATCGTTCGCGGGCGTCCGGTGCGCGGGCCGCCGGCCCGCGGCCGCGCTCGCCGGTCACTGCCCTTCGAGGAAGCTCTTGAGCTTGTCCGCCCGCGACGGATGGCGCAGCTTGCGCAGCGCCTTCGCCTCGATCTGGCGGATGCGCTCGCGGGTGACGTCGAACTGCTTGCCGACCTCCTCGAGCGTGTGGTCGGTGCTCATCTCGATGCCGAAGCGCATGCGCAGCACCTTGGCCTCGCGCGGGGTCAGCGAATCGAGCACTTCCTTGACGACGTCGCGCATCGAGCCGTGCAGCGCGGCGTCCGCGGGCGCGAGCGTCGTGGTGTCCTCGATGAAGTCGCCGAGGTGGGAGTCGTCGTCGTCGCCGATCGGCGTCTCCATCGAGATCGGCTCCTTGGCGATCTTGAGGATCTTGCGGATCTTGTCCTCGGGCATCTCCATGCGCGTGGCCAGCGTCTGGGGATCGGGCTCCTGCCCCGTCTCCTGGAGGATCTGGCGGCTGATCCGGTTCATCTTGTTGATCGTCTCGATCATGTGGACCGGGATGCGGATCGTGCGCGCCTGGTCGGCGATGCTGCGCGTGATCGCCTGGCGGATCCACCACGTCGCGTACGTGGAGAACTTGTAGCCGCGGCGGTACTCGAACTTGTCGACCGCCTTCATCAGGCCGATGTTGCCCTCCTGGATCAGGTCCAGGAACTGCAGGCCGCGGTTCGTGTACTTCTTGGCGATGGAGATCACCAGGCGCAGGTTGGCCTCGGTCATCTCGCGCTTGGCCTTGCGGGCCTTGGCTTCGCCGGTGGCCATCTGCTTGTTGATCTCCTTGAGGTCGGCCAGCGGCAGCACGACGCGCGCCTGGAGATCGATGAGCTTCTGCTGCAGGTCCTGGATCGCGGGGACGTTGCGGCGCAGGACGTCGGCGTACCCCGGGCCCGACGCGAGCATCTTCTCGGCGAAGCGCAGGTTCGTCTCGTTGGACGGGAACGTCGCGAGGAAGACCTCGCGCGGCATGCCGACCTTGTTCACGCAGATGTCGCCGATCGCGCGCTCGAGCGAACGCACCTGCTCGACCTGCTCGCGAAGGGTGTCACAGAGCTTCTCGACCATCTTCGCGGTGAAGCGGATGGTCATCAGCTCGTTCTGGATCTCGTGCTGCGCCTTCACGTAGGGCTTGGACTTGTAGCCCTCCTTCTCGTAGGCGACCTTCATCTTCTCGAACCAGCGCGAGATGTGCTCGAACTTCTCGAGGGAAGCGACCTTCAGCTCCTCGAGCCGCGCCGAGCTCGCGGCGCCCGCGGCGTCGGCGTCGTCGTCTTCGCCGTCGTCGAAGTCGGCCTCCTCGGCCGCCGGCGGCGCGGCCGCGGCGCGGAAGTCGGTCTCCTCGGCGTTCGGGTCGATGAGGCCGTCGACGACCTCGTCGATGCGCATCGTGCCGGCGCCGATCTTCTCGGCGTGCGTGAGCACCTCGTGGATGGTGGTCGGGCACGCGGAGATCGCCTGCACCATGTGCTTGAGGCCGTCCTCGATGCGCTTGGCGATCTCGATCTCGCCCTCGCGCGTGAGCAGCTCCACCGAGCCCATCTCGCGCATGTACATGCGCACGGGATCGGTGGTGCGGCCGAACTCGGAGTCGACGGTGGACAGCGCGGCCTCGGCCTCCTCCTCGGCGTCCTCGTCGGACGTGGCGACCGGCGTGGCGTCGGTGATCAGCAGCGACTCGGCGTCGGGCGCCTGGTCGTAGACCGCGATGCCCATGTCGTTGAACGTGCTGATGATCGACTCGATCGCCTCGGCGTCGATCACGTCCTCGGGCAGGTGGTCGTTGATCTCGATGTACGTGAGGAAGCCGCGCTCCTTGCCGAGCTTGATCAGCTGCTTGAGCTTGTTGCGGGTGGCTTCGCGATCGGCTTCGGTCAGGCCCTGCTTGCCGCCGAATTCCTTCAGCAGCTGCTTCTCCTTGGCGCGGGCGCCGCGCTTGGCCTTGACCGGCGCGACCACCGGCACCTCGGGGATCTCGACCTCCGGCTCGCCCTCGGCCTCGTCGAAGCCCTCGGCCTGGTCGTCGGCGAGGTCTTCGGCGTCGGCGTCGGCGCGGCGCGCGTCCTTGGCGGCGGGCTTGCCGCCGCGCTTGGGCTCGGGGGCCTTCGCGCCGGCCTTGGCCACGCCCTTCTCGGCGCCCTTCGCGACGGGCTTGCCGGCGCCCGCGAGCGCGACCTGGATCTCCTCGAGCGAGACGACGCGGCCGGCCGCCTTGGCGGGCTTGTCGGCGGGACGCGCGTCGGCGCGCGCCGGCGCCTTGCCGGACTTGTCGGCCTTGTCGGCGGGGCGCGACTCGGCGCGGGCCGGGGCCTTGTCGGCGGGGCGCGCGTCGGCGCGGGCGGATGCCTTGGCGGGCTTGTCGGCGACCGGCAGCGCGCGGACCGCCGCGATCTCGGCCTTGGCGGCGCCGATCGACACGACCTTGGGCGATGCCTTGGCCGGTTTGGCGGGCGCCGCCTTGCCCGCGGGCTCCTTGACCGCCAGCCGGGTGGACGTGACCTTGCCGACCGGCTTGAGCGGCGTCTTGGCCGACTTGGCGGCGGTCTTGCCGGCGGGCCTGGCGCCGGCCTTCGCCGGCGCCTTTGCGGCGGCTTTCGCGGGCGCCTTTGCGGCGGCCCGAGCCTTGGCGGGCGCGGGGGCCGCCTTCGCGACGCTGCGCGCGGCCGGGCGCGCGGCGGCCTTGGCGGGCGCCTTCTTGGCGGCGGCGCGCGCGCGCGACGCGGACTTGCCCGGCGCGGACTTGCCGGCCGACGATCCCGCCGGCGCGGCCGCGCGGGCGCCGGCCTTCTTCGTGGTTCCCGGGGTCGATGACTTGGTCAGGATTGCCTTCTTGATACCCACGCCGGACCTTTCGGAAATGCGCGAGCGCGCGCTCCGCGACGACTGGAGCGACGCCCGCTGTGTGTCTTGAAAGTGAACCTTATATTCTATCATCCCTTGGGACGCAGCGTCCGCAGCCACTGGTAGCGGGCGCGATCGTCCTCGGCGTCGAGCCCGCGCGCGACCAGCGCGTCGAGCTCCTCGCGGATGGTCCGGTCGCGCAGCTGCGCGAGCGCTCCCTGGAACTCCGCGCGCGCCTCGTCCAGCGTCATGTCGACGACCATCGTCCGGCCCGCGCCGGCGTCGCGCTCGAGCGCGGCGACGAGCTCGGGACGGTCGGCCCGCAGCAGTTCGCAGATCGCGGCCAGCGACGTGCCCGCCGGCTGGGCGCGCAGGAAGTCGAGCCACGAGACGATCTCGGCGGGCAGGAATTCGGCGTCGATCGGATCGTGCGCGAGCGCCGGGTGCAGCGCCGAGATCACGCGCAGGCGGCGCGCGAGCTCGGGCGGCGCGGCACGGGGGCGCAGCGTGCCGCCGGCGCCGAACGCGGGCGCCTGCCCGCCGCCACGGCGCCCGCCCCCGCGCCACTCGCGATCGCCGCGGCGCCCGCGTTCGCCGCGCCACGCGCCGCCGCCGCCCTGCCAGTCGCCGCCGCCCTGCCAGTCGCCGCCGCCCTGCCAGTCGCTGCCGCCCTGCCAGTCGCCGCCGCCCTGCCAATCGCCGCCGCCCCGCCAATCGCCCCCGTCGCGCCAATCGCCTTCGCCACGAGGGTCGACTTCGCCGCGCACATCGACTTCGCCGCGACCGTCGCCGCCGCCTGGCCGTGCCCCGCCGGCGCGCCTGCCGTCGCCGTCGCCGCGCCCGCCGCCGTCACGGCCCGAGCGCTCGCGCGGCGGCCCGGCACCGGGCTCGCCGCCGGCGCGCGAATAGCCCGTGCGCGGCGGCGGAGCGGAGCCGACGAAGCGCGCGAGCTCGACCGGCGCCACCTCGCCGACCTCGGCGACGCGGTGGATCAGCTGAAGGCGCAGCGCGGCCTGCGGCAGCGCCTGCAGCAGCGGGCGTGCGAGCGCGAGGAAGCGCGCCCGGCCCTCCGGGCCCTCGAGACCGGCCCGGGCGGACAGCTCCTGCACCATGAACTCCGACAGCGGCAGCGCCTCGTCGAGCAGCGCGCGAAATCCGTCGGCGCCGTGCTCGCGCACGTAGCTGTCGGGATCGTGCTCGGGCGGCAGGAACAGGAACTCCAGCCGCTTGGTGTCGGCCGCGTGCGGCAGGCAGGCCTCGAGCGCGCGCCACGCCGCCTTGCGCCCGGCGGCGTCGCCGTCGAAGGAGAACACGACGCGCTCGACCAGGCGCAGCAGCTTGCGCACGTGGTCCGGCGTCGTCGCCGTGCCCAGCGTGGCGACGGCGTTGCCCACGCCGTGCTGGGCCAGCATCACGACGTCCATGTACCCCTCGACGACGATCGCGCAGTCGCGCTCACGCAGTGCGTCGCGCGCCTCGAACAGGCCATACAACTCGCGGCCCTTGGAGAAGAGCGCGGTCTCGGGCGAGTTCATGTACTTCGGCTCGCCGCGGTCGAGGACCCGCCCGCCGAAGCCGATGATCTGGCCGCGCGGGTTGCGGATCGGGAACATGATGCGGTCGCGGAAGCGGTCGTAGCGCTTCTTCGCGCCGTCGTCGGACTCGCCCTCGATCACCAGCCCGGCGCCGACCATCGCGGGCGACGCGTAGTCGGCGACACCGGCCTGCAGCCCGCGCCAGCCCTCGGGCGCGTAGCCGATCGCGAAGCGCGCCGCGGTCTCGCCGGTCAGCCCGCGCCCGCGCAGGTACTCGATCGCGCGCGGCGTGTCCTTCAGGCGCTGCTTGTAGAAGCGGGCCGCCTGCGCGAGGACGTCGAGCAGCCCGGGGTCGCGCCGCTCGCCGGGCCCCGACGGCTCGTCCGGCACCTGCATGCCGACCGACTGCGCGAGCTCGCGGATCGCCTCCACGTACGACAGCCCGGCGTGCTCCATCAGGAAGCCGACGGCGGTGCCGTGCGCGCCGCAGCCGAAGCAGTGATAGAACTGCTTGGACGGGCTCACCGTGAACGACGGCGACTTCTCGCCGTGGAACGGGCAAAGCCCGAGGAAGTTGGCGCCGGCCTTCTTGAGCACGACGCTGCGGCCGACCACGTCGACGACGTCGACGCGCGCGAGCAGTTCCTGGATGAACGCCTGCGGGATCACCGGGGCAGTTTATCGTCGCCGGCCCGGCGGCGGAACAGGGGCCCGCGGCGCAAGGGGGTGGATGCGGGCGCTGTCGCGGGCGCGGTTGCGGTTGCGGGTGCGGCTGCGGGCGCGGTTGCGGGCGCGGCGCGCGCCGGGTGCGGTGCCGTGCTCAGGCGGGCCGCGCCAGCCGTGCGCGGACCTGGCCCGACACCGCGGAGAGGTCCGTGCGGCCGGCGAGCTTCGACTTGAGCACGCCCATCACCTTGCCCATGTCCTGCGGCCCGGCGGCGGCGGTCGCCGAGATCGCGGCCTCGATCTCCGCGGCGACCTCGTCGGCACTCGCCTGGCGCGGCAGGTACGCCGACAGCACGTCGACCTCGGCCTGCTCCTTGTCGACGAGGTCCTGGCGCCCGGCCTGGCCGAACTGCGCGATGGAATCCTTGCGCTGCTTGATCATCTTGTCGACGACCGCCGTCACCTGCGCGTCGTCGAGCTCGATGCGCTCGTCGACCTCCTTCTGCTTGACCGCGGCCATCAGCAGGCGGATGGCGGACAGGCGCGCGGTGTCCCGCGCCTTCATCGCGGCCTTCATGTCCTCCTGGACGCGTTCCTTCAGGGTCATCGGGCGGGCTCCTGGACGGGACGGGCGCCGCGGGCACCCGAGAAAGAGAAAGCCCGCGGCTTCGCGGCCAGCGGGCTTTCGGGCCGGGACGCGGGACGAGTGCCCCGCGCGCCGGTCAGTACATCTTCTTGGGAAGCATCTGGCTGCGCAGGCGCTTGTAGTGGCGCTTGACGGCAGCCGCCTTCTTGCGCTTGCGCTCGGCGGTCGGCTTCTCGTAGAACTCCCGTGCACGCAGCTCGGTGATGAGACCGGTCTTCTCGATGGTGCGCTTGAAGCGGCGCAGTGCGACGTCGAACGGCTCGTTTTCCTTGACCCTGATGGTCGGCATGAAGAAATCACCCCCTTCCGGTGCGTCGGCGTCGGATCTCGCGGCCCCGGCGCGCGCACCGGGTTCGGGCGCAGCGGCACTTCGGGCGGACGGATCGGCCGAGCCCGCGAACATAGCAGATCCCGGCACGAATGGCAACGCGCCGGCCGATCGCGACAAGTGCCGGCCGTGAGCGCCCCGTGCGCGCCGGTCGGGTGCCGCACGCCCGGGGTCCCGCGAGGCCCGGCCCTGGAACGATTCTTGTATGCGGTTCGCGTCAGCGCCGGATATTCTTCTTGCGTTGAACCGGTCACGGAAGGCTTGCCAGGAGGTCCATGACATGCCGAACACACCGAACGAAGCGTCCGGACCCGACCGGACGGGCCTCGCGGCACAGCTCGCGATCGCCGGATTCCGGCAGGTGTACTCGACCGGGCGCGTGGGCGCCGCCCTCGAGGAATTGCCCTCGAGCGCGAGCGACGCGCTGCGCGCCACCTACGAGAAGATGCTCAAGGCCGGCGGCGACCGGTTCTGCGTCAAGCCCGGTGCGATGCCGGATTTCGACGCGCTCGAGCAGGAACTGCCCAATTTCGGTGCGGTCCTGGACGACCTGCGCAAGCAGATCGCGCTGTGCATGGAGACCGAGGATCCGCTGGAGCTCACGCCGATGCTGCTGCTCGGCGAGCCGGGCATCGGCAAGACGCACTTCGCGAGGCGCGTCTCGCAGCTGCTCGGCACCGGGTACGGCTTCGTGTCGATGAGCTCGCTCACGGCGGGCTGGATCCTGTCGGGCGCGTCGTCGCAGTGGAAGAACGCGCGCACCGGCAAGGTGTTCGACACGCTCGTGATGGGCAGCTACGCGAACCCGGTGATGGTGGTCGACGAAATCGACAAGGCGTCGTCCGACGGCGCGTACGACCCGCTCGGCGCGCTCTACGGCCTGCTCGAGCACGACACCGCGCGCGAGTTCGTCGACGAGTTCGCCGAGGTGCCGGTCGACTGCTCCGAGATCGTGTGGGTCGCGACCGCCAACGACGCGGCGCGCATCCCCGACCCGATCCTGAACCGGATGAACGTCTACGAGATCCCGCCGCCCGACGCCGCGGGGGCGCGCCGGATCGCGCGCAATCTGTACCGCGAGATCCGCGAGTCGCACGCGTGGGGCGCGCGCTTTCCGGAGGACCTCGACGACGCGGTCGTCGACCGCCTCGCGTCGGTCGCGCCGCGCGAAATGCGGCGCACGCTGATGGGCGCGTTCGGCAACGCGAAGCTCGCGCGCCGGAACGAACTCGACCCCGCGGACCTGCCGACCGACCGGACCCTTCGCCGCGCGCGCATCGGGTTCTGAAGGCGCCGCGTGCGGCCGGATCCCCGGCCGCGGCGGCAGGCGCGGCAGACGCCGCGCCGCGCTGGCGTCAGATCGGCTCGGAGTCGGGCTTGGCGGGTGCCCGGCGACGCCTGGCGGCCTCGAGCGACGCGGTTCGGCGGGCGACGGCCGCCGGGCGCCGGGCCGGGCCCGCGCCCGGCTCGGAACCGGGCGTCGCCGAACCCGCGCGCCGCGTCGCGCGCCCGAGCGCGGTCGCCGACGGTGCCGTCGCGTCAGGCACCGCGGTGACGCCGGACATCGGCGCCGCGTAAGAGAACATCCCGACCCGCACCCGCTGCACGGGCGCGCGGCCCTGCGCGTGGTCGGCGTCGGACAGCGCGCGGATCCGGGGCACGAGTTCGCGAAGGACGTCGGCCCAGCGTTCGCGCGCCAGCGTCTCGATCGCCTGCACCGACACCTCCGACAGCTCGTCGGCGGCCACCGCCTGCTCGAGGAAGCGGTCGTCGCGCCGCTCGATGTTGGCGATCGCCGCGCGCAGGTGGTCGCCGGCGTTGTCGGCGAGGAAGCGCAGCATGTCGCGGTCCTCGGCCGCCGGGACGAATGCCTGCGCGACCACGCGCACGCGCTCGCCGTGCATCTCGACGATGCCCAGGCGCAGCAGTTCCTCGAGCACCGTTCGCGGGTGGACGTCGCGGCTGATCTCGCGCGCGAGGGCCTCGAACGACGGCAGGTCCTCGAGCGTCGCCTGGCGCGGGAGCTCGCGGGGCCGGCCGGCGGGGTCGGAGTAGCGGGGGTCGGTCAGCCAGCGCGTGAAGACTTCGGCGGACAGCGAGCGCTTGGCGAGCCGGCCCTCGCCGGCCGGTGCCTCGAGCAGGCGCTTGACCTCCTTGCGGTGGATGCCGGTGGCCACGCTGATGCGGCTGACCGCGCGCGCCTGGGACGCGCCGGGCACGTTCTCGCGCGCGACGTCGACCATCAGGTGCTTGAGCAGCTCGGTGAGCGGGCCGTACTTGACGCCGTGGGCGAGCATCAGCCCGACCAGCGGGCGCAGCAGCTCGCCGCCCGCCTCGAGGACGAGCGCATCTCGGGACGGTTGTTCGGCCCCCACCGTCAGGGCACCACTCGAGGGATCAGGCACTATTACGCTCCGTTCGTCCGGATCCTGATTTTCTGACGATTTTTCCCATAAAAAAGGGAATATCTCTCAAATCCGATCCGGCGGCCATCGCTTCGTGCGTGCAGTGGGGGTTTACGCAACCGTGGTCGTGCTGGGAATCGAGACTTCGTGCGACGAGACCGGCGTCGCGCTGTACTGCACGCGGCGCGGCCTGCTCGCGCACGCGCTGCACTCGCAGGTCGCGATGCACGAGCGCTACGGCGGGGTCGTTCCCGAGCTCGCGTCGCGCGACCACGTGCGCCGCGTGCTGCCGCTCGCCGAACAGGTGCTGCGCGAGGCCGGGCTCGCGCCCGCCGCGATCGACGCGGTCGCCTACACCGAAGGGCCGGGGCTGGCCGGCGCGCTGCTGGTGGGCGCGGCCACGGGTTGCGCGCTCGCGCTCGCGCTCGGGCGCCCCGCGCTGGGCGTGCACCACCTCGAGGGCCACCTGCTGTCGCCGCTGCTGTCCGCGGACCCGCCGTCGTTCCCGTTCGTCGCGCTGCTGGTCTCGGGCGGGCACACGCAGCTGATGCGCGTCGACGGCGTCGGCCGCTACGCGCTGCTCGGCGACACGCTCGACGACGCCGCCGGCGAGGCCTTCGACAAGAGCGCCAAGCTGCTCGGCCTGGGCTACCCCGGCGGCCCGGCGATCGCGCGGCTCGCCGAGCAGGGCCGCCCGGGGCGCGTCGCGCTGCCGCGCCCGATGCTGCACTCCGGCGACCTCGACTTCTCCTTCAGCGGCCTGAAGACCGCGGTGCTCACCGCGGTGCGGCGAGGCTTCGACGACGACACGCGCCCGGCGGACCTCGCGCTCGAAGTCCAGGCCGCGATCGTCGACGTGCTGGTGGCGAAGTCGCTCGCGGCGCTGCGCGCCGCCGGCGCGGACCGGCTCGTGATCGCCGGCGGCGTCAGTGCGAACCGGCGCCTGCGCGACGCGCTCGCGGCCGCGCAGCGCGAGCGCGGCTTTCGCGCCTACTTCCCGGAGCCGGCGCTGTGCACCGACAACGGCGCGATGATCGCGTTCGCCGGCGCGCTGCGGCTCGAAACCGGGGCGCGCGAAGCCGCCGACGGCGCGTTCTCGGTGCGGCCGCGCTGGCCGCTGGAGTCGCTGGCGCCGCGGAACTGAAACGGACCGGCGCGCCGAAGCGCGCGGGAATCAGCCCGGCCACAGCGCCGCGGCGCCGCGCACGCCGGAGGAGTCGCCGTGGCGTGCGCGCACGAGCACGGTGTCGACGGCATCGGAGAACACCCACTCGCCCCAGCGGCGCGGCACCTGCGCGTAGAGCTCGTCGACGTTGCTCATGCCGCCGCCGAGCACGATCGCGCACGGATCGAGCAGGTTGATCACGGTCGCGAGCGCGCGCGCCAGGCGATCGACGTAGCGCCCGAGCGCGGCGGCGGCGGCGGGTTCGCCCGTGCGCGCCGCGGCGACGACCGCGCCTGCGTCGGCGTCGGACCGGCCCGCGTCGCGTGCCAGCGCCGGCCCCGACAGCCAGGTCTCGATGCAGCCGCGCCGGCCGCACCAGCAGGGATTCGCGCCGGCCTCGTCCGGGCCCGGCCACGGCAGCGGGTTGTGCCCCCACTCGCCGGCGATCGCGTTCGCGCCGGCGTGCAGCCGCCCGTCGAGCACGAGGCCGCCGCCCACGCCGGTGCCCAGGATCGCCGCGAACACCGACGCTGCCCCGGCGGCTGCGCCGTCGGCCGCCTCGGAGAGCGCCAGGCAGTTCGCGTCGTTGGCCAGCCGCACCGGGCGCCCGAGCGCGGCCTCGAGGTCGGCGGCCAGCGGCCGGCCGTTCAGCCAGGTGGAGTTCGCGTTCTTCACGCGAGCGTCGCGCAGCGACAGCGCGCCGGGGATCCCGACGCCGACCGTTCCGGTCGCCCCGAGCTCGCGCTCGGCGCCGGCGACCAGCGACGCGATCGCGGCGACGGTCGCGGCGTAGTCGTCGCGCGGGGTGGCCACCCGCCGGCGCAGGCGCTCGTGCCCGCGGGCGTCCAGGCACGCGACCTCGATCTTGGTGCCGCCGAGGTCGACGCCGATGCGAAGGCCCGCGCCGCTCACCCGGGCTTGCGGCGGCCGATCCGGCTCTCGCGTCCGGCCAGCAGGTTCGCGATGTTGCCGCGGTGGCGCCAGACCAGCAGCCCGCTCATCGTCACGACCGCGAGCGAGATCAGGTCGGTGCCGAACAGCATGACCTCGTAGAGCGGCGCGAACACGGCCGCGACCAGCGCGGCGAGCGACGAGTAGCGGAAGAAGAACGCGATGACGAGCCAGGTGGCGAGCGTCGCGAGCCCCAGCCACGGAGAGATCGCGAGCAGCACGCCGGCGGCGGTGGCCACGCCCTTGCCGCCCTTGAACCCGTGGAACACCGGGAACAGGTGCCCGCAGAAGACCGCGACCGTCGCGAGCGCGATCGTGCCGTCCTCGAAGCCGAAGCGCGCGGCGAACTGGCGCACGAGGAAGATCGCGAGCCAGCCCTTGAGCGCGTCGCCGGCGAGCGTGAGCACCGCGGCGGTCTTGTTGCCGGTGCGCAGCACGTTGGTGGCGCCGGGATTGCGCGAGCCGTAGCTGCGCGGGTCGGCCAGCCCCATCACGCGGCTCACGACGACCGCGAACGAGACCGAGCCGAGCAGGTAACAGAGCACCACCGCGACGACGCTGCCGAGCGCTTCCATCGTTGTCACTCCTCGAGCGCGCAGTTTACCGGCTGCGCCGCGAGCAGCGAGACCAGCACCTGCGGGTCGATCGACACGAGATACCCGCGCCGCCCGCCGTTGATCCAGATCGTCGGCAGCGCGAGCACGCTCGCCTCGACGTACACCGGCATCGCCTTGCGCGTGCCGAACGGCGACGTTCCGCCGACCAGGTAGCCGGAGTGGCGCTGCGCGGCGTCGGGCCGGCACGGCTCGATCGACTTGCGCCCGGCCTGGCGCGCGAGGTTCTTCGTCGAGACCTTGCGGTCGCCGTGCATCAGGACGATCAGCGGCTTGCCGGCGTCGTCCTGCATCAGCAGCGTCTTGACCACGTGGTGCTCGTCGACGCCCAGCTGCCTCGACGACTCGGCGGTGCCGCCGTGCTCGACGTACTCGTACACGTGCTCGCCGAAGCTCACGCGGTGGCGCCGCAGGAACTGCGTCGCGGGCGTCTCGGAGACGTGGGGCTTGTCCTTGGCCATCTCGGTCCGGTGCAGCAGTGGGTGCTCGCGCGTGCCGGGCGAAGCCCGCGCGCGTCAGCGGCCCGCCTCGGGGTACAGCCCGCGCACGCGCGCGTGCAGCCGCGCCAGCCCGAGCAGCGTGTCGACGTTGGGCGTGGGCACGCCGACCGCGCGCCCGATCTCGGCGACCGACGCCACCAGCGCGTCGAGCTCGACCGCGCGGCCGCCCTCGACGTCCTGCAGCATCGACGTGCGGAACGCGCCGAGCCGGCGCGTGACCGCGTGCCGCGCCTCGGGCGTGCCCTCGATCGGCAGGCCGATGCGCGCGCCGATCGCCGATGCCTCGAGCATGCACGCCGACAGGAACCCGCGCACGAAGTCGTCGTCGAGGATGCGGTCGGCGGTGGCGCCGGTGATCGCGGACACCGGGTTCATCGTCATGTTGCCCCAGAGCTTGTACCAGACGTCGCGCTGGATGCACTCGGACGCCTCGACCGCGAAGCCGGCGTGCACGAGCAGGTCGACGACGGCGCGGCTGCGCGCGCTCTGCCCGCCGACGGGCTCGCCGACGATGAGGCGGTCGCCGACGCCGTGCCGGACCACGCCCGGCGCGACGGTGGACGCCGACAGGTGCGTCACGCAGCCGACCACCGCGCTCGCGGGAACGGCGCGGGCGAGCGCGCCGTCGGGGTCGACCGTCGCGAGCGAGAGCCCCGGCGGCGCGGCCGTGAGCCCGTGGAAGAACCACCACTGCAGCCCGTTCATCGCCGAGAGCACCGCGGTGCCCGGCCCGACCAGCGGCGCGATCTCGCGCGCGACCTGCGCGAGCGCGGTGGTCTTGACCGACAGGACGACGAGGTCCTGCACGCCGAGCTCGGCGGGCCGGTCGCTCGCGGTCACCGGCACCACGGTGCGGCGCTCGGCGTCGCCGTCGCGCTCGACGAGCGCGAGGCCGTCGCGGCGCACCGCGTCGAGCGTCGCGCCGCGCGCGACCGCGTTCACCGGCAGGCCGGCGCGCGCGAGCCGCGCGGCCATCAGGCCGCCGATCGCGCCCAGCCCGTAGATGCAGACCTTCATCGTCGGATGTCCTCGTTCGGAGCGTGCGAAGGCGCCAGTGTAGTGCGTGGCCGGGGGCCGGCGGCGTGCGCGACCGGGCCGCGGCGGCCGCGCGCCCGCGGGCACCGGATCACACCGGGAACACGGCGTTCAGCTGGCCGGTGCCCGAGCTCGCGAAGTACGGCGTGACGATCTCGACCGGCTGGTCGTACGCGTCCCACCCCAGCATGCCGAGCAGCATCGCGGTGTCGTGCATGCCGCCCTCGCCGACGCAGCGCGCCGCGTACTCGGGCAGCATCTTCAGGAACGTCTTCCAGTCGCCCCGCTCCCAGAGCTGCAATACGCGGATGTCGACCTGGCGGAAGAACTCGTCGCTGATGTCGAGCATCGCGTCCTCGGGGCTGCCGTTGTCGTTGAAGCGGTGCGACAGCGAGCCGCTGGCGAACACGGCCACGCGCCCGTCGTACTTCTGCTCGATCGCGCGGCGCACCGCGGCGCCGAAGCGCCGGCTGTCGTCGAGCGCGTGCCACGCGCACCAGGCGGCGACCGACACCACCTTGAACGCCTGGTCGGGGTTCATGTAGCGCATCGGCACCAGCGTGCCGTACTCGAGGTCGAGCGTGGTCGCGTCGTGCGCGCGCGTGAGCACGCCGTCTTCGGTCGCGGCCTCGGCGATCAGGCGCCCGAGCTCGGGGTTGCCGGGGTACGCGTAGTCCATGTTGCGGATGAAGTGCGGCAGCTCGTTGCTCGTGTACGTGCCGCGGAACGACGGCGCGCAGTTCACGTGGTAGCCGGCGTTGACGAGCCAGTGCGTGTCGAAGACGACGATCGTGTCGACGCCGAGCTCGCGGCAGCGCCGGCCGATCTCGTGGTGCCCGGAGATCGCCGCCTGGCGCACCCCGTGGAAGCGGCCCGGCTGCTCCGAGATGTACATCGACGGGACGTGCGTGATCTTGGCGGCGAGCGCGAGGGTTCCCATGGCGTGTCTCCGGTCAGGCGCCCAGCTTCTGGATCTTGTGCGCGCCCAGCGCGAGCGCGACGTTCTTGGTGTCCATGTAGAAGTCGAAGCTGTAGTCGCCGCCGTCGCGGCCGATGCCGCTCGCCTTGGTGCCGCCGAAGGGCGTGGGCAGGTGGCGGACGTTCTCCGAGTTCACCCAGACCATGCCGGCGTCGAGCGCGAGCGCGACGCGGTTCGCGCGGCCGGCGTCGGCGGTCCAGAGGTAGCCCGCGAGACCGTAGCGCACGTCGTTGGCCAGGCGCACCGCGTCGGCCTCGTCGGCGAACGGGATCACGGTGAGCACCGGCCCGAAGATCTCCTCCTGCGCGATGCGCATGCCGTTGCGCGCGCCGGTGTAGAGCGTGGGCTGCACGTAGTAGCCGCCCGCGGGCAGGCCCGGCGCTTCGCAGCGCGCGCCGCCGACGGCGATCGTCGCGCCCTCGTGCGCGGCCACCTGCGCGTAGCCGAGCACCTTCTCGAGGTGGCGCGCGTGCACGAGCGGGCCGACCTCGGTCGCGGGGTCGAGCGGGTGCCCCACCTTCAGGCGCCGCACGCGCTCGGCGAGCCGCGCGACGAACGCGTCGTGGACGCGCTCGTGCACCAGCAGCCGCGACGACGACGTGCAGCGCTCGCCGTTGAGGCTGTAGATCATGAACACGACCGCGTCGAGCGCGCGCTCGAGGTCGGCGTCGTCGAAGACGATCACCGGGTTCTTGCCGCCGAGCTCGAGGTGGACGCGCTTGAGCGTCGGCGCGCCCTGCGCCATCACGTGCCCGCCGGTGCGCGACTCGCCGATGAACGCGATCGCGCGCACGTCGGGGTGCTCGGTGAGCGCGCGGCCCGTGGTCTCGCCGATGCCGTTGACGAGGTTCGCGACGCCTGCGGGCAGGCCGGCGTCGGCCATGATCTCGGCGAGCAGGCGCGCGGTGAGCGGGCTCCACTCGGCGGGCTTGTGCACGAGCGTGCAGCCGGCGGCGAGCGCGGGCGCGATCTTCCACGTCGACAGCATGAACGGCGTGTTCCACGGCGTGATCACGCCCACCGGCCCGAGCGGCTGGCGCACGGTGTAGTTCAGGTGCGTGTCGGTCGGCAGCGAGAGCCCGTTGGCCGCGTCCGGCGCGCGGTCGGCGAAGAAGCGGAAGTTCTCGGCGCCGCGCAGCGCCGCCTTGCTCATGAAGCGCCACGCCTGCCCGGTGTCCATGCACTCGACGAGCGCGATCTCGTCGGCGCGCGCCTCGATCGCGTCGGCGATCCGGTGCAGCAGCCGGCGGCGCTCGGTGCCGTCGACGCGCCGCCACGCCGGGAACGCGTCGCGCGCCGCCTCGCACGCGGCCGCGACCTCGGCGGGCGTGCCGCTCGCGACGCGCCCGAGCGACGCGCCGTCGACCGGCGAGAGGTTCTCGAACGCCTCGCCCGCCCCCGCGACCGCGCGCCCGCCGATGAAGTGCCCGAGCACCTCGCCGCGGAAGCGCTCGAGGTGGCGCTCGGCGCGGGCGACCTGCGCCTCGAGGGACGCTGACGACGATGCGGCGTTGCTCACGGACGCTCCCGGTCGTCGGTCAGAGGCGCGTGCGCCACTCGGCGTGATCCGGCACGCGCCCGCGAACGACGTCGAAATAGCGCCGGCGCAGCCGCTCGGTGACCGGCCCGACGCGGCCGTCGCCCACCGGCAGGCGGTCGATCGACGTGACCGGGATCAGCTCCTGGCCGGTGCCGCAGATGAAGGCCTCGTCGGCGAAGTAGAGCTCGCTGCGGTCGACGTCGCGCTCGATCCCGGCCTCGCCGGTCATCTCGCGGTGCAGCTCCAGGATCGTCTCGCGCGTGATGCTCTCCAGGATGTTCGACGACACGCTCGGCGTGATCAGCCGGCCGTCGCGGACCATGAAGAAGCACGCGATCGGCGCCTCCGAGACCTTGCCCGCCGGCGTGAGCATCAGCGCGCCGTCGTAGCCGTCGGCGCGCGCCTGCAGCTGCGTGAGGCGCGCGTTGTGGTAGTTCGCGGTGGACTTGATGCGCGGCGGGCTCGCGTTGTCGGCGAGCCGGCTCCACGAGCTCACGCCCAGGCTCATGCCGGTGTCGGCGAACTTCGACTTCTCGCGCGGCATCGCGGCGGCGGTCCAGCCGACGGGGCCGGTGGTCGCCATCAGCCCGATGCCCTCGACGTACGCGAGCAGCCGGATGTAGACGTCGTCGTCGGGCGCGTTCGCGCGCACCAGGCGCGCCAGACCCTCGCGGATCTCGTCGAGCCCGAGCACGCGGTCCATGCGCAGCAGCTTCATCCCCACCTGAAGCCGGCGCACGTGCTCGTCCAGGCGAAAGAGCAGGAAGTCGCCGGACGCGGGGTCGCGATACGCGCGCAGGCCCTCGAAGACGGTGGTCGCGTAGGCGACCGCGAGCGACAGCGGGTGCACGCGCGCGTCGGCGAACGGGATCAGCTCGCCGTTGGACAGGATCAGTTTCGGTTCCCACATGGTCTTTGCGTCGCGATCGTTGAACGGTGGACCGGCCGGCGCGCGGGCACCGGCCGGGGCGCGCCGTGCGGGCCGCGCGCCGGTGCGGCGTCGGGTTCAGGGCTGCTTGAAGCCGAGCTCCGGGATCAGCCTCCCCATCTGCCGGTGGACGCTGGTGACGGAGGCGGAGAATTCCGTGGAGCCCTGGTACGACAGCGTCGCGTTGAGCTTGCCCATCAGCTCGCGGAACGCCGACGACTTCACCATCTCCTGGGCGGCCTCCTCCCAGCGCGCGACGACGTCGGCGGGCACGCCGGCAGGCGCGGCCAGCCCGTAGAAGATCGGCACCGACACCGGGTAGCCGAGCTCCCTGAACGTGGGCACGTCGGGGTAGCCGGGGATGCGGTCGGGCCCGCTCTCGGCGAGCAGCCTCACCTGGCCGGCGGCGGCGTACGGCGGGAACTCGGCCGCGACCAGCGCCTCGATGTGACCGCCGAGCAGCGCGGTGATCGCCTCGGCGCCGCCCTTGAAGGGCACGTACGTCGCGCTCACGCCGAGGTGGCGGAACGCCGCCTGGGTCGCGATGTGCGGGCCGCCGTTGGTCGCGGCGGTGGACCACAGCAGCCGCCCCGGGTTCGCGCGCGCCCACGCGACGAGGTCGCCCAGCGTGCGGTGCGGGCTGTCGGCGCGCACGAAGAGCGGCTGCGCGCTGACCAGGAACTGGAACAGGTAGGTGAAGTCCTTCGACGGGTCGTAGGGCACCGGCTGGAAGTACGGGGCGACCGTGAACGGGCTCGTGGTCGCGAGCGCGACCGTGTAGCCGTCGGGCTTCGCGCGCGCGAGCTGCGCGGCGGCGATCGTCGCGCCCGCCCCGGGGCGGTTCTCGACGACGACCGGCACCTTCCAGCGCTCGCGCAGGAACTCGGCGATCCAGCGCGCGGAGATGTCGCCGCCGCCGCCGGCCGCGAAGCCGACGAGGATCGTGACCTGGCGCGACGGGAAGCGCTCCTGCGCGAAGGCCGCACCGGGCAGCGCGAGCACGGTGAACAGCGAGAGCGCGCCTGCGAGCAGGCGGGCGAGAACGGCGGATCGGATCACGGACGACTCCTTGTTTCAGTGCCGGACCTAGCCACGCAGCGCCTCGAGCTGCGCCGGATAGCCGGAGGGATCGACGCGCACGTCGATCAGCGCCGGCCCCTGCGCGGCGAACGCCTCGCGCAGCGCGCGCCGGTACGCGGCCACGCTCGAGACGCGCCAGCCGCGCCCGCCGAGCGCGCGCATCGTGCCGGCGAAGTCGGCGCGCGGCCAGTGCACGCCGCCCGCCGGCAGCTTGCGCTGCTGCTGCTTGATGTCGATCAGCGACAGCGCGCCGTCGTTGAAGACGACGACGACGACGCGCGCGCGCTGCTGGACCGCGGTGGCGAGCTCGCCCAGGCACATCAGCAGGCCGCCGTCGCCGGTGAACGCGACCGTGGTGCGATCCGGCTCGTGCAGCGCGGACGCGATCGCGGCCGGCAGCGCGAACCCCATCGTCGCGAGACCGTTGGAGATGAGCAGGCCGCGCGGGGCCTCGCAGGGCCAGAACGCGGTGGCCGAGAACATGTGCGCGCCGGCGTCCACGGTGGCGCGCGGCCACGCGGGCAGCGCGCGCGCCGCCTGCGCGGCGAGCTCGACGACCTGCTGCGGCGTGAGGCCGCCGCCGCCGGGCGCGGCGCGGTACTCGAGCGCCGCGCGCTGGCGTGCCGCGAGCCGCGCGATCTCGTCGGGGTCCCAGTGGCCCGGCCGCGCACCGCCCGCGAGCGCGTCGAGCGCGGCGGCGAGGTCCCCGTAGGCGCCGGCCTGGGCGTCGACGTAGCGCACCGGGTGCAGCACGCGCCCGAGCTCGGCCACCGGCAGCGTGTACGCCCACGGTTGCAGGATCAGCTCGACCGGATCGACGCCGACCAGCACGACGAGGTCGGCCGCGTTCACGGCCTCCTGCTCGGCGGCGCCGCCAGTGAAGATGCCGACGTACGCGGGCGAGGCGTCCGGCACCACGCCCTTGGCCTTGTAGGTGACGAGCGCCGGGCAGCCGAGCGCCTCCACCAGGCGGCGCACGCGCGGCGCGACGTCGGCGTCGCAGGCTTCGAGCCCCGCGACGACGATCGGGCGCCGCGCACGCACGAGCAGCGCGCGCACGCGCTCGAGCGCGTCCGCGGGCGGGGGCGTGCGGGCAGCGTGCGCGGTCACCGGCACCGCCCCGGCCGCGACGGTGCGCGCGGTGGCGCCGGTGAGCTCGACGTGCACCGGGCCGCGCCGGCCCTCGCGAGCGAGGTCCAGCAGCGCGGCGACGCGCGCGGGCGCGTCGGCGGTCTCGAGGGTGTCGTGCCCCTTGGAGATCGGCGCGAGCAGCGCGCGCTGGTCGAACCACTGGTGCGTGACGTAGGCGCGCTGCGGCGGCGTGAAGCCGTCGGTGACCAGCACGACCGCGCAGCGATCCAGGCTCGCGTGGGCCACGCCGTTGACCGCGTTCGCGGTGCCGGGGCCCTTGGTCGTGAGCGCCGCGCCCACCGAGCCGTCGAGCTCCGCGGTGGCCGCGGCCATGAACACCGCCGCGCACTCGTGGCGCGCCAGCACGAACGCGAGCCCGCGCGCGCGCAGCGCCTCGATCAGGTCGAGGCTCGCGCCGCCGCCGGGCACGCCGAACATCCGGCGCAGGCCGCACGCGTGCAGCGCGCCGACGAGCGCCTGCGCGATCGTGGCCGGGCCGGCGGAGGGTCCGGAATCCGCGTGCCTGCGCGCAGCCTTCGCGGGGGTGTCCACCGGCGGCGTTCCTCTCGGGTGAAGGGGTGTGCTTCGTAGGCTAACATGGCCTCGACCGGGGGCGCGACGCCGACGCGGCACGCGCGCACCGGATTCCGGAACCGCGATTCGGAGGAGAGCGCGTGGCACGCTACGACGCACTGCAGGTCGGGCTGGTCTGGCAGCGGCTGGCGGGGTTCATCGACGAAGCGGCGCAGGTGTTCCTGCGCACCTCGTTCTCGTCGGTGGTGCGCGACAACTGGGACATGGCGGTGGGTCTGCTGGACAGCCGCGGCCGCCAGATCGTGCAGTCGAGCAAGAGCGTGCCGTCGTTCATCGGCACGATGCCGCGCACGCTCGCCGAGATGCTGCGCCGCGTCCCGGCCGCGACGCTCGCGCCCGGCGACGTCCTCGTCTCCAACGACGCGTACCACGGCACCGGGCACCTCAACGACGTCACGATGGTGATGCCGG
Source organism: Burkholderiaceae bacterium (assembly GCA_046348465.1). Classification (GTDB taxonomy): domain Bacteria; phylum Pseudomonadota; class Gammaproteobacteria; order Burkholderiales; family Burkholderiaceae_E; genus Quisquiliibacterium. The sequence goes on from JAXMEE010000013.1 coordinate 45,143, forward strand.
TGTTCCGCGACGGCCGGCTGATCGCGTTCATCGGCAGCATCTTCCACAGCGTCGACATCGGCGGCGCGCCGTCGGTGGACGCGCGCGACGCGTACGAGGAAGGCCTCACGATTCCCGTGTGCCGGATCGTCGAGCGCGGCACCGAGAACCCCGACGTGATCGCGTTCCTCGAGGCGAACCTGCGCGCGCCGCGCGAGACGCTCGGCGACATCCGCGCGCAGTTCGCCGCGTACGGGCTGGCGCAGTCGCGGCTGCTCGCGCTGCTCGCGTCCGAGCGCATCGACGACCTCGACGCGCTGGTCGACGACATCCTCGCGCGCTCGCAGGCGAGCATGCGCGCCGCGATCGACGCGCTGCCCGACGGCCGCTACACCGACGAGGTCACGCTCGACGGCTTCGAGACCCCGCTCACGGTGCGCTGCGCGGTGACGGTGCGCGGCAGCGACCTCGAGGTCGACTACGCGGGGACGTCCGCGCAGGTGGCGCGGCCGATCAACTCGGTGATGAACTACACGATCGCGTACACGAACTACGCGATCAAGTGCCTGCTCGATCCCGGCACGCCGAACAACGACGGCACCTTCGTGCCGGTGCGCGTGAGCGCGCCCGAGGGCTGCCTGGTCAACCCGCTGCGCCCGGCGCCGGTGTGGGCGCGCCACCTGTCGGGCCACTACCTGCCGCCGGTGATCTTCGGCGCGCTCGCGCGGGTGCTGCCGGATCGCGTCATCGCCGAGTGCGGCTCGCCGCTGTGGAACGTGTACTTCCAGGGCCTGCAGCCCGACGGCGAGCGCTTCGTCAAGATGTTCTTCATGAACGGCGGGCACGGTGCGCGCCAGGGGCGCGACGGGCCGGCGTGCCTGTCGTTCCCGTCGAACGTGGCCACGGTCTCGATCGAGCGCTTCGAGAGCACGGTGCCGCTCGTGATCACCGAGAAGGCGATCCTCGGCGGCTCCGGCGGCGCGGGGCGCTGGCGCGGCGGTCCGGGCCAGCGCATTTCGTTCAGGGTCGCCGGCGAGCACCCGGTGACGATGACGATCCGTCACGAGCGCGTGAAGTTCCCGCCGCGCGGCCTGCTCGGCGGCGGGCCGGGCGCGCCGGGGCGCGACCTCGTCAACGGCGCGCCGATCCCGGCCAAGGGCCGGCGCACGCTCGCCCCCGGCGACGTGGTCACGTTCGACACCCCGGGGGGCGGCGGGTTCGGCGACGCGCGCGGGGGCGCCGAGGACGGCGTCGGCGCGTCGGCGGGCGCGGGCGCGGGCGCACCGGGCGCCGCGACCGCGGGAGCCGCGCGATGAGCGCCGCCGGCCGCTGGCGGATCGGCGTCGACATCGGCGGCACCTTCACCGACTTCGTGCTCGCCGACGCGGCCACCGGCCGCGTGCACAACGACAAGCTGCTCACGACCCCGCACGACCCGTCGCGGGCGGTGCTCGAGGGCATCGGCCGGCTGCTCTCCACGCACCGGGTCGCGCCCGCCGACGTCGCGCTCGTGATCCACGGCACCACGCTGGTCGCCAACGCGCTCATCGAGCGCAAGGGCGTGCGCACCGCGCTCGTGACCACGCGCGGCTTTCGCGACGTGCTCGAGATCGGGCTGGAGTGGCGCTACGACACCTACGACCTCGGGCTGGAACTGCCGCCGCCGCTCGCGCCGCGCGCGCTGCGATTCGAGGTCGGCGAGCGGCTGGCCGCCGACGGCTCGGTGCTCGAGCCGCTCGACGAGGCGTCGGTGACCGAGGTCGCACGCGCGCTCGCGGCCGCCGGCGTGCAGGCGGTCGGCGTGTGCCTGCTGCACGCGTACCAGAACCCGGCCCACGAGACGCGCGTGCGCGAGCTGCTGCTGCGCGAGGTGCCGGGGCTGGTCGTGTGCACGTCGGGCGACGTCGTGCCCGAGATCGGCGAGTACGAGCGCATGTCGACGACGGTGGCCAACGCGTACGTGCTGCCGATCTTCGAGCGTTACCTCGCGGGCATCGCGGGCGGGCTGCGCTCGCTCGGCATCACGCGCCCGCTGCACCTGATGCTCTCCGACGGCGGCACCGTGCACGAGAGCACCGCGATCCGCCACCCGATCCGGCTGGTGCAGTCCGGCCCGGCCGGCGGCGTGCAGGCGACGACGCTCGCGGGGGCGGCCGCGGGCCGGCGCGACGTCTTCTGCTTCGACATGGGCGGCACCACCGCGAAGGCCTGCCTGATCGACGACGGCGAGCCGCTGCGCAGCACCGAGTTCGAGGTCGCGCGCGTGTGGCGCTTCAAGAAGGGCAGCGGCCTGCCGCTGCGCATCCCGGTCATCGACATGATCGAGATCGGCGCCGGCGGCGGCTCGATCGCGCGCATCGACCGCCTCGGGCTGCTGCAGGTCGGCCCCGACAGCTCGGGCGCCGACCCCGGCCCCGCGTGCTACGGGCGCGGCGGCACCCAGGCCACCGTCACCGACGCGGACCTCGTGCTCGGCTACCTGGGCGCGGACAGCTTCCTCGGCGGCGACATGCGCCTGGACGTCGCCGGCGCGCGCGCCGCGATCGAGCGCGACGTCGCGCGCCCGCTCGGGCTCACGGTGGAGCAGGCCGCGTGGGGCATCCACGACCTCGTCAACGAGAACATGGCGCGTGCCGCGGCGATCCACGCGCTGGAGAAGGCGCGCCGCATCACCGACTACGCGATGGTGCCGATCGGCGGCGCGGGGCCGGTGCACGCCGCGCACATCGCGGGCAAGCTCGCGCTCTCGCACGTGGTCTGCCCGCCGGGCGCGGGCGTGGCGTCCGCGCTCGGGTTCCTCGCGGCGCCGACGTCGTTCGCGTTCGTGCGCGGGCGCGTCGAGACGCTCGAGCGCGCGGACTTCGCGGCGATCAACCGCCTGCTCGACGAGCTCGAGGTGCAGGGCCGCGCGCTGCTCGCGACCGCGGGCGCCTCGGGCGACGCGGTGGAGGTGGTCGTCGAGGCCGCGATGCGCTACGTGGGCCAGGGCTACGAGATCGACGTGCCGATCGTGCGCGCCGACGTCGCGCGCGCCGACGCCGGCGCGGTCGCGGCCGCGTTCGACGCCGGCTATCGGCGGATGTTCGGGCGGGTCGAGACCGGGATGCGGATCGAGATCGTGTCGTGGCGGATGTCGGTGCGCGGTCCCCGGCCGGCGATCGCACCGGCCGCGGCCCGCGACGGGTCGCCCGCCGCGACGGCCCGTCCGCGTGCCTCGCGCGACGCGTGGTTCCCGTCCGCGGGCGGCTACGTGAGCACGCCGGTCTACGCGCGCGAGGCGCTCGGCGCGGGCGCCGCGTTCGACGGGCCGGCGCTGGTCGAGGAACGGGAGTCGACGGTCGTGGTGCCGCCCGGCGCGCGCGCGCGCTGCGACGACGCGTTCAACCTCGTGATCGAGCTCGCCGTGCCGAAGCAGGAAACAGACTGACGGCGGCGCGGTCCGCGCCCGACTGCGCGCGGACCGGCGGCCGCCAAGGCACGGGCGGGTCGCGCCCGTCGCCTGCCGGCGGGTCGTGCCGGACCGGCGTCACGCGTCGCGGAACGCGAGCAGCCGGTCCGACGGCACGATCGCGACGCCCGGCGCGCCTTCGAGCCCGAAGTGCAGCATCGCGCGCGCGACGGCGATCGCGGGCACCGCGCGATAGCGCTTGAGGATCACCGGCTCGAACGCCCGTGCGAGGGCGAGCGCGAGCCCCTCGCCGGCACGCTTCTCGGTGCGTTCGCCGTCGAGGAACGACGGCCGCACGATCGTCACCGATTCGAAGCCGAGCTCGGCGACCGCGGCCTCCATCTCGCCCTTGACGCGGCTGTAGAAGACCATCGAGCGCCGTGCGGCGCCCATTGCCGAGACGACGGCGAAGCGCGCCGCGCCGAGCGCGCGGGCACGGCACGCGACCGCGACCACGTAGTCGAAGTCGACCTTGCGGAACGCGGCCTGCGAGCCGGCGACACGGATCGTCGTGCCCAGGCAGCAGTAGACGTCGTCGACGCGCGGGAACTCGGCCCACGCGTCGAGCGCGTCGAAGTCGACGACGTGCGCTTCGATCTTGGAACCCGGCTTCGCGAGCGGCCGGCGCGCGAGCACGTGCACGCGCGCGTAGCGCGGCGACGCGGCGAGCAGCGGCAGCAGCGCTGCGCCGGTGAGCCCGGTGGCGCCCGCCAGCAGGGCGGTGCGGGGAACGATCTTCGTCATGCGGGCTCCTCCCGGCGATCCGCGACGATTATCACCGCGAACGCCGGGGATCCGCAGCGGCGGCCCGCCCCCGGCCCCGGCAGCGTCAGGCACCCGACGAGTACTTCTCCCTCAGCAGACGCTTGAGCACCTTCCCGAGCGCATTGCGCGGGAACTCGTCGAGGAACTCCACGCGCGAGATGCGCTGGTGCGCGCCGAGCTGCGCGTTCGCCCACTGCGCGATCTCGTCGGCGCCCGGCTGCGCGCCGGGGCGCGGCGTGACCACCGCCAGCGGCGTCTCGCCCCACTTCTCGTGCGGCGTCGCGATGACCGCGACGTCGAGCACCGCGGGATGGCGCGCGACCACCTGCTCGATGTCGGTCGCGAAGACGTTGAAGCCGCCCGAGATGATCATGTCCTTCTTGCGGTCGACGATGCGCAGGAAGCCGTCCTCGTCGATGACGCCGATGTCGCCGGAGCGGATGAAGGTGCGCCCGAGCGCGTCGCGCCAGATCAGCTCGGCCGTGGCCTCGGGGCGGTTGTGATAGCCCTTCATCATCCCGGCGCCGTAGCCGGCGATCTCGCCCGGCTGGCCCGGCGGCAGCACGTTGCCGTCGTCGTCGACGATGCGCGCCTCGAAGCCGATCACCGGCACGCCGACGGAGTCGGGCTTGCGCGGGTGGTCGGCGGGCTTGAGCATCGAGCCGAAGCCCTCCGAGAAGCCGTAGAGCTCGTAGACCTTCGGGCCGAAGCGCTCGATCACCTGCTCCTTGGTGTCGCGGCGCAGCGGCGATCCGGCGCTCAGCATCACGCGCAGGCTGGAGGTGTCGCGCGCGCCGAGGGTCTTCTCGAGCAGCACCATCACGAGCTGCGTCGGCACGACGAAGGTGTGCGTGATGCGCTCGCGCTCGATCGTCTCGAGAAAGCCCGCGGTGTCGAACGCGGGCATCACGACCAGCGTGCCGCCCGCGAAGAGGGTGGGCAGCATCACGAGCCACGTGCCGTTCGAGTACAGCGACGTCGTCGCCAGGCCGCGAGTCGCCGACGTGATCCCCATCTCGATCGCGTTCGACACCGCCCAGTGCGTGCGCGCGCGGTGCGTCTGCACGATGCCCTTGGGCAGCCCGGTCGTGCCGGAGCTGTAGATGATGTTGAACTCGTCGGCGGGCTCGCAGCGCACCGCGGGACGCGTCGCCGGCGCGCGCGCGAAGAGCGCCTCGGCGCTCGGCCACCCGGGTTCCGGCGTGAGCGACGCGAAGCGCCGCTCCGAGGGCACCGTTCTCAGCCGCTGCGCGCACGGAACGATCTTGGCGCGGAACTCGGCGCTGGCGAACAGCGCCGTCGCGCCGCTGTCGTCGATCAGGTCGCACAGCTGCTCGCCGGTCAGCAGCCCGGACAGCGGCACCGCGCACGCGCCCGCCTTCACCACGCCGAACAGCGTCTCGAGCATCTGCACCGAGTTGCCCATCAGCACCGCGACCTTGTGGCCCCGGCCGACGCCGATCGACCCCAGCGCGTTCGCGACGCGATTGACGTTGGCGGCGAAGTCGCGCCACGTGCGGCGCACGTCGCCGCAGATCACCGCCTCCTTGTCGCCGAGGTTCGTGCCGTGCACGTCGAGGACGTCGGGGACGAGGAGCTGGGCGTCGTCGAGGATCGGGGGCGGCGGCTGCATGCGCGTTGCTCCGTGGGTCGATTCGGGACCGGGCCGGCGGCCCGGCGGGCCGGTGCGGGTGCCGTGCAATTCTGCGGGATCCCGGGAGTTGCGGTGCGCGTGATCGAGCGCTTCGCCCGGCCCGCCGTTCCACGCACCGCCGCTCGCTTCGCCGTGCGCGCCGTTCGTGCCGCCCCACGCGGCGTCCAGCGCATCGACCAGCGCCGGCACGCCCTCGCCGGTCGTCGCGATCGTTCGCAGCACCCGCACCGGCGGCGCGGACGAGGCGCGAAGTGCGAGCATCGCCTCGAGCTGGCTCGCGGTGTCGGCCGCGCGCGGGTCGTCGGCCTTGTTCACGACGAGCACGTCGGCGATCTCGAGCACGCCCGCCTTCATCGCCTGGACGTCGTCGCCCAGGCCCGGCGGGCACAGCACCAGCTTCACCGGCGCGTAGCGCGCGACCTCGACCTCGGACTGGCCGGCGCCGACCGTCTCGAGCACGAGGACGTCGGGACCGTACGCGTCCATCGCGAGCACGATGCCGCGCGCCGCGCGCACCAGCCCGCCGAGGTGGCCGCGCGACGCGAGCGAGCGCACGAAGACGCCGGGGTCGCCCGCGTGCCGGCCCATGCGCACGCGGTCGCCGAGGATCGCGCCCCCCGTCACCGGGCTGGACGGATCGACCGCGAGCACGCCGACGGTGCGGCCGCGCGCGCGCCACTCGCCCACGAGCGCGTCGATCAGCGTCGACTTGCCGGCGCCCGGCGGGCCGGTGACGCCGACGACGCGCGCGCGCCCCGCGCGTGGCGCCAGCGCGCCGAGGAGCTCGTCGACGCCCGGGGCGTCGTTCTCGATCGCGGTGAGCGCACGCGCGAGCGCGCGCGGGTGCCCGGCGAGCACGCCGTCGACGACGGCCGCCCAGCGTGACGAGGGCGGGGCGGGCGTCACGCTCACGCCACCACCAGCGGCTCGCCGTCGCCGACCGCGTCGCGGGCGCGCGCGCAGACCTCGCCGTGCGTCGCGCCCGCGGCGATCGCGGCGACGACCGCGGCGTACGTGTTCTCGGCGGGGTCGTCGAACGCGCGCGCGAGGTCGTCGAGCGCGCGCGCGACCTGCGCCGCGTCGCGCCGCGCCTTGAACGCGCGCAGGCGCTCGAAGTAGCGCTCGAGCACCGCCGGGTCGGCGCGGCCGATCGGCGGCGGGCGCTCGCCGGCGTCGTCGTCGCGCGTGAACGCGTTGACGCCGACGACCACCTGCGCACCGGCGTCGACGCGGCGCTGGAACGCGAGCGCCGACTCGCCGATCATCCTCTGCACGAAGCCGGACTGCACGGCGGCGAACATCCCGCCCTGCGCGTCGATCGCGCGAACGACGTCCAGGATCGCGTCCTCCATGCGGTCGGTGAGCGCCTCGACGTAGTGCGAGCCGCCGAGCGGGTCGATCACGTCCGCGAGGCCCGCTTCGTCGCGCAGGATGTTCTGCGTGGCCACCGCGATGCGCGCGGTCGCCTCGATCGGGCTGCCCAGCGCCTCGTCGTAGCTGTCGGTGTGCAGCGACTGCAGGCCGCCGAAGATCCCCGCCATCGCCTGGATCGTGACGCGCGCGACGTTGTTCAGCGGCTGCCGTCGCGTGAGGTCCGCGCCCGAGGTCTGCGCGTGGAAGCGCAGCCGCTGCGCGCGCGGGTCCCGGGCACCGAAGCGCTCCTTCGTGATGCGCGCCCACAGGCGCCGCCCGGCACGGAACTTCGCGACCTCCTCGAAGAAGCTGATGGAGACGTCGAAGAAGAAGCTGAAGCGCTGCAGGAACCGGTCGGGATCGCCCCCGCGTGCGCGCAGGTCGCCGGCGTACTGGATCGCCGACGACAGCGCCAGTCCCATCGACTGCGCGGGCGTCGCGCCCGCCTGCTGGATGTGCTGGCCGATCACCGACAGCGGGTTCCAGCGCGGCGCGTGCCGGTTCATCCAGTCGATGTGGTCGAGCTGGATGCGCCGCTGCCCCGCGAGCGCGAGCCGGAAGAACATGTGCAGCGCCGCGTAGTGCGACAGGTAGTCGGACTGGTTCGTCGTGCCGGCCAGGCGCTCCCAGGGGATCGCGCGCGCGCGCGCCGCCTGCAGCAGCATCGCGCTCAGCGTGTACGGTGCGGTGTCGCCCAGGCTCACCGACTCCTCGCCGATCGGCAGGCCGTCCAGGCACACCGCCATGTCTTCCCAGGTGGTGACGAGCGTGCCGCAGGTGCCCAGCAGCTCGGGCTCGACCGCGTCGGGATCGTAGCCGCGCATGTGGCTGTTGCACGGCGCGACGTACAAGCCCGTGAGCCCGAGGTCGTACAGGCCGCGCATGCGCCGGTTGTAGTCCTCCGGGACGCCCAGGCCCACGACCAGGCGCGGGCTCCAGGGGCGGCCGCGGTGCATGCTCGCGTGGATGCCGCGCGTGTACGGGTACTGGCCGGGCCACTCGGGGCCGCCGGGCTCGCGGGAAGAGTCTCGATCCGCGGGGCCGTACAGCGGCTCGACCTCGATGCCCGAGCGGTTGCGCCGAACGTCGGCCGCCGGCACCTGGGCGGCGTACTCGCGCGCCCAGCGCGCGCGGCGTTCGTCGGGGGTCGGCGTGTCGTCGGTCATCGCGTCACTCCTCGGCGGCGGCGCGCGCGCCCGCGGCGAGCGACGCGATCGCGTCCACGATCTCGTCGCGCGTGGCGCCCGGATGGAACACGCGGGCGACGCCCGCGGCCGCGAGCATCTCGACGTCGGGGTCGGGGACGATCCCGCCGACGACGACCGCGACGTGCGCGAGGCCCGCGTCGCGCAGCGCCTGCACCAGCTTCGGCACCAGCACGTGGTCGGTGGCGAGGCTGGACACGCCGATCACGTCGACGTCCTCCTGCAGCGCGATCGCGACGACCTGCGGGATCTTCTGCCACGGCCCGGTGTAGACCACCTCCATGCCGGCGTCGCGCAGGTACGCGGCGACGATGCGGCTGCCGCGGTCGTGGGCGTCGAAGCCGATCTTGGTGACCAGGACCTTGGGCGGCCGAGTGCCGGATCCGTCGTTCGCGAGCATCAGCGCGCTCCGTGTCGTCGCGTCGTGGTCCGTCGAAGTCTATCGGAACGCTCTTTGACAAACAAGTGTTTGCTTGTAATTATCCTGGCGTGAGCTTAGGATCCGCGCACGATCGTTCACCCAGCCTCCGGGAGGCCCCCGTGACCAGCAGAGCAGGTCGAAGCGGCGGCGGCCGTGCGCATAGCCGCCTGCCGCAGGTCCTCGACGCGGCCGCCGCCCAGTTCGCCGCGAAGGGGTACCAGGCCGCGACGATCCGCGGGATCGTTGAATCGGTCGGCATGCTGCCCGGCTCGCTGTACTGCCACTTCGCCAACAAGGACGAGCTGCTCGCGGCGGTGTACGCGGAAGGGGTGCGCCACATCACGCGGGCGGTGCAGGCCGCCGCCGACGCCCGCACCGACCCGTGGGACCGCCTCGAAGCGGCCTGCGAGGCGCACCTCGAGACGCTGCTCGACGCGAGCGCCTACGCGAAAGTGCTCACGAGCGTGCTGCCGAGCGACGCCGCCGCCGTCGCCCCCGCGCTGGTCGCGCTGCGCGACGGTTACGAGCGCGTATTCGCGCGCTACGTCGCGGACCTGCCTCTGCCGCCGAACGCGCCGCGACGCACCTTGCGAATGATGCTGCTCGGCGCGCTCAACTGGACCACCACGTGGTATCGGGCGGGCGGCGGACGCACGCCTCGCCGCCTGGCGAGGGACTTCGTCGGGCTGCTGCGCGCGGGGTTGGCCACCGGTGCCGAACGCGACGGCGACGCGCGGCGCGCGCCCTGCCCGCCGCGCGTCGCGTCGGGCGCTTCCGGGCTCAAGGCAGACGGTAGCGTCCCGTCACGCGCCGGCAGCCCTGCAGGGTCCCGGGCCGCACGGGCGCCATGACCCCGACGACCTCGAGCACTCCGCTCCCGGTGATGCCTGCGAAGCGGCCGGTGCCGCCGCGCCATTCCCACGTGTAGCCCTGCGCATTGCGCCCGTCGACGCCGAAGATCCTGTCGCCCGACGCGTCCTGGAACACGCAGTAGCCTTGGGTGACCGTCCCGCGAGCGCCGGTCTCGAAGATGCCCAGGCACTCCACGCTCAGCGATTCGGCCGGGCCGGAGGCGGCTCGCACACCGCCCATCAGCGCGTAGGTCCCGAACCGGTCCTGAGGCGTCGGGCTCAGGGTCTGTGTCGGGCCGCCGAAGCACATGCTCATGTCCACCGGCCCCTCCTTCGGCATCTGCGCGAAGCTCGTTCCAACGGCCAGCGCGGCAACCGCCAGCGCCACCAGTTTCGACACCGGTCTGCCTCCCATCGCATCCTCCCATTCCTGCGGTGCCGACCAATGTCGCAGGGCACCGTCTCGCGCGGCGTGATCAGGACGTAAGCGCTCCGTTATGATCGCGAAGTCGAACCACGGAGGCCGCTTTGACGCCGAACTGGACGCTGCGCCTCCTGGGCGAGCCGGCGATCGAATCGCCCGACGGCTCCGCGCGAGCGCTGCCGCTCGCGCGCAAGGGGATGGCGCTGCTCGCCCACGTCGCCGTCCATGGCGACGCCGGCGTGCACCGCGGCGCACTGCTCGCCCTGCTGTGGGACGGCCATCGGCCCGAGGACGCGCGCAATGCACTGCGCCAGTGCCTGCACCAGGTGCGCCTGGCGCTCGGCGACGCGAGCGGCATCCTCGCCAACGCCGGCGATCGGATCGCGCTCGACGAATCGCGATGCACCGTGGACGTCCGGCGTTTCGAGGCGCTCGCGGCCCGCCCCGACGCGGCGGCGCTCTCGACCGCCGTCGGCCTCTACCGGGGGGACTTCTCGCCGGGGCTCGAGGGCGGGGCCGAGTTCTCGCACTGGGCGGCGCAAGAGCGCGAACACCTGCGCCATCTCGCCCACCGCGTGGTGGCGCGCATTAGCGAGTCCGACCCCGGCACGGACACGGTCGATGAAGCGATAGGGCTCGCCCGACGACTGCTGGCCGCGGAAGCGACCCACGAGGAGACCAGCTGCGCGCTGATGCGACTGTACGCGCGCGCCGGCCTGCGCGCGCAGGCGCTCCGGGCCTGGGCGGACTGCCGGCGCGCGCTGCGCGACGAGCTCGGCGTCGAACCCGGCCCGCGCGTCGCCGCGCTCGCCGCGGACTTGTTCGGCCCGGCCGCGGCCTCCAGTGCCCCCGCACCACCGCCCGAACCGAACGGCGGGTTGCTGCCCACGGCGACGCCGCCGGGCTCCGGCCTGCGCGCCGAGGAGGATCCCGAGGTGCTGGACCTCATGCTGCGCGGATGGCAGTTGTTCACGTTGTACTCCGCGGATTCGAACGCGAAGGCGGCGCGGATCTATTCGGCGGTGCTCGAGCGCGCGCCGCATCACGTGATCGCGATGACACAACTCGGCTGGACGCATTGGTTCGCCGCGATCAGCGGGTGGACGGGCGACCCGCACGGACGTTACGAGCAGGCGAAGGCGCTCGCCGAGCGCGCGCTCGCGTGCACAGACGCGAGCGCCCCTTCGCACGGACTGATGGGCAAGGTGCTGCTCTGGCAAAAGCGTCACGACGAGGCGATCGCGCATCTGCAGCGCGCAGTGGCGCTGGCGCCGGGCCACGCCTACATGCACTTCCACCTCGGCGACGCGTTGACGTGGAGCGGACGGCCCGCGGAGGCGGCGCCCAATTTCGATTGCGCGCTGCGACTCGACCCCAACGACCACGGCGTGTTCCTCGCGGTGTACGGACTGTCGCGCTGGATGGCGGGCGACGCGACGCAGGCGAGCGCGCTGGCCGATCGCGCCGTGCGGCGCAATCCGTCGTACTGCTGGTCGTACGGCCTTCAGGCCGTCCTGCACTACGAGGCCGGCGCGTTCGCGCTCGCACGACGGGCCGCCGTCGCCGGGCGCCGATTGAATCGCCGCTTCAGCGTCCGGTTCGCCTCCGACGCGCTGCCGTTCCTGCACGACGAGCACCGTCAGCGCTACTCCGCCGCCTGGCGCGCGTCGGGCCTTCCGGAGGAAGACCCGACCGCGGCGGCTGCCTAGTGTCGCCCGCGCGCGGCACGGCGGGCCCCTACGCCGCCATCGCCCACCCCGCCAGCGCCGCGCCCGCCACGACGGCGACCGGCGTGACGCGGCCGACCACCAGCAGCCCGAACGCGGCGAGCGCCAGCGCGAAGTCGGCGCTCGAGCGGATCGCGCCGGTCCAGACCGGGTCGTAGAGCGCCGCCGCGAGCACGCCGACCACGGCGGCGTTGACGCCTGCGAGCGCGCGCTGCGCGACGTCGCGCTGGCGGATCGCCTCCCAGAAGGGCAGCGCGCCGGCGACGAGCAGGAACGCGGGCGCGAAGATCGCGAGCAGCATCACGGCGCCGCCGAGCCACCCGCCCAGCGGTGCCGGCATCGCGGCGCCGAGATACGCGGCGAACGTGAACAGCGGGCCCGGTACGGCCTGCGCGGCCCCGTAGCCGGCGAGGAACGCGTCGTTGCCGACCCACCCCGGCGGCACGACGCCGGCCTGCAGCAGCGGCAGCACCACGTGCCCGCCGCCGAACACCAGTGCGCCGGCCTGGTAGAAGACCGAGACCGCCGCGGCGACGACGGATCCGCTCAGCGTCGACAGCGCCGGCAGCGCCAGCAGGAGCGCGCCGAACAGCGCGAGCAGCGCGGCCGCGGCGCGCTTCGAGACGCCGTAGTCGAGGTGCCGCGCCGGCGCCAGGTGCTCCAGCTTCAGCAGGCGCGCGCCCGCGACCCCGCCCAGCGCGATCGCGCCGACCTGGCCGGGCGCGCCCGGCACCGCGAGCACCAGCAGCGCGGCGGCGAAGGCCAGTGCCGCCCGCGGGCGGTCCGGGCACAGCGAGCGCCCCATCCCCCACACCGCCTGCGCGACGACCGCGACCGAGACGACCGTCAGGCCGTGCACCGCCCCCGAGGACGCGACGCCCGTCCAGCGCGTCACGCCGAGCGCGAAGGCCGCGAGCGCGACCGCCGACGGCAGCGTGAATCCGCACCACGCGGCGAACGCGCCGGCCCAGCCGGCGCGCTGCAGGCCGAGCGCCATCCCGACCTGGCTGCTCGCCGGCCCCGGCAGGAACTGGCACAGCGCGACGAGGTCGGCGTAAGCGCGCTCGTCGAGCCAGCGCCGGCGCTCGACGAACTCCGCGCGGAAGTAGCCGAGGTGCGCCACCGGCCCGCCGAACGAGGTCAGGCCGAGCTTCAGGAACGCGACGAGCACCTCGAAGACGGAGCCGCGCGGGGCGACGTCGGGGCCGGGCGTGACCACGGGCGCTCAGCCGGGCGCGTCGCCGCGATCGCCGGCGCGCAGCCGCGCGAGCAGCGCGTCGGCGCCGGGCCAGCCGTCGCGCGCGATCGCGGTCTTGCGCGCGTACGGCCCCCACGCCCGCCCCTCGGACAGCGCGGCGACGAAGCCGTCGCGGTCCGTGACCGCGGTGCCGCCGAGCAGCGTGACGCCGCGCGCGAACAGCGGGTCCGGCAGGCAGCCGCCGCCGGGGCCGATCAGCGCGATCGTGCGCGCCCGGCGGGCGCGCGCGAGCACGTCGTCGAGCGTGTCGTTGAGCAGCAGCGTCGTCGTCGACAGCAGCTTGTCGCAGTGCGCGAGCTCGCCGGCGTCGAGCGTCACGACGTAGCCGTCCTTCTCGCCGGCGAGCGCGGGGTCGAGCTCGACCACGACGAGCCTCGCGCCGGCCGCGACGATGCGCTTGGCGAGCCCGCCGAACCAGCCGACCATGCCGACGCGATCCCCCGGGCGCGGATCGAGCCCGCCGAGCGAGTCGGCCGCGTCGGGCGGCACGTAGCCCGCGCGCCGATAGAGCCACTGCGTGATCGCGTTGATCGCCGCGAAGCCGAGCGTGCGCTCGAGCGGGTCGGCGCGCGCGTAGCCGCGCGCGAGCTCGAGCGCCGCGACGCCCGCGAGCGCGGCGCCGGGCCGGCGTGCGAGCAGGTGCGCGAGCGTGTCGCCGAGCAGCACGTACGACAGCCCGATCGAGCCGTCGTCGAGTTCGAGCGCGCAGAACTCGCCCTCCTTCGATCCCTGCGCGAACGACGGCGGCAGGTGCAGCGCGCGCACCGCGGGCGGCGGGTGCGCGTGCGCTACGCGCTCGACGAGCCGGACGAGTTCCTCGGTGACGCCTTCCGACATGACTGCCTCAACCTCTCGGGTGGTGCTTCGCGTGCAGCGACTTCAGGCGCTCGCGCGCGACGTGCGTGTAGATCTGGGTGGTCGAGATGTCCGCGTGCCCGAGCAGCATCTGCACCACGCGCAGGTCCGCGCCGTGGTTCAGCAGGTGCGTGGCGAACGCGTGGCGCAGCGTGTGCGGCGACAGCGGGCTCGTGACGCCGGCCCGCAGCGCGTAGCGCCGGATCAGCGTCCAGAACATCTGCCGCGTCATCGCGGTGCCGCGCTTCGTGACGAAGAGCGCGTCGTCGGCGCGCACGCCGAGCACTTCGCGCCGCCCCTGCCCGACCCAGCGTTCGATCCACGCGCGCGCCTCCTCGCCCAGCGGCACGAGCCGCTCCTTGTCGCCCTTGCCGACCACGCGCACCACGCCCTCGGCCAGGCCGACCTCGACCGTGCGCAGTCCCACGAGCTCGCTCACGCGCAGCCCGGTCGCGTACAGCGTCTCGAGCATCGCGCGGTCGCGCAGGCCGAGCGGCGTGCCGACGTCGGGCGCCGCGAGCAGCGCTTCGACCTGCGCCTCCGACAGCGTCTTCGGGAAGCGCGGCGGCTGGCGCGCCGAGCGGATCCGCAGCGTCGGGTCCGACGCGCGCAGGCGCTGGCGCACCATCCAGCGGAAGTAGCGGCGGAACACGGTGAGCCGGCGGTTGCTGCTCGTGGGGCGCGACGTCGCGTGGCGCGCCGCGACGTACCCGAGCAGGTCGTCGGCGTCGGCGTCGGCCAGCGTGCGCGAGCGCTCCGCGGCGAGCCACGCCGACAGCGCGCACAGGTCGCGCCGATAGGCGAGCAGCGTGTTGCGCGCCAGTCCGTCCTCGAACAGCAGGGCGTCGCAGAACGCGTCGATGTCGGCGCGGTCCGCCGGGCGCGGGCGCGCCGCCGGCCGGGGCGCCGGTCTTCGCGCGGGCCGCCGCGCGCGGCCTCGCGCCGGCGGCGGCCGCGGCGACGTCGGGGGCAGGCGGTCGCGGGGAGCGGGCGACGGGTTCGCGCGTCATGACCGCAGGATGCTACCCGCGCGGCCCGCCGGGTTCAAAACGGTCCGCGGTCGCCGGCGCGCCCGGCACGCTCGGATAGACTCGCCCGCGTGAACATCCCCGCGATCCTGTTCCCCGACCTCGCGCTGATCGCGCTCGGCTGGGCGCTGTTCCGATGGGCGCGCTGGGCTCCGGCGTTCTGGGAAGGCGCCGAGAAGCTCGTCTACTACGTGCTCTTCCCGGCGCTGCTGTTCAATTCGATCGTGAGGAGCCCGCTGTCGCCGGGCGAGTCGGTGCCGATGATCGCGACCGCGCTGGCCGCGCTCGGCGCCGGGATCGCCCTGGGCCACCTCGCGCGACCCCTGCTCGCGCCGCCGCCGCGCATGTTCGCCTCCGGCGTGCAGTGCGCGTTCCGCTTCAACACGTACATCACGCTCGCGCTGGCGATCCGGCTCGGCGGCGACGCCGGCATCGGGCTGGCGGCACTGATCATCGGCTTCGTCGTGCCGCTCGCGAACCTGTTCGCGGTGCTCGCGCTCGCGCAGCACGCGGGCACCGGCGTGCTGCGCGAGCTCGCCCGCAACCCGCTGGTGCTCGCGACCCTCGGCGGTCTCGCGTTCAAGCTCGCCGGCGTCCCGCTGCCCGAGCCGCTGGACGCGACGCTTCAGCGCCTGGGCCAGGCCGCACTCGGCATCGGCCTGCTGTGCGTCGGCGCGGGCCTGCGGCTGGACGCCGGCGACGGCGCGGACCCGGCCGAGCGCCGGGCCCGGCACGCGCTCGCGGCCTGGGTCACCGCGTCGAAGCTCGTCGGCATGCCGCTGACCGCGCTGCTCGTCGGGCGCGCGCTGGGCCTGCCGGCGCTCGCACAGACGATCGTCGTGATGTTCGCGTCGGTGCCGACCGCGCCCGCCGCCTACGTGCTCGCCAATCGCATGGGCGGCGACGGCCGCTACGTCGCGCAGCTGATCACGATCTCGACGTTCGGCGCGCTCGCGGCGCTGCCGTTCTGGCTCTCGCTGGCGACGCGCTGAGGGGCGCCGTCGCGACCGGGCTTCGGTCGCCGCCCCCGCCCGCAAGGCCGGCACGAGCGCCCGCGGTCGCTCCGCTACATTCCGGCGACGTGACGCCCGAACGCGTCGACGCGCGCCCAGTCGGTGAACTCGACGACGCAGGTCGGGTCGGTCGGCCCCTTGGTCATCCACATGATGAAGCGGATCGCGGTGCGGTCGGCCCAGCCGAGGCTGGGGTAGTCGAGCCGCCCGGCGAAGACGTCGAGGTGGCGCGGCTTCCAGCGGATGCGCGAGAGGAACTTGATCAGGTACGGGTTGGTCTCGGGGCGGTCCTTCTCGGGCTTGCGCGCGACCACGTTGACCGAGAAGAACGCGTTGGGCCTGGACTCGAGCGCGGCCTGCCGGCGGTGGATGTAGTCGACGACCTTCGGGTCGTGCTTGCCGTAGCGGATGCTCGCGCCGACGACGACCTTGTCGAACGCGGACGGGTCGGGGTCCGCCCCTTCGTTGATCGAGGCGAGCTCGACCGAGTGCCCCAGCGGCTCGAGGACGCCGCGCACGCGCTCGCAGATGCGCTTCGTGTGGCCGTCGGTGGTCCAGTAGACGATCAGGATCTTTGCCATGACGCGTGATGATAGCGCCGGCACGAAGCGCACGGCAGCCGCGCTGCGTCGCGCGCGACACCCGCGCACCACCGCAGGGCCGCGAGGCCGCGGGGACGCGCGCGGCCCGAACTTTCAGTCGAACCTGTACGCCAGTTCCGCGTACACGGTGCGGCCCGGCTGCCGGTTGAACACGAAGTACTGCCGGTTCGTGAGGTTGTCCACCGCGAGGCTCGCGCTCACGCGCCGGTCGAAGCGGTAGCCGAGCTTCGCGGAGGCCACCGTGTAGGCGTCGTAGGACCCGAACACGCCCTGCACCGCGTTCCTGTTCGTGTCGTCGCCCGAGCCGAACACCGCGCCGACGTGGCGCACGACGAGCAGGCCGGACCACGGCCCGCGCGCGAGCTGCAGCCCCGCGGACCACGTCGTGCGCGGCACGTCGGTGAGCACCTTGCCGACGCTCGCGGGCACCGCGTCGTTGCGCGTGATCTCGTAGCGCAGCTGGTGCGTGAACGCGCCGAACGCCTGCAGCCCGCGCACCGGCGTGCGCCAGCGCACGCTCGCCTCGACGCCGTCGACGTCGGCCGCGCCCGCGTTCTCGGAGCGCGTGAGCGTCGTCGAGATCCGGTGGCGGTAGATCATGTCCTCGAGCTTCTGCGAGTACACGGCGAACGACGCGATCCCGCCGCCCGGCAGCCGCGCGTCCGCGCCGAGCTCGAACGAGCGCACGCGCTCGGGCTTCAGGTCGGGCGCCGGTTCGTTGACCGAGATCGTCCCGGCCGTGGTCCCGGGCGACGCGGTGCGCGAGTACAGGTCGAGCAGCGCGGGCGCCCGGAAGCCGGCGCCGTACGACGCGCGCAGCGCGAGCCCCTCGCGCGCCTCCCAGACGAGCGCGAGCTTCGGGCTGAACTGGCCGAACGAGCGCGACGCGTAGTCCTGCACGAACGCCGGGGCCGTGGTCTGCGCGACGACGCCGTGCGTGTCGTAGCGGTCGTAGCGTCCGCCCAGGTACGCGGTGACGCCGTGGTCGAGGTAGTGCTCGCTCTGCACGAACAGCGCGTTGCCGTTCGACGAGCCGACGCCCGCGTTCAGCATCGCCGTCTGCGTCGCCGCGTCGCGCCAGTCGGTGAGCGACATCGTGCGCCGGTTCAGCGTGCTGCGGTTGAGCACCGCGCCGGTGACCAGCCGCCACGACGGCGTGATCGGCGTGCGCAGCGCGACGTCGAGGTCGATGCGATCGTTCGGCTGCGCCGAGAACTGCCCGGTGCCGTGGTCGTAGAACGCCGCGCCGGGGTCGCCCAGCGGGAAGTCGAAGCGGTGGCGCAGCGCCCCCAGGTTCGCCTGCAGCACGGCGCCCGCGTCGAAGCGGTGCGTGACGCGCGCGAACAGACGCAGGTCGCGCTCCACCGACGGCGTCGCGGTGAGGAAGTCCGACTCGGCGAGCGCGACGCGGCGCGCGCCGCCGTCGTCGAACGACGCCGCCCCCGCGAACACCGGCCGCCCGCTCGCGTCGGTGAGGAAACTCTCGGGGCGCGAGGCCCCGACCCGGTACTGCGCGGCGCCGAAGCCGACCGCGACGCGCGTCGCGGCGGAGAAATCGTAGTGCAGCGCGAGCTGAGCGTGCTCCTGGGCCCACGGGCGGTTGCCCTTCAGCCCGACCCAGTACGACGCGACGCCGTCGGGCGTCGACGTCGCGCGCGCGCCGGTCACGGGCACGCCCGCCGCGCCCGCGCCCGACTGCTTGACCACGTACTCGGCGTCGGGATAGCCGCCGCTCTCGCGGTAACCGAGCGAGAGCGTCACGCCGAGACCGCTCTCGTGGCGGCGCCGGTGCACGAACGACGCGCCGCGCGTGGCGAGGCTGCCCGCACCGACGCGCAACTCGGTGAGCGGCGCGTCCGGCGCCACGGTGACGAAGTTGACGACGCCGCCCATCGCGGCGCCGCCGTACAGCGCCGAATACGGCCCGCGCACGACCTCGACGCGCTCGACCGCCTCGAGCGGGATGCCGGCGACGTTGACGCCCCCCGACAGCGCGTTGTTCACCGGCTGGCCGTCGATCATCACCAGCGTGCGCGGCGTGCGCGGGACGCCGCGCAGCGACAGGACCGCCTGGCCCGAGCCCGGGAACCCGGCGCCGAACGCGGCCCCGCGGACGTACAGGCCGGGCACGTCGGCGAGCGCGTCGCCCATGCGCACGAGGCTGCGCTGCGCGAGGTCCTCGCGCGTGACCACCGACACGCTCGCGGGCACGCCGAGCACCGCAGCGGGCGAGCGCGTCGCGGTCACGACCACGTCCTCGAGCGGCGCGCTCGAGTCGCGCGCGGACTGTGCGCACGCCGCACCGCCGAACGCGAGCGCGACCGACGCCGCCAGCAGCGTTGGGACCGGCGCGCAAGCCGCGATCGGGTTCGCGACGGCGCCCGCCTTCCGGGAATCCCCAGATGCGCGGTTGCGTGCGCGCACTTCATTCCGACTGCGCGAGTCGCTCATTGCCGCCGCTGCCTTCGATGCCACGATGATCTCCACGAGGTCGCGTTCTTGATCCAGGGCAATGTTGCCGCCTGCTGCACCCGCGAGCCTTTGATGCGAATCAATGTAATCGGGGTGGCTCGGAAGGATGATCCTCCACGCAACGAAAGCCCGAGTCGAGGGACATCCCAGAGGGAGCATGTGATGACACGAGAGACACGAACGATGCCGATGGCCGCGCTGATCGCCGCGGCGCTGACCGCGCTCGCGAGCCCCGCGATCGCGCAGGACAAGAAGCCGATCACCGAGGCCGAGACCCGCTACCAGGCGGGCAGCTCGCCGCTGGCCGGCGAGGAGATGTACCAGGGCATCAACCCGAAGGCCCCGCAGATGACGAAGGCGGAGTTCGACAAGGCCCGCCAGATCTACTTCGAGCGCTGCGCGGGCTGCCACGGCGTGCTGCGCAAGGGCGCGACCGGCAAGCCGCTGACCTCGGACATCACGCTCACGCGCGGCACCGAGTACCTGAAGACGTTCATCAAGTACGGCTCGCCGGCGGGGATGCCGAACTGGGGAACGTCGGGCGAGATGACCGACGCCGAAGTCGACCTGATGGCGCGCTACGTGCAGCACGAGCCGCCGCAGCCGCCCGAGTTCGGCATGCCGGAGATGAAGAAGACCTGGAAGGTCATCGTCGAGCCGTCGAAGCGCCCGACGAAGAAGATGAACAACTTCAACATCGACAACGTCTTCTCGGTGACGCTGCGCGACACCGGCGAGGTGGCGCTGATCGACGGCGACACGAAGAAGATCATCAGCATCGTCAAGACCGGCTACGCGGTGCACATCTCGCGCACGTCGGCCTCCGGGCGCTACCTGTACGTGATCGGCCGCGACGCGAAGATCAACCTGATCGACCTGTGGATGGAGAAACCGGACAACGTCGCCGAGATCCGCGTGGGCCTCGAGGCGCGCTCGGTCGACACGTCGAAGTACAAGGCGTACACCGACAAGCTCGCGATCGCGGGCTCGTACTGGCCGCCGCAGTACACGCTGATGAAGGGCGACACGCTCGAGCCGCTGAAGATCCAGTCCACGCGCGGCACGACGGTCGACACGCAGGAATACCACCCCGAGCCGCGCGTCGCGTCGATCGTCGCGTCGCACGACAAGCCGCAGTTCATCGTCAACGTCAAGGAGACCGGCAAGATCCTGCTGGTCGACTACCGCGACCTGAACAACCTGAAGACGACCGAGATCGGCGCCGCGCGCTTCCTGCACGACGGCGGCTGGGACTCCACCGGGCGCTACTTCATGGTCGCGGCGAACCAGTCGAACAAGATCGCGGTGGTCGACAGCAAGGAAGACAAGCTCGCCGCGCTGATCGACGTGGGCAAGATCCCGCACCCGGGCCGCGGCGCGAACTTCAAGGACCCGAAGTTCGGTCCGGTGTGGGCCACCGGCCACCTCGGCGACGAGACGATCTCGCTGATCGGCACCGACCCGAAGGGCCACAAGGACTCCGCCTGGAAGGTCGTGCGCACGCTGAAGGCGCAGGGCGGCGGCAACCTGTTCATCAAGACGCACCCGAAGTCGACGAACCTTTGGGTCGACACCCCGCTGAACCCGGATCCGAAGATCAGCCAGTCGATCGCGGTGTTCGACCTGAAGAACCTCGACAAGCCGTTCGAGGTGCTGCCGATCGGCGACTGGGCCGGCGTCGGCGAGGGCGCCAAGCGCATCACGCAGCCCGAGTACAACAAGGCGGGCGACGAGATCTGGTTCTCGGTGTGGAGCGCCAAGAACCAGCAGAGCGCGATCGTCGTCGTCGACGACAGGACGCGCAAGCTCAAGACCGTGATCAAGGACTCGCGCCTGATCACGCCGACGGGCAAGTTCAACATCTACAACACCCAGCACGACATCTACTGACAAGGGGCATCCGCCGATGATTCGCAAACTCGTGATCCACGCGGCGCTCGCCGCGGCCGCCGCGGCGAGCGCCGCGCCGGCGATGGCCAACGCCGACATGGCGAAGAAGTACAACTGCCTGGCGTGCCACGCGGTCGACAAGAAGCTGGTCGGCCCGGCGTACCAGGAGATCGCCAAGAAGTACGCCGGGCAGGCCGACGCCGCCGCCAAGCTGGCGGCCAAGGTCAAGGCCGGCGGCCAGGGCGTCTGGGGCCCGATCCCGATGCCGCCGAACGCGGCCGTGCCGGACGCGGACATCAAGGCGCTGGTCGCCTGGGTGCTCGCCGGGGCCAAGTGATCCGGCGCGAAGATCCCATGTGCTTCGGGCGGCTCTTCGGAGTCGCCCTTTTTTTCGCGGGCGCGCTCGCCGCTCGTGCCGCGGGCGGCCCCGGCGCGGCGAGCGTCGTGGTCACGGCGGACGAGGCGCGCGGCGTCGTTCGCGTGCTCGAGTGCGAAGGCGGCCGCGGGATCGCCGAGCACCGCGCGCCCGCACCGCTGGCGCTGGCGCCCGCGACCAGCGCGGACGGCGCGGCCGTGGTGATCGCGACCGCGGCGAACGGGCTCGAGCGCCTCGAGCTGCCGGAGCTCGCGGCGCGCGCGCGCGCGGCGATCGGCTTCGCGCCGACCGCGCTCGCGATCGGCAGCGGCCCGGACGCGACCGTGCTCGCGGGCGGCACGGGCGCGCTGCTCGCGCTCGACGCGGTCACGCTCGCGCCGTTGCGCGACTACGCGCCCGGGCCCGGCGCACGGGTGAGCGCGCTGCTCGACGTGGCGGCGCGCCGCCGCGTCACGGTCGCGTTCGGCGACCGTGACGAGTTGTGGGAGATCGCTTACGACCGCGACGCGCCGCCGGTGCTGCAGGGCTACGTTCACGACTACCGTTCGGGCGAGGCGGTGCCGCTGCCGGGCCGGCTGACGCCGCGCGTCTTCCGCGTGCCGGGGCCGAGCGCGGCGCTGTTCGCGGGCGCGGCGGCGGCGGAGATCGGCCGCCTGGACGGCGACGGCGGCTTCGGCATCGTGAACCTGGACGTGCGCCGCGAGATCGAGCGGCCCGCGTTGCCGCGCCTCGACGCGGCGCGCGTCGCCGCGTGGCGGGACGGGGACGCGCGCGGGTGGATCGTGGCCGGACAAGGCGCGCCCGCGCCGTGGACGCTCGTCGCCGGCCGCTGGCGTGCCGAACCCGCGGCGGCGCCCCGAGGCACGGTCGAGGCGCTCGCGAGCGTGGCGTCGTCGCCGGGCGGAAAGGACGTCGTCGCGCTGGTGCGCGACGCGAACGGGGCGGCGCTGTGGCGCATCGATCCCCGCGGCGGGCCGGCGCGCCGGCTGCCCGGACCCACGGTCTCGGACGGCGCGGCGCGGCTCGTGGCCAGCATCGACGGGGCGTGCGTCGCGCTCGTCGACCGCGAGGGGCGCTGGCGCGCGGGCTGGCGCGCGCCGCGCTGACGCGGCACGGGTGCGGCGACGCCCGCCGCACGCCCCGGCACCGCACGCCCCGGCACCGCGCGCAGGGCGCCCTGCACGATCGCCGCGCGCGCGACGCGGCCTACGCGAGCCGCGCGAGCAGCCCCCACGGCGACTTCGTCAGCGCGACGCTCACGATCCACGCGAAGATCGCGATCGCGACGGCGCCGGCGCACGCGCGCCCCGCGCGGGTGCGGCCGCGGCGCAGTGCCACCGACCCGATCACGATGTACGCGAGCAGTCCGGCGATCTTCGCGGTGAGCCAGTCGTCGCGCAGCGGCACCGCGCCGGAGATCCACGCCAGCGCGATCGCGGACGCGAGCAGCGCCGTGTCGATCACGTGCGGCGCGACGCGCACGAAGCGCGCTCCCAGGCGCGGCGACGCGCGCAGCATCCACGCGAAGCGCACGACGAAGCCGGTGCCGCTGAGCACCGCGCACGACGCGTGGATCGTCTTGAGCAGCAGGTAGGCGTTCACCGGCGCGCGCCGCGGGCCCGCCGCGTCAGGCGAGCGACTGGCGCAGGCGCTGAAGGTCGTGCACCTCGATCTGCGCGCCGCGCACCTCGATCAGCCCTTCCTGCGTGAGCTCCGCGAGGATGCGCGAGAAGTGCTCGGGCGTGAGGTTCAGGCGCGACGCGATCACGCCCTTGTTCGCGTCGAGCACCACGCGCACCGGCCCCTCGCCGGCGGGCGAGTCGTCGAAGTCGCGCAACAGGTAGCCGATCACGCGCTGCATGCCCGAGCGCAGCGAGTACGCCTCGACGTCCTGGATCAGCCCGTGGAGCCGCCGGCTCAGGCCCGCGATCATGTGGCGCGCCAGGCGCGGATCGCGCGCGATCTCGGAGTCGATCGTCGACTTCGAGATGTGCAGCAGCAGGGTGTCCGCGAGCGCCTGCGCGTACACGACGTACGGCCGGTCGGTGAACATCAGCGCCTCGCCGAACGAGTGGCCGGGGCCGACGATCTCGACGACCTTCTCCGACCCCTGCGAGGACACGAACGCGAGCTTGACCTGCCCGTAGACGACGACGTGGAACCCGACGCAGGGATCCCCGCGCTGGAAGATCATGCGGCCCTTGGGCACGCGCAGCTCGGCGGTGCCGGCGGCGATCCGATCGAGCTCGTCGGCGGTCATCTCCTGGAACAGCGGGAGATTGCCGAGGAACGTCTGCGTCTTGACCTGGGGCGCTCGCATGATTTTCTCGCTCCGCGGCGTGCGGACTTCCGAACACCGCGGAAACATTCGTATCGGACACATTTTAGTCTTGATCTGCCTCAAACGCCCGGCACGCGCGGCCGATCAGAATCCCCTGAGTCACGCCCGTCCGATCCGCACGGGCCGATGCAAGGGGGATCCGATGGCGCGCAAGCGTCTGGACGTTGAGAGCGCGCTGGCCAGCCTCGCGATGTTCCGCGCCTGCTCTCACGCCGAGCTCGAGCCGATCGTGCGCGACACGCGCGTCGTGCGCGCGCGTCGCGGCGAGATGCTGTTCGCCAAGGGCGACCCCTGCGCCGGCTTCCACGTGATCATGTACGGGCAGGTGAAGCTCTCGCTGTCGACCGCGCAGGGCGGCGAGAAGGTGCTGCAGATCTACGGGCCCGGGCAGACGTTCGGCGAGGCGGTGATGTTCCTGGAGCGTCCGTACCCGGTGCACGCACAGGCGCTGTCGGAGGCGCTGCTGCTGCACGTCTCGCGCAAGTCGGTGTTCGACGCGATCGAGACGAACCACGACTTCGGCCGGCACATGCTCGGCGGGCTGAGCATGCGCCTGCACGAGCTCGTCGGCGACGTCGAGGCGCTGAGCATGCGCTCGGCCGCGCAGCGGCTCGTCGGCTACCTGCTGAACCTGTGCGAGGCCGCACCGGGCGCGCCGCCGCGTGCGACACTGCCGACCGCCAAGCACCTGATCGCGTCGCGCCTGAACCTCACGCCGGAAACGCTGTCGAGGATCCTGCACACGCTGGTGCAGGACGAGATGATCCGCGTCGAGGGGCGTTCGGTGACCATCTGCGACCTCGAGCGGCTGCGCGCGTTCGCCTGACGACCGGCCCGCCCGCAACGACAAAGGACACACGGTTCCCGATGAACGTGATCGAAATCGACGTCTGCTTCCTCGAGCCGCCCGGCCCGTTCGAGAAGACGGTGGAGGCGCTGGATCGCATGGCGCCCGGCGACGAGCTGCGCGTGCTGATCCACCGCGAGCCGCAGCCGCTCTACCAGATGCTGCGCAACAACGGGTTTCGCTACCGGACCGAGCAGACGCCCGAGGGCCTGTTCAGGATCGTGATCCGGCACGCGGGGTCGGCGCCGGGCTGACACCGGCACCGGCGCCCTCGGCGGGGCCCGTCGCCGCGCCGGCGCCGGCGCCTGCCCCTGCGCCCGCCGCCGTGGCCGCGCTGCCCGCCTGGCGCGCCCGGGCCCAGCTCACGTGCTCGCGCACCAGCGCGGATGCGTCGCCGGCACGCGCCTCGAGCGCGGCGCGCGCTGCCGGGCCCGGCGGCGCGTTGCCGAGCGCGACCGCGACGTTGCGCAGCCAGCGCTCGTGGCCGATGCGCCGGATCGGCGAGCCCGCCATCCGCGCCTCGAACTGCTCGCGGGTCCACGCGAAGAGCTCGACCAGCCCGGCGGTGTCGAGCGCGTGCCGCGCGGCGAAGTCCGGCACGCGCGCGGGCCGCGCGAACTTGTTCCACGGGCAGGCGAGCTGGCAGTCGTCGCAGCCGTAGATGCGGTTGCCGATCGGCGCGCGCAGCGGCGGCGGAATCGCGCCGGCGAGCTCGATCGTCAGGTACGAGATGCAGCGGCGCGCGTCGAGGCGGTACGGCGCGGTGATCGCGCCCGTCGGGCAGGCGTCGAGGCAGCGCCGGCAGCGCCCGCAGTGGTCGGGCTGCGGCTCGTCGGCGGGCAGGCGCAGGTCGGTGTAGAGGGTGCCGAGAAAGAACGTCGAGCCGCGGCGCGGGTCGACGAGCAGCGTGTGCTTGCCGCGCCAGCCCAGCCCCGCGCGGCGCGCGAGCTCGACCTCCATCACCGGGGCGGAGTCGCAGAAGACGCGATGCCCGAACGGGCCGATCTCGGCGGCGATGCGCTCGGCCAGCCGCGCCAGGCGCGCCCGCACCACCTTGTGGTAGTCGCGCCCGAGCGCGTAGCGCGAGACGAACGCGCGCTCGCCGTCGGCCAGCGCGGCCCAGGCGCGGTCGACCCAGTCCGGCGACGCCGGCGCGTAGTCCAGGCTCACCATGATCGCGCTCGCGGTCCCCGGCACGAGCTCGGCCGGGCGCGCCCGTGTCAGGCCGTGGCGGGCCATATAATCCATCTCGCCGTGGCAGCCTTGCGCCAGCCACGCGACCAGGCCCGGCTCGGCCTGCGTCAGGTCGACGTCGGCGACGCCGACCGACGTGAACCCGAGCTCGCCCGCCCAGTCGCGCAGCCGCCGTCGCCAGCCCCCGGCGCCCGATTCCTTCGACTCGCCCGTTCCGTCCATCGTCCGTTCCCGCGGTCCCACGCGCGCATTCTATGCAGCCCGTCATTCCCGAGATCGAACTGATGCTGCGCGACCTGGCCGCGACGTCCGCGCTCGCCGCGGCGATCGCCCCGCACGTGCGCCCGGGGTTCGTCGTGTACCTGTCGGGCGATCTCGGCACCGGCAAGACCGCGTTCACCCGCGCGCTGCTCCGGGCGCTCGGCCACGACGGCCGTGTGCGCAGCCCGACCTTCACGCTGGCCGAACCTTATAATTTGTCGAACTTCGAGCTGTATCACTTTGATTTCTATCGATTCGGTTCGAGCGATGAATGGCGCGACCTGGGCTTCGACGAGCTCATCGGCGGCGACGTCGCGGCCGTCGTCGAATGGCCCGAGCTCGCGGGTCAGGGGCTGCCCGCCCCCGATCTGTGGATCCGGCTGCGCACGCCCGACGCGGGCGCCGGGGCTGCGCCTGCCCCGGCGGATCCCGGCGCCGCGGATCCCGGCGCCGCGAATCCCGGCGCCGCGGAACGCGAGGCGGGCGGCGGCGGTGCCGGCGTGCCGGAATCGAGCCGCGAGCCTTCGGGACAGCGCGTCGCACGCCTGTCCGCCCCGACGGAATGGGGACGGCTGTGCCTGACCGGCATTCTCGACGCGACGCACGCGGGGCTGCTCGGCGGGGTTTCCTTGCGCGAGGATTCGGCGCCGCCACCCTGGCTCTGAACGTCCCCCTCGCGCACGCCGCCGCACTGCTGGCGGTGCGCGTGTGGCCGGCGCGCGACTACACGCGCGTCACGCTCGAACTCGACGCGCCGCTGCCGTTCACGCAGTTGCTGGTCGCCGATCCGCCGCGGCTGGTCGTCGACCTCGACGGGCTGGACCTCGACCCGACGCTGCGCGAGCTCGTCGCCAAGGTCAAGCCCGACGACCCGTACATCCGGCAGGTGCGCGTCGGCCAGTTCCGCCCGCGTGTCGTTCGCATCGTGTTCGACCTGAAGACCGAGGTGTCGCCGCAGCTGTTCACGCTGCCGCCGATCGCGGCGTACCGGCACCGGCTGGTGCTCGACCTCTATCCGAGGGAGCCGATCGACCCGCTGCAGGCGCTGCTCGCACAGGTCCAGTCCGGCCCCGCGACCGGCGTCCCCGAGGATCCGATCGGCGCGCTGATCCGCGATCGCGACCGCGCGACGACGCCCGAGCCGGCACGCCCGGTGCCGCCCGGGCCGCCGGTCGCACGCCTGGTCACGATCGCGATCGACCCGGGTCACGGCGGCGAGGATCCGGGCGCGATCGGCCAGGGCGGCACGCGCGAGAAGGACGTCGTGCTCGCGATCGGCGAGCTGCTGCGCAGGCGCGTCAACGCGGAGCCGAACATGCGCGCGTACATGACGCGCGACGCCGACTTCTTCGTGCCGCTCGCCACGCGCGTGAACAACGCCCGGCGCGTGCAGGCGGACCTGTTCGTGTCGGTGCACGCGGACGCGTTCGTCGACCGCGCGGCGCGCGGCGCGTCGGTGTACGTGCTCTCGGAGCGCGGCGCGAGCAGCGGCGCGGCGCGCTGGCTCGCCGACCGCGAGAACCGCGCCGACCTGATCGGCGGCGTGAACCTCGCGCGCCGCAACCGCGAGGTGGCACAGGTGCTGCTGGAGCTGTCGACCACGGCGCAGATCAAGGACAGCCGCAATCTCGCGCGCATCGTCCTCGACCAGCTCGGCGGCGTCGGCCGTCTGCACAAGCCGCACGTGGAGCAGGCGGGGTTCGCGGTGCTCAAGTCGCCGGACGTGCCCTCGATCCTCGTCGAGACCGCGTTCATCAGCAATCCGCAGGAGGAAAAGCGGCTCGCCGACCTCGACTACCAGGAGCGGATCGCGGACGCCATCTTCGCGGGCATCCGACGCTACTTCGTCAGGTACCCGCCCGCGCCGAAGGGGCGGCCGACCTGACCGGCGGCGGGAAGTCCACGCGCACGATCGTGCCGTGGCCGCCGGGCGCCTCGAGGATCCGGACCGTGGCGTCGTGCAGCGAGGCGATCTCGTGGACGATCGCCAGCCCCAGCCCGGAGCCTCCGGGCGGCGCGCTCGAGACGCGGTAGAAGCGCTCGAAGACGCGATCGCGCTCGGCGGGCGGGATGCCGGGCCCGGTGTCCTCGACCTCGATGTACGGCGCGGCCGCGGCGCGCGCGCCGCAGCGCACGGTCACGCGCCCGCCCGGCGGGGTGTAGCGGATCGCGTTGTCGACGAGGTTCACCAGCATCTCGCGCAGCTCCCATTCGACGGCACGCAGCATCGCAGGCTCCGTCTCGGCACCGAGGTCCTGGCCGCGCGCGAGCGCGGCGTCCAGGTGGGCCGCGATGACGGAGTCGACGAGCTCGGGCAGGCGCACCAGCTGGCGGCTCGCGATGTCGTGGCTGGAGCGGTCGGAGCGCGCGAGCGTGAGCAGCTGGTTCGTGAGGTGGATCACGCGCGCGGTCGCCTGGCGGATGCGATCGAGTCGGATCGCGATCGGTGCGGGTGCAGGCGCCGGTGCCGGTGCCGATGCAGGTGCCGGTGCCGATGCAGGTGCCGATGCAGGTGCCGATGCCGGCGCAGGCGCCGGTGCCGATGCCGGCGCAGGCGCCGGTGCCGATGCCGATGCAGGTGCCGGTGCAGGCGCCGGCGCGAGGCGCGGCTGGCGCGCCTCGGCGATGGCGAGGTCGACCTGGCCTTTCAGGCCCGCCAGCGGCGTGCGCAGCTGATGGGCGGCGTTCTCGATGAAGCGGCGCTGGCCGTCCTGGGTGGCGCCGATCTGGTCGAACAGCCGGTTCAGTGCCTCGACCAGGGGCTGCACCTCGCCCGGCACCTCCGCGGCCGCCAGCGGCTGGAGGTCGGACGGCGAGCGCGTGCGCACCTGCGCGGCCAGCCGCTCGACCGGACGCAGCACCAGGCCGATCGCATACCAGACCGCCACCAGCGTGAACGCGACGGCGATCAGGTCCTCGAGCGCGCGCGACACGATCAGCTCGCGGCGGGCGTCGCGCCGCTTGTGGATCGTCTCGGCGACGACGACGATCGCCGGCCCGGAGACCGTCGCGACCGGGTACGCGACGCCGCGCACCGGCTCGCCGTGGTACTCGCCGTCGAAGAACGAGGTGACGCGCGCGCCGATCGGGCCGGCGAGGTCGGCGTCGCCGCCGAGCGTCGTTCCGGAGGGGTCGAGCACGCGGAAGAAGACGCGGTCGTGGGTGTCGGCCCGCAGCATCGAGATCGACTGCTCGGAGAGGTCGAGCTCGAGGCGCGAGCCCGACGGGCGCAGGTGCGCGGACACCGCGAGCGCGGCGTCGGCGAGCGCCTGGTCGTACGCCGCCTCGACCGGCGCGATCGACCCGCGGTATTCGAGCGCCGACGTCACCAGCTCGATCACCAGCAGCAGCGGCAGCAGCCAGCGCAGCAGGCGCCGGCGGATGCTCGAGACACGGGGCAGCGGCACGGCGCCCGGACGCTCGGCCGGGATCGGCGCAGCTTCCGCGCGCTCGGCGCGCCCGTTCAAGCGTGGGGCCCCTCGAGGCGGTAGCCGACGCCGCGCACCGTGCGGATCGTGACGCCGGTGCCGTCGAGCTTGCCGCGCAGCCGGGACACGTAGACCTCGACCGCGTTCGGCGCGAGGCTGTCGTCCCAGCCGCTGATCGCCTGCAGCAGCTTGTGCTTGGGCACGACCGTCTCGAGGTGCAGCGCCAGGTACTCCATGATCGACCACTCGCGCGGCGTGAGGTCGATCGCGCGCGGGCCGCACTTCATCTCGCGCCGCGATGCGTCGAGCGTGAGCTCGCCCAGCCGCGTGGCCTCGGCGATCGAGGACCCGGTGCGCCGGATCAGCGCGCGGCTGCGCGCGAGCAGTTCGCGGAACTCGAAGGGCTTGACCATGTAGTCGTCGGCACCGAGGTCGAGGCCGTCGACGCGGTCGTCGAGGCCGTCGCGCGCGGTCAGGATCAGCACCGGGATCCGTTCGTCGACGCCGCGACCGCCGCGCCGCAGCCTGCGCAGGAACTCGAGCCCGCTCATGCCGGGCAGGCCGATGTCGAGGATGATGAGGTCGAAGTGCTCGGTGCGCAGCGCGGTGTCGGCCTGCTCGGCGCTCTCGACGCGATCGACCGCCATGCCGGAATCGCGCATGCCGGCGCAGACGGCGTCGGCCACCAGAGGATCGTCCTCGACGAGCAGGACTCGCATCGGCGTCGTTTCGTCAGTGGCGGTTGGCGGGGTCCGAATCAGGCACGGCACGCGCTCGACCGACTCGCCGGCCGGAGCACGACCGGATTCGATGTTAGCGCGACTTCGGTGCGCTGGCCGCTGGCCCGCGTCGACCAGGCCCGCGCTACGGCTGGGGCGGCCGAGAACGGGCTGGCCGACGCGGTCAGCAAGCAACCGGATCGGGCCGCCGCCGCGCAGAGCGGCGACGTCGAACCGATGCTAGCGCCGCACGCCTGTCGATTCCCTGACAGCGGTGCGGCGGGCGCGCCACGCGTGGCGCGCGACCTCCCACACCGCGGGCAGCCCGGGCACGATCACCAGCGCGAGCGCGACCCAGCGGAAGTTCTCCCTGACCCAGTCGGTATTGCCCACCGCCCATCCGAGCGTGCACAGTCCGACGACCCACAACAGCCCGCCGACGACGTTGTAGAGCGCGAACTTCGCGTACGTCATGCGCGCGACGCCGGCCACGAACGGCGCGAACGTGCGCACGAAGGGGAGGAAGCGCGCGACGATGATCGTGATCGCGCCGTGGGTCTCGTAGAACGCGTGCGCGCGGTCGAAGGCCGCCTTGTTGAACAGGCGCGAGTGCCGCCAGCCGAAGACGCGCTGGCCGACGGCGCGCCCGATCGTGTAGTTCAGCGCGTCGCCCGCGACTGCCGCGACGGTGAGCAGCACGAGCAGCAGCGGCAGGTTCATCGCGCCGACGCCGGCGAGCGCGCCCGCGACGAAGAGCAGCGAGTCGCCGGGCAGGAACGGCATCACGACCAGCCCGGTCTCGACGAAGATGATCAGGAACAGCAGGCCGTACACCCAGGCGCCGTACATCGCGACGGCGTCCGCCAGGTGGCGGTCCAGGTGCAGGAAGAGGTCGAAGAGCTGGGCGGTGTCCATCGGGAACGCGCGATCATACCCGGTCGATATAATCCGGCTGGACTTTTCGCACGCCGTCCGATGAACTCGCCGCAGCCGCCGCCCCGGCGGCCGATCCAGCCGCTCGCCGACACGCTGATCAGCCAGATCGCCGCCGGTGAAGTGATCGAACGCCCGGCGTCCGTGGTCAAGGAGCTGCTGGAGAACGCGGTCGACGCCGGCGCGACGCGCGTGGAGCTGCGCATCGAGGACGGCGGCATCCGGCGCATCGCCGTTTCCGACGACGGTGGCGGGATCGAGGCCGCCGAGCTGCCGCTGGCGCTGCGGCGCCACGCGACCAGCAAGATCGCGTCGCTCGACGAGCTCGAGCGCGTGGCGTCGCTGGGATTTCGCGGCGAGGCGCTGGCGTCGATCGCGTCGGTCGCGCGGGTGCGGATCGTCAGCCGCACCGCGGGCGCCGCGCACGCCACCGAGATCGACAGCGCGACCGGGCAGGTCACGCCGGCGTCCGGCGCAACCGGCACGCGAGTCGAGGTGCTCGACCTGTACTCGGCGACGCCGGCCCGGCGCAAGTTCCTGAAGACCGGCGCGACCGAGGCCGCGCACTGCCTGGACGCGATGCGCCGGGTCGCGCTCGCCCACCCCGGCGTCGGCTTCACGTTCTGGAGCGACGCCCGGCGCGGCGACGCGTGGCCGCCGTCGTCGTGGCAGGGGCGCGCGCTCGCCGGGCTGGGCGAGGAGTTCGAGCGCGCGCACCGCGTGCTCGACACCGGCGCGGGCGGGCTGTCGCTGCGCGGCCTGCTCGGGCTGCCCACGGTGAGCCGCGCTCGCGCCGACCGCCAGTTCTTCTACGTGAACGGGCGCTTCGTGCGCGACCGCCTGCTCGCGCACGCGGTGCGGCAGGCGTACTCCGACGTGCTGCACGGCGATCGGCACCCGGCCTACGTGCTGTTCCTGCGCATCGACCCGACGCTGGTCGACGTGAACGTGCACCCGTCGAAGATCGAGGTGCGCTTTCGCGACGCGCAGGCGGTGCACCGGCTCGTGATGCACGCGGTGCGCGACGCGCTGCGCGCGTCCGCCGCCGAGCACCCGGCGCTCGCGGGCGCGGGCGGCGCGGACCCCCGCGCCCCGGGGCGCGCGCTGCCGCTGCCGGCGCACACCGTCGAGCTGCAGGGCCGGCTCGGGATCGGGCAGCCGCGGGTGCCGTATCCGCTGGGCGCCGAGGCGCTCGACGCCGGTGCCCGCCCGTGGCCCGCGCGGCCGGGCCACGCGGCCGGGGCGACCGGGGGCGGCGCGAGCGGGAGTGCGTTCGCGCACGACGCCTTCGCGCGCGCACCGGGCGGGGGCCCCGGCGACGCCGCGCCGGCGTCGCCGGCGCAGTCCGCGGCCGCGCTCGCGCTGTACGCGCCGGGTGCGCTGCAGGCGCTCGACCCGGGCACCGCCGCGCACCGCGCCGACGACGACGGGCCGCCGCTCGGGTTCGCGATCGGCCAGCTGCACGGCGTGTACATCCTCGCGCAGAACCGGCACGGGCTCGTCGTCGTCGACATGCACGCGGCGCACGAGCGCATCGTCTACGAGCGGCTCAAGGCGGCGGCCGACGCGCGCGCGCTGCCGGCGCAGCCGCTGCTGATCCCGGCGACGTTCAAGGCCGACGCGCTCGACGTTCGCGCCGTCGAGGACGAGCCGGATGCGCTCGCCGCGCTCGGGATCGAGCTCACGGTCGTCGGGCCGAACGCGATCGCGGTGCGCGCGCTGCCGGCGATGCTCGCCGGCGGCGACCCGGCGGCGCTCGCGCGCGCGGTGCTCGCCGAGCTGCGCGACGCCGCGCGCCCGGCGGCACTGGCCGAGCGCCGCGACGCGATCCTCGCGACGATGGCGTGCCACGGCGCGGTGCGCGCGAACCGGCGCCTGAGCGTCGAGGAGATGAACGCGCTGCTGCGGGAGATGGAGTCGACCGCGGGCGCCGACCAGTGCAACCACGGGCGGCCGACCTGGGTCCAGGTGGGGCTGGGCGAGCTCGACCGCTGGTTCCTGCGCGGGCGATGAGCGCGCGCGCACCGCGCCGGGGGCCGGCCCGACGATGAAGATCGCGATCGGCGCGCAGCCGCTGGCCGACGCCCGGGTGTCCGCGCCGCTGCTCTTCCTGCTCACCGTGCTGCTCGGGCTGCAGCCGCTGTCCACGGACCTGTACCTGCCGTCGCTGCCGCAGCTCGCCGCCGACCTCGGCGTGAGCGCCGCGGCCGCGCAGTCGACGCTGTCGGTCTTCATCGCGGGCTTCGCGCTGATGCAGCTCGTCGTCGGGCCGCTGGCCGACCGCTTCGGGCGCCGCCCGGTGGTGCTCGGCGGCGCGCTCGCGTACCTGGCGGCGTCGGTGCTCGGCACGTTCGCGCCGACGCTGGGCTGGCTGGTCTTCGCGCGCCTGGGGCAGTCGCTCGGGCTGTGCTGCACGGTGCTGTGCGCACGCGCGATCGTGCGCGACCTCTACGATCCGGAGGCGGGCGCGCGCGTGCTCGCGCACGCGCTCGGCTGGATGACGCTGATCACGCTGCTCGGGCCGATCGTCGGCGGCGGGCTGTCGACGCTCTTCGGGTGGCGCTCGGCGTTCGCGGCGCTGTCGCTGGTCGGCGCGGTGCTGGTCGCGACCGCGTTCGCCTGGCTTCCCGAGAGCAACCGGCACCGCAATCCGCGCGCGCTCGCGCCGCGGGCGCTCGCGTCGACCTACCTCGAGATCCTGCGCTCGCGCGACTTCCGCGCATTCGCGCTGACCGGCACCGGCAGCTACTGCGCGCTGTTCTCGTTCATCTCCGGCTCGTCGTTCGTGCTGATCCGCGTGCTCGGGCTCACGCCCACGCAGTACGGCGTCGCGTTCGGCGTCGTGACGCTCGGCTTCCTGCCGGGCACGCTGCTGACGCGGCGCGTGCAGCCGGTGCTCGGCATCCGGCGCACCGCGATGCTCGGCGGCGCGGTCGCGTGCGCGGCGTCGCTCACGATGGCCGCGCTCGCGTTCGCCGGCGTGCAGACCGTGTGGGCGGTCGTCGTGCCGATGTTCGCGATGCTGTTCTCGCACGGGCTGCTGCAGCCGACGAGCCAGGTCGGCGCGATCGCCGCGTTCCCGCACGCGGCGGGCGCGGCCGCCGCGCTGCTCGGCTTCCTGATGCACGTGGCGGCGGCGCTGGTGGGCAGCTGGATCGGCGCGAGCCTGGACGGCACGACCCGGCCGCTGGCGGCGACGATCGGCGCGATCGGCACGGCGACCGCGTTCGCGGCGTTCGTGCTGCTGCGCGGCCCCGCGGCCGTCGCGGCCGAGCCGGCGGACGCGCAGCGCCGATGACGCGCACGCCCGGCACGCAGGCGCGCCGCGCGCGCGAGGCCTCGCAGGGGGAGGACGCGCGCGCCGGCGCCGG
This sequence comes from Burkholderiaceae bacterium, assembly GCA_046348465.1. Lineage (GTDB taxonomy): Bacteria > Pseudomonadota > Gammaproteobacteria > Burkholderiales > Burkholderiaceae_E > Quisquiliibacterium. The sequence goes on from JAXMEE010000013.1 coordinate 79,618, forward strand.
GCCGCGCGGCGACGCAGACGTCCCGCCGACGATCCTCCTGCTCGGCCCGACCGCGTCGGGCAAGAGCGCGATCGCCCTGCGGCTGGCGCGCGAGTTCGACCTCGAGATCGTCAGCGTGGACTCCGCGCAGGTGTATCGCGGCATGGACGTCGGCACCGCCAAGCCGAGCCCCGAGGAGCGCGCGGCGGTGCCGCACCACCTGATCGACGTCGTCGACCCCGAGGACGCCTACTCCGCGGCGCGCTTCGCGATCGACGCGCGCCGGCTCGTCGGCGAGATCCGCGCGCGCGCGCGGCTGCCGCTGCTCGCCGGCGGGACGATGCTGTACGCGAAGGCGCTCGCCGAGGGGCTGCACGCGCTGCCGCCGGCCGACCCGGCGCTGCGCGCGCGCCTGGAGCTCGAGGCGGTGCGCGACGGCTGGCCGGCGCTGCACCGCCGGCTCGCACAGCTCGACCCCGACACCGCGGCGCGCCTGGAGCCGAACGACGCGCAGCGCATCCAGCGCGCGCTCGAGATCCACGCGCTCACCGGCGTGCCGATGTCGGCGCTGCTCGCGCGCGCCCCGCGCGCCGATCCGGGCGGGCGCTGGCTGCGCATCGCGCTCGAGCCTTCCGACCGCGGCGTGCTGCACCAGCGGATCGCGACGCGGCTCGCGCGCATGCTCGACGACGGACTCGTCGACGAAGTGGAGCGGCTGCGCTCGCGCCCCGGCGTGCACGCGGGGCTGCCGTCGATGCGCTGCGTCGGCTACCGGCAGGTGTGGGAATGGCTCGACGGCCGGTATGATCGGGCGACGATGATCGAGCGCGCCGTCGCCGCCACCCGCCAGCTCGCCAAGCGCCAGCTCACGTGGCTGCGATCGATGCCCGATCGCGCCGTCGTCGACTGCCTGGCCGGCGACGCATTCGACCAGGTCCTGAAACTCGTGCGTGCGAACCGATGACCCCCGACCCCTCTCCCGGCGCCGCGGCGCCCGCCCCGATCGCGATGCTCGGCCTCGGCCGGATGGGCGCGAACATGTCGCGCCGGCTCGCGCGCGCGGGCCTCGCGGTGCACGGCTTCGACGCGTCGGCCGACGCGCGCGCGGCGCTCGCCGGCGAGGCGGGCGTGGCGACGCACGAAACCCTGGCCGGCGCGATCGCCGCGCTGCGCGCGCCCGCCGGTGCTGACCGGAACGACCGCGCCGACCGCGGCGATCCGGGTGCCCGCGGGACTCGCGACGACGGCCCCCGCGTCGCGTGGCTGATGCTGCCCGCCGGCGAGATCACCGACGCGACGCTCGCCGCGCTGTGGCCGCTGATGCGCGCCGGCGACGTCGTCGTCGACGGCGGCAACGCGAACTACCTCGACTCGCGGCGCCGCGCCGGCGACGCCGCCGCGCGCGGCATCGGCTTCGTCGACTGCGGCGTGTCGGGCGGCGTGTGGGGGCTCGCCAACGGCTACTGCCTGTCGATGGGCGGTCGAGACGCCGACGTCGCGTGCCTCGCGCCTTACGCGCGCGCGCTCGCGCCGTCGCCGGACGCGGGCTGGCTGCACTGCGGCGCGAGCGGCGCCGGCCACTTCGTGAAGATGATCCACAACGGCATCGAGTACGGGATGATGCAGTCGATCGCGGAGGGGTTCGCGCTGCTCGAGGGACGGCAGGAGCTGAACCTCGACCTCGCCGCGGTCGCCGGCCTGTGGCAGCACGGCAGCGTGATCCGCTCGTGGCTGCTCGAGCTCACCGCGAGCGCGCTCGCCACGCCCGGGGCGCTGGGGTCGGTCGCGCCGTACGTCGCCGACTCCGGCGAGGGGCGCTGGACCGTCGACGAGGCGGTGCGCCAGGGCACGCCCGCCCCGGTCATCGCGCTCGCGCTGATGAGCCGCTTCGATTCCCAGGGACGCGCCGACGTCGGCAACCGGCTGCTCGCGCTGATGCGCCAGGCCTTCGGCGGCCACGCGGTGCGCTCCGAAGGATGAGTCCGGGCGCGCGCGACGCGGGCGGCGATGCGCGCGCGGCGCCGCCCGTGCACGTCGTGGTGCTGATGGGCGTCTCCGGGAGCGGCAAGACGACGATCGGGCGCGCGCTCGCGCAGCGCCTGGGCTGGCGCTTTCGCGACGGCGACGACTACCACCCGCCCGCCAACGTCGAGAAGATGCGCGCCGGCCGGCCGCTCGACGACCACGACCGCGGGCCCTGGCTCGATCGCCTGAACGCGCTGCTGCGCCACGACCTCGCCAAGGGCCACCCGGTCGTGCTCGCGTGCTCGGCGCTCAGGCAGCGCTATCGCGACCGGCTCTCGGCGAAGGTGCCGGGCACGCTGTTCGTGCACCTGTCGGGCAGTTTCGAGCTGATCGCCGCGCGCCTTCAGGGGCGCAGGCACGCGTACATGCCCGCGGACCTGCTGCGCAGCCAGTTCGACGCGCTCGAGGTGCCCGAAGAGGCGCTGACGATGGACGTCGCGCTGACGGTCGAGGAGATCGTCGAGGCGATCCGCGCCCGGGTGGCGCGCGACTGACGCTCAGTCGAACGAGAAGCGGTACAGCAGGTCGAGCGCGGACTCGCTGCCGGTCTGCGCGCGCACCGACAGCCGCCGGCTGATGTCGTACTGGATTCGCAGCAGGTTCCACACGCCGCGCAGCCCCTGCTCGTACGTGACCATCACGCGCGAGCTCAGCCGCTTGCCGACCGACACCACCGACTGCGCGGCCGTCGTCGAGCCGGGCGCCTGCAGCCCGCCGCCCACCTGCCCCGGGACCGCGGGCAGCGTGCCGCCGAAGCCGCCGCCGCCCAGGCTCGGCACGAGCAGTCCGTCGGACGCGCCGCTCGAGCTGCGGATGCCGATCGAGTCGAGGCCCAGCGCGCCGGCGATGCCGCCGCTCATCGTGCCGTCGTTGCGGCCGAACAGCGACGCGGCCGCGGCCTGCAGCGCCGCGCCCTGCGCGCTCGACTGCGCGGCGTCCAGCGGCACGCCGAGCACGAGCCAGGAGAGCTTCTCGGAGTCGGGCACCTCGGGCTGCGACGTCAGGCGCACGCGCGGCGACAGCACGGTCCCGGTGAGCGCGACGCCCGCCTCGACCGCCTGGTTGCGGCGCAGGGCGACGATGTCGAGCACCGGGTTGTCGAGCGCGCCGTTGAACACGAGGCGCCCGCGCGTGATCTCGAGGCGCTGCCCGTAGGCGGCGTAAGAGCCCTCGCGCACGCGCACCGTGCCGAACGCGCGCGGCGCGTCGGGCAGCGCGCCCCGCAGCGTGACGGTGCCGCCGAGCAGCGCGTCGACGCCGCTGCCGCGCACGCGCAGCTTCTGCCCGAGGTCGAGCTCGAGGTCGGTGCCGATGCGAAAGCGCTGTTCGGCCGCGCGGCCGTTGGCGAGCGCCGGGGCCGACGCGCCGTTGCCCCGGGCGCGGTCGACGACGACCACGTCGTCGGGCAGGCTCGGCGCCTCGCCGCCGCGCAGTTCGATCAGGCCCTCGTCGGCGGCGAGCCGCCCCCTGATCTCGAACGCGCCGCCGCGGCTCGTCACCTCGGTGTCGCCCGAGAGCACGACCCGCTGGCCGGGTCCGATCGGCACGCGCAGCTTCCTCGCCACGAGCCGGAAGCGGCCGTCGCGGTCCGCGACGCGCACCTCGCCGGACAGCTCGATCGAACCGCCCGCGCGCGCGTCGACCCCCTGCAGGTCGTGCAGCGTCAGCGCGTCGAGGCGGAAGGTCTCGCCGTCGAATCGCCCCGCGAGCGTCCCGGCGCCGAGGCGCCAGCCCATCGCGCGCTGCTCGAGGCGCAGCCCGTCGCCCGAGACCTCGCCCTGCAGGCGCGGCGCGGCGAGCGTGCCCGCCGCGCGGCCGGCGAAACGCAGCCGCCCCCCGAGCGCCCACTGCGGCCCGACCAGCCGGTTCGCGAACGCGAGCGTGCCCAGGTCCAGCGACACCGGTCCCGACAACCGCCCTTCGCGCAACTGCAGCTCGGCGCGCCCCTGCGCGCCCGAAGGCGCGCCGCGCAGGCGCAGCGCGAGGGTTCCGCTCGCGTCGTCCGCCGAGCTGCCCGCGACGTCGGCGGAGAGCTCGAGCGCGAGCGCGTCGAGCACGGCCTCGTCGGCGCCCGGCAGCGCCACGCCGAACGCGGCCGCGAGCCGGGCGACGCGCTCGACGCGCGCGTCGCCCGCGAGCTCGGCGCGCCCGTCGCGCCAGCTCGCGCGCGCGAGATTCACCTCGCCGTGGTCCGACACGATCGACAGCGCGCCGACGCGCGCGCCCGCCGGCGAGAGCTCGATGGTCGCGGGCCGGGCGAGGCGGGCGCCGACCGTTCCCTCGAGCCCGAGCTCGCGCAGCGTCGCGCTCCAGCTCGGCCCGGGCGCGAGCGCGGCGCTGCCGGCGGCGCTCGCGCGCAGGCGGGCACCGTCGAGCCGGGCGCGGAACGCGTGCGCGCTCGCGCTGCCGTCGGCGTCGAAGGCCAGCGCGTCGAACGCGGTGCCGCGCACGCGCAGCTCGCGCGCGTCGACGCGGGCGCTCACGCGCGCGTCCGACCAGCGGCCCGCGAGCTGCGGCAGCGTGAGCGACAGCGCGGCGGAGCGCACGGTCACGTCGCCGGGCCGCTCGAGCGCGCGCACGTTCGCCCGCGCGTCGACGCCGGGTGCGTCGGCGCGGCCGCGCAGCGTCGCGTCGACCTCGAGCGCGCCGGCGACGCCGGGCGCGCCGAGCAGCGGCGCGATGCGCGCGAGCGCGGGCACGTCGGCGCGCAGCGCGAGCCGGTCGTCGGGCGCGCCGAACGCGCCGCTCGCGCGCAGGCGGGCGTCCGCGAGCGCGAGATCGAGCGTCACGCGCTCGGCGCGGCCGGCCTGGAAGCGCCCGTCGAGCGCAGCGCGAATCGGCAGTCCGGCCAGCGTGCCGCGCTCGACCTGGAGCGAAGCGTCGAGCGCGGCGCCCGCGGCCAGGCGCAGCGGCCCGCGCACCCGCCAGCGGCCGTCGAGGCTCGCGTGAACACGCGCGAGCGCGTCGAGCGGGCCCGACGCGTCCGCGGCGGCCCCGGCCGGTGACGACGGCGCGGGCTCGCTCGCCCGTTGCCGCACGGCCGCGACCTGCGGCAGCCAGCGCCGCGCGAGCCCCGCAAGCGCGGACGGGTCGAGACGCTCGAATTCACCCGCCAGGTCCGCGTCGTACGGTGCGCGCAGGCCCGCGCTGCCGGCGACGTCGAGGCGCGCGCCCGGCATGCCGGGCAGCGAGCGCGCGCGCGCGGACTCGATCCGGAGCGTCTGGCCGTCGAGCGTGCCGCGCGCCGCGAGCGCGACGCCTTCGCGCGACGCGTCGGCGAGGTCGACGTCGAAGCGCGCACCGCCGGCGCGCGCCCGCCCGGCGATCCGCGTCGCGGGCAGTGCGGCGGACAGGCGTGCGAGGTCCAGTGCTTCGGCAGCGAGGTCGAGCTCGACGCGCGGGATCGCCCGCCCCAGCAGATCGACCTTCGCGCCGGTGTCCAGCGACGCCGTGCCCCGGACGCCGCCGCCGCCGGGCGTGGTCGCGCGAAGATCGCGCGCCTCCCAGCGCTCGCCGCGCCAGAGCAGCGTCGCGCGCAGCCGGTCGAACGGCAGCGCGCGCGCGTCGAGCGGGCCCGGCAGCGAGTTCGTCGCGTCGACGCGCAGCGACCACGGCGGGTCGCTCGCCGACGCGGCGGGGGTGGCGCGCACGCTGCCGGCGAGCGACGCACGCCAGCCGTCCGGCAGCCCCAGCCAGCCCGCGTTCACGTGCTCGAGCGCGAGGTCGACCGGTGCCAGCGGCTGCGCGTCGAACGGACGCACGCGAGTGCCCAGGCGCGCGGACGCCGGGTCGGCGGGGGCGCCGCCGGAATTCGTCGGCGGGGCGGCGCCCGGCGGCGAGCCGGGCGCGCCGGCCCGTGCCGTGGCGGCGACGTCGATGGCGGCGAGCGTGCCGGAGGCCGTCGCGTCGATCGCCAGCGCGCGCCACGCGAGCGTCGCCCGGGCCTGCACGGCGAGCGGGAACGGCGCGGCGTCGCCGAGCGTGCCCTGCGCGCGCGCGCGGCCCCAGTCGCCGGCAACCGAGAACCCGTCGACGCGATAGCGGCCCTCGCCGTAGGACACCGCCGCCGACAGATCGCGCAGCGCGATCGGGGCGGCCCCCGGCCGCTCGATCGCGATCGACGCGACCTCGAGCGCCCGCACGCGCCACGCGATCGGGACGGCGAGGTCGGCGGGCGGCTCGGACGCTTCGCCGCCCGACGGCACGCGCACGCGCAGCGACGCGGCCGACAGGCGCACGACGTCGACCTCGCGCGAGAGCAGCGACCCGGCGCTCCAGCGCACGCGCACGTCGGCGAGCTCGAGCGCGAAACCGGCGTCGTCGGGCGGCCGCGCACCGGTGCCGCTGCTGCCGCCGCCGGCCGTGCCCCCGATGCCCGTGCCGCCGATGCCGCCGCTCCCCCCGCCGCGCGGGCCGCCGCCGCCCCCGGGACGCTGCGTCCACGCCAGCCGCCGCACGTTCACGCCGTCGAACAGGGTACCGGCGACCCCCTCCACCGCGAGCCGCCCGCCGCTGGCCTCGACCGCACGCGCGAGCGCCCACTGCAGCAGCGCCGCCTTGCCCGCCTGCCAGCCGGCCGCGAGCGCGCCCGCGAGCGCGAGTGCGACGAGCGCGACGAGCGCGACGACGAGCGTGCGGCGCCGGATCGCCATCAGAAGCTGTACCCGACCGAGAAGTGCGCGCGCCAGCGACGGTCGGCATCGCCGTACGCGACGTCGAGGTTGACCGGCCCGATCGGCGATCGCCAGCGCAGGCCGGCACCGTAGCCGCGCACCGCGTGCCAGTCGGCCCAGCGGTCGGCGGCGTTGCCCGCGTCGACGAACGCCGCGCCCCACCAGTTCCCCGAGAGCGGATGCTGGTACTCGAGGCTGCCGAGCGCGAGCACGCGCCCGCCGACGATCGCATCGCCCTCGCGCACGCCGAGCCCCTGATACGCGTAGCCGCGGATCGACTGCGCGCCGCCTGCGCGGAACAGGTTCTCGGTGGGGATGTCGTCGCGCGAGGTCGCGACGACGACGCCGGCTTCGACGAGCCCGACCAGCACGCCGCCGGCCAGGCTCGAGTCGCGCGGCATCGGCCAGAAGCGCATCAGCCGCGCGTACGCACGCGCGAAGCTGCGGTCCGAGCCCAGCCCCTTCACCGCGCCCGAGAGCTGGGCGCTGACCGTGTAGCCGTCGCGCGGGTCGACGCGGGAGTCGAGCCGGCGCAGGTTCCACGAGTAGCCGAGGCTGAGCGCGGCGCGACGGTCGGTGAGCGCGTCGCCCGCGGTGTCGACCGCGCGCCGCTCGGTCTGGTACTGCAGCGACGCGAAGTACTCGATCTCGTCGGTGCGCCGCCCGCGCCCGAAGAACAGCGTGTTGCGCTCGGTGAGCTCGCCGGAGACGTCGAGCCGCTCGCTGCGCGCACCGCCCTGCCAGCGGTGCCCGCGGTCGTCGTAGGGGGTGGTCACCGTGGCGAACGCGCGCCGGCGCACCGCCTCGACGAGCACGCCGGAGCTGGCCACCCAGCCGCGCCCGAGCAGGTTTCGGTGCTCGAAGCCGGCGAGGCCGCGCGGGCCCTGGTCGGTGCTGTAGCCGACGCCGAGCGTCACGTCGTGCGTCGCGCGCTCGAGCAGCTCGACCTGGATGGGCACCGCCGAGAGCGCGGGGTCGGCCTCGACCGCCGCGAGGTCGGGCAGCACGCTCACGCCGACGAAATAGCCGCTCGCGCGCAGCAGCTGCTGGTACGCGAGCAGGCGCTCGAAGGTGTAGTCGTCGCCTTCGCGATAGGGCCGCAGGTCGGCGACGATGTCGCCGGGGTAGCGGTTCAGCCCGCGCACGGACAGGGCCCCGAACTTCAGCCGCGGCCCGCTGTCGACCTCGACGGCGAGCGACGCGGCCGTGGCCTGCGCATCGACCTCGGCACGGCTGGCCGTGATCCGCGCGCGCAGGAAGCCGCGGCTCTGCAGCAGCTCGAGCACCTGGCGCTTGCCGAGGTCCCACTCGCCGGTGCGGAAGAACGCGCCCTCGGGCAGCGGCCACGCGTCGCGCAGCGCGCGCTCGGCGTCGGTGCCCGCCGCCGCGCCCGTGATCGCGATGCGCACGCGCGCGACGGTCGCGCGCGCGCCGGCGTCGACCGCGATGCGGATCACCGGGTCCGTGCCGTCGTGGCCGCTCGCGTCGATGCGCGCCGAGAAGTAGCCGGCCGCCTGCGCGATCGCGCGCGCCTCGTCGCGCGCGCGCTCCACGAAGAGCTCGATCTGGGCCGCGTCGAAGCCGGGCTCGTTCTGCCATCGCCCGGCGAGCGTCTGGCGGCGCAGCGGCTCGACGAGTTCGGGCGGCGCGTCGATCTCGAGACGATAGTTGGGCGCCGGGGCCTGCGCGGGCTGCGCGTGCGCGACCGGCGGCGCCACCGCGGCGGCGAGTGCGAGCACGATCGCAATCGCTCCCGCGGCGACGCGGGCCCGCGCGAGCGCCAGCGCCGCCTCGACGGCTCGAGCGGGCGAGCTCGCGAGCCCCCCCGCGACGGCGCGCGCGGACACGCGCGGCGAGGCGCGGGCCCGCACGCGCGCCGGCATTCAGACGACCACGGTGGGCGGCGCGCCGCCGGGCCGTTCGACGATCTCGCCGATGCGCGTCACGGTCTCGCCCGCGGCGCGCAATTGCGCGATCGCGGCGTCGGCGTCGGCCGCGCCGACGACCACCGCCATGCCGATCCCGCAGTTGAACACGCGGTGCATCTCGGCGTCGGCGACGCCGCCGTGACGCTGCAGCCACGAGAAGAGCGGCGGCATCGTCCACGCGTCGCGGTGCAGGCGTGCCTGCAGCGCTTCGCCGAGGACGCGCGGCACGTTCTCGACCAGCCCGCCGCCGGTGATGTGCGCCATCCCCTTGACCGGCAGCGCGGCCATCAGCGCGAGCAGCGGCTTGACGTAGATGCGCGTGGGCTCGAGCACGACGTCCGCGAACGGCCGGCCGTGGAAGTCGTCGCGCATTCGCGGCGAATCGAGGCCGCCGTGTTCGCGCTCGACGATCCGGCGCAGCAGCGAGTAGCCGTTGGAGTGCGCGCCGCTCGACGCCAGCCCGAGGACCGCGTCGCCCGGCACGATCGAGCGCCCGTCGACGATCGCGGACTTCTCGACCGCGCCGACCGCGAAGCCGGCGAGGTCGTACTCGCCGTCGGCGTACATGCCCGGCATCTCGGCGGTCTCGCCGCCGATCAGCGCGCAGCCGGCGAGCTCGCAGCCGCGCGCGATGCCGCCGACCACCGCCGCCGCGGTGTCGACGCGCAGGCGCCCGCACGCGAAGTAGTCGAGGAAGAAGAGCGGCTCGGCCCCCTGCACGAGGATGTCGTTGACGCTCATCGCGACCAGGTCGATGCCGATGGTGTCGTGGCGGTCGAGCGCGAACGCGAGCTTGAGCTTGGTGCCGACGCCGTCGGTGCCCGACACCAGCACCGGCTCGCGATAGCGCCTGGGCACCTCGAACAGCGCGCCGAAACCGCCGATGCCGGCGAGGACGCCGTCGCGCATCGTGCGCCGCGCGAGCGGTTTGATGCGCTCGACGAGCGCGTCGCCCGCGTCGATGTCGACGCCGGCGTCCTTGTACGAGAGCGGTGAGGTCATGGGATACTCGCGCGGGCCCGCGCCGGCGGCGCCCGCGCCGGGCCGATAGAATGGATCCCCGAATTGTATTCGCTGGCCCGCCGGGCACCGGGTTGCCCGCGCGCCGCGATCCCCCCACCGCCCGCCGCCGGCGCGCCGACCCGACGACCCGCGACCACCTCATGCCCCTGACCCCGCCGCAACGCCAGACGCTCCTGTGGGCCGCGGTCGCGCTCGCGATCGTCTGGGCGCTGGCCGTGCTCGGGCCGGTGCTCGCCCCGTTCGCGGCGGCCGCGATCCTCGGCTACGTCCTCGAGCCCGGCGTGCGCCGCCTCGCCGCGCGCCGCGTGCCGCGGATCGTCGCGGTGCTGGCCGTGATGCTCGCGGCTTTCGCGACCCTGACCGCGATCGCGCTGATCCTGGTGCCGATCGTGAACCTCGAGGCCGACCAGCTGCGCCGGCAGTTCCCCGCGCTGCTGACCGCGGTCAGCGAGCGGCTGCTGCCGTGGGTGCGCACGACGCTGGGCGTCGAACTGCCGCTCGACCTGTCCGCGCTGCGCCAGTGGCTCACGCAGCAGCTCGCCGACAGCGGCCAGGACTGGGCCGCGGCCCTGCTCGGCTACGCGAAGTCCGGCTGGCTCGCGGCGGTCCAGGTGCTCGGCCTGGTCTTCCTGGTGCCGGTGCTGGTCTTCTACCTGCTGCTCGACTGGGACGCGCTCGTCGCCCGCTGCCGCGAGCTGGTGCCGCCGCGCTGGCGCGACGCCACGCTCGAGCTCGCCGGCGAGATCGACCACCTGCTCGGCCAGTACCTGCGCGGCCAGCTGCTGGTGATGCTCGCGCTCGTCGTCTGGTACTGCGCGGCGCTGCTCGTCGCCGGCTTCCAGCTCTGGCTGCCGATCGGCGTGCTCACCGGGCTGCTGATCGCGATCCCCTACCTCGGCTTCGCGCTCGGCGCGCTGTTCGCGCTGCTCTCCGGGATGCTGCAGCTCGGCCCGCTGCACGGGCTGGTCGCGGTCGCGATCGTCTACGGGGCCGGCCAGGCGCTCGAGAGCACGCTGCTCACGCCGCGCCTGGTCGGCGAGCGCATCGGCCTGCACCCGCTCGCGGTGATCCTCGCGCTGCTCGCGTTCGGCTCGCTGTTCGGCTTCGTCGGCGTGCTGCTCGCGCTGCCGCTGTCGGCGGTGGTCGCGGTCGGGCTGCGGCGCCTGCACCGTGCCTACCTGGCGAGCGACTTCTACCTTCGATGAGCACGCAGCTCGCGCTCGACCTGTACGCGCCGCCCGCGCCGACGCTCTCGAATTTCGTCGACGGCGACAACGCCGAGGCGCTCGCGCGGCTGCGCGCGCTCGCCGCGGGCGAGCGCACGCACCGCTTCGTCTACCTCTGGGGCGCGCCGGGCAGCGGGCGCTCGCACCTGCTCGCCGCGCTCGCGGGCGGGCGCCCGGTGCTCGGCCCCGCCACGCCCGTCGACGCGTTCGCGGCGGCCGACGCGCACGGTCGCGCCGGCGCTCCGTCGACGAACGACGCCCCGGCGCCCGCTCCCCCGGCCGTGATCGCCGTCGACGACGTCGAGCACCTGGACGCGCCGTGCCAGGAAGCGCTCTTCCACCTGTTCAACCGCGTGCAGTCGCGCGCCGGCCTGGCGCTCGTCTGCGCGGGCGCCCGGCCGCCGCTCGCGCTGCCGGTGCGCGAGGACCTGCGCACGCGGCTGGGCTGGGGGCTGGTGTTCGAGCTGCACCTGCTCACCGACGCGCAGAAGGCGTCGGCGCTGCGCGGCGCGGCCGGCGCCCGCGGCGTCGTGCTGGCCCCCGACGTCGTGCCCTGGCTGCTCACGCACCACTCGCGCGACCTGCGCGCGCTGCTCGCCGCCTTCGACGCGCTCGACCGATTCGCCTTCGAGCGCAAGCGTCCGATCACGCTGCCGCTGCTGCGCGAGTGGCTCGCGCGGCCCGCCGGCGACGATTTGGACCGATCCCGGACGGCTGGTAAAATTCCTTGAAAATCATGGATTTATGCAGCTAGCCCTGTTCGACCTCGACCACACGCTGCTCCCGCTCGACAGCGACACCGAGTGGGGTCGCTTCCTCGGCCGCATCGGGGTGCTCGACCGCGAGCACCAGGAGCGCGAGCACGCGCGCTTCTACCGCGAGTACGTCGCCGGGACGATGGACATCGCCGAGTTCCTCGCGTTCCAGCTCGCCCCGCTCGCCGCGCACCCGCCCGCCGAGCTCGACGGCTGGCACGCGCGCTTCATGGACGAGGTGATCGTGCCGTCGATCCGTCCGGCCGCGACGAGCCTGCTCGAGCGCCACCGCGCGCGCGGCGACCTGTGCGCGATCGTCACCGCGACCAACGAATTCGTCACCGCGCCGATCGCGCGCCGCCTCGGCGTCGAGCACCTGGTCGCGACCGAGGTCGAGACCCTCGACGGCCGCTACACCGGGCGCCCGCGCGGCACGCCGAACTACCGCGAGGGCAAGATCGAGCGCACCGGACAGTGGCTCGCGTCGCAGGGCCGGCGCTGGGAGGACTTCGAGCGCACGTGGTTCTACAGCGACTCCGCCAACGACATCCCGCTGATGTCGCGCGTCACCGACCCTGTCGCGACGAATCCCGACGCCCGCCTCGCCGCGCACGCGCAGGCGCGCGGCTGGCCCGTGCTGCACCTGTTCGAATGATCCGCAAACTCATCGACCGCCTCTTCGGCCGGCGCGCCGCGCGCGCGCCGCAGGCCCCCGCCGACGCCCCGGTCGCGGCCGCGACGGCACAGGCGCCGCGGCCGCGCGAGCCGGCACGCTACGTCGGCACCGAGCAGGGCGTGCACGTGGCCGACGTCCCGCACTCGGCGATGCGCACCTGCGAGACGCTGCAGAAGGCCGGCTTCAAGGCGTTCATCGTCGGCGGCGGCGTCCGAGACCTGCTGCTCGACCTCAAGCCCAAGGACTTCGACGTCGCCACCGACGCGACACCCGAGCAGGTCGCCAAGCTGTTCCGACGCTCGCGCCTGATCGGGCGCCGGTTCCAGATCGTGCACGTGATGTTCGGCCGCGACACGATCGAGGTCTCGACGTTCCGCGCGCTGCAGACCGACGCCGAGACCGACGAGCACGGGCGGGTGCTGCGCGACAACGTCTGGGGCAGCCAGTCCGAGGACGCGACGCGGCGCGACTTCACCATCAACGCGCTCTACTACGACCCGGTCGCCGACGTCATCCTCGACTACCACGACGGCGTGCGCGACCTGAAGCACCGCACGCTGCGCATGATCGGCGACGCGGCCACGCGCTATCGCGAAGACCCGGTGCGCATGCTGCGCGCCGCGCGGCTCGCGGCCAAGACCGGCTTCACCATCGACGAGCGCACGCGCGCGCCCATCCAGGAGCTCGCGCCGCTGATCCACAACGTTCCGGCGGCGCGCCTGTTCGACGAGATGCTCAAGCTGCTGACGTCGGGCCACGCCGTCGAGAGCGTCCACCAGCTGCGCAACGAGGGGCTGCACCACGGGCTGCTGCCGCTGCTCGACGTGATCCTCGAGCAGCCCGACGGCGAGCGCTTCGTGCGCGTCGCGCTGACCAGCACCGACGCGCGGGTGCAGTCCGGCAAGCCGGTCTCGCCGGGGTTCCTGTTCGCGACGCTGCTCTGGCAGCAGGTGCGCGTGCGCTGGCAGGAGCGGGTCGCGGCGGGCGAGCAGTCGATCCCGGCGCTGCACGAGGCGATCGACTCCGTGGTCGACGAGCAGAGCGCCAAGCTCGCGATCCAGAAGCGCATCATCGCCGACATGCGCGAGGTGTGGGCGCTGCAGCCGCGCTTCGAACGGCGCAACGGCAGTGCCCCGTACCGCCTGCTCGAGCACCTGCGCTTTCGCGCCGGCTTCGACTTCCTTCTGCTCCGGTGCGAGGCCGGCGAGGCGTCGGCCGAGCTCGGCGCGTGGTGGACGCGCTTCGTCGACGCGGACGGCCACGAGCGCGCCGAGATCCTCGCCAGCGTCCCGTCGTCGGGCGCGCCGCGCAAGCGCCGCCGCCGCCGCTCGGGTGCGCGGCGCGACGACGCCGACGCGCCCGCGGCCGACGTCGCCGCCGAGCCGCCGCCGTCGAGCGCCGCCGACGGCGCCCCCCGGCGGGGAGACGCAGGGCCCGCATGAGCGGTCCGCACGTCGCCTACGTCGGCCTGGGCGCGAACCTCGGCCCGGCGCGCGCGACGCTGGCCGGCGCGCTCGAGGCGCTCGCGCGCTGCGCCGGCACCCGCGTCGACGCGGTGTCGTCGCTCTACCGCAGCGCCCCGATCGATTCGTCGGGGCCCGACTACCTCAACGCGGTCGCGCGCCTGCACACGCGGCTGGCGCCGCGCGCGCTGCTGGCCGAGCTGCAGTCGATCGAGCGCGCGGCCGGACGCGAGCGGCCGTACCGCAACGCGCCGCGCACGCTGGACCTGGACCTGCTGCTCTACGACGAGCGCGTGCTCGACACCTCGTCGCTGGTGCTGCCGCACCCGCGCATGCACGCGCGCGCGTTCGTGCTCGCGCCGCTCGCCGAGATCGCGCCGCACGCGCGAATTCCCGGCCGCGCGCCGCTCGCGAGCCTGCTCGACGCGTGCTCGGCGCAGCCGATCGAGCGCGTGGCGAGCCTCGTCGAGGAGGCCGGCGGATGACGGCCGCGCTCTCCGTTCCGATCCAGACCGTCGGGCTGCTCGTCGCGTCGAACGTCTTCATGACCTTCGCGTGGTACGGGCACCTGAAGAACCTCGCGTCCAGCCCGTGGTACGTCGCGGCGCTGGCGAGCTGGGGCATCGCGCTGTTCGAGTACCTGCTGCAGGTGCCGGCCAACCGCATCGGTCACGGCGAGTTCACGCTCGCGCAGCTCAAGATCGTCCAGGAGGTGGTGACGCTCGCCGTCTTCGTCCCGTTCGCGGTGCTTTACATGCAGCAGCCGCTCAAGCTCGACTACCTGTGGGCGGCGCTGTGCCTGATGGGCGCGGTCTACTTCATCTTCCGCACCTGAATGACCGCTTCGCCTTTCGATCGCTATCGCCACATCGTCGTCGAGGGCCCGATCGGCGCGGGCAAGACCTCGCTCGCGCGCAAGCTCTCCGAGCGCTTCGGCGCCGGCCTCGTGCTCGAGGAGCCGTCGGCCAACCCGTTCCTCGAGCGCTTCTACCGCGAAGGGCGCCGCTACGCGCTGCCCACGCAGCTGTTCTTCCTGTTCCAGCGCGTGAACCAGCTGCGCGACCTCTCCCAGCGCGACCTCTTCTCGCAGGCGGTGTCAGGCGACTTCCTGCTCGACAAGGACCCCCTGTTCGCGCGCCTGACGCTCGACGACGACGAACTCGCGCTGTACCACCAGATCTTCGACAGCCTGCGCCCGCAGGCGCCGGTGCCGGACCTCGTCATCTACCTGCAGGCGCAGCCCGACACGCTGGTCGAGCGCGTGCGCCGGCGCGGCGTGCCGATGGAGGCCGACATGTCGGAGGACTACCTGCGCGCGCTCGCGGATTCCTACAGCCGCTTCTTCTACAACTACGACGCGGCGCCGCTGATGATCGTCAACACCGAGCACCTGAACCCGATCGAGCGCGACGACGACTTCGCGCTGCTGATGCGCCAGCTCACCGAGATGCGCGGCCGGCGGGTGTTCTTCAGCCGCGGGCAGTAGCGGACCGGGACCCGCGCCCGGATCAGGCGGCGGCGCGCTCGGTCGCCTGCGGCCAGCGCCGGCGCAGCAGCGCCCACGACGCGAGCCCCGCCGCCATCAGCAGCGCCGACGCCACCGCGAGCGCGAGCGCCGAGTGCATCACCAGCGGCGCGATCACGCCGGCGACCACGGCGTTCGCGGCACTCGCGACGCAGGCCTGCAGCGACGACGACATGCCGCGCCGCTGCGGGAAGAGATCGAGCACCAGCAGCTGCACGACCGGCCCGGTCAGCGCCCACCCGAAGCCGTAGGCCGCCATCGGCAGCATCGACCACGACACGTGCGCGGGGAACGCGGCGTTGGCCGCGACGTTCACGACCGACACCGCCGCCATCACGGCGAACCCGGCGCGCATCTGCGCCGGCGCGCCGATGCGGCCGGCGAGCCGCCCGCTCGCGAACGCGCCGGCCATCATGCCCGCGATCGACAGCACGAAGCTCCAGTAGAACTGCGTCGGCGCCAGCCCGAGGATGTCGCCCAGGAACGCGGGTGCCGACAGCACGTACAGGAACATCCCGTTGAACGGCACGCCGCTGGCGAGCGCGAGCAGCCAGAAGCGCGCACTGCCGGCGAGCTGCCCGTAGCCGCGCAGCAGGTGGCGCAGCTCGAACGGCTGCGCGTGCTCCGGCGGCAGCGTCTCCGGCAGCAGGCGCCGGATCGCGAGCCACAGCACGACGCCGATGCCGGCCAGCAGCCAGAAGATCGCCCGCCAGCCCGCGTGCACGAACAGCCATCCGCCGACGATCGGCGCGATCGCGGGCGCCAGGCCGAAGAACAGCGTGACCTGCGACATCACGCGCTGGGCATCGTCGGGAGGGAACGCGTCGCGGATCACCGCGCGCGAGACGACGGTGCCCGCCCCCGTGGACAGGCCCTGAAGCGCGCGGAACGCGATCAGCACGCCGACGTTGGGCGCGAGCGCGCAGCCCACCGACGCGAGCGTGAAGACCGCGAGCCCGCCGAGCACCACCGGGCGGCGCCCGAAGCTGTCGGACAGCGCGCCGTGGAAGAGGTTCATGAACGCGAAGCCGAGCAGGTACGCCGACAGCGTCTGCTGCATCTGCAGCGGGGTCGCGCCGATCGACGCCGCGATGCCGGCGAACGCCGGCAGGTAGGTGTCGATCGCGAACGGCCCGAGCATCGTCAGCGCGGCGAGCAGCGCGGAAAATGTCCAGCGCGGCGCGCGCCAGCGATCGAGGGCGTTCGGGTTCATCGAAGGCGCGAGGATACGCCGCGTGCGCCGGCCGCGCCGGCACGCCGCGGGCACGAACGGCACGAACGGCACGATCGGCACGGCCGGCCGGGCGGGCGGGCGCCGGCCCTCGCCGCCTCGCGCCCGCGAATCCGCGGGTCAGCGCTCGCCGTAGCCCTCGGGGTTCGCCAGCTGCCAGCGCCAGGCGTCGGCGCACATGCGCGCGATGCCGAGCTCGGCGCGCCAGCCGAGGAGCTCGCGCGCGCGCGCCGGGTCCGCCCAGCACTCGGCGATGTCGCCGGGGCGCCGCTCGACCAGACGGTACGGCACCGGCCGCCCGCTCGCCTGCTCGAACGCGCGCACCATCTCGAGCACCGAGTACCCGGTGCCGGTGCCCAGGTTCACCGTGAACGCGCCGGGCTGCGCGAGCACGCGCTCGAGCGCGGCGAGGTGGCCGCGCGCGAGGTCGACGACGTGGATGTAGTCGCGCACGCCGGTGCCGTCGCGCGTGGGCCAGTCGGCGCCGAAGACCGACAGCGCCGGGCGCCGCCCGACCGCGACCTGCGCGACGAACGGCATCAGGTTGTTCGGGATCCCGGCGGGGTCCTCGCCGATCAGGCCGCTCTCGTGCGCGCCCACCGGGTTGAAGTAGCGCAGATTGGCGACCGCCCAGCCGGGCTCGGACGCGGCGAGGTCGAGCAGCATCAGCTCCACCATCCACTTGCTTCGCCCGTACGGGTTCGTCGGCCCGGTGCGCGCGCCCTCGGTCAGCGGCACCGTCTCGGGGTCGCCGTACACCGTCGCCGACGAGCTGAAGACGAAGCGGCGGACGCCGGCGCGCTGCAGGCAGCGCAGCAGCACCTGCGTGCCGCCGACGTTGTTGTCGTAGTACTCGAGCGGCTTCTCGACCGACTCGCCCACCGCCTTCAGGCCCGCGAAGTGCAGCGTCGCGGCGAACTCGTGGCGCCCGAGCAGGTCGGTCACCAGGGCTTCGTCGCGCACGTCGCCGCGCACCAGCGGCGCCGCGTGGCCGGTGATCCGCTCGACCCGCCGCAGCGACTCGGCGCTGGCGTTGCTCAGGTTGTCGAGCACCACCACGGGCCAGCCCGCGTTCAGCAGCTCCAGCACCGTGTGCGAGCCGATGTAGCCCGCGCCTCCGGTGACGAGCACCGGCCGTCGATTGGAATTCGCCACGCACACCTCGATCGGGGATTCTGTGGAAAGTTTCGCACGCCCCGCCGGCGCGGTCCGTAGAATGAGTCACACCGTCGCTCGCGGCGTCCCCTCCCATTTCGAACAAGGCCGACGTCATGCTCATCCCGGTGGTCCTGTCCGGCGGCTCCGGCACACGCCTGTGGCCGGTGTCGCGCGAGACCCTGCCCAAGCCGTTCATGCGCCTGGGCGGCTCGCTGAGCCTGCTGCAGCGCACGCTCGCGCGCGCGCTGCCGCTCGCGGCCGCCGGCCGCGCCGCCGTGGTGACGAACCACGAGTACTTCTTCAAGACCCGCGACGAGATCGCCGCGCTGCCGTCGGCGCGCGGCGTCGAGGTCACGCAGCTGCTCGAGCCGCTCGGGCGCAACACCGCGCCGGCGATCGCGATGGCGGCGCTGTGGGCCGAGGCCGCCGCCCCCGGCGGGACGCTGCTCGTGCTGCCCGCGGACCACCTCATCCCCGACGAAGCCGCGTTCCAGGCGGCCGCGCGCGCCGCGGAGGCGATCGCCGCCGACGGCTCGCTGGTGCTGTTCGGCATCCAGCCGACGGTGCCCGAGACCGGCTTCGGCTACATCGAGACCGGCGACGCGGTGCCCGGCTGCGAGGCGCTGCGCGTGCGCCGCTTCGTCGAGAAGCCCGACGCCGCCCGTGCGGTGCAGTTCCTGCAGGCGGGCAATTTCGTGTGGAACAGCGGCATGTTCTGCTTTCGCGCGAACGCGATCCTCGAGGCGCTCGCCGAGCACTCGCCCGAGGTCCTCGCCGCCGCGAAGCTCGCGTGGTCGGCGAGCGCGGCCGGTGCCGCCGACGGCAAGGTGACGCTGGACGCCGCGAAGTTCGCGCTGTGCCCCGACATCTCGATCGACTACGCGGTCATGGAGAAGGCGCGCAACGTCGTCGTGCTGCCGTCGCGCTTCGGCTGGAGCGACATCGGTTCGTGGAAGGCGGTCGCCGAGCAGCTGCCGGCGGACGTCGACGGCAACACGACGGTCGGCGACGCGATGCTCGTCGACGCGAAGAACACGCACGTGCAGAGCGACGACCGGCTCGTCGCCGCGGTCGGCGTCGAGAACCTGCTGGTCGTCGACACCGCCGACGCGGTGCTGGTCGCGCACAAGGACGCGAGCCAGCAGGTCAAGGAGATCGTGACGCGGCTCAAGGCGCGCGGGCACGACGCCGCCAAGCTGCACCGCACGGTGGCCCGTCCCTGGGGCACCTACACCGTGCTGCAGGAAGGGCCGCGCTTCAAGATCAAGCGCATCGAGGTCCGGCCGAAGCAGGCGCTGTCGATGCAGATGCACCACCACCGCAGCGAGCACTGGATCGTCGTCTCCGGCACCGCGCGCGTGACCTGCGACGAGCGGGTCTTCCTGGTCGCCGCCAACGAGTCCACGTACATCCCGATCGGCGGCCGGCACCGGCTCGAGAATCCGGGCGTCGTCGACCTGGTGATGATCGAGGTGCAGTGCGGCGACTACCTCGGCGAGGACGACATCGTCCGGTACTCCGACGTGTATGGCCGCGCGGAGCCCAAGGCGGGCTGACCCGCGATCGGCGACGGGCGCGCCCGAACGCGCGCGCTACTTCATCGCGCTGCGCCCGGAGCCGCCGGTGCGCGAGGCGCTCGCGCGCCTGGCCGCGGCGCTCGCGCGGAGCCTGCACGGCCGGCCGGTCGCCGCCGCCGACGTCCACCTGACGCTGCAGTTCATCGGCGAGGCGCCGCGTGCGCTCGAGCCGGCGCTGGTGGAGGTCGTCCGCGCCCTGCCGCCGCCGCCGCGGGACGTGCCGCTCGATCGGCTGGGCCGCTTCGGCGCGCGGTTGGTCTGGATCGGCCCGAACCTCTGCCCGGACGCGCTCGGCGCGCTGTCGCGCACCGTGCGCGAGCGGCTCGACGCGCTCGGCGTCGCGTATGACCGCAAGCGCTTCGTCGCGCACCTGTCGCTGGTGCGCGGCGCGCGCGCCCCGGGCGGCGAGCCGCTGCCCGCGCCGGACCCCGGCTCGGTGCCGGCCACGCTGGGCCGCTGCGGCGTCTGCCTCGTGGAGTCCGAGCTGCTCGCCGCGGGCAGCCGCTATCGCTGGATCGGCGCGGACGGCGCGGACGGCGCCGATGCGCGCGCGGTCGGCGCCGGCGTGCGCCCGTGACGGGTCCGGCGAGCCCGCACGCCCCGGACGCGTGCGCGGGCGACCCGCCCGCCGCGCGCCGGCGTCATCGAAACGTCACGTTCGCGTCATAATCTCCCGCGTCGTGAACGCCCGGATCCTCGTCGTCGAAGACGAACCCGCCATCCGCGAGCTGATCGCGGTGAACCTTCGGCACGCAGGCCACGTGCCGGTGATGGCCGCCGACGCCGCCGGCGCCCGCCGCTGCGTCGACGCCGCGCTGCCCGACCTCGTGCTGCTCGACTGGATGCTGCCGGACCGCCCGGGCATCGAGTTCGCGCGCGAGCTGCGTGCCGACGCCCGCACGCGCGAGATCCCGATCATCATGCTCACCGCGCGCGCCCAGGAGGGCGACAAGCTCTCCGGGTTCGAGGCCGGCGCCGACGACTACGTGACCAAGCCGTTCTCGCCGCGCGAGCTGCTCGCGCGCGTCAAGGCGCTGCTGCGCCGGGCCGGCCCGGCCGGCGCCGCCGACACCGAGCCCGCGCTCGAGATCGCCGGCCTGCGTGTCGATCCCGTCACCTGGCGGGTGACAGGGAACGGCCAAACGATTAACCTTAGCCCCACCGAGTTCCGCCTGCTGCACCACCTGATGAAGCACCCGGACCGGGTCCACTCACGCGCAATCCTCCTCGACAAGGTCTGGGGCGATCAGGTGTTCATCGAAGAACGCACCGTCGACGTGCACGTCCGTCGGCTGCGGCTCGCGCTGCAGCCGACCGGGCACGACCGGCTGATCGACACCGTCAGGGGCGGCGGCTACCGGTTCCTCCCCGAGTGATCTGGCTTCGCAGTCTTCTCATCGTGTCGGTCGGGCTGGCCGTCGCGCTGGTGTGCGCGTGGCTGTTCGGCGACACCTTCGCCGCGCGCTGGCTGGCGTTCTTCCTCGTCGCCTACGCACTGGTCAACACCAGCCTGCTGTCGCGGCTGCACCACTGGGCGATCCTGCCCGGCCAGCGCGAGCTGCCGATCGCCAACGGCGCGTGGGGCCACATGCTCGACCGCCTGTCGCGCGTCGTGAAGGACGCGACCGAACGTCGCGAGGAACTGGCCGCCGAACTGACGCAGCTGCACAGCGCCGTCGACCGCCTCCCCGACGGGCTGGTCGTGCTCGACCGCTTCGACCACGTCAGCTGGTGCAACAACGCCGCGGCCGAGCTGCACGGCATCTTCGGCGCCGGGCGCCCGCTGCACCTGTTCGTGCGCCAGCCGGAGTTCCTCGCGTATCTCGAGGGCGGCGACTTCTCCCGGCCGCCGGTGCTGGCGCTGCCCGCGCGCCCCGGGCGGCTCTACGAGATGCGGCTGCACCGCACCGAGGGCGGCGCCAAGCTGCTGATCACGCGCGACGTGACCGAGCAGGAGAAGCTCGACGCGATGCGGCGCGACTTCGTCGCGAACGTCTCTCACGAGCTGCGCACCCCGGTGACGGTGATCGGCGGCTTCGCGGAGACGCTGCTCGACCTCGAGCTCGACGAGCCGACGCGCCGCGAGTACCTCGGCACGATCCTGCGCCAGAGCCGGACACTGCAGCGCCTCGTCGAGGACCTGCTCATCCTGTCCTCGCTCGAGACGAGCGCGACGCCGCCCGCCGAGGAGCGCGTCGACGTCCACGCGCTCGTGCAGACGCTGGCCGCCGAGGCGCGCGCGCTGTCGCAGGGCCGGCACACGATCGAGGTCCACCTCGAGGCGCCGCCGCTGGTGCGCGCGCCGCCCGCGGAGCTCGAGAGCGCGGTGCGCAACCTGCTGTCGAACGCGGTGCGCTACACGCCGGACGGCGGCCGCATCGACGTCGACTGGCGCTATCGCGACGACGAGGCGTGGCTCACGGTGCGCGACACCGGGATCGGCATCGCGCCCGAGCACCTGCCACGGCTCACCGAGCGCTTCTACCGCGTCGACCGCGGACGCTCGCGCGACAGCGGCGGCACCGGCCTGGGCCTGGCGATCGTCAAGCACATCGTCCAGCGCGTCGGCGGGCAGCTGCACATCGAGAGCGCGCTCGGCCAGGGCAGCGCGTTCACGCTGCGGCTGCCGGCCGAGCGCCTCGTCCCGCCCGAGCCCGAGCGTCCGCGCGACGCACCGGTCGGCGAGGCCCGCTGACCCGCGTGCGGCGCCCGTGCGCCCTGCGCCCGCCCGTGCGGGCGTGCCGATGAACGCGCCGAACACCGCCCCGACGAGCGCGCCGGCGTCGCGCGCGCGGCTGTTCGCCGTCTTCAACCGGCTCGCGCTGCGGGGCTTCGGCGGCGTGCTGCCGTGGGCGCAGCGCACGCTGGTCGAGGAGGAGCGCTGGTTCACGAGCGAGCAGTTCGTCGAGATGCTCACGCTCGCGCAGGTGCTGCCCGGGCCGAACATCGCCAACGTCGCGCTGATGGTCGGCGACCGATTCTTCGGCCTGCGCGGGGCGCTCGCGGCGCTCGGCGGGCTGCTCGCGGTGCCGTTCGCGATCGTGATGACGCTGGCGCTGCTCTACGGCAGCTTCGGCAGCCACCCGCTCGTCGTCGCCGCGCTGCGCGGCATGAGCGCGGTCAGCGCGGGGCTCGTGATCGGGATGGCCGGCAAGCTCCTGCCCACGCAGCGCCGGAACCTGCCGGGGTGGCTCTTCGTCGCGGCGGCGTTCGCGATGGTCGGCCCGCTGCACTGGCCGCTGCACTGGGTGATGCTGGGGCTGGGCGCGTGTTCGATCGCGATCGCGCGCGCCCGCGGGAGCCGGCGGCCGTGAGCGCGACCGACCTCGCCGAGATGTTCCTGCGGTTCGCGCTGCTGTCGCTGCTGTCGATCGGCGGCGCGATCACGGTCGCTCCCGAGATGCACCGCTTCGTCGTCAACGAGCGCGGCTGGATCGACGACGGCCAGTTCGCCGCGTCGATCTCGCTCGCGCAGGCGGCGCCGGGGCCGAACCTGCTCTTCGTGACGCTGGTGGGCTGGAACGCCGCCGGGTGGGTCGGCGCCGCGGTCGCGACCGCCGGCATCATGCTGCCGTCGTCGGTGCTCGCGCTCGCCGCGCACCGCTGGACCGAGCGCCTGCGCGACCGCCCGTGGATCCAGGCGTTCCGCGCCGGGATGGCCCCGATCACGATCGGCCTGCTGCTCGCCACCGGCTGGATCCTCGGCGAGACGAACCGGGATCACCCGGTGCTGGTCGCGGTCACCGCGGCGAGCGCGGCGACCGTGGTCGCGACGAAGCTGAACCCGCTGTGGCTGATCGCCGGCGGCGCGCTCGCCGGCATCGCGCTCACGCGCTGAGGCGTCGCGCGAGCACCTCGCCCATCTCGCGGTGGGCGCGCAGCAGCAGTTCCTCGGTGGTGCTCCAGTCGATGCACGCGTCGGTGACCGACACCCCGTAGCGAAGCGTCGAGCGGTCTTCGGGAATCGACTGGCTGCCCGCTTCCAGGTTCGATTCGAGCATCAGCCCGACGATCGAGCGGTTGCCCTCGCGCACCTGGTGCATGCAGTCGCTGAACACGAGCGGCTGAAGCGTGTGGTCCTTCATCGCATTGGCGTGCGAGCAGTCGATGACGATGTTCGGCTCGATCTTCGCCTTCAGGAGCGCCTGCTCGGCGATGCGCACGCTCACGGTGTCGTAGTTCGGCCGGCCGCCGCCGCCGCGCAGCACCAGGTGGCCGTAGGGATTGCCGCGCGAGCGGATCACCGCGGTGCGGCCTTCCGAGTTCATGCCGAGGAAGCCGTGCGACGAGCGCGCCGAGCGGATCGCGTTGATCGCCACCTCCAGCCCGCCGTCGGTGCCGTTCTTGAAGCCGACCGGCGCCGACAGCCCGCTCGCCATCTCGCGGTGCGTCTGCGACTCCGTGGTTCGAGCGCCGATCGCGTACCAGGTGATCAGGTCCGCGAGGTACTGCGGCCCGATGGGATCGAGCGCCTCGGTGGCGGTGGGCAGCCCCATCTCGGCGAGCTCGAGCAGCAGCGCGCGCGCCTTCGTCATGCCCTCGTCGATGCGGAACGAGTCGTCCATGAACGGGTCGTTGATGTAGCCCTTCCAGCCGACCGAGGTGCGCGGCTTCTCGAAGTACACGCGCATGACGACGACGATCGTGTCGCTGATGTAGTCGGCGAGCGCCTTCAGGCGCTTCGCGTAGTCGATCGCCGCGACCGGGTCGTGGATCGAGCACGGGCCGACGACGACGAACAGCCGCGAGTCCTTGCGGTCGAGGATCTCGCGCAGCGCGGCGCGGCCGGCGAGCACGGTGCGCGCCGACGACTCGGTGAGCGGCAGCCGCGCGTGCACCTGCGCGGGCGACGGCATCTCCGACATCGCCTCGACGTTGACGTTGTCGAGGAGCGCCTCGAGCGGGCTGTCGGTGGACGGGTTCATCGCGGAAGGATCCGGGCGGTGGCGTGTCAGCGGACCTGCTCGACCACCGCGGCGACCGCGCGGGTCAGGCGCTTCGCGGTGTCGATGTGCAGGAACTCGTTCGGGCCGTGCGCGTTCGAGCGCGGTCCGAGCACGCCGGTGATCAGGAACTGGGCCGACGGGAACTTCTCGCCCAGCATGTTCATGAACGGGATCGTGCCGCCCTCGCCCATCCACGCGGCGGGCCGGCCCCACACGCGCTGCGACGCGTCGTCGAGCGCGGCACGCAGCCACGGGGCGGTCTCGGGAGCGTTCCAGCCGGTGGCGCCGGTGTCCTCGGCGAAGCTCACGCGCGCGCCGTACGGCGCGTCGGCCTCGAGCGCGCGCCGGATCGCGCGCGTGGCCCGCTCGGCGTCGACCGTCGGCGGGATGCGCATGCTGAGCTTGAACGTCGTCTTCGGGCGCAGCACGTTGCCCGCGGAGTCGATCGACGGGAAGCCCGCGGCGCCGGTCACCGACAGCGCCGGCCGCCAGGTGCGGTTCAGGATCGCCTCGACCGGGTCGGTGGTGACGGGCATCGAGTGCGCGAAGCCTTCGGCCTCCCCGGCCGGTCCGTGCGAGCAGCCCACCCACGGGAACTGCCGCCAGACCTGCTCGCCGAGGATGTCGCCCGCGGCACGCGCCTGCGCGGCGCGCTCCGGCGGGACCGGCGCGTGCAGCTCGGGCAGCAGCACGGTGCCGGTGCGCGCGTCGTCGATGCGGTTCAGCAGCTGGCGCGCGATGCGGAACGAAGACGGCACGATGCCGCTCGCGTTGCCCGAGTGCACGCCCTCGGACAGGATCTCGACCGTGAGCACGCCGCCGACGAGCCCGCGCAGCGACGTCGTGACCCAGAGCTGGTCGTAGTTGCCGCAGCCGGAGTCCAGCCCGGCGACCAGGCGCACGTCGCCCAGGCGCGGCGCGAGCAGGTCCAGGTATGCGGGCAGGTCGGGGCTGCCGCTCTCCTCGCTGGTCTCGATCAGCCCGACGCAGCGCGGGCGCGGCACGCGCTGCGCGTCGAGCGCCTGCACGACCGTGAGCGCGCAGTACACCGCGTAGCCGTCGTCGGCGGCGCCGCGGCCGTAGAGCCTGCCGTCCTCGATCACCGGCACCCACGGGCCCAGGCCCTCGCGCCATCCGGTCATCTCGGGCTGCTTGTCCAGGTGCCCGTAGAAGAGCACGCTCTTCTCGTTGCCGAGCCCGCCGGTCGCGGGGATGTCGAAGAACAGGCACGGCGTGAGCCCGTCGATGCTCACGATCTCGAGCTTCATGCCTTCGATCGGCTGCGCGCGGCACCACTGCTCGGCGCGCTCGATCACCGCCTTCAGGTGCCCGTGCGCGGCCCAGCTCGCGTCGAACGCCGGCGACTTCGCCGGAACCTTGACGTAGTCGACGAGCCGGGGGACCAGGTCCTCGTCCCACTTGCGGGACGCGAACGATTCGAGATCCGACATGTCCACGGCGAACGTCCTCCTGCCCGCGGGTGCGGGAAAGGGGCCGAGGTTATCGCATTTCGAGGCCGGCCGCCCCGACGGCCCGGGCGGCGGCGCGGGCGGGTCAGTACAGGGCCGGCGCGTGCTCGACCAGGCGGCCGTTGCCGCCCAGTCCGACGCCCGGGCCGTGCCGCGCGGCGCGGTCTCGACGCGCCGGCGGATGCCCCGCTGCGGCGGCCGGCGGGCCCTGGAGAACGGGGTCGCCGGCGCGCGCGACGGTGCCGCCGCCGCTGCTGCCCGTGACGCCGTTCGCGCCGTTCCCGCCACCGGCGCCGGGGCCGCCGCCGCCGCCGTCGCCCGCGGGCGGCGCGACGCGGCGCGGAACGGGCGCGGGCGCCTGCGGGACCGCCGGCGGGTCGCCGGACCCGAACGACGCCGGCGCGGCCGCGGTGCGAACGTAAAGGGTCTGGCCTTCGGGCACCTCGGTGGTGCCGGTGCCGTTGCTGACCGCGACGCGCCCCTGGAAGACGCGCACCGTCAGGCCGGGACGGTCGCCGGGCGCGCAGCCCGCCTGCCCGCACGGCGTCTCCGCGGCCTCGTACTCGGTGCCGCGGATGCCGATCGTCGCGGTCGGCGTCGTGAGCTTGTAGTCGTCGCGGTTGCGCTTGCCGATCGCGCCGCTGATGGTTCGCAGCGCGCCGCGCGCCAGCGCCATGAAGTTGCGCTCGCCGGCGGCGTCGTACTGGTACGCCTCGACCTTGAAGTCGCTGCCCGGCTGGATCGCCATCACGGCACCGTCCAGGAAGCGCAGCTCGACCCGGCCGTCCGACCCGGTGATCACGCGATCGCCGCTGCGCACCGCCTCGCCCGCCTTCAGCGGCGTGAGGATCGCCGACGGGCGCAGCAGGCGGGTGTCGCCGTAGGAGGCCGTCACCGTCGCCGCGTCGTTGCGCGGCGCCGGCGCGGGCGTCGCGGGCGCCTCCGACGCGATCGCGAGCGCGTGCGCCAGCGCGAAGATCGCGGCGCCGGCGAGCCGCTTCCACGCGGCGCACGCGCTGCCTGGACGTGAGGTACCGGTCGGTGTCGTGACGATCATCGAGGTGGCGGGCGATCGCGAATGCGACCGCTCCCTTCTCGAGTTATCGGCACGCGTCGAGCAGCCCCGCAGGCCGTTCGTGCGCCGAAAACCGCGCGTTCGGCGGGCGGCGCGGACCGCCGGCCGAACGCGGCCGACCGTCCATCGCCGGCCCGCGTCGCGGGCCAGGAGGCCCCGCGGGCCGGCCCGCGCCGCGGTCAGCGCACCTGCAGCGCCGTCACGACGTAGTCCTCGCCTTCCTGGACGAAGTCGAACTCGATCTTCGCGCCGGGCGCGAGCTTGCCGAACAGGGCCTTGTCGCGGAACTTGAACGCCATCGTCATCGGCGGCCAGTTCAGGCTCCTGACCGGATCGTGCGCGATCATCGCCAGCGACTGCCCGGCGTCGAGCAGCCGCGCGACGACGCCGGTCGCGCGGCCGGCGACGCGGCTGCCAGCGGCCAGCGCGGCGGCCGGCGCGGCGGCCGTCGCCGGCCGCGCGGCGGCGGCGGGCTTGCCCGCGTCGTGGCCGGCGTGCTGCGCAGGCGCGGCCGGCGCGACGGCGACAGCGACAGCGAGCGCGAGGCCCGCGGCGAGCAGAAGAGGACTTTTTCATCTCGAACTCCTTCCAGGTCAGGAATCTGCGCCGGCGCGCCCCGCCGCGCCCGTCCGGGGCGCGCGCGGCCGGCGCATCAGCAGGTACGCGGCGGGGATCACGAACATCGACAGCAGCGGCGCCGTGACCATGCCGCCGACCATGGGCGCCGCGATGCGCTGCATCACCTCGGAACCGGTGCCCGAGCCGACCATGATCGGAAGCAGGCCGGCGATGATCACCGCCACCGTCATCGCCTTCGGGCGCACGCGCATCACCGCGCCGTCGCGGATCGCATCCTCGAGCAGCGCGCGGTCGGGCACGCCGCCCGCGGCCAGCCGCTCGTCCCACGCGTGCTTCAGGTACAGCAGCATGATCACGCCGAATTCCGCGGCCACGCCCGCGAGCGCGATGAAGCCGACCGCGCTCGCGATCGACACCGCGTGGCCGAGCGAGAACAGCAGCCAGCACCCGCCCACCAGCGCGAACGGCAGGCTCGCCATGATCAGCAGCGCCTCGTCGGCGCGCCGGAACGTCATGTACAGCAGCACGAAGATGATGCCCAGCGTCGCCGGCACGACCACCTTCAGCCGCGCGGCGGCGCGCTCCAGGTACTCGAACTGCCCGGACCACGACACGGTGACGCCCGCGGGCAGCTTCACCTCGCTCGCCACCGCGCGCTGCATGTCGAGCACCGCGCCGCGCAGGTCGCGCCCGCGCAGGTCCACGTAGACCCAGCCCGAGAGGCGCGCGTTCTCCGACTTCAGCATCGGCGGGCCGTCGCTGACCTGCACGCGCGCCACGTCGCCGAGCCGGATCTGCGCGCCGCGCTCGGTGACGACCGGCAGCTCGCGCAGCTTCTCGACCGAATCGCGCACCTCGCGGGGGTAGCGCACGCTGATCGGGAAGCGCTGCAGCCCTTCCACGGTCTCGCCCACGTTGTCGCCGCCGATCGCCGCGCCCACCTGCATCTGCACGTCGGCGATGTTCATGCCGTAGCGCGCGGCCGCGTCGCGGT
This sequence comes from Burkholderiaceae bacterium, assembly GCA_046348465.1. GTDB lineage: Bacteria > Pseudomonadota > Gammaproteobacteria > Burkholderiales > Burkholderiaceae_E > Quisquiliibacterium. The sequence goes on from JAXMEE010000013.1 coordinate 107,920, forward strand.
CGATCACGATGTCGACGTAGCGCCCGCCGGTCAGCCGCTCGGCGAGCGCCGAGCTCACGCCGGGCACGCCGCGCACCACGCGCTCGATCTCGGCGGCGACGCGGTCGATCTCGGCCAGGTTCGTGCCCGCGACCTTCACGCCGACCGGGCTCTTGATCCCGGTGGCGAGCATGTCGATGCGGTTGCGGATCGGCGGCACCCAGATGTTGGACAGGCCGGGCACGCGCACGACGCGGTCGAGCTCCTCGACCAGCTTGTCCGGCGTCATTCCCGGGCGCCACTGGTCGCGAGGCTTGAACTGGATCGTGGTCTCGAGCATCTCGAGCGGCGCCGGGTCGGTCGCGGACTCGGCGCGGCCCGCCTTGCCGAACACGCGCGCGACCTCGGGCACGGTGCGGATCAGCCGGTCGGTCTGCTGCAGCACCTGCGCGACCTTGCCGGCCGAGATGCCGGGCAGCGCCGACGGCATGTAGAGCAGGTCGCCCTCGTCGAGCGGCGGCATGAACTCGGCACCGAGCCGCTGCATCGGGTACCAGGTCGCGGCCGCGACCAGTGCCGCCACGACCAGCGTCGACTTCGGGAAGTGCAGCACCGCGTCGAGCAGCGGCCGGTAGATCGCGATCAGCGCGCGGCTGATCGGGTTCGAGCGCTCGTCCGGGATGCGGCCGCGGATCAGCCAGCCCATCAGCACCGGGATCAGCGTCACCGACAGCGCCGCGGACGCCGCCATCGCGTAGGTCTTCGTGAAGGCGAGCGGGGAGAACAGCCGCCCCTCCTGCGCCTCGAGCGTGAACACCGGCACGAACGACAGCGTGATGATCAGCAGCGAGAAGAAGAGCGCCGGCCCGACCTCGGCCGCCGCCTGCCCGATCACGGCCCAGCGCGCGTCGCCCGCGAGCGGCACGCCGGGGTGCTCGTGCGCGTGGCGCTCCAGGTGCTTGTGCGCGTTCTCGATCATCACGACCGCGGCGTCGACCATCGCGCCGATCGCGATCGCGATCCCGCCCAGCGACATGATGTTCGCGTTCACGCCCTGCCAGTGCATGACGACGAACGCCGCGAGGATGCCGACCGGAAGCGTGACGATCGCGACCAGCGACGAGCGCAGGTGGAACAGGAACGCCGCGCACACCACCGCGACGACGATGAACTCCTCGACCAGCTTGTCCTTCAGGTTGTCGACCGCGCGCTCGATGAGCTCGGAGCGGTCGTACGTCGGCACGATCTCGACGCCCGCCGGCAGGCCGGGCTTGAGCGCTTCGATGCGCGCCTTCACCGCGGCGATCGTTCGCAGCGCGTTCTTGCCCGAGCGCATCACGATCACGCCGCCCGCGACCTCGCCCTCGCCGTCGAGGTCGGCGATGCCGCGGCGCATCTCCGGGCCGATCAGCACCTGCGCGACGTCGCCCAGCCGCACCGACACCCCGGCGTCGGTGACCGCGAGCGGGATGCGGCGAAAGTCGTCGAGCGTCTTCAGGTAGCCGGTGGCGCGGACCATGTACTCGGCCTCGCCGAGCTCGAGCACCGAGCCGCCGCTCTCCTGGTTCGCCTTCTGCAGCGCGTCGACCACGCGCGCGAGCGTGAGGTTGTACGCGCGCAGCTTCTGCGGGTCGGGAACCACCTGGTACTGGCGCACCATGCCGCCGACGCTCGCGACCTCCGCGACGTCGGGCACCGCCTTGAGCTCGTACTTCAGGAACCAGTCCTGCAGCGCGCGCAGCTGCGAGAGGTCCAGGCGCCCGCTGCGGTCGACGAGCGCGTACTCGTAGACCCACCCCACGCCGGTGGCGTCCGGCCCGAGCGAGGTCTTCGCCTGCGCGGGCAGGCGCGACTGCACCTGGTTCAGGTACTCGAGCACGCGCGAGCGCGCCCAGTACGGGTCGGTGCCGTCGTCGAAGAGCACGTACACGAACGAGTCGCCGAAGAACGAGTACCCGCGCACGGTCTTGGCCGCCGGCACCGAGAGCATCGTCGTCGTCAGCGGGTACGTGATCTGGTTCTCGACGATCTGCGGCGCCTGCCCCGGGTACGTGGTGCGGATGATCACCTGCACGTCGGAGAGGTCGGGCAGCGCGTCCAGCGGCGTGCGCGCGAGCGACCACGCGCCGGCCGCGGCGAGCCCGATCGTGGCGAGCAGCACCAGGAAGCGGTTCGCGATCGACCAGCGGATCAGGCGCGCGATCACTTGCGCACCTCGATCGACTGCAGCCTGAACTCGCCTTGCGTCGTGATCGTGAACGCGAACGCGACCGGATCGCCCTTCTTCACGTTCTTCGGCATGCCGGCCGACGGCGCACCGAACTCCATCGTCATCGCGCCCATGCCGGCGGTCGTGATCGCACCGTGCCTGATCAGCGCGCTCTGCGCGTCGATGTCGACGACGACGCCCTCGGCGCGGTGCACCGGCGTCGCGGGCGCGGCCGCGGTCTTGTCCGCGGCACCGGGCGTCGCGGGTGCGCCGGGCGCGTCGCCCATGCGCTCGGCGCTCGCCCGCAGGCTCGCCTCGGAGTCGAGCAGGAACTGCCCCGAGACGACGACCTTCTGGCCCTCGGACAGCCCGGCGCGGATCTCGGTCATGCCGCCCGCCTCCTCGCCGGTCTGGACCGGCACCGGCTTGAAGCGCCCGCCGTCGAGCGCGAGGATCACGAGCTTGCGCTCGCCGGTCGGGATCACGGCCTCGCTCGGCACGAGCAGCCGCTTGGCGACGCCGGGCGGCATCAGGTCGACGCTCGCGAACATTCCCGGGGCCAGCGCGCCGCCCGGGTTCGCGATCTCGACGCGCGCCTTGATCGTGCGCGTGACCGGATTGACGTCCGGCAGCACCGCGGCGACGCGCCCCTTGAACACGCGCTCCGGCAGCGACGGCGTGCTCGCCCGCACCGGCGCACCCACGCGCAGCAGCGCCGCGCGCGCCTCGGGTACCTCGGCGTTCACCCACACCGAAGCCAGTCCGTTGATCCGGAACAGCATCGCGCCCGGCATCAGCGTCATGCCCTCGCGCACCGCGAGTTCGCCGATGACGCCCGCGATCGGCGCGCGCAGCGTGAAGCGCGGCTGCACGCTGCCGGCGGCCTCGACCGCGCGCACCTGCTCGTCGGTCATTCCGGCGAGCAGCATGCGCTGGCGCGCGGCGTCGGCGAGCGCGCCGGTGCCCGCCCCCTGCATGCGCCGCACGGCGAGGAACTCTTCCTGCGCGGCGACCCACTCGGGCGCGTAGATCTCGACGAGCGGCTGCCCGCGCGTCACCGGCTCGAGCGGCGCGCGCACGTGCAGACGCTCGACGAAGCCGCCGGTGCGCGCCGTCACCACCGCGACGTCGCGCTCGTTCCACGCGATCGCACCGGGAACCTCGAGCGAGCGATCCAGGGTGCCGAGAACCGCCTGAGCGGTGCGCACGCCGAGGTTCTGCTGCACGCGCGGGCTGATGCCCACGGTGCCGCTGTCGGCGTCTGCGTCGGCGTAGACCGGCACCAGCTGCATGTCCATGAACGGCGACTTGCCCGGCCGATCGAACCGCTTGCCCGGGACCATCGGATCGTGCCAGTAGAGCACGCGCCGGCCGGTGGCGGGATCGACGTCGCCGGCCTTCAGCGGCGCACCCGGCGCCGCGGCGGACCCGGCCCCGGACACCGTGCCGGACGCGGCCTGCGGCGCCGCGGTCGCGGCGGGCCCCGCCGCCTCGCCGGCGCTGCCGCGCGCCGTCGTGGGGCCCGAACCGGCCGCGGCGCCGCCCGGCGCCATCGTCGCCCCGGGCGCGCCGGCTGCGCCGTGCCCCTGCACCAGCCCCCAGCGATATCCCGCGTAGCCCACCGCCAGCGCGGCCAGCACCGCGAGCGCGGCAGTCTTCGTCGTGTTCGTCTTCATCGCGGTGTCCTCGTCTCGTGCGCTTCGGAGCCCTCGGGCGCCAGCGTGTTCAGTTGCGCCCACAGCTTCGCGGTGTCCATCTCGAGCGCGAGCGCCTGCGTCGCCACCTCGATCTCGTTGCGCCGGGCCGCCAGCACCGCGGCGAGCTCGCCCTTGCCCGCGCGGTACGCGGCGAGCGCGGTCGCGGTGCGCTCGCGCGCGAGCGGCGTCAGCTCGCGCACGTAGGTCTCGCGCCGCGCGAGCCCGCTCTTCCACTCGATCAGCATCGCGCGCACCTCGGCGACGTGCGCGCGCAGCGCGTCGTCGCGCAGCGCGCGGGCCTGCTCGGTCTGCGCGAGCCGGGCCGCGAGCTCGCGGTCCTGGCGCCGCGCGCGATCCCACTGCAGGGGCACCGACACGCCGACCGACAGCATGTTCGGGTACGCGGGACCGCGCTGCGCGTAGCCGATCTCGACACTCCAGTCCGGCGTGCGGTTCGCGCGCGCGAGCCGGGCCTCGCTGTCGGCGATCGCCACCTGCTCGTCGAGTTGCACGATCAGCGGGTGATGCGCGAGGTCGGCCGCGAGCGTCGCCTCGTCGACGCGCACGCGCGCGAGCTCCGGCGTGCCCTGGAGCGCGGCGTCTCCCGCTTCGCCGACCCAGCGCGACAGCGCGACCCGCGCGACGCTCACGCGCCGGTCGAACTCGGCGACGCGATCGAGCATCGACGCCTTCGCGGCGCGTGCCGCGATGACGTCGGCCGACCCGCCCCGGCCCGCGCGATACGCGCCGTCGGCCGCGAGGATCTCGAGGTCGGCCTCCGCGGCCTGGTCCGCCATCAGCGCGCGCATGCGCTCGGCATAGTGGCGGTCGAGCCACGCCAGCGCGGTGTCGCGCTGCACCGACGCGATCGCGGCGTCCTTCTCGGCCGCCGCCTTGCCAGCCTCGCGCTCGGCGCGCAGGCCCCGCAGCTCGCGCTTGTCCGACGCGGTGAACTCCTGCATCACGCCGATCCGGCGCATCGTCATGAAGTCGCGCGTGAAGTTGAAGCGGTCGGCACCGTCGGACGGCAGGTTGTCGACACCGAATTTCAGCACGGGGTCGGGCAACTGGCGCGCGGCCACCGCCATCTCGCGCGACGCGGAGATCGCGGCGTCCTGGGCGGCGACCATTCGCGAGCGCTCGAGCGCGAGACGCTGCGCGGCGGCGAGCGACAGGCCGATCGGGGGCGGGTCGGCGGGCCACGCCGACGGCGACAGGAACGCGAGCCCGGCCGCCAGAGCGGCTCGCGCGACGACATCGAATCTGGACTTCATCTGACCTCCTGGGAACGACGAGAACAGCCGCGCGATCGGGCGCGCGGCGGAAATCGGTTCAACCGGAGATCAGGTCCTGAGGCAACAGTGCAGGATCGCGTGCGGCGGCGGGGTGCCGGGCTCGATGCCGAACCGAACCGGCGCGAAGTGGCCGGCCGGCTGCGCGGGGTCGCCGAGCGGCAGCGTCACGCCGCCCACCAGTGCGAGCCCGAAGTCGGGGACGCCGGACGCCTGGCTCGGCGTCGACGCACCGTCGCGGCAGTGCTCGAAGCACAGATTCGGGGTGTCGACCCCGGCGTCGCCGCAGTGGGTGTCGGCGAGCGCGGCGCCGGGGTCGGACGCCTGGGGCGCGATCAGCCCCACGTGGTGCAGTCCGGCGGCGTGCCCGTCGCCCGCGTGCCCGTCGCCCGCGTGACGCTCGCCGGCATCCGCCTCGCCGGCATGGCTGCCGTGCGGGCGCACGGCGTCACGCCCGCCGCCGAGCGCCGCCGGCGCGCCGTGCCCGGCCAGCGGCATCGAGGCGACCGGTGCGACGGCGCCCGCCTGGCACGCGAACCCCGACACCGCGAGCTGCGCGAACAGCAGCACGCCGACCATCAGGCGGCTGAGCTGTCGTCGGAAGCTGCGCGAAATCGTCACGGCCGGGCTCACCTCGTCGTCGAGCCGGGGGCGAACGAACGCGCCCGGCACACCGAACCGCCCGGAACATAAGGGAACCGCGGGCCCGGCGTCATTGACATTTATACGTCGACAGGGGCATCGCCGGCGGCAGCCGCGGATCCCGGACCGGCGGCACCCGCCGCGCCGGCGCCCCCACCTACAACGCGATCTGGTTCGCGCCGCCCGCGCCGACCGCGGAGAACCGGCCCGCGCCGAACGCGACCGACGACAGCGACGCGCCGCCGGCGGAGCTCGCCAGCGTCCAGTTGACGCCGTCGAGGCTGGTGACCGCGGCGCCCCCCGCGCCGATCGCGGCGAACTGCGAGCCGAACGCGACCGCGGTCAGGGCGCTGTTCGTTCCGGCGCCCACGCGCACCCACGCCTGGCCGTCCGGGCTCGTCACGATCGTCCCTTCGGTGCCGACCGCGACGAACACCCCGGCGCCGAAGGTCACGCCGGTGAGGTCGGCCGCCACCGTGGAGGAAACGAGCTGCCAGGCCGAGAGGTTCGCACTGGTGAGCACGGTCCCGCCCGCCCCGGCGACGACGACGCGCCCCGCGCTCGACGACGCGACCGCGTACAGCGCCTGCGTCGTGCCCGAGGGCACGCGCCCCCAGGTGCGGCCGTCGGAGCTCACCGCGAGCGTGCCGTTGGCGCCCGCCGCGACGAAGCTGCCGTTGAGCTGCCCGACGCCGTAGAGGTCGTCGGCGATGCCGCTGTTCTCCACCGTCCAGGTCTTGAGGTCGGAGCTCGTGACGACCGCCCCCGCGGCACCGACGGCGACCCAGCGGTTCGACACGAACGCCACGGCGTACAGGTCGGACGGGGTGCCCGACACCGCCGGCGCCCAGGCGATCGCGTCGGTGCTGGTGTAGATCGTTCCGCGCGACCCGACCGCGACGAACTGTTTGCCGTCGAAGATCACGCCGTTCAGGTCCGCGCTGCTCACCGGCGTGCCCGCGGCCCAGGTCGCCCCGGCCGGGCGCGGCGTCGCCGTGATGACGGGGGTGGTCGGGCCGGCCTTGGAGCCGTCCTTGGACTGCGCCATGATGAACGCGTACTGCGTGCCGTTCGTCAGGTTCAGCACCGACTGCGGCGAGTTCGCGCCGGCGACGGATCGGTAGCCGGTCACGCCGGTGGAACCGGGGAAATCGACGGTCGAGCCCGGCACGTAGAAGATCCAGTAGCTGCGGGCCGGGTCCTGCGTCCACGTGAGCACGACCCGCCCGTCGCCGGGCGTGACCGTCACGTTCTGAGGGGTGTCGCTCGGTGCGCTGCCCGAGCCGCACGCCGCCAGCAGGGCGGCCGCGGCGACGCCCAGCCAGGCGAGGAGGGTCTTCATCGACGGGCGATCCGGCGCGCGCGGATCAGCGGTCCTTGACGATCGTGATCACCGGCGCCGCCGGCGTGCCGAGCACGAACATCGTGTAGACCCCCTGGGACACCAGGCTGCCGCCGGTGGCGCTGTAGCCGGTGAACGCGGCGTCGCTGCTCGTGAGCTGGAACAGCGGCGCGGCGGCCGACGTCACCTGCCCGTACCCCGACGCGCTGCCCGCCGCGACCGAGGTCGCGACCTGCGTGTAGTTCAGCGTCAGCGCCAGCGTGCCGTTCAGCCCGATCAGCCCGTTGACGACGCGGAAGTTCAGCAGGCTGCCGGTGCTCGGCAGCGCCTGGTTGTTGTCGGCCACCGCAGTGATCGCGGGCGAAGCGCTCGCGCCGTAGAGCAGCACGGTGTAGTCGCCGCCCGCGGCGAGCGACAGCGTCGACGACTTCGCGACGCCGTTGACCGTGACGCTCAGCGGCTGGCTGCCGCTGTCGACCAGCGTGTAGGTGCCGATCGACGGCGAGACCACGCCGGTGCCCAGCAGCACCGAGGTTCCGGCGGACGCGGTGACGAGCTGCTTGCTGTCGAGCGCGGCGACCGCGCGCACGCGCGCCTGGCTGTTGCGGTACGTGGTGACGCTTCCGCTCTGCTTGATCGAGACCGCGTCGACCAGCGCGCCCCCCGAGGTGCTGACGAGCGCCAGCGTCATCTGGTCCTGGTCGGCGACGGTGATCGACGGGATCGTCAGGCGGACCTGGCTCGGATTGCCGGCCGCGGTCACGACGAGCTTGTAGGATCCGGCCGGAAGCGGCGTCGTCGCGCTGACGATGCCGGCACCGAGCGCGCCGAGCGTCGGGGCCGCGCCGCTGCCCAGCGTCGCGGTCGTCGCGAGCACGTAGACGTCGAGCACGCCGGCGTCGATCGAGGTGTTGAACACGCGCAGGTTCGCGTAGCCGGTGGCCGGCGCCGCGGTGCTGTCGGCGATGTTCACGGCGCCCACCGAGCCCGAGCGCTGGTACGCGAGCACCGTGTACGTGCCGTCGCCGGCGAAGCCGAAGCTCGCGGTCGTGAACGGCGTGAGGCTGTTGTCGGAGGTGACGACCGTCGCCGACCAGGCGCCCGCGTCGACCCCGTTGTATTCGGTCGCGCCGCCGGCGGCCGCGGGCCCGAAGGTGGCGGTCGAGCCCGAATTCGCGGAGCTCACGAGGTTCAGCGTCAGGGTCGCGCCGGTGGTGGCGTTGACCAGGCGCACGTTGGCGCGCGCGCTGCTGTTGCTGCTGCCGCCACCGCAGCCGGCGACCAGCGCGAGCAACGCCGACACCGCGAACACGCTGACGAGTCTGAAGATCGCTTTCATTGGGTTCCCTGGAAAGTCGCGGCGCCGGAACGCTTTTCCGAAAGGGCGCCATTGTAGTCCATAGGGCGGGCAGGGGTGTCCGGACGGTGCCGGGCGGACGTCATTCGCCCCGGAGTCCGCGTTCGCGCGCGAGCGCCTCGTAGCGGCGCGCCTGGCGCGCCAAGTACTCGGCGAACGCCTGCGGCGAGAGCGAGATCGCCCGCCCACCCATGTCGGCGATCCGCTGCCGGATGGCGGGCTCCTGGAGGATCGCGGCGGTTTCTTCCGCGAGCCGGCGCAGGATCGCCGCCGGCGTTCGCGCGGGCGCCATCAGCGCCAGCCAGCTCGTGAGATCCAGGCCCGGCAGGACGCTCTCGAGGGAGGCGAGCTCGCCGAGCTGCGGGTCGCGGCGCGCCGGCCCGGCGATCCCGAGCACGCGCGCACGCCCGTCGAGCACGAGCGGCGCGAGTGCGTCCGGCGCGTCGAAGACCAGGTCCACGAAGCCGCCCGCGAGGTCCTGCCGCATCGCCGAGATCGACTTGTACGGGACCATCTGCAGCTGCGCGCCCGCGAGGCTGGCGAGCATCTCGCACGCGATCAGGGTCTGCCCGCCGGAGGTCGCGCAAGTCACGCGCCCCGGCTCGCGGCGCATCTTCTCGACCAGTTCCTGCGGGCCGCGCACGCCGAGCGCGGGATTCGCCGCCAGCGCCAGGTGGTATTCGACCAGCGGTGCGGCCGCGATCAGGTCGGTGCGCGGGTCGAAGGACAGCTTGTAGAAGAGCGGATTGATCACGAGCGCGTTGACGCCCAGCAGCAGCGTGTGGCCGTCGGGCGCCGCACGCACGACCGCCTCCATGCCGAGGTTGCCCGACGCGCCCGGCCGGTTCTCGACCGCGACCGGCTGGCCGAGCCGCTCGCCCAGGCGGGGCGCGATCGCGCGGCCGATCACGTCGGCCGGGCCGCCGGGCTGGTAGGCGACGACGATGCGGATCGGCCGCGCGGGCCAGCCCTGCGCGAAGGCCGCGCCGGACGCTCCCGCGAAGGCCAGGCCGGCGGCCAGGAGCGCCGCGCGCAGGCGCGTCCGCCCGGACTTCGCGGCGCGATTCACGCCGGGGCGCCCGGCGGCGCCGGCGGCGCCGCCGGCGGGCGCTCCAGCCGGATGCCGTCGGAGAGGATTCGCCTGACGAGCTTGCCCGACGCGTTGCGCGGCAACGCGTGGAGCCTCTTGAGCCGCTGCGGCGCCATCGCGCCCAGCTGCGCCCGGCAGTGCGCGAGCAGCGCGGCCTCGTCGAAGAGGCCGCGGCACACGACCGCCGCGAGCAGGACCTGTGTCCCGTCCGGGCCCGACGCCGCGAACGCGGCGGCCTCGGCGACGTCGGGGTGCGCCTCGAGCACCGCCTCGATCCGCGCGGGCAGCACCTTGATCCCGCCGACGTTGATGACGTCGTCGACGCGCCCGTCGATGAACAGCAGCCCGTCGGGCGTCACACGCCCGAGGTCGCCCGGGTGAAACCAGCCGTCCCGAAGGCTGGCGGCGGTCGCCGCGGGGTCGTCGTGGTAGCCCGGGAACCCGGCCAGCCCCTGCACCCGGATCTCGCCGACGTCGCCGGGCGGCACCGGCCGCCCCTGCCCGTCGATCGCCTCGACCTGCAGCCAGGGCAGCACCCGGCCGACGCTGTCCGGGTGCTCGGCGAGCGTGTGCTCGTCGGCGACCGCGACGCCGCCGTACTCGCTCGCCCCGTAGAGCACGCCCACCCGGGGGCTCAGCCGGCGCGACAGCGCGTCCCGAAGCGCGGGCGACACCGCGCCGCCGCCCAGGTACACCCGCATCGCCGGCAGGCGCGGGCCCGAGTCCGGAAGGCGCGCGAGCCATCGGGACGCCGTCGACGGGGACGCGATCAGGTGAGTCACGGCGTGGCGTTCGCAGACGTCGATCGCCTCGTCGATCCGGTCCGAATACGCGACCACCGCGCCCCCGAACATCAGCTGCCTCAGGCAGTGGTTCAGTCCGAACGGGACGTCCAGGCCGATCGCGCAGAACAGCCTCGTGCCGGGCCCGCCGAACGGCAGGAAGCCCTGCTGCAGCATGTACAGCGTCAGCGCCCGCTCGTGCGAGATCGCGATCAGCTTGGGCGCGCCGGTCGTGCCCGAGGTCGCGGTCAGCCGCCAGGGCCGGTCGCCGACGTCCTCGCCGCGGGCGCCCGGCTTCGCGGACGTCCTGCCCGCGAGCAGCGACTCGTCGGCGGCGATGTACCGAAGCCCCTCGAAGGCCGCGTCCTCCCCGTCGCGCATCGTGCGCTCGCCGATCAGCACCGACGCCCCGGCGCGCCTGAGCGGCGCCAGACGCTCGGCGAGCGTCGGCCCCGACGGCATCGGCATCGTGGTGCCGCCCAGGCGGGCCACCGCCAGCGTGAGGATCAGGTGCACCGAGACGTGCTTGGACGCGAGGCCGACGACGGTGCCCGGCCCGAGCCCGGCGTCGCGCAGCGCCGCCTCGACCGCGAGCACGCCGTGTTCGAGGGCGTCGAATCGGATCGGGCGATCGCCTTCGACGATCGCGACGGCGTCGGGATGCCGCCGGGCGCCCTGCAGGAGGAAGTCGGTGAAATTCACGGAGCCCCGCGATTGGATTGGTGCCGAAGGCGGGACTCGAACCCGCACGCCCTCTCGGGCACCGGATTTTGAGTCCGGCGCGTCTACCGGTTCCACCACTTCGGCGCGGCGCAACGAGCGCCGGATTATCGGCGATTCACCCCGGGCGCGCCAATCGGAACGCGCGCGCCCTACAGCGGCGGGAACTTCGCCGCCCGCTTCTCGAGGAAGTGCGCGACGCCCTCCCTGAAGTCGGGCGCCTCGAAGCTGCGCTCCATCTCGTAGTTGCCGACGATCGTCGCCTCCGACAGCGTCTGGAACATCCCCTCCCAGAGCTGGCGCTTCATCACCGCGACCGAGCGCGGCGACACGCCGTCGACGATCCCCTTCAGGTACGCGCGCGTCGCCGGCAGGAGGTCGGCGTCTTCGAACACGCGCTGCACGACGCCCAGCTTCAGCGCCTCGTCGGCCCCGACCTTGCGCGCCGAGTACAGCAGGTCGGCCGCGTTGGGCAGGCCGACGAGCCGCGACAGCATCCAGCTGATCCCGTGCTCGGCGATCAGCCCGCGCTGCGCGAACGAGGTCGTGAACATCGCGCTCTTCGCGGCGAAGCGCATGTCGCAGTACAGCGTCACGACGAAGCCCAGCCCCGCGCACGGCCCGTTGATCGCGGCCACCACCGGCTTGGGGATCGACGCGAAGTACGCGTGCGGCATGCGGAAGTCCGCCCGCTGGCTGCCGTGCGGCGGCACCGCCTCGGGCTTGGGCGGCTCCTGCGTGATGCGCTGGCCGCCGTGCGTGGCGCCGGCGAGCATGCCCATGTCGGCGCCGGCGCAGAAGCCTCGGCCGGCGCCGGTGAGGATGATCGCGCGCACCGCGCCGTCGGCGGCCGCCTGGTGCATCGCGTCGCGCAGCTCGTGCTGCATCGTGCGCGTCCACGCGTTGAGCTTCTCCGGCCGGTTCAGCCGGATCGTGCAGATGCCGTCCTCGACGTCGGACAGGATGGTTTCGTACGCCACGGGTGTCTCCTGCGCTCGTTGTGCGCAGGCATTATGCGGGGCCCGCCGCGGGCCCACAACGCGGCGCGTCTCGGCGCGCGGCGTGCCCGCCGCGAGCCCGCTCGGCGTCAGTGCGCCGGCGCCGGCTCGGCGGATTCCATCAGCATGCGCACGAATTCCGGGAACGGCGGCACGACCAGGTACGCGTCGGCCTCGCCGGCGGCGCTCTCGATCGTCATCCGTGCGGCGCGTGCGATCGCGAGGATGGCGCGGTTCGACGTCAGGAAGTGCATGTAGAGCCGCCCCGCGCCGGCGCGCGCGGCGTGCGCGGCGGCGAAGCGGAAGATCGCCGCGCCCAGGCCGCGCCCGCGCGCGTCCTCGAGCACCGACAGGCCGAGCTCGCTCGCGTCGCCCTGCAGCACCAGGTGCCCGATGCCGAGCCAGCGGCCGGGCCCGGTGCACACGCCGAAGACGACGTCGCGCTCGAAGTCGATGCGCTCGACGTAGCGGGCGATGAACTCGTCGTCGACCGGCACGCCGAAGCGCAGCCGGCGGTCGTCCGGCGACAGCCCGAGCAGGTGCGCGACCATGCCCTCGCGGTCGGCCGCGGTCATGCGCTCGAGCAGCGCGACCCAGTCGAGGACGCTGCGCGACAGCAGCGGGGACGAGGTGCCGGCGGTGGTTCGGATCGTGTGCATGCGAGGCTCCCGCGCGTCGTGCGCATCGACGGCGACGCGGGTCCGGGGATCGCCCGGCCCGCGCAGTGCGGCGACGCGATCGCGGGCCGCGGCAGGTTGCCGTGTGAGGGAAGTATCCATGGTCGACAGGGTCGCGTCGAGGCAGTTATTTTGCAATGCAACAATCTAGATAAAATCCTCTAGAAAGATGCACTTGAGTGCACTTCATGAGTCGATTTCGAACTCTTTTGGTGCGCAGCAATAGACTCCATTGGCGCGCGGTGCGACCGGCCTGTCCATCGCGCGGGGACGGACGGCGCGTGCGAGCCCCCGCGGCGGCGGCGGGCGCGGCGCACGCGCGCAACGGGCGGCGCGACTGCGCGGAAACGGCGCGGCGCGGCGCGGCGCAGGCGCAGGCGCAGGCGCGGAAGCGGCGCGGCGCTGGCGCGGAATGGACGCCGGCGCGCGCGCAAACGGGCGCCGGCGCGCGCGTAAGATGGCGCCCCGATGCGACTGTCCGACTTCGACTTCGAGCTCCCGCCCGAGCTGATCGCGCAGCACCCGGCTGCCGAGCGGGCGGCGTCGCGCCTGCTCGTCGTCGGCGACGGCGCCCCCGAGGACCGCAGGTTCCGCGATCTCCCGTCCCTGCTCGCGCCCGGCGACCTGCTGGTGATGAACGACACGCGCGTGATCAGGGCCCGCCTGCTCGGGCGCAAGGAAGGCACCGGCGGCGCGATCGAGGCGCTGGTCGAGCGCGTCACCGGCGCGCGCGAGGCGCTCGCCCAGGTGCGTGCGAGCAAGGCGCCGCGCCCCGGCTCCGTATTGCTGTTCGGCGCGCACGCGGTCCGCGTGACCGGGCGCGCCGGCGAGTTCTTCCGGCTCGAGTTCGACGACGACGTGATGCGGGTCCTCGACGCCGAGGGGAGAACGCCGCTGCCGCCGTACATCGCGCACGACGCGCTCGCGGCCGACGACGAGCGCTACCAGACCGTTTACGCGCGCGACCCCGGCTCGGTGGCCGCGCCGACCGCGGGGCTGCACTTCGACGACGCGCTGCTCGACGCGCTCGGACACGCCGGCGTCGAGCTCGCCTGGGTGACGCTGCACGTGGGCGCCGGCACGTTCCAGCCGGTGCGCGTCGACGACCTGAGCGAGCACCGGATGCACGCCGAGCGCTTCTCGGTGCCGGACGAGACCGCGCGGGCGATCGAACGCACGCGCGCGCGCGGCGGGCGCGTGGTCGCGGTCGGCACGACGTCGCTGCGAACGCTGGAGTCCGCGTGCGACGCGGACGGGAACGTCGCCGCGCGCACGGGCGAGACGAACCTCTTCGTCACGCCCGGCTATCGCTTTCGCGTCGTCGAGCGCCTGGTCACGAACTTCCACCTGCCGCGCTCGACGCTGCTGGTGCTGGTGAGCGCGCTCGCCGGCGTCGAGCGGGTGCGGCGCGCGTACGCGCACGCGATCGCCCACCGCTACCGCTTCTTCAGCTACGGCGACGCGATGCTCGTCGACCGCCGCGACGACGCGCCCGCGCACTGACACCCGCCCACCCCGAACGGACACGCCCGCATGCTCGGCTTCGAAGTCCTCGCCCGCGACGGCGCCGCGCGCCGCGGCCGCGTCACGCTCGCGCACGGCGTCGTCGAGACGCCGATCTTCATGCCGGTGGGCACCTACGGCGCGGTCAAGGCGATGTCGCCGCGCGAGCTCGACGAGGCCGGCGCGCAGATCATCCTCGGCAACACCTTCCACCTGTGGCTGCGCCCGGGGCTGGACGTGGTCGGGCGCTTCGGCGGGCTGCACCGCTTCAACGGCTGGTCGCGGCCGATCCTCACCGACTCCGGCGGCTTCCAGGTCTTCAGCCTCGGCAAGATGCGCAAGATCTCCGAGGAGGGCGTTCGCTTCGCGTCGCCGGTCAACGGCGACCGGCTGATGCTGACGCCCGAGGAGTCGATGCGCATCCAGCACGCGCTCGACGCCGACGTCGCGATGATCTTCGACGAGTGCACGCCGTACGCGATCGACGGCGTGCCGGCGACGCCCGGGCAGGCCGCGGACTCGATGCGGCTGTCGCTGCGCTGGGCCGCGCGCTCGCGCCGCGAGTTCGACCGTCTCGGCAACACGAACGCGCTGTTCGGCATCGTCCAGGGCGGCATGTTCGAGGCGCTGCGCGACGAGTCGCTCGCGGGGCTCGCCGACATCGGCTTCGACGGCTACGCGATCGGCGGGCTGTCGGTGGGCGAGCCCAAGGAGGAGATGATGCGCGTGCTCGCGCACGTCGCGCCGCGCCTGCCGGCGGAGCGCCCGCGCTACCTGATGGGCGTGGGCACGCCCGAGGACCTGGTCGAGGGCGTGGCCCGCGGCGTCGACATGTTCGACTGCGTGATGCCCACGCGCAACGCGCGCAACGGCTGGCTGTTCACCCGCTTCGGCGACCTGCGCCTGCGCAACGCCCGCTACAGGACCGACGACCGGCCGGTCGACGCGAGCTGCGCGTGCTACTGCTGCCGGAACTTCTCGCGCGCCTACGTGCACCACCTGCAGCGCGTCGACGAGATCCTGGGCGCGCGGCTGGCGACGATCCACAACCTGCACTACTACCTGGACCTGATGCGCGGCATGCGCGAGGCGATCGCGGCCGGCGGATTCGACGCGTTCGCGCGCGCGTTCGCCGCCGACCGGGCGCGCGGCGTCGACACCTGACGCGAGCGCCGCCCGGGGCGGCACGGCGCACGGGCGGCACGGCCGCAAAGCGGCCCGATCCGGCGCCGCGCCACCCTCGGGCGACGCCCCCGCTATAATGGCGGGTTACTCGAGGAGAACGAACCGTGTGGATTTCCCCGGCATACGCGCAGGGCGCGGGCGGCGGCGCCGAAGCCCAGATCATGAGCTTCCTGCCGATCATCCTGATGTTCGTCGTGCTGTACTTCCTGATGATCCGCCCGCAGATGAAGCGCGCCAAGGAGCACAAGACGATGCTCGAGGCGCTGAAGAAGGGCGACGAGGTGATCACCGGCGGCGGCGTGGTCGGCAAGATCACGAAGGTCGGCGAGAGCTACGTGACGATCGAGGTCGCGCGCGCCGGCGACGCGAGCGTCGAGGTGAACGTGCAGAAGGGCGCGGTGCAGACGCTGCTGCCCAACGGCACGATCAAGGCGATCTGATCCCCGCCGCGAACGACCCCGACGTGTCCGCCGGGCCTCGTCCGCGGAACGGCCGCGCGCGCCGGGAAGTGCCCGGCGCGTCTTCCCGCCGGGCCCCGGGCGACCCCCGCGGCGCCAACGGCCACCACGCAGGCAACGCGCAATGAATCGATACCCCCTGTGGCGCTACGCGATCATCGCCGTGGCGCTCGTGATCGGCCTGCTCTACACGATGCCGAACTTCTTCGGCGAGGCGCCGGCCGTGCAGGTCTCCAGCGGCAAGGCGACGGTGCGGCTCGACGCCGCCATGGTCGGGCGCGTCGAGACGATCCTGAAGAAGTCGGGCATCGAGCCCAACGGCATCTTCTTCGACGGCAATTCGGTCAAGGCGCGCCTGCGCGACACCGACACCCAGCTCAAGGCCAAGGACGCGCTCTCGCGCGACCTGAACCCCGACGCGCAGGACCCGGTCTACGTGGTCGCGCTGAACCTGCTGTCGAGCTCGCCGGCGTGGCTCGCGTCGATCAACGCGCTGCCGATGTACCTCGGCCTCGACCTTCGCGGCGGCGTGCACTTCCTGCTGCAGGTCGACATGAAGCAGGCGCTCACCAAGCGCCTCGACACCTCCGCCGCCGACATCCGCTCGCTGCTGCGCGAGAAGAACGTCCGCCACGCCGGGATCTCGCGTGCGGGCCCCGCGGTCGAGGTGCGCTTCCGCGACGACGAGACGCGCAAGAAGGCGCGCGGCGTGCTCGACGACGGCGTTCCCGGCATGACGATCGTCGAGGCCGCCGACGGCGCCGATCTCAAGCTGGTCGCCACCTTCAAGCCGCAGACCGAGAAGGAGGTGCTCGACACCGCCCTGAAGCAGAACATCACGACGCTGCACAACCGCGTCAACGAGCTCGGGGTCGCCGAGCCGGTGATCCAGCAGCAGGGCGCCGACCGCATCGTCGTGCAGCTGCCCGGCGTGCAGGACACCGCGAAGGCCAAGGACATCCTGGGCCGCACCGCCACGCTCGAGGCGCGCCTGGTGGACCTCACCACCGAGGCGCAGGCGGCCGTGATGGGCACCGGCCCGGTGCCGTTCGGCAGCGAGCTGTTCAAGATCGGGCGCGGCGCGCCGGTCGTGCTCAAGAAGCAGATGATCTTCTCCGGCGAGCAGCTCACCGGCGCGCAGGCGACGTTCGACGAGAACCAGCGCCCGGCGGTCGGCATCCAGCTCAACGACGCGGCCGGGCGCGTGCTGCGCGAGGTCTCGCGCGAGAACCTGAAGAAGCCGATGGGCGTAGTGCTGTTCGAGCGCAACCGCGGCGAGGTGCTCACGGTGGCCACGATCCAGGCCGAGCTCGGCTCGCGCTTCCAGATCACCGGCATGGAGAGCCCGCAGGCGGCCAACGACCTCGCGCTGCTGCTGCGCGCCGGCGCGCTCGCCGCGCCGATGGAGATCATCGAGGAGCGCACGATCGGCCCGAGCCTGGGGGCGGACAACATCGCCAAGGGCTTCAACAGCACGCTGTACGGCTTCTCGGCGATCGCGCTGTTCATGCTCTTCTACTACGTGATGTTCGGCCTGTTCTCCACGCTCGCGCTGGCGGTGAACCTGCTGCTGCTGGTCGCGCTGCTCTCGATGCTGCAGGCCACGCTCACGCTGCCCGGCATCGCCGCGATCGCGCTCACGCTGGGCATGGCGATCGACGCCAACGTGCTGATCAACGAGCGCATCCGCGAGGAGCTGCGCAACGGCGTCTCGCCGCAGGTCGCGATCGCCGAGGGCTACGAGCGCGCGTGGGCCACGATCCTGGACTCCAACGTCACCACGCTGATCGCCGGCCTGGCGCTGCTGGTCTTCGGCTCGGGCGCGATCCGCGGCTTCGCGATCGTCCACTGCCTGGGGATCATGACGTCGATCTTCTCCGCGGTCGTGGTCTCGCGCGGCATCGTGAACCTGTGGTACGGCCGCCAGAAGAAGCTCGCCAAGCTCTCGATCGGCCAGGTCTGGAAGCCGACGGCCTGATCGGCCGGCGAGCCACTGCGAAAGGCACACGCCCATGGAATTCTTCCGGATCCGCCGCGACATCCCGTTCATGCGCCACGCGCTGGCGTTCAACGTGGTGTCGCTGATCACGTTCCTGCTCGCGGTCACGTTCCTGTTCACGCGCGGGCTGCACTTCTCGATCGAGTTCACCGGCGGCACGGTGATGGAGGTCAGTTACCCGCAGGCCGCCGAGCTCGGCAAGATCCGCTCCACCGTCGAAGGGCTGGGCTTCACCGACTCCCTGGTGCAGAACTTCGGCACCGCGCGCGACGTGATGATCCGGCTCGCGCTGCGCAAGGGCGAGAGCTCGGCGCGGCAGAGCGAGAACGTGATGGCCGCGCTCAAGGCGGCCGACCCGCAGGTGGAACTGCGCCGCGTCGAGTTCGTCGGCCCGCAGGTGGGCTCCGAGCTCGCGACCGACGGCGCGATGGCGCTGCTGTTCGTCATCGTCGGGATCGTGCTCTACCTCGCGATCCGGTTCGAGTGGAAGTTCGCGGTGGCCGCGATCGTCGCGAACCTGCACGACGTGATCATCATCCTGGGCTTCTTCGCGTTCTTCCAGTGGGAGTTCTCGCTGTCGGTGCTCGCGGCGGTGCTCGCGGTGCTGGGCTACTCGGTCAACGAGTCGGTGGTCATCTTCGACCGGGTGCGCGAGAAGTTCCGCGAGCGCGCGGCCAAGGGGATGCCCACGCCGCAGGTGCTCGACCACGCGATCACGAGCACGATCTCGCGCACGATCATCACGCACGGCTGCACGCAGATGATGGTGCTGTCGATGCTGCTGTTCGGCGGCCCGACGCTGCACTACTTCGCGCTCGCGCTGACCATCGGGATCCTGTTCGGGATCTACTCGTCGGTGTTCGTCGCGGCGGCGGTCGCGATGTGGCTGGGGGTCAAGCGCGAGGACCTGGTCAAGCCGGCGAAGAAGAAGGACGAGGGGCAGCCGGAGCTGCCCTGACGCTGCGCCGGGCCGCGCGGGCGCGAGCGCGCGCCCTCGGGCAATGCTGCGCCGGGCCGGCCGGCGGCCTCGCGAGCGAACCGGCTCGCGCGACCACGGCCCGGATCAGGCCGGCGGACTGCCTTCGAACAACTCGTCGACCGTGACGCGCACGCCGGGCAGCGACGCGCACTCGAGCACGCCGCCGGCGGACACGACGTCTTCCCGCACGTACGCACGCTGCGACGGCTCCCGGAACCGCAGCACCTGGCGCCCGCGGACGTCGACGATCCAGACCTCGGGCACGCCGCTCTCCGCGTAGAAGCCGAGCTTCACGTGGCGGTCGAAGCGCAGGCTGGAGTCGGCCACCTCGATCACGAGCAGCGCGTCCTTCGACCAGGGGGTGTCGCGCAGGTAGTCGTCGTCGCGCCAGCGCAGCACGGCGAGATCGGGCCGCGGCTCGGTCACGTTGCTCAGGATCAGCGAGTTCTGCGGCGACACGAGGGCCGCGCGGCCCGCGCGCTGCACGAGCAGGCGGTTCAGCCGGATCACGAGCCCGCTGTGCATGCTGCCGATCGGGGCCATGCGGATCAGTTCCCCGTCGATGAGTTCGACACGATCGTCCGGGCCCAGGATGCCGCGCTCGCCCATCCGGTGGTACTGCTCGATCGTGAGCTTGAACCGGGTGGGGGGGATGTCGGACAGCACTGCGCTCATGACCATCGGATCGTCTCCGGGACGGGTGTCGGGCGCCATCGAGCGCACAGTCTAGACCGCGCGCACGATGGCGTCATCCGCCTCAGCCCGCCGGGCCGGGTCGCGGCCTGCAGGCCGCTCCCACTTCGGCGGCGCGACGCATGCGTCGCGAAACCCCGCCTCAGTCCTTGTCGCCCTCGAACTCGATGTTCATCGCGATCTCGTCGCCGACCGCGGGAATCGCGGTCTTCATGCCGAAGTCCGAGCGCTTGATCTTCGTGACCGCGTTGCCGCCGCAGCGGTCCTTCTGGTTGAACGGGTTCTTGCCGCACTTGAAGCGCTCGAAGGTCAGCGTCACCGGCTTCGTCACGCCGGACAAGGTGAGGTTGCCCTCGACCGACGCCGGCAGCTCGGCGCCGAAGTTCACCTTCGTCGACTTGAACGTGATGGCCGGAAACTCCGTGGCGTTGAAGAAGTCCGCCTGGCGCAGGTGCTCGTCGCGCGATCGCGGCCGGTTGCCGCGCACGTTGTCGCCGGTCGTGACCGACGCGGTCTCGATCGTCAGCTCGGCCGAGCCGGTCTTGGCGGCGCGGTCGAACGTGAACTTGCCGGCGGTCTTGTCGAAGCGCCCGTGCATCATCGACAGGCCCCAGTGCTCGACCGTGAAGTTCGGGTACGTGTGGGTCGGGTCCAGCGTGTAGTGCTCGGGCGCGGCGACCGCGGCCAGCGGGAGCGCGGCGGCGAACAGCAGGGCGATGCGGGTCTTCTTGGTGTTCATCGGTTCAGGGTCCTCGAAGGTTGGTGTTCACTCGGGCGTCGACGAAGCGCGACGCTGATGGGAGACGCCGGCGCGCCCGGCCGGGCGCGTGCCGGCTCAGCCGGACGGGCCCAGCGTCGCGTACCAGGCGGCGGCGATCGGCGCGGCGGCGGCCGCGACCGAGAGCACGGTGAGCAGCGCCGCGCGTGGCAGCACCGCGAGGTTCGGATTGACGGGCAGCGACGCGACCGCCGGCACGAGCGGCAGCAGCGCGAGCGCCGTCCACGGCAGCTGCGCGATCGTCGCCGACGCGGCCGCGAAGAGCGCCGCGGCGACGCCCAGGGGCACCACGCCCGTCCAGCCCGGCACGCGCGGGCGACCGGTCGCGACCTGCACGAGGAGCAGCGCCCCCGCGCCCGCGGCGAGCGAGGTCCCGGCGTTGAAGAACCCGGTCGACGCCGACAGCAGCGCGCCGACGCCGACCGCCAGCCCCAGTCCGACGCCGGCGGCCCCGGCCGCGACGCCGTCGTCGCGCAGCCGCAGCGCGAGCGCGACGAGCACCGCGACGAAGATCGCGAGTCCGGCGCCGGCGAGCACGGCGTCGCCGGCACTCTTCTGCGCGAGCACCGTCCAGAACACCCACGCGACCGACGCGCCCGCCGCAAGGCACACCGCGGCCGCGGCCGCGCGGGCCCGCGCGCCCGCCGCGTCGAGCGCGAGGCCCGCGAGCGGTGCGAGCAGCACGAGCAGCATCACCTTGCGGCCCGCGGACAGCGGCACGAACGAGAAGCCCGTCGTCACCGAGACCATCGCCGCGTACGCGGCGACGAGCGCCAGCCACGCGAAGCGGGTACGAACGAGCGGCGTGGCGACGATGAGCGCGGCGACCAGCGGAATGCCGGCGGCCTGCACGGCCGGGTGTTCGAGCAGGGCATCCATCTCCTGGCGTCCTTCAGGCCGGGCGCGCGCGCAGGGCGGCGGGGGCGAGCGTCTCGCGCAGGCGCGCGAGTTCGGCGTCGAGTCGCGTGAAGTCGTCCTCGCGCCAGCCGGAGAACGCGCGGGCGCAGTACGCGACGTGCTCGGGGAACACCTTCTCGAACAGGCGCCGGCCAGCGTCGGTGAGCGCGACCACGGTGCTGCGCCCGTCGGTGCGGCTCGCGCGCCGCTCGATCACGCCGCGCATCTCGAGCCGGTCGACGACGCCGGTGAGCGTGCCCTTCGTGATCAGCGTCTGTTCGCCGAGCGCGCGAAAGCTCATGCCCTCGGTGGGTCGCGTCCCGGCGCGTGGTGTAAGTCCCAACCCGGAGAGGTTGGGATGCGAGGTACTCAGCGAGCCACAGCGGACAGCCGAGTCGGAACAGTATCGCTGAGCGTTTGAAGGCCCTCAAGTTGCATGTAGCGACTGCATGTAGCGACGGTTCAAGGACCACTCGTCGTTCTGCTCCATCATCATCGCCCCGACGAGCCGCGTGATCGACGCGTCGTTGGGGAAGATGCCGACGACGTTGGTTCGGCGCTTGATCTCGGCGTTCAAGCGCTCGAGCGGGTTCGTGGAGTAGATCTGCGTCCAGTGCGCGCGCGGGAACGTCATGAACGCGAGCACGTCGTTCTCGGCATCGTCCATCAACGCCCCGAGCTTGGGGAACTTGCCGCGCAGCTGATCGGCGACGGTTCGCCACTGCGTGCGTGCGGTGTCGGCCGAGTCCTGCACGAACACGGTGCCGATCGCGGCCGAGACCATGCGCCGCTGGTTCTTGCCGGCGTGGGCCAGGGCGTTGCGCATGAAGTGCACGCGGCAACGCTGCCAGGTGGCCTTCAGGACCTTGGCTGCGGCCGCCTTGATGCCCTCGTGGCTATCGCTGATGACGAGCTTCACCCCGCGTAGGCCGCGGCGGTTCAGGCTTCGCAGGAACTCGGTCCAGAACGGCTCGGCTTCGCTGGCGCCGACCTTGATGCCCAGCACCTCGCGCGCGCCGTCGGTGTTCACGCCCACCGCCACTATGACGGCCACGCTCACGATGCGCCCGGCTTCGCGCGTCTTGACGTAGGTGGCGTCGACCCACAGGTACGGCCAGTCGCCCTCGATGGGGCGATTCAGGAACGCGCCGACGCGTTCGTCGAGCTCGCCGCACAGGCGGCTGACCTGACTCTTGGAGACGCCGTTCATGCCCAGCGCCTTGACCAGATCGTCGACGGCGCGCGTCGAGATGCCCTGCACGTAGGCTTCCTGGATCACGGCGGTGAGCGCCTTCTCGGCGGTGCGCCGCGGCTCCAGGAACTCGGGGAAGTAGCTGCCCTGGCGCAGCTTGGGGATGCGCAGCTCGACGCTGCCCGCGCGGGTCTCCCAGAGGCGATCGCGGTAGCCGTTGCGGCTGTTGATGCGTTCGGCGGACTTCTCGTCGTAGCCAGCGCCGCAGCGCCCCTCGACGTCGAGTTCCATGAGGCGCTGGGCCATGAACTGCACCATCTGGCGCAGCACGTCGATGTCGGCTCCCTTCTCGGCGAGCTCTGCAAGTGCCATAGTGGCGGCGGTCATCGTGGGTTCCTATGGATACGGGTTGGTGGGTCGCACCTCAACCATATCCGGATTCACGATGGCCGCCCCCGAAAAGACGGTCGCCGCCGCGCGGCAAGCCGCTTCGGGCTACGCCCTCAGCGCCTTGCCGCGCGTCAAAGACTTACACCACTCCCCGGGACATCAGCTGCGCGACTTCACCGTCGGCCTGGACGCTGCCGTCGGGCGCGTAGGAACGGCGCTTGCACGCGGTGATCGCGTAGGTCACGTCCGGCAACGGGTGGGCGTGCAGCACGTCGCGCTGCCCGGGCTTCCACGTGGCCTCGACGACGCGGAACTGCGCGTTCTCGCCGACGATCCTGTAGATGTCCGGACTGGCGACGAACGACGCCGGGGCCTGTTGAGCAAGGGCGGAAGGCGGGGCCATGCCGACCAGAGCGAGTGCGAATGCGGAAACGGTAACGCCTCGAGGATGTCGAATCATGATAGCTCCCTGGGTCATCGACACTGGAAGGGAACTGCGACCGCGACTCCATCCTCCGCTCTTTCGCAATCGAGGCAATGCGAAACTTCATTGCGGATTGCCTGCCTGCGGCCGGCAGCTTCCCGGCGCGCGCGATGCCGCGCGACGATGCGGTCGACAACGTCGCAGGACGACCTACGTCCCGATCACCCGCATCTTTCGCCACGAATCCTTCACCCGGATCCGGTCGCCCGCGAACGTGAAGTGGTCGCACCCGTCGACTTCCACCCGCGCACCGTCGCTCGCGCGCGTCCCCACGAAGGTCCACTCGGAAACGCCGCGCCGGCCCGCGACGAAGTGCCGCGCGCGCGTCCACCGGGCGTCGGGGAAGTCGGTCCAGGCCTGGATGAAGCCCGCACGCACCGCCTCGCGGCCGACGTAGCGCGTGCCGCTCGCGTCGCTGCCGGCGGACGCGTGGAACACGCAGTCGTCGGTCATGAAGGACATCAGTGCGTCGATGTCGTGGCGCGTCCAGGCCTGCGCGAAGGCCTCGAGCCGGTCGACGTCGACCGCGGGCCGCACGAGGGTCTCGGCGAGGAACTGCTCGATCGCCGACTCGACGGTCGCGCAGCGCTCGCCGCCCGGCATCGTCGAGCGCTGCAGCACGATCGGCGACTCGGCCTCGTAGAAGTGCGGCTTGCCGGGCACGAGGTACCAGCGCATGCCGAGCCCCGCGCGCGCGGCGTTCGCCGCCAGCGACGCCGTGCGCGGCGGGATCGACGGCAGGTCGTGCTCGCCGGAGAACAGCAGCACGGGCGGCTGCCCGCGCGCGCCGTGCACGTAGTACTCGGCGTCGTCCTCGTTCATGCCGCCCGACAGGCAGACGATCGCCGCTGCCGGCACGCCGAGCGCGTACGCGGAATACGCCGAAGCGAAGGCACCGGCGGAGAAGCCGCCCATCGCGATGCGGTCGGTGTCGATGCCCCAGCGCGCCGCGTTCGCGTGGACGAAGCGGAACGCATTGGCGACGTCGATCCACGCGGCTTCCATGCCGTGCAGCAGTTCGTCGGGGCCCGCCGGCGGCAGGCCGAGCAGGTTGCGCACGTAGTCGATGCGGGCGCGCTCGATCTCCTGCCGGTCGCGCTTGATCGGGAGCGCCTGCGGCGCGGGGAGTTCCTGCGTCAGCCGGTAGCCGACCGAGAAGCAGACGTAGCCGCGCGCCGCGAAGCGCTCGCAGTACTCGTGCACCGGCGTGTTGTGCGAGCCGTCCTGCTCGAACTCGTCGCGTTCCTTCGCGCCGCGGTGATAGGCGCCGCCGTGCGAGAACACCACCGCCGGCCGTCCTTCGGGCGGCGCGTCGCCCGGCGGCACGAACACGTCCATGCACAGGTCGCGCACGCGCGGCGAGGCCGTGCCCCAGCCGATCGCGCCTTCGCCGTAGCGCAGGTCGCGTTCGATGCGGATCGCCGCCGCGCAGCGGACGTTCGTGCCGTTCATGGTGTGTCCTTCGCGCCGGGGCGCGCCCGTCTCAATTGATCGTCGCGCCCGAGGCGCGCACGAGCTCCGCCCAGTTCTGGACGTCCTGCCTGAACATCGAGCCCCACTGTTCGACCGAGGTGGGAGGCTGGACCGGGAACGAGCCCGCCTCGAAGATACGCGTGCGCACGTCGGGCATCGCGATGACCTGGTTGACCACGCGGTTCAGCCGCTCGACGATCTCGCGCGGCGTGCCCGCCGGCGCGAACATCGCGTGCCAGCCGACGAGCTCGAACGGGATGCCGCACTCGACGAGGGTCGGCACGTCGGGCAGCGCGGGCAGGCGGTTCGTGCCGTTGAGCGCCAGCGCGCGCACCTTGCCCGCCTTGACCTGCGGCGTCTGAGACACCGCGTCGAGGATCGCCAGCGTCAGCGATCCGCCCTGGAGGTCGGTCGCGGCGCCTCCGCCGGTATAAGGCACGTGCGTCATCGAGATGCCCATCAGCCGGTTGATGCGCTCGCCGATCAGGTGCGACGGCGATCCGTTGCCGAAGGACCCGTAGGTCACGCCCTTGGGGTCCTTCTTCGCGAGCGCGACCAGGTCGGCCATCGTCTTCAGCGGCGAATCCGCGCGCACCAGCACGAGCAGCGGCGCGGTCGCGATCTTCGTGACCGGGATGAAGTCCTTGAGCGTGTCGTAGCCGAGGTTCCGATAGAGCGACGGCGAGATCGAGAAGCCGGCCGCGGTCGTCATCAGCGTGTAGCCGTCGGGCGGCTGGCGCGCGACGAATTCGGCGCCGACGTTGCCGCCGGCGCCGGGGCGGTTCTCGACGACCACCGGTACGCCCAGTTCGGCGCGCATCTTGTCGGCGATCACTCGCGTGACGATGTCGCCGCCGCCGCCGGCGGCCCACGGCTGGACGATGCGGATCGCCCGATTGGGCCAGGGCCCGGCGGCCGGCGCGGCCTGCGCGCGCGCGTCGGTCGCGGCCAGGCCCGGGACCGCGGTGCTCGCGGCGGCGGCGAACAGCCGCTGGAGCGTGCTGCGGCGCGCGGGGCACTCGGGAGGGCTGGGGACGGTGGGGCCGGGCGTCGTCGGCATGGACGAATCTCCGCTGAACGATGAAGAGGGACGGGCGTGGCGGGAGGCGTTCGGGCCTCGCCGCGTGCGCGTCGCGGCTCGAAGGATCATCGCGAATCCAGGCATAATTGAAAATCAAAATCTCTTAATAGAGTCATACGAATTCACTTATGAAACAGAGGCCCGTCGGATCGGCCGACGCCGCAGCCGGTCAATGGACGCGACGCATCCGCCTGCGACACCTCGAGGTGCTGCAGGTCATCGCGCGGCACGGCAGCCTCACGTCCGCGGCGGCCGCGCTCGGCATCACGCAGCCGGCGGTGTCGCAGTGGCTGGCCGACATCGAGGCGGCCGCCGGCGCGCGCCTGTTCGAGCGCGGCCAGCGCCTTCGGCCCACGCCCTACGCGGCGCCGATCCTCGCGCACGCCGAGCGCGTGCTGCACGACGCCGGGCGGGCGCTCGCCGAGGTCGCGTCGATCCGCGCGGGCGGTTCCGGCCGGGTGCGCGTGGGCACGATGTCGGTGGCCGCGGCCTCGCTCGTGCCCGAAGTGGTGCTGCGGCTTCGGGCGCAGGCGCCGGGCATCGAGGTGTCGCTGGTCGAGGACATCGCAGTGCAGTTGTGGGGGCGCTTCGAGCGCCACGAGCTCGACGTGCTCGTGACCCGGCTCGATGCGCGCGCCCTGGGGTCCGGCCAGCCGCACCGGCGCCTGTTCGCCGACCGGCACCGCGTGGTCTGCGGCCCGAACCACCCGCTCGCGCGCCGCAAGCGCGTGGCCTGGCGCGACGCGGCCCGTTACCCCTGGCTGATGCCCACCGCCGGCACGCCGCTCTACGAGGCGCTGACCGCGACGTTCGCGGCCGCGGGCGTGGCGCCGCCGCAGGCGCTGATCACGTCGGTGTCGGCCACGGCCAACGTCACGCTGTTCACGCGCACGAATGCGCTCGGCGTGCAGTCGGGCGCGCTCGCCGCGCAGATGCACGAACGGGGCACGCTGGTGGCATTGCCGCTGACGCTGGCGCACGACACCGGGGACGTCGGCCTGGTGTGGCGCGACCGCGAAGCGGGCGCGGTGCTGGAGGCGGTGCTCCAGGCGTTCGTCGATGCGAGCGGCGGGCCGAGCGGGGCGTGATCCGAGCCGCCGCGATCGGGCGCCGCCCGGGCGCCTACAGCGAGTACCCCATGTCGATCATGGCGCCGTCGGTGTCGTACGCCAGGCGCTGCTCGTTGGACCCGAAGATGATGAAGTGCGCGATCGCGCCGTTCGTGCGGCTGCCCAGGAAGCCGGCGAGGTGGGCGTCGACGTAGGCGGCCACGTCGGGGTTCTCGGACAGGTAGCGCCCGCCGTCGAAGTGCTCGAACGCCGGGCCGGCCGAGCGGCCTTCCCAGACGCCGAACAGGTTGTAGTGCCGGAACAGGGTGGCGTCGTCGAGGTACAGCGGCGTGAGGTCGGGCCACTTGTTCGTGTAGTACCAGGCGTCGAACCACGCGTTGGGCGGCAGGAACTTCGCCGCCCCGACGCTGAACCAGTCCTCGAGCGCCGTGTCGACCGTGATCGCGGGCACCTTGCCGGGATTGGCGAGCAGGTAGTACACCGGGTCGAACAGGAAGCCCTCGTCCTGGCCGTATGCCGGCGTGTGGCCGAGCGTCGGCTTCACGAGCGGGTAGGTCGCGTCGGAGAACTGCAGATACTCGACGCCGGTGAGGGTGTCGACCTGTCCGCCGGATTCGATCGTCCAGTCGTTGCCGGACTTCGTCACGCTCGCGCTCGAGCGCGCGAACAGCATGGTCGCGGTGTCGACGCCCGCGCCGCCATCGATGCGATCGCTGCCGGCGGTGCCCACGAGCGTGTCCGCCCCCGGCGTGCCGGCGAGCTTGGAGCCGCCGTCGTCGTCGCGGATCGTTGCGCGCGCCGAACTGTACGCGAGCTGAGTGCCCCGGGACGGGTTCGAGAGCTTCACGGTGAACGTCTCGGTCGGCTCGGCGACGAGGTCGCCGGCGACGTCGATCGCGATCGTCTTCTCGGACTCGCCGGCGTAGAAGACGAGGGATCCGCCGAGCAGCACGCCGCCGGCGAAGTCCGCGGCGTCGACGTCCTGCGCGAGCACGGCGTAGCTCACCGACGCGGTGCTCTCGGCCAGCCCCGTGCGCGAGACCGAGAACGTGAATCGCGTGACGCCCGAGTCGCCCTCGGGCAGCGAAGGCGAGAGGGCCTCGATCGAGAACGTCGGGATCTCCAGCACGTCCTGCTCGAAGACGTCGACGACGCCCGGCGCGTGCGTCCAGGCCAGGTTGCCGGCGTCCGACGCGAACGTGATCTTCGATCCGTCGGCATTGATCGCCGGCAGCGACGAGGCGAGGTCGCCGAATCCGCCGTAGTCGTTGACCGACACTCCGATCAGGTCGCCCCCGACGAGGCTCTTGCGAAAGACGTCCGAGACGCCGTTGACGTCGCCCCAGGTCAGGTTGTCGGCGTCGCTCGCGAACGCCACGTAGCGGCCGTTGTCCGAGATGGCCGGCGAGTACGAGCGCTGGTTCGCCTGCACGCCGTCGGTCGAACTCGACGCGAGGATCAGCGCGCCGGTGGCGAGGTCCTTGACGAGCACGTCGGCCGCCGAGTTCGCATCGTTCGCGAGCAGCCCGTCGACTTCCGAGACGAAGGCGACGTAGCGCCCGTCCGCGCTGACCGAGGCGTCGCGGGCGTCGCCGCTGCCGCGCGCACCGTCGGGTCCGGTCGACACCCGGGTGATCGCGCCGGACAGCATGTCCTTGCGGAAGACGTCCAGGCTGACGTTGTCGTCGCCGGCGACGAGGTTCCCCGCGCCGCTCTGGAACACGACGTAGCGGCCGTCGGCGCTGATCGCGGCGTTGTCCGACGCGCCGTCGGCCTGGCTTCCGGTCGCGCCCGTCGAGACGCGCTCGACGAGGCCGGTGAGCAGGTCCTTCCTGAAGACGTCGGCGACGGCGTTCGTGTCGCCGGCGACGAGGTTCGCCGAGAGGCTGGTGAACACGACGTAGCGGCCGTCGGTGGAGACGTCGGGTGCGTAGGAGTCGCGCTCGCCGCGCGCGTTCGAACTGCTGCTCGAGACGAGCGTCACCGAGTCGGTCTGCATGTCGCGCAGGAAGATGTCGGTCGACCCGTTCAGGTCGAGCGCGACCAGGTTGGCCGCGTCGCTGGCGAAGACGACGAAGCGCCCATCCCCGCTGATCGCGGCTTGCGCGGGGGCGCCCACGTCGCCGCCGAGCGCGCCCTTCAGGCTCACCGGCTCCATCGCCCAGGTCAGGAGGTCCTTGCGATAGAGGTCGAACAGGCCGTTGGTGTCGTCGGGCGCGAAGTTGCCCGCGAGTGAGCCGACGAGCACGTAGCGGCCGTCCGCGCTGACGTCCGACGACCACGAGGGGCCGTCGGCGGGGGCGCCGCTCGTCGTCAGGGAGACGGGGACGGTCGTGGTGTAGAAGATCGGAGAGCCGGCCATGGCGTGAGGGCCGTCGGATGACGGCAAGGGGAAAATGGAAGTTTATTCCATTATGGGGTGCGGGGCCCGGCCGCCGATCCGGGCGGCGACGCCGAATGCCCCGGCGGACGAGGGCGAATCCCGCTGACGGCCGTTCAGCCGTTGAACGGCGCGATCCCGGCGTCCAGGCGACGGCGCTCGAAGCGCGTCGGCGCACGACCGCGCGTCCTGCGCGTCAGGGGTTACCCCCTCGAAGGATGCGGGCCACCTGTCCGTGGCACAGGCTCGCGGTGCGCCGGTACTCGTCGGCGCTGTCGATTCTCGCGTGCACGAGGTTGACCTCCGCGAACTTCTGCTTCGCCAGTTTCGCCCACGCCTGGCGCTGCGCCTCGGCTCGCTGAACCTGCTCTCGCTGCGAGCCGCCGTACACGACGTCCGTGGCGTGCCGACGGACGAGCTCGGCCTGCAGCCAGGCGCGTGTGACTTCCAGCTGCTCGAGGTTCGCCTGGACGTGGCGGCGCTCGTGCTCGAGCACGGCGTCGTGGGCGCAGGTGCCATGGGGAAATTCCGCGGCGACCCGAACCTGCATCCGGAGCTTCAGCGCGATCGTGATGCTCGGCCGGAAGCAGGTCCCCGCCGGCGTGGCGAGCGACATCCCCCGGATGCCCGCCGCGAGGTTCAGGTGCGTCTGCGTGACGCCCAGGACCCGCTCCTCCGGGCGGTGCGGGATCCGCGAGGACAACTGCGCGAGCGTTTCGTCCGACAGGAACTCGACCGGCAGCGCGCTCGCCGTGGCCTCGACGACCCCCGGGGGCAGACGGGCGTCGCAGAGCGCGCGCCAGTCGGGCGCATCCTGCGCGCGCACGCTGCCGGTGCAGGCGAGAACCAGCGCCGCCGCGGCCCCGGCGCGCGCGCGCCGCCGTGACGATCGCATCGGCATCGCGCTCGACAGTTGAGAAGCGCGACTCAAGCGAGTCGGCGTGTTCTTGCCGCCACTTGCGGCGGGCACGCGTCAGCCACGATGCCCGGTGAGCGCGGCGCGGGTCGCGGCCCCGCTGTCGAGGCGCGCGCGGATCGCCGCGAACGCGCGCAGGTGCGAATCGCCGTAGATCTCTCGCACGCCGGCTGCCCCGTCGGCGCCGGCGAGCCTGCGCGCGTGCTCGACCCCCCATCCGCGCAGGTCGCGCATCGCACGCTCGGCGTCCAGGACCACGCGGCCCGAGCGCCACGCACGCACCGACACCACGGCGTTCTTCAGCCCCGTGGGCGCGTCCTTGTCCATCGTCAGGTGAACGTTCGGGAGCAGGCGGGCCACTTCGGGGCGGGGTTGCCAGGGCCCGGGCGGGCCCGAGAATGCGGCGTAGGAAATGTCGCCTGCCCCGGCGATCGCGGCCGCGGCCTGCGCGCTGTTGCGCGCCTGGCGCAGGTCGCGCGGCGCGGGATTGTCGAGGTGCGGCACCCACGGCAGCGCGACGTCGATCCGATCCACCGGCCCGCCTTCGACGTCCTCCAGGATCGCGACCAGCAGGTTCAGGTAGATGTTGCACGGATAGCGCTTGAAGACCAGCGATTCGGCGGCGGTGGAGCCCGGCGCGTTCAGGCGCTCCGGGGCGACGCGGTCTTCGCCGAACAGCGTGGCGAGCCCGCGGCGGAAGTCGTGCGAAGCGTCCCAGCCCTGCGACGCGAGCAGTGCCGCCTCCAGCCCGTGCAGCGCGCCCCAGCCGAAGTGCGTGAGTCCGATCGTCGTCGCGGCGCTGTTGGTCGCGAGACCGGAGGCGCGGGTGAGCGCGATCGCCAGCGCGTTCGTGCACGCGGCGGCGTCCAGACCGAGCATGCGCGCGCCGCTCGCGGCCGCCGCGAGCGTGCCGTAGACGCCCGGACTGTGGAAGCCCACGCCGGGGCGCGTGCCGGTGATCGCGCAGCGGAACGCCCACGCGGCCTCGACGCCGGCGAGCACCGCGCTGCGCACGGTCTCGTCGGTGCCGGCGCCGGCGTCGCCCGCTTCGTGCGCGACACAGGCCGCGAGCGTGGCCGGCAGCACCGTGTGCGCGGGACCGGGATCCATCGGGTCCAGGTCCGACGCGCCGGCGGCCGTGCCGAGGCGGCCGATTCCGCCCAGCGGTTCGAGCAGACTGGCGAGCATCCGGACGGTGACGCCGGAGCGTGCGGCCTCGGACCGGGCCAGCGCCGGGAACGGCCAGACCCACTGCTCGCGCTCGACGCCGAACAGCGTGCACAGCAACGACGCCCGGACGCCCTGCTCGATCGCCTCCTGCGCGGCGCCCGAGGCGTCGCCGATCCGGGCGTTCGCCACGCTCGCGCCCAGGGGCAGGTACTCGTCGGTCATCGCGCTCTCCCGTTGAACTCTTCGAAACGGTCGACGACTATACGCGCGCGTTCGCCGCCGCGGCGCGAGTTCCGAATGCTCGCTGCATGCGCGGCGCTGATGCTGCGTGCCGAAAATTTCGATTGATCGCTCGGGGGGATTGCTGAACACTCCGAGGCGGTCGCGAACCCGCCGCCGTCGCGGCGGACCGCGTGGATCGACAGTGTCCCGGGCACCGCGCGGGGCGCGTCTTGCGGGACGAAGGAAGGCTGATGGAGTCGACGGACGCTTTGCGATTCGACGTCGTCGTGGTGGGGTGCGGCGTCGCGGGCCTGAGCGCCGCGGTGGCCGCGGCGGAAGCCGGTGCGAAGGTCGCGCTGCTCGAGCGCGCGACGTACGAGGAGCGCGGCGGGAACACGCGCTACACCGAGGCGTACCTGCGCATGAAGAGCGAGACCGAGCTCTCGCACGACTTCGAGTCGCTGCTGCTCGAGAACAGCGGCTACTACGTGCAGCCCGACTTCATCGAGTCGACGGTGCTCGACTACGAGAACTGGTCGCCGATCGTGCGCGCGCTGCCGTTCACGGATCCGGAGCTGATCTCGACCTTCGTCGACTCGGTCCCCGGCGCGATCGCGTGGCTGAAGGCGCACGGCGTGAGCTTCGGCGAGGCCGGCTTCTACGGGCTGACGCCGCGTCCGTCGCCGCGCATCGCGATCAGCGGCGGCGGGCTGCAGCTGGTCGAGACGATGACCGCGTGCGCCGAGCGCCTGGGCGTGCGCTTCTTCTACGAGACGACCGCGAGCGAGCTGCTGCAGTCGGACGCGGGCCGCGTCTGCGGCCTCGTCGCCACCGATCCGTCCAACCGGCCGCACCGCTTCGAGTGCCGGGCGGTGATCCTCGCGTGCGGCGGCTTCCAGGGCAACCACGAGATGTCGGTGCGCTACATCGGGCCGAAGGCGCGCTACCTGCGCCCCGTGGCGCGCGGCGGGTACTACAACAAGGGCGAGGGCATCCGCATGGCGCTGCGGCTGGGCGCGGCACCGTCGGGCGACTACGCCGAGTACCACGGCCAGCCGATCGACCCGCGCTCGAGCAAGGCCGAGGCGCTCGTGATGGTCTATCCGTACGGCGTGCTGGTCAATCGCGACGGGCAGCGCTTCGTCGACGAGGCGCCCGGCACGATCGACGCGCACTACGAGGCGACGATCCGCCTGATCGCCGACCAGAAGAAGGGCATCGCGTTCTGCCTGCTCGACGACAAGATCAACCGCATCGAGAACTGGCAGCGCTGCGTGCGCACCGACCAGCCGCCGGTCACGGCGCCGAGCATCCGTGCGCTGGGCGACGCGATGGGGTTCGACGGCGAGGCCGCGCAGCGCAGCGTCGACGAGTACAACCGCTGCTGCTCGAGCGGGACCTTCGATCCGTTCAGGCTCGACGGCCTGGCCACGGCCGGGCTGAGCCCGCGCAAGTCGAACTACGCGCGGCCGCTGGACACCCCGCCGTATCACGCGTACCCGATCATCTCGGCGAACACGTTCACGCTGGGCGGCCTCAAGGTCGACGCGAACGCACGGGTGATCAAGAACGAGGGCTGCGTGCTGCCGGGGCTCTACGCCGCGGGCGAGACCATCGGCATGTACTACGGCCGCTATCCGGGCGCCACGTCGGTGCTGCGCGGCGCGGTCTTCGGGCGCCGCGCGGGCGAGCACGCCGCGGCGGCGCGATGAGGGCAGGGCGCCGAGGCCGCGCTTCGTCGCCGGGAATCTCGAAAAGACACTCGAAAGGAGACAACAGGTGACGACATCCTTCGCACGCCGCCTCGTGCTGGGCACGCTCGCGGCCATGGCGATCGGGCCTGCCGCGGCGCAGAACTATCCGAGCCGCCCGATCCAGCTGATCGTGCCGTACGCGGTCGGCGGCCCGACCGACGTCGCCGCGCGCGTGATGGCGCAGCGCCTGAGCGAGCGCCTGGGGCAGACCGTCGTCGTGCAGTCGATGCCCGGCGCCGGCGGCGTGATCGGTACCGACTTCGTCAACCGCGCCAAGCCCGACGGCTACACGGTGCTGTTCGCGGTGAACTCGATGGCGATCTTCCCGTTCACGCGCTCGGCCGCGAATCCGCTGCCGTTCGATCCCAACGAGTTCGTGCCGGTCGGCGGGGTCGCGGAATCGGCGCACGTGATCGTCGCCGGCAAGTCCGCGGGCATCCACAGCGTCGCCGATCTCGTCGCGGCCGCGAAGAAGAGCCCGAACAGCGTCAGCTTCGGCTCCGCGGGCGTGGGCGGGACGTCGCACCTGCCGCTGGCGATGTTCTCGGAACGCGCCGGCATCAAGCTGCTGCACGTGCCGTACAAGGGCGCCGCACCGGCGATGATGGACACGATCGCCGGCGTGGTGTCGGTCGCCGGGCCCGGCTACACGGCGTCGGTCAAGGAGTCGATCGACGCCGGCTCGCTGGTGGGTCTCGCGGTCACGTCGGCCAAGCGCCTGCCGTTCCTGCCGAACATCCCGACGCTCGCCGAGTCCGGCTATCCGGACATGGTGTTCCCGATCTGGTACGGGCTCTTCCTGCCCAGGGGCACGCCGGCCGCGATCGTGCAGAAGCTGAACGCCGAGCTCAAGGAGATGTCGCAGGAGCCGGCCTACCAGAAGCAGCTCTACGCGCAGGGCAACGTGGTCTGGCAGACGACGCCCGAGCAGCTCGGCCGGCAGCTCAAGGACGACATCGCCAAGCTCGGCGAGCGGCTGAAGGCGGCGGGGTTGAACCTGCAGGAACAGAAGTAGGGCCGCGCGCGATGGCGGGCCCCGACGGGCAGTCGTGCGTCGATCCGGGGGCGGGCCTCACGCGACGCCTCGTCGAGCGCGCGCTGCGCGTGCGCACCGACGCGCTGCCCGACGACGTCCGGCGCGTCGCGCGCGACTGCCTCGCCGACTGGATCGCGTGTGCGATCGCGGGGCTCGCGGAGCCCGCGAGCGCGATCGTTCGCGAGGCCGCACGCGAGGAGGGCGGCCACCCGCAGGCGACCGTCCTCGGCCAGCCCTGGAAGACGAGCCTCGCGCAGGCCGCGCTGGTCAACGGCACCGCGTCGCACGCGCTCGACTACGACGACGTCAACCTGGCGGTGCCGGGGCACATGACGGTGGCGATCGTGCCGGCGCTCTTCGCGCTGGCCGAACACCGCGGCGCGAGCGCCGGCGATTTCACGGGCGCGTTCGTCGCGGGCTACGAGTTCGCGTGTCGCGTCGGCACGCTCGTCGAGCCCGCGCACTACGCGAACGGCTTCCACGCGACCGCGACGATCGGCAGCCTCGGCGCCGCGATGGCCTGCGCGCACCTGCTCGGTCTGCCCGCGGAGACCGCGTGCCACGCGATCGGGCTGGCCGCGACGCAGGCCGCGGGGCTGAAGGCGATGTTCGGCACGATGGCCAAGCCGCTGCACGCGGGGCTCGCGTCGCAGTCGGGCCTGCGCGCGGCCCGTCTCGCGGCGCGCGGCTTCGTCGCGAGGCCCGACGTGCTCGAGTGCGGCCAGGGCTTTGCGCAGGTTCACGGCGGCGACTTCGACCCCGACGCGGCGCTCGCCGAGCCCGCGGGCGGCGACTACCTGCTGCGCAATCTCTTCAAGTTCCACGCCGCGTGCTACAGCACTCACTCCACGATCGAGGCCGTCGCTGCGCTGCGCCGCGAGCACGCGCTCGCGGCCGCGCAGGTCTCGGCGATCCGCGTCGTGGCCGGCGAAGGCTGCTCGATCTGCAACATCGCGCACCCGCGCACGGGGCTGGAGGCGAAGTTCAGCCTGCGTGCGACGGCCGCGTTCGCGCTGCTCGGCATCGACACCGGCGCCCTCGAGACCTGGGACCGCGTCGTCGAGCCCGCGGTGACCGACGTGCTCGAGCGCGTCGAAGTCGACCTGGTGCCGGGCATGAGCCTGAGCGAGTCGCGCGTCGCGATCGTGCGCGCCGACGGAACCGAGATCGTTCGGGCGCACGACTGCGGCGAAGCACCCGCCGACAAGGCCGTGCAGTCGCGGCGGATCGCAGCGAAGTTCCGCGCGATCGCGGGGCCGGCGCTCGGCGACGTGCGCGCGCGCGCGCTGCTCGGCGCGCTCGACGCCTTCGGCGGCGAGACGCCCGTGGCGAGGCTGGCCGAGCTCTGCGCGGCGCCCGCGCGCTGATCGGAGCGTCGGGCGCACCCGGCCTGCCGGGCGCGGCGAACCGAGGTGCCCGCCGCCCGACGACGAATTGCGGTTGGCACCGCTCGCGAATGCGGGCCTGCGCGTCGACGCGTTTGGGGGTGTCGCGGCGCGGTCGCGACCGAACCCGGAACTCGATCGCGGGACTCTTTCCCGCGGCGCCCGAGTCGTGCCAGAATTCCCGAGAGCGGGACAGGGTATTTCGGGGCGGGGGCCTGGTGCGATGGGGTACGAGCTGACCTGGGAGAGGAAGGGGGTCTACAAGCGCTTCACCGGCGTCGTGAAGGGGCGGGACTACCTGCGCAGCCAGGCCGAGGTCTTCGCCGACCCTCGCTTCGACCAGCTGCGATACGTGATCAACGACCTGCTCGCCGTCGAAGCGTTCGACTACTCGATCGAAGACGCCGAGTACGCGGCCGCCTACAACCGCGGCCCGAGCTACACCCGCCCCGCGGTCGACGTCGCCTACGTCACCACGGACACGGGCATCGTCACGCTGATCGACCGGGTGCGTGACCTGTCTTCGTATCCGCTGCACGTCTTCCCGACGCTCGGTCGGGCGCGCGAGAAGTTCCCGCCGTAGCCCGAAGAGAAGCGCCCCGTCGGCCGGATCGGGGATCCGACGCGACGGGGCGAAGAGGGTGCCGGCCCGAGGGCCCGCGTCACCCGCATGGAGACGTTGTCAGAACGATTCCCAGTCGTCGGTGCCGGTCTTGCCGGCGGCGGCCGCAGCGGGCGCCGCGGCGTGCGCGGCCGGGGCCGGGGCCGCCGGTGCGGCGCGCGGCGCGGCCGGCTTCGCCGAGGCGCCGAACGACGGACGCACCACGTTCTTCGCGCGGTCCGGGCCGCGGCGCTCGACCGTGACCGCGGCGGGCGCGCCCGCGGCGGCGAGCCGCGAAGCATCGCCCGACGAGAGCTTGAACACCGCCACGGTCTGCACCAGCTGGCCGGCCTGCTCCTTCATGCTCGCGGCGGCCGCGGCGCTCTCCTCGACCAGCGCGGCGTTCTGCTGCGTGACCTGGTCCATCTGCGTGACCGCGTCGACCACCTGCTGCACGCTGGCGCTCTGCTCCACGCTGGCCGAGCTGATCTCGCCCATCAGGTCGGTGACGCGCCGGATCGACGTGACCACCTCCTGCATCGTCTCGCCGGCCTGCGCCACCAGCGTGCTGCCGGCCTGCACCCGCTCCACGGAGTCGCCGATCAGCGCCTTGATCTCCTTGGCCGCCTGCGCGCTGCGCTGCGCGAGGTTGCGCACCTCGCTGGCCACGACCGCGAAGCCGCGCCCCTGCTCGCCGGCGCGCGCGGCTTCCACCGCCGCGTTCAGCGCCAGGATGTTGGTCTGGAACGCGATGCCGTCGATCACGCCGATGATGTCGGCGATCTTCTTGGAGCTGTCGTTGATGCCGCTCATGGTCTGCACGACCTGGCCGACGACCTCGCCGCCCTTGACCGCCACGCTGGTGGCGCTCTGCGCGAGCTGGTTGGCCTGGCGGGCGTTGTCGGCGTTCTGGCGCACGGTCTGGCCGAGCTGCTGCATCGACGCGGACGTCTCCTCCAGCGCGCTGGCCTGCTCCTCGGTGCGGCTCGAGAGGTCCATCGTGCCCTGGGCGATCTGGCCGCTGGCGGTGGCGACCATCTCGGAGTTGGCGCGCACCTTGGAGACGACGTCGGTGAGGCTGGCCTGCATGCCCTTCAACGCGGCCATCATGCTGGCGGTGTCGCCGGCGCGCAGGTCGATGCGGGCGGTGAGGTCGCCGTCGGCGACGGCGCGCGCGAGGTCGGCGGCCTGCGCGGGCTCGCCGCCGAGCAGCCGCACGATGCCGCGCGTGATCAGCAGTGCGAGCACCGCGCCCAGCACGACCGCGACCACGGCCAGGCCGATCAGCAGCCCGCGGGCCTTCGAGTAGGTCGCCTGGGCGCTCGCCCAGGTCGCGTCGGCCTCGCGGTCGTTGATCTCGACCAGTTCACCGATGCTGGCCATCGCGGCATTGAAGCGCTCGCGCGACTCGCCGCGGAACAGCGCCTGCGTCTGCGCGATCGTCTTCTCGCCGCCGCGCGAGAGCGCGAACAGCTTTTCCTGGACCGCGAAGTAGGCCGCCTTCTCGGTCTTGAACTGCTCGTAGCGCCGCTTCTCTTCCGGTGCGATCGCGAGCGGGGCGTACGAAGCCTCGGCCTTCTCCAGGCGCGCCTTCGCTTCGCCGGCCGTCTTCTCGATCCCCTCCATCTCCTTGGCGTCGACCGACATCACGTGGTCGGCCTCGGCGCGCCGGATCTGGTTCGAGGCCGCGCGCATCGACGCGAGGTGCTTGACCGACGGCAGGAGCGTCTCGGCGATCTCCTCGGTATTGCGGGCGATGTTCCCCAGCTCGTAGATGCCGAGCACGCTGACGATGAGAGTGAGTGCCAGGACCCCGGCGAACCCGCCGGCGAGCTTGGCACCGAGCGAGAGCCCGGCGAGCTTGTTCATTTGAGGCGTCCCTTGCTGATCGAGTTCTTGTCGAACGTCGAACGGGCGCGCGGCGGGGCTGGGCGGAGTGGTCGAAGCGGCCGTTTGACCGGTGCCGCGCGCTCGACCTACGTTGTAGGAATTATTGACGCCGTGCTCCTGCTGCGTACACCGACCGGTCGTGCGGGGATTTCCGGGAGCCGAACGGTCGGGCCGTGCGGGGCGCACCGTGGACGTCTCGGGGAATCCCCTACGACGTCGAG
The DNA here is from genome assembly GCA_046348465.1 of Burkholderiaceae bacterium. Classification (GTDB taxonomy): domain Bacteria; phylum Pseudomonadota; class Gammaproteobacteria; order Burkholderiales; family Burkholderiaceae_E; genus Quisquiliibacterium. Next base: position 146,462 of record JAXMEE010000013.1, read on the forward strand.
TCACTTTACAATGACCGCGGCCGCCGCGGCTCGGGCGCGCCGTCCGCTCAACCCTGGGGCTTCCCGATGCTGCTCGGCTTCGTCCTCCTGTACTGGATCATTTCGGTCCTCATCGGCCTGGTCGCCGCGTTCTGGGTGAAGAACACCGCCGACTTCGCGGTCGCCGGGCGGGCGATGCCGATGTACGTCGTGACCGCGACCGTGTTCGCGACCTGGTTCGGCTCCGAGACCGTGCTCGGCATCCCGGCGACGTTCCTGCGCGAGGGCCTGCACGGCGTGGTCGCCGACCCGTTCGGCTCCTCGCTGTGCCTGATCCTCGTCGGCGTGCTGTTCGCCTCGCCGCTGTACCGCAAGAAGCTGCTCACGATCGGAGACTACTATCGCGAGCGCTACAACCGCACCGTCGAGGTCGTCACGAGCCTGTGCATCGTCGTCTCGTACCTCGGCTGGGTCGGCGCGCAGATCAAGGCGCTCGGCCTCGTCTTCAACGTCGTGTCCGGCGGCGAGATCTCCCAGACGCTGGGCATGCTGATCGGCGCCGCGAGCATCCTGATCTACACGCTGTTCGGCGGCATGGTCTCGGTCGCGATCACCGACCTGATCCAGATGGTCGTGATCATGATCGGCATGCTGTACATCGGCTGGGAGGTGAGCGGTCAGGTCGGCGGCGTGGCCGGCGTCGTCGGCCACGCGGCCGCGGCCGGCAAGCTCGACTTCTGGCCGTCGCCCGACATCGTCTCCGTGCTCGGTTTCTTCGCCGCCTGGATCACGATGATGCTCGGCTCGATCCCGCAGCAGGACGTGTTCCAGCGCGTGATGTCGTCGAAGTCGAGCCGCGTGGCGGTCGCGAGCTCGGTGCTCGGCGGCTCGCTGTACTTCCTGTTCGCGTTCGTGCCGATGTTCCTCGCGTACGCGGCGACGCTGATCGACCCGTCGCTGGTGAACAGGTACCTGGGCAACGACTCGCAGCTGATCCTGCCGGCGTTCATCATCGGCCACGCGCCGCTGGTGGCGCAGATCCTCTTCTTCGGCGCGCTGCTGTCGGCGATCAAGAGCTGCGCGAGCGCGACGCTGCTCGCGCCGTCGGTCACGTTCGCGGAGAACATCCTCAAGCCGCTCGTCCCGCGCATCAGCGACCACCGCTTCCTGCGAATGATGCAGGCGGTGGTCGTCGGCTTCACCGCGCTCGTGCTCGTGTACGCGCTGAACACCGACGCGAGCATCTTCAAGATGGTCGAGAACGCGTACAAGGTGACGCTGGTCGCCGCGTTCGTCCCGCTCGCCGCCGGCGTCTACTGGAAACGCGCGAACTCGAACGGCGGCATGGTCTCGATGTTCGGCGGGCTCGCGGTGTGGCTGTCGATGGAGGCGTTCGCGCCCGGCGCGCCGGTGCCCCCACAGCTCGCGGGGTTGATCGCGTCGATTCTCGGGATGATCGTCGGCTCGTATTGGCCGACGCCGCGTCGTCACGCGGCGCACGAGCACGAACGGCCGGGTGCGCACGCGCCGAATGCCCCTGGCGCGAGGAGCGGATCCGCGTCAGCTTGACGTCAGCTAGCTGCCCGAGACTGCGCCCTCAAGCGGGGGAGGCCCGCGAAACACCTTGGAGGGGAAACAATGGCTGCAGTACTTCCGGGCGCCGCGAGCGCGCCGATGACGCGCGAAGAGAAGAAGGTCATCTTCGCGTCGTCGCTCGGCACCATCTTCGAGTGGTACGACTTCTACCTGTTCGGCGTGATGGCCGCGATCATCGGCGCGAACTTCTTCGCGCCGCTCGACGAGGCCTCGCGACTGATCTTCACGCTGCTCGGCTTCGCGGCCGGCTTCGCGGTGCGCCCGTTCGGCGCGCTCGTGTTCGGCCGGCTCGGCGACCTCATCGGCCGCAAGTACACGTTCCTGGTCACGATCCTGATCATGGGCCTGTCCACCTTCGGTGTGGGCCTGCTGCCCGCGTACGCGACGTGGGGATTCACCGCACCGGTGATCCTGATCGCGCTGCGCCTGCTGCAGGGCCTTGCGCTCGGCGGCGAGTACGGCGGCGCGGCCACCTACGTGGCCGAGCACGCGCCGAACGGCAAGCGCGGCGCGTACACCTCGTGGATCCAGACGACCGCGACCGTCGGCCTGATGATCGCGCTGCTCGTGATTCTCGGCACCCGTACCGCGATGGGCGAGGAGGCGTTCAAGGAGTGGGGCTGGCGCATCCCGTACCTGCTGTCGATCATCCTGCTCGGCGTGTCCGTGTGGATCCGGCTGTCGCTGAACGAGTCGCCCGCGTTCGCGAAGATGAAGGCCGAGGGCAAGCACTCGAAGGCGCCGATCTCCGAGTCGTTCGGCCAGTGGAAGAACCTGAAGGTCGTCATCCTGTCGCTGATCGGCCTGACCGCCGGCCAGGCCGTGGTCTGGTACACGGGCCAGTTCTACGCGCTGTTCTTCCTGCAGAGCATGGTCAAGATCGACGGCCCGACGGCCAACATCCTGATCGCGGTCTCGCTGATCATCGGCACGCCGTTCTTCATCCTGTTCGGCACGTTGTCGGACCGGATCGGGCGCAAGCCGATCATCATGGCCGGCTGCCTGATCGCGGCGCTGACGTACTTCCCGCTCTTCAAGATGCTCGTGCAGTACGGCAACCCCGACCTGGAGAAGGCGCTCGAGACCTCGCCGATCCACGTCGTGGCCGACCCGGGGCAGTGCTCGTTCCAGTTCAACCCGACCGGCACCGCCAAGTTCACGAGTTCGTGCGACGTGGCCAAGGCGTACCTGGCCGGCGCGGGCATCAATTACACGAACTCGGCCGCGCCCGCCGGCTCGGTCGCGCAGGTCAAGATCGGCGACAAGACGATCGCGGCCTACGACGCGAAAGCGCCGAACGCGAAGGACGAGGCCAAGCGCTTCAAGGGCGAGATGGACGCCGCGGTGAAGGCCGCCGGCTATCCGTCGAAGGCAGACCCGGCGAAGGTCAACAAGCCGATGATCGTGCTGGTCCTCACGATCATGGTCATCTACGTGACGATGGTCTACGGGCCGATCGCGGCGATGCTCGTCGAACTGTTCCCGACCAAGATCCGCTATACGTCGATGTCCTTGCCGTATCACATCGGCAACGGCTGGTTCGGCGGATTCCTGCCGGCGACGGGCTTCGCGATCGTCGCAGCCCGGGGCGACATCTACTCCGGTTTGTGGTACCCGATCGTCATCGCCCTGATGACCTTCGTCGTCGGCATGCTGTTCGTGCGCGAGACGAAGGACGTCGACATCTACAAGAACGACTAGGACGCCGCGCGCCATGTGGAAGATCATCATCGGATTCGTCGCCTTCGCCGCGCTCGCGCTGTTCGTGCTGATGAAGAGCGGCGGAGACATCGACATGAGCGGCGAGAAGCATGGCGCCGAGACGCAGGCCGAGCCGGCGAAGACCGAGCCGGCCAAGGGCGAGGCCGAGAAGAAGTAGGCACGCCCGCGAGTCGACACCCCGGCGCGTTCCACGATGCGCCGGGGTTTTTTTCTCCGGGAAGGCGATGAAGCTGGCGTTGTTGGCTGACGTGCACAGCAACCTCGAGGCGCTCGACGCGTGCATGCGGCACGCGCGCCGCGAGGGCGCCGAGCGCTTCGTGTTCCTCGGCGACATCGTCGGCTACGGCGCGGATCCGGGCGCGGTCGTCGACGTCGTCGCCGCGCAGGTGGCCGCCGGCGGACTGGCGGTCAAGGGCAACCACGACGACGCGGTCCGCAACGCCGGCACCGATCTCAACGACGACGCGCGCGCCGCGATCGACTGGACGCGCGGGCGGCTCGACCACGCACAGGCCGCGTTCCTCGACGGGCTTCCGCTGATCGTGCGCGAGGACGGCGTGTGCTGGGTGCACGCGAGCGCGAACTCGCCCGGCGAGTGGAACTACGTGACCGACGACCTCCAGGCGGCACGCTCGATGGGCGCGGCCGAGACGACGTGGTGCTTCAGCGGCCACGTCCACGACCAGGTGCTCTACTACCAGGGCGCGGGGCGCAGGCTGATGGCGTTCCGCCCGCTGCCCGGCGTCCCGATCCCGGTCGGGCGGCACCGGCGCTGGCTGGCGATCGTGGGCTCCGCGGGCCAGCCGCGCGACGGCAACAGCGCGGCCGCGTACGCGCTCTTCGACACCCGGCGCGCGCAGCTCGTGTTCCACCGCGTGCCGTACGATCACGAGGCGGCGAGCGCGAAGATCCTCGCCGCCGGCCTGCCCGCGTCGCTCGCCCGGCGGCTGCGCGACGGCCACTGAACGAGGGGCACCGATGGCGGTGATGCTCAAGCCCGGCTCGACGATCGACGACTACACGATCGGCGAGTGCGTGCACGACGGCGGCATGGGGTTCATCTACCGGGTGACCGGGCCCGACGCCGGCTTTCCGCTGATCATGAAGGTGCCGCGCCTCGGGCACGGGCAGCCGACCGAAGGCGTCGTCGGCTTCGAGGTCGAGCAGATGATGCTGTCGGCGATCACGAGCCCGTACGTGCCGCGCTTCGTCGCCGCGGGCGACCTGGCCGAGACGCCGTATCTCGTGACCGAGTGGATCGAAGGCGAGAGCCTCGAGAGCGCGGTCGGGCGCGCGCCGCTTGCGCCCGACGAGGTCGCGCGCATCGGCGCGGCGGTGGCCGACGCGATCGAGAGCCTGCACCGGCAGGACGTCATCCACCTCGACATCAAGCCGGGCAACGTGCTGATCCGCCCCGACGGACGCGCGGTGCTGATCGACTTCGGGCTCGCGCGCCACGCGCGCCTTCCCGACCTGATGGCCGAGGAGATGCGCCGCGCCGTCGGCACGCCCCAGTACATCTCGCCGGAGCAGGTGCTCGGCGTTCGCACCGACCCGCGCAGCGACCTGTTCGCGCTCGGCGTGGTCCTGTACGAGCTCGCCACCGGCAAGCTGCCGTTCGGCTCGCCGCAGACCGTCAGCGGCCTGCGCGACCGCCTGTGGCTCGATCCGCGCCCGCCGCGCATGCTGGTGCCGGCGATTCCCCCGTGGCTGCAGGAGGTGATCCTGCGCCTGATCGAGCCGCGCCCCGACCAGCGCTATCCGTCGGCCGCTCAGGTCGCGTTCGACCTGCGCCACCCGGACCGCGTGACGCTGACCGCGCGCGCGAGCAAGCTCGATCGGATCGGATTCTTCGCGCACGTGAAGCGCTGGCTGACGGCGGCGGGCCGCGAGGCCGAGGTGGTGCCGCCGCCGGTGGAGCAGGTCGCGGCGGCGCCGATCGTCGTCGCCGCGGTGGACACCGACCACCTCGACGACGACCTGCAGCGCGCGCTGCAGGGCGCGGTGCTGCGCGTGATCGGGCACGCGCCGAACGCGCGGCTCGCGTGCGTCTCGGTACTGAAGGACACGCCGCTGATGGACGGCGCGAAGACGTCGGAGACCACGTCCGGCATGCACCTCGACCACCTCGTGCGGCTGCGGCACTGGGCCAAGCCGATGGACCTGCCGCCGGAGCGGCTGTCGGTGCACGTGCTCGAGGGCGCGGACACCGCGCGCATGCTCGTCGAGTACGCGCGCGCCAATCACGCGTCGCTGATCGTGATCGGCGCGGCGAACTACTCGGAGCCGCGCCTGGGGCTGGGGCGCTCGATCACGACCGCGGTGTCGGAGGACGCGCCGTGCAGCGTGTACATCGTGCGTTCGTCGACACCGGTGCTGGGCAGCGGCGCGCCCGCGGTGCAGGAATCAGCCGAGGGCTGATCCGGGGGGGCGGGGCGCCGAGGCGCCGCTGCGTACGCGGCAACGCTGCGCAGACGCGCGGCGGGCCGCGCCGTCAGCCCTGGCGGGCGATCAGCCACACGCCGCAGCAGATCAGCGCGATGCCGCTCCAGCCGCCGGCCGACAGCGTCTCGCCGAGCCAGAAGCGCGCGATCAGCGCGTTGACGATGTAGCCGATGGACAGCATCGGGTAGGCGACGATCACCGGCACGCGCGAGAGCGCGACGATCCAGACGACGAGGCTCACCGCGTAGCACGCGAAGCCGAGCAGGAACGGCCACAGCGTGAGCGTGCGCAGCGCGATGTCCCAGGCGTTGGCGAGCGTGAACTCGACCGCGCCGAGCCGGTTCGTGCCGGCCTTCAGCAGCGTCTGCGCGAACGCGTTCAGCAGCACGCCGGCGAGCACGAGCGCGAAGCTGACGGCGTTCACGCGCCGGCTCCGCCGGCGTCGCCCGCCAGCACCCCGGCGAACACGTCGTGGTCGACGTTGCCGCCGGTGAGCGCCAGGCCCACGCAGCGGCCGGCGAGCGCCTCGCGCTCGGCGAGCGCCGCGGCGAGCGGGGCCGCGCCGGCGCCCTCGGCGACGTTGTGGGTGTCGATGAACAGCGCGCGCATCGCGTGCGCGACCTGCGCGTCGGAGACCGCGACGACGCGGTCCAGCCGCCCGAGCATCAGCTCGAGCGCCTGCGGCTCGGCGACCCGGCACGCCATGCCGTCGGCGATCACGGTGGTGACCGGCGCCTCGACGACACGGCCCGCGGCGAGCGACAGCGCGTACGTGGGCGCGCCCTGCGACACGACGCCGACGACCTCGACGCGTCGCCCGAGCGCCTCGCGCGCCGCGAGCGCGCCGCACGCGCCCGAGCCCAGGCCGATCGGCACGTAGACGACGTCGAGCTCGGGCACGGCCTCGAGGAACTCGAGCCAGTACGTGGCGACGCCGCGCACGAGGTCGGGGTGGAACGACGGCACCATCCGCAGGCCGCGCCCGGCGGCGAGCGCCTGCGCGTGCTCGCGCGCCGCCTGGAAGTCTTCGCCGTGCTCGACCAGCTCCACGCCGAGCGCGCGCATCGCGGCGTTCTTCTCGCGGCTGTTGCCGTGCGGCACGACGATGGTGGCCGGGATGCCGAGTGCGCGCGCCGCGAACCCGACCGACTGCCCGTGGTTGCCGCGGGTGGCGCTGACGACGCCGGGCACGCGCTCGCCGCGCTCGCGCAGGCCGTCGAACCAGACCAGGCCGCCGCGAACCTTGAACGCGCCCACCGCGGTGTGGTTCTCGTGCTTGACCCACGCGCGCGTGCCCAGGCGCTGCGCGAGCAGCGGCCACGCGTACTGCGGCGTGGGCGGCACGGCGCGGCGAACGATCGCGCGCGCGGACTCGATCTCGCTGCGGGACGGAAGGCTGGGCATGGGAGTGCGCATTGTCCCAGATTTCGCGCGCGGGCCGGGCGGTACAATCCGCGCTCGTTGCGGGCCGGCGGGCCCGCGCAAACCGAGGGAGCAGCGCGAGCGCCGATGGCAACCCGCAAGAGCGAATACAGCGAGGCGTCGATCCGCGTCCTCAAGGGCCTGGAGCCGGTCAAGCAGCGCCCCGGCATGTACACGCGCACCGAGAACCCGCTGCACATCGTGCAGGAAGTGATCGACAACGCCGCCGACGAGGCGCTGGCCGGGGTGTGCCGGGAGATCGCGGTCACGCTGGAGGCCGACGGCTCGGTCAGCGTCGAAGACGACGGTCGAGGCATCCCGGTCGGGCCGCACCCGGAGGAGAAGGTCCCGGTCGTCGAGATCGTGTTCACCCGACTGCACGCGGGCGGCAAGTTCGACAAGGCCGCGGGTGGCGCATACAGCTTCTCCGGCGGCCTGCACGGCGTGGGCGTGTCCGTCACCAACGCGCTGTCGAGCCGCCTCGACGTCACCGTCTGGCGCGACGGCGCGGCACACGAGATCGGGTTCGCCGACGGCGACGTTTCCCGCAGGCTCTCGACGCGCGCCCCCCAGCGCGGCGAGCCGCGCAGCGGCACCCGCGTGCGCTGCTGGCCGAACCCGAAGTACTTCGACAGCCAGGCGATCCCGTCCGCCGAGCTGGTGCAGCTGCTGCGCTCGAAGGCGGTGCTGCTGCCGGGCCTGAAGGTGCGGTTCACCGATGCGCGCAGCGGCAAGGTCCAGGCCTGGCAGTACACGGAAGGCCTGCGCGGGTACCTGAACGAGGCGCTCGCGACGCTGGGCGCGCCGCCGCCGCTGATCCCGCTGTTCGAGGGCGAGCAGTTCGCGCCGGCCGGCCACGAGTCGCTCGCCGAGGGCGAGGGGGCGCAGTGGGTGGTCGCGTGGACCGAGGAGGGAGCGCTGGTTCGCGAGTCGTACGTGAACCTGATCCCGACGTCGGCCGGCGGCACACACGAGTCGGGGCTGCGCGAAGGGCTCTTCGGCGCGGTCAAGGGCTTCGTCGAGCTGCACGGCCTGCTGCCGAAGGGCGTGAAGCTGCTGCCCGAGGACGTCTTCGCGCGCGCGAGCTTCGTGCTGTCGGCGAAGGTGCTCGACCCGCAGTTCCAGGGCCAGATCAAGGAACGGCTGAACTCGCGCGACGCGGTTCGCATGGTGTCGTCGCTGGCCAAGCCGCAGCTCGAGCTGTGGCTGAATCAGCACGTCGACCTCGGCAAGCGGCTCGCCGAGCTCGTGATCCGGCAGGCGCAGGCGCGCAGCCGCGCGGCGCAGAAGGTCGAGAAGCGCAAGAGCTCGGGCGTGGCGGTGCTGCCGGGCAAGCTCACCGACTGCGAGTCCACCGACACCGCGCGCAACGAGCTCTTCCTGGTCGAGGGCGACTCCGCCGGCGGCTCGGCCAAGATGGGGCGCGACAAGGAGTTCCAGGCGATCCTGCCGCTGCGCGGCAAGGTGCTCAACAGCTGGGAGACCGAACGCGACCGCCTGTTCGCGAACAACGAGATCCACGACATCGCGGTCGCGGTCGGCGTCGACCCGCACGGGCCGGGCGACGACCCCGATCTCTCCGCGCTGCGCTACGGCCGGGTGTGCATCCTGTCGGACGCCGACGTCGACGGCGCGCACATCCAGGTGCTGCTGCTCACGCTGTTCTTCCGCCACTTCCCGAAGCTGATCGAGCGCGGCCACGTGTGCGTCGCCCGCCCGCCGCTGTTCCGCGTCGACGTCCCCGCGCAGGGCAAGCGCCCGCTGCGCAAGCTCTACTGCCTCGACGACGGCGAGCTCAGGCACGTCGAGGACAAGCTGCGCAAGGAGGGCGTGCGCGAGGGCGCGTGGAGCATCTCGCGCTTCAAGGGGCTGGGCGAGATGAGCGCCGAGCAGTTGTGGGAGACGACGATGAATCCCGACACGCGCCGGCTGCTGCCGGTGACGCTGGGCGCGCTCGATCGCGGCGCCACCGAGCAGCGCTTCACGATGCTGATGGGCAAGGGCGAGGCGGCCGCCCGGCGCGCGTGGCTCGAGGCGCGCGGCAACGAAGCCGACGTCGACATCTGACGCGCCGGCGCGGCGCACGAGCACGATCCGAATGACCGAACGCGACCTCTTCTCAGACCTGCCGCCCGAGGGCGGCGATGCCGGCGGCGACGCGCTCACGCTGGCGGAGTACGCCGAGCGCGCGTACCTCGACTACGCGGTCTCGGTCGTCAAGGGCCGCGCGCTGCCCGACGTCTGCGACGGCCAGAAGCCGGTGCAGCGGCGCATCCTGTACGCGATGAACGAGATGGGGCTCGGCCCCGCGGCCAAGCCGGTGAAGTCGGCGCGCGTGGTCGGCGACGTCCTCGGCAAGTACCACCCGCACGGCGACACCGCCGCGTACGACGCGCTGGTGCGCATGGCGCAGTCGTTCACGCTGCGCTATCCGCTGATCGACGGCCAGGGCAACTTCGGCTCGCGCGACGGCGACGGCGCGGCGGCGATGCGCTACACCGAGGCGCGGCTCACGCAGTACGCGCGCCTGCTGCTCGACGAGATCGACCAGGGCACCGTCGACTTCGTGCCGAACTACGACGGCTCGTCGAACGAGCCGCGCCAGCTGCCGGCGCGCCTGCCGATGGTGCTGCTCAACGGCGCGTCGGGCATCGCCGTGGGCCTGGCGACCGAGATCCCGCCGCACAACCTGCGCGAGGTCGCGCAGGCCGCGATCGCGGTGCTCAAAGACCCGAAGGCGGCGCTCGACGACGTGCTCGCGCTGATGCCCGGGCCCGACTTCCCCGGCGGCGCGCAGATCATCTCGCCGCCGGCCGACATCCGCGAGATCTACGCGGGCGGGCGCGGCTCGATCAAGGTGCGCGCGCGCTGGACCATCGAGGACCTCGCGCGCGGGCAGTGGCAGATGGTCGTCAACGAGCTCCCGCACGGCGTCTCCGCGCAGAAGGTGCTCGAGGAGATCGAGGAGCTCACGAACCCGAAGCTCAGGGCCGGCAAGAAGTCGCTGTCGCCGGAACAGATGCAGCTCAAGCAGACGGTGCTCGGCGTGCTCGACGCGGTGCGCGACGAGTCCGGCAAGGACGCGCCGGTGCGGCTGGTCTTCGAGCCCAAGACTTCGCGCATCGACCAGCAGGAGCTCGCCAACGTCCTGCTCGCGCACACGAGCCTGGAGTCGGGCGTCGCGGTGAACCTCGTCGTCGTCGGCGCCGACGGCCGGCCCACGCAGAAGGGGCTCGTCGAGGTGCTGCGCGAGTGGGGCGAGTTCCGCGTCGCGACCGTGACGCGCCGCTCGCGCCACCGGCTCGAGAAGGTCGAGGATCGCATCCACATCCTCGAGGGCCGGCGCACGGTCCTGTTGAACATCGACGAGGTGATCCGGATCATCCGCGAGTCCGACGAGCCGCGCGCGGCGCTGATCGCGCGCTTCCGGCTCTCCGAGCGCCAGGCCGACGACATCCTCGACATCCGGCTGCGCCAGCTCGCGCGGCTGGAGGCGATCCGCATCGACCAGGAGCTGAAATCGCTCGGCGACGAGCGCGCGGCGCTGCAGGCGCTGCTCGCGAACCCCGCGGCGATGCGCCGCCAGGTGATCAAGGAGATCTGCGAGGACGCGCGCCAGTACGGCGACGCGCGGCGCACGCTGATCGAGGCGGCGCAGCGCGCCAGCGTCGAGGTGCGCATCGCCGAGGAGCCGGTGACGGTGATCGTCTCCGAGCGCGGCTGGGTGCGCGCGCGCCAGGGCCACGGCCACGACGCGTCCCAGTTCACGTTCAAGGCGGGCGACGCGCTGTCGGGGGCCTACGAGGTGCTGACGACCGACCCGCTCTACGCAGTCTCGACGACCGGGCGCGTGTACTCGGTGCCGGTGTCGCAGCTGCCGTCGGCGCGCGGCGACGGCGCGCCGATCACGACCTTCATCGAGCTCGAGCCGGGCGCGCGTGCCGACCACGTCTTTTCTTGCGCGCAGCAGCTCGGCGTGCTCTTCGCGACGAGCGCGGGCAACGGGTTCGTGTGCCAGGCGGCGGACCTCGTCGGGCGCACGCGCCAGGGCAAGAGCTTCCTCGTACTCGACGACGGCGACGCGCCGCTGCGCCCGGCGCTCTTCGAGCCGGGGATGTCGCAGGTGCTGTGTGTGTCCGAGCAGGGGCGGGCGCTCGTGTTCCCGCTCGCCGACGCGAAGGTGCTGCGCAACGGCGGTCGCGGCGTGATCCTGATGGGGCTCGACCCGAAGGAGAAGCTGCTGCAGGCGGTGGTCTTCGGCGAAGCGGGCGTGGTCGTCGAGGGCATCGGGCGGGGGGCCAAGCCGGTGCGCCGCGAGATGTCGGCGCGCGAGCTCGCGGGATTCGCCGGCGCTCGCGCGCGCAAGGGGCGCCTGCTCGAGCCGCGCGTCCGCGAGGCACGCCTGGCGGTGCGCAAGCCCGCGTGACGGCGCGAGTCGCGCCCGGGCGCGGGGGCGGGTAATCCCCTACGCAGGCGGTTCCGGCCGGCGCCTGCGCCCCCCTCCGCGGCCCGGGAAGTGCGGCATAATCGCTGCGGCCCGGGCGCGGCACGGCCCGGCGCGCGCGAACAATTCGAACGAGCTCGAGCACATGGCCGAAGTGAGCATCCGTGGCGTCCACAAGTATTTCGGTGAGACGCACATCATCAAGGGCGTCGACGTCTCGATCACCGACGGCGAGTTCTGCGTGCTCGTCGGCCCGTCGGGCTGCGGGAAGTCGACGCTGCTGCGGATGATCGCCGGCCTCGAGGAGATCTCGAAGGGCGAGATCGGCATCGGCGGGCGCATCGTCAACGACATCGCGCCCAAGGAGCGGGACATCGCGATGGTGTTCCAGAACTACGCGCTCTACCCGCACATGAAGGTCTTCGACAACATGGCCTTCAGCCTGAAGCTGGCGAAGGCCCCGAAGGCCGAGATCGACAAGCGCGTCGGCGAGGCGGCCCGAATCCTCGGGCTCGACCAGCTGCTCGACCGCTACCCGCGCCAGCTCTCCGGCGGCCAGCGCCAGCGCGTCGCGATGGGCCGCGCGATCGTCCGCAACCCGCAGGTGTTCCTCTTCGACGAGCCGCTGTCGAACCTCGACGCGAAGCTGCGCGTGCAGATGCGCACCGAGATCAAGGAACTGCACCAGCGCCTGAAGACCACGTCGATCTACGTCACGCACGACCAGATCGAGGCGATGACGATGGCCGACAAGATCGTCGTCATGCACGACGGCATCGTCGAGCAGATCGGCGCGCCGCTCGAGCTCTACGACCGGCCCGCGAACACCTTCGTCGCGGGCTTCATCGGCTCGCCCGCGATGAACATGATCGACGGCAACGTGTCGGCCGACGGCGGCGGCGTCGAGCTCGCGGGCTCGGGGCGGATCGCGGTCCCCGGCCTGCGGGCGACGCCCGGCCAGAAGGTGCGCTTCGGCATCCGCCCCGAGCACCTGACGCTCGGCGACGCCGGCATCACGAGCGAGGTGGTCGTCGTCGAGCCCACCGGTGCCGACATCCAGGTCTTCGCCAAGAGCGCCGCCGGCTCGCTGATGGCGATCTTCCGCGAGCGCCACGGTTTCCGGCCCGGCGACCGCGTCGTGCTGACCCCGGCGCCGGCCGCGATCCATGTCTTCGACGCCGCCGGCGGCAAGCGCCTGCCGACGGCCTGACCCCCCCCGCCTCGAACAACTCAAGGAGACGACACATGGGCACTCTCGAAAGACGCGACTTCCTCAAGACTTCCGCGGGCACCGCGGCCGCGGCGGCCACCGCCGGCGGTGCGACGCTGTTCGCACCCGCGGTCCACGCGCAGGCGTGGAACGTCGCCCCCGAGAAGGGCGCGAAGCTCCGCGTGCTGCGCTGGAAGCGCTTCGTTCAGGGCGACGAGGACCAGTACCTGGCGAACGTCAAGAAGTTCACCGAGAAGACCGGCATCGAAGTGCGCGTCGACCACGAGAGCTGGGAAGACGTCCGGCCGAAGGCCGCGGTCGCGGCGAACACCGGCTCGGGCCCCGACATCGTGCTGTCGACGAACGACGACGCGAACCTGTATCCCGACAAGCTGCTCGACGTCACCGACCTGTGCGACTACCTCGGCAAGAAGTACGGCGGCTGGTTCCCCGCGGCGGAGACGTACCTGAAGCCCGACGGGAAGAAGTGGATCGGCGTGCCGCTGGGCGCGTCCGGCTCGGTGATGGTCTATCGCGAGAGTCACGTCAAGGCCGCGGGCTTCGACAAGTTCCCGCGCACCACCGACGACTTCCTCAAGCTGTGCCGCGCGCTGAAGGAGAAAGGCACGCCCGCGGGCATGGCGCTGGGCCACGCCACCGGCGACAGCGGCTGGACGCAGTGGCTGCTGTGGGCGTTCGGCGGCAAGCTCGTCGACAAGAACAACAAGGTCGTCATCGACAGCCCCGAGACGGTCAAGGCGCTCGAATACGCGAAGGAGCTCTACTCGACCTTCGCCCCCGGCACCCTGTCGTGGCTCGACCCGAACAACAACAAGGCGTTCCTCGACGGCCAGATCAGCTGCACGAACAACGGCATCTCGATCTACTACGCGTGCAAGAACTCTCAGGATCCGAAGCTCAAGGAGATGGGGCTCGACGTCCAGCACGCGCCGATGCCGATCGGTCCGGTGGGCGTGCCCACCGAGTACCACCTGTTCTTCAACCAGATGATCTTCAAGTACACCAAGTACCCGAAGGCCGCGAAGGCGTTCCTCGCCTTCATGATGGAACAGGAGCAGTTCGGCCCCTGGATGCAGGCGTCGTTCGGCTACGTCGCGCACCCGCTCAAGGCGTACGAGTCCAATGCGGTCTGGACGTCCGACCCGAAGGCGATGGCCTATCGCGACTGCGTGAAGAACATGCGCCCGGCCGGCTACGAGGGCAAGCTCGGCTACGCGTCGGCCGGCGCGCTCGCCGACTTCATCGTGCAGGACATGGTCGCCGAGGCCGCGAGCGGTGCCAAGTCGGCCAAGGACGCCGCCGCGAACGCGCAGAAGCGCGCCGAGCGCTACTACAAGGTCTGAGCGCCGCGGGGCCGCGAGCGGCCCCGCTTCCGCCCTGCCTTTCGCCGGCTTCGCCGCGTGCCCGGGGGCACGCGCGGCCGGCGGTCACCCGAAGGACGCCCGAACGGTGCTCGAAAAGCTCCAGAACAACCGCAACGCGCTCGGCCTGGTCTTCATGATCCCGGCGGCGGCGCTGCTGCTGCTCTTCCTCACGTACCCGCTCGGGCTGGGCGTCTGGCTCGGGTTCACCGACGCCAAGATCGGCCGCGCCGGCCACTTCGTCGGGCTGGAGAACTACGAGTTCCTCTGGGGCGACGGCGTCACTCGGCTCGCGCTGTTCAACACGATGCTCTACACGGCCGTCGCGAGCGTGTTCAAGTTCATGCTCGGGCTGTGGCTGGCGCTGCTGCTCAATCGCAACATGCGCTTCAAAACCGCGCTGCGCGCGGTGATCCTGCTGCCCTGGATCGTGCCCACCGCGCTGTCGGCGATCGCGTTCTGGTGGATCTTCGACTCCCAGTTCTCCGTGATCAGCTGGGTGCTGGTCAAGCTCGGCGTCATCGACCGCTACATCGACTTCCTCGGCGACCCGTGGAATGCGCGCTGGTCGACGATGGCCGCCAACGTCTGGCGCGGCATCCCGTTCGTCGCGATCTCGCTGCTCGCGGGCCTTCAGACGATCTCGCCGTCGCTGTACGAGGCCGCGGCGATCGACGGTGCGAGCGCGTGGCAGCGCTTCCGCCACGTGACGCTGCCCCTGCTCACGCCGATCATCGCGGTCGTGATGACGTTCTCGGTGCTGTTCACGTTCACCGACTTCCAGCTCATCTACGTGCTCACGCGCGGCGGGCCGCTGAACGCCACGCACCTGATGGCGACGCTGTCGTTCCAGCGCGCGATCTCCGGCGGCGCGATGGGCGAGGGCGCGGCGATCGCGATCGCGATGGTGCCGTTCCTGCTCGCCGCGATCATGTTCAGCTACTTCGGGCTTCAGCGCCGGGCCTGGCAGCAGGGGGCCGACAAATGAGCGACAAGAACGAGTCCCAGGGTATGCAGTTCCTGGAGTCGCTGCCGCGGCGCTGGGTCATGACGTACATCCCGGTCGGCCTGTTCCTGTTCGGGCTGCTGTTCCCGTTCTACTGGATGACGACGACGGCGTTCAAGCCGAACGAGGAACTGCTCTCGCGCGAGGGCAATCCGTTCTGGATCAAGAGCCCGACGCTCGCGCACTTCAAGAAGCTGCTGTTCGACACCGCGTATCCCGAGTGGCTGATGAACACCATGGTGGTCGCACTGGTCTCGACGATCGCGTCGCTGGCCACGGCAGTGCTCGCCGCGTACGCGATCGAGCGCCTGAAGTTCAAGGGCTCGCGCCAGGTCGGGCTGTCGATCTTCCTCGCGTACCTGATCCCGCCGTCGATCCTGTTCATCCCGCTGGCGGTGGTGTTGCAGCACTTCGGCCTGTTCAACACGCGCTGGGCGCTGATCTTCACGTACCCGACGTTCCTGGTGCCGTTCTGCACCTGGCTGCTGATGGGCTACTTCCGCTCGATCCCGTTCGAGCTCGAGGAGTGCGCGCTGATCGACGGCGCCACGCGCTGGCAGATCCTCACCCGGATCGTGCTCCCGCTCGCGGTCCCCGGGCTGATCTCGGCCGGGATCTTCGCGTTCACGCTGTCGTGGAACGAGTTCATCTACGCGCTCACCTTCGTGTCGGACTCCGAGATCAAGACGGTGCCGGTCGCGGTCGTCACCGAGCTCGTCGAGGGCGACGTCTACCACTGGGGGCCGCTGATGGCGGGCGCGCTGCTCGGCTCGCTGCCGGTCGCGGTGTTCTACTCGTTCTTCGTCGAGTACTACGTGTCGGGGATGACCGGCGCGGTCAAGGAGTGACGGGGCGCGCGCGCGCCGTCGCGCTCGCCGCCGCGGCCGTCCTCGCGGCGGGCTGCGGCAGCCCGAATCCCTACTACGACGCCCGCAAGCCGCACCACCGTCCCGGCGGCTTCGCCAACAACTACGGCCCTGCCGGCGGCAAGGCGCTGTCCGAACTGCTCGCCTGGTACTACGAGCGCACGCGCGACGGGCTGCCGCCCGCGCCGTCCGCGCACGTGAACGGCTACGCGTTCCCGGTCGCGAAGCCCGACGTCGCGTTCCTGCGCGCCAACCGCGACCGGACCGCGGTGACCTGGGTCGGCCACGCGACGGTGCTGCTGCAGGTCGCCGGGGTCAACGTCCTCACCGATCCGCAGTTCTCGGAGCGTGCGTTCCCCGTGCAGTGGTACGGCCCGAAGCGGCGCGTGCCGCCGGCGCTGCGGCTCGACGAGCTGCCGCACATCGACCTGGTCGTGATCTCGCACAACCACTACGACCACCTCGACCTCGACACCGTGAAGGCGCTCGCCGGGCAGCCCGGCGGCTCGCCGGTGTTCGCGGTGCCGCTCGGCGTGGAGCGCTGGATGCGCGCGCAGGGCATCGAGCGCGTGCAGGCGTTCGACTGGTGGCAGCAGCAGGCGCTGGCCGGCGTCGACGTCCACATGGTGCCGGTGCAGCACTGGAGCGCGCGCACGCTGTGGGACCGCAACGAGACGCTGTGGGGCGGCTGGGTGATCCGGGCGCCCGGCTTCTCGTTCTTCTTCGCCGGCGACACCGGCTACTCGCGCGACTTCGCCGACATCGGCGCGCGCTTCGGTGGCTTCGACCTGGCGGCGATCCCGGTCGGCGCTTACCTGCCGCGCTGGTTCATGAAGGACCAGCACGTGGACCCGGCCGAAGCGGTGATGATCCACCGCGACGTGAAGGCGCGCCGCTCGATCGGCATCCACTGGGGCACGTTCGAGCTGACCGACGAGCCGCTGGACGCCCCGATCGGCGAGCTGCCGGCGGCGCGGCGCGCGGCCGGCGTGCCCGACGACGCGTTCGTGTTGCTGCGCCACGGCGAGACCCGCCTCTACCCTTCCGGCTTCGAGACGAAATGAGCCACCCTCCCGTGATCTTCGAGGAGCGCGACGCGGCCCGCGGGCTGCGCGTCGGGTTCGCCACCTTGCATCGCCAGCGGCAGGTCAACGCGCTGAACCTCGAGATGTGCCAGCTGATGCTCGACCAGTTCCGGCGCTGGGCGTCCGACGAGCGCATCGCGGCCGTCGTGCTCGACGGCGCGGGCGACAAGGGCCTGTGCGCTGGGGGCGACGTCGCCGAGGTGATCCGGCACGTGCGCGCCGGCGGCCCCGAGCGCTTCGTCTACGGCGACGCGTTCTTCGCGGTCGAGTACCAGCTCGATCTCGCGATCCACACCTTCCCCAAGCCCTTCGTCAGTTATTCGCACGGCATCTGCATGGGCGGCGGGCTGGGGCTGGTCGCCGGCGCGAGTCACCGCGTCGTCGCCGACGGATCGCGCATCGCGATGCCGGAGATCCACATCGGTCTGTTCCCGGACGTGGGCGGCGGCTGGTTCCTCAATCGGGTCCCCGGCGGCGCGGGGCGCGTGATGGCGCTCACGGGTCTGGCGATCAACGAGGCCGACGCGATCTTCGCAGGTCTCGCGGACTTCTTCGTGCCGCTCGAGGCGCGCGATGCGCTGTACGCGGACCTGCTCGCGCACGACTGGCGCGGCGACGCCGCCGCCGACCGCGCGTCGCTCACGCGCGCACTGCTGTCGCGGCACCGCCGCTACAAGGCGGGGCTGCCGACGGCGAACCTGCTGCAGTACTACGACGCGATCCGCTTCGTCGCGATGCAGCCGGGCGTCGAGGGCATTCGCGACGCGCTCGCGGCGGCGGCGGCCGAAGACCCGTTCTTCGCGGCGCCCGCGGCCGCGCTCGCGGGCGGCTCGCCGACCGCGGCGAAAGTCACGCTCGAGTACCTGCGCCGCGCGCGCACGATGTCGCTGTCCGAGGTGCTCGCGCTGGACCTCGTGCTCGCGCGCCAGTACCAGCGCCACCCGGACTTCCCCGAGGGCGTGCGCGCGCTGCTGATCGACAAGGACCGCAAGCCCGCGTGGTGCCCGGCGACGCTCGACGAGGTCGGCGACGCGCTGGTGTCCGGGCACTTCGCCTGAGCACGCCGGTGCGGGCCGCGCACGGGCAGGCACGACCCGCGCCGGCGACCCGGGTGAGCCGGGCGCGCGACGCGCGGCAACGGGCTCAGGCGAGGATCTCCCCGCGCACGCACGCCACGCACGCTCCGCCGATTTCGACCTCGCCGCCGACGCCGCGCACCGCGATGCGACCGTCGCGTCCGATCGCGCGGCCCTGGCGTGCCTCGTAGGGCGCGCGCTCGCCGATCTCGCCCAGGAACACCGCCACGCAACCGTTGCCGCTGCCGCACACCGGGTCCTCGGGCACGCCGGCCGCGGGCGCGAACGAGCGCACCTCCCAGCGCGCGCCGTCGCCGACGAGCGCGCCGAACACGGTGACACCGGTGGCACCCGCCTCCCGGGACAGCGCTTCGATCTCCGCGAGGTCGGGGCGCGCCGCGAGCAGCGCCGCGCCGCCGTCGACGCGCGCCGTGATCCACACCGGGCCGACGTCGATGCGCATCGCCTCGGGGCAGGCCAGCCCGAGAGCGCGCTCGAGCCGGGCGCGCGCGGCATCGTCGAGCCGATCGGTGCGTGCAGCGGGCAATCGAAGCCACAGCCGCTCGCCGTCGGCGTCGAGCGTCACGGGCACGAGCCCGGCGCCGCACTGCTGGACGAGGCGGCCCGCGCGAGGTCGCAGCCGCGCGGAAGCGATCAGCGCGTGCGCGCTGCCCAGCGTCGGGTGCCCGGCGAACGGCAGCTCCGAGCCCGGCGTGAAGATCCGCAGGCGGTAGTCGGCGCCCGGCGCGGCCGGCGCGAGCACGAAAGTGGTCTCGGACAGGTTCGTCCAGCGTGCGATGCGCTGCATCGCGTCGTCGGACAGTCCGTCGCCGTCGAGCACGACCGCGACCGGGTTGCCCCGGTACGGCGTGTCGGTGAAGACGTCGACCTGCATGAACGGGCGTGGTCTCATCGTGCGTCTCCAGGAATCGAGGTGCGGCGCACCGGCGCGCGCCGGCCTGCGGCGACCAGGGCGACCACCGCTGCGGCCACCGCCCAGGTGCCGGGCGCGACCGCCTCGCCCATCAGCGCGGCGGCGATCGCGAGCGTGACGAACAGCTGCAGCAGCTGAACCTGCGACACGCGCGCCACCCCGCCGATCGCCATGCCACCGTACCAGAAGAGGAACCCCAGGAACTGGCTGACGACGGCCACGTACGCGAGGCCGCCCCACGCGCGGGCGCCGGCGTGCGCGAAAGGCTGCCGCGCGGCGGACCACAACGCCGGCGCGAGCAGCCACGGTGCCGCCGCGACGAGTGCCCACGCGATGGTCTGCCAGCCGCCCAGGCGCGCCGCGAGCCGCCCGCCCTCGGCGTAGCCGATCGCGCCGGCGGCGACCGCCGCGAGCATCGCCCAGTCGCCGGCGCGCAGGGTCCCGCCGCCCGCGTTCAGCGCGAAGGCGACGACCAGCGCGCTGCCGGACGCCGCCGCGACCCAGAAGCCGGGCGACGGGCGCTCGTGCGCGCGCCACATGGCGGCCAGCGCGGTCGCGAACGGCAGCAGCCCGTTGACGACGGCGCCGTGCGAGGCGTCGCTGGTGCGCATCGCGATCGACGAGAAGAGCGGGAATCCCAGCACGACCCCCGCGGCCGTGATCATCAGTGCGCGCCAGTGTTCGCGCGCCGGCAGGGGCGCGCGCGCGATCCACAGCGCCAGCCCGGCGAGCAGCGCCGCGAGCTCGGCGCGCGCGAGCGCGACGAATCCGGGGTCGAAGCCCTCGAGCGCGAGGCGCGTCGCCGGCAGCGTCGCGCCGAACATCAGCACGCCGACGAAGGCGAGCGCCATTCCGCGCGATTCGCTGGGCTTGTCCATCGTTGCAGGGTACCGCAATCGACTGGTACAGTGCCTGTACACTTTGCCGGTTCAGCGTGCCGACCGGCCTGGAGCGTCGACCATGACAGTCGCCACCGTTCAGTCCCCGTCGCGCGCGAGCCCGCCGCGCGGGGCCGCGCCGCCGGGCGCCTTCCTGACCTCCGGCGGCGACGTCACGCTCGTCGATCAGATCGTCGGCTGGTACGCCGGGCGCATCGACGAGCGCGTGATGCGCCCCGGCGCGCGCATGCCGTCGATCCGGCAGTTCGCCGCCGAGCACCGGGTCTCGCGCTTCACGGTCGTCGAGGCCTACGACCGCCTGATCGCGCGCGGCTACCTCGAGTCGCGCCGCGGCTCGGGCTTCTTCGTGCGCGAGCGCAACCCGGCGGCGGCGCTCGCCGGCGTGCGCGCCTGGAGCGACGCGCCGCGCGCGTCGGTCGACGTCGTCTGGCTGCTGCGCAACATGTTCAAGCGCCTGCCGCCGCGCGACATGCCCGGCGGCGGCGTGCTGCCACCCGACTGGCTCGACGAGGAACTGATCACGTCCAGCCTGCGCTCGCTCGGGCGCCAGAGCGGCGCCGGGTTCCTCGACTACGGCCACCCGCAGGGCTACCTGCCGCTGCGCCAGCAGCTCGAGCTCAAGCTCGCCGAGCTCGAGATCTCGGTGCGCCCGGAGCAGATCCTCACGACCAACGGCGTGACGCAGGCGCTCGACCTGATCGCGCAGCACCTGCTCGAGCCCGGCGACGTCGTGCTGGTCGACGAGCCCTCGTGGTTCCTGCTGTTCGGGCGTTACGCTCAGCTCGGCGCGCGCGTCATCGGCGTTCCGCGCGAGGGCGACGGCCCCGACCTCGAGCGGCTCGCGGTGCTCGCCGCCGAGCACCGGCCCAGGCTCGTCGTCACCTCGTCGGTGCTGCACAACCCGACCAGCACGTCGATGTCCGCGGCCAAGGCGTTCCGCCTGCTGCGGCTCGCCGACGAGCACGACTTCATCGTCGTCGAGGACGACGTCTACTGCGACCTGCACCCGGGCGCGTCGCTGCAGCCGTGCACGCGGCTGGCCGCGCTCGACCAGCTGCGGCGCGTGGTCTACGTCGGCGGCTTCTCGAAGACGCTGGCGGCGAACCTGCGCGTGGGCTTCGTCGCCTGCTCGCCGGAGCTCGCGCGCGAGCTCACCGACCTGAAGATGCTGATCGGGCTCACCAGCCCCGAGTTCGGCGAGCGCATCGTCTACCGCGTGCTCTCCGAGGGGCACTACCGGCGCCACCTGCACCGGCTGCGCGAGCGCCTGTCGCGGGCGCGCGATCCGGTGCTGCGCCAGCTGGAGCGGCTCGGGCTGCGTGCGTTCGCGACGCCGCCGGTGGGCATGTTCGTGTGGGCGGACGCGGGCGTGGACACCAGTCCGGTCGCGCAGGCGATGCTCGAGCGCGGCTACCTGATGGCGCCGGGGAGCCTGTTCCTGCCCGACCAGCGCCCGAGCACCTGGATGCGGTTCAACGTCGCGACCAGCGCGGGCACGCGGATGCTCGCCGAGCTCGACCGCGTGCTTCAGCGCTGCGGGTGACGCGCCGCGCCCGGGCCGGGGAGCCCCTCTCTTGGGGGTGACGCGCCGCGCCCGGGCCGGGGAGCCCCTCTCTTGGGGGTGACGCGCCGCGCCCGGGCCGGGGAGCCCCTCTCTTGCGGGTGACGCCCCGCGCCCGGGCCAGGGCGCCCCTCTTGAAATCCCGCCTTCCGCCCCCACTCTCCGCGCGGGCGGCAGGGCGCCCGGGGCGGCGTGCGTGCCGCGCCCGGCGGCGGCCCCGCCGGACGACACCCGCGAACGAGACCGGACACGACCATGACCGAAACGAAGGAAACGCTCGGCTTCCAGGCCGAAGTCAAGCAGCTGCTGCAGCTGATGATCCACTCGCTGTACAGCAACCGGGAGATCTTCCTGCGCGAGCTGGTCTCCAACGCGTCGGACGCCTGCGACAAGCTGCGCTTCGAGGCGATCGACAAGCCCGAGCTGTTCGAGGGGCAGGCCGAGCTCGGGATCACGGTCGGCTGGGACAAGGCGGCGCGCACGATCACGATCACCGACAACGGCATCGGGATGTCGCGCCAGGAGGTCGTCGACAACCTCGGCACCATCGCCCGCTCGGGCACGCGCGAGTTCTTCGGGCGCCTGTCCGGCGACCAGGCCAGGGACGCGCAGCTGATCGGCCAGTTCGGCGTCGGCTTCTACTCGTCGTTCATCGTCGCCGACCGGGTCACGGTGCTCACGCGCCGCGCGGGCGCGCCGGCGTCGGACGGCGTGCGCTGGGAGTCCGACGGCAGCGGCGAGTTCACGGTCGAGAACGTCGAGCGCGCCGCGCGCGGCACCGAGGTGACACTGCACCTGCGCGCCGCCGGCGACGGCGACGGCGACGACGCGCAGCCCTCGACCGACGACCTGCTGTCGTCGTGGAAGCTGAAGTCGGTGCTGCGCAAGTACTCCGACCACATCTCGCTGCCGATCCGCATGCGGCGCGAGGAGTGGGACAAGGACAAGGGCGAGTACCGGCTGCTCGACGACTGGGAGACCGTGAACCAGGCGAGCGCGCTGTGGGCGCGGCCCAAGGGCGAGGTCACCGAGGAGCAGTACAAGTCGTTCTACCAGCACATCGCTCACGACGGCGGCGAGCCGCTCGCGTGGACGCACAACCGCGTCGAGGGGCGCTCCGAGTACACGCAGCTGCTGTACCTGCCGTCGAAGGCGCCGTTCGACATCTGGGATCGCAACCATCGCCACGGCATCAAGCTCTACGTGCGGCGCGTCTTCATCATGGACGACGCCGAGCAGCTGATGCCGGCGTACCTGCGTTTCGTGCGCGGGGTCGTCGATTCCGCGGACCTGCCGCTGAACGTTTCGCGCGAGATCCTGCAGGAGAGCCGCGACGTCAAGGCGATCCGCGAGGGCTGCACGCGGCGCGTGCTCGGCATGCTCGAGGACCTCGCCGAGAACCAGGCCGAGAAGTACGCGAGCTTCTGGAAGGAGTTCGGCCAGGTGCTCAAGGAGGGCGTCGGCGAGGACGTCGGCAACCAGGAGCGGATCGCGAAGCTGCTGCGCTTCGCGTCGACCGCGTCCGAGTCCGACGACGCGACCGTCTCGCTCGCCGAGTACGTGGCGCGGATGAAGGAAGGCCAGGACAGCGTCTATTACGTGACCGCCGAGACCGCGACCGCGGCGCGCAGGAGCCCGCACCTCGAGGTCTTCAGGGCCAAGGGCGTCGAGGTGCTGCTGCTCGCCGACCGCGTCGACGAGTGGATGCTGTCGTTCCTGCAGGAATTCGACGGCAAGCCGCTGGTGTCGGTCGCGCGCGGCGGGCTGGACCTCGGCAAGCTCGAGGACGAGGCCGAGAAGAAGGCTGCCGAGCAGGTCGCCGACGAGTTCAAGCCGCTGGTCGAGCGCGTCAAGGCGGCGCTGGGCGAGCGCGCGAAGGACGTCCGCATCACGCACCGTCTCACCGAGTCGCCGTCGTGCCTGGTCTCCGACGAGGGCGAGATCAGCGGGCATCTGGAGCGCCTGCTGCGGCAGGCCGGGCAGAAGGCGCCCGACCGCAAGCCGATCCTCGAGATCAACCCGAAGCACCCGCTGGTCGCGCGCCTGCAGGGCGAGACCGCGCGCTTCGACGACTGGGCGAACCTGCTGTTCGACCAGGCGCTGCTCGCCGAGGGCGGACAGCTGCAGGACCCGCCGGGATTCGTGCGGCGCCTGAACGAGATGCTGCTCGCGATGGCGGGCGGCGCGTGACGCTGCGCGGCTTCGGGCCGGTGATCGACCGCCGGTCCGAGGTGCTGATCCTGGGCAGCTTCCCGGGGGCGGCCTCGCTCGCCGCCGGCTTCTACTACGCACACCCGCGCAACCAGTTCTGGCCGATCCTCTCGGCGCTGCTGGGCGAGCCGCTGGCCGAGCTCGGGCCCGAGCCCCGCTACCGGCGCGTGCGCGCGCACCGCGTCGCGATCTGGGACGTGCTCGCAGCGTGCGAGCGCGAGGGCAGCCTCGACGCCGACATCCGCGCGCCGGCGGCGAACGACTTCGACGTGCTGCGCCGGCTCGGCCCGCGCATCCGCGCGGTGATGTTCAACGGGCGCGCCGCCGGCCGCTTCGAGCGCCGCTTCGCCGACGCCGGCTACGTCACGCGCGTGCTGCCGTCCACGAGCCCCGCGCACGCCGGGATGCGTGCCGGCGACAAGCTGAGCGCGTGGCGCGAGGCGTTCGAGGCGCTGCGCGACCCCGGGGCGAGGCGGTGAGCGCGAGCCGCCG
Source organism: Burkholderiaceae bacterium (assembly GCA_046348465.1). Lineage (GTDB taxonomy): Bacteria > Pseudomonadota > Gammaproteobacteria > Burkholderiales > Burkholderiaceae_E > Quisquiliibacterium. Next base: position 170,792 of record JAXMEE010000013.1, read on the forward strand.
GAGCGCGCCCGTTCCGACGCCGATCACGCTCTCCGAGGAGGGCGGGGTCCGCTACCTCCACTTCGGCACGCCCTGGGTGCAGGGCGCGATGCGCATCTCGAACCCGGACGCGCTGGTGCTCGATTACGTGCAGCAGATGATGGGCTGGCTGCTCTTCGTAGCGCCGCCCGCGCGCGTGCTTCAGCTCGGGCTGGGCGCCGGGTCGCTGACGCGCTTCGTGCTCGCGCGCTGCCCGGCGAGCGCCGTCACCGTCGTCGAGTGCAGCGACGAGGTCATCGACACCGCGCGCGCCTGGTTCGCGCTGCCCGGGAACGGCGCGCGGCTGCGGGTGCGGCGGGCCGATGCCGGCGAGTTCGTCGCGCGAGTCGCCGAGCGCGGCCGTTACGGCGTCGTCCAGGTCGACCTCTACGACATGCACGCGCGCGGCCCGGCGATCGAGCGCGCCGGGTTCTATCGCGACTGCGCGGCGGTGCTCGCCGAGCCGGGCGTGTGCGTGGTGAACCTCTTCGGGCGTCACGCGTCGTACCGGCGCAATCGCGACCGGATCGAGCGCGCGTTCGGCGGCCGGGTGCTCGAGCTGCCGGCGCTGCGGGCCGGCAACCGCGTCGTGCTCGGGTTCAGGGGGCCGCCGCTGGCGGTGGAGTGGAGCGCGCTCGAGCGCCGCGCACGGTTGCTGCGCCGCGCGCTGGGCCTGCCGGCGCACGAGTGGGTGCAGGCGTTGCGCGCGCGCTCGGACGCGGCCGCCTGCGTGGTCTGACCCGCCGTCCGTCCACGGCATCGCGCCGCTCGCGCGCGCGGCTGCTAGGGTAGGGATGCCGCCGAGCGTCCCGCGATGACCCCCCCTGAATCCGCCGAATCCCTGTTCGCGGCCACTGCGCCCGCGGCCGGAGCTTCCCACGCCGGTGCCGAACACGCCGGTGTCGCTCGCGCCGGCAACGCGCACGGCAGCAACGCGCACACCGGTGCCGGTACGCCCCCCGATGCAGGGCCGTCGGCCTGCTCCGAGTCGGTCGTCGACTTCGAAGCGCTCGGCGCGTCCGACGCGCCCGGCGCGTCCGACCCGCCCGCGAGCGCGCCGGCCGCGCGCTCGCCGATCGGTCATCCCGGCCTGCGCGTCACCGTCACGCGGGTGCTCGACGCGCTCGTCGAGGACGGGATGCTCGACGCCGAGGAGGGCGCGCGCGCCGCGCTGTACGCGCGCATGTCGTCGTCGGAGCTGCACGCGCTCGTCCAGGTCGCGCAGCGCAAGCTGCGCGGGGCGCGCGCGCCGTACCGCACGCTGGACCTCGAGACGCTCACCGAGTGGTTCGCGCAACGCGTCGGCCTCCCGTACATGCACATCGACCCGCTGCGGGTGAACCTCGCGCGCGTGTGCGACGTGATGTCGAGCCAGTACGCGTCGCGCTTCCGGATCCTGCCGGTCGAGGTGCGGCCCGGCGAGGTCGTGGTCGCGACCGCCGAGCCCTTCCTCACCGACTGGGTCGCCGAGCTCTCGCAGCTGCTGCGCGCCGACATCCGGCGCGTGGTCGCGAACCCGCTGGACATCACGCGCTACATCGCCGAGTTCTTCAGCCTCGCGCGCTCGGTGCGCGACGCACACAAGAGCGGCGCGGCGAGCCAGCAGAGCAATTTCGAGCAGCTCGTCGAGCTCGGCCGCAGCGCGAAGAGCCTGGACGCGAACGACCAGCACGTCGTCACCATCGTCGACTGGCTGCTGCAGTACGCGTTCGAGCAGCGCGCGAGCGACATCCACCTCGAGCCGCGCCGCGACCTGGGCGCGGTGCGCTTTCGCATCGACGGCGTGCTGCACAACGTCTACCAGGTGCCCCCGACCGTGCTCGGCGCGATGACGAGCCGGCTCAAGCTGCTCGGGCGCATGGACGTGGTCGAGAAGCGCCGCCCGCAGGACGGGCGCGTGAAGACGCGCAGCGCCAACGGGCGCGAGATCGAGCTCAGGCTTTCGACGCTGCCGACGGCGTTCGGCGAGAAGCTCGTGATGCGCATCTTCGACCCCGAGGTGCTGGTGCGCGACTTCGCCGAGCTCGGCTTCTCCGACGAGGACCGCGGGCTGTGGAACGCGATGACGACGCGGCCCAACGGCATCGTGCTGGTCACCGGGCCGACGGGCTCGGGCAAGACGACGACGCTCTACACGACGCTCAAGCAACTCGCCAGCGAGGAGGTCAACGTCTGCACGGTCGAGGACCCGATCGAGATGGTCGAGCCGAGCTTCAACCAGATGCAGGTGCAGCACGGCATCGACCTGTCGTTCGCCGACGGCATCCGCGCGCTGATGCGCCAGGACCCCGACATCGTCATGGTCGGCGAGATCCGCGACCTCGAGACCGCGGAGATGGCGATCCAGGCGGCACTCACCGGGCACCTCGTGCTCTCGACGCTGCACACCAACGACGCGCCGTCCGCGGTCACGCGCCTGCTCGACCTCGGCGTGCCGTCGTACCTGCTGAATGCCACCGTCGTCGGCGTGATGGCGCAGCGCCTGGTGCGCACGCTGTGCGACGCGTGCAAGTCGCCGGGCGGCGAGATCTCCGACGCGCACTGGAAGTCGCTGATCAGCCCGTTCCGGGCGCGCAAGCCGGCGCGCGTCTATCGCGCGGTCGGCTGCGTCGAGTGCAGGATGACGGGCTACAAGGGGCGCGTGGGGCTGTACGAGCTGCTGCTGCTCACCGACGAGCTGAAGGCGATGATCACCGACAAGCCCGACCTGCGCGCGATTCGCGACGCGGCGATCCGCGGCGGCCTGCGCCCGTTGCGGCTCGCGGGGGCGCGCAAGATCGCGCAGGGCGTCACCACGCTCGACGAAGTGCTGCGCGCGGCGCCGCCGATCCGTCACTGAGATACCCCGCCGGCGCGCTCGCGCCGGGCCGGCCTTCCCCTCCCGGCGTCGTACCATAGCGGGGCGCGCGGCGTGCGCGCGGCGAATCTCGAGGAGAACCCCATGGACGACGCCGCCTCCGTCTCGAAGGAACAACTGCTGGCCGACATGCGCGTGGTCGTCGGCGACCTCGAAGCGATGCTCAAGGCCACCGCCGGGTCCGCGGACGCCGAGGTCAGGGCGCTCGGCGAGGGCCTGCGCATGCGCCTGGCCGAGGCCAAGAACCGGATGCTCGACGCCGAGCACGCGATGCTCGAGACCGGGCGCCGGATCGCGCGCTCGACCGACGACTACGTGCACGAGAATCCCTGGACGTCCATCGGCATCGCCGCGGGCGTGGGGCTGCTGCTGGGCGTCGTGATCGGCCGGCGCTGAGCGCGCGGGCCACCTTGGGCACCGGGTCGCCGCGGCGCGGCGCGCGCGTGACGCCGTGATCGGGCGGCTGCGCCGGATCGGGTCGGGCTTCGCGACGCTCGCCGGGCTTCGTGTCGAGCTCTTCGCGATCGAACTGCGCGAGCAGTTCGAGCTGTGGGTGCGCGTCGCGGCGCTCTCGGTCGCGACGATCGTCCTCGGCTGCATCGGCCTGGGCTTCGTCGCGGTCGCGGTGAGCGTCGCGTTCTGGGACAGCCACCCGCTCGCGGCGCTGGGCGTGTTCGCGCTGCTGTTCCTCGGCGCGGCCGCGGCGTGCGCGCGGGCGCTCTCGGCGGCGATCGCTCGTGCGCCGGCCGCGTTCGGCGCGACGCTGGGCGAATTCCGCAAGGACGGCGAGGCGACGGGCTCGACGCGGGACGCGAGCGGCGCGGCCGGCACGGCCCGTGGCGATGGGCGAGGACCGGGCACCTTCCGGGACGGGGGCGTCGCGGACGACGCGACCCGACGCGAAGGAGGGGCGCCGTGACCCGCGGCGACCAGCATCGCGCCGACGCGGCGCCGCGCGGCGGCCCCGGGCACGGCACGTCGAACAGTGCCGCGCGCAAGGCGGCGCTCGTCGCGGCGTCGGACCGCGCGCGCCGCGCGCTCGCGGCCGAGTTCGCCCCGGTGAGCGCGCTCGACACCGACGCACGGCGCGTCGCGGCGCGCCTGGCGGGGCTGGCACGTCAGCCGGTGGTGGTCGGTGCCGTGGTGCTCGTGTTGGTCGCGGCCGGGCCGCGGCGCGTGCTCGCCACGCTGCGCTGGGCGATCGTGGGCGCCGCACCGCTGCTGCGGCCGCTGCTGCCGCTCGCCGCGGAGCGGCTGGCGAGCGTGCTCGCGCGGCGGCCGCCCGCGGGGGCGACTACTTCGACAGCTCCCGCATCGCGCGCTCCAGGCCCTGGAGCGTGACCGGGTACATCCGGTTCGACAGGACCTGCTTGATCACGGCGATGGACTGCCGGTACTCCCAGACGCCCTCGGGCTCCGGGTTCAGCCACGCGAACTTCGGGAAGCGCTCGACGAGCCTGCGCAGCCACACCGCGCCCGCCTCCTCGTTGTTGTACTCGACCGAACCGCCCGGCTGCAGCACCTCGTAGGGGCTCATCGTGGCGTCGCCGACGAAGATCAGGCGGTAGTCCTGGTTGTACTTGCGGATGATGTCCCAGGTCGCGAAGCGCTCGGAGTGGCGCCGGCGGTTGTTCTTCCACAGGTGGTCGTAGACGCAATTGTGGAAGTAGTAGAACTCGAGGTGCTTGAACTCGGTCTTCGACGCCGAGAACAGCTCCTCGGTCTGCTTGATGTGGTCGTCCATCGTGCCGCCGACGTCGAGCAGCATCAGCACCTTGATGGTGTTGTGCCGCTCCGGGACCATCTTGATGTCGAGGTACCCGGCATTGCGCGCGGTGGACGTGATCGTGTCGTCGAGGTCGAGTTCCTCCTCGGCGCCCTCGCGCGCGAACTTGCGCAGCCGGCGCAGCGCGATCTTGATGTTGCGCGTGCCGAGCTCGATCTGGTCGTCGTAGTCTCGGTAGGTGCGCTGCTCCCAGACCTTGACCGCGGTGCGGTTGCCCGCGGACGGCCCGCCGACCCGGATGCCCTCGGGATTGAAACCGCCGTTGCCGAACGGCGAGGTGCCGTTGGTGCCGATCCACTTGCTGCCGCCCTCGTGGCGTCCCTTCTGCTCCTCGAGCAGCTGCTTCAGGCGCTCCATGAGCTTGTCCAGGCCGCCCATCGCCTCGATCGCCGCCTTCTCCTCGGCGGTGAACTCGCGCTGGAACTGGCGCTTGAGCCACTCGAGCGGGAGGTCGAGGTCGATGCCGGGCAGCGACTGCACGCCCTTGAAGTAGGCGCCGAACGCCTTGTCGAACTTGTCGAAGTTGCGCTCGTCCTTGACCAGCGCCGAGCGCGACAGGAAGTAGAAGTCGTCGATCGACGGCCCGATCACGTGCTCCTTCATCGCCTCGAGCAGCATCAGGTACTCCTTGATGGAGACCGGCAGCTTCGCGTGGCGCAGGTGCAGGAAGAAATCGATCAGCACGGGAGTCTCCTCAGGCCGCGGCCGCCGCGCGCGGGCGTTCCAGCTGCCATTGCAGGTTCGAGCGCACCGCCGGCCATTCGGCCGCGACGATGCTGTAGACGGCGGTGTCGCGCAGAGAGCCGTCGGCCATTCGCATGTGGCTGCGCAGCACGCCGTCGAGCTTGGCGCCGAGCCGCTCGATCGCCTGGCGGCTCTGGCGGTTCATGAAGTGCGTGCGCAGCTCGACCGCGATGCAGCCGAGCGTCTCGAACGCGTGGGCGAGCAGCATGCGCTTGCACTCGGTGTTCAGCGGCGTGCGCTGGACGCTCGCCGCGTACCAGGTCGAGCCGATCTCGACGCGGCGGTGGGTCGCGTCGACGTTCATGTACGTGGTCATGCCGACGAGCTCGCCGCCGGACGCGCGGCGAACGGCGAACGGGAGCATGCTGCCCGCCGCCTGCAGCCCGAGCCGGCGCTCGATCTCGGCGCCGACGTCCTCCGGGCGGGGCACCGTCGTGTACCAGAGCCGCCAGAGCTCGCCGTCGGCGGCGGCACGCGCGAGCTCGCCGGCGTGCTCCGCGCGCAGCGGCTCGAGCACGGCATGGGCGCCCGTCAGCGTGACCGGCTTCAGCCAGCTCATCGGGCCCGCGCCCGGCTCAGCGGTTGTGCCGCGCCATGAAGATCAGGCGCTCGAACAGGTGGACGTCCTGCTCGTTCTTCAGCAGCGCGCCGTGCAGCGGCGGGATCACGGCCTTGGCGTCCTGGGACTTCAGCGCCTCGGGCGGGATGTCTTCGGCGACCAGCAGCTTGAGCCAGTCCAGAAGCTCGGACGTGGAGGGCTTCTTCTTCAGGCCGGGCAGCTCCCGGATCTGGAAGAACGTCTCCATCGCTTCCTTGAGCAGCGTCTTCTTCAGGTTCGGATAGTGGACGTCGACGATCGCCTGCATCGTGTCCTTGTCCGGGAACTTGATGTAGTGGAAGAAGCAGCGGCGCAGGAACGCGTCGGGCAGCTCCTTCTCGTTGTTCGACGTGATCATCACCACCGGGCGGTGCTTCGCCTTGATCAGCTGGCGCGTCTCGTAGACGTAGAACTCCATGCGGTCGAGCTCGCGCAGCAGGTCGTTGGGGAACTCGATGTCGGCCTTGTCGATCTCGTCGATGAGCAGCACGATCGGGCGATCGGACTCGAACGCCTGCCAGAGCACGCCCTTGACGATGTAGTTGTGGATGTCCTTGACGCGCTCGTCGCCGAGCTGCGAGTCGCGCAGGCGCGAGACCGCGTCGTACTCGTAAAGGCCCTGCTGGGCCTTGGTCGTCGACTTGATGTGCCACTGCAGCAGCGGCATGCCGAGCGCGTTCGCGACCTCCTCGGCGAGCATGGTCTTGCCGGTGCCCGGCTCGCCCTTGATCAGCAGCGGCCGCTGCAGCGTGATCGCCGCGTTCACGGCAAGCTTGAGGTCGTCGGTGGCGACGTAGGTCGAGGTGCCTTCGAAACGCATCGTGAAGTCCGGTTCTTGGTGGGGGTATCACGCGAGTATACGGGAAGGTCCGCAACGGCGTGCCCCGACTGGACGCTCCTCGGAATGCTCGGATAGACTCGCGTCCGGCGTTCTAAAAACCGAGCTCCGCGCGCCGATTCGGCGAACGCGGCGCCTTCACGACATCAGGTGGATATGATCCATAAAGCCGTTCTGGCCGCGCTGGTCGCGGCGGTTCCGCTGGCATCCGGCGCGCAGGGCAGTGCCGACGCGGCCCGGAACAAGGTCTCGATGTGCATCGGCTGCCACGGGATTCCGGGCTACAAGGCCTCGTTCCCGCTGGTGTACTCCGTGCCGATGATCGCGGGCCAGAGCCCGAAATACATCGAGAACGCGCTGCAGGCGTACCGCAAGGGCGACCGCGGGCACCCCACGATGCGCGGCATCGCCGGCAGCCTGTCCGACCAGGACATCGCCGACCTCGCCGCGTATTACGGCACGAAATGAGACGGGAGCGCACCGTGATGAACAAGACCACGATCCGCACCGCGCTCGTCGCGCTCGTCGCGCTCGGCACGTTCGCGCCCGCCGCGGGCGCGGCCGACGCCGCCCGCGGCAAGGAGAAGGCGGACCAGATCTGCGCCGCGTGCCACGGGAAGGACGGCGCCACGCCCATCGACCCGTCCTATCCGAAGCTCGCCGGCCAGCACGCCGACTACCTGGTGCAGGCGCTCTCCGAGTACAAGCACGAAGACCGCAAGAACCCGATCATGGGCGCGCAGGCCAAGATGCTGTCCAAGGACGACATGCGCAATCTCGCGGCCTACTACAGCGGGCTTCCCGGGCCGCTGAGCCACCGCAAGTAGCGGGTTCGCCGGCGGGGTGCCGCAACGCCGGCGCCCGCCCGCGCGCGGCTATCCGCCGGGTTCCGCGAGCGGCCGGTCCGCGCCCGAGCCGCTCTCCTCGTGGCCGTGCGCCCAGAGGTACAGGGTGGGCAGCACGATGAGGGTCAGCAGCGTCGCGGTGAACAGGCCGCCGATGATGACGATCGCGAGCGGGCGCTGCGTCTCGGACCCGATCGCCGTCGAGACCGCCATCGGCGCCAGCCCGAGCGACGCGAGCAGCGCGGTCATCAGCACCGTGCGCAGGCGGTCGAGCGAGCCCTTGAAGACCGCGCCGTAGATGTCCTCGCCGTGCGAGCGCAGCTGCCCGAAGTGCGACAGCATCACGACGCCGTTGAGCACCGCCTGCCCGAAGAGCGCGATGAAGCCGATCGCCGCCGACACCGACAGCGGGATCGCGCTCAGGTAGAGCGCCAGGATGCCGCCGATCATGGCGAACGGGATGTTCGCGATGATCAGCAGCGCGTTCTTCAGCGAGTTGAACGCGTTGAAGAGCAGCATGAAGATGATCAGGATCGACAGCGGGACCACCCACGCCAGGCGCGCCATCGCACGCTCCTGGTTCTCGAATTCGCCCGACCAGCTGATCAGGTAGCCCTGCTGGAGCTTGATCGCGCCCTTCACCGCGCGCTGCATGTCGGCCACGACGCTGCCCATGTCGCGGTCCTTGATGAACACGCCGATCGAGAGCACGCGCCGCCCGCCCTCGCGCGCGATGTTCATCGCGCCGCTGGTGGTCTTGAAGGTCGCGATCTCCTGAAGCGGGATGTAAGCCCCGCTGGGCGTCGCGACGACCAGCTCGCGGATGCGCGCGAGGCTGCGCTCGCTCTCCGTCAGGCGCACCGTGACCGCGAAGCGCCGCTCGCCCTCCCACAGGTAGCTCACCTCGCGGCCGGCGAGCGCGGTCTGGATGACGTCCTGGACCTGGTCGATCGACAGCCCGTAGCGGGCGGCGCGGGCGCGGTCGATGTCGATCCGGTACTGGGGCAGCTGCCCGTCGCGGTCGATGAACGCGCGCGACACGCCCTCGACGCCGCGGATCTCCTTCAGGATCGTCAGGCCGTACGCGCGCAGCGTGCCGAGGTCCTCGCCCGTCACCTTGATCACGATCTGGCCGTCGATCTGGGAGATCGACTCGAGCACGTTGTCGCGGATGGGCTGCGAGAACGTCACCGTGATCCCGGGGATCGTGCGCAGGTGGGCGTCGATCTCGGCGAGCACCTGCTTCTTGGTCAGACCGCGCTTCCACTCCTCCTCGGAGTGCAGGTCGACGAGCGCCTCGATCTGGCTGGCGATCTTGGGGTCGGTGCCGTCCTCGGGGCGGCCGAGCTTGCTGATCACGCTCTCGACCTCCGGGGTGCGCAGCACCTGCTCGCGGATGCGCCTGGCCTGCAGCTGCGCCTCGCTGATCGAGACGCTCGGCTCGAGCGTGACGTTCAGCCAGACGCTGCCCTCGTTGAGCTCGGGCAGGAACTCCGAGCCCAGCTGCGTCGCGGCGGCCAGTGCGAGCGCGAGCCCGGCGGCCGCGGACGCGAGCACGATGCGGCGGTGCGCGAGCGCGCGCCTGAGCACGGGCGCGTACAGGCCCTTGGCCACGCGCAGGATCCAGGGCTCCTCGTGCGAGAGCCTGCCGCGCAGCATCCAGTGGCACAGCAGCGGCACCAGCGTCAGCGACAGCAGCAGCGACGCCACCAGCGCCGACACCACCGAGTAGGCCATCGGCGCGAAGATCCGTCCTTCGTGGCGCTGCAGCGTGAAGATCGGGATGTGCGCCGCGATGATGATCAGCATCGAGAACAGCGTCGGGCGGCCGACCTCGGTCGCGGCCGTCAGCACCGCGTTCATCTTCGCCTTGCGGTCCGCGCGATCGGGCAGCAGCGTGAGCCGGTGGTAGATGTGCTCGACGACGATCACCGCGCCGTCGACGATGATCCCGAAGTCCATCGCGCCCAGCGACAGCAGGTTCGCGGGGATGCCGATCCAGGACAGGCCCAGGAAGGTGCCGAGCAGCGACAGCGGGATGACCGCGGTCACGATCGCCGCCGCGCGCAGGTTCTTCAGGAAGAGGTAGAGCACGACGGCGACCAGCAGCGCGCCCTCGAGCAGGTTCGTGAACACGGTGCGCAGCGTCTTGCCGATCAGCCAGCTGCGGTCGTAGAACGGCTCGATCCGGACGCCCGGGGGCAGCTGCGTGCGGTTGATCTCCTCGATGCGGTCCTTCACCGCCTGCAGGACCACCGACGCGTTCTCGCCCTTGCGCATGAGCACCATGCCGTAGACGATGTCGTTGTCCGCGTCCTGGCCCGCGACGCCCTGGCGCGGCACGCCGCCGATGCTCACGCGCGCGATGTCGCGCACCAGGATCGGCGAGCCGTTGCGCTCGGTCACCGGCACGCTCTCGAGGTCTGCCGCATTGCGCAGCAGGCCGATGCCGCGGATCAGGAACTGCTGGCGGCCGTGCTCGACGTAGCCGCCGCCGGCGTTGGAATTCGACTTGCCGAGGGCTTGCGCGAGCTGATCGAGCGAGATCTTGTAGTCGCGCATCTTCAGGATGTCGGGCTGGACCTCGTAGGTCTTGATCAGGCCGCCGAAGCTCACGACGTCGGCGACGCCGGGCACGGTCTTGAGCTGCCGCTCCATGATCCAGTTCTGCAGCGTGCGCAGCTCGGTGGAGTCGAGCGCGTCGGAGCGCACCCGGTAGCGGTAGATCTCGCTGATCGCGGACGTGAGCGCCGCGAGCTCGGGCTGGACCCCGTCGGGGAGCTCGGCGTTGCGCAGCCGTTCGGTGACCTGCTGGCGCGCGAAGTAGTCGGTGGCCTTGTCGTTGAACGTGATCACCATGAACGACAGACCGAACTGCGTGTGCGAGAACAGGCGCACCGCGTTCGGGATCCCCGCGAGCGCGACCTCGAGCGGGATCGTCACCTGGCGCTCGACTTCCTCGGCCGCACGGCCGGGGAACAGCGTGATCACGGTGACCTGGGTGTCGGTGACGTCGGGGAACGCCTCGACCGGGAGGTTCTTGAAGGCGATCAGCCCGCCGCCGATGAACACGAGCACCGCCAGCACGACGAACAGCGGGCGGTGCAGCGACGTGGCGACGAGGCCCCGGATCATCGCCGCGTCACTTGGCGTCGCTCGCGGAGGCGGGTGCCGGCGCGCCGCGGGCAGGCGGCGAGCGCGGGGCGGTCGCCTTCTGCGCGATCAGCTGCTGCAGCAGCAGCGCGCCGTCGCTGACGACGCGATCGCCCTTGCGAAGGCCGTCGAGGACGCGCATGAACCCGAGCGTCGCCTCCTCGGCGCGCAGCGGCCGCCGCACGAACTGGCCCGGCGACTCCTCGACGAACGCGTAGTGGGTGTCGCCGAGCAGGAAGATCGCCTGGCTCGGCACCCTGAGCGCGACCGAAGGCGGCACCTCGACCTCGGCCGTCACGAACATCTCGGCCTTCAGCCGCCGCGCGCCGTTCTCGACCGTGGCGCGCGCCTTGACCATCCGCGTCTGCGGGTCGATGTAGTCGGCGATGTACTCGACCCGCGCGGTGAACACCTCGCCCGGCAGCGCCGGCACGCTCACCCGCACCGGCTCGCCCTTCTGGACCTCCTGGGAGAGGATCTCGGGGACGTCGAGCTGGATCCACAGGCGCGTCGGATCGGAGATCACGAACAGGGGCGCCTCCGTGCCCTGGTCCGGACGGACCTCCTGGCCCGGCGTGACGCGGCGGTCGACGACGACGCCGGCGACCGGCGCCGTGAGCCGGTATTGCTGGTCGATCGCGGCGGACCCGCCGTACAGGCGCTCGCGCGCGAGCGCGCGTTCGCGCTCGGAGCGCGCGCGCTCGTAGTCCGCCTCGGCGAGATGGAGCTCCTTGAGGGGGATCACGCCCGCCTGGCTCAGCTCGCGCGCGCGCGCCAGCGATCGCTCCGCGAGCCCGAGGTCGGTGGCCGCCTTGCGCGCCTCGGCCTGGCTCTGGCCGAACTCGGGCGACGAGATCACCGCGAGCACGTCGCCGCGCTTCACGGAAGCGCCTGGAAGCGCCCGCAGCTCGACCACGCGGCCCGCGACCGGCGTGTTCACGCGCGACGTCCGCGTGTCGTCCCAGGCGACGCGCCCGTTGATGCGCACCTGGCTCTCGCGCTCGGGGAGCACCTCGACGACGCGCAGCGTCGACAGCTGGGGGCTGTCCTTGGGGAAGGAGACGGTCTCGCCCTCGACCTGCGCGCCCGGGACCGTCGGCTTCGGCGGCTCGGGCGGCTTGCCGCAGGCGGTGAGCACCGTTGCGGCGACCACTGCGCCCGCCAGCGCGAAGAGGCTTCGGATCACGGCGCCGGCTCCTCGAGGGCCAGCGCCTCGGTCCACGCGGCCAGGGCCTTGGCGAAGTCCGCGTGGGCCGATACCGCGTCCATGCGCACGGCTGCCAGCTGGCGGCGCGCGTCGAACAGGTCGGTGAGCGTGGCCGCGCCGCGCGTGAACGCGAACTCGATCGCGTTGGCGGCCCGCTGCGCCTGCGGCAGCGCGACGCGCGCGAGCCGCAGGCCGCGATCGAGGGCGTCCTCGAGCTGGACCGAGGCGCGTGCGACGTCGGCGCGCACGATGCCGCGCACGCGCGCGAGCTCGTCGTTCGCCTGCTCGAGGTCGGCCTGCGCGCGCGCGACGTCGCCGGAGTAGTCGTTGTTGACGAAGAGCGGGATCGTCGCGCTCAGGCCGAACACGTTGCCGCCGTACGAGGGCGCGCGCTCGGCCTGGACGCCGAGCGTCACGTCGCGCGTGCGCTGGCTCGCGGCGAGCTCGACCGCGCGCGCGAGCGCCTCGACGCGGGCGCGTGCCGCGGCGACGTCGGCCCGGCGCTCGAGGGCCTCGGCGATCGATTCCGCGCGCGTCGGCAGGCGAGGCTGCGAACGCGCGGGGTCGTTCGCGTCGAGGGCGGGAAAATCGTCGGCCGCGCGGATCGCCGCCGCGTGCTCCTCGACACCGAGCACGGCCGCGAGCGCGACCTGCGCCTGCTGCAATGCGGCGGCGGCGGCGCGCGCGTCGTTCGCCGCGCGGCTGCCCTCGACGCGCAGCCGCGCGACGTCGACCTCGGCGAGGTCGCCGGCGCGCCGCCTGCGCTCGGCGGCGTCGACGAGCCTGTCGTACGCGGCGGCGTTCTCGCGCGCGATCGCTTCGCCGCGTTGGGCGCCGACCAGGTCGAAGTAGGCCTGCGCGAGCGAGATTCGCTGTATGCGCGTGACCTCGGCGAGCTCGAAGGCCGCGGCGACCCGGCCCGCCTTCGCGGTGGCGACGCGAAGCGGCCGCTTGTCGCCGCGCTCGAAGGTCTGCTCGAGGCGCAGGATGCGGTCGGAGTCCGCCGGATGGTAGTGACCGGCCAGCGTGTTCGACACCGACGCGGTCAGCGTCGGGTTGGGCGCGACGTCGGCGCGCCGGATCTCGCTTGCGGCGACGTCGAGCACGCGGCGGGCGACGCGGATCGTGCGGTTGCCGTCGGTCATCAGGGCGCGGGCCGCGTTCAGCGAGAGGTTCCCGAGGAGGGCCGGAACCGGGCGCGCGGGCGCCGCCGCCTGGGCGACGGCAATGGCGGGCACGATCGACACGATCAGCGCGAAGCCGAGCCTGCCCCAGCGACCAGAAGCCATCTCACCTCGGAAACGCCCCCGTTCGGTGAGGGGCCGGCGCGGATTATGTCAGAAAGGTCTGTCGCGAGGCTGACGAATCGCACGCTCGCGCGCACTTCGAAGAGCGGCCTCGCGGGCGGTCTCCGGAGGGCGTCGGGCGGTTCCGGAGCGCGGTTCCAGCGGCTGCCGTCAGGGGAGGTGCCGAGGGACGTGCCGCGGGCGGCGGGCACGCGACTATCATTCGCCCGAGTGCCGCCGCCCGGCGGCGAACCCCGATCCGGAGCCCCCCGTGACACTTCCGACGACCGATCTCTGCGACGCCCACGAAGACCGCCTGGCCGACGGCCGGCTGCGCGTGCTGGCCCCGATCTTCCGCTGCTACGGCGGCGTGCCCGCGTTCTGCGGCCCGGTGTCGACACTGAAGATCCACGAGGACAACACCCTCGTGCGCACCGCGCTCGAGGAACCCGGACAGGGGCGCGTGCTGGTCGTCGACGGCGGCGGCAGCCTGCGCTGCGCGCTGGTCGGCGGCAACCTCGCGGTGCTGGCGCAGAACAACGGCTGGGCAGGGATCGTCGTCAACGGCTGCGTGCGCGACGTCGACGAGATCGACGCCTGCCGGGTCGGGGTGCGCGCGCTCGCGAGCCATCCCCGCAAGAGCGACAAGCGCGGCGTCGGCCTGCGCGACGTCGTCGTCGAGTTCGCCGGCGCGCGCATCGCGCCGGGCCAGTGGTGCTACGCGGACCGCGACGGCGTGCTGATCAGCGACGGCGCGCTCGGGTGACCGGGCGTCGTCAGACCAGCCCGTCGAACGCGAGGCAGTCGACCCCTTCGCCGGCGCGCACGCTCCCCTGATCGTGGTGCAGGACCACGATGCAGTTCGCCTGCGACATCGAGCGCAGCACGCCCGATCCCTGGCTGCCCGTGATCTCGACCTGCATCGTGCCGTCGGCGGCGCGCGACAGGATGCCGCGCTGGTACTCGGTGCGCCCGGGCTTCTTGCGCAGTTCGCCCTGCGAGCGCGCGCGCAGGTACGGGACCGTGGCCGGGCGCGCGCCCGTCATCCGCAGCAGCGCGGCGCGCGCGAAGAAATAGAACGTGATCATCACCGCGACCGGATTGCCCGGCAGGCCGAAGTAGTACGCCTGCCCGATGCGCCCGAACGCCATCGGGCGCCCCGGGCGCATCGCGATCGTCCAGAACGCGACGTCGCCGAGCCGCGCCATCACCTCGCGGGTGAAGTCGGCCTCGCCGACCGACACGCCGCCCGACGATACGATCGCGTCGGCGCTCGCGGCGGCGATCGACATCGCCTCCTCGAGCGCGCCGGGGCTGTCGCGCACGACGCCCATGTCGATCAGCTCGACGCCGAGCCGGCGCAGCATCCCGTGCAGCGTGTAGCGGTTGCTGTCGTAGATCTGGCCCGGCCCGAGCGGCTCGCCGATGGAGCGAAGTTCGTCGCCGGTGGAGAAGATCGCCACGCGAAGCCTGCGCCGCACCGGGACCTCGGGCTGTCCCACCGACGCGATCAGACCGAGGTCCGCCGGCGTGAGCACCTTGCCGGCGACGAGCGCCGGCCGGCCCCGCGCGAGGTCCTCGCCCCGCAGCCGGCGGTTCTGCCCGCGCTCCTGTCCGGGGGGAACGAGCACGTGCTCGCCGTCGACCTTCGCCACCTCCTGCACGACGACCGTGTCGAGCCCGGCGGGCATCACCGCGCCGGTCATGACACGCACCGCTTCGCCGGGGCCGGCCTCGCCGGCGAACGGGGTGCCGGCGAACGCCGCACCCGCGACGCGCAGGCGCGTCGGGCCCTGCGCGGCGAGGTCCGACGCGCGCACCGCGTAGCCGTCCATCGCGGAGTTGTCGTGCGCGGGGACGTCGATCGGGGAGATCACGTCGAGCGCGAGCACGCGGTCGAGGGCGTCGCGGATCGCGACGCGCTCGATCGCGCGCACCGGCTCGACGAAGCGCGCGATCAGCGCCTGCGCGACCTCGACGGGCAGCGCGTTCGGGTCGTAGCCGGAGAGGTCCGCGGCGATGTCGGCGAGGCGGGGGCGGTCGGTCATGGCGGGGCGTGCTCGAGTCGTGCGAGGTCTTCGGGGGTGTTGACGTTGACGAACGCGGCGGCGTCGCCGAAGTCGACTTCGGCGACGCGCAGCGACGCGTACCAGGCATCGACCCGGCGGCGCCCGGTCGCGAGGAACGCCTCCAGGTGCGCGAGCAGGGAGCACCGCGCGAGCAGGAACACCGGGTGCGGCTGCGCGCCGCTGCGTGCGACCGCGAGGTCCGCGCCGGCGACGTCGAGCGCGCCGGCGAGCCGGGCGACGAGGTCCGCGGGAAGGAACGGCGTGTCGCACGGGACGGTGGCGACGTACGGCGTGCGCGCGGCGCGCAGGCCGGCGTGCACGCCGGCGAGCGGTCCGGCGAAGCCTTCGATGTCGTCGGCGACGACCGGGTGCCCGAACGCCCGATACGCATTCGCATTGCGGTTCGCGTTGATCAGCAGGGCAGCCACCTGCGGGGCGAATCGCTCGATCACGTGCGCCACCATCGGCCGGCCGCGCAACACGACGAGGCCCTTGTCCAGCCCGCTGCCGTCGTCGCTCATTCGGCGCCCGAGGCCGCCGGCGAGCACGAGTCCGGTCACGTCCGACGCAGCGATCATGCCGCCGCCGCGCGCGTGCCGGACTTCGGGGGCCGCATCGGGCGCGCGGCGCCGCGCGCCCGGAACGAAGGCGGGCTAGCCACCGATGTACGACATCTCGATCTTGCGCAGGCCCGTGGTCTGCGCCGAGCGGATCTCGGAGTAGTGGTCCGCGCGCGCCGACCACAGGTGCGCGACCGCCGCCGCGATGCGCTCGTCGTCGTGACCCGCGCGCAGCAGCGCGCGCAGGTCGTGGCCCGCGCTCGCGAACAGGCAGGTGTACAGCCGGCCCTCGGTGGACAGGCGCGCGCGCGTGCAGGTGCCGCAGAACGGCGCGGTCACCGACGAGATGACCCCGATCTCGCCCGCGCCGTCGCGATAGCGCCAGCGTTCGGCGACTTCTCCGGGGTAGTTCGGCTCGATCGGCTCGAGCGGGAAGTGCGCGTCGATCCGGCGCACGACTTCGGCGCTCGGCAGCACGTCGTCCATGCGCCAGCCGTTGGAGGCGCCGACGTCCATGAACTCGATGAACCGCAGGACGTGCCCGCTGCCGCGGAAGTGCCGCGCCATCGCGACGATCTCGCCGTCGTTGACGCCGCGCTTGACGACCATGTTGACCTTGATCGGCGCGAGCCCCGCCCGGCGGGCGGCCTCGATGCCGTCGAGCACGTCGGAGACCGGGAAGTCGACGTCGTTCATCGCCTTGAAGACGGCGTCGTCGAGGCCGTCGAGGCTCACGGTCACGCGCCGCAGCCCCGCGTCCGCGAGCGCCTGCGCCTTGCGCGCCAGGATCGAGCCGTTGGTCGTGAGCGTGAGGTCGAGCGGGTCGCCGCCGGGCGTGCGCACCGCGGCCACCATCGCGACCAGCCGCTCGACGTCCTTGCGCAGGAGCGGCTCGCCGCCGGTCAGGCGGATCTTCTCGACGCCCAGCGCGGCGAAGACCCGCACGACGCGCGTGATCTCCTCGAAGGACAGCAGCGACGCGTGCGGCAGGAACGCGTAGTCCTTGTCGAAGACCGCCTTCGGCATGCAGTAGGTGCAGCGGAAGTTGCAGCGGTCGGTCACCGACACGCGAAGGTCGTGCAGACGCCGGCCGCGCGCGTCGGCCGCGTGCCCGGGGGGCGGCGCGGGACGGTCCGGGACGTGCGGGACCGACGCGAGGTAGCGTCCGTCGGTGATGGGGATGATGCGTTCGGACATCGGGGGCGGCGGGCTGCGGCCGTCATCTTAGCCAAGCGGCACGCGGCTTGCACGCGTGTGGTACAACGCGGTGAGGCCGATCGGCCCGTGCGAACCCACCAGGAGCCCACCCATGACGAACAATTCGAACGAACCGCTCTCCCGGAGCGCGCCATGCGAGGCGCCGCACGCCCCGCGTGCGCGCTTCGGGGCCGCCGTGCTCGCGCTCTCGGGCCTGGCGTTGCTCGCGGGCTGCGCCGCGCCCGGGCCGGCAGGGCCCTCGGCGCGCGCGGAACTGCTTTCGCGGTCCGGCAGTTCGGTGACCGGCGCGGTCGACTTCGTGCAGCGCGGCAACGTGCTCGTCGTCACCGGTGAGATCCGGGGCCTGAAGCCGAACGCCGAACACGGCTTCCACGTGCACGAGAAGGGCGACTGCAGCGCCGCGGACGCGACCAGCGCGGGCGGGCACTTCAATCCTGGCGGGCACGCGCACGGTCGGGCGGGGCAGGGCCCTCATCACGCGGGCGACGTTCCCAACCTGAAGGCCGACGCGAACGGCGTCGCGCGCGTGAACGCGGAAGTCTCGGGATTGAGCATTTCCGGCACGGCCCCCGACGGCATCATCGGGCGCGGCCTCGTCGTGCACCGCGACCCGGACGACTACAAGTCGCAGCCGGCCGGCAATTCCGGGCCGCGCGTGGCCTGCGGCGTGATCTTCGCGGTGCTCTGACGCCGGCGCGGGGTCTCCCCCGCACCGGGCCGCGCCCGTCACTCGGCCGGCGGCGGTGCGCTCGTCTCGACCTGTTGCAGCGGTTCCGAGACCACCGGCGCGCGCGGCTTGCGCTGGCGTGCCGGGCGCGGGGCCGGCGCGGGCGTCTCCTCGAAGCTGAGCTGCTGCGGGCGGGTCTCGACCCACTGCAACCCGGCGCCGGTCACGATCGATTCGAGCTGCTCCTTGGCGACGGGCGCGGGCGTAGGCGCCTGAACCGGTGCGGCGGGCGCCGCCTGCGCGATGGCGGGGGCCGGCGACGGTGCGGCGGGCGCGCTCGCCGCGGCGACGGCAGGTTCCGGTTCCGGCACCACAGCGGCGGGCTCGGGCGGCGCCGAGGAGGCGCCTTGCGCCGCGCCCGGCGCGGGCGCGTTCAGCGCCGGCGCGCCGAATTCCGCTCGGGGCTCGGGCACGGCGTCCGCGGCACTGCCCGATGCGACGCCTTGCACCGACGCGATCGGGGACGCGTCCGCCTGCGCCTCGCGAACCGGGGCGCCGGTGTCCGGCGCCGGGGCGGCGGCGGCGGCGGTGGCCTCGATCGGCGCGGGGGCCGCTTCGGGGGCGGCGGCCGTCACGCGGGCCGGCTCGCCGGGCGCCTGCTCGGCCCCCTCCGACCCGGCCTGTGCGTTCGAGCCGTCCGGCGTCGCGTCGCCGGCGGCGTCCTGGCCACGCTCGCCGCGATCGCCGCCGCGACGTCCGCGGCGACGGCGGCTGCGGCTGCGCGGACGATCGCCATCGCCTTCCGCGCCATCGTCGTCGGACCGGGGGCCGGGTTCGCCGTCGGTGTCCCCGGTCTTCTCGTTCGGCGTGAAGTCCGCGTCGTGCCGGGGCGGCGGGGCGGCGGCGTCCGTCACGGCAGGTGCGGCCGGCGGCTGCGCGAGCGCGTTCTCGGTGCCGCCGAGCGCGGCGGACAGCGCCACGGTGGGCACTGCGTCGGACGTCAGCGGCTGGGCCGCATCGGCGGGCTGGGCACCGCGTCCGCGGCGGGCATCGCCTCGGCGTCCTTCGCCGTCGCGCCGCCCCTCACCGTCGCGGCGACCTTCACCATCGCGGCGACCTTCACCATCGCGGCGCCCGTCGCCTTCACGGCGAGCGGCGTCGCCGCCTTCCGTGCCGCGGCCTTCGCGTTCACGGCGCGGTTCGCGCGGCGGCCGCGCACGCTGTTGAGCGTCGCGCGCGGCCTCGTCGGTGACGGCAGCGCCTTCCTGCTGCGGGGCGCGGGCGTCGCGATCGTCGCGGCCGCGGCCGCCTCGCTCGTCGCGCGAGCGGCTGTCGCGGTCGTCGCGCGGGCGGCCGTCCCGGCCTCGATCACCACGGCCGCGCCCGTCTCGGCCGCGTCCGTCTCGGCCGCGATCGTCGCGGGATCCGCGCCGTCCGGAGTCTTCCCCACCCGTGCCGCGGGCGACCGCGGGAACGGCGGCGGCGGGCGCCGCGGCCCCGGCGGCCGCGGGCGACGGCGACGGCGCCGCGACCGCGCTCTCGGCGGCCGGTGCGCGCTTGAACAGGCCCATGATGCGCGCGATGAATCCCTGCTCGGCCGGAATCGGGCTGCCGATGCGCGCGGGAACCGGCGCCGGCTGCGCGGCGGCGGGCGCGGGCGCCTCGTCGGGCACCGGGCTCGCGGAGATCGGCGCCGGCTGCGACGGCGTCACGCCCTTGACGACCGCTTCCTGGCGCGGCTTGTGCGGGGTGAACTTGCTGTCGAGATAGGTGTTGTCCTCGGCCGGGCCGTCGGCCAGCGTGTAGCTGATCCGGTAGGTGTTCAGGCGCTCGTCGTCGTGGCGCAGGCGCTCGAGCTTGTAGTGGGGCGTCTCGATGTACTTGTTCGGGATCAGGAGGATCTCGACCTTGAGCCGCGCCTCCATCTTCGCGATCTCGGCGCGCTTCTCGTTCAGCAGATAGGTGGCGACCTCGACCGGCACCTGGGCGTGCACGGTCGCGGTGCTCTCCTTCATCGCCTCTTCCTGCACCACGCGCAGCACGTGCAAGGCGGAGCTCTCGATGTCTCGAATCACCCCGGTGCCGTTGCAGCGCGGGCAGGTGATGTGCGAGCCCTCGGCGAGCGCCGGGCGCAGCCGCTGGCGCGACAGCTCCATCAGGCCGAAGCGCGAGATCTTGCCCATCTGGACCCGCGCGCGGTCGTAGTGGAGGGCGTCCTTCAGGCGCTGCTCGACCTCGCGCTGGTTCTTCGCGCTCTCCATGTCGATGAAGTCGATGACGATCAGCCCGCCGAGGTCGCGCAGGCGCATCTGGCGGGCGGCCTCGTCGGCCGCCTCCAGGTTCGTGCGCAGCGCGGTTTCCTCGATGTCGCCGCCCTTGGTCGCGCGCGCCGAGTTCACGTCGATCGCGACCAGCGCCTCGGAGTGGTCGATGACGATCGCGCCGCCCGAGGGCAGCGGAACGATGCGCGAGTACGCGGTCTCGATCTGGTGCTCGATCTGGAAGCGCGAGAACAGCGGGATGTCGTCCCGGTAGCGCTTCACGCGCACCAGGTTGTCGGGCATCACGTGGGCCATGAACTGCTTGGCCTGTTCGCAGACGTCCTCGGTGTCGATGAGGATCTCGCCGACGTCGGGCGTGAAGTAGTCGCGGATCGCGCGGATCACCAGGCTCGACTCCTGATAGATCAGGAACGCGCCCGGCGCCGACGTGGCGGCGGACTCGACCGCCCGCCACAGCTGCAGCAGGTAGTTCAGGTCCCACTGCAATTCCTCTGCGGAGCGGCCGATGCCGGCCGTGCGCGCGATCATGCTCATGCCGGAGGGGACCTCCAGCTTGTCCATCGTCTCGCGCAGCTCCTGGCGGTCTTCGCCCTCGACGCGGCGCGACACGCCGCCCCCGCGCGGGTTGTTCGGCATCAGCACCAGGTAGCGGCCGGCCAGCGAGATGAAGGTGGTCAGCGCCGCGCCCTTGTTGCCGCGCTCCTCCTTGTCGACCTGGACAATCACCTCCATCCCGTCTTCGATCGCATCCTGGATGCGCGCGCGGCTGACCTCGACGCCCGGCTTGAAGAAGGACTTCGAGATCTCCTTGAACGGAAGGAAGCCGTGGCGTTCCTCGCCGTAGTTGACGAAGCACGCCTCGAGGCTGGGCTCGACGCGGGTGATGACCCCCTTGTAGATATTGCTCTTGCGGGACTCGTGGCCCGCGTTCTCGATGTCGATGTCGATCAGCTTCTGGCCGTCGACGATGGCGACCCGCAGCTCTTCTGCGTGGGTCGCGTTGAACAGCATCCGCTTCAATTCGTTCTCCTGTGCGCGAAAGGCACGGCCGGCGCAGGCCGGCGGAACGCGCCCCGCGAGGGGCGAACGGATGCGAGCGAGGGCGCCCGATCAGCGAGGGATCGGGACAGCCGGTTGGGCTCTGAATCGCTTCGAAAGGCCGCGGTCTGTCGCCGGGGCGCCTTCACGACTCTGCGCGGGGGCACGCTCGACTCGTGCGTGCGCGTCGGCACGCACGATGCGAGTGGCATCGCGCCGCGGGGTCGGGGGCGTGGCGGGGGACCGCATTCTTCTGTCGGCATCGGCGCCGTAGTGCGCGCCGCGCAGGGCTCTGATCTGGCTCGGGATCCGTTGGTGCGTTCCGCGCTCCCCAAAGGCGGAAGCTGCGTCGAATATTCTTACGTCGCCCCTCGCCCGGCCGTGCCGGGTCGATACAATCGGCGCTTTCACGCCCCTTTCGGTCGACCGGCAAAGTATAGCAACATGAAGGCGTTATCGACAAAAGCTGAAGCGCCGTCTTCAGGCCGGCTGGCGTCGATCGACCGTCCGGCGGTCAGGCACCTCGCGGTGGACGACGAAGCCGGCGCCGGCCAGCGCCTCGACAATTTCCTGGTCCGCCACTGCAAGGGGGTTCCGAAGAGCCACCTGTACCAGCTCGTGCGCAGCGGCCAGGTGAGGGTCAACGGCAAGCGCTGCCGGCCGGACGACCGGCTCGCGGCCGGCGACACGGTCCGCGTGCCGCCGATCGTCCTCGGCGGTGCCGGCGCGGCCGCGGGGGGCGAGGGGCGACCGGACGCCCCCGCTGCCGAGTTCCCGATCCTGTTCGAGGACGACGCGCTGCTTGTCGTGGACAAACCCGAGGGTGTCGCGGTCCACGGCGGCAGCGGGGTCGCGCACGGCGTGATCGAGCGGCTGCGGGCCGCCCGGCCCGACGCCCGGTTCCTCGAGCTGGCGCATCGCCTCGACCGCGAAACCTCCGGCGTGCTGATGCTCGCCAAGCGGCGGGCGGCGCTCGTGGCCCTGCACGGGCAGTTGCGCGAGCGCGTGACCGACAAGCGCTACGTCGCGATCGTGGCGGGGCGCTGGCCGTTGCGCACCAAGACGGTGCAGGCGCCCCTTTATCGCTACCTGACTGCGGACGGCGAGCGACGGGTGCGGGTGCAGGCGGGCGGGCAGGACGCCGTGTCGCGCGTCACGGGCCTGCGCCACGCCGACGTCGCCGGCCTCGGCGTCTTCAGTCTGGTCGAAGTGAAGATCGAGACCGGGCGGACGCACCAGATCCGCGTTCACCTCGCGCACGCCGGCTTTCCGATTGCCGGGGACGCCAAGTACGGTGATTTCGAACTTAACAAAGCACTTCATAAATTAGGTCATAAGCGCATGTTTCTGCACGCTTTTATGATTTCTATCCGGCATCCGCTCGGCGGCCGGCCGATGACGCTCTCCGCGCCCGTGCCAGCGGCCTTCGACGCGCTCGTCCCGGCCGGCGAACCGAGCCGCGGCGCGCACTTCGCCGCGTCCGAAGCGGCGGGCGGCGATCGGCGCGCGGCCGTCGGCAGGGCGCCCGATGCGCAGGGTGCCCCCGATGCCTGACGCCGCCCCCGCGAGCCCGGCGCACCGGCGATTCCCGGTCGTCGTCTTCGACTGGGACGGCACGCTGGTCGATTCCACCCCCGCGATCGCGGAGGCGATCCGCCGCTCGGCCGCCGACCTGGGGCTGCCGGTGCCGTCGCGCGCGCAGGCGAGCCACGTGATCGGCCTCGGGCTCCTGGAAGCGATCCACCAGGCGGTGCCCGCCATCGAACGCGTCCAGATCCCGGCGTTCGTCGAGCGCTATCGGGTCCACTTCCTGAAGGAGGACGCGTCGCTGAAGGCGTTCGACGGCATCGCGCCGCTGCTGATCGAACTGGAGGCCTCGGGCGCGGTGCTCGCGGTCGCGACCGGGAAGTCGCGCGCCGGCCTGAACCGGGCGCTCGCCCAGACCGGGTGGAAGCACCACTTCGTCACGACCCGCTGCGCGGACGAGGGGGCGCCCAAGCCCGACCCCTGGATGCTGCGCGACATCTGCGCGGAACTCGGCATCGCGCCGGCGGACGCGGTGATGATCGGCGACACGACCCACGACCTGCGCATGGCCGCGTCGGCGGGTGCGAGCGCGGTCGGGGTCACCTACGGCGCCCACCCGGCCGCGGAGCTCGCGTCGGCGGGCCCGGCCGCGCTGGTGGACTCGGTCGGGGCGCTGCGCGAGTGGCTGCTGCCGCGCGTTGCGCCCTACGCGGGGACGGGAGCGCGGTGAATCCGGTCGTGGTGCGCGCGGGGGCCGGCTGGACTCGCGTCTGCGGCGCCGGCGAACTGCTCGACGGCGGCGACGGTGTCAGGTTCGAGGTCGCCGACGACCAAGGGTCGGCGGCCGCGTTCGCGGTGCGCTCGCAGGGCGTGGCGCGCGCTTACCTGAACCGATGCCGGCACGTGCCGGTCGAGCTCGACTGGTCTCCCGGAAAGTTCTTCGACGAGACCGGCCTATACTTGATCTGCGCCACGCACGGCGCCACCTACCGGGCTTCGGACGGTGCCTGTGCCGGCGGGCCGTGTCGCGGCGGGCTGGTCGCGCTGCCGGTGCGCGAAGCCGACGGCGAGGTGCTCGTCGAATTGAAAACGCAGGATTGACGATGGACACCCCCCGAGATTCCGACGGACCGCCGCGCCTCGACGGCGAACGCACCGAACCCACCGTGCCGGCCGGCGCGCCGCCCGCGTGGGAGCGCAGCGTGCTCGAGAAGCTGGCGCTCGCCGCCATCGACGAGCAGCGCCGCGCGCGCCGCTGGGGCATCTTCTTCAAGCTCTCCGTGCTCGTGATCGTGGCCGGCGTGCTCGTGCTGGCGTTCGGCCAGTTCGGCGATGCCGCGCACAAGTCGGCGGGCCGGCACACGGCGCTGGTCGACCTCAAGGGCGTGATCCAGGCCGAGGGCGACGCGTCGTCCGAGGCGATCGTCCAGGCGCTGCGCAGCGCGTTCGACGACACCAAGACCGCCGGCGTCGTGCTGCGGATCAACTCTCCGGGCGGCAGCCCCGTGCAGGCCGGGATCATCCACGACGAGATCCGGCGGCTGCGCGCGAAGCACCCGAACACGCCGCTGTACGCGGTCGTCGAGGACGTCTGCGCGTCGGGCGGCTATTACGTCGCGGTCGCCGGCGACCGGATCTTCGTCGACAAGGCGAGCCTGATCGGCTCGATCGGCGTGCTGATGGACGGCTTCGGCTTCGTCGGGACGATGGAGAAGGTCGGCGTCGAGCGCCGCCTGATGACCGCCGGCGAGAACAAGGCCTTCCTCGACAGCTTCTCGCCGCTGTCCGAGCAGCACAAGGCGTACGCGCAGAAGATGCTCGACGAGATCCACCAGCAGTTCATCGACGTCGTCCGCAAGGGGCGCGGCAACCGGCTCAAGGAAACGCCGGAGACGTTCTCCGGCCTGGTGTGGTCCGGCGCGAAGAGCGTCGAAATGGGGCTCGCGGACGCCACCGGGACCGTCGACAGCGTCGCGCGCGACGTGATCAAGGCGGAGGAGGTCGTCGACTTCTCGCCGCACCAGAACCTCGCGGAGCGGCTGGCCAAGCGGGTCGGCGCGAGCGCCGGGCAGGTGCTCGCGAAGACGATCGGCGCCGCCTTCTCGGGGCCGACGCTGCGCTAGCGAGCCGGGCGCCGAGGGCGACGAGCGTCACGCCCTCGCGCCGCCGGAGCCGAGCGTCAGCGGCGGTGGCGCGGGGCGCGCGGCGCGGGCGCCAGCAGCGTGAAGACCGTCGGCGTGCGCGCCAGCTCGGGCCGTCGCTGTCGCCACTGCTCGACGGTGCGCGTGAGGACGCGCTCTCCCGGCAGCGTCAGGTCTGCGGCGACGCCCAGCAGCGTGCCGGGCGCGAGCGCCTCGAGGGCCGCGTCGAAGAACGCCTGCGTGCGGTACGGCGTCTCGATCGCGATCTGCGTCTCCTGCCCGGCGGCCGAGCGCCGCTCCAGCGCGCGCAGCGCCTCGGCGCGCGCCGCCGGCGCCACCGGCAGGTAGCCGGCGAACGCGAAGCGCTGGCCGTTCATGCCCCCGGCCATCAGCGCGAGCAGCAGCGCGCTCGGGCCGACCAGCGCAACGACCTCGACGCCGCGTTCGTGTGCCAGGCCCACCAGCGCGGCGCCGGGGTCGGCCACCGCGGGGCAGCCGGCCTCCGAGAGCAGGCCCGCGTCGCGGCCGGCGAGCACCGGGGCCAGCAGCGCCGGGAGCTCGTCCTCGCGGGTGTGCTCCGAGAGTTCCCGGATCTCGAGCGCCTGCAACGCCTTCGCGAGTGGCAGCCGCTTGAGCACCGCGCGCGCGCTGCGGGCGTTCTCCGCGATGAAGTAGTCGAGCCGCGCCGCGGCCTCGACCGTCGCCGGCGGCAGCACCCGCAGGGGATCCTGGTCGGCGCCCAGCGGCGTCGGGATCAGGTAGAGGCGGCCCGCGGGCATCGGGTCAGTCGCCGATGGCCGGCGACCGGCGTGCCGCCCGGGCCGCGCCGTCTCGCGTCACAGCACCGGGCAGCCGGCCGCGTCGAGCAGCGTGGTGAGCTCGATCAGCGGCAGGCCGACGAGGGCGCTCGGGTCGCTGCCTTCCAGGCTCGCCATCAGCGCGATGCCCAGGCCCTCGGCCTTGGCCGACCCGGCGCAGTCGTAGGCGGGCTCGCGCGCGAGGTAGGCCTCGATCTGCGCGTCGGTGAGGTCGCGAAAGCGCACGCGCGTGTGCACGACGACGCTGCGCTCGAAGCCGCTCGACGCCCGCACCACCGCCATCGCGGTGTGGAACACCAGCGTGCGTCCGGACGCGCGGCGCAGCTGGGCGACCGCGT
Source organism: Burkholderiaceae bacterium (assembly GCA_046348465.1). Taxonomy (GTDB): domain Bacteria; phylum Pseudomonadota; class Gammaproteobacteria; order Burkholderiales; family Burkholderiaceae_E; genus Quisquiliibacterium. Next base: position 196,782 of record JAXMEE010000013.1, read on the forward strand.
TCGCGTGGTTGCCCGGCTTCCCGATGACGTCGACGTCGTCGAGCGTCGCGGTCTGGTCGGAGCCGATGACGACCGCGTCGGGATGCGCGCCCGACACCGCCCGTGCCTTGGCGATCGCGAGCCTGCGGGCCATCGCCGACGGGCTCTCGCCCGGCAGCCGGGCCTCGTCGACCTGCGGCGCGAGCACTTCGAACGGCAGCCCCAGGCGCGCGAGCAGCTCGCGCCGGTAGCGCGACGTGGACGCGAGGATCAGGGCCGGGCGCGCGCGGGGCGCGTCGGCGGCAGCGGTGGGCGACGGGGCGCCGTGAGCGGTGGAGGGATTGGACACGAGCCGCGGCGACGGGGCGGGGTGAAGTCGGGCCGTTATGATACCGGCCTTGCCCGCCCGCCCGAGCTCGAGGAATCATGACCGCCCGCCGCGCGTCCGCCGCCCGTCCCTGGATCGACCTGCGCGAGTTCGCCCGCGAGGGCGGCGAGCTCGGCGCCGCCGCGGCGCTCGCCGACCTTCCGCGGCTCGCCAGCCTGCTGGCCGACGACGTCGGCGGCCTCGACTGGCGGCTCACGGGCGAGCAGCGCCCGCGCGCCGAGGGCGGCACCGACGCCTTCCTGGCCCTGCGCCTGCGCGGGCGCGTGCGGCTCGGGTGCGTTCGCTGCCTGGAGCCGGTCGAGGTCGAGCTCGACGAGTCGCGCCGGTTCAAGGTCGCGGCGACCGAGACCCAGGCCGAGCGCGAGGACGCCGACGCGGAAGAGTACGACGTGCTGTCGCAGGTGCCGCGCTTCGACGTCCTGGAGCTGGTCGAGGACGAGGCGATCATGGCGCTGCCGATCGCGCCACGGCACACTGACTGCGCGCTGCCCGCGCAGCCGCCGGCGGCGCCCGGCGCGCGTCCCGGGCGCGAGGCCGCGGGCGGTTCGCCGCGCGGGGCGGGGCCGGCCGCGGAAGACGACACCGCCCGGCCGAACCCGTTCGCCGTGCTCGAGTCGCTCAGGCGCCGCGGACGCAGCAACGGCGACGAAGGTTGAGCAGCACGCGCCAATTCCTTGATATA
>JAXMEE010000014.1:0-186880 GCA_046348465.1 Burkholderiaceae bacterium
CGATCAACGAAGGGAGGCGATAGATGGACTACTTCGGCGCATTCGCGATCAGCGCCTCGGGCATGAGCGTCGAGAAGACGCGGCTCGACGTCGTCGCGCTGAACCTCGCCAACGTGCACTCGACGCGCACCGCCGCGGGCACGCTCTACCAGCCGCTGACCGTGATCTCGGGCGCGAAGCCGGGCGCGTTCGCCGCCGCCCTCGCGGGCGCGTCGAGCGCCGCGCTCGGGGCACAGGTCCACGACGTGCGGCCCGTGCCGGCGCCGCCGCGGCTCGTGCACGAACCCGGCCACCCGGACGCCGACGCGAAGGGCTTCGTCGCTTACCCGGGGGTGAACACGTTGAACGAGATGGTCACGATGATCGCGGCCACGCGCGCCTACGAGGCCAACGTCGCCGCGCTGAACGCGGCCCGCGTGATGGCGCTCAGGGCGCTCGAGATCGGAGGCAACCGGTGAACGTCGAACCCGTCGGATTCCTGCCGCCGTCGCTGGACGTCGCGTCCGCGGCGCACGCCGACGCCGCGAGCCCGGCCGACTTCGCGCGCTGGGTCGCGAAGGAGATCGGTGCCACGAGCGAGAAGATCGTGCAGTCGGACCGGATGCTGCAGCGGCTCGCCGCGGGCGAGGTCGACAACCTGCACCAGGTGATGGTGAGCCTGGAGGAAGCGCGGCTGTCGTTCCAGCTCCTCGTGCAGGTGCGCAACCGCCTGCTCGAGGCGTACCAGGACGTCCTGAAGATGCAGGTCTGACCGATGCTCGAGAACCTTCGGACGATGTGGGCGCAGGCCGGCGCGGTCGCGCGCGCCGGGCTCGTGGCCGGGGTGCTGGCGATCGTCGTGGCGACGATCTGGTTCGCGGCGTCGGTGATGCGGGCCGACTGGCAGACGCTGTTCGCCGACCTCGACCCGCAGGACGCCGCGACGATGGTGGCCGAGCTCGAGAAGATGAAGGTCCCGTATCGCCTCGGCGCCGACGGCACCACGATCCAGGTCGACCGTGCGCAGGTGCACGCGCTGCGCCTGAAGCTGCTCGGGCGCGGCGGCGGGCTGCGCGGCGGCGTCGGCCTGGAGATCTTCAACGACACGGACTTCGGCATGACCGAGTTCGCGCAGAAGGTGAACTACCAGCGCGCGCTCCAGGGCGAGCTCGTGCGCACGATCACCGCGCTCGACGAAGTGCGCAGCGCGCGCGTTCACCTCGTGCTGCCGGAGTCGGGGCTGTTCCGCAAGAGCGGTCAGCGGCCCAAGGCGTCGATCACGCTCGCGATGAAGGAGGGGCGCGCGCTCGCGCCCGAGCAGGTGCTCGGCATCCAGCGCCTGGTCGCGGCCGCGGTGCCCGAGATCGAGCCGGGCGCGGTCACCATCGCCGACCAGCGCGGCGTGACGCTCACGCGCCCCGGGGGCGGCGACGGCGACGACGCGCTCGCCGGAAGGCTCGGCGTGAAAGCCGACGTCGAGGCGTACTTCGCACGCAAGCTCGTCGCGCTGTTCGATCGCGCGATGGGGCCGGGGCGCGTCATCGTCAGCGTCGACGTCACGATCGACCACGACCACGTCAAGGTCACGCGCGAGGACGTGCTGCCGCTGGGCCGGCGCGACGGCGGCGCGGTGGGCGCGGTCGCGCGCCAGCGCAGTTCGTCGTCGGGCGAGCGGGGGGCGGCCGCCGCCGCGCCGCCCGGGGTCGCGGGCGCGCCGGCGGCGCAGGCGGACGCGACGGGCACCGCGGCGTCGAGCTCGGAGGTCGAGTACCTGAACGGCCGGCGTGTCGAGCAGGTGGTCTCGACGCCCGGCAGCATCAAGCGGCTGTCGGTGGGGATCGTGCTGCCCAACGTCGCCGATCGCGCACAGCTCGACAAGATCCGCCAGCTCGTGTCGACGACCGTGGGCGCCAACCCCGCGCGCGGCGACGAGATCGCGATCGCTTCGCTCGATCTTCCGCCCGGTGCGGCGGCCGCGAACACCGGCGGCGCGCTCGTCCCGGCCGAGCCGGGCGCGCCGGCGCCCGAGGACGCCGCGCGCGCCGTCGCGCCGCGCCCGGTGCCGGGCCGGGGGGCGCAGGCGTCGCCGGGCGTTGAGTGGCTGCTCGGCGGGCTCGTGGCGGTCGCGCTCGCGGCGCTCGTCGCGTTCCTGCTCGGGCGCGGCCGGCGCGCGGCACCGCCGCTGACGCCGCAGGCCCGCGACGAGGTGCTCGCGAAGGTACAGGCGTGGCTGCGCCAGGGGGAGGCCGCGTGAACGCCGTGGCCCCTTCGCGCGAGACCGGCGAGCGGCGGGCGGCGCTCGAACTGCACCGGCTCGGTCCCGGCGATCGCGAGTGGGTGCTGTCGCGACTCGCGTCCGACGACCGCGCACGCGCGGCGCGACGGCTCGCCGAGCTCGACGCGCTGGGCGTGCGGTTCGAGCTCGACGAGGCATCGGTCGACACAGCGGCGCCGGACTCGGCGCGCGCGCGCGTTCGCGGGGCCGATGCGCACGCGATCGCGCGCGCGCTCGACGACGCGCCGCGGTGGATCGTCGACGCGCTGCTCGAAGCCGAACCCTGGCCGTGGCGCGACGACGTGCGCGCCGCGCTCGGCGCACGGGGGCGCGTGGCGACGGCGTCGCGCGGGCCGGATCGCGGGCGCGGGCCGTCGAGCCCGGCGATGACGGCCGCGCTGGTCGAGCTCGTCGCGGCGCGGCTGCCGGCGGCGACGGCCGCGGCGGCGGGCGGCGCCGTCGATCGGCACCCGCACCCGGGCCCGGGCTGGAGCCGCCTGTGGAGCGGGGTGAAGCAATGGCTGCGGTGATTCGCGCCGCGCGCCTGGAACCGGGGCACGTCGTGCTCGCGACGCGGCCGCCGCCGGGCGCGTGCGCGGATTCGGCGCCGGCCGGTCCGACGCAGGTCGCCGCGTTCGGCGCGGCGCGCGCCGAGGCGCCGGGCGCCGCGAGCGCGATCCCGGCGCCGCCCGATGCGATCGGCACGCCCGCGCTGCCGGACGGGCTCGGCGAGGACGCGCGCGCGGCCGCCGGGCGCGATGCACTCGAGGCCGAACGCCGCGCGGTGCTCGAGCGCGCGCGCGCCGAGGGCTTCGAGCAGGGCCGGCGCGAGGCGGGCGCGAGCTTCGAGCAGCGCCTGCAGTCGCTCGACGCGGTGCTCGCGTCGGCGCGCGCCGCGCTGGCGGGCGAGATCGCCGGCGCCGAGGACGTGATCGTCGAGATCGCGTTCGAGGCGGTCGGGCGGATCCTGGGCGAGGCGATGTCGCGGCGCGAAGGCGCGCTGGCCGCGGTGCGCGAGGTCGTGCGCGGGGCGCACGAGCGCGAGCGCCTGCGCGTGCGCGTCGCACCCGCCGACCTCGAGCTGCTGCGGCAGCACGGTGCGCGGCTCGTCGACGGCTCGCCGGCGGGCGGCGTCGACCTCGTCGCCGACGAGCGCGTGGCGCTCGGCGGCTGCTTCGTCGAGACCGCCGGCGGAACGATCGACGCGCGGCTCGAGACCCAGGTCGCGCGCCTGGCCGAGACGCTGGCGGCCGCGCGGCGCCAGCGGGGGGACGCACCGTCGTGAACCTCGCCCTGCGCCGCTACGTGTCCGCGGTTCGCGGTGGCGAGTTCGTGCGCCGCAGCGGGCGCGTCTCGCAGTTCTTCGGGCTGGTCGTCGAGTCCAGCGGGCCGGACGCCTTCCTGGGCGAGGTCTGCGAGATCCACTCGCGCTCGCGCGCGACCCCGATCCCGGCGGAGGTCGTCGGGTTGAAGGACGGCAAGGTGCTGCTGATGCCGTACGGCGAGCTGCGCGGGATCGGCATCGGCTGCGAGGTGATGGCGACCGGGCGCGCGGTCGAGATCGCGATCGGCGACGGCCTGCTCGGTCGCGTGATCGACGCGTTCGGGCGCCCGCTCGACGGCAAGCCGCTCGCCGCGGGCGGCGAGCCGCGACGGCTGGTCCGCGAGCCGCTGAACCCGCTCGCGCGCCGGCGCATCCGCGAAGTGCTCGAGACCGGGGTCAAGGCCGTGGACGCGATGACGACGATCGGTCGCGGGCAGCGGGTGGGCGTCTTCTCGGGCAGCGGCGTCGGCAAGAGCACGCTGCTCGGGATGATCGCGCGCAACATGAAGGCCGACGTCAACGTGATCGCGATGATCGGCGAGCGCAGCCGCGAGGTGCGCGAGTTCGTCGAGCACAGCCTGGGCCCCGAAGGCCTCGCGCGCTCGGTCGTCGTCGTCGCGACCGCCGACCAGCCGGCGCTCGTGCGAACGCGCGCCGCGTACGCCGCGACCGCGATCGCCGAGCACTTCCGCGACCGCGAGCGCGACGTGCTGCTGATCATGGACTCGATCACGCGCTTCGCGATGGCGCAGCGCGAGATCGGGCTGTCGATCGGCGAGCCGCCGACCTCGCGCGGGTACACGCCCTCGGTCTTCGCGATCCTGCCGCGGCTGCTCGAGCGCTGCGGCACCGGCGCGGGCCCGGGGTCGGTGACCGCGCTCTACTCGGTGCTGGTCGAGGGCGACGACCTCAACGACCCGATCGCCGACGCGCTGCGCGCGCTGCTCGACGGGCACATCGTGCTCTCGCGCGAGCTCGCGAACCGCGGCCACTATCCGGCGATCGACGTGCTCCAGAGCAACAGCCGCCTGCTCGTCCACCTGGTGAGTGCCGAGGAGCGCGCGCTCGTCGCGCAGGCGCTCGCGCTGGTGAGCGAGCACCACAAGAACCGCGACATGATCGACGTCGGCGCGTACCGGCCGGGCACCCACGCGGAGCTCGATCGCGCGGTGCGCGCGATGCCCGCGATCGAGCGGCTGCTGCGCCAGGACATGCGCGAGTCGGTCTCGCGCGCGGACGCGCTGCGGCAGCTGCGCGCAGCGCTCGACACGACCCGGGGGCAGGCGTGAGCCGGCGCGAGGCCCCGTTCAAGTATCGGCTCGACCCGCTGCTGAAGGTCGACCGCTGGGAAGGGCGCGTGCTCGGCGCCGAGCTCGGGCGCGCCCGGCAGCTGATGGACGACTGCCAGCGCCAGCACCGCGAGGTGCTCGCGCGGGTGCAGTCGACCGAGGGCGAGATCCGCGCGCTCGACCGTGCCGGCGAGGGCATCCCGATCGAGCGCCGCCGCGTGCTCGCGGCGTACCTCCAGCAGCAGTACGCGCTCGCCCGCGAGCGCGGCGAGGCGGCGGCGCGCGCCCTGCGGCTGTTCGAGCAGATCCTCGCGCAGCGCCAGGCCAACCAGCAGCGCGTGCGCGCGCTCGAGCACCACGAGGCGCGCGAGCACGCGCGGCACGACGGCGAGCAGGTTCGCGCCGGGCTGCGCGACGCGGACGAGCAGTGGCTGAACACGCGCGGCGGGCGAAGGTGAGCGCGTGAAGATCCTTCCCGTCCTCCTTCCCCCCGATGGCGGCACGCCCGGGGCGCGTACGGGCACCGAGGTCGCGATGCAGTGGCGCCGGGCGCTGGAGCAGGCGCAGTGGCAGGCGCGGGCGCGCGCGTCGACGAGTGCCGAGACGCGCGCCGGCGCACGTGACGCGCGGGGCCGCGCGGACGGTGCGGACGGTGCGGACGGTGCGCCGCGCACGCCGCGCGCCCTCCCGGCCGGCGAGAACGCACCGCCGGCCCCGGCGCGGCCGGCGTCGCGCGGCGATTCGATCGCGCCGCCGCTCGCGCGCGCGCTCGAGCGCACGCTCGCGCGGCACGCCGCGGCGCCCGACGCGTGCTGCGCGGTGCCGGCCGGCGCGGCGGCGCCGGTGCGGACGGGCGGTGTGCCAGCGTCGCCCGCAGAGTCTGCCGCGCCGTGCCCGGCGCTGCCCTGGGCCGAGCTGCCCGAGTGGCCGCAGGTCGTCTTCCACGCGAGCGCGTCGGGCGCCCGCGTCAGCGTCGGCGTGCGCGACGCCGAACTCACCGACGCCGACGCGCTCGCGCTCTTCGGGCGCCTGCGCTCGAGACTCGCACAGGCCGGGTTCGAGCTCGCCGGCCTCGTCGTCAACGGACACGCCGTGACCCCGGACGACCCGCACCCGGGCCACGCCTGACATCGACTTCAAAGGACACGCCATGGCCATCACGCCCGTCGGCACCGCGAGCAGCGCCTCCGCGCTGCAGGCCTCGAGCATCAGCCAGCAGGACTTCTTCCGGCTGCTGGTCACGCAGCTGTCGTTCCAGGACCCGCTCAAGCCGATCGACAACGAGGCGTTCATCGCGCAGATCGCGCAGTTCACGAGCCTGGAGCAGACGCGCCAGCTCAACGACCGAATCGGCTCGCTGCTGACGGTTCAGAGCACCACGCAGGCGATCGGTCTGATCGGGCGCACCGTCGAGGTCGCGAGCGCCACCGGCACGGTCGTCGGACAGGTGAGCACGCTCAGCTTCCAGTCGGGAACGCCGCTGCTCACGATCACGACGAGCACCGGCCAGTACCTCACCGGGATCGGGCTCGACCAGATCGCCGTCGTGCGCTCGTAGGAGACGCCGCCATGCTCGAATCGATCTACGTCGGCGTCACCGGCCTCGTCGGGTTCTCCAGGGACCTGAGCGTGATCGGCAACAACGTCGCCAACCTGAACACCGCCGGCTTCAAGGCTTCGCAGCTGATGTTCTCCGACCTGTTCTACCGGACGCAGTACTCGGGCGAAGGCGCCGACGGCGTCCCCGGGCGCCTGGACTTCGGCAACGGCGTCGCGGCCGGCTCGACGCGCATCGTGTTCTCGCAGGGCGAGCTCCGGCAGACCGGCAGCGACCAGGACGCGGCGATCACCGGCAACGGCTTCTTCGTCCTGCGCCGCGACGACCGCGTCTTCTACACGCGCGCCGGCCAGTTCAGCTTCGACGCCGACGGCTACCTGGTGTCGCCCGCGCAGGACGCGCGCGTGCAGGCGCTCGCCGGCGGCGGCCTGCGCGACATCAACCTGCTCGGGCGGCGCACGAACGACGGCCAGGCCACGACGAAGGTCGAGTTCAGCGGCGTGCTCGACGCGAGCGATTCTTCGGGGGTGCCGACCACCGTGGCCGGGATCCTGCTGTACGGCACCGGCGGCGCGACGCGAACCGTGAGCGCGAGCTTCACGCACGACACCGCGGTGGCGGCGGGGCGCTGGCTCGTCGACGTCAAGGACGCGAAGGGCGCGCTGCTGGCGAGCGGCCAGATCGAGTTCAACGAGGACGGCACGCCCGCCGCGGGATTCAACAGCTTCATCGTGCCGTCGGCCGACGGCACGACGGACGCGGTGGAGTTCTTCTTCGGCGATCCGGGCTCCTCGTCCGGCGCGCGCTCGGTCGCGAGCTCCTCGAGCAGCCTCGCGGTCTCGCAGCAGGACGGCTACGGCGTCGGCTCGCTGACGAAGGCGACGTTCGACGACACCGGAACGATGCAGCTCCAGTACTCGAACGGGCAGACCGCGACGGGCGAGCAGCTCGCGCTCGCCGCGTTCGACGACCTCCAGGGACTCGCGCCGGTGCAGGGCAGCCTCTTCGTTCCGGGACCGGGCGGCGAGGTGCCGGTGCTCGGGGTCGCGAAGACCGGGGCGTTCGGAACGATCACCGGCGGTTCGGTCGAACTCGCGAACGTCGACCTCGCGCGCGAGTTCAGCGACCTGATCGTCAGCCAGCGCGGCTACCAGGCCTCTTCGCAGGTGATCAGCACCGCGAACGAGATGATCCAGCAGCTCTTCGCGATCAAGTCGGGGCGCTGATGCAGGCGCGCCCCTTCAGGCTGCTCAACGCGACCGAGTGCGCGAAGCTCGCCGGCGACGCGGGGGACGCGCTGGCGCAGTGGATGCGCGAGTGGGGCGACCGGCGCGCGGACGCGGCGCTCGAGGCGCCCGTGCGCGTGCGCGTGCGCGACGCGTCGCGCCGTGCCGCCGATGCGGGCACGCCCGCGTCGCCCGCCGGCGCCCTGTCGTGGTCGGGCGCCGACGGCACCGTTCACCTGCCCGACGCCGGGCACGCGCGGCATTGGGCGGCGTGCGCGCTCGGCGCCCGCGCCGAAGACGCGCCGCCCCCGCCAGGCAGTCTCGCCGCCGAGCTGGTCGAGCGCGCGCTCGGCGACCTCGCGCGCCGCCTCGCCGGATCGGCGCTCGTGCCCGGCAGTGCGCCGCCGCCGGCCTCGAGCCGGGCCCCGGGCTGCGGCGCCGCGTCGATCGGCCTGCCGTCGGCCGCGGGCGAGCTCGACGTCGTGCTCGATGCCACGCTCGTCTCGCACCGGCTCGCCGGCCTGGCGCGGCCGGCGCGCAAGGAGCCCGCGCCGGCCGATCCGCGCGGCGGCCTGGGCTCGCTGCCGGTGGAGATCCGCGCGTGGCTGGGCAGCGCGGAGGTCGACGTCGCGGTCCTGCACACGCTCGCCGTGGGCGACGTCGTCGTGCTCGACGGCCGTCTCGACCAGCCGCTGCGCGTGAGCGTCGCGGGACGCGCGGTCGCCGCGCGTGCCTGGCTGGGGCACGCGGGCGAGCGCAAGGCCGTGCGTCTGGCGGGCGGCACCCCGCGCCAATGATCGAAGTTCGTCGCAAAGGAATTCCCGGATGTCGTCGACCCCTCAAGAATCCGCCCGGCCCGTGCAATTGCAGGACATCCGTGCCGGCAGCGAAGGCGGCAAGGCGCTGTTCCCCGGCAACCTCGATCTGATCCAGGGGCTGAAGGTCAGCCTGTCGGTGTCCGTCGGCAAGTCCGAGATCACGGTCGCGCAGCTGTTCGCGCTCAAGGAGGACGCGCTGCTCGAGCTGGACCGCGCGACGAACGAGCCGGTCGAGATCTGGCTCGACGCGCGCCTCGTCGGGCGCGGCGAACTGGTCGCCGTCGGCGACCGCTTCGGCGTGCGCATCACCGAGTTCGGCGGCGCAGGGCGGACGTGATCGCGCCGGCGCGTTCGGTGCCGGGCGCGACGGCGCGTTCGGGTCAGCTCGCGTGCGCGCGCCCCGGGGGGCTCGCGGCGATGCGCGCCGCGTCGCTCGCGCTGGCCGTGTTCGCGCTGCTCGCGGGCCCGGCGGCGGCGCGGGCCGACGAGACGCCGGCGCGTGCGGCGACCGTGCCGGCGCCGCCCCCGGCCGCGCAGCCGATCCCGTACCGGCGCGACGAGAGCGTGGGCGCGATGGCGCTCGACGTCGTCGGCGTGCTGGGCGTCTCGCTCGCGGTCGGCGTGGGCGCGCTCGTGCTGCTGCGGCGCTGGCTGGGGCGATCGCAGGCCGCGCCGGGGCGACGCCTGCGCGTCGTCGAGACCGTGAGGCTCACGCCGAAGTCCGCGCTGTTCCTCGTCGAGCTCGATCGCCGCACGCTGCTGATCGGGCAGCAGGGCGACTCGCTCGTCGTGCTCGCGCCGCCGTCGCCGCCGTCGGGCGATTCGGTGCCGGCCGATCCGCCGGGGCCGGGCAACGCGCCGCAGGCGGCAGGCAGTGGAGCGGGCTTCGCCGGCGTCCCGGGGAACGACCGTGCCGCGTAAGTCCCGCGTGCGCGTCGCGCTCGGTGCCGTGCTGGCGCTGCTCGCGTTCGGCGCGGGCGTCGCGCACGGCGCCGACATCAGCCTGCCGGGCGTGGACATCGAGCTCGCGAAGGGCACCGGCCAGCGCGAGGAAGTCGCGACCGCGGTGCGCATCCTGCTCGGGCTCACCGTGCTCAGCCTCGCGCCCGCGCTGCTGCTCGCGGTCACGTCGTTCACGCGCATCATCATCGTGCTGTCGATGCTGCGTCACGGGCTCGGCATGCAGGAGACGCCGCCCAACACGGTGCTGGTGACCCTCGCGCTCTTCCTCACGCTGTTCACGATGATGCCGGTGTTCCAGGAGGTCAACGAGCGCGCGTTCCAGCCGTACGTGGCCGGCACGCTCGCGCCCGACAAGGCGATGGAGGCGGCGATGGCGCCGCTGCGCGGCTTCATGATCCGGCAGACGCGCGAGCAGGACCTCGCGCTGATGCTCGAGGTCTCGCACACGCCCGCGCCCGAGAGCGTCGAGGCGATCAGCTCGGTGCACCTGATTCCCGCGTTCATGCTGAGCGAGCTCAAGAGCGCGTTCCAGATCGGCTTCGTGATCTTCCTGCCGTTCCTGCTGATCGACCTCGTGGTCTCGAGCGTGCTGATGTCGATGGGGATGTTCATGGTGCCGCCGGTGATGATCTCGCTGCCGGTGAAGGTGCTGATGTTCGTGCTGATCGACGGCTGGAACCTCGTCGTGAGGTCGATCGTCGGCAGCTTCCACTGACCGGGCGCGATGGTCGTCGCCGCGGATCCTCCGCTCGCGGATTCCGACGCCGAGGGCACGCGGCTGTGGTCGACGTTCGCGGGCGCTCGCGGCGTCGAAGCGCGCAATCGGCTGGTCGAGCACTACCTGCCGCTCGCGCGCACCGTCGCGGCCACGCTGTACGCGCGGCGCGGCGGGCTCGCGGTCGAGTTCCAGGACTACCTGCAGCTCGCGACGCTCGGGCTGATCGAGGCGGTCGAGCGCTTCGATCCGTCGCTCGGCCACGCGTTCGCGACCTTCGCGACCCCGCGCATGCGCGGCTCGATCCTGAACGGGCTGGAGGCGCTCAGCGAGCAGTACACGCAGATCGGGCTGCGCAAGCGGCTGGAGGAGGAGCGGCTGCAGTCGCTGCGCCCGGCCGCCGACGGCAGCGCGGGGCGCCGCGCGCGCGGCGACCTGCTCGGCTCGCTCGCCGACCTCGCGGTGGGGCTGGCGCTGTCGCGCCTGCTCGAAGGCTCGGGGATGATGGCCGCGCACGAGGCCGAGCCGTCGTACCGGCAGGAGTTCTACGAGCGCGACGAACTGCGCCAGCTGCGCGCGAGCCTCGCGGCGCTGGTGCGTGCGCTGCCCGACCAGGAGCGGCGCGTCGTCTGGTACCACTACTACCACGGGCTCGGCTTCACCGAGATCGCGACGCTGTTCGACCTGAGCAAGGGGCGCATCTCGCAGATCCACCGCCAGGCGCTGCAGCTGCTGCACGAGGCGCACGCCAGCGTCGGGCGCGTCGACGCGCGGCTGTAGGCGGGCGGGGGGGAGGCGACGGGCGTGCCGCGGCGCGGGCGCCGGTCGGGCGAGCGCCGGGCGCGTGCGCGACGGTCTCGTGCGCGTCCGAGGCGCGCGCGTCAGGGCTCGTGCGCGACGAGCTCCGCGAACAGCAGCGCGAGGTCGTCGGCCACCGCGCGCTCCGCGCCCATCGTCGCGGCGACGTCGCGCACGACGCGCTGGAACCCGGGGTCGTTGATCGCGCCGTCGCCGAACTCCGAGACCAGCACCGACTCGACGAACAGCGAGGTGGCCTTGCGCTGGTAGTTCGGGTCGACGGGGTCGAGTGCCCGAAGGCGGCGGGCGAGCGCCTGGCGCAGCGTCGGCGCGACCGGCCGCGCGCCGATGCGGGGCAGTGATCGCGTGCCCGGCGCAACGCCCCCGGCACGGCGCAGCCGCTCCAGGTTCTCGGACATCTGGAGCCGGAGCATTTCCATGACCTGCGAGACGCCGCCGACCGGATCCACGCAGAAGACTCCGCGCGAGAGGGGATGCGACGAGTCTACACCCGACGCGTCGCGTCGGCGGTCTCTTCGCGCGAGGGGTCGCCGAGTCGCCGGCACGCGGATCTGATAGCCTCGCCGCGACGTCGTTTCCGGGGGCTCCATGCGATCCGATCTCCCCGTCGCGCGGTTGCGCGGACCGCGGCTCGCGGCGCTCGCGGCCTGTGCGTGGCTGGCCGGCTGCGCGCTCGCGCCGCGTCCCGCGGTCCCACCGCCCACGCCGGCGCCGTCGCCGCCGTCCGCGGCCGGCTCGGCGCCGGGCCCCGCGACGTCCTCGGCGCCGCCCGACACCTCGGGCGCGCCCGCGCTCGACGCCGCGCAACGTGCCCTGCTCGTCACGCACGTGCGTCCGGAGTCGTTCCGAGGCGACAGCCCGTGGGCGACGCTGCGCGCGTCGGGCACGCCTCTGCCGCTGCGCGACGACCCGACGGACCTCGACACGCAGCTCGCCTGGTCCGTCGACGGGCAGTCGCGCACGCTGGCCGGCTACCTCGCGCGCCAGCCGGTCACCGCGCTGCTGATCGCGAAGGACGGCCGCATCGTCTACGAGCGCTACCGCTACGGCGCCACGCGCGAGAGCCTGTTCGCGTCGCAGTCGATCGCGAAGTCGATCCTCGGCGTCGCCGTCGGCACGGCGCTCGCGCGCGGGCGGATCGCGAGCGTCGACGCGCCGCTGCGGCAGTACCTGCCCGAGCTCGGCGACTCGAACCTCGGCCGCTCGACGCTGCGCGATCACCTGCGCATGGGCACGGGGCTGCGCTACGTGGAGTCGTATCGTGCGGGCGACGACCACGCTCGCTTCGGCGCGAGCGCCGCGCGCGCCGGCCTGCGCGCGGCTCTGCGCGAGCTGCGCGACAACCCGCTCGAGCACCCGCCCGGCTCGCACTTCTCGTACGCGAGCTTCAGTTCGGTGGCGCTGTCGGTCGCACTGCGCGAAGCCACCGGCGCGAATGCCGCGCGCACGGTCGAGGACGAAGTCTGGTCGCGCCTGGGCACCGAGGCGCCCGCGCGCTGGCAGGAGGACGGCCGGGGGGTGACGCTCGGCTACTGCTGCTTCCTCGCGCGCGCCCGCGACTACCTTCGCTTCGCGTGGGTGCTCGCCAACGGCGGCGCGCGCCCCGACGACGGCACGCAGGTGGTGCCGCGCGCGTTCGTCGACGAGACCTTCGACCCGCAGCGCGCGGCGCCGCCGTTCCGGCGCCGGCCGGGCTGGTGGGGCTACTCGAACCAGTTCTGGATCCTGGGCGGGCCCGATCGCGAGTGGGCGATGCTCGGCATCCACGGGCAGGCGGTGTTCGTGAACCCGCGCGCGCGGCTCGTGATGGTGCACTTCGCGGTCGCACCGAGCGCGCGGGCGGGCGACGGCTCGCTCGGGCGCGAGCGCGACGCGCTGTGGCGTGCGGTGGCGGCGCGGCTCGGGTCGTGACGCGCCGCCGATCGTGACGCCGCGGCTCGGGTCGTGACGCGCCGCGGATCGTGAGTCGCGGCGGCCCGTGCGCGCCGCCGCGGGCCGTGCGCTGCGCGAGCGTCGGCGCGGCCGCACGCGCGTTCAGATCCGCCGCGCGTGCCCCGCCCAGTACGCGTCGCGCAGCAGGCGCTTCTGCAGCTTGCCGGACTCGGTGCGCGGCATCGCGTCGCGGAATTCGATCGTGCGCGGCACCTTGTAGCCGGCGAGCAGCGCGCGGCAGTGCTGCTGAAGCACCTGCGCGAGCGCGTCGCCGGGGGCCTGGCCCGGCGCGGGCTGCACGATCGCCTTGACCTCCTCGCCGAACTCCGCGTTCGGCACGCCGATCACCGCGACGTCCTGTACCGCGGGATGCGCGGCGAGCGCCCCCTCGATCTCGGCCGGGTAGATGTTCACGCCGCCCGAGATGATCATGTCGATCTTGCGGTCGGTCAGCATCAGGTAGCCGTCGGCGTCGAGCCAGCCGACGTCGCCGGTCGTGAACAGGCCCGGCGCGTGGTGCGCGGCGCGCGTCTTCTCGGGGTCGTTGTGGTAGGCGACGTCGGCGCCGCGGCGGTTGCGCAGGTAGATCGTGCCGGGTTCGCCGGTGCCGGCGGGGCTGCCGTCGTCGCGCAGGATCACGACGTCGGTCGAGAAGATCGCGCGCCCCACGGAGTCCGGGCGCGCGAGCCACTCCGCCGACGAGATGCCGGTGACGACCGAGCCCTCGGTCGAGCCGTAGTACTCGTGGATGCACGGGCCCCACCAATCGATCATCGCGCGCTTGACCTGCGCCGGGCAGGGCGCGGCGCCGTGCCAGACGCGCCGCAGCGAACCGCCGTCGAACGCCTGCCGTGTCTCGGCGGGCAGGCGCAGCATCCGGATGAACTGCGTGGGCACGAGGTGCACGTTGGTGACGCGGTGCGCGTCGATCAGCGCGAGCGTGCCCGCGGCGTCGAAGCGCCGGCTCATCACGACGGCGCAGCCCACGAGCATCGGCATGAAGCCGAACGCGTACTGCGCCGAGTGGTAGTAGGGCCCGCACAGCAGCGTCGTGCCGTCGGGCGGAAGCGCCAGCCCCTGGACGAGCGCCTCCGAGCGCTGCACGACCGTCTCGAGCGGCGGCGGCGCGTCGACGACCTGGACCACGCCCTTCGGGCGCCCCGTGGTGCCCGACGTGTAGAACATCGGCCCGCCGGCGGCCTGGTCGGGCGGCTCCGACGCGTCGGTCTGCGCGTCGATCCACGCGTCGAAGTCGGTGAAGCCGGCGGGGCGCGGGCCGCCCGCGGACACCGTCGCGCACAGCGCGAAGCGCGAGGCCGCGCGCGGCACCCGCGCGATCGCCTCGGCGGCGATCGGCGCGTACTGCGTGTCGGTGAAGATGCCGGCGGCCTCCGAGTCGGCGAGCACGTGCGCGAGCTCGTCGACCGTGAAGTGCCAGTTGACCGGCACGAAGCGCACACCCGCGTGGCTCGCCGCGAGCATCAGCTCGAAGACGGCGCGGCTGTTGCCGGCGAACAGCGCGACGCGCTCGCCGGGCCGCAGCCCGGACGCGCGCAGCGCGCGAACGAGCCGGTTCACGCGCCGGTCGAGCGCGGCCCAGCCGATCGAGCCGTCTTCGTCGACGAGCGCGGGGGCGTCGCCGCGGCGCTGCGCGACGCGCAAGGTCATGAAAGCCATCGGGAATCCTGATCGTGGGGCGTTGTCGTGGGCCGCATCTTGCCCCAATCCGGCGCGAGTCCCGTCCTCAGGGCCCGCGAGCCGCCCCGGCGGCCCACGCGCCGACGACCAGCAGCGCGACGAGCAGGACGACGGCCGGCAGCACCGGCGCCGGGCCGAGCGTCTCGCGTGCGAGCCCGAGTTGCGCGAGCTGCAGCACGGCGTAGAGCACGAACGCCGGTGCCGCCACGCGCACCTGCCCGAAGTCCTCGCTGCGCGCGGCGGCCGCGAGCGCCACCGCCACGCCGATCCACCAGGCGCCGATCATGCGTGCGGTCAGCGGCGTGAGCGGCCACGGCCAGACGTCGCCTGCGAGCGCGGGGGCGAGGAACAGGATCGCCCCGTACAGCGTCATCGCGGCCGCCGTCGTGCCCGCGAGCGTCCGGAAGCCGATCGTCAGGGGCGGCCGCGCAGGCGCGTGCGTCACGGCCCGTGCCGGGCCGGGCCGGAGCGTCGCGCGGCGGCGCTGGCGCAGGAGCACGACGACGAGCACGGGCGGGAGCACGACGTACCACGCGAGCCACGCCCAGGCCCACAGGCGGGCGGACAGGTGCGGGCTGCTCCAGTGGAATCGATCCAGGTGGAGCAGCGTCGCGACGAGGATGGCCACGAGCCCGGTCGACACGACCGCGACGCCGATGCGCACGTCGCGCCAGTCGGTGCGCCGGCGCGTCATCCACAACGCGACGAAGGCCGACGCGTAGCCGGCGCCGAGCCAGGACGCGGTGAGCGGCGGGCGGATCGTCCACGCGAAGTATTCTTCGGTGCGCGCCGGGAACACCAGGAGCGAAGCGGCGGCCGAGCCGACCAGGAGCATCGCGGCGACGATGAAGCCACGCACGCCGGGGTCGATCGACCTGGCCACCGGCGCCGACCCGTCGTCGAGCACCGCGGGGGCCCCGGACGCCGGGGTGGTCAGCTTCGAGCGGCCGGGATCACGCTCGAGGTTCATCGTTCGCGCTCCTGTGCACGGGGCGGGACGGGCGCGTGCCGCGGATCGCGCGGCGTGCGCGGGCTCGGTGCGTCGATGCGGCCGGACGCGCGCCGACGCTAGCACACCGGCGCCCGCTGCGGGAGAGGCCCCCTGCGCGGCGAGGGGCGGCCGTCGCCGTATCCGCGACGCGACAGACAATCGTCAGCCGTCCCGGGTACGCTGCCGGCGCGCGGCGCTCCGGCCGCGTCGCGAGAGGGCGCGCGTTCGAGCGCTCCGATCCGACCGACGCCTCGATTCCAGGGAGATCCCACTTGAACAAGCTCGCACTGCTGCTCGTCACCGCCTTCGTCGCCGCGTGCGGCGGCGGGGGCGGCGACACGGCCACGACGAACCCGCCCACCGTCTCCGCGATCACCGCCGGCCCCGTCATGTACGGCGCCGCCGTGACGTTCACCGTCACCGGCACCAATCTCGACCAGCCGCTCGCGGTGGCCGCCACGGGGGCGTGCACGTCCGTGCTCGAGACCGGCACCGGCAGTGCGACCTCGCGCACCTTCGCGTGCCAGCCGGCCGCGCTGGGCGCGCTGAACGTCTTCGTCGCCCCGGCCTCGGGTGGCAACGCGCTCAAGTCGCTCACGGTCACCGTGCCGGTGCCGCGCGTGACGCTCGCGACCTCGCAGGGCACGATCGTCGTCGAGCTCGACCCGGCGCACGCGCCGATCACGGTCAACAACTTCCTGCAGTACGTGCGCAGCGGCTTCTACGCGGGCACGATCTTCCACCGCGTGGTCGCGGGCTTCGTCGTCCAGGGAGGGGGCTTCACCGCGAACCTGACGCAGAAGACGACGAACGCTCCGATCAAGCTCGAGGCGCCCGCCACCACGGGCCTGTCGAACACGCAGGGCACGATCGCGATGGCGCGCACCACGGTGCTCGATTCCGCGACTTCGCAGTTCTTCATCAACACCGTCGACAACAAGGCGCTCGACACCTCGGGCGGCGGCTACGCGGTGTTCGGCACCACCGTGCAGGGCTTCGACGTGGTGAAGAAGATCGAGGCGCTGCCGGTCGACGCGAACGGCATCCCGACCACGGCCGTGACGATCGCCAGCGCGACGCAGACGCAGTGAGGGCGCTCGCGAAGGCCGGCGCGCGGCTCGGGCGTCGCGCGTGCCGCGCCCGTTTCGCGGGCGCTCCGGGCGACGCGGGCGTGCCGCCTCAGCCGCCCGGCTTCTTCTCGCCCGCCAGCAGCGGCAGCCAGCGCTTCGCCTCTTCGTTCACGTACGCGGCGAAGCGCTCGGGCTCGAGGAACGCCTCCTCGCCGCCCGCGCCGGTCAGCCGCGACTGCACCTCCGCGAGCCCGCACGCCGCCTGCGCCGCGCGGGCCATGCGCCGCACCACGTCGGGCGGCGTTCCGGCGGCCACGTGCAGGCCGTACCACGACAGCGCGGTCGCGGCCGGATAGCCGGCCTCGGCGAACGTGGGCACCGACGGCAGCGCGGGCGAGCGGCGCTCGCCGCTGGTCGCGAGCGCCTTCGCGCGGCCGGACCTGACGACGGGGATCGCGACGGTCGAGGGGATCAGGCCGCAGGAGAGCTGGCCGCCGACGATGTCCTGCATCATCTGCGGCGCGCCCTTGTAGTAGACCGGATCGAGCCGCACGCCCGCGGCGCGCATCAGCATCGCCATCGACATCGACTGCGTCGTGCCCACGCCGCCGTTGCCGTACTGCACGCCCGGGTTGCGCCGCGCGTGCGCGACCCAGTCGGCGAGCGTCGCGAACGGCGCGTCCCCGGGCACCAGGAAGAAGCTCGGCGACAGCGCGTAGCGCGCGACCGGGACGAAGTCCTCGTACTTCCACTTCACCGCCGGGTCCATCGCGGGGTTCACGAACAGGAAGTTGCTCGACACGAGCCACGTGTAGCCGTCGCGCGGGGCGGCGAGCACCGCCTCGACCGCGATGTTGGCGCCCGCGCCCGGGCGCGCCTCGACGACGACCGGCTGTCCGAGTTCGGTCCCCATGCGGTCGGTGACGGCGCGCGCCATCACGTCGACGACGCCACCCGCGGGAAAGCCGACGATCGCGTGCGGCGGCTTCGCGGGCCAGGCCTGCGCGCGTGCCGGGCGCGTGGCCGCGGCGAGCGCGGCGGCCGTGCCGCCGATCGCGGCGGCGGCGCCGATTCCCTGCAGGGTCTTCCTGCGCGTGCTGTCCATGCAGACCCTCCCGATGCGATGACCGATCGACCGCGATGCGCGAACGACGACCGGGGAGCGACGAGCCGCGCGCGTCCCGGAAGCTTCCCGCGGCGCGCGTGCGCGGGCCGGCCGTAGTGTGCGACACGAGCGCGCCGGCGTGCGAGAGTCCTCGCGCGCCGGCGGGCGACGGCGAGCGCGCCGGGCCGAAAAGCGGAACGCCGCGGCGAGGTCCCGATGCGTGCGTGCGAGAATCGGCGCGGGGTCCGGACGCGGCGATGCGCGCGCGGAACGGACCTTCGCCGGGCCCGCGGCCGGGCCGCTTCGATCCCTCGGAGACGCTCGATGACCCGCCCCGACCCGCTGCCCGCGGAACGCTTCACCGGCCACGTCGGCCGCACGTACCACGACTCGCGCCCGTCGTGGGCGCAGGCCGCGCAGGCGCCCGCCGGCGCGCCCAACATCGTGCTGGTCGTGCTCGACGACGTCGGCTTCGCCCACCTCGGCTGCTACGGCCCGACATCGCGACGCCGCGCATCGACGCGCTCGCGCGCGGCGGACTTCGCTTCACGAACTTCCACACCACGTCGATGTGCTCGCCCACGCGCGCGGCGCTGCTCACCGGGCGCCAGCACCACGCGGCGGGCATGGGAACGATCGTCGAGTGGAGCACCGGCTATCCCGGCTACCAGGGGCAAGTCACGCGCCGTGCCGCGACGCTCGCCGAGATGCTGCAGCCGCACGGCTACAACACGCACGCGCTCGGCAAGTGGCACCTGATGCGAATGACCGACGCAACCGCCGCGGGCCCGTTCGACTACTGGCCGCTCGCACGCGGGTTCGATCGCTACTACGGGTTCCTCAGCTCGCTGTCGGACCACTGGAACCCCGAACTGTTCTGCGACAACCACCCGATCTCGAAGCCGCAGCGCGACGGCTACCACCTCACCGAAGACCTGATCGACCAGGCGATCGGCTTCATCCGCGACCAGCAGTCCGCGCGGCCCGGCAAGCCGTTCTTCAGCTACGTGGCGCTGGGCGCGTGCCACTCGCCGCACCACGTCGCGCCGCGCTACATCGAGAAGTACCGGGGCCGCTACGACGAGGGCTGGGACGTCGTTCGCGAGAAGTGGTTCCGGCGCCAGCTCGAGCTCGGCGTGGTGCCGCCGGGCACCGAGCTCACGCCGCGCAACCCGGAGGTGCGCGCGTGGACCTCGCTGTCGGCCGACGAGCGGCGCGTGTGCGCGCGCATGCAGGAGGTGTTCGCCGGCTTCCTCGAGCACACCGACGAGCAGGTGGGGCGCCTGGTCGACTACCTCGCGTCGATCGGCCAGCTCGAGAACACGATGTTCGTCGTGATGTCGGACAACGGCGCGAGCGACGAGGGCGGCGAGCTCGGCAACGTCAACATCCGCAAGCACTACGCGTTCGTCGACGAGCCGATCGAGGAACTCCTCGCCAACATCGATCGCCTCGGCAGCGAGTACACGTACAACCACTACCCGAGCGGATGGGGCTTCGCCGGCAACACGCCGCTGAAGTGGTTCAAGATGGACACGCACGGCGGCGGCATCCGCGACCCGCTGATCGTTCACTGGCCGGCGCGCGTGAAGGACCCCGGCGGCCTGCGCCACCAGTACCACCA
Source organism: Burkholderiaceae bacterium (assembly GCA_046348465.1). Taxonomy (GTDB): domain Bacteria; phylum Pseudomonadota; class Gammaproteobacteria; order Burkholderiales; family Burkholderiaceae_E; genus Quisquiliibacterium. Next base: position 19,387 of record JAXMEE010000014.1, read on the forward strand.
CTGCGTGGATTTCGTGCCGACGGTGCTCGAGCTCCTGGGCCTGGAGGCCCCGGCAGTGAGCAAGGGGATCGAGCAGCTGCCGATCCACGGCACGAGCATGGCGTACGCGCTCGACGACGCGTCCGCGCCCACGCGCAAGCAGGTCCAGTACTACGAGATGCTCGGCGACCGGGGCATCTGGTGCGAAGGCTGGAAGGCCGTCGCGCGTCACGAGAAGGGCACCGACTTCGACGCCGACCGCTGGGAGCTCTATCACACCGACGAGGACTTCTCCGAGAGCCGCGACCTCGCCGCCGAGCACCCCGAGAAGCTGCGCCGGCTCGTCGAGACCTGGTGGGCCGAGGCCGGCCGCTACGACGTGCTGCCGCTCGACGACCGCGACCGCGAGCGCACCGCGGCGAGCCTGCGCGCGACCAGCCGCTCGCGCTACGTGTTCCGCTCCGGCATGGCGCGCGTGGACCGGCTCTCGGCGCCGAACGTCGCGAACCGCTCGTACCGGATCGAGGCGCGCGTGGAGCTCGCCGACGACGCGGCGAACGGCGTGCTGCTTGCGGCGGGCGGGCGCTTCGGCGGCTATGCGCTCTTCTTCGAGCGCGGCACGCTGGTGCACGAGTACAACTGCGGCGACGCGCGCCGCCTCGTGCTCGAGTCTCCGGCGCGAGTCGGCCCGGGCGCGCACCGCGTGGGCTTCGTCTTCCAGCGCACCGGCTCGCTCGAGGGCACGGGCACGCTGGTCGTCGACGGGCGCGCGGTCGCGACGATGAAGATGACCGGCATGTGGCCGCTGCTGCCGAACGCGACCGGCGTGCACTGCGGGCGCGACGACGGCAGCCCGGTGAGCGAGCGGTACGCGTGCCCGAACACGTTCGACGCCACGCTGCACGAGGTGGTGGTCGAGGTCTCGGACGACCAGGAGCAGGACTTCCTCAGGGAGTACCTGGCGGCGCTGGCGGAAGACTGACGCGGGCCGCGGGCAGCACCTCGGGGCGAAGCCTCGCGCCCCGCGCCGCCGGCGCTAGAATCGACGCGAACCGGGCGGAGGTCGTCATGGCAGGCCTGCAAGGCAACACCCAGGGCGTCGGCAAGGACATCGTCGACTACCTCACCGAGGTCGCGAACCACTTCGACCTCACGATCGTCGTGACCAGCGGGTATCGCGACGGGTCGCGCCAGGCGAAGGCGATGTTCGACAACTGGATCCATCTCAAGCGTGGCGCGGTCTACGCGAAGGCGGCGCTGCCGGAGGCCGATCGCGAGCGGCTCGACCGTTACTACCGCACGGCCCTCGAGGACCCGAACGCGGGCGGCGCCGAGCGCGACGTCGCCCGGGCCGCGTTCATGAAGCTCGCGGCCGAGCGCGTCGGCACGCGCAGCATGCACACGCGCGGGCGCGCGGTCGACGTCACCCAGGCCAGCGTGCCGGCGGCGGCGTATCGCGCGATCACGCGGCGGATGAAGGAGGTCCGCGAGGGGCGCGACGACATCTATCACTTCGAGAGCGCCGCGCGAATCCCGAAGCCGGGGTCCGCGGATCGCAAGGCGTGGGGAAGCCCGCCGGTGTCGATGCAGGGGCGCACGAGGATTCTGCTCGCCGGGCGTGGCGCGGCGCCCTGCAACTGCCTCGGCTGACGGTGCGCGATCTGCGGTTGCGCACGTTGCGGTCCGCCGCGGCCGCCGCGTGCGCGGTGGTATTCGCGGTGCTCGCGGTGTTCGCCGCGACCGGGCCGGAGGTCGCGCGAGCGGCCGGCGGGGACGACGCGCGACTTTCCTACTTTCGTTCCGTGCCCGGCGCGACTCAGTGGGTGCTGTGGAGCGCCCGCGACGGCGGCGAGCGCGTCGTGCTCTCCGCGCCGACGGATCCGAGGCTCGTCTTCTGGGAGGCCGACCGCCGCGCCGCACTGTACGTGCTGGCCGGCGAGATCCTGCGCGTTCGCCTCGACGACGCGGCGCCGGTGCCCGCACGTGTCGCCCCGACGCCGCGCGAGGCCGACGGCGAATTGCGAGCCGTGTGGATCGAGCGCGGCACGCGCCGGCTGCGCGCGCTGGCCATGCGTCGCGTGGACGATCGCGACGTCGTCGTGCGGGATGGCCGCGTGTCGTACCGCGCGCCCGACGGCGGCCTCGTGCCCGCGGCGCGGCTGCCCGACTGGGGCATCGCGTACCTGTGCACGGTGCTCGAGTGGCGTGGCGACGCGTCGGGCTGGCGCGTGCTCGCGCGGCGCGCGACGAAGGACGACGCCGGCGAGACGCCGGGCATTGCCGTCGCCGACGATCTGCGCGACGAGCTCGGCCGATCGAGCGAACGACTGGCGCGCTCGTACACCTGCGAGAGCGGCCGGTGCCGCAACGACGTCGCACCGCATCTCGCCGCGGCGGCGTCCGCGGCCGTGGGGCGGCGGCTCTCGAACGACGACCTCAGCGTGTGGCGTGCGGGGCCGGGCCTGCGCCCGATCGTCTTCGGCACGGTGATGGGCGACACGCTGCACACGACGCCGCCGGTGCTGCTCGCGTCGCCGGACCTGCGCTCGGCGACGCCGATCGCGACGGGCGAGCGCTCGCAGATCGGGCTGGGGGTGGCAGGCGGCCTGCTGCTGGTGGCCGACGAGTGGAGCGGCGCGCGGCCGGTGGTCGTCGACCTGCGCAGCGGCTCGATCCGGCTTCGGGTCGACGACGCGCGCGGGGCGGTGTGGGTGCCGCCGCCGCGGCGTTGAAGGCGGGCGACTCCCGCCACCGCGTCGCGCGTTCCCGGCGTCTGCTCCCGTTCGTCGCCGACGAGCGGCGCCCCCCGCGCGAAACATTTCCTCGCCCGGCGCGGCCACGCGTGTCATCGTGCGCTCGACAGGCGTGCCGCCCGGCGGGGGATCCCCCGCGCACGCGACGAACGCGAGGACCCCACACGATGGCGAAGAACGACAAGAAGCAGATCCTGGACGTGCTGCTGCCCCGGGCCGTGCTCAGGCCGGAGAACGGCATCGCCGACCGGGCCGTGCCCGACGGGATGATCCACTCGGGATTCGTCCCGATCCGGTCGTTCCCGTTCCGCGTCGGGCGCGAGTCGCGCGGCCAGCTGGTCAAGGGCTCGTTCCTGGGCACGCTGCGCCCGCGCGCGCCGGAGCCGCGGCCGAACAACGACCTCTACCTGATGGACCCCGGCCCCGGCTGGCAGGTATCGCGCGAGCACTTCCAGATCGAATTTCGCGACGGCGGCTACGTGCTGGTCGACCGCGGCAGCACGCTCGGCACGACGGTGGGCGACGTCCGGATCGGCGGGCGCAGCGGTGTCGCCGAGGCGCCGCTCGCCGACGGCGATCTGATCCGCGTCGGCGAGCCGTCGTCGATGTACGCCTACACCTTCATCTGCGACCTGACCGCGGGCGAGTGATCGGGCACGGCCCGGGCGGGCGCCGGCTGCGGCCGCACGAACGACGCTCGCGCGGCCGCCAGGCGCCGGCGTCTTCGCCGCCGCCCGCCTCGGTACTGCGCCGGGGAACTACTCCGGCTTGACCCCGGCGGCCTGCGCAATGCCGCGCAGGCGGTCGTATTCGGCGCGCAGGAACTTGCCGAGCGCCTCCGGCCCGTGCGGCATCTGCTCGGCGCCGTGCTTGCGTGCGAAGTCGCGCGCCTCCTGGGTGTCGAGCACCTTCTGCATCGCGGCCGCGATCCGGTCCGCGTAAGGGTCGGGCACGCCGGCGCGCATGAAGAACGCCACCCAGGTGTACGCCGAGTAGCCCGGCAGGCCGGCCTCGCGCACCGTGGGAACGTCGGGCTGCTCGGGGTTGCGGGTCTCGCCGGACACCGCGAGCATCCGGGCGCGGCCGTCGCGGACGAACGGCAGCGCGCCGCCCAGGTCCACCACGGTCAGGTCGAGGCTGCCCCCGACGAGATCGGACATCGCCTGGCTCAGGCCCTTGTACGAGACGATGGCCACCTTCGCGCCGGACTCCTGGGCGAACAGGTGCGTGAACAGCGAGTAGCCGGTGGCGTAGGTGCCCACCGTGATCTCGCCGCTCCTGCCGGCCGCGATCAGGTCCTGCAGCGACTTCGCCTTCGAGTTCGCGGGCACGACGAACGCCGCGTGCCCGCGGAACAGGCCGGCGATCGGGCGGAAGTCCTTCAGGGGGTCGTACGGCAGGTTCTTCACGGTCCACGGGTTCACGGTCATCGTGGAGTTGCTGGCGGCGAGGATCGTGTAGCCGTCGGCCGGCGCGTCCTTGACGGCCATGAACCCGATCACGGAGTTCGCGCCCGGCCGGTTCTCGACGACGACCGGCCTGCCGAGCACCTGCGACAGCTTCTCGGCGTGGAACCGGCTGCTGAAGTCGACGGCGCTGCCCGGCGCGAACGGAACGATGACCTTGATGGGCTTGCTCGGGTAGTCCTGCGCGTGCGCGACCGCGCCGGCGAGCAGGAGGGCCAGGCAGAAGGTGAGCTTTTTCATCGTGTTCACCAGCGCACGTATGCGCGGCAGGAAAGAAAAAGGACCCGGCCGCTTGCGCCGCCAAGTCCTTGGAATGTTTGGTAGGCCGTGCTGGATTCGAACCAGCGACCAACGGATTAAAAGTCCGCTGCTCTACCAGCTGAGCTAACGACCCATCGTTCTAATGAGCCTGCAATTATATTTCGGCGGGTAGGACGGGTCAAATCATCCGGTCCACTCGCCACATCTGGTAGCGCAGCGCCGCGACCCCGCCGGCGAGGATTCCGGCGAGCGCGATCAGCGAGCCCACCGCGAGCGTCGACAGGCCCGAGAGCCCCTGTCCGATCGTGCAGCCGAGCGCGGTGACCCCGCCCACGCCCATCAGCGCCGCGCCGGCGAGGTGGTTCGCGGTGTCCTCGGCCCCGGCGAAGCCCTCCCAGCGGAACTTGCGCGCGGCGAGCGCGTCGGCGAACGAGCCGGCGATCATGCCCAGCGCCGCGCCGATGCCGACGGTGACGACGCGGCTGGTGTCGCTCCAGAACATCAGCAGCTCGAGCGTGTACGCGGCCGGCGCGACGAACGACAGCGACTCGGGGCGCCCGGAGTTCGTCGCGACGAAGCGCTCCTCGAGCGTGCTCGGATCCTCGGCGACGTAGCCCAGGTGCGCGGACACGTACCAGGTCGCGACGACGCCCAGCCCCACGACGACGCCGCCGAGCAGGTTGCCGGCGCGGCGCAGCTCGCGGTCGACGAGCGCGAATGCGATCAGGCACGCGCCGAGCACGCCGCCGATCACGAGACGCATCGACTTCACCGCCTCGGGGCTCGAGCCGCCGACCAGCCGCGGAAGGTCCTGGCCCGGCGCGAGCTGCAGCGCGACCGGGTCGAGGAAGTTCGCGCGCGCCACGCCGGTCAGCCCCTTGAGCGTCATGTAGGCGAACACGCCCATCACGACGAACACCACCAGCGACTTCAGGTTGCCGCCGCCGATGCGCACCAGCGTCTTGCTGCCGCATCCGGACGCGAGCACCATGCCGGCGCCGAAGAGCGCGCCGCCGACGAGGTACGACAGCCAGGTCGCGTTCGCGCCGGTGTAGATCGAGCGCGAGAGGTCGATCGCGCCGGACCACGCGAGCGCCTGCGTGCCGAGCACCGCGACGCCGATCGCGAGCAGCCACATGCGCATGCGCGTCCAGTCGCCCATCGTGACGACGTCGGAGAGCGCGCCCATCGTGCAGAAGCCGGTGCGGTTCATCGCCGCGCCGAGCACGAACGCGATCGCGAACGCGCTCGCGGCGATGGTGTGCTGCAGCGAGGTGACGTCGGCGTCGGTCACGGCGCCCCTACTTCAGCGTGGCGAGCCGGTCCTTCGCGAGCTGGGCGGCCGGCGCCGACGCGTACTTCTCGACGACGGTCTCGAGCGTCTTGCGCGCCGCGCGCTTGTCGCCGCTCTCGGCCTGCGAGTAGCCGACGTTGAGCATCGCGTCCGCGGCGCGCGGGTGGTCGGGAAAGCGGCTCAGCATCAGCGTGTGCGTCGCGACCGCGGCCTTGTAGTCCTTCAGCGCGTACTGGCCGTTGCCGATCCAGAACAGCACGTTCGCCGAGTACGGGCTCGCCGGGTAGCGGGCGCGGAACTGGCTGAACGCGGCGACCGCGGGCGCGAAATCGCCGGCGCGGAACTGCGTGAGCGCCGCCTCGTACGCGCGCTTCTCCTCGAGCTCGACCGTGTAGGTGGCGCCGTCGATCTGCACCTGCACCGGCTCGAACGCCTTGAGCCGCGTGTCCACGTTCGCGAAGACCTCGCGCTGGCGGCGCTGCGTCTCGGAGAGCTCGTTGGTCTGCGTCTCGAGCTGGCCGCGCAGCTTCGCGACGTCCTGGCGCAGCGCCTCGATCTGGTTCTGCAGCTCGATCTGGCCGCGCGAGAGCTGCTCGAGGCGGTCGGCGCGCCCGACGAGCGCGTCGAGCCGGCTCGCGAGGTCGTCGAGCTTGCGCTGGGTCTCGCGGTTCTGCAGCTCGACCTTGCCGCGCAGCTCGATGATCGCGCGGCGCGCGTCGTCGTCCTCGAAGAGCGCGTTCGCGGGGCCGGCGCACAGCAGCCCGGCCGCCGCGGTCAGCAGCACCGCGGCGAGCCGGCGCGCACCCTGCGAGCGCGCGGTCGAAGAGCGCCCTGTCGAAGAGCGCGCTGTCGAAGAGCGCGCCGTCGAAAAGCGCGCCGTCGAAAAGCGCGCCGTCGAAAAGCGCGCCGCCGCAGAGGGCACGCCACGCGACGCGAGCGGCGTGATCGCGACCGGGCTCACTGGTAGACCAGGTCGGCGCGGCGGTTCTCGGCCCACGACGCCTCGTCGTGCCCGGCGCCGCGCGGCTTCTCTTCGCCGAAGCTCACGGCTTCCATCTGCCCCTCGCCGACGCCGAGCGACGCCATCGCCTTGCGCACCGCCTCCGAGCGCTTCTGGCCGAGCGCGAGGTTGTACTCGCGGCTGCCGCGCTCGTCGGTGTTGCCCTGGATGACGACCTTGCGCGCCTTGTTCGACACGAGGTACTTCGAGTGCGCCTCGACGGTGCCGCGGTACTCGTCCCTGATCGCGAAGCTGTCGAAGTCGAAGTAGATGCTGCGCTTGGCGAGCGGGCCGGCCGGGTCGTTGAGAGGATCTTTCGCGCCGACGTCGACCTGCGTGACCTGGCGGCCGCCCGCCGCGCCCGCGCTCGCGCCGCCGGACGTTCCGCCCGAAGGCGTGGCCGCCGTGCCGCGCTGCTCGACCGGCGCGCCGCCCGCGTTCTCGTCGAGCTTGACGCTGGAGCCGCAACCGGCCAGCGCCAATGCGATGCCGCCGAGGATCATCAGTCTTTCGATCGTCTTCATGCGCTCGTCCTTTCCTGAATGCGCTGCTGAGGGGGTGGGATTGCGGTCACTTCGAGAAGGGGCCCCAGGTCGGCTCGCGGATGTCGCCGCTCGACGAGGTCAGTCGCTGCTTGACGCGCCCGTCGACCGACACGGCCATCAGCGAGTCGCGTCCGCCGGAGTCGGTCGCGTACATGATCCAGCGCCCGTTGGGCGCGAAGCTCGGCGACTCCTCGCGCCCGCCGTTGGACAGGATCTGCTCGCCGCCGGTGGCCATGTCGCGCGTGGCGAGCAGGAAGCGCCCTTCGCGGCGCGTGATGTACGCGAGCGTCTTGCCGTCGGGGCTGATGCGCGGGCTCACGTTGTACGAGGAGCCGAAGGTCAGCCGCACCGCGTCGCCGCCGTCGAGCGGCATCCGGTAGATCTGCGGCGAGCCGCCGCGGTCCGACGTGAAGAAGAGGCTCCTGCCGTCGGGCGAGAACGCGGGCTCGGTGTCGATGCCCGGCGACGACATCACGCGCCGCGCGTTGCCGCCGCCGTCGGCGCTCACGAGGTAGATCTGCGACAGGCCGTCGCGCGTGAGGGCGACCGCGAGCGTGCGCCCGTCGGGCGACCACGCGGGGGCGCTGTTGCTGCCCTTGAAGTTCGCGGCGGCGACGCGCTGGCCGGTGGCGAGCGTGTGCACGTAGACCACGGGCTTCTTGCTCTCGAACGACACGTAGGCCAGGCGCCCGCCGTCGGGCGACCACGACGGCGAGATGATCGGCTCGGGCGACGTGAGCGGGGTCTGGATGTTCTCGCCGTCCCAGTCGGCGATGTTCAGGCGGTAGCGGGTGCCCTGCTTGGCGACGAACGCGATGCGCGTCGAGAAGATGCCCTTCTCGCCGGTGAGCTTCTCGTAGACCCAGTCGGCGATGCGGTGCGCCGCGAAGCGCAGGTCGGCCTCGGACGCGACGAAGGCCTCGCCGCCGAGCGAGGCCTGGCGGACGACGTCGGACAGGCGGAAGCGGATGTCGTAGCGGCCGTCGGCGAGCCGGGCGATCGAGCCGGCGAGCACCGCGTCGGCGCCGCGCCCGCGCAGGTCCGCGAAGTTCGGCGTCGCGGTCTCGCTGATCGTCGCCTGAGGGTCCACGACCCGGAACGCGCCGCTGCGGGTGAGGTCGCCGCGCACGATGTTGACGACGTCGGTGCTCAGCCGTCCGTCGAACGCGAACGACGCGACCGCGATCGGGTACTGCGTGGCGCCGACGCCGGAGACGTCGATTCGCATCTGCGCCGCCGACGGCGCGAGGGCGCCCGCCGCGACGAGCGCGACGCCGGCGAGCACGGTGCGCAGGAACGAGCGGACGCTACGCGGCGCGGGGCGGTTCGAGCTCATCGGCGACGGTCCATTGGCGTTTGTTCCCATTTCAGGCGCCCGATTATAGCGATCGCTTTCGCGCGGATGCATCGCGACGCGCTCAACGCTCGTCGCGCGGGCCACGCGCGATCTCGAGTTCACGGGGGCAGGTGCCGTTGGGCATGCGCGGGAACGGGTCGGTGCGCGTGATGCCGCGCTCGGCGGCGGCGTCCCAGCCGGCGTGGCCGCTCGAGCGGCGCAGCTTCACGGTCGAGATCGAGCAGTCGGGCAGCAGCGACACGAGGAAGATCGCCTTCGGGTTGCCGGCGAGGTCGGCGGGGACCGGGAACACGGTGTTGGCGCGGATCATCGCGCCGAGGCGGGCCGCGTACTCGGCGTCGCCCGCGCCGCCGGCGCCGCCCGCGCTCGCGCCCGCGGAGCCGCCGGCCGCGGCGCCGCTGGCCGCGCCCTGCGCCACGCGTTCGCCGCTCGGGCCGGCCTCGGTGACCATGCGCCTGACGTAGTCGTCGTGCCGCTTTTCGGCGGCGGCCTGCTGCGCCTTCTCCGCCTCGCGCCGCTTCTCCGCCTCGCGCTTCTCGTCGGCGAGCTTCTTCTCCTCGGCGAGCTTCTTCTCGTCCGCGAGCTTCTTCTCGCGCGCCGCCTTCTCCTTTTCTTCCTTCTCCTTCTTCGCGAGCGCGTCCTTCTTCGCCTGCGCGTCGCGACGCTCCTGGGCTTCCTTGCGCTCCTGCGCTTCGCGCCGTGCCTTTTCCTCGCGCTGGCGCTCGAGGACGATGTCGGGCTTGACGACCGGCAAGGGGTCGGGCTCGACCGCCTTGGGCGGCGCGGGCGGGACCGGTTTCGGCGCCGGGGCCTCCACCGGCGGAGGCGGCGACACGCTGACCGGCGGCGGCGACCAGAGTTCGGCCTGAACCGCGGCCGGGCGCTGCGTCTGCCAGCGGATGCCCACGAACAGCATCGCGAACAGCAGCAGGTGCATCGCGAGCGCCAGCAGGAACGAGCGCACGCCGCCCCTGGACGCGGAGGCCGGCCCCTCGCGGCCGGGCACGGTGCCCCCGCCGCCGCCGGTCGGGCGCGTTTCGCTGCGAGGGGCGGCTTGCGCGAGCATCGGGGTCGTCGGTGCGGGCGCCGCTCAGTTCGCCGGCTTGACCATCAGCGCGACGCGATTGACGTTCTGCCGGTGCAGTTCGTCCATCACGTCGACGACGGCCTCGTAGCGCACCGACCGCTCGGCGCTGATCACGACCGGCACGTCGGCGTCGCCGCGCAGCGCGCGCAGCGTCGGCACGAGTTCCTTGCGCCCGACGCGCCGCTCCTGCGAGTCGCCGGCGTTCACGCTGCGCAGGCGCAGGTCTCCGCCGGCACGCACCTGCACCTCGACGTACGCGTCGGGCCGGGTGTTGCTCTTGCCGGCGCGGGGCAGGTCGATGACGCCGGGCGGCATCAGCGGCGCGGTGACCATGAAGATCACGAGCAGCACGAGCATCACGTCGATGTACGGCACGACGTTGATCTCGTTCATCATCCGGCGGCCGCGCCCGCCGCCGCGGTTGCGCTGTGAGATCGCTGGCATGGTCGGGTTCGCCTCGCTTCGGTGCCGGCGTCGCTCAACGGGCCTGGCGCTGCAGGATGTTGAGGAACTCGTCGATGAAGGTGTCGAAGCGCGTCGACATGCGGTCGATGTCGTGCGCGAAGCGGTTGTACGCGACGACCGCGGGGATCGCCGCGAACAGGCCGATCGCGGTGGCGACCAGCGCCTCGGCGATGCCGGGCGCGACCGACGCGAGCGTGGCCTGCTGGACGTTGGCCAGGCCGCGGAACGCGTGCATGATGCCCCAGACCGTGCCGAACAGCCCCACGTACGGGCTCACCGAGCCGGCGGACGCGAGGAACGCGAGGTTCGCCTCGAGGCCGTCCATCTCGCGCTGGTAGGACGCGCGCATCGAGCGTCGCGCGCCGTCGAGCATCGCCTGCACGTCGCCGGGCTTCTGCTGGCGCGTCTTCAGGAACTCCGACATTCCCGACTCGAAGATGCGCGCGAGCGAGCCCGCGTCGCGCTTGCCTTCGCGGATCTGCTGGTACAGCGTGCCGAGGTCGCGGTCCTTCCAGAAGTCGCCCTCGAAGCGGTCGGTCTCCTGGCGCGTGGCGCGGATCTGGAAGCCCTTGCGGAAGATCGTCGTCCAGGAGGTCAGCGAGACACCGAGCAGCAGCGCCATGATCGCCTGGACGACGGGGCTGGCCTGCAGCACCAGCGTGACGATCGACAGTTCCGATTGCACGTTCAGGGTTCCTGGGGCGGTGGGACGAAGCGCTCGACGAGCCAGCGCGGGAAGCCGACGGGGCGGCCGGTGCCGCGATCGATCGCGGCGACGCGCATCGACGATACCACCAGCGCGTCGCCGCCCCGGACGTCGCGCGCGACCTGCGCGAGCTGCATCGACGCGCGCCTGACCTCGAGCACGCGCACGTCGACGATCAGCTCGTCGTCCAGGCGCGCGGGGCGGGCGTAGTCGATGGCGAGGTCGCGCACGACGAAGAGCAGGCCGTGGCGCGCGTCGAGCTCGGTGTGGACCGCGCCCAGGCCGCGCAGCCAGTCGGTGCGCGCGCGCTCGAAGTAGCGCAGCCAGTTGGCGTGGTAGACGATGCCGCCGGCGTCGGTGTCTTCGTAGTAGACGCGCACGCGCATCTCGAACGCGGGCGCCGGCAGGTCGGGCAGGCGCGGCAGGCGAAGGGTGCGGGCGGTCACGGCGGCGATTCTAGCAACGGGGGCCCGACGCGCGACCCTCGGGGCCGGGCGCACAGGGGCATCCGCGCGCCGGCGATCGACGCGCGGATGCCGTGAGGCCGGCGATCCCCGCGAAGGTCGTCGCGCCCTGCTTCCCGATCTCGTCGATGTCATCGTCTCGTGTCCTCGCACCCGGTCTTCCGATTCAACGCGCGGCGCGTCCGCGCGGGGTCGTCCGGGTTTGCCCCTACGGGGCCGCGAGCTCGCGCACGAGTGCGGGCGGGAACTCGAACGACGGGAACCGCGCGCGGCATTCGCCGAGCAGGCGGCGCGCGTCGTCGCGCCGGCGGTCGCGCAGCAGCGTCTCGAGCTCGGTGACGCACTTCTCGCCGCTCGGTGGCGGCGGGCGGGTGGCCGAGTCGGTGCCGGCGGCGGCGCCGGCGACGGATCCCTCGGCGGCGCGCGCGCGGGCCTCGGTCGACGCCGCGGCAGCCCCCGACCGAGGCGCCGGCGGTGCGGCGGCGGCGATCGCGGGCGCCGACGGCGCGGTCCGTCGTGGCGTGTCCGCGCGGTCGGCCGCGGCCGGCGCTCGCGCGCCGGCGGCAACTTCCGTGGCGGCGATCCGAGCGTCGGGCGTCGAAGCGTCGCGTTCCTGCGCGGGGGCGGCGGCCTTGGCGGCAGGGGCGGGTGCCGGTGCCGCTGCCGCAGCGGGCGCCGCCGCGTTCGGCGGCGTCGCAGCGGGGGGGCGCCGCAGCGGGGCGTCGGCAGCGGGGGGCGTCGCAGCGGGCGCCGCCGCGTTCGGCGGCGGCGCAGCCGGCGCGGCGGGGCCGCCGCCCGCGCTTCGATCGTCGAGCTGCCGCCGCGCGAGTTCGGGTGCCGCGCGGGAGGCGTTCGCGGAGGAGGCGTCCGCCGACGGCGATCCGGGAGCCGCGGCGGCCGCTGGCGGCGGGGCCCGGGTCGCCGCCTCGGACGGTGCCGCCGCCGGCCCCTCGGCGCGCGACGTCCGGGACGGCGCCTGCGGGGGCGCGACGCCGCCCGGCGCCGCTCCCGGCGCCGGCTGGGGTGTCCGCACCGGTTCCGGCACCGGCGCCGGCTCCGGTGCCCTCGCGACCGCCGTCGGCGCCCCGTCGTCGGTCGTCTCGGGCGCACGCTCGCGCACCGGCTGCCCGATCACGACGAGCACCGCCAGCAGCGCCGCCGCCAGCGAGCCGCCGAGCGACAGCCACTGCCAGTGCCGGCGGCCGCGCGCCTTCTCCTCGGCGCGCGCACGTTCGGCCCTGCGCACGTGCGGCGCGCCGTGCGCCGCGGCACGCACGTTCGCGTCGAGCCACGCCGGCGGCTCGGCCGGCGGGTGCTCGGCGAGCAGCCCCTTGAGCGGCCGTTGCGACGCGCGCGGGTCGGTCGGCGAGGTCATTCGCGAAACTCCGTCAGCGCGCGCGCGAGCTTGGCGCGCGCGTAGCGCAGGCGGCTCTTCACCGCCTCGCGGTCGCTGCCGGTCGCGACCGCGATCTCGTCGAGGCTCATGTCAGCCTCCTCGGCCAGCAGCAGCGCCTCGCGCTGCGGGGCCGGCAGTTCGCCGATCGCGGCGACCAGCCGGGCCGCGAGTTCGCGCCGCTGCACGTCGCGCGCCGGATCGGCGCGCTCGTCGACGAGCGCGGCCAGCACGTCGTCGTCGCCGGGCTCCCCATCGTCATTGAACGTGAGCGGCTGCTCGGCGGGGTCATGCCGGCGCCAGTGGTCGACCAGTCGCTGGCGCGCGAGCAGGTACAGCCAGGTCGTGAAGCGCGCGCGCGGCTCGTAGTTCCCCGCGGAGCGGATCAGCGCGTACCAGGTGTCCTGGAACACGTCGTCGGCGCGCCCGGAGTCGCCGAGCTGGCGCGAGAGCGTGCGGTACAGCCAGCCGCGATGACGCTGGTAGAGGGTGTCGAACGCGCGTGCGTCGCCGGCGGAGTACGCGAGCATCAGGTCCTCGTCGGAGCGTGCGTCCGCGGCGGGCGGGCTCATCGGACACGCCGCCGCGTGCGCGTGCCCCGCGCGCTGCCCGGCCGCCCCCTCGAGCCCGGCGCCGCCCCGAGCGCTTCGCCCGGCCCGAGCATCGAGCGCCCCGGCCTCAGCGCGACGCCGCGCCGCCGCCTTCGGTGCGGAGCGGGTCGTCGGCGTCGGTGTCCGCGGAGTCCCAGAGGTCGGCGACCGCGCCGGCGCGCGGCGCGGCCAGCCCGAAGTGCCGGAACGCCGCCGCGGTGGCGACGCGCCCGCGCGGGGTGCGTTGCAGGAACCCCTGCTGGATCAGGAACGGCTCGAGGACGTCCTCGATCGTGTCGCGCTCCTCGCCGATCGCGGCCGCGAGGTTGTCGACGCCGACCGGGCCGCCGGCGAACTTCTGGATCACCGCCTCGAGCAGCTTGCGGTCCATGACGTCGAAACCGACGCGATCGACGTCGAGCATCTTCAGCGCGGCGTCGGCGACGTCGGCGTCGATGCGTCCGTTCGCCCTGACCTCGGCGTAGTCGCGCACGCGGCGCAGCAGCCGGTTGGCGATGCGCGGCGTGCCGCGCGAGCGGCGCGCGATCTCGCGCGCGCCGTCGTCGGCGAGCACCGCGCCGAGCAGCTGCGCCGAGCGCGCGACGATGCTCGCGAGCTCGTCGGCCGTGTAGAACTCGAGCCGCGACACGATGCCGAAACGGTCGCGCAACGGGTTGGTGAGCATGCCGGCGCGCGTGGTCGCGCCCACGAGCGTGAACGGCTGCAGGTCGAGCTTGATCGAGCGCGCCGCGGGGCCTTCGCCGATCATGATGTCGATCTGGTAGTCCTCGAGCGCCGGGTACAGGATCTCCTCGACGACCGGCGACAGCCGGTGGATCTCGTCGATGAAGAGCACGTCGTTGCGCTCGAGGTTCGTGAGCAGCGCGGCGAGGTCGCCGGGGCGCTCGAGCACCGGGCCGGAGGTCTGGCGCAGGCTCACGCCCATCTCGGCCGCGACGATGTGCGCGAGCGTGGTCTTGCCCAGCCCCGGCGGCCCGAACAGCAGCACGTGGTCGAGGGCCTCGGCGCGGTTGCGCGCGGCGGTGATGAAGATCTCGAGCTGCTCGCGGATGCGCGCCTGCCCGACGTACTCGGCGAGCCGCTTCGGGCGCAGCGCGCGTTCCACCGCCTCCTCGTTCGGCGAGGCCGCGGCCGGGGCGATGAGGCGGTCGTGCTCGATCGTCACGTCAGGCCTTCGCGAGCAGCTTCAACGCCTGCCTGATTCCGTCGGACACGCCGACGCCGGCGGGCAGCTGGCGCGTGACCGCCGCCGCCTCGCGCTCCGAGTAGCCGAGCGCCAGCAGTGCGCGCAGGACGTCGGCGTCCGCGGGCTGGGCCGCCGCCTTGCCCGCGACCGCCAGCTCGGGGCCGAGCTTGCCCTTGAGCTCCAGCAGCAGGCGCTCGGCGGTCTTCTTGCCGATGCCGGGGATCTTCGTCAGGCGCCCGGTCTCCTGGAGCGTGACCGACTGGGCGAGGTCGGTGACCGACATCCCGGAGAGCACCGCGAGCGCGGTGCGCGGGCCCACGCCCGAGATGCGGATCAGCTGGCGGAACGCGTCGCGCTCGCCGGCGCTGCCGAAGCCGTACAGCAGGTGCGCGTCCTCGCGCACGACCTGGTGCGTGAGCAGCGTGGTGCGCTCGCCCAGCGCGGGCAGGTCGTAGAAGGTGCTCATCGGCACGTCGACCTCGTAGCCGACGCCGGCGACGTCGAGCAGCACCGTCGGCGGGTTCTTCTCGAGCAGGGTTCCGGACAGGCGGCCGATCATCGGCGGGAGCTTACACCAGCGAGGCGCTCCCGCCCGGCAGGTAGCGCGCCTTCAGCAGCCGCTTGTACAGCTTGCCCGTGGGCAGCCGCGGCATCTCGTCGATGAAGTCGACCGAGCGCGGCACCATGTAGCGCGCCACCCGCGCGCGCACGAACTCGATCAGCTCGCTCGCGAGCTCGTCCGACGGCCGCACGCCCGGCGCGGGCTCGACGATCGCCTTCACCGCCTCGCCCATCTCGGCGTCGGGCACGCCGATCACCGCCACGTCGGCGACCGCCGGGTGCATCACGAGCGCGTTCTCGATCGCCTGCGGGTAGATGTTCACGCCGCCCGAGATGATCATGAACGCGGTGCGGTCGGTGAGGTACAGATAGCCGTCGGCGTCGACGTAGCCGATGTCGCCGACCTTCGTCCAGGTCGGGTGACGCGGGTGCTGCGCGTCGCGGGTGGCCCCGGGCTGATTGTGGTACTCGAACGGCACCAGCTCGCGCTCGAAGTAGACGAGTCCCGCTTCGCCCGTGGGCAGCTCGTTGCCGTCGTCGTCGCAGATTCGCAGCCGCCCGACGACCGCACGCCCGACCGACCCGGGGTGCGCGAGCCACTCGGCGCTGGAGATCGCGGTGACGCCGCTGCCCTCGCTCGCGCCGTAGTACTCCTCGAGGATCGGCCCCCACCAGTCGATCATCCGCTGCTTGACGTCGACCGGGCAGGGCGCGGCGGCGTGGATCGCGACGCGATGGCTGGAGAGGTCGAAGCCACGGCGCTCCTCGTCCGTGAGCTTGAGCATGCGCACGAACATCGTCGGTACCCACTGGCTGTGCGTGACGTGCCAGCGCTCGATCAGCCGCAGCGCCTCGAGCGGGTCGAACTTTTCCATGAACACGACGGTGCCGCCGAAGTACTGCACCGAGGTCGTGTAGCCGAGCGGCGCGGCGTGGTAGAGCGGCGCGGGCGACAGGTAGACGGTGCCGGGACCGAACCCGTACGCGGCGAGCTGCGCGAGCCGCGCGGCCGGCAGCCCCGCCGACGCCGGCGCCTGTGCCTGCGCGCGCACGATCCCCTTCGGGCGGCCGGTGGTGCCCGAGCTGTAGAACATCGTCGCGCCCAGCCACTCCTCGTCGAGCCTGCGCGCCGGGTGCGCGGCGATCGCGTCCTCGTACGACGCCCAGCCGTCGATCGTGCCGTCGACCATCAGCCGGCGCTCGCACTTCGGGACGCGGTCCGAGAGCCCCGCGGCGAGCGCGCGCATCGCGAACGACGACACGACGACGCGCGCGTCGCTGTCGTCGATCACGTACGCGGCCTCGTCCGCCGTCGCGTAGCGATTGACCGGCGCGATCAGCAGTCCCGAGCGCAGCGCCGCCCAGCAGACCTCGAACCAGCGCAGGTGGTTCTCCATCACGATCGCGATGCGGTCGCCGCGGCGCAGGCCGAGCGCGTACAGGTATTGTGCGAAGCGGTTCGAGCGCGCGTCGACCTCGGCGTAGGTCAGCGCCGCGCCGGTCGTGGCGTTGATCACGGCCGGCTTGTCCGGCGTCAGACGGGCGTGGTCTCCCAGGTACATCCGATCGATCCTCTCGTCACTGCCGCGGGCGGCCGGGCCCGGTGCCCCGCGCCGCGAGCCGCGAGCCGCGAGCCGTGTTCCGCCCGCCAGCCTAGCGCATGCGCCCGCGCCGCACGCGCACGCCGCGTCTCGCAATCGGCGCGCTCTGCGTGGTCGCCGCGGCCGCGAGCGTGGCGGCGTGCGCGTGGCACACCGCGCACGCGAGCGCGTCGGCCGCGTCGGGGGAGGGCACGCCGGGCAGCGCGAGCAGCCGCTGCACCATCGCCTGCACCTGGGACTTCGCCGCGCGCCCGTAGCCGACCACCGCCTGCTTGACCTGCAGCGCCGTGTACTCGTGCACCGGGAGGTCGGCGGCCACCAGCGTCGTGATCGCCGCGCCGCGCGCCTGCCCGAGCAGCAGCGTCGACTGCGGGTTGACGTTGACGAAGACGATCTCGACCACCGCCGCCTGCGGCCGGTACTCGCGAACGACCTCGGCGATGCCGTCGTGGATCGTGCGCAGCCGCGGCGGCAGCGCGCCGGGCGCGATGCGGATCACGCCGCTGGCGACGTAGCGCAGGCGCGGTCCGTCCGTGTCGATGACGCCGAAGCCGGTGGTGCGCAGGCCGGGGTCGATGCCGAGGATTCTCACCGCGTTCGCCGGTTGTCTCGATCGGGCCGCGGACTGCCACGCCCGGCGCGCGACGCGCCCCGGCATCAGTGCCGGAAGTGCCGCACGCCGGTGAACACCATCGCGACGCCGCGCTCGTCGGCGGCCGCGATCACCTCGTCGTCGCGCACCGAGCCGCCGGGCTGGATCACCGCGACCGCGCCCGCGTCGACGACCACGTCGAGCCCGTCGCGGAACGGGAAGAACGCGTCGGACGCGACCACCGAGCCCGCGAGCGCGAGGCCGGCGTTCTCGGCCTTGATCGACGCGATGCGCGCGGAGTCGATGCGGCTCATCTGCCCCGCGCCCACGCCCAGCGTCATGCGATCGCCGCAGAAGACGATCGCGTTCGACTTCACGTACTTGGCCACGCGCCACGCGAAGAGGAGGTCGGCGAGCTGCGCCGCGGTGGGCGCCTTCTTCGTGACGACCTTGAGCTCGTCGAGCGTCATCTCGCGATTGTCGGCCGTCTGCATCAGCATGCCCGAGCCCACGCGCTTGACGTCGACCGCGTTGCGCCCGCGCGCCCAGTCGGTGGCGCCCTTGGGGTCGACGCCGTCGAGCGGGATCTGAAGCAGCCGCACGTTGGCCTTCGACGCGAACACCGCGCGGCACTCGGGCGTGAAGTCGGGCGCGATCAGCACCTCGACGAACTGCTTCGCGACGAGCTGCGCCGCGGCGCCGTCCATCGGGCGATTGAACGCGATGATGCCGCCGAACGCGGACGTGGGGTCGGTCTTGAAGGCGCGCGCGTAGGCGTCGGCGCAGTCGGCGCCGAGCGCGACGCCGCAGGGGTTCGCGTGCTTGACGATCACGCACGCGGGGGTGTCGAAGCTCTTCACGCACTCCCAGGCGGCGTCGGCGTCCGCGATGTTGTTGTACGAGAGCTCCTTGCCCTGCAGCTGGCGGCCGGTGACGAGCGAGCCCGGCGCAGGGTGCAGGTCGCGGTAGTACGCGGCCTGCTGGTGCGGGTTCTCGCCGTAGCGCAGGTCCTGGAGCTTGACGAAGCGGCCGTTGGCCTGGCCGCCGAACACCGAGTGCGTGCCGTCGGGCTGCAGGCGCGAGAGATAGTCGCTGATCGCGGCGTCGTAGTTCGAGATGCGGTTGAACGCGGCGACCGCGAGCGCGAAGCGCGTGGCGTCGGCCAGGCCGCCCGTGGCGCGCAGCTCCTCGAGCACCGGGCCGTACTGCGAGGCGTCGGTGAGCACGCCCACGCCGCCCCAGTTCTTCGCGGCCGAGCGCACCATCGCCGGGCCGCCGATGTCGATGTTCTCGATCGCGTCCTCGAGCGTGCAGCCGGGCCTGGCGACTGTGGCCTCGAACGGGTAGAGGTTCACGACGAGGAGGTCGATCGTGCCGATGCCGTGACCGGCGATCGCGTCCATGTGCGAGGGCAGGTCGCGGCGCGCGAGCAGGCCGCCGTGCACCTTCGGGTGCAGCGTCTTGACGCGGCCGTCGAGCATCTCGGGAAAGCCGGTGTAGTCGGACACCTCGACGACGGCCAGCCCGGCGTCGGCGAGCATCTTCGCGGTGCCTCCGGTGGACAGCAGCTGCACGCCGAGCGCGGCGAGCGCGCGGGCGAAGTCGACGATGCCGGTCTTGTCGGAGACGCTGACGAGGGCGCGGGTGACGCGGTGGGTCATGGTGTTCTCAGAGGAGTCCGTGGTTCTGCAGCTTCTTGCGCAGCGTGTTGCGGTTGATGCCGAGCATTTCGCTCGCGCGCAGCTGGTTGCCCTGCGCCTGGCGCATCACGACCTCGAGCATCGGCCGCTCGACCGCGCGGATCACCATGTCGTAGATCGCACCCGCAGGGGTGCCGTCGAGGTCGCGGAAGTACTTCTCGAGGCTTCGGGTGACCGCCTCGTCGATCGTGTGGGGCCTGGTCATGCCGCCTGTCTCCCCGCGTAATCCGTGTCGTTCGCAGCGCCGTCCGGCTGCCCCGTGCCGGAGCCCCGCCCGCGCAGCGCCCCGAAGAAATCGTCGATCGCCGCGAGCTGCCCGCGCGGCGTGTCGATCGCGTTGAACGCGCCCGCCGCGGCGCGCCACTGCGCGCGGCCGGCGAGGTACCAGCCGACGTGCTTGCGCGCGGTGCGCACGCCGGTGAACTCGCCGTAGAACGCGTAGTGGTCCGCGAGGTGCGCGGCGAGCAGGCGGTGGATCTCGTCGTCGGTCGGCGCGGCGAGCGTCTCGCCGGTGGCGAGGAAGTGGACGATCTCGCGGAACAGCCACGGCCGGCCCTGCGCCGCGCGCCCGATCATCACCGCGTCGGCACCGGTGCGCGCGAGCACCTGCGCGGCCTTTTGCGGGGAGTCGATGTCACCGTTGGCGACGACCGGCACGCGCACCGCCGCCTTGACCTCGGCGATCGTGTCGTACTCGGCCTCGCCGCGATAGCCGCAGGCGCGGGTGCGGCCGTGCACCGTGATCATCGCGGCGCCCGCCGACTCGAAGCGGCGTGCCAGCGCGGGCGCGTTCAGACGCCCGGGGGCGGGGCCGGTGCGCATCTTCACCGTCACGGGAGCCTCGACGGCGGCGACGACCGCCTCGACGATCGCGAGCGCGAGCGGCTCGTCGGCCATCAGCGCGGAACCGGCCCAGGCGTTGCACACCTTCTTCGCCGGGCAGCCCATGTTGACGTCGATGACCTGGGCGCCGCGCTCGACGTTGTAGCGCGCGGCGAGCGCCATCGTGGCGGGGTCCGCACCGGCGATCTGCACGGCGCGCGGCTCCATCTCGCCGCGGTGGTCGAGGCGACGCACGCTCTTGGGCGTGGACCACAGACGGGGATCGGACGCGGCCATCTCGCTGACCGCGTAGCCGGCGCCGAGCGCCTTGCACAACTGGCGGAACGGGCGGTCGGTGACACCCGCCATCGGCGCAACGAAGACGTTGTTGCGCAGCGTGTGCGGTCCGAGGTTCATGCGCGGCTTTCTCGTCGAAGAAAGGCGCGACCGTTGGCCGCACCGAGGCAGGACGCGAATTCTAGCGAAAAATGCCCTGCACAAGAAATGCGCAATGCAGGATCCGGCACCGGTGCGCGCGCCGCGAGCGCGGGACGCCGGGATCGCGCCGCGCCGGCCGCGAGATCGCGATCGCGCCGCGACCCGAACCGGCGGCGGGCGCGTCCCTATCCTGCGATCAGCGCACCCCGAACATGAACTGCCGCGCGATGCCCGCGCGCAGCGGCGCCGCGGCGTCGAGCGCGGCGATCGCGGCCGACTGCAGCGGGCGCAGAGGCGCGATCCCGAACGCGCGCGCGAGCGTGTCGGTGAGCGCGATCGTGCCGCCGCGGTCGAGGCGCCGGCGCTTCAGGTACGTCTCGAGCGCGAGCTCGAGGCTGCGCCGCGCGGCCTTCGCCTCGCCGAGCACCTGCGCGAGCAGGAACGCATCGCGCAGGCCGAGGTTCAGCCCCTGGCCGCCCACCGGGTGCAGCACCTGCGCGGCGTTGCCGATCCAGACCTCGTCGCGCTCGACGAGCACGCGGCGCGCGCGGCGCGACATCGGCCACGCGAACGCGTCGCCGACGACCTCGAGCGTCCCGAGCGACCACCCGAACGCGGCCTGCAACTCGGCCGACAGCGCGGGCGCGTCGAGCGCCGCGCGCCGCCGGCTCTCGGCAGGCGTCGCGCACCACACGAGCCCGTAGCGGCGCGGCTCGGGCAGCGGCAGCATCGCGAGCGGGCCGGCGGCGCCGAAGCACTCGTACGCGACGCCGCCGCGCACGTCGGACACCGCGACCTCGGCGAGCAGCGCCGCCTGTTCGAACTCGCGCACCTGCGCGTCTTCGCCGGTGTCGCCCTCCGCGTGGACCGTGACGCCCGGCGGCGCGATCGGGTCGGGCTCGGCGCGGCCCAGGCCGGCCGCGCGCGCGGCCGCGTCGAGCGCCGCCAGCAGGTCCGAGTAGCGCAGCACGTAGCCGAGCGCGGGTGCCTTCATCTCGCGTGCGGTGATGCGCGTGCGCCCCGGGTGCCCGAGCACGGAGACGTCGACGGTGCCGATCGCCGCCGCGCGCGGCAGCGACGCGACCCGGGAAAGCAGCTGCCACGACCCGAGCGAGATCGCGAGCACGCGCCGGCCCACCTCGGGGGGCGGCGTTCCCGCCACGGCGAGGTCGATGTCACCGCGCGCGAACCCCTGGCGCGCCGCGAACAGCGCGAACGCGAGCGCGACCGGCCCGCTGCCGACGACGTTCAATCGCGCCATGCCGTCAACTCCGCATCAGCGCCTCGACGTCGGCGGCCGCCTTGGGCACGCCGGGCGTGAGGATCTCGCAGCCGCCCCCGGTGACGAGCGCGTCGTCCTCGATGCGGATGCCGATGTCGCGCAGGGCCTCGGGGACGTCGTCGGCGGCGGGCACGTACAGGCCGGGCTCGACGGTGACGACCATGCCGGGCCGCAGGATGCGCCACGGCCGGTTCTCGCCGCTGCCGGGCTCGCCGGGCTCGCGGTACTCGCCGCAGTCGTGGACGTCCATGCCGAGCCAGTGCCCGGTGCGGTGCATGTAGAAGCGCCGGTACGCGCCCGACTCGATCACGCCGTCGAGCGAGCCCGCGACCAGCCCGTGGTCGATCATGCCCTGCGCGAGCACGCGCACCGCCGCGTCGTGCGGCTCGATGAAGCGGGCGCCGGGGCGGGTGCGCTCGATCGCGGCCGCCTGCGCGGCGAGCACGACGTCGTAGAGCGCGCGCTGCGGGCCGGAGAAGCGCCCGCCGACCGGAAACGTGCGCGTGATGTCGGACGCGTAGCCGTCGAGCTCGCAGCCGGCGTCGATCAGCAGCAGGTCGCCGTCGCGCAAGGGATCCGCGTTGCTGCGGTAGTGCAGCACGCACGCGTTGCGCCCGCCGGCGACGATCGAGCCGTACGCCGGGAACTGCGAGCCCTGCCGGCGGAACTCGTAGAGGAGCTCGGCCTCGATCTCGTACTCCATGCGCCCCGGGCGCGTCGCGCGCATCGCGCGCACGTGGGCGTCGGCCGAGATCTGCCCGGCGCGGCGCATCAGCGCGACCTCGTGCTCGTCCTTGACCAGCCGCATCTCGTCGAGCAGCGCGCGCACGTCGACCGCCTGCGTCGGGGCCGACACGCCGGTGCGCGCCTGCGCGCGCACCGCCGCGAGCCAGCGCTGCAGCCGCGCGTCGAGCCCGGCGTCGACGCCGAGCGCGCAGTACACCGCGGGCTGGTCGGCGAGGAGCAGCGGCATCTGCTCGTCCAGGGCGCCGATCGGCAGCGCGCGGTCCACGCCGAAGCGCTCCCGCGCGGCGTCGGGCCCGAAGCGAAAGCCGTCCCAGGTCTCGCGCTCGGGATTCTTCTCGCGGCAGAACAGCACCGACTCGGTGGCGTCGGCCGTCACGCGCAGCACCAGCGCCGCCTCGGGCTCGGGGAAGCCCGCGACGTAGTAGAAGTAGCTGTCCCAGCGGTACGGGTAGTCGCTGTCGCGGTTGCGCATCGCCTCGGGGGCGGTGAAGATCACCGCGACGCCGCCGCCGCGCGCGCGCATCTGCTCGGCGAGCCGGGAACGGCGGGAAGCGTAGGGCTGCATCGGGTTCGTCTCCGGGAAGTCGGTGCCGCGTCAGGTCGCGCCGGCCGTCAATTGTGCATCGAGTTCGGCGAGCCGTTCGGCGGTGCCCACGTCGACCCAGCGGCCGGCGTGGCGCTCGGCGCCGGCGCGCCCGCCCGCGGCCGCGGCGCGCAGCAGCGGCGCGAGCGGGGCGCGCGCTCCGCGCGCGATGCCCGCGAACAGCGACGCGCGGTACGCGCCGATGCCGCTGAACGTCAGGCGCGGGCCGGCGTCGTCGTCGCGCAGGCGGCCGTCGCGCACGCCGAAGTCGCCGCGCGGGTGGTGCGCCGGGTTGTCGACGAGTACGCACCAGGCGTCCAGCGCCGCGGCGTCCATCTGGGCCGCGATCGTGCGCAGGCGCCCGAAGTCCCAGTCGCACCAGACGTCGCCGTTGACGACCGCGAACGGGCCGTCGCCCAGCAGCGGCAACGCCTGCGTGATGCCGCCCGCGGTCTCGAGCGCCTCGCGCTCGGGCGAGTACGCGATCGCCACGCCGAAGCGCGTGCCGTCGCCGAGCGCGGCCTCGATCATCGCGCCCAGGTGCGCGTGGTTGATCACGAGTTCGCGCACCCCTGCGCGCGCGAGCCGCTCGATCGTCCACACGATCAGCGGCTTGCCGCCGACCTCGAGCAGCGGCTTCGGGCAGCGGTCCGTCAGCGGGCGCATGCGCTCGCCTCGGCCGGCGGCCAGGATCATCGCGCGCACGTGGCGTCGTCCTGTGTCGCGGGGGAGTCGGGACGGGTCACGCGCGCACGGCGGTGCCGCGTCAGAACGTGTAGCCGGCCTTCACGGCCCGGCCCTCGACGCGGTCGACCAGGCGCGCGATCGGTGCGAGCGCGCCGTAGCGGTTCGCGACGCGGATCACGTGCCCGAGCACGCGCGGCATGTCGGCGAGGTAGCGGTCCTTGCCGTCGCGGTGCCACAGCCGCGCGAAGATGCCCAGCACCTTCAGGTGGCGCTGCAGCCCCATCCACTCGAAGTCGCGATAGAAGTCGCCGAAATCGGCCGCGACCGGCAGCCCCGCGCCGCGCGCTCGCTCCCAGTGGCGGATCGCCCAGTCGAGCGCGCGCTCCTCGGGCCACTCGACGTAGGCGTCGCGCAGCATCGAGACCAGGTCGTAGGTGATCGGGCCGTGCAGCGCGTCCTGGAAGTCGAGCACGCCGGGATTCGCGTCGCCCTCGAGCACCATGAGGTTGCGCGAGTGCCAGTCGCGGTGCACGGTCACCCGCGGCTGCGCGAGGTTGTTCGCGATCAGCGTGTCGAACGCGCGCGCGAGCGTCGCGCGCTCGGCGTCGGTGAGCTCGACGCCCTTGTGACGCGCGACGTACCACTCGGGGTACAGGTTCAGTTCGCGCAGCAGCACCGCGCGGTCGTACGGGGGGAAGACGCCGTCGCGGCTCGCGAGCTGCAGGCGCACGAGCGCGTCGCTCGCGTCGCGGTACAGCGCGTCGGCCCGGGCGTCGTCGAGCGCGTCGGAGTACAGGCGCGTGCCGAGGTCCGACAGCAGCAGGAAGCCCTCGCCGAGGTCGGACTCGAGCACCCGCGGCACCGACAGGCCGGCCTCGCGCATCACCTGCGCCGCGTGCACGAACGGCGCGCAGTCCTCCATCGGCGGGGGCGCGTCCATCGCGATCAGCGTCGGTTCGCGCGAGTCGTCGGTGTCGAGGCGGAAATAGCGCCGGAAGCTCGCGTCGTTGGACGCCGGGCGCAGCGTGCCCGTGCGCAGCGCGTGCCGCGACGCCAGGCCGTCGAGCCAGGCTGTCAGGCGTTCCAGGCGCGCGTCGGCGGGCGTTGCGGCGGGCGTTGCGGCGGGCGTTGCGGCGGGCATTGCGGCGGGAGAATCTGCGGGGGCTTCGGAAGACGACACGGGAATCGGTGCGGGCTGTGAGGCAGTCGTGAGTGGGCGCAGGCGCTCGCCCGCGCGGTGCCGGCGGCGTCCCCTCCTATAATAGAAGATCGAACGACATGAGCGCCTGCACCCGTCGAATCGCCGCCCTCGCGTCGGCTGCCTGGTGCGCCAGCGTGCAGGCAGCTGCAGGCGAAGGCGTCGCCCTGCGCCTCGACCCGAGCCTCTCCGAGTCCGCCGCCGCACAGACGGAGGGCCGGCCGGTCTACGGCCGCGCAGACCACCTCACCGGGCGCACCGAGCGCGAGGTCACGCTCGAGGGCGACGCCGAAGTGCGTCGCGCGGGCACGGTGGTACGGGCCGATCGCATCACGTACTACCCGCCCGACGACGAAGTGGTCGCGGTCGGCAGCGTCCGCGTCGTCCGCCAGGGAAACGTCTTCACCGGCCCCGAGCTGCGCCTGAAGATCGACGCCAACGAGGGCTTCTTCACGTCGCCGTCGTATTACCTGCCCGCGTACCGCGGGCGCGGACACGCCGAGCGCGTCGAGTTCCTCGGCCCGGAGCGCGTGGCACTGTTCGGCGCCACGTACAGCACCTGCCGGCCCGAGAAGCCCGACTGGTTCCTGAGCGCCGAATCGATGCTTCTCGACCAGACGCGCGAGGAGGCCACGGGCCGCTCCGCCGGCCTGTACTTCAAGGACCGCAAGATCCTGGGCTCGCCGTACTTCGCGTTCCCGCTCGGAGACGAGCGGCGCAGCGGTTTCCTGCCGCCCACGTTCGCGGTCACGACGCGCACCGGCCCCGAGGTCGTCGTTCCGTACTACTGGAACGTCGCTCCGAACCGCGACATCACGCTGTACCCGCGCCTGATGGGGCGCAGCGGCCTGCAGATCGGCGGCCACGCGCGCTTCCTCGAGCCTCACGCGAACGGCGACGTCCGCTTCGAGTACACGCCGTCGGACACGATCACCCACACCAACCGCTACATGTGGAGCGTGCTCGCGCCGTTCACGAACGTGGGCGGGTGGTACGGCAGCGTCAACGCGCGCGGCGTCTCCGACGACAACTACTTCGTCGACTACTCGCGCTCGATCCTCACCAGCGCGGACCGCGTGCTCCCGCGCGACGTCCTCGCCACGCGCGTGATCGACGACTGGACGCTGCTCGTGCGCGCGACGCGCTACCAGAGCATCCTGGACGCGCGCGCGTCGCCGCCGTACGAGCGCGTGCCGCAGTTCGCCGCGACGCACGTGCGCCGCGACGTGCTCGGCTTCGACGCCGAGACGCTGCTCGACACGACGTGGTTCCGCCGTCCCGTGACGGGGGCCGCCGAGGGGCTGCGGATGGTCGCGTACCCGCGCGTGAGCTACCCGATCGTGCGCCCGGGCGGGTTCGTGATCCCGAAGCTCGGCGTGCACGCGTCGTCGTACCGGCTCGACAGCAACGGCACCGACGCCACCTCGCTGTCGCGCGCGGTGCCGGTGTTCTCGCTCGACGCGGGGCTGGTGCTCGAGCGCTCGACGAACTGGCTCGGCCGCGACCTCACGCAGACGCTCGAGCCGCGCCTGTTCTACGTGCGCGTTCCGTATCGCAACCAGGCGACGTTCCCGGTGTTCGACACCAGCGTCGCGGACCTGAACTTCGCGCAGCTCTTCTCCGAGAACACCTTCGTCGGCCACGACCGGATCGCCGACGTGAATCAGCTCACGACCGCGGTCGTCTCGCGGCTGATCGAGCCGGTCAACGGCGCGGAGTCGCTGCGCTTCGCGCTCGGCCAGCGGCTGTACTTCTCCGACCAGCGCGTGCAGATCCCCGGCGTGGATCCGCGCACCGACAAGCGTTCCGACATCCTCGTCGCGGGCTCCGCGCTGTTCGGGCCGGCGATGAGCTTCGACGCGGGGCTGCAGTACAGCGTGCGCGACAACAAGGTGCCGCGCCTGAACCTGCTCTGGCGCTACCTGCCGGCCGACGGCCGGATCCTGAACGCGGGCGTGCGCTACCTGCGCGACCAGCTCGGGCAGGTCGACACTTCCTGGCGCTGGCCGGTGTCGGCACGCTGGATGGCGCTGGGCCGCGTGAACTACTCGTGGCTCAAGCACACGATCGATCCGGCGACGCTGGCGCCGATCGAGGCCAAGCCCGGCATCATCGAGGCGGTCGCGGGCTTCGAGTACACCGACGACTGCTGGGCGACCCGTTTCGTGATGCAGCGCTTCGTCACCGCGGCGGGCAAGGCGACCACGGCGTTCTTCATCCAGCTCGAGCTCTCGGGGCTCGGCCGGATCGGATCGAACCCGTTCGATATACTGCGCAGGAACATCCCCGGCTACCGGCTGCCGAACGACCGTCCCGAGCAGCCGTCCCGATTCTTCGGATACGAATGAGCGTCCTGCCCCGAATCGCCGCCTCCGTGCTCGCCCTCGCGTGGGGCGCAGCGCTCGCCCAGTCGCCGGGTTCGCCGCGCGAGGTCGACCGCGTCGTCGCGGTCGTCAACGCCGACATCATCACCGCCAACGAGCTCGCGATACGCGAGCGTACGGTCGAGCGCCAGCTGCGCCGCCAGCGCATCGAGATCCCCCCCGCCGACGTGCTCTCCAAGCAGGTGCTCGAGCGCCTGATCATGGACCGCGCGCTGGTGCAGAGCGCCCGCGACCAGGGCCTGCGCATCGACGACGCGCAGCTCGACCGCGCGCTCGCCCGTCTCGCGGAAGACAACCGGGCCACGCCGGCGCAACTGCGCGAGCAGGTCGAGCGCGACGGCCTGAGCTACGCGCGCTTTCGCGAGGACATCCGCGACGAGATGCTGATCGGGCGCCTGCGCGAGCGCGAGGTCGACTCGCGAGTGCAGATCAGCGAGGCCGACGTCGACGCGTTCGTCGCCGAGCAGTCCGCGCAGGCGAGCGCGCCGCCCGAGTTCGAGATCGCACAGATCCTGCTGCGCGTGCCCGAGGGCGCGAGCGCGGAGCAGATCGAGCGCCAGCGCCTGCGCGGCGAAGAGATCGTGCGGCAGCTGCAGCGCGGTGCGGACTTCGCACGGCTGTCGGCCGCGTTCTCCGACGCCCCCGAGGCGATGACCGGCGGCTCGCTCGGCCTGCGCCCGGCCGACCGCCTCCCGCAGCTCTTCGTGCAGGCGGTGTCGTCGCTGCGTCCCGGCGAGACGAGCGGGCTGGTGCGAAGCCCCAACGGCTTCCACGTCCTGAAGCTCATCGACCGCCGGCAGTCGGCGCTCGGCAACCTCGCGAACACCCCGATCGAGCAGACGCACGCGCGCCACATCCTGATCCGGCCCAGCGAGCTGCTGCCCGAGGCCGACGCGCTGCGCCGCCTGAACCAGATCCGCGAGCGGGTGCTCTCGGGCAACGCCGACTTCGCCGAGATGGCGCGCCAGTACTCCGCCGACGGCAGCGCGGCGCGCGGCGGCGACCTCGGCTGGGTCTACCCCGGCGACACCGTCCCCGCGTTCGAGCGCGCGATGAACGCGCTGCAGCCCAGGCAGGTGAGCGAGCCGGTGAAGACCGACTTCGGCCTGCACCTGATCCAGGTCCTCGAGCGGCGCACCGACACCGCCTCGACCGAGCGCGTTCGCGCGGCGGCCCGGCAGGCACTGCGCGATCGCCGCATCGAGGAGGCGGTGCAGGACTGGCTGCGCCAGGTCCGCGACCGCACCTACGTCGAGTACCGGGACCGCTGACGCGCCGTGACCGCCGATCGTCCCGCGGCGCGCGCCCGCGCGGCACACCGGCGCTGACGCCGCCGCGCGCGCGATGGCGCACGTCGCCCGCAAGCGGTTCGGGCAGCACTTCCTGACCGACGCGCACGTGATCGCGTCGATCGTCGATGCGATCGCGCCCCGGCCCGGCGAGCGTCTGGTCGAGATCGGGCCGGGGCTCGCGGCGCTCACCGACGCGCTGCTGCGCCACGCGGGCCACCTGGTCGCGATCGAGATCGACCGCGACCTCGCTCAGGCGCTGCGCCGCCGCTACGGCGAGCGGCTGACGCTGGTCGAGGCCGACGTGCTCTCGGCGGACCTGCGCGCGATCGCGGACGGCGTGCCGATCCGGCTGGTCGGGAACCTGCCGTACAACATCTCGAGCCCGCTGCTCGTGCGCCTCGTCGACTATCGCGACGTCGTCGTCGACCAGCACTTCATGCTGCAGAAGGAGGTCGTCGATCGCATCGTCGCCGCGCCCGGCGGTGCCGCGTACGGTCGCCTGGGCGTGCTGCTGCAGGCGTACTACGACGTCGAATCGCTGTTCGACGTCGGGCCCGCGTCGTTCGACCCGCCGCCGCGCGTCGACTCCGCGGTGATCCGGATGCTGCCGCGGGCGGACGCGCCGGCGCTCGAGCCGGCGGTGCTCTCGGCGGTGCTGTCGGCCGGCTTCGGGCAGCGCCGCAAGATGCTGCGCAACACGCTGATCCCGTGGCTCGAGCAGCAGGGCGTCGATGCGGCCGGCGTGTCGCCGACCGAGCGTCCGGAGGAGGTCGCGGTGGCGACGTGGATCGAGATCGCGCTGCGCGTGAGGCGCGCGCGCGGGGACGCCTGAGCCGCAGGCGGATCGCGGGCGGCAACCGTGCGCGCGGGCGTGCCGCGCGCACGGCCGCACGGAGAGCTCAGCCGCCCATCGTCTGCGTCGGCTGCGAAGGCTGCACCGGCGCGGCGAGCTGGCCGTCGTTCAGGCGCACGCGCTCGCCGACGTGGTACGTCGCGGCGTTGCGCGTGAACGTGCGCACGCTGCCGTCGTCGACGCGCACCGTGATCTCGTAGCGCGTCGCGGTGTGCGTGCGCTTCTCGATCTCGTTGCCGGCGATGCCGCCGCCGATCGCGCCGGCGATCGTGCCGAGCACCCGGCCGCCGCCACGGCCGATCTGGTTGCCGAGCACGCCGCCGATGACGCCGCCCGCGACCGCGCCGACGCCGCTCGGCTGCCCGCCCGCGACGCGCACTTCGCGCACGGACTCGACCGTGCCCCAGTCGCGGGGATCGTGTGCGGGCATGCGTGCCGGCTCGGCCGCGACGACCGGGGGCGGCGGCATCGGCGCGCCTTGCGGCACCGGCGCGCCGGCCGGCTGCGGCGCGGGTGCGCTCGCGACCGGCGGCAGCGGTGCCGGCATGCTCGCCGGCGTCGGGCTCGCGGGCACGCCGGCGGCGACGGGCGCGCCCGGCGCCGGCGCGCTGGCCTGCGACGCGGCGTGCCTGACCGCGGCGGGCTTCGGCACAGGCTTCGGCAACGCCGTGCCCTGCGCGATCGCGTTGGCAGGCGTCGGGGCCGCCGCGCTCGCGCCGGAGGCGCCCATCGCCTGCGCGGGCGTCGCCGCGGAAGCGCCTGCGGCCGTCGGGGTCGAGGCGGCCGGCGCGCCGGCGGCGATCGGCGCGGGCGAGGTGTCCGGCACGCCGGCCTGCGCGGCGGACGCGGTCCGGGCATCGCCCGACGCCCGCGGCTGCCCGATCAGGCCGGTGATCGCGGCGATGCCGGTCAGCGAGAGCGCGATCACGGAGATCGCGGCGGCCGCGGTCAGCGGGTGGATTCGCGTGCGGGGACGCGCATCCGTGGATTGCGGGTAGGCGGTCATTTCGGCCTCCTGTCGAGAGTGAATCGAAGCGTCCGTCGCGGCGAGCGGCGGACCCTTCGATTCAAACGCAGGACGGCCCGCAATGGACGACCGCGCGCTGTAATCGTTTGTAACAAACGTGTTCGCGCGGCGAGCCCGTGTCGCCGCGGCCCGACGCCGCCGCGGCACGGCGCACGCGCCGCGATTCCCGCGGCGCCGCGCCGCGCGCGTCAGCGCTGGATCAGCTCGATCTTGTAGCCGTCGGGGTCCTGGACGAACGCGATCACCGTGGTGCCGCCCTTGACCGGGCCGGCCTCGCGCGTGACGGTGCCGCCGGCCGCGCGGATGCGCTCGCAGGTGCGCGCGGCGTCGTCGACCTGGATCGCGATGTGGCCGAAGCCCGCGCCGAGGTCGTAGCGGTCGACGCCGTAGTTGTAGGTGAGCTCGATCACCGCGCCGGCGGATTCGTCGCCGTAGCCGACGAACGCGAGCGAGTACTTCTGCTCGGGGCGGTCGGTGGTGCGCAGCAGCTGCATGCCCATGACCTGGGTGTAGAAATCGACCGCGCGCTGCAGGTCGCCGACGCGGATCATCGTGTGCAGGATTCTCATGGGGGCCTCAACTGATCGTCATGTCGTCCGGGTAGCTGCGCAGCCACTCGCGCGCCTGCCGGTACTCGGGGAACAGCTCGCCGACCGCGTTCCAGAAGCTCGGGCCGTGATTCAGCTCGCGCAGGTGCGCGAGCTCGTGCGCGATCACGTAGTCGACGATCTGCGGCGGGAAGTGCATCAGGCGCCAGTTCAGGCGGATCGCACCGTCGGGGCCGCAGCTGCCCCAGCGCGTGCGCGCCGACGACAGCGTCCAGCGCCGGGGCGCGACGCCGTGCTCGAGCGCGAAGTGCTCGAGACGCTCGTGAAAGTGCGCGCGCGCCTGCTTCTGCAGCCAGCCCTGAACGGTGTCGCGCAACTGCTCGGCGCTCGCGCCGGGCGGCAGCGCGATGCGCAGCTGCGTGTCGTCCAGGTGCGGCGGCCCCCGGTGGGAAGGGGCCAGCCGCATGGTCAGGTCGCGCCCGAGAAAGGGCAGGCGCGCGCCGTCCTCCCAGCGGATCGTGAGGCGGTCGCGGCGCGCCGCGTAGTCGCGCCACTCGACGAGCTTGCGCAGGACCCAGTCGCCGCGCTCCTGAAGCGCCTGCTCGATCTGCACGTTGGGCACCCAGTGCGGCGCGGTCACGGCCAGCCCGCGGTCGTCGACGACGAAGCCGATCGTGCGCCGGCGCGAGCGGCGCAGCTGGTACTCGACCAACGAGCCGTTCAGGCGCACGAGACGCGCGCCGTCGCGCACGACCGGAGGCGGACGGTCGGTGTCGAAGAGCGGCAGCGTGAGCTGCAGTGCGGCGTCGGCGAGATCGCGGGCGAGCTTCTTCAATCGACTCATGCGGCGGACGGCGTTCCTGCGTCGGTCTCCCGGTGCGCGTCGGCGCAGGGACCGTAGAGGTGGGGCGAGAGACGGCGCATCTCGGCCTCGATCCAGCGCTCGACCTCCGCGAGCAGCTGTTCGGGCGTCTTGCCGTCGGGCGCGATGGGCCGGCCGATCGAGACCGTGATCAGCCCCGGGCGCTTGATGAACGCATTGCGCGGCCAGCACTCGCCGGAGTTGACCGCGATCGGCACGACGAGCGCGCCGGTGCGCACCGCGAAGCGTGCGCCGCCGGTCTTGTAGCGGCCCTGCGCCCCGGGGCGCGTGCGCGTGCCCTCGGGGAACATGATCATCCAGCGGCCCTGCGCGAGCTTCTCCGTGCCCTGGCGCACCACCTGCTCGAACGCGTCGTGGCCCTTGCGGCGGTCGATGTGGATCATCTTCAGCGACGCGATCCCCCAGCCGAAGAACGGCAGGTACAGCAGCTCGCGCTTGAACACGAAGCACAGCTCGCGCGGCAGGTACCACGCGTAGAAGAGCGTCTCCCAGGTGGACTGGTGCTTCGAGAGCACGATCGCGGGCGCGTCGGGCAGGTTCTGCGCGCCGAGGACCCGCCAGCGGATGCCCAGGATCGTGCGCGCGGCCCAGATGACCAGACCGGGCCACCCTTGCATGATGCGATAGCGCTTCTCGAGCGGGAGGAACGAGAACGCGAGCAGGGCGACCGCGTAGGGAATGACCGTGACGATCTGGAAGACCAGGAAGAGCGCCGCGCGCAGTGCCAGCATCGGGGCCGTGCAGTGCGTGCTAGGGCGCGAGCTCGGCGGCGACCGCCGCGAGGTCGACGCGCACGTGGGTGCTGTCGGGCAGGCCGCCGGCCTGCATCGTCGAGCGGCCCTTGCCGGTGAGCACGAGCACCGGGCGGCAGCCGATGCTCGCGGCCGCCTGCAGGTCGCGAAGGGCGTCGCCGACGACCCAGACTTCGCCGGGGGCGGCTCCGAATCTGCGCAGCACTTCCTGGATCATTCCTGGCTTGGGCTTCCGGCAGTTGCAGTTGGAGTCGGCGGCGTGCGGACAGAAGAACACCGCGTCGATGCGACCGCCCGCCGACGTGACGCTGGCGTGCATCTTCGCATGGATCGCCGACAAGGTGGCGAGGTCGAACAGGCCGCGCCCGACGCCGGACTGGTTGGTCGCGACCGCGATCCGGAAGCCCGCCTTCGTGAGCCGTGCGATCGCGTCCATGCTCCCGGGCAGCGGCTGCCACTCGTCCGGGCTCTTGATGTACGCGTCGCTGTCGTGGTTGATGACCCCGTCGCGATCGAGGATGATCAGCTTCACGCGTTCGACAGCCTGGAGATGTCGGCGACCCGGTTCATCATCGCGTGCAGCCGCGCGAGCAGCGCGAGGCGGTTGGCGCGCACGCGCTCGTCGTCCACCATCACCATCACGTCGTCGAAGAAGCGGTCGACGTCGGCGCGCGCGCCCGCGAGCGCGGTGAGCGCGCCGGTGAAGTCGTGCGCTTCGATCGCGCCGGCCACGACGGGGTCGAGCGCGTCGACGCGCGCGGCGAGCGCACGCTCCGCGCCGTCGCCGAGCAGCGCCGCGTCGATCGCGCCGCCGGCGGCGACGCCGGACTTGCGCAGGAGGTTGCCGATGCGCTTGTTGGCCGCGGCGAGGCTCGCCGACTCCGGCAGCGCCGCGAACGCGCGCACCGCCGCCAGGCGGGCGGGCACGCGCGCGAGGTCGTCGGGGCGCTGGCTCACGACCGCGTCGACCTCCTGCGGCGTGAATCCGCGCTCGCGCAGGAACCCGCTCAGGCGCTCGAGGAAGAACGACTCGAGCCCGGCGCGCGCGTCGGTCACGTGCGTGCCGAACGCGGCGAACGCGATGCCGATCAGGCGCCCGAGCGGCAGCGCGAGCTGCCTGTCGACGAGCATGCGCAGCACGCCGAGCGCGTGGCGGCGCAGCGCGAACGGGTCCTTGTCGCCGGTGGGCTGCTGGCCGATGCCGAACATGCCCGCGAGCGTCTCCATCTTGTCGGCGATCGCGACCACCGTTCCCGCGTCGCTGGCGGGCAGCGCGTCGCCGGCGAAGCGCGGCCGGTAGTGCTCCTCGATCGCGACGGCGACCGCCTCGGGCTCGCCGTCGTGGCGAGCGTAGTACGTGCCCATCACGCCCTGCAGCTCGGGGAACTCGCCGACCATCCCGGTGACGAGGTCGGTCTTGGCGAGCAGCGCGGCGCGGTCGCAGGCCCAGGCGTCGGCGCCCAGCGCGTGCGCGACGTCGCGCGCGATCGCGCGCACGCGCTCCACGCGCTGCGCCTGCGTGCCGAGCTTCGCGTGGTAGACGACCGACTCCAGCCGCGGCACGCGCTGCGCCAGCGTCGTCTTCTTGTCCTGCTCGAAGAAGAAGCGCGCGTCGGCCAGGCGCGGGCGCACGACGCGCTCGTTGCCGTCGACGATGAAGGAGGGGTCGGCCACCTCCATGTTCGAGACGATCAGGAAGCGCGCGAGCAGCCGGCCGTTCGCGTCGAACAGCGGGAAGTACTTCTGGTTCGTGCGCATCGTGAGGATCAGGCACTCCTGCGGCACCTGCAGGAACTCGTCGTCGAAGCGCCCCACGTACACCGCCGGCCACTCGACGAGCGCGCACACCTCGTCGAGCAGCGCGGCGACCGCGGCGTCGTCGCCGAGCGAGGCGCCCAGCGCCGCGGCCTCCCGGCGCAGCATCGCGTCGATGCGCGCGCGCCGCTGCTCGAAGTCGGGCAGCACGCGCCCGTCGCG
The DNA here is from genome assembly GCA_046348465.1 of Burkholderiaceae bacterium. GTDB lineage: Bacteria > Pseudomonadota > Gammaproteobacteria > Burkholderiales > Burkholderiaceae_E > Quisquiliibacterium. Next base: position 53,881 of record JAXMEE010000014.1, read on the forward strand.
CTCGAGCACGTACACGTAGGCGTGCGCGTCGGGGATCGTGAGCTCGCCGCCGCCCTGGAACCGGTGGCCGAACGTGGTGCGGCCGGCGCGCAGGCCGAGCACGCCGGCGGGCACGACGTCGGGGCCGTGGAGCACGACGAGCCGGTGCGCGGGCCGCACGAAGCTCACGCTGGTCTTGCCGTCGGCGAGCTGGTACTCCATCACCTTCGGGATCGGAAGCTTCGCGAGCGCCTGCGAGATCACGGCGTCGATGCACGCGGCGAGCGTCTCGCCGCGCAGCGTGCTCGAATAGAAGAAGCACTCCTGCTTGCCGTCGGAGCCGCGCGTGAGCGCCTCGACGCTCGCCCCCTGCTTCTCGGCCCACTTGACGAGCGCCTGCGTCGGCGCGCCGGCGGCGTCCAGCCCGACCTTGACCGACGGGCCCTTGAGCTCGAGCTTGCGGTCGGGCGCCTGCTGCACGACGGCGTCGACGCGCACCGCGAGCCGGCGCGGCGAGCAGAATCCGCGGTGCTCGACGTCTTGCGCGGCGAGGCCGCGCGAGCGCAGCGCCTCGACGACCGACGCGGCGAAGGACTCGCCCAGGCGCTTCAGTGCCTTGGGCGGAAGCTCCTCGGTGAAGAGCTCGATCAGCAGCGGGCGGGCGCTCATCGTCAGGCCGCCTTCGGGAGTGACTTCAGCATCGGGAATCCGAGCCGCTCGCGCGACTCGTAGTAGGCCTGCGCGACGGTGCGCGCCAGCGCGCGCACGCGGCCGATGTAGGCGGCGCGCTCGGTCACCGAGATCGCGCCGCGGGCGTCGAGCAGGTTGAACGTGTGCGAGCACTTCATGACCATCTCGTACGCGGGCAGCGCGAGCTGCGCGGCCATCAGGCGCTTCGCCTCGCCCTCGTACTCGGTGAAGTGGCGGAACAGCATCTCGGTGTTCGAGTGCTCGAAGTTGTACGTCGACTGCTCGACCTCGTTCTGGTGGAACACGTCGCGGTACGTGACGCCGTCGGTCCAGACGAGGTCGTAGATGCTCTCGACGCGCTGCAGGTACATCGCCAGCCGCTCGATGCCGTACGTGATCTCGCCGGTGACCGGCGTGCACTTCAGCGACCCGACCTCCTGGAAGTACGTGAACTGCGTGACCTCCATGCCGTTGAGCCACACCTCCCAGCCCAGCCCCCACGCGCCCAGCGTGGGCGACTCCCAGTCATCCTCGACGAAGCGGATGTCGTTGACCTGCGGGTCGATGCCCAGCACCTTCAGCGAGCCGACGTACAGGTCGAGGATGTCGGGCGGCGACGGCTTGAGCACGACCTGGTACTGGTAGTAGTGCTGCAGCCGGTTCGGGTTCTCGCCGTAGCGGCCGTCCTTGGGGCGGCGCGACGGCTGAACGTACGCGGCGCGCCACGGCTCCGGCCCGATCGAGCGCAGGAACGTCGCGGTGTGGAACGTGCCCGCGCCCACTTCCATGTCGTAGGGCTGCAGCAGCGCGCAGCCCTGGCGGTCCCAATAGTCCTGCAGGCGCAGGATGACTTGCTGGAAGGTGAGCATCGCGGGAAAGTCCTGTGGCCGGCGGCCACGCTGAGCACAAACCCGGGATTCTAGCGGGTCCGGGCGTGCGCGGCCCGCGCGGCCAGCCCCGCGGCGAGCGCCAGCACGAGCGCGAGCGCGAGTGCCGGCGCGTTGCCGAAGCGCGCGTACGGCGTGAGGCCCGCCGTGCCCTGCACGTCGACGTCGAGCGCGCCCTGCCGCCACTGCGGCAGTTGCGCGAGCACGCGCCCGCGGTGGTCGATCGACGCGGTCACGCCGGTGTTCGTCGCGCGGATCACCGGGCGTCCGGTCTCCAGCGCGCGCATGCGCGCGATCGCGAGGTGCTGCGGCTGCGCGTCGGACTCGCCGTACCACGCGAGGTTGCTCGCGTTGACCAGCACGCTCGCCGACACCGGCGCGCGCACCTGCGCGGCGATCTCCTCGCCGAACAGGTCCTCGTAGCAGACGTCGAACGCGAAGCGCTGGCCGTCGACGACGAACGGCGGCTGGTCGGCGGCGCCGCGGCCGAAGTCGCCCAGCGGGATCTCCATCAGGCGCACGAACCAGCCGAAGCCCGGCGGGACGAACTCGCCGAACGGCACCAGGTGGCGCTTGTCGTAGCGCGCGAGCACCTGGGCGTCGCCGGTGCGCGCCGCGGATCGGGCGTCCAGCAGCGCGACCGTGTTCGCGTAGCGCGCGGGCCCGCCGTCGGGCGGCTGCGCGAGCGGCATGCCGAGCGCGAGCGCGCCGCCGCCGTGCTCGAGCGCGCGAAGAAGGCGCTGCGCGAGCTCGGGCGGCGTCGCGCTCCAGGGCACGATCCACGCGGTCTCGGGCAGCACGGTGAGCCGCGCGCGGCTGTCTTCGACGAGGCGCGCGTAGTCGTCCATCGCGTGCAGCGCGTGCGCCCGGTCGAACTTCGTGTGCTGCGCGACGTTGCCCTGCGCGAGGCGCACGCGCACCGGCGTGCCCTGCGGCACGGTCATCGGCACGCGCTCCAGCAGCGTGCCGGCCGCGAACGGCAGTGCCGCCAGCGTCGCCAGCGTGGCGGCCGCGCGAATGCCCGCCCGGCCGCTGCCGCGCCTGCCGCCGTCCTCGCCGCCGTCCTCGCCGCCGCCGCGGCCGACCGCACCACGACCGGCGCGCGCCGGACCCGCGGCGCGGGCGGCGCCGATCGCCGCGAAGAACGCGCTCGCCGCGAGCGTCGCGCACGCGGCGGCGACGATGCCGATGCCGTACACGCCGAGCCAGGGCGCGAAGCCCGCGAGCGGCCCGTCGATGTGCGCGTAGCCGATCGACAGCCACGGGAACCCGGTGAACACCCAGCCGCGCAGCATCTCGCCGGCGCCCCACGCGGCACCGGTGGCGGCGGCGACGACGCAGCCGCGCGCGACGACCGTGCGCGCGGCGGGCGCCGTCGCGGGGCGCGGCGCCGGGCGGGCGCGCGGCCGGCGCCGGGGGCCGCGCGAGCGCGGCCGTCCGGGCCCGCGAGCCACGCCGCGAATGCCAGCGCGAGCGCGGGGTACAGCGACAGGTAGAGCGCGAACAGAACGAGCGCGGCGGCCGCGAGCGCCCACGCCATGCCGCCGTACACGTGCATCGCGGTGTGGAGCCAGCGCAGCCCCACCACGAAGGTGCCGAGCGCGAACGCCATGCCGATGCGCGCGGCGCGCGCCGGGGTGCGGCGGGGGTCGGTCCACACGAGCCCGGCGAGCGCGGCGAGCAGCGCGAACTGCGGCGATCCGCCGTCGATCGCAGGCGCGAAGCACGCGCCGTGCAGCGCGCCGAGCGCGAGCGCGAGCGCCGGCCGGCCGGGCGCCGCCGCCACTATCCGGACACCGTCCGGTCGTCGTCGGAGCCCGTGGGCTCGGGCACGCGCTCGGCCATCAGCAGCTGCACCTGGCGGCCGTCGGCGCGCAGCACCTCGAAGCGGATGCCGTCGAGCGTGACGCGGTCGCCGCGCCGCGGCACGCGCCCGAACTGCTCGGTGACCAGGCCGGCGATGGTGTCGTAGTCCTCGTCGGCGAAGTGCGTGCCGAACAGGCGGTTGAACTGGTCGATCTCGGCGATGCCGCGCACGCGGTAGCGCGGGCCCTCGGGGCCGGGCTCCATCGCGACGATGTGATCGGCTTCCTCGTCGAAGTCGAACTCGTCCTCGATGTCGCCGACGATCTGCTCGAGGACGTCCTCGATCGTGATCAGCCCGGCGACCCCGCCGTACTCGTCGACGACGATCGCGATGTGATTGCGGTTGCCGCGGAAATCCCGCAGCAGGACGTTCAGCCGCTTCGACTCGGGGATGAACACCGCCGGGCGCAGCAGTTCGCGCAGCTCGGGCGGGTCGTCGGCGTAGAGCCGCAGCAGGTCCTTCGCGTGCAGGATGCCGACGACGTTGTCGCGCTCGCCTTCGACGACCGGGAAGCGCGAGTGCGCGGCGCGGATCAGGTCGGGCAGGAACTCCTCGGGGGACTGGGAGACGTCGATGACGTCCATCTGCGCGCGCGGCACCATGATGTCGCGTGCCGACAGCTCCGAGACCTGCAGCACGCCCTCGATCATCGACAGCGCGTCGGCGTCGAGCAGCTCGCGCTCGTGCGAGGCGCGCAGCAGGCTCAGCAGTTGCTCTCGATCTTCGGGCGCGCGCAGCAGCAGCGCCGAAAGGCGTTCGAACAGCGTGCGCTTGTGCTCGCCGCCCGAGGGGGGCTCCGACATCGGAAGGTCAGCGGTTAGTCCGAGTCGCCTCAGGATAACCGAACTCGCGGGGGGGGCCAAACCCGCGTCGCGCGGGCGCGTACGGGTCGGGAATTCGCAGTCCGCGCAGCAGCGCCGTCTCGCGCGACTCCATCGCGGCCGCCTGTGCGTCGTCCTCGTGCTCCCAGCCCTGCGCGTGCAGCACGCCGTGGATCACGAGGTGCGCGAGGTGGTGGTCCAGCGGCTTGCGCTGGCGGCGCGACTCCCGCTCGAGCACCGGCAGGCAGATCACGATGTCGGCGGCGATCGGGCCGCGAGCGCGAGAGGCGGCGCCGCCGGGCGGCGCGTCGTACGCGAACGTGAGCACGTTCGTCGCGTAGTCGCGACCGCGATACTCGCGGTTCAGCGCGCGGCCCTCGCGGGTGCCGACGAATCGGACGACGACGCGGGCGTCGCGCTCGAGCGCGCGCAGCACCCAGCGGCGCAGCCGCGCGCGCGGGACCGGGCAGGGCGGGCCGCCTTCGCCCGTCTGCACGGACAGCGCGAGCTCAGGCGTTGCCCGCATCCTGCTCGTAGGCGTCGACGATGCGCGCCACCAGCGGGTGACGGACCACGTCGCGGCTGTCGAACTGCGTGAACGCGAGGCCGCGCACCGTGCGCAGGATGCGGCAGGCCTCGAGCAGGCCGGAGGCCTGGCCGCGGGGCAGGTCGACCTGCGTGGTGTCGCCGGTGACCACCGCGCGCGATCCGAAGCCGATGCGCGTGAGGAACATCTTCATCTGCTCGGGCGTGGTGTTCTGCGCCTCGTCGAGGATGATGAACGAGTGGTTCAGCGTGCGCCCGCGCATGTACGCGAGCGGCGCGATCTCGATCGCCTGCTTCTCGAACATGCGCGCGGTGCGCTCGAAGCCGAGGAGGTCGTAGAGCGCGTCGTAGAGCGGGCGCAGGTACGGGTCGACCTTCTGCGCGAGGTCGCCGGGCAGGAAGCCCAGGCGCTCGCCGGCCTCGACCGCGGGGCGCGTGAGCACGATGCGCTTGACCGCGTCGCGCTCGAGCGCGTCGACCGCGCACGCGACCGCGAGGTACGTCTTGCCGGTGCCGGCGGGGCCGGTGCCGAACGTGATGTCGTGCGACAGGATGTTGCGCAGGTACTCGCGCTGCCGGGGCGTGCGGCCCTGGAGGTCGGAGCGGCGCGTGTGCAGCACCGGGGATTCGTCGTCGCCGGCGGGGGCGGCCGCGGGCGCGCCCGGCGCGGGCGCGGCGGCCGCGCGCAGCTCGACCAGCCCGAGCTGGATGTCGTCCAGCGTGAGCGGGCGCTGCGCGAGCGCGAGGAAGTGCCGCAGCGCCGCGATCGCGCCGCGCGCGGCGAGCGGCGGCCCGTCGACGGCGAACTTCTCGCCGCGGCGCGCGATGCGGACGTCGAACGCCTCCTCGACCTGGCGCAGGTTGCCGTCGAGCGCGCCGCACAGGTTCGCCAGGCGATCGGCGTCGGCGACCTCGGCGACGAACTCGTGCACGCGGCTCACCGGGCGGCCCCGGCCGTCTCGCCCGGCGCGGGCCGGGGCGCGGCGGCGGCCTCGCCGGCGGCCAGCCGTCCGCGCAGCGAGTGCGGCAGCGCCGCGGTGATCTCGACGTCGACCATCCGGCCCACCTCGGATGCGGGCCCGGCGAAGTTGACGACGCGGTGGTTCGCGGTGCGGCCCGAGAGCTCGCTCGCGTCCTTGCGCGCGTGGCCCTCGACGAGCACGCGCTGGCGCGTGCCGACCATCGAGGCCGAGATGCGCCGCGCGTTCGCCTCGATCGCCGACTGCAGGCGCTGCAGCCGCTCGAGCTTCACGCCGGCGGGCGTGTCGTCGGGGAGGTCGGCCGCCGGCGTGCCGGGGCGCGGGCTGTAGACGAACGAGAACGAGGTGTCGAAGCCGACTTCGTCGATCAGCGCCATCGTCCGCTCGAAGTCGGCCTCGGTCTCGCCGGGAAACCCGACGATGAAGTCCGACGACAGGCTGATGTCGGGACGCACCGCGCGCAGCCTGCGGACGATCGACTTGTACTCGAGCGCCGTGTAGCCGCGCTTCATTGCCGCGAGCACGCGGTCCGAGCCCGACTGCACCGGCAGGTGCACGTGGCTCACGAGCGTCGGGATCTGCGCGTACGCGTCGATCAGGCGCTGCGTGAACTCCTTCGGGTGGGAGGTCGTGAAGCGGATCCGCTCGATGCCGGGGATCTCGGCCACGTACTCGAGCAGCAGCGCGAAGTCGGCGGCCTCGGGCTCGCCGGCGCCGCCGGCGCCTGCGAGCGGGGCCCGGTACGCGTTGACGTTCTGCCCGAGCAGCGTCACTTCCTTGACACCCTGCTCGGCGAGACCCGCGACCTCGACGAGCACGTCGTCGAAGCGGCGCGAGACCTCTTCGCCGCGCGTGTAGGGAACGACGCAGAAGCTGCAGTACTTGCTGCAGCCCTCCATGATCGACACGAACGCGCTCGCGGCTTCCACGCGGGCCGGCGGGAGGTGGTCGAACTTCTCGATCTCGGGGAAGGAAATGTCGACCTGCGGGCGGCCGGTCGTGCGGCGGCGCTCGATCAGCTCGCCGAGCCGGTGCAGCGTCTGGGGCCCGAAGACCACGTCGACGAACGGCGCGCGCGACACGATCGCGGCGCCCTCCTGGCTGGCCACGCAGCCGCCGACACCGACGACGAGGTCGGGGCGGGCGCGCTTGAGCTGGCGCACGCGGCCGAGATCGGAGAAGACCTTCTCCTGCGCCTTCTCGCGCACCGAGCAGGTGTTGAACAGGATGATGTCGGCGTCGTCGAGATCCTCGGTGGGGACGACGTCGCCGCCCTGCGCGAGCACGTCGGCCATCTTGGCCGAGTCGTACTCGTTCATCTGGCAGCCGAAGGTCTTGATGTACAGCTTGCGGGTCATGGCAGGGGGCGGCCGCGGGAGGGGGCGGGCGCCGCGTGCGGCGGGACGCCCGGGGAGGCACGACGCTCGCAGGCGGTGCCGGGGCCGGAGCGGGCATACTAGCACGGCCGATCGGACCGCGATCGCCGCGGAGCGCGGCCCGCCGCGCACCCGGCGTGTCCGAGGTCCCGTCAGGCCGGGCGCTCGATGCGCGACAATGATCGCATGGCCGCCGTCCGATGCCCGCGTTGCCAGCGCCAGATGCGCCGAATCCACCGCAATCTTCTGATCCGGCTGCTGCTGCCCGGCAGCCGCCGCTACGAGTGCACCGACTGCTCGCGCCGATACCTTCGCCTGGGTTCGCGCTGGTTCTGGAGCCGACGCTGAGCGTCGTCCGGGCGAGGTGACGCGGGGCGGCGAACGCACCGCCCGCGGTTCGGAGGATCAGGCCGGCGTGAGCGGGTGAAAGCACGCCACCGCGTGCCCGGCGCTCCCGGCGTCCAGCGCCGGGGCCGCGCCCGCGCACTCGGCGCTCGCGCGCGGGCAGCGCGTGCGGAAGTGACACCCGCTGGGCGGCGCGTGGATCGACGGCAGCTCGCCCGACAGCACCTCGTGCTCCGGCAGCGCCCGTCCGGGCACGAGCACCGAGTCGAGCAGCGCCCGCGTGTACGGATGGCGCGGGTCGCGGTACAGCGTCTCGGTCGGCCCGATCTCGACGATGCGTCCGAGGTACATCACCGCGACCCGGTCGCACACGTTGCGGATCACCGCCAGGTCGTGGCTGATGAACAGCATGCTGAACGCGCGCCGCTGGTGCACGTCGACCAGCAGGTTGAGGATCTGCGCCTGAACCGACACGTCGAGCGCCGACACCGGCTCGTCGAGCACGAGCACCGCGGGTTCGAGCATCAGCGCGCGTGCGATCGCGATCCTCTGGCACTGCCCGCCGGACACCTCGTGCGGACGGCGCGTCCACACCACGTCGGGGTCGAAGCCGACCTCGGTGAGCGCCGCGGCGATCCGCTCGCGGTGATCCTCGGTGCGGCCGCCGTGCCAGATCGTCATCGGCTCGGCGAGGATGTCGGCGATGCGCCGGCGCGGGTTCAGCGACGACATCGGGTCCTGGAACACCATCTGCAGGCGCCGGCGCAACTCGCGCCGGCGCGCGGGGCTCGCGCCGACCAGGTCCTCGCCTTCGACGCGCACTTCGCCCGAGTCGGGCGCGGGCAGTTGCATCACCGCGCGCGCGAGCGACGACTTCCCGCAGCCCGACTCGCCCACCAGCCCGAGCGTTTCGCCGCGGGCGACCTGCAGGCTCACCGAATCGACCGCGGTGACCCGCCGGCCGTCGGCGCGACGGAACTGCCGCACCAGGTCGACGACCTCGAGCGCCGCGGCCGGGGTGCCCACGCTGGCGCTCACCGGGCCGCCTGCACGGAGACCGCCGCGGGCTCGATCGGGTTCAGGCACGCGTAGCGGCGCGCGCCCTCGCGCACCATCGGCGGCTGCTCGCGCCGGCACTCGTCGGTGGCCCGTGCGCAGCGCGGCGCGAACGCGCAGCCCGGCGGCAGCGCGGTGAGGTCGGGCGGGCGTCCGCCGATCGCCTCGAGCCGGGTGCCCGGGCGGGCGTCGACGCTCGGGCGCGCGCGCAGCAGCGACTCGCTGTAGGGCATGCGTCGCGACGCGAAGAACGCCGCCGTCGGCGCCTGCTCGACGATGCGCCCGCCGTACATCACCGCCACCTCGTCGGCGACGCCGCCGACCGCCGCGAGGTCGTGGCTGATGAACACCATCGACATGCCGGTCTCGCGCTGCTGGCGGCGCAGCAGCACCAGGATCTGCATCTGGATGGTCACGTCGAGCGCGGTGGTCGGCTCGTCGGCGATCAGCAGCCTCGGCCGGCACGCGAGCGCCATCGCGATCATCACCCGCTGGCGCATGCCGCCCGAGAGCTGGTGCGGGTACTCGCGCAGCCGCTGCTCGGCGCCCGCGATGCCCACCGAGCGCAGCAGCTCGATCGAGCGCGCGCGCCGCGCCGGCGCGTCGAGGCCGAGGTGGCGCTGGAGCACCTCGCCGATCTGCCGCTGCACCGTCAGCACCGGGTTGAGCGACGACATCGGGTCCTGGAAGATCATCGAGACCTGGTGGCCGCGCACGGCGCGCATCGCGGCCTCGTCGAGCGCCGACAGTTCGAGCGCGCCGAGCCGGATCGAGCCGGCCTGCGTGGCGACCACGGGCGGGTGCAGCCGCAGCAGCGAGCGCGCGAGCACGCTCTTGCCGGACCCCGACTCGCCGACGATCGCCAGCGTGCGGCCCGCCGGCAGGTCGAAGTCGACGCCGCTCACGGCGTGCACGGTCCCGCGCGGCGTCGCGAAGCGCACGGTCAGGCCGCGCACCGACAGCAGGGCGTCGGACGCGGCGCCGTCGGCGCCGATTCCGACGCGATGGGGCACGGCGCCGCTCACAGCGCCTGCGCCTTCACGTCGAACAGGCCGCGCACCCACTCCCCGATCCGGTTGATCGCGAGCACGGTCGACGTCATCCACAGCGCCGGCACGAACACCGCGAGCGGAGCGTCCGTCAGGTTGGAGCGCTCGGAAGCGATCATGCCGCCCCAGCTCGGCTGGGGCGGGCGCACCGACAGGCCGAGGAAGCCGAGCGCGGCCTCGGCGAGGATCGCCACGCCGAGCATCACGACCGCGTACGACATCAGGACCGGCATCAGGTTGGGAAGGACTTCGCGCAGCAGGATCCGCGGCGTGCGCGCGCCGAGCACCTGCGCGGCGAGCACGAACTCGCGGTGGCGCAGGCTCAGCGTGTTCGCCCGGGCGATGCGGGCGAACGCCGGCATGAAGATCACGCCGATCGCCAGCGTGACGTTGGTCAGGTTCGGCCCCAGGCTCGAGACCAGCGCGATCGCGAGGATGATGCCCGGGAAGCACAGCAGCACCGTCATCGCGCCCATGATCAGGCGCTCGCTCCACCGACCGTAGAAGCCGGCCACGAGTCCCAGGGCCCCGCCGGCCAGCATCCCGATCGCGACGCTGCCCAGCGACACCGCGAGCGACACGCGTCCGCCGTGGATCAGCCGCGTGAGGGTGTCGCGGCCGAGCGAGTCGGTGCCCAGCCACGCGTCGGCCCCGGGGAGCGCGAGCGCGTTCAGCAGGTCCTGCTCGTCGGCGCCCGGCAGCGGCAGCCACGGCGCGAGCGCCGCCAGCGCCACCACCAGCGCGATCCAGCCGATCGACGCCGACAGCCCCGGCGAGATCCGGCCCGCCCTGCGCGCCGGCCGCGCCCTCGCGCCGTCTTCCCGCGGCGCCGGCGTCGCCTCACTCACCGACGCGCACCCTGGGATCGAGCGCGGCGTAGGTCAGGTCGACCGCGAGATTGACGAGCACGAAGCTCGCGGCGATCACGAGCACCACGCCCTGGATCACGAAGTGGTCGTGCTGGTAGACGGCGGTGACCAGCATCTGGCCGACGCCGGGCAGCGCGAACAGCGTCTCGATGATCACCGCTCCCCCGACCAGCCGGCCCAGGTTGATGCCCACCACGGTCACCAGCGACAGCGACGACGGCCGCAGCGCGTGCCCGAACAGGATCTCGCGCACGCCCAGCCCCTTCGCGCGCGCCACCAGGATGAAGTCCTGCTGCAGCGTGGCGATCATGTCGGCGCGCAGCAGCCGCATGTAGACCGGGAACTCCGCCAGCGCCAGCGTCAGCGCCGGCAGCAGCATGGTGGACAGGTTCGCCGGCAGCCCGTCCGAGAGCGGCGAGTAGCCCGACGCGGGCAGCCAGCCCAGCCCGACCGAGAACACGTAGATGAGCACGATCCCCGCGACGAACGCCGGCATCGACAGCAGCCCGATCGAAAGTGCGCCGAGCGCGCCGTCGACGCGCGTGCGGCTGCGGTACGCCGCGAGAATCCCTGCCGGCACCGCGAGCGCGAGCGCGAGCACCTGAGTGAGCGCGATCAGCTCGAGCGTGACCGGCAGGCGATCGGCGATCATCGTCGAGATGCGTTCGTTGGTCCGATAGGACTTGCCGAGCTCGCCGCGCGCGGCACGCGACAGCCACTCGACGTAACGCTCTCCGAGGCCGCGATCCAGGCCGAGCGAGGCTCGAAGCGCGGCGACTTCCTCGGCCGACGCGGTCTCGCCGAGGATCGCGACGGCGGCGTCGCCGGGCAGGATGTCGGTGACCGCGAAGGTCAGCGCGGTCGCGGCGAGCAGCACGGCGAGCAGCGTCGCCGCCTGCACGCGCATGCGGCGCCAGAACGCGGCATTCATCGGAGCGGCGTCCTGGTCAGCGGTCTTTCCAGATCTCTCCGACGCGGATCAGGCCGTCGGGGATCGCGGCAAGGCCCTTCACGTTCGACTGCGCGAGGCTGTAGTTGTTGAAGTAGTTCAGGTAAATGTACGGAAGCTCGCGCGCGAGCAGGTTGCTGATGCCCGAGTAGATCTCCAGCCGCCTGGCGGGGTCCGTCGTGCCTCGGCCCGCGTCGAGCAGCCGGTCCATCTCGGGATCGGAGAAGCCGGAGCGGTTCGCCGAGCCCTTCGAGTGCAGGAAGATGTAGACGTTGCGGTCGGGGTCGACCCCGCCCTGCCAGCGGTACAGCATGACCTGGAAGTCACGCGTGTTGGCCGCACGGATCAGCGCGGTCTGCTCGAGCGGCACGATCTCGGACTCGATGCCGACCTTCTTCCACATCTGCTGCAGGGCCTGCATCCCGAGCAGCGACAGCGGCGCGTTCTGCACCGAGAGGCGAAGCTTCACGGGCTTGCCGTATTCGGCGAGCAGCTTCTTGGCGCGCGCCGGGTCGTACTTGGGATACCCGTCGACGCGCTCGTGCGGCGCCAGCCCGCTGCCGAACGGCGTGTTGGCGATCTTCAGCAGGCCCTTGTTGATGACCTTGTTGTACGCCTCGCGATTGATCGCGTGAGCCATCGCCTGCCTCACCCGCCGGTCCGACACGTCGGGCTTGCCGACGTTGATCATCACGTGAACGCTGCCGAGGCTGCCCGGGTCCAGCAGCGTGTACTTCTTCGAGGCCTGCGCCTCGATCACGTCCTTGGCGGGGGCGTTCATCGCGACGTCGAGGTTGCCGGCCTTCAGGCTGGCCATCCGCGTGTCGGTGTCCGGCATCGGCCGGTAGGTGACCTCGTCCAGGTGCACCGGCCCCTTCCACCAGGCGGAATTGCGCGTGAAGACGATCTGCGATCCGCGGCGCCACTCCTTGAGCACGAACGGGCCGGTGCCCACCGGATTCGCGGCGTAGTTCTCGCCGTACTTCTTCACGGCGGTGGGCGACACCACCATGCCGGGGATGTCGGCCAGCACCGCCAGGAATTGAGCCGACGGCACCTTCATCCGGATGCTGACCTCCAGCGGGCCGGCCGCCTCGATGCTCGCGATGCCCGAGAGGTCCGACACGAAGCGGAAGCGCGTCGCGGGATCCATCAGCCGCTTGAAGTGGTCGACGACGGCCTGTGCGTCGAACGGCGTGTCGTCGTGGAACTTCACGCCGCGGCGCAGGTGCAGGCGGAACCAGGTCGCGTCCGGCGCCGCCTCGTAGCGCTCGACGAGGTTGGGTCCGAGCCTGCCCTTCTCGTCGATCGACAGCAGCGTGTCGTAAACGGTGATCCCGACCTGCTTGTCGTTGTAGGAGCTGAAGTTGACCGGGTCGATGCCCGTGACGTCGGCCTCGAGTGCGATGCTCACCGAACCGCCGCGCTTGGGGCTCTGCGCGGATGCTGCGGGCGCGAGCAGCGCGGCGGCGATCATCGCCGCGGCCAGCGCGGCGCTCGAGAAAAGACGTCTCGGCGGAATCACGCGGGGATCTCCTGATTGTTGTTGTCGGCGGCGCGCGTGTCGGGCCGCGCCGCGAGGGAGCGACAGTCTCTGAAATGGCCGGAGGCTTGTCAACCTTGCCCCCGCACCTTGGTCTCGCACACGGGCCCGGCGCTCGAATCCGGTCAACGCCGGGCCGACGATCCGGCGCGCGTGATCCGGCGCGCGTGATCCGGCGGGCGCCGGCTACACGACGTACCCGAGGTCGATCGTCGCGCCGGAGGTGTCGTGCGCGACGCGCTGCTCGTCGGCGCCGTAGATCAGGTAGTGGGCGATCGCGCCGTTGCCGCGGCTGCCCAGGAACGCGGGCAGGTTCGCGTCGACGTAGGCGGCGACGTCGGGGTTCTCGGCGAGGTAGCGGTTGCCGTCGAAGTGATCGAACTTCGGGCCGGCGGCGCGGCCCTCCCAGACGCCGAACAGGTTGTAGTGCATGAACAGCGTGGCGTCGTCGAGGTGCAGCGCGGCGAGGTCGGGCCACTTGGCGGAGTACCAGGCGGCGTCGAACCAGCTGTTGGGGGCGAGGTGCTGGGCGGCCCCCGAGGCGAGGTAGTCGGCCAGCGCGGTGTCGACGGTGACCGCGGGCACCTTCTGCGGGTTGTCGAGCAGGTAGAACACGGCGTCGAACAGGAAGCCGTTGTCCTTGCCGTAGTCGGGCGCGTGCGTGCGCGCCGGGTTCACGAGCGAGAAGCGCACCGTATCGAATTGCAGGAACTCGACGTTGCGCATGACGTCGAGCCCCTCGGTGCCGCCGTTGTCGAGAACGCCGAAGGTGCTCGCGTTCCTGCCGATCGAGTACGCGCTGCGCGCGCCGGAGTACGACACGACGTCGCCGCCCGCGCCGCCGTCGAGGATGTCGTCGCCGGCGCCGCCGACGATGAAGTCGTCGCCCCCCGCGCCGAGCAGCGTGTCGCTCCCGTTGCCCCCGATCAGGAGGTCGTTGCCCGCGCCGGCGGTGATCGAGTCGTTGCCGTCCCAGCCCCAGATCTCGCGCGGCGTCGCCGCGGTGAACAGCAGGGCGTCCGCGCCCGGGCCGCCGACGTACAGCGTGCGGGCCGGATCGACGACCTTCTGCACGAACAGCGACCACGCGCCGGTCTGGGCGAGCGACGCCGACGTGACACCGAACGCGTAGTCGCTCGAGATCGCCGGCGAGATCGCGTGCGCGCTTCCGTACGCGGTGGCCGACACGGAGATCGCGCGGCCGAGCGGATCGCGAACGTCGACGCTCAGGTCGGTGATCGTCGCCGACGCGACCGCGTAGAAATACGCGGCGCCCGCGCCGAGCGAATACGTGACGACGTCCTCGTCGCCCGCCTGCTCGAGCGAGCCGTTGACCTGCAGGCCGGGCGGGATCCCGGTGCCCGGTGCCGGATCGTCGTCGGCGACGCTGCTCGTGAGCAGCAGCGAATAGCCGCCCACCGACCCCGCGTCCGCACCCTGGACGCCGACGTAGTAGGTGGCGGCGGCCGACGGCGTGAAGACGTAGCTCTGCGCCCCGAGCGCGAGCGCCGAGGTGTCGATGAGCCGGCCCTGCGTGTCGTAGAGGCCGAAGGTCGCGTTCGGATTGGGCGTTCCGTTCCAGCCGGGCGCGACCGCATTGCGCGCGACGATCGTGTAGGTCGCGCCCGCCTGCGTCACGAGCGCGTACGCGTCGACGTCGCCCGCGGTGCCCCCGGCGCCGCTGATCGACCCGTACGCCGGCTGCCCGATCGTCAGCGTGCCGGGGGTCGCGGTGCTTCCGGGCAGGTCGTTGCCGAAGGTGCGTTCGTCGAGGCTCATGCGGGGGCGTCGCTCGGGATCGGGAGGTGGAGGTCGGATTGTCGCTCGAACCCGTCCGCCGCGCGCAGACGCCGCGGCGCCATGGCGCCGGCACGAATGTCGACCCACGCGGAACTGTTGCCTTGTTGAACGGAGGCTTCGAGTCTAAGATGGATCGCTTTCAATGGCCGAGTGCGGTCTTTCGGGGAATTTCATGGATACGTCTCGTGCGTCGGGTGCCCGTCGCGGCGCACTCGATCCGTCGATGCTCATCGGCGTGCCCGAGATCGACGACCAGCACGGCGCGCTCGTCGCACAGCTCGAACGCATCGTCGGCCTCGGCGGCGAGCTCGCCCCGCCCGACATCCTCACCGACGTCCTCGGACTGCTGGGGCGCACGCTCAGCGACCACTTCGACACCGAAGAGCGCTACTTCGAGCGGTGGGACATGCCCTCGCACGCGATCGCCGCGCACCGATATGCGCATTCCGCGATCCTCGACCAGTACGCGGAACTGAACCTCGACCTGATGCACCGCAAGGCGATCGATCCCGCCGAAGTCGCCAGGATGCTCACGGACTGGATCATCGGACACGTTCGCGACTACGACCTGTCGCTGCGCCCGTACGTGTGCGAGCCCGCCTAGGTCCCGGGTCGCGAGATCAGGTACTGACGATCGCGCGGGCCGTCTCCCGACGGCGCAGGGCGATCAGGGCCGGCCTGCCGCGAGCCGGTCCAGGCGGTACTCCCTGAGTGCCGCGAGTTCCATCACGACCGGTATCGGAAATCCCTCCCGGTCGAGCCGTTCCGAGATCAGCAGGGAGTCGACCAGCGTCCTGAAGGACTGCGTGTCGTGCCACGCGTCGGCGATGCGGTTGACGACGTGCGGGAAGTCGCGCGCGACGTGGTTCAGCGGCGCGGCCGTGCGCACCTGCTCGCACAGGCGTGTCGCCGCCGCGGACAGGGGCTCCTGGGGGCGCGACGGCACGGCCGCTTTCGACTCGTCGCCGGCGGCGGGCCGAGCGACGAGGTGCGGGTCCAGCGCGTCGCGATGGTGCCAGTGATGGTGGTAGCTGTAGGCCATGGGCGGGTTCCGGGCTCGCGGAGGGCGCCGGCGCTCGGGGCCGTTGCGCGAACGCGGGCGATGTCTACACTACGCGGGCCGCGGATTCGGGGAACGCCCAGCAGGATGCTCGGGGTGTCCCGACTGCCGAACGGCGTGCGGAGCCTCGAACCGGTCGACGAACTCCGCGCGCCGTGCGACGGGTCGATCGGCCCGCCGACCTCGACGCGTTCCCGCCGCCCGGTCCGTGCGCCGGGCGCAATCCCGCGAACGTCGACACGTGGTGAAGTGCCAGGAGGACGCGATGCTCGAAAAGCTCGAAACGGATTTTCCCGCCCACGAACCGCGGCCGGCCGGCGCGCCGCTGGCGCTGTCCGGCCTGCGCGTGATCGACTTCAGCCACTTCATCGCGGGGCCCTTCGCGACGATGATGCTCGCGGACATGGGCGCCGACGTCATCAAGATCGAGTCGCCGGGGCGCGGCGACGAGTTCAGGCACTTCGTGCCGGTGCCCGACGCGACGCCCGCGCAGGGCGCGCCGTTCATGTGGAGCAACCGCAACAAGCGCAGCCTCGCGCTGAACCTGAAGTCGCCCGAGGCGGTGGCGATCTCGGAGGCGCTGATCGCGGGCGCCGACGTGCTGTGCGAGAACTTCTCCACCGGCGTGATGGAGCGCTTCGGGCTGGACTACGAGCGTGTGCGCGCGATCAACCCGAGGCTCGTCTATTGCACGGTGTCCGCGTACGGCCGCGAGGGCCCGTCGAGCGACCGGCTCGGCTTCGACCCGATCGCGCAGGCCGGGAAGAACGGCTTCGTCTCGATGAACGGCTAGAGGACGCCCCGGCGTGCGCGCTCTCGCCGGTGATCGACATCCAGCACCGCGATGATGGTGGGCAACGCGATCCTGGGCGCGCTGCTCGCGCGCGAGCGCACCGGGCGCGGGCAGCGCGTGGAACTCGCGCTGTTCGACACCGCGGTCGTGATGACCGGCTTCGTGTCGATGCAGCACCTCTACAACGGCCTGCAGCCGCAGCGCCACGGCAACGGCAGCCCCGACACCTGCCCGACCGGCGTGTTCGCGAGCAAGGACAAGCCGTTCTTCCTGATCTGCGGCAACGACAAGATGTTCCACCGCTTCGCGCTGCAGGTGCTCGAGCGCCCGGACCTCGCGCACGACCCCGCGTACGCCGAGCGCGCGGGCCGGCTCGCGCGGCGCGAGTCGCTCTTCGCGCTGCTGGAAGAGGCCTTCGCGCGCGAGCCCTGGGCGTACTGGGAGCCGCGCATGCGCGCGGCGCAGATCCCCTGCGGCGAGGTGCGCACCATCGGCGAGGCGCTGCGCTCGCCCGAGGCGCGCGAGCGCAAGATGGTGTCGCGCATCGAGCACCCGGTGCTCGGCTGGGTGCCGAACGTGCGCATGCCGATCCTCTATTCGGACACGCCGCTCGCAGACCCGACGCCGGCGCCGGCGGTGGGCGAGCACTCGGCCGAGATCCTCGCCGGGGTGCTGGGTTACGACGAAGCGCGGATCGAGGCGCTGGTCGCCAGCGGAGCGATCGCCACGCGCGGCTGACACGGGAGACGACCTGCCGCCCCGGCTGGCGCGCTCCTGCAGAGCGTCGACGCGATCTTCAGACGAGCGCGAGCAGCACGAGCACCACGGCGAGAACGATCGCGGCGTAGAAGTATCGCCCGCCCGCCAGGCCGAGCTTGAGCGCGCTCATGCCCGCGATGAAGGCGGGGACGGCGCCGACCCCCAGGCCCGCGACGCCGCCGCCCAGCGGCCGGCTCGTCGCATAGAGCGTGGCCACGAGGGCGACCGCCGCAGTGATCGCGGCGGCCAGGACCGATGGGGGCGAGGACTTCGTACGGGTCATTTTATGGCTCCTCCGAACACCGAGATGCGCGGGCGGCTTCCGTGGCGATCCCGGCGGGGACCGCTCGCGGAATCGACGTGAGACCGGAGCGACTTGTGTTTCGAACGGCGCCTGGCGCCGGGACTGCGAGAACCCTCAGCGTGCAGTCTAAGCTCGGTGTCCCATTCCGATGCAATGACGATGCGCAATGGCGCGGGCCCGCTCGAGCGGCCTCGCGAGACGGTCAGTGCGGCTGGAACACGCTGCCGTCGGCGACGCCGCGCACGCTGCGCACGAGCGTCACGCTCCAGAAGCCCACGAGCAGCGTGAATGCGATCACGCCGATCTCGAACACGCCCGGGAGCTGAAATGCGTGCGAGAGGCGGAACGACGCGAGCGCGAAGGCGCCCGTCGGAAAGGTGAACGCCCACCAGGACAGGACGAAAGGCAGCTGGCCCCGGCGCCAGTAGGTGAGCGTCAGGATCGCCGCCATCGCGAGCCACCACACGCCGAATCCCCAGATCAGCAGCGCGACGACCTGGAAGGGAACGCGATCGACGACGAAGCGGCTGGCCTCGGCGAGTGCCAGCACGCTGATCGGCACCACGCCGAGCGGGCCGAGGTTGACCCAGAACGTCGGCGCGAGCTGGCCCGGCACCGGCGTGTGCAGGACGAGCCGGTACAGCGAGATCGCGTGCAGCGACACCCACAGCAGGAAGCCGGTGCCCAGGCTCACGTAGCAGGCCAGCAGCATCGCGCCCTGCAGTGCCGGGTCGGGCTGCAGCGCGGACAGTGGCGCGCCGGCCACCGGGACGACCACCAGGCCCACCGCGGGAATGAACATGCCCGGCGTGACGTGGTCGAGCTTGACGTGCTCTCCGGTGAACTGGCGGAACAGGATCAGGAAGCTGAAGCCGACCGCGGCCGCCGCGCCCGCCGACCACAGCGCGAGTGCGACCTCCGGCCGGCGCACGATCTGCAGGAACTGCGCGGCCAGGACGAGCAGCGCGATGGCGATCGTGGGGACGAAGCTCGCGACCACGGGGTGCGACAGCGCCGCCGTCGCTTCCCGGCGGGCGACGAACCAGCGCAGCGTCCAGGGCACGAGGAGCACGGCGAACAGCGCGACGTTGAACCAGTGCAGCAGGATCGCCAGCGGCTCCAGCGCCGGCGCGCCGCGCGCGAGGACGGCGGTGCCGAGCGCGAGCACGCCGGTGCCCATCACCGACGCGAACCACGACGGGGCGAAGTGGCGGATCCAGCGGGCCGTGTCCGGCGCGAGGTTCGGCGCGAGGTTCGGCGCGACGGCGCCCGTGGCGAGCTTTTCCATGGTGGAGGATTCCCGGGGAGGGTCAGCCGTAGCGGACCGCGAGGTCGACGAGCGATCGTGCTTCGGCAGGGGCGACGCCGCGTTCGGCGAGCTGGGACTCGATCAGGCAGCCGACCATCGTGTGGTGGGCCTTGTCGAGCGCCCGCCGCGCAGCGCTGAGCTGCTGGGCGACCGACTCGCAGGGAGCCTCTTCCTCGATCAGCCGCTGGATGCCGCGCAGCTGGCCCTCGACGCGCTTGAGCCGCAGGATCAGCGCCGCCTTGTGCTCGGATCGGTCGATGCTCTTCATGGTGCGTGCTCCGCCCGGCGAGTGTCGCCGCTTCGACGAAAGTGTTGACAAGATACCATACCCCCTATAGTATTAACAACACCCGGACGACGCCCAGCGGGCCGGCGGCCGGCGCAACGAGATTCGCAAAGGACGACCATGTCGAAGACCGTGCAGGTCAATCTCCGGCAGGACCGCGATTTCCGCTTCGCCATTCACTTCGCCGAGGATCTCCCTCCGTTCTACGGCGATGAACCGCCTCCGCTGGGCGCCGGCACCGGGCCGGCTCCGTCGCAACTGCTCGCCGCCGCGGTGGGCAATTGCCTGTCCGACAGCCTCCTGTTCGCGCTGCGCAAGTTCAAGCAGTCCCCCGAGCCGATCGGCGCCGAGGCCACCGCGGTCATCGACCGCAACGCCGAGAACCGCCTGCGCGTGCTCGAGATCCGCGTGAAGCTCACGCTCGGCGTGCCTGCCGCGAGCCTCGCGCACCTGGACCGCGCCCTCTCGCAGTTCGAGGAGTTCTGCACGGTGTCGCAGAGTGTCCGCCAGGGGATTCCGGTGAACATCGAGGTCTTCGACAGCGCGGGCGCGAAGCTCAAGTAGGCAGGTCCGGCCCGCGAGGCTCGCGGCGCGCGGTGGCGTCGTGTGTGAACTGTTCGCGATGTCGTCGCGCTACCCGAGCACGGTCGAACTGTCGCTCGAGGAGTTCTCCCGCCACGGCGGGCTGTCCGGCCCCCACAAGGACGGCTGGGGCATCGCCTGGTACGAGGATCGCGACGTTCGCCTGATCAAGGAGGCGCTGCCCGCGGCCACGAGTGCGTGCGTGCGCTTCGTGCAGGAGCATCCGCTGCGCAGCGCCACGGTCGTCAGCCACATCCGCAAGGCCACGCGCGGCGAGGTCGCGACGCGAAACTGCCAGCCGTTCATCCGCGAGCTGGGCGGCGCGTGGCACTGCTTCGCCCACAACGGAGATCTCGCGGGGCTGGCCGAAGACGGCCGATTCCGCGCCACGAGCTTCCGGCCCGTCGGGGAGACTGATTCCGAGCAGGCCTGCTGCGCGCTGCTCGAGCGCCTGCGGCCGCTGTGGCTCGGGGAGGCGTGCCCGAGCCTGCGCTCGCGCACCGAGGTCGTCACGCGCTTCGCGGCGGAACTGCGGGCCTTCGGCCCCGCGAACTTCCTCTACAGCGACGGCGACGCGCTGTTCGCGCACGCGCACCGCCGCTACCAGGCCGACGGCACGATCCGCGCGCCCGGCCTGTGGCGTCTCGAACGGCACTGTGCGCACGGCGGCGACATGGCCACCGGCGGGCTTCGCGTCCGCGCGCACGACGGCGAGCAGACGGTCCAGCTCGTCGCGAGCGTTCCGCTGACGAGCGAAGGCTGGGCCGCGCTCGACGAGGGCTGCGTCGTCGTGATCCGGCACGGCCGGATCGAGTCGTCCTCGGCGGCGTGACGCCGGCCGCCGAGGCACCTAGGCCGGTACGCCCGCGGCCTGCGGGCTGCTCTCGAGCCGGAACACCGCGACCGCCTGCACCAGCTGCTTGGCCTGGTCTTCCAGGCTGCGCGCCGCGGCCGCGCTCTCCTCGACCAGCGCGGCGTTCTGCTGGGTCGCCTGGTCCATCTGCGTGACGGCCTCGCCGACCTGCGCCACCCCGGAGCTCTGCTCCTTGCTGGCGGCGGTGATCTCGCCCATCAGGTCGGTCACCCGGCTCACGGACGTCACGACCTCCTGGATCGTCTCGCCGGCCTGATCGACCAGCGTCGATCCCTGCTCGACCTGCTCGACACTGGCGGTGATCAGCGACTTGATCTCCTTGGCCGCTTCCGCCGCGCGCTGCGCGAGCGTGCGCACTTCGCCCGCGACCACCGCGAACCCGCGCCCCTGCTCGCCGGCGCGCGCGGCTTCCACCGCGGCATTCAGCGCGAGGATGTTGGTCTGGAACGCGATGCCGTCGATCACGCCGATGATGTCGGCGATCTTCTGCGAGCTCGCGTTGATGCCCTTCATCGTTTCGACCACGCGCCCCACGACCTCGCCGCCGCGCGTCGCGACCGCGGAGGCACTGATCGCGAGCTGATTGGCCTGGCTCGCGTTCTCGGCGTTCTGCCGGACGGTGGTGCTGAGCTCTTCCATCGAGGCGGCGGTTTCCTGCAGCGCACTGGCCTGCTCCTCGGTCCGGCTGGACAGGTCCAGGTTGCCCTGGGCGATCTGGCCGCTGGCCGTCGCGACGCTCTCGGAATTCATCCGGACGACGCCGACCACCTTCGTGAGCGCCGTCTGCATGTCCCTGAGCGCTCGCAGCAGCCTGGCCGTCTCGTTGTCGCCTTCGACCTCGAAGCGCAGCGTGAGGTCGCCCGCGGCAACCGCCCGCGAGACCTCGACCGCGCGATTGATCGGCCGGGTGATCGAGCGGATGATCCACGCGGACAGCACGGCCGCCAGCAGCATCGAGACGCAGAGCGCGACGACGATGGCGTACTTCAGGCTGGAGAACGCGGCGCTCGCATCCCCCGCGGACTCGCTCATCAGCTTCTCCTGGAACCTGATCATCTCGTCGAGGCCGGCGAAGTAGGCGAGCTGGGCCGGGCGAAGCTCACCGACCAGCAGCTCCCTGGCCTCGGCGGCCTTGCCCGCGCTCGCGAGCTCCATGAAGCGCGACTGCAGCGGCACGTACCGGCTGCGCGCCTGCACGAGCGCGGCGAACTTGGCCTTGCCCTGCTCGGACCTGATCTGGGCGCCCAGTGCTTCGACCCTCGCCCCGGCGTCCTTGCGTGCGACGTCGATGCGGTCGACCTCCTTGGCGATCTCCTTCGCGTCGCTCAGGATCAGCGCATTGCGCATGGCGCGCGCGACGACGTTCAGGTCGTCCTTGACCGCGGTGAGCGAGCTGATCTTCGGGTAGCGGTCGTCGACGACCTTGCGGAACGACTCGTCGACGGTCTGGATCTTCATCAGCGACAGGCCGCCCATGACGATCGTGAGCAGCGAGAGCAGCCCGAATCCGACGATCAGCCGCGTCGAGATCTTCGTGTGGTTGAGATTCATGTCGTTACCCCATCCAGGACATGCCCGGAAGAATTCCACGGCGCCCGAAAGGGGTATTGGGCGAATAGCGGCTGCCGTCGTCAGCTGCTCGTCAGCTTTCGGGGGAGTGTCCGCAGGCCGCGATCGGGTGTCTGCCCGGTGTCTAGGGGAATGCCTCAGCCTCGCGCGACGCCGAGCGCTTCGGCGTCCGGCAGCGACAGGCGATCCAGGTCGCGGGGAACGTCCAGGTCCCAAAGGGTCGCCAGTTCGTTCACGGTCAGGCCGGCGGCGCGCGCGCGCTCACGCGTTTCCGACATCACCGACGCGGTGCTCCAGTGCACGTCGTCGAAGAGCTCCGCGCGCGGCTCGCGCAGGCCCACGAGCACGTAGCCGCCGTCGTCCACGGGGACGAACACCGCGTCGTCGCCGTGCAGCAGGGCCCGCGCGGCCTCGCGCAGGTGACTCGGCCTCAACGGGGGGCAGTCGGTGCCGATCAGCAGCAGCGGGCCGGCCGGGCAGTGCCATCGGAAGGCCGCGTGCATGCGCTCGCCGAGGTCGCCGTCCGGCTGCGGTCGGCACGCCACCCCCGCCGCGCGCTCGAGCACCCTGAAGTACCGGTGACGTGCGTCCGGGGCGCACCACAGCGTGACGGCGCCCAGGCCGGCGTCCAGTGCCACCCGGATCGCACGGCACGTCAGGCGGCGCTGCAGCCTCGCGGCGCCGTGCGCGCCCAGCGCCGGGATCAGGCGCGTCTTGGCGAAGCCGGGCACCGGCGCCTTCGCCATCACCGCGACCTGCACGCTTCGCAGGCCGGGGAGCGGCCCGTCGCCGTCCACGCTCGACGGCGTCATCGCGAGCTCATCGCGGCCGGTACCCGTAACGGATCGCCAGCGCGCGCGGGTCGGCACCGAAGAAGTAGGCCGCGCGCAGCCGCCACATGAGGAGGATCGTGCGCCAGACGCCGTGCCGCTCCCAGCGGCGCGCCGAGGTGGTGACGCGCGCGCGCAGGCAGGCCGGCCGGCCGTGCCGCTTCAGCCGGCGCGAGATCGCGACGTCTTCCATCAGCGGCAGCTCCGGGAAGCCGCCGACGCGCTCGAACAGCTCGTGGCGCACGAAGAGCGCCTGGTCGCCGGTCGCGATGCCCGACCATCGCGATCGCAGGTTCATCATCGCGGCGACCACGCGCAGCAGGCGCCGCGGGCTGTCGATGCGCACGTCGAAGCGGCCCCAGGCGCGGCGTCCCGCCAGCGCGCGCGCCACCAGCACGTCGGCGTCGTCGGGCAGCACCGTGTCGGCGTGCAGGAACAGCAGCACGTCGGCGGGGCAGGCCGCGGCCCCGGCGTTCATCTGCGACGCCCGTCCGCGCGGGGCGTGAAAGACCAGGTCCGCGTGGTCGAGCGCGATCGCCATCGTGTCGTCGCGGCTGCCGCCGTCGACGACGACGACCCGCGCGCCGTGTCGCCGGAACGTCTCGAGCGCGCGCAGGCGATCCGCGAGCGTCGCGGCTTCGTCGAGCACGGGCACCACGATGCTCAGGGCGGGTCTCACGGGCGGGTGTCGGTCCGCGCCCCGGCCGGTCGCGCGAGGCCGCGGGCGAAGGGCGCGATTGCAGCGGCCGGGCGGCGACGCGGGTTCGATTCCGGCGAGCCGCGAGATCTCATCCGGAGGCCCCCGCGCCCCTGCGCCACGCATGAAAGCGCCCGACCCACGCGAGCAGCCTCTCGGGAGCGTGCGCGCGCTTCCAGTTCCCGGCCGCGTACTTGTTCGCCTCCGCCAGCGTCGGGTAGGTGTGGATGGTGCCGAGGATCCCGTTCAGGCCGATGCCGTGCTTCATCGCGAGCACGTACTCGGCGAGCAGGTCGCCCGCGTGCTCGCCGACGATCGTGACGCCGAGGATGCGGTCCTTGCCCGGCACCGTGAGCACCTTGACGAAGCCGTGCGCCTCGCCGTCGGCGATCGCGCGGTCGAGTTCGGCGAGGTCGTACTTCGTCACCTCGTACGGGATGTTCTTCTCCCTGGCGTCGAGCTCGTTGAGCCCGACGCGCGCGACCTCGGGATCGACGAACGTCGCCCACGGGACGACGCGGTAGTCTGCGCGGAACTTCTTCACCGGATCGAAGAGCGCGTTGACGGCCGCGTACCAGGCCTGGTGCGCGGCGGTGTGCGTGAACTGGTAAGGGCCGGCGACGTCGCCCGCGGCGTAGATGTTCGGGAAATTCGTCTGCAGGTAGCCGTTGACCTCGACGGTGCGGCCGGTGCGCACGCCGAGCTCCTGCAGGCCGTAGCCGGCGAGGTTCGCGGCGCGCCCCACGGCGACCAGGATCGCGTCGAAGGGGATGCGCTGCAGAACGCCGTCGGCTTCCACGACCAGCGCCTTGTCGCCGTCCTCGACTTCCACGCGCAACGCCTTGTGCCCGGTCAGCACGCAGATGCCTTCGGCCCGCAAGCGCGCGGCGACGAGCTCGGAGACCTCGGGATCCTCGCGCGAGAGGATCCGCGGCAGCATCTCCACCTGCGTCACTCGCGAGCCGAGCCGCGCGAACGCCTGCGTCAGCTCGCTGCCGATCGGGCCGCCGCCGAGCACGACCAGGCGCTCGGGCCGCTGACGAAGCTGCCAGACGTTCTCCGACGTCAGAACCTCGACCTGCTCGAGGCCGGGGATCGGCGGAACGAACGGCCGGGCGCCCGCGGCGATCACGATCGCACGGGTGGTGATTCGCTGCACGCGCCCGTCGTGGTGCGTGATCTCGACCTCCCACGGCGAGACGATGCGCGCCGAGCCCTGCACCACGTCGACGCCCAGGCCCGTGTAGCGCTCGACCGAGTCGTGCGGCTCGACGGCCTTCACGACGCGCTGCACGCGCTCCATCACTTCGCCGAAGTCGAAGTCGGCGCGGGCCGAGCGCACGCCGAACTCCGGCGCGCGCCGCAGGTGAGACAGGAACCTCGCCGTGCGGATCAGCGCCTTCGACGGCACGCAGCCGGTGTTCAGGCAGTCGCCGCCCATCGCGTGCTTCTCGACCAGGGTCACTTCGGCCCGGATCGCAGCGGCGATGTAGGCCGTCACCAGCCCCGCGGAGCCGCCACCGATGACGACGAGGTTGCGATCGAAGGCGGCCGGTCTCGCGAACCGCGCGTAGACCTTGCGTGCCTGGAACAGCGCGATCGCCTTCTTCGCGACGAGCGGGAAGACGCCCAGCAGCGCGAGCGAGCCCAGCACGCCGGGCGACAGGATTCCGGTGAGCGAGTCGATGCGCGCGAGCTGCGTGCCCGCGTTCACGTACACGAGCGTACCGGCGAGCATGCCGAGCTGGCTGACCCAGTAGAACGTCCAGGTGCGCAGGGCGGTCAGTCCCATCGCGAGATTGACGGCGAAGAACGGCAGCACGGGCACCAGCCGCAGCGTGAACAGGTACAAGCCGCCGTCGCGCGCGATGCCGGCGTCGATCGCGGCGAGGCGGTCCCCGAAGCGCGACTTCACCGCGTCGCGCAGCAGCCAGCGCGCGACGAGGAAGGCGAGCGTCGCGCCGACCGACGACGCGAACGACACGATCAGCGTGCCCCAGCCCAGGCCGAACAGCGCGCCGGCGGCCAGCGTCATCACCGCGGCGCCGGGCAGCGAGACCGCGGTGACCGCGACGTAGGCGGCGAAGAAGAGCAGGGCCGCCGCCAGGGGCCGCGCCTCTCTCCAGGCCTGCAATTGCTCCTGGCGGCTCTTGATGGCCTCGAGGGTGAGCAGGTGGTTCAGGTCGAACGCCATGAAGGCGCCGACGAGCGCCGCGAGCGCGACCAGCAGCCACCACCTCTTGTCCAGCCGCATCGGAGAGTCCTCCTGGCCTTCAGGGCAGGTTCGCCCCGGGTGACTCGCGTGTCCGCCGCCCCGACGTGGCCATCGGCGCCGGTGGTCCAGTCCGGATCAGCGCGAGATCCTGGGCGTGTCGCTTCCCAGCCACTCGGCGCCGCGGGTGCCGAGGAACGTGGCGACGGGCCCGATGAAGCGGACGTCGCGGCCGTAGGGGCGCACCGAAAACGCGTTGAGCAGCACGATCCCGACGAGCCACAGCAGCAGCAGGCCCACCGCCAGGTCGAGCACGACGATCGGCAGGCTCAGCGCGCCGGACATCACGATGACCGGGTCGGCGCCGGCGGGCGAGTGGATGCTTCGGGTGAGCTGCATCAGCGCCAGCGCGGTCGCGACGGCCGCGGCGATCGCCCACGGGCCGCGGCCGAAGAGGAACAGGAACACCAGCCCGCAGGCCGCGCCGATGGCGTGCCCGCCGAAGAGGCTCCGGGGCTGCGCCATCGGGCTGTCGGGCAGTCCGAAGACGATGATCGACGATCCTCCGAGCGACGCGAACGCGTAGATGACCTGCTGCGAGGAGAACATTCCCCACACCGCCGACACCACGATGAACGTGCCGAGCCAGCCGACGAGGACCTCGCGCGCCGGCGACGCCTGCGGCGGCGCGGGAGACGGTGGCGGCGGGCCGGGGTCGCTCTCGGGGCTCGAGTTCATATCCTCGTGACGGGGTCGGAAATTGGGCGGCCCACTATAGCGTCTCGCGCAGGATCGACCAAGGAGGCGGCGACGCCGTCGCGCGCGTGCGGACGTCGACCCGGGTGCGCGGCGCGGGCGGCGTCGGGAGCATGCCGGCCGCGGGTCGCGCTATAGTACATTTGTGCAAACGCAAATAATCGTGTGCGAGGCCGGTTCGTGAAGACGCTTCGCCTTCAGCTGCGCTTCCTGCTGCCGCTGGTCGCGACCCTGATCGCAACCGCGTACCTCGCGGTGCCGCTGCTCGACCAGGTCACGCTGCGCTGGTTCAGCCGCGACCTGAACAGCCGCGACCTGCTCGTCGCCAACGCGCTGTCGGACTCCGTCGTCGAGGCACTGATCACCGATCGCACGGCCCGGCTGACGACGCTGTTCGAGCGGGCCGCCCAGGACGAGCGGCTGTTCGCGATCGGCCTGTGCAGCCCCTCGGGCGCGATGCTGCAACGCACCGCACGGTTCCCGGACGCACTGTCCTGCGGCGAGGCGTTCGGTCTGGCGAGCGAGCCGGATCCGAGGATCGCGCTGCCGGGCGGCACCGTGCACGTGGGCGTGCAGGACATGATCGGGCGCAAGCCGGTGCCGCCGCCGGTCCTGGTGAATCCTGCTCCCGAGGTGATCCCGGACTCGGCGCTGCCGAGCCTCGTCGAGCGCCCGGCAGCGGTGGAATCCGAACCCGTCCCGGTGCTGCTCGGGCGCCTGGTCCTGCTGCACGACCTGAGCTTCATCGACCGCCGAAGCCAGGACACGCGGCGCTACCTGATCGGCCTGATCGCCGCGCTGGGACTCGCGGTCGCGCTGATCACCGTGGTGGTCGCGCAGTTGAGCTTTCGCGGCTGGGTCAGCGGCGCGCGGGCGATCATGCGCGGCGAGGGGCTGATCAGCCCGCTGATTCCCGCTCCCGAGCTCGAGCCGTTCGCGGCCGAGCTGCGCGCGCGCCTGCGGGACCTCGAGGACGAGTTCCGCCGCGCGCAGGGGCCCGAAACAGAATGGACCGCGGAGCGGCTGCGCCAGCTGCTGCGCACCCAGCTCAGCGGCGACCAGGTCATCGTCGTCTCCAACCGGGAGCCCTACATTCACGAGCAGGGCGAGGGCGGGATCGAGGTCAAGCGTCCGGCCAGCGGGCTGGTCACCGCGGTCGAGCCGGTCATGCGCGCGTGCTCGGGCACCTGGGTCGCGCACGGAAGCGGATCGGCCGACCGGGCCGTGGTCGACGGCGCCGACCGGGTCCGGGTGCCACCGGGGCACGAAGAGTACCTGCTGCGCCGGATCTGGCTCAGTGAGGAGGAGGAGCAGGGCTACTACTACGGCTTCGCCAACGAAGGCATGTGGCCGCTGTGCCACGTGGCGCACGTGCGGCCGGTCTTTCGCGACTCCGACTGGGAGGCGTACCGCGAGGTCAACCAGCGCTTCGCGGACGCGGTGGTCGCCGAGGCGCGCGGCGAGGACCCGATCGTCCTGGTGCAGGACTATCACTTCGCGCTGCTGCCCGCGTTGATCCGCGCCAAGCTCCCCCAGGCGACGATCCTCACGTTCTGGCACATCCCGTGGCCGAACCCCGAGTCGTTCGGGATCTGCCCGTGGCGTCGCGAGATCCTGCAGGGGATGCTGGGCAGCACGATCCTCGGCTTCCACACGCGCTTCCACTGCAAGAACTTCATCGAGACGGTGGACCGTTACCTGGAGGCGCGCATCGAGCACGAGCACTCGATCATCGCGTACGACGAGAAGGAGACCCTGATCGAGAGCTACCCGATCTCGATCGACTGGCCCTCGGACGCGACCGCGGCGGCGTGGCGCCCGGTCGACGAGTGCCGCCGCAGGGTGCTCGAGCGCTTCGCGCTGCCGCCGGGCGTGTGCCTGGCGGTGGGGGTGGACCGCTTCGACTACACCAAGGGCATTCTCGAGCGGCTCAACGCCGTCGAGAGGATGCTCGAGCAGTGGCCCGCGTGGATCGGCCGCTTCGCGTTCGTGCAGGTCGCGGCGCCCACGCGCACGTCGCTCGACGAGTACCGGAACTTCCAGGAGCGCGTCCAGCGCGTCGCCGAGCGCATCAACCTGCGCTTCGGCCGGCCCGGGTACCAGCCGATCCACCTGGTGGCGCGGCACCACGACACCGACGCGGTGACCGAGCTGTTCCGTGCCGCGAACCTGTGCGTGGTCACCAGCCTGCACGACGGCATGAACCTCGTCTGCAAGGAGTTCGTCGCCGCGCGCGACGACCTGCAGGGCGTGCTCATCCTGAGCCGGTTCGCGGGTGCGGCGCGCGAGTTGTCGGAGGCGCTGATCGTGAACCCGTATCACGTGCAGGAGACCGCCGACGCACTGTACCGGGCGGCCACGATGCCGCCCGAGGAGCAGCGCGAGCGCATGGCGAGCCTGCGCAGCACCGTGAGGGAGTTCAACGTCTTCCGCTGGGCAGGCCGGATGCTCTCGGACGCGGGCCGCTGGCGCCTGCGAGCCCGGATCGAGGCTCGCGTCCGGCGTCACCAGAGGGGCGCCGCGCCGCGCCTGCAACGGATCCGGTGAGGATGCTGCCGGCCCTCGGCGCCGCGGGTCGTGCCGCGCTGGCCGCGACGATGCGCAAACGGCCGCTGCTGGCCTTCGATTTCGACGGCACGCTCGCGCAGATCGTCGCGCGCCCCGACGACGCCCGCCTGACGCGCGCGGTCGCGTCGCGCCTCGAGGCGCTCGCCGGGCGACTGCCGCTGGCGATCGTCACGGGGCGCTCGGTCGCGGACGTCCGCGGCCGGCTCGGATTCGTGCCGCGATACATCGTCGGCAGCCACGGCGCGGAAGACGAGTTCGACCCGGTCGGTTCCGCACGGCGCGTCTCGGTCCTCGATCCGCTGAGAATCGTCCTCGCGTCGCGCCGCCGCGACATCGAGCGTGCGGGCGTCCAGGCCGAGGACAAGCAGCAGTCGATCGCGCTGCACTACCGGCTCGCGCCGGACCGCGAGGCGGCCAGGGCGCTGATCGGGGAACTCGTGTCCGCGCCCGAGGCCCCGTTGCGGATCTTCCCCGGCAAGATGGTCGTCAACGTCGTGTCGGCCCAGGCGCCGGACAAGGGCGACGCGGTGCGCGCACTCGCGCTTCGCTGCGGGGCGGCCAGCGTCGTCTTCGCGGGCGACGACCTGAACGACGAGCCGGTGTTCGCCTGCGCGGAGCCGGACTGGTTCACCGTGCGGGTCGGCCGAGACGACCCGGGCTCGCGCGCGCGGTATTGCGTCGACGGCCACCAGGAAGTGGCGCTGCTGCTCGAGTGCATGCTGAGCCTGGCTCCGTAGCGGCCGGGCGAAACGGTCAGCGCGCACCGGGGACGTCCTGACCCGTCCGACGTGATGGCGAGCGGGTCCACCGAGTACGACGCGGGCCGGGTCGCGTTCGATTCGAACTTCCTGGCGCCACTTGTATTTAGTTTTGTGCACATATAAAGTGCTTCCGTCGCCGCGCGACTCGCGGACACGAATCTCGTCCGCGAGTGGAGCGGCGACGGCGATCAGGGCCAGGTAGTACTTCGCGGCCCCCACTCACCCTGGGGGCCGCTCTTTTTCGTGCGCCCCGCGGCGGGCCGTCACTCGGTGAACGGCAGCGGCATCAGTTCGAATCGCTCGTCCAGCTTCCGGATCTCGTGCGCGAGTTCGTCCAGGCTGGCAGACAGCCTCTCGCGGGCCGGCGCGTCCATCGTCTCGATGATGTGGGGCAGCAGGCCCTTCAGCGGTTCCGGCGCCTTGGCGAGCAGCCGCTCGCCGGCAGCGGTCACCCGCAATCGGACGACACGCGCATCGGTTTCCTCCCGTTCGCGCACGATCAGCCTGCGCGCGGCGAGGCGGTCGATCAGGTTGCTCGCGGTGGACTGGTGCAGCGCCATCTTCTTCGCGACGTCGCCGCTGCGAATTCCCGGTTCGTCCCGGATCTCGGCGAGCACCCAGAGCTGGGCGCCGGCGAGCCCGGTCTCGCTCTCGATCCATTGCGAGTGCCTCTGGGCGGCACGGACGATGTACCTGAACTTCTGCAGGACATCGAGCGATCCGATCGTCCTCGGGAGCGCTCGGGGCTTCCGCCGGGTCTTGCGTTCGGTCATTTCGACAAGGGCCCGCACGAGGGGCGCGCAGCCGACCGGACACGCGAGACGCGCACGTCGGCTCGGCGCGCATCGCGGCGTGGCCGGGGAGAGTTCATCGAAGTGCCGGGCATCTTCGCACGGACGCGGCCGTTTCGGCGCCCGGGCGTTGCGTCCGGCCGCTCCGGAAAGGCAAAGGGCCACCCCGAAGAGTGGCCCAAGTGCTTGTTTTGTATGGTGGCGCATCAGGGACTCGAACCCCGGACCTGCGGATTATGATTCCGTGAAAACAGTCGATTCGCGAATATTTATGATTTTCGGTCATTGATTGAATATCTCATAAAAACAGATAGTTGCCGCATTTTCCGGGTGCGCGCAGAATTCAGGTTTGTTGACCAAAATTCGGTCACAGCTCCTACAGAACTCCTACAACTTGAGCCTGCCCGCCCAAGAGAGACCGATGATGGCCAGAAAGAAGTCGGCGGACGATGCCGCCCGTTTCGAGTTCACTCGCAAGCTGGTGGACGCAGCAGTCTGCGCGCCGGGGAAGTCACAGGCGCTCTTCTGGGACACGAAGCAGGGAGGGCTCGGACTGCGCGTAACGCCGACGGGCAAGCGCACCTTCATCTTCGAGGGGATGCTTGCTGGCAAGAATCTCCGCATCACGATCGGCCCCGGTGACATGCAGTTGCAGGGCGCGAAAGACAGGCAGGGTCGGCCTGTTGTCATCGGGGCAAGAACGGAGGCCGCTCGGTTCGCGACGATGATCGCTCAGGGAATCGATCCTCGGGCGGAGAGGGCGGCGACGATCGCGGCGCAGGCGCGTGACCGCAAGGTGTCGAAGATCGAGCGCCAGCGACGCGAGGTGACGGGGCTTGATGCGTGGGCTACGTATCTCGATGCGCGTCGGCCACATTGGGGCGAGCGAAACTACGTCGACCACGTCAAGATGGCTGCGGCCGGCGGCGTGGCACGCAAGAGGATGCCGGGCAAGGTCACGATTCCCGGACCGCTGCGCTCGTTGCTCGACCAGCCGTTAGCCAGCATCGACGCGAAAGCTGTCGAACGATGGGTCACTACGGAAACGAAGACCCGACCGGCGCGAGCCGCACTTGGCTTTCGACTCCTGATCGTGTTCTTCAACTGGCTCGCCGAACACGATGAGTATCGCGCCATCGCTAAGGTCGATGCCTGCACAGGCAAGGCGACGCGCGAAAGAGTCGCCAAGCCCAGCCGCAAGACTGACGTCGTGCAGCGCGAGCAATTGAAGCCATGGTTCGCTGAGGTCCGCAAGCTCGAACCCGTGCCATCGGCCTATCTACAGACGCTATTGCTGACCGGCGCGAGGCGCGAGGAACTCGCCGCGGCGCGGTGGCCCGACGTCGATTTCAAGTGGAAGTCGCTGCGCATCCGGGACAAGGTCGAAGGTGAGCGAGTGATTCCATTGACGCCCTACGTCGGCGCGCTGCTTGCCAACCTCAAGATGCTCAATGACCGTCCGCCGACTGTGCCGCGCCGGCTGCGTGCAAACCGCGAGGCTGCCGATGAGTTCTTGCGATCTTGGGAGCCGTCGCCTTGGGTGTTCGCCAGCGCCCGGGCGAAGGACGGGTACTTGCAGGAACCGCGCATCGCGCACAACGAGGCACTAGACGCCGCCGGTTTGCCGCACGTCACGCTGCACGGACTACGCCGATCATTCGGCACGCTCGCCGAGTGGGTCGAGGTCCCGGTCGGCATCGTCGCCCAGATCCAAGGTCACAAGCCCAGCGCAATCGCCGAGAAGCACTACCGTGTTCGGCCGCTCGATCTGCTGCGGATGTGGCACGAGCGGATCGAGGCGTGGCTGCTGGAGCAGGCTGGCATCGAAGGGCCGGAGGCCGGCGCGCCGAGGCTCTCGGTCGTCGGAAGCACAGAGAGGTAGACCGAAATGACGACCTACGTCGATAGGCTCGACGACGCTCCCGATTTCGCTAAGTGGCGGCTGTACGCGACGATCAAAGTATGGGAGATCGCGTACATGATGCATGGCTATGAACCGTCGGTTGCGGCGTGGATCGTTGTCCGCGACCCTGAGAACCCGGACGATCCCCGTGGCGCGGAGCTGGATATCTCCAACGAGCGGCGGATGTTGGTCAGCGCGGTTCGCGCGGGCGATTTGACAGCCGGAAGCGGGTTCGAGGGCGGAGACGACAGGGTCGAGATCACGGTCAAGTCCCTGATCCCATGGTTGCGTGAGCGCGGTTTCACGGACCTTGCCGGAGGGCTGGAGGACAACAGTCCGGTCGCGGCCGCTTCCATCGTCGCGATCAAACCAGTACAGCGCCGCGCTGCGCAGAAGCAGGCGATCCTCGATGAGATTCGCCGGCAAGGGTATGACCCCCTCGCGCTGCCCAAGTCGAGGGGCCGGCGCGGAGTCAAGGCGAGCGTTAGGACGCAGCTTGCGGCGGTGAGCGAACTCAAGGGCGAAAGGTTCAAACACGCATGGGACGATCTACGGGCGTCTGGCGAGATCGCTGACGCACCCTAACCAGCGGGTATACCCAGTGTCTGGGTACCCCGAACTCGGGTAGTGGGGATGGTTGCGGGGGAGGATAGTTCGCGCAGTCTTATTCAGGTTCGCTCAACTCTGATGGCGGACCTGAAATGCTCTCAAACACTCCTCGACACACCCCGCTC
Organism: Burkholderiaceae bacterium; assembly: GCA_046348465.1. GTDB lineage: Bacteria > Pseudomonadota > Gammaproteobacteria > Burkholderiales > Burkholderiaceae_E > Quisquiliibacterium. Next base: position 87,426 of record JAXMEE010000014.1, read on the forward strand.
GATCAGGAGGCGCGCGCTGCGCTGCCGACTGCCGAGGCGGCGTACCACCTGAATCGCGCGCCGCAAACGCTCCGGATCTGGGCAAGCGCCGAGAACGGCCCCCTCCGCCCGTTAAAAGTCAACGGCCGGCTGGCGTGGCCGGTCGCTGACATCCGCAAGCTGGTGGGGGTGGCCAAATGACCGCCACCGACAGCCTCACGGTCCTCATGTGCCAGCGCCCGCGGATCGCGACTAAGCGCGCCGCCTTGAATACCGACGGAGAGGTCGCGTTCATTCCGTTCAATGCTGGAATGTACTTCAAGGTCATCAGCACCTCCGTCGTCGGCATCGCAGACCTGTCCGAAGTACTGACGTTCATCGAGAAGGAACCGACCCTCCTCGTGATCCGCGGTATCTCGAAGACGAGTCTTGGCCCGGACGACGAGGTTCGTCGCCTGCAACTGAACTTCGGAACACCCGAAGCCGGGCACCACTGGGTCTGTATCGACATCGACCACATCGCGTGGCCGAAGAAGTTGCGCGGCAAGCTCGATTCGAAGGCGGTCCGCGAGTACGTCGTCAGCCTCCTGCCGCCCGAGTTCCATCGCGCGACCTACCACTGGCAGTTGTCTTCGCGCGCTGGCTTCGGCGACGACAAGACCATCTCGATTCACCTCTGGTTCTGGTTCAGCCGCCCGGTCAGCGACGCCGACCTGAAACGCTGGGCGGATCTCGTGAACGACAAGGCCGGCTACAAGCTGGTCGACAAGGCGCTTTTCAACGACGTGCAGCCGCACTACACCGCCGCGCCGATATTCGATGCTGGCGTCACGAACCCATTCCCGGTCCGGTCCGGCCTCGAACGCAAGGCGAACGACGAGGTCGATCTGATTTTGCCGCCCGCGCCCCAGAATCGCGCGATAAAGCACTCCAGCGGCACTCTCAGTCCGGCGGTCGGCTTCGACGGCTACCTCGCGCGCATCGGCGACCACAAGGGCGGCGACGGCTTTCACAACGCGATCCTCGCGGCGACCGCCAGCTACGTCGCGGCGAACGGTGCCGATGGGACCAATGTCGAGGCGCTCTACGAGCGCGTCAGCGCTGTCGTGCTCGCAGCGGACCGCACGGCTCACGATGACGCCTACGTCGAGCACATGGCCAGCCGCGAGCACATCATGCCGATGATCGAGGGCGCGGTCGAGAAGTTCGGCGAGGCAGGCGACGCCCGCAGGAAGTCCAAGCAGGTCGAGGGGATCGAGCCGTACTACAAGGGCGAGACCATCCCGGTAGGCGATGCCGTAGGCCGCATGAAGGAGGTCATCGACTTCTTCTTCCGCCGCCCGTGAACTACGGTGGTGCAACCGTGCTGCGCTTGCCGGCCGGAGTCGGCAAGACGACAGCGGTGGTGGACGCCCTCGCGAATTTTCGCCGAGGGCGTTCCGCGTCTGACCGGCGGGCCGAGGTCTACGTGCCGACACATGCGCTGGCAAGCGAGATCGCCGACAAGATTCGTGCCCAACCGAATGCCCCGTCCGTGACTGTCATCGCGGGACGCCAGCACATCATGTCCAACGGAAAGCCGATGTGCGCCAAGGCGGACACGGCCGCGGCCCTCGCGCATGCCGGCGTGGACATCAACACATCGCTCTGTGAGTCGAAGACCTCGGCCTGTCCGTACCGCGCGAACTGCCCGTACATCGGCCAGTTCGCACCGGCGACAGTCACGATCTACACGCATGCGCATCTTCCCTTGCACCGTTCGCGTCTCGAACCGAGACCACCGGACAAGGTTGTGATCGACGAAGGTTTCTTCCTCAGTTGCATCGACATCTTCCACGTCCCGATTGCGACGCTGCTCTCGGGCGTACACGGGCCGGTGTGCTCCGCCGTCTTCGGTGTGATCCACGGAGCGCTTGCCAATGGTCGCCCTCTGCTCGCCGAACTCGCGGCAGCGGGCGTCAACCAAGCCGCACTCACGGCGGCGCTGCGCGAGTTGGCGCGGAAAGGGCAGCGCATTGATCCGGCCATGCCATCGGCGGAACAACGCAAGCTCGCGGGCGCAATGCGGGAAGTCAACCTGCTCCGTCGAATGCTCCGTGTGCTCGGTCGCGAGGTCAAGGCGATGGAGCGCATCCGCACGCTCACCGGCGTCGCACCTCGCGTGGTGTGTCACTGCCTGTCGTGGAACCCGCGCAAGGTCGCAGTCACTGTCCATGAGCACCGGCGGATTCAACGGTTTCGGGGCTACGCGTCGCAGCAGGAGTCGGACATCTTGGTCATCGACGCGACGGCGAACCGAACGCTGATCGGACGTTTCGTCGATGTCGCACAGTTCGAGGTGCTGCGTGCTCCTCGGAACGCGACGGTCGTCCAGTGTGGGTCGAGCCGGTGCTCCACGACCTCGCTTGTACCGGGCAGAAACGACGACCCGAAGGGCCGCAGCGTGGCCGCGAAGCGACGTAAAGAGCTTGAGCACTTCGTTGGGGAACTCGCGAAGCGGCATCGGAAGGTGCTCGTCGTCGGACCCCAAGCCATCACCGGAAATCCGAGGGCAAAGCTCAAGCCGACGATCAAGGTTCCGAAGAACGTCACGCTCGAACATTTCAACGCGATCCGCGGTATCGACCGCTGGAAGGATTACGACGCGGTCGTTGTCATAGGGCGCAACGAGCCGCCGATTGAGGCCGTTGAGGCCGTCGCGAGGGCGGTGTTCATGCTGGACCCGACCCCGCTCAAGTTCGCGGCCGGGTGGTCCATGAAGTCGCGGGGTTACCGCCTTCGTCGCGGACTCAAGGGCGTCGGAGTGGTCTGCCATCCGGACGACCGCGTGCAGGCCGTGTTGGAGCAGGTTCGAGAGGCCGAAAGCGAGCAGGCGATCGACCGGCTTCGCCTCGTTCACTCCCCGACGAAGAAGGAGGTCTACATCCTGTCGAACATCCCGCTGGACATCGACGTGGACTACCTTTACGACTGGCACGACATGGTCGTCGGGGCGAGGGTTGTTCGCGCGCTTGAGACCTGCGGCGGGGTGCTGCCGACCGACCCGAAGTGGCTGGCCAAGCGGTTTCGCCGGCTATGGCCGAGTGCCGCCGCTGCCGAGTCGGACGTGCGGCGGTGGCGGAAAGACCGTCAAGTTTCTAATGGAAATACCATTAGTAATCTGACGATCTTTGAGTTCGCCTATCGCCCCGCCGGTTCTGGCCAGCGATCGTGGAGCAAGTGCCTCAGCCGGTCCTCCGACGCCCGCGCCAGTCAGGCGGCGCTCGAAGGGCTGATCGGCAAGAAAGTAGTGCTTCGAGACGCGGCACGCGCCAGTTCGTCGGCGGCAAGCCCCTACGGGGCGGCCACGGCACCTCCCCGGTCGTCGCCCTGACAGTGTCGCTGACGGCACCGAAGAGGACGCCTCTCAGACCGCCGAGAACGGCCCACCAGCGCCCGTACCGACCCTCGACTACCCTCGGGCCAGCCGACCCGCCAAGACCGCCAAACGGCCTGTAAACGCGCCGTAGGGGCAAGTCCCTTCCCAAGCCCGCTGACGGGGTCTCGGCCGATGCCGGCCGAGCGCCTGGCGGCCGGCAGCTACACCCCCTCGACGATGACCCCGCCTCGCGTGGTGCTGCTCGCCAGCCTGACCGGCTTCAGTTCGGCGTACACAGGCCCGTTGTAGAAGTCGTCAGCGGCCTGCACCGACGGGAATTCGATCACCACCAGCCGCGTCGGCTGCCAGTCGCCCTCGTAGACCTTGTGCGCGCCGCCGCGGACAAGGTACTTGCCGCCGGCCGCCTCGATCGCCGGCTTCACGCCCGCCATGAACTTGCCGTACTCGGTCATGTCGTGGATGTCCACGTCGAAGATGAGGTATGCGGCCATGTCTCCCCCTGTAGTTGTCCGTCCGTCGACGCGGCCGGCACCGAGGGAGGCTACCCCTGAACTGGGGTGCCGGCTACAGGCCGGCGCTGATGCCCGGAATGGCCTCTTCCAGCCCAGTTCCGACGCGGGCGGACCCAACCCTCGTCCGCCCGGTCATGCGCGCGTTGCGGCAGGCGTCCAGCCGGTCTCGATCAACCTCACCAGCTCGGCGTCCGACAGCGAATTCAGCCGCCGCTCGATCACCGCCGTCGTCACGTCGACCCGCTCGACCGCCACGGCGTGCTTTTCAGGCGCGTAGAACCCGCACATCCGCCCGATCTCGGACCACCCGCGGATCATGGCCGCCGAGTTCCGGTCGGCACGAGCCTGCTCGATGGCTTCCAGAAGGCCATCGATGACGCGCTGGCGGTCGATGTCCATGCGGGCTGCCAAGGTGGCTCTCTCGGCCTCTAAAGCGGCCTGAACGCTACCTTTGGCTAGCAGCTTGGCCGAGGCCACCCGAGAGCTTCCGGCGGCATAACCGGCCGCGCGCGCCGCCGCCGCCCCGTTGCCGGACAGGGCGAATTCGGCGACGAACTTCTGCTGGCGGGGAGTCAAACTAGCAACGTTCCGCATTGTGGAATGCTAGCATCTGTCCGGGGTGGGCGCATCTCCTTAGTCCGCGCGGCCGCTCCCTCAAGCCTCGCCCAAGGCGCTAGACTGCGAAATTGACAAAGTGAGCGCCATCACTCTTGCTGGGCAACAGACGTTGTGCATCGTCAGGTTGTGCCCATTTGCTGCAACTTTGTGATGCGACTTCGGTGTCAATATCGGCATTCAATATCGACGTTAAGTACCCCGCTCATACAGAGTCGGCTCACCTGAGAAGCCCAAGAAAGTTTAGGCGTCTTCTCACGCGGCATGCCCGCGGATTAGTCGGAGGCTGAGTAATGTCTGACGCCTTGCTCGCGGAAACAGATCGCGAAGAGGCACTCTCCGTAGCCTACGTTCATGCCATTGCGGCAGGTGCAGGCTATGTGGTGGCGAAAGATGACTATGACCGAGACGGCATTGACCTACAGATTCGCGCGGGCGGCAATATGCGGCCATGCCTTGATCTGCAGTTGAAGGCGACAGTAAACCTTGGCTGCGCTAAGGACGGACTACTGCGCTATCCGCTTAAGCGACGCAACTACGACTTGCTTCGCCAACAATGCATGGTTCCTCGAATATTGGTCGTATTGGCTCTACCGGAGAACAAGCAGGACTGGATTGCAATTACTCCCGAGGCATTGATCTTGAGGCGCTGCGCCTTTTGGGTGTCACTTGCCGGAAGTCCGGATACCGAAAATTGCGACAGTATTACAGTTTCAATTCCAGCATCAAATTACTTTGATGTGAGTGCGCTGAGGGACTTGATGAATAAGTCCCGCAGAGGAGTAATTTCATGAAGGCGAGGATTCTCGATTCTGCCGCTCTGCGAGCGATATCGCCTTCTGCCCTTGCGGCATTTGCTCGTGGCGAAGGCTGGACTAAGGGTGATGCATATGGCGATCACGCCGACGTTTACTCCGGAGCAGGCAAGCCCGAAATAATCTTGCCTCGTACAGAAAGACTCGCAGACTACGCGGCGGTCGTATCGAAGATTGTTGATGTTTTCGCCGAATCAATGGAGCGTGATGCACTGGCAGTTTATCGCGAGCTTGTCGGAGCAGACCGAGATGTAGTTCGCGTTCGCGCTTTCGGAATAGACGAAGACGGTACGGTACCGATCAATGCAGGCGTGAGAATTGTCGAACATGCGCGCGACATGCTGCTTGCTGCGGCATGTGCAGTGCGTAGCCCTCAGCCGCTTTATCGCGCGGGGGCCAATAGGGACGCTATAGATTACATAAGGCGCGTTCGGCTGGGTCAGACTGAGCATGGGAGTTATGTTGTCACGCTCTTAGCACCGGTCCCGCCGATGCTTCAGCCGCGACTCAGCCCGACCTGGGTAAGCCTAGACGATGAACCGATTGAACGGCAGGTTACGCGCCGCCTTGTCACTGCGCTTGAGGCTTCACGTAATGCAGTTGAACTTGCGATGTCGGGGGACGGCGCGTCATTTGAGCGTGCAGTTGAAGAAGGCGTTAGCGCGAATCTCTGTGAATCCGTCGCGAGCCTAATTGAGGAGTCGAACGATCTTGAGATCAATATTAGTTGGGCACGAACGCGCCCGACACCGGAAATTAGACGCACAGTAATGTTTTCCTCTAGCGATGCGGACATACTACGAGAAGCTGCACGCACCTTCAGACAACGCCAGCCGAAGCCCGATGTCAAGCTATTTGGCACGGTGCTTAAGTTAAAGCGTGACCAAGAGGAAGTAGAGGGACTTGTTACCCTGAAGGCGATGGTCGACGAGAAGGTTCAGTCTGTACGCGCTGTGCTCGATCAGACAAACTACAGCGTGGCCGTGCGTGCGCATGAGGCGAAAACACCGGTCATAGTTACTGGCGATCTGGAGCGAGTTAAGCAACGTTGGCAGTTGACCAACGCGAGCATCATGGAACTACCGGTAGACGAGTCTGCGGACGATGATAGCGAGTGAAGGTCAACCTCAAATCGCGCCGGTCTTACTGCGTCTCGGTGAAAACTAGAAACTCAATAGCAGCGACTGCAGATCTCGTAACGGAGACTGAGACGACGGAATGGACTAGTTCCGCTCCTGCGTGGTGAGTGGTTGTGGTTCCTGACTCCTCGACCCGGTCGGCGATGCGACTCATCCTTTAGTCCGAGTACTTGAATCACCCGGCCCCGGGCCGCGCAGCGCTACTGCCCCCGCCGCGCGCTCTAAGCGCCCCCACGGCATCGCCGGCCCGTGCAAGATGTCCTTCAGCCCGCTGCGAACCTTCTCCGAGTCGAGCGCCTGCTTGCTCATCGTCGTGTGCGCGGCGAAGGCGTCCATGATCGCGTTCGTTAGCGCGTCGTTCAGGTCCGGTGAATTCGCGAACTGCTCCTTGGTGTTGTTCGCGGCCTGCTGCGGCAAGATTTCCGACTCCATAAGCTTGTCCTTTAGAACGTTGTTCACGTAAACCAGCTTGTCGTCGTCGGTCAGTTCGCGCTCGAACACGACAATCATTCGCACGCTGAAGTCTTTACCGGGGAATCTCACGCGATAACGGCCGCCCGTTGCTGACTGGCGGCATCAAGGCCGCCGCCAAACGCGCATGACAATAAAGTTTGAAGGGTCGCAACGGCCTTTGACAGGGAATCGGTCTGCTGCGCAGAAATTGATCGCACCTGTCGCACTCGCTCGCAAAATCGGACCTGCAATTCATAGGGAGGAACCTCGACGAGCATATTGCGCAGGCGCTCCTTCGAGATGTTAGGCATTGAGCCAGCGCTACCGCTTGCGAGGCGAGTCAACGCTCGACGTTTCGCGTCGCTCGTCAGCAATTTCCAGAGGTAGATTGCCTCCGTGGCCCTAGGGTTCGCTACTCGGAGCCGAAAAATGAGGTCAGGAAGTAGCATTCGACTAGCTGTCGTCCAGACATACGCGGAAGCTCCGACAAGCGCAGCCGTATTCTTTCGAGATAGGAGCAAGTCGCCGGGTCGAACTTCGATTGTCGGGTCGACCGCGAGGTTGCTCGGCAACGTCTTGTGCTCCCCTTCGTCATACTCGCAACGAGAGACAGCGCCAAGCCGCAGAACGCCCCATTCATCGTTCTCACGAGGCCTATCGTGGCATTTCGGACTGTACCCACTGTCGATAGCGGACAGGATCTCGCCTAGTTGGACGACCGGCCACCTCTTCGGATTCGTCGCCGGGTCACCGAACATCTCCAAGAAGATCGCCGGCACCAGCTCAGCCGTCTTCTTCTGAGCCTCGCGCCGCAGCCGCACGATGCCCTCGGCCCGCGAGAGGATGTCAACGATTCGGCGCTGCTCGTCGAGGGACGGTACGGGAATACGCAGATTCTCGATGAACCCCGCCTGAACACTGTGTACGGTTGCCCCTTTCTTGACCCCTTGCTCGATTACCGACCGCTCTGCGCTTCTTAGAAACCAATACAGATAGTCAGGGTCCGCGCGGTCAGATACTGGCACCACCGCCTTGATGTCTTGGTTGAATGCCAATGGGCGAGCAACCTTCGCCACCGGGAGCGTGTGCGCAAGAATTCCGGACCGAACTACTACGAGGACACTACCGGGCAAGACTATTGAAGTCGCCGACCCTCGTACCGCATCTTCGGTGATGTGATCCGTCGAATCTTCGACGACGTGGGACTTCATGTCCTTCGGAGATACCCAAGGAACGATCCCAGTCCAGAACTCCGGGATTGATTTCGAGGGTGTACCGCCGTGCCGAAACTGGCATAGCTCACGGAGTGGGACACGCGGGCAGTTCATCTCGGGCTGGCTTCCGTCAACGCCGCCCGCAGCGCATCGACCTCCGACAAGATCTCCGCCTCGATCGCCGCCAGCTCGTCGAGCAACTCGCGAGGATCGCGATGAGTCACCGCCGACTGGCTCATCGGCCGGTATCGCCCCGCCGAGAGATTGAAGTCATTCGCCCGCAGCGCCGCCGTGTCGGCGAACCACCACTTCGCCGCCCACTCCGTGCCCGCGTCGCGAGCCTGCCATGTCGACCAATTCGCTTCCCGACCTCGGTACGCTTCGGCCAACCCCGGCAGATCGTCCGCCTCGATCGGCGTGTCATGGTTCGCGTCGAGCTTGTACCCGTCGTCGTCCGCGTGAAGGAACATCACGCGCTCGGTGCTGCCCCCCTTTCGGAAGAACAGCACCGATGTCTTGACGCCCGAGTACGGCTGAAAGACACCTCCCGGAAGCGACAACACCGCCTCGATGCGGTTGTTCTCGATCAACTGTCGGCGCAGCTCCTTGTGCGCACCGGTTGAGCCGAACAGCACGCCCTCCGGCACGATCACCCCGCACCGACCACCAGGCCGTAGGCTGTCCATCATGTACTTCAGGAACAGCAACTCCGTAGCGGTCGTCGTACCGACCTTCACGTCTTCGACGATCCGGTCCTTGTCCACCCGACCGGAGAACGGTGGATTCGCCAACACGATGTGGAAGCCTTCTGCGGGCAGGCCAAGCTCGGCCTTGCGCTCGTTGTCGAGCGTCGTCGTCAGCACGTTGCGCAGCAGAATGCGCACGTTCGGCAGCCCGCGCAGGGTCAGGTTCATCGTCGCGAGCCGGACCATCTTCGGGTCCACGTCGTTGCCGAAGAACGTCGCGGTCTGAAGTGCGGACACGTGCGCAGCCGACAGCCGATCGCCCAGCCCTCGGCGCTGGCGCTTGCCGTCGATCTCAGCTTCGACGATCGCGCCCGGCGAGGAATGAGCAAGACGAATGTGGTTGTACGCTGCGACGAGGAACCCGGCGGTGCCGGCCGCCGGGTCGTAGATCGTCTCGCCCACCTTCGGATCGATGATCTCGACGATCGTGCGGATCACGTGACGGGGCGTGCGGAACTGGCCCAGCTCGCCGGCCTGCTTGATCTGCCGCAGCACATGCTCGAAAAGGTCGCCCTTCGTATCCGAGTCGGCCTGATCGAGCCGAAGCCCATCGACGAGGTTCACGACCTGCGTGAGAACGGTCGGCTCATCGATCGATAGTCGCGCTCCCTGCATGAAGTTGTGGGAAGCGCGCGCACCCAGCTCGGCGGCGAAAGCGAACACCTCGTCGCGCACGAAGCGCACCAGTGCCTCGCCCGACAGCCCTTTGGCCCACACCGACCACCGGAAGCGCTCACGCGGGATCGCCTTCGCGTTCGCCGTCGGTGCATTCAGCGGATTGCGCAGGGTCCAGTCGCCGTCGAAGAGGCTCGTGTACGCCGTCTTCAGTACCTTCGAGCGCATCCGGTTCTCGGCGTCGATCCCCTCGATCAGATAGAAGAAGAAGAGGAACGAAAGCTGCTCGGCGTTGCTGACCGGGTCGGGGTAGCCGCCACCGTAGAGGTAGTCGCGAATCTGATCGACGGAGCGCCGCATCTCGGGCGTCAAGGGCATGGAGACTCTCGGAAGAAGTGTCGATTGCGTCAGTGCATGGGCGGCACGGGCGGGCGATCATCGTCGCCCCGCTGATCACCAGCGGACAGTGCGCCGAAGACGGCGTCATTGAGGCTTGCCATTACTGCGATCAGGCGCTCCTCGTTGCCGAAGACCCGAACGGCCTGCGGGTAGCCGCCCAACTGCGAGAACGGGTGGAAGGCGAACCGTTCGACCTCGAACTCTGTCATCCCACCAGCGTTCGCCCGAATCTGGCTGCCGATCATCCGCAGCCACGACTCTTCGCCCGGAGTCAGGTCCTGCCGGCCGAGAATCCACGCCTCGAATCGAGTGCCAAGTTCCGCCGCTAGGCGCTCGGCGACCTCCGGGAAGACCATGTTCCCGTTCTCATCGACGGTGATCCACTCGCGGGTGGTCGGGTCGATGTGATCGTCGATGTCCAACGACAGCAGTCGGCGCGGCTCGTACTTCTTCTTCACCTTTGGCGAGGCGATCACGCCACCCTCGGCGTAGTCGTCATCGTCGCCGTGGTAGTCGCAAACTCCCACGAAGTCGAACATCGTGAAGACCGCCTTGCCCTTGGCCTTGCGCGTGCCGCGTCCGCGCATCTGCTGGTACAGGATCGAGGATCGCGTGAACCGTGCGAAGACCAGACTGACCACCTCCGGGCAGTCGAAGCCGGTGTCGAGCATGTTCACAGAGACGAGGATCTGCGGGAAGGTCTCCTTCTTGAACCGCCGAATCTTCGTCATGCCGTCAACGGTGTCGTCCGCGCCCTGCCCGGACACCACGTAGTCCGCGTACCGCACGTCGGCCGACGGCTTCAGATGCGCGAACTCTGCATCGAAGAGCTGCGCCAGCGTCTCGGCGTGGCGCTTATTGACCGCAAAGACGATGGTCTTGCCAAAGAGCGGCTTGCGCAGGACTCCCTTTGCGTCGAGATACCCGTGGTCGAGTACCTGCTTGAACTCGCGCACGATCGCGCGGTTGCGCTCAGGAATCGTAAAGCGTCGCTCCAGTGCTGAGGGATCTACGATGATAGACGCGTCGTCACCGAACAGTTCTTCGAACTCCCTGCGCGTCTCGCCGTCCATCGCAGCCCATTCGAGGTCGGCGCGCTTGACCTCGAAGCCGCCCTCAGCGGCAGTCTTGACCGTCTGAGCCTTGTAGATCTGGTACGGCGCAAGGTAGCCGTCGCGGATTGCGTCCTTGAGCTTGTAGCTGAAGGTGGGGGCGTCAACCTCGAAGAAGCGCATCGTGTCGCGCACGAAGGCTTTGTCGTCTTCATCGCCCTCGTCGCCGCCGGCCACGCAAGGGGTTGCGGTCAGGCCGATCTGCACCCCGTCGAAGTGCTTGAGCACCCCACTCCACTGCCCGTAGATGCTGCGGTGGCACTCGTCGCTGATCACCAGATCGAAGTACCCGCTCGAATACTCGGCGTACAGGTTGATCATGCTCTGGAGCGTGGTGATCGTGATTCGCTTCTCATCCTGAAAGCGTCGGCCGGCGCGCAGCACGTACGCCGGATAGTCGGGCAGATGCTCGGCGAAGGCGTCCTCGGTCTGCTTGGCGAGTGGAATCCGATCAACGAGGAAGAGGACCCGTGTAATCGCGCTAGCCTCGAATAGGCGCTTAATGAGCGCGGCGGCCGTCCGGGTCTTACCAGTGCCGGTCGCCATCTCGACGAGGAGCTTTCGCCGTCCGACGCCGATCTCCGTGCAGAGCTTGTCGATGCAGGCGACTTGGTAGTCGCGCTCGACGATGCGCCGGTCGATGGCAACGCTCAGTGGGTCTCGCCGAAGCAGCTTGGACGCGAACCTGCGTTCGAGGTCGTCCTGCTTGAAGATCGTCTTGACAGTGTGCGGGAAGGCTTCCCGCGCCCATTCCCAGAACAAGACCTGCGCGCCATTCGACAGGAAGACGAACGGGACGCCGAGTTGCTGGGCATAGTGCTTTGCCTGCGCTGCCGCGTCGCCGGGGCTCACAGAAAACCGCTTGGCCTCGATGACCGCCAGCGAGCGACCGTGCCGATCGCACAAGACGTAGTCCGCGCGCTTGCCGTCGGCGAGCACGACCTCGAACCGGACGGCATTCTCGTCCTGCGTATCCCAGCCTTGGGCAGCAAGCAGGGCGTCGATCTTGACGCGGGAGAAGGCTTCGTTTGGTCCGGGCATGCTTGAATTCTATCGGCCACGGCAGTGAACGTCGCCCGCGAAGCGATTCGCTACCGGCGATACATCTCATCGGCCAACGAAAAACAGTGAAATTTCGACGACGGCGTGCCGCCTTTTCTCATGAGATTCAGATTGAAGTGGCGGATCGACGCCACGACTGGAGAAACCTCAAGAAGCCGTCGAATTCCCCTATAACTGCTCGCGACGAGCTGGACTTGATCGATTCCACCCGGCCGATATTTGTGGTCGTACGAGTCCACGTCTCTCACGGTTCGCCGCAGATCCGTCAGCCATTTCGCTCCAAGGTCACCTCGTAGCACCGACTCCGAAAGGTGGACACTGGCGAACATTCCGCTCTCATCAATGCCAATCGTCAACACTTCCTGCCAGTTCACATTCACGCGCGCGAACAACAGAAACTTGCCGCGCCGAATTACTGGCAAGCACGAGACTGCCCAGAAGCTCAGCTCAGTCTGGGCCGGCGCAAGGAGTCCGATCTCGCGATAGCGTCGCAGAAGTGAGACTGTCTCCTCCGCGCCCTCGCACCCGATCATCCTTTCGTACTTCTTCTCGTACCTCTTCCGAAGTGCCGAATCGGTAGGTCGAGACGCCTTCCCGCGAGGCTGAACTCCGCTCGCCTCCCAGCGTGACTGGGCTGCCGGAGAGACCACCAAGTCCAAGTCCGTCTCACCCGTAATCACGCTCATATGAGCGATGTTTCGGAGGCGTACGTTGGCCGACTCCGCAGCCCAAATGCATCGCCGCTCTTCGGCGCTAAGCGCGTCGCGCCGCACGCGCCGAAACGACATCGCCCGTATATCGCCATGGTTTGCCACGTGTTGCGAGAATCTGCGAACCACATCGACGGCCTGTCCGATGTACCCAGCCCCGTCCTCGAAGGCGAGGAAGTACAACCCGCAGCGCTTCGATCGGGGGTACAGATCAGCGATAGAGCGTCGTCCGTAGACTTCGCGAAATTCGGGAAAGCCGAGGTCTGCGCCAATGCGACTCAGATGACTAAGCGATTGCATTGCCGTTCGATCGGAATGTGCGATAGGGGAGCCACTACGATACGACAGGTCCGGTCCGTCGCGAATTTTCTAGAAAATTCTTCCCACACCCAAGTCCGCGTGAGTCTCCCCGCCCCGGGTCTGGCTTCGCCGACCCTCCGCTTCGGATTCGCCTCGGCGCCGGGCCGAAAGCATGCTTTGACGCCTGCCGTTCCCGATTCTTCTTTCGCGTGCCGAGATCGGCGAGCGGCCTGAAGGCCGGCCGCTCGCTCAATAGGCCCCTTGTGTTCGTCGTCTTCCACGCGGTCATCCCGGCCGCCACGACGAGCGTCAAGGAGTTCGTCCATGTTCCTCACCGGCATCACGGTGTTCCTCGCAGCGCTCGCGCTGCTCGCAAAGCTGAAGCGCCGCTGGCTGCTGCGGCTGCTGGCCCATGACCTCGTCATCGACCTCGCCGTCTCGGCGACGGTCCTCGCGATTCACTGGGGCACGTTCTCGGGCGTGATGGCTGCAACCTTCGCCGGCCTGCTCATGTCGATCTGCACGTCGGCTGCGAAGCGCGCGGTCGGCTACATCCACGCCGGCCGGTATTACCCCGGCATCTTTGCGCTGGAGGTCTGAGCCATGGCCACCTTTGCGAATCCGTCCCGTCACGGCGTCATCGTTCGGCTGGTCGCGTCGCTCACGGGCGACGTGACCGTAGGCATCGGCGTGGCCAGCGCATGCGGCTGGCTCATCTCGGCCGCCGGGTTCGGGTTCTTCATGTCGTTCCTGAGCTGGCTCGCCGCCGCGCTGTTCGCGCTCGCGATCAGCCAGTACCTCGTGCATCCGGCGGCAGAGTTCCTGCTGTCCGACCGGAAGCTCGACCAGGCGCTCGACGCGATCACCGGTGTCGGCAACGCGTTGAGGATCACCGGCGTAGCCATCGGCCAGAACGCCGTGCAGGCCGTTCGCGGTGTCGCCGCTTCGGCTGTTGCCGCTCGGTAGTTCCTCCTCCCCATCTTACGTTCTTACAATCGCCTCGCCAGCCGCTGGCCGCGCGGGGCGATCCCATTTTTGGAGATCGTCATGATCGACTGCTACGAGTCTGTCACCCGTAAGATCATCGCCGCGCTCGAAGCCGGCACCCCGCCGTGGATCAGGCCTTGGGCCGTCGACCCGGCCGAAGCCGTGCCGTGCAACCTTGCCAGCGGACGCCCGTACCGGGGCGTGAACGTGCTGCTGCTGAACCTCCAGGCGGCAGCCCGCGGTTACGCGCGGAACCGCTGGCTGACCTACCGGCAGGCGCTCGCCGTCGGCGCACAGGTGCGCAAGGGCGAGTCCGGCACGCCCGTCGTCTTCTTCAGCATGAAAGAAGTCCGCGGCGACGCGGAACCCGGCGCTGACGGCTCCGTTCGCGAGTACCCGCTACTTCGGCAGTTCGTCGTCTTCAACGCCGACCAGATCGACGGGTTGCCGGAGCAGCCCCGTGCAGAGCCGGCATGGACGCCTCAGGAGGCCGCAGAGCGGCTGATCGAGGCGTCCGGTGCCGACATCAGCCACGGCGGGTCGAAAGCCTTCTACGTGCCCTCCGAGGACCGTATCCAGCTCCCAGCGCGGGCTGCCTTCCCCGACGGCGACAGCTACTACGCGACGGCGCTGCACGAGCTGACCCACTGGACGGGTCACTCGATCCGGTGCAACCGGCCGCTGCTGCCTCGTCAGGCCCTCGATGCCTACGGCTTTGAGGAACTGGTCGCAGAGATGGGCGCGGCGTTCCTGTGCGCGCACGTCGGCATTCCCGGGCGGCTGGAGCACGCCTCGTACATCGAGAGCTGGCTAAAGGCGCTGCGGCAGGACAAGCGCCTGATCTTCACGGCGGCCAGCCGCGCACAGGCGGCGGCTGACTACCTCATGGCGTTCGTGCAGCCCGAGGCAGCCGAGGTGGCCTCTGTCCCGGCTTCGGCCTGAACGCCTCGTCCATACCCCTTCCACACCGGCCGCCAGTGGCGGTGGTGGGTATGGAGGGTTTGACCTCTTTTCAGCAAAGTCCTCTACATAAGACGAAGGAAAAGTACTTTGTCGAAATTGGGCTAAACCCTCCACACCCACCACACGCTCGGCTGGCGGCCATGGAGACCGTCATGCCTGACCTGAACACTTCTCGCCACCCCGTTGTGGCCCGAGCGTTGAAGCTCCTCGCCCGCGAGGTCCGCGAGACCGACGTGCTCACGTCGCCCGCGGTTGTACGCGACTACCTGCGCCTGTCGCTCGCGGACCGTCGACACGAAGTGTTCGTCGTCGTGTTCCTCGACAACCAGCACCGCGTCATCGAGACCGTCGAGATGTTCCGCGGCACGCTCTCGCACACCGCCGTCTACCCGCGTGAAATCGTCATCGAAGCGCTTCAGCGCAACGCGGCGGCGGTGATCTTCGCGCACAACCACCCGTCCGACATGACCGAGCCATCGGTCGCCGACCGGACGCTCACCGACGAACTGAGACGGGCGCTGGCGCTCGTCGATGTCGACGTGCTCGACCACTTCGTCGTCACGCGCTGCGCGGTCGTCAGCTTCGCTGAGCGCGGCCTGCTCTAACCCGTCTCACCCTCACCCAGCCGCCGACCGGCCGGCTGGACCGCGTCTCCTCACTGCTGGTCTACCCCGGACGCCCGCACGAGCCACTGCGCTCGATGCGGGCGTTTCCACTTCTACAAGGAACTTCACATGTCTACGAACGACAACCCGTTCGCACGTCTCGCATCCATCGATGTCACGAAGTACGTCGAACGCAAGGGCCAGTTCAGCTACCTCTCGTGGCCGTTTGCCGTCGCGCAGCTCCGGCTGTTCGACCCGACCGCCACGTGGGAGGTCAAGCGGTTCGACAACTTGCCGTACCTCAGCACGGCGCTCGGCGTGTTCGTCGAGGTGTCCGTCACGGTGCAGGGCGTCACGCTCAGTCAGATTCATCCGGTGCTCGACGCGAAGAACCGCGTCATCGACGTGCCGTCGGCCTTCGACATCAACACGTCGATCCAGCGTGCTCTGGTCAAGGCGATTGCGCTGCACGGCCTCGGCATTTCGGTCTATGCGGGCGAAGACCTTCCGCTCACTGACGGCGTCTCCTCGCCGCCTAAGCCGGCCGAGCCCGAGGACCAGCCGAAGCCGGCCACGGTCGCACGCATGCCCCTGCGCGGGCAGGCAAGCGCCGCGCAGCTCGGCTATATCGAGCGATTACTGGAGGAGACTGGCAGTGACGTCGAGAGGCTGCTCGAATTCTTCGGCGTCAGCCGGCTCGACGAGCTGACTTCGCAGGCCGCGAGCCGCGCGATCCGCAGCCTCGAACAGAAGCGGAGGGCGGCATGAACGCGCGCGTCGTAACCCTCGTGCAGGGGTCGGCAGCTTGGCACGAGCATCGGGCCAAGTACCGCAACGCAAGCGAGACGCCCGCCGTGCTCGGCGTCTCGCCGTGGACTACGCCGTACCAGCTCTGGATGCAGCGTACCGGCCGGGCGACCGTCGAGGTGAACGCCGCCATGGCGCACGGCACCGCGAACGAGCCGGCGGCTCGGGCGATGTTCGAGACGCTGACCGGGCACGTCATGCAGCCGCTCGTGATGGTCGACGGCGACTACTCGGCCAGCCTCGATGGCATCACGCTCGACGGCTCCTTCATCGTCGAGATCAAATGTCCGGCATCCAAGGATTCGTCGATCCTGAAGGACGCCCGCGCTGGCCGGGTGCCGGTCGCCGTCTACTGGCAGATGCAGACCCAGATGATGGTGTCCGGCGCGACGCTCGGGCAGCTCTACGTCTTCGACGGGAAGGTCGGTGTGCTGCTCGACCAGCCGGCCGAGCCGGCGGCGTGGGAGACCATCCGCAAGGGCTGGGACGAGTTCATGTCCTACGTGGCGACGGATACGCCGCCGCCGTTGACCGACCGGGACACGGTCGTCCGGGACGATCCTGTTTGGGCGTCGGCAGCCGGGGAGTACCTGCGCCTCAAGGCCGCCGCTGAGACCGCCAGCGAGGCGCTGGACGCCGCCAAGGCCCGTCTGGTAGGTCTGGCCCGCCACACGTCCGAGCGGGGCGCTGGCGTGGCGGTATCGAGGTTCTGGAAGACTGGGGCCGTGCAGTACGCGCGGGTGCCCGAGTTGGCCGGCGTCGATCTGGAGAAGTATCGCGGCGCAAGACGGGAAGAGGTCAGGGTGACCGTATCGCGGTGACAAGACGACCGTTGCCCGGAGCCGACAGTCGATCGTCGGCTCCTACAGAACTCCTACAACTTCGGCCGCCTAAGCAAAAGGCCACCCCAAAGGGTGGCCTAAGTGCTTGATTTGATTGGTGGCGCATCAGGGACTCGAACCCCGGACCTGCGGATTATGATTCCGTCGCTCTAACCAACTGAGCTAATGCGCCGAAGGGGCCGGATATTAGCTTTCCCCTTGCGCCGTGTCAAAGACGGCGGGCGCGGCCGGGTCGGCCTGCGGCGGAGCATCGGCGCGCGGGAACCGGACCACGAAGCGCACGCCCGACGTCGTGCCCGGCATCGCCGAGTCCTCGATCGACACGCTCGCGCCGTGCTGCGACGCGATCTCGCGAACGATCGCCAGCCCCAGCCCGCTGCCGTCGGTCTGCGTTCCCAGCACCCGATGGAAGCGCTCGAAGACCAGCTCTCGCTCGTGCTCGGGGATGCCGGGCCCGCTGTCCTCGACCTCGACGCGCACCGTGTCCGGCGCGGTCGCGAGCCTCACGGTGACCGTGCCGCCGCGCGGCGTGTAGCGCAGCGCATTGTCGATCAGGTTGTTGAACATCTCGCGCAGCAGGATCGGGTGCGCGTTGACGCGGGCGTCGGCGTCGTCGCCCTCGAAGCCGAAGTCGATGCCGCGGCGCACCGCCTCGGGGAACCAGTCGGAGGCGACCGTGCGCGCGAGCTGCGCGACGTCCAGCGGCTCGAGCGCGGTCGCGTCGCGCAGGTTCTCCATGCGCGCGAGCGCGAGCAGCTGGCTGATCACGTGCGCGGCGCGGCCCGAGCCGACGGCGAGCTGCTCGAGGACGCGGCGCAGCTGCTGCGGATCGGTTTCGCGCAGCGCGAGCTCGGCCTGCACGCGCAGCGCGGCGAGCGGCGTCTTCATCTGGTGCGCCGCGTCGGCGATGAAGCGCCGCTGCGCGGCCATGCCCTCGTCGAGGCGGCCGAGCAGGTCGTTGAACGCGTCGAGCAGCGGCGTGATCTCCTCGGGCGCGCCGCGCGGGTCGATCGGCGAGAGGTCGTCGGGGCGCCGGTCGCGGATGCGCTGCTGCATCTGCTTGAGCGGCGCGAGCCCGCGCGTGAGGCCGAACCACACGAGCGCGACCGCGAGCGGCAGGATCAGGAACTGCGGGAAGATCACGCCCTTGATGATCTCGTTGGCGAGCGCGTTGCGCTTGTCGAGCTTCTCGGCGATCTGGATCAGCACCGGGAACTGGTCGCTGCGGTCCTCGTCGGGCGACTCCACGTGCGTGTACGCCACGCGCACCTCGTCGCCGAGGAAGGTGTCGGTGCGCAGCTTGACCACGCCCGGTTCCGGGTAGTCGTACAGCGCCGGGGGCGTGAGCTCGCGCTCGCCCGAGAGCAGCTCGCCGTCGGCCGCGGTGACCTGGAAGGTCAGGATCTCGTCGTCGGCATTGGGCAGCAGCTCGCGCAGCCGGCGCGCGCCCGGCACCACCGGCCGGCCGTCGACGACCTGGACCTGCTGCACGATCACGTTGGCGTGGTCGACGAGCGCGCGGTCGAACGGGGCGTCGGCGAGCGAGCGCGCGATCAGGAACGTGAAGCCGATCGACAGCGGCCACAGCAGCAGCAGCGGCGCGAGCATCCAGTCGAGGATCTCGCCGAACAGCGAGCGCTGCTCGCCCTGCGCGTGCTCGCTGCGGCGCAGCCTGCGCGGCAGCCGCGACCCCGGCGGCGCTCCGCCGTGGGCGGCGCTCTCGCGCGTGGCCAGCAGGTCTTCGATGACCGACGGCGGCCTGCCTCCCGGCGGCTCGGGAAGCTTTTCGGGCCGGTTCATGCCCCGGGATTGCCGTCCGCGGGGCGTTCGAGGCAATACCCGAGGCCGCGCACGGTGGCGATGCGGATGCCGCCGCCCTCGAGCTTCTTGCGCAGGCGGTGCATGTAGACCTCGATCGCGTTGTGGCTGACCTCCTCGCCCCACTCGCACAGGTGGCTGACGATCTGCTCCTTGCTGACGAGCCGGCCGGTGCGCTGCAGGAGGATCTCGAGCAGCCCGACCTCGCGCGCCGAAAGCTCCAGCGGCTGATCCGACAGCGTCGCGGTGCGCCCGACCTGGTCGTACGTGATCGCCCCCAGGCGGATCAGCGCGCTGTTGGCGCCCATGCTGCGCCGGACGAGCGCGCGCACGCGCGCCTCGAGCTCGCCGAGCGCGAAGGGCTTGGCCATGAAGTCGTCGGCGCCGAGGTCGAGCCCGCGCACGCGCTGCTCGACGGAGTCCGCCGCGGTCAGGATCAGCACCGGCAGCGACGCGTTGCGGGCGCGCAGCTTCTTGAGCACTTCGAGGCCCGACATCTTCGGCAGGCCGAGGTCGAGGATCAGGAGGTCGAACTCGTTCAGCGCGAGCGCCGAGTCGGCGTCCGAGCCGCTCGCGACGTGATCGACCGCGTAGCCCGCCTGGCGGAGCGAGCGGCACAGCCCGTCGGCGAGCAGCTTGTCGTCCTCGGCCAGCAGAATTCGCATCGTCCCTCCGGCGCGCGCATCCGATCGTGGGACAGTGTAGCGCCGCCTCGGGCCGAGGGGGCCGCCACCGGGACGCCGGGGTGGACGGCGCCGCCCGCCCGAGGCTCGCGGGGCGAGTCAGCCGGCGCGCGCCGGCCGGTGCCGCGACACCGCCGCGCGCAGTGCGTCGCGCGTGGCGCGCGCGGCCTCGGCGGCCGCCCGGGCGAAGTGCTCGTCGCCGCTCGCATAGAGGATCGCCCGCGAGGAATTGACCATCATGCCGGTGCCGTCCGCGGTGGCGCCGGCGTCGACGCTCGCATCGACGTCGCCGCCCTGCGCGCCGATGCCGGGCACGAGCAGCGGCAGGTCCGCCGCGAGCTCGCGCACTCGGCGCAGCTCGGCCGGGAACGTCGCGCCGACGACCAGCCCGAGCTCGCCACCGCGGTTCCACGGGCCCGCGGCGAGCCGCGCGACGCGCTCGTAGACGCGCTCGACGCCTCCCGCGGCGTCCGGCGCGCGCACCTCGAGCGCCTGCAGGTCGCCGCCCCCGGGGTTGGACGTGCGGCACAGCAGGATCACGCCGCGCCCGGCGTACGCGAGGTACGGCTCGATCGAGTCGAAGCCCATGTACGGGCTCACCGTGACGGCGTCGGCGCGGTAGCGCTCGAACACCTCGCGCGCGTACTGCTCGGCGGTCGAGCCGATGTCGCCGCGCTTGGCGTCGAGGATCACCGGCACGCCGGGGTGCCGCTCGCGCAGGTGCGCCATCAGCGCCTCGAGCTGGTCCTCGGCGCGGCACGCGGCGAAGTACGCGATCTGCGGCTTGAACGCGCACGCGTAAGGCGCGGTGGCGTCGGCGATCGCGCGGCAGAACTCGAGGATCGCGTCCGGGCGTCCCGAGAGGTGGCGCGGCAGGCGCGCCGGGTCCGGGTCGAGCCCGACGCACAGCAAGGATCCGGAATGCCGCCAGGCGGCCCGAAGCGACGAAACGAACGACAATTCAACCTCCGCGATGACTGCGCCACACCCACCCGGCCTGCCCGGCGGAGATTCTATCCGCCGCCTGCCCGGCCGCCCCCGCGCCGGCGAGGCGCGTGCCCGATGACGAACGCCTTCGGGCTCGCCGGGCGCGACCTCGCCATGCTCGCGGTGCTCACGCTGACCTGGGGCCTGAACTGGCCCGTGATGAAGCTGGGCGTCCAGGATTTCGCCCCGATGACCTTCCGCGCGGTCTCGATGGCCGGCGGGCTGCCGGTGCTGTGGCTGGTGGTGCGCTCCCAGGGACTCCCGGTGCGCGTGCCGCGCGCGTACTGGCGCGAGATCGCCGGCATCGCGCTCACGAACATGGTGATCTGGTTCATCCTCGCGATGTACGGCGTGAAGCTGCTGTCGTCGGGCCGCGCGGCGATCCTCGGCTACACGATGCCGATCTGGGCGGCGCTGATCGGCTTCGCGGTGTTCGGCGAACGTCCGGGGCGGCGCCTGGGCGTGGGCATCCTCGCGGCCGCGGCCGGCGTCGGGCTGCTGCTCGCCAGCGAATTCGGCACCCTGACCGGAAAGCCCGCGGGCACGCTGTGCATGCTCGGCGCCGCCGCGGTCTGGGGCCTCGGCGTGCACCTGATGCGCCGGCGCGTGCAGCCCACGCCGGTGCTCGTCGTGACTTTCTGGTCGCTCGTGCTCTCGCTCGTCGTGTGCGGACTGTTGTCGGCGCTCTTCGAGCGCGATCAGTGGGTGCGCGCGCCGAACCCCGCCGAGTGGGGCGCGATCGCCTACAACTCGATCGTCATCTTCGGCTTCTCGCAGTTCATGTGGTTCCGCCTCGCGAGCATCCTGCCCCCGCTGGCGAGCAGCCTGTCGGTGATGCTGATCCCGGTGATCGGGCTGTTCTCCGGCATGGCGATGCTCGGCGAACGCCCGCACTGGCAGGACTTCGCGGCGCTCGCCGCAATCCTGCTCGCGATCGCCACGGTGCTGGTGCCGAAGGCGCCGGCCCGCGGCTGACGCCGGCAGACCCGGCCCTTTCTTCCGCACGTGCCGGGCCACGGGTAACATCGGCCGCATGGCGGCACTGCTCCGGATCTGGGTGGTCTTCGTGCTCGGCACGGTCCCTGCGGACGCCGTGTGGGCGACGTTTCGCGTCGTCCCCGAGCAGAAGTCCGCGCCCGTCCGGCGCGACGAGACACCGGCCGGCAAGCGGGCCGAGCGCACCGCGCCGCCCGCGGGCACGTCCGGCGAGCCGGGCGCGCGCGACGCGACCAGCGGCGATTCGCGCTGCGCGGACGAACTGACGTCGATGTCGCTCGGCATCGACGACCCCGCCGCGCGTGCGCGGCTGAAGGGCCGGCGCTGCGAGTGAGCCCCGGGCCCGCCGGCATCGAATCCGGGCGCGTGGCGTGCTCCGCGCGGCGCACCGATTCCGTCCGTCCGTCCACGCCCGCGTGCCGCACGGAGGATCCCGTTGACCCTTGATGCGGCTCATGTAGTATTGACCGGTCCTGGCCGGAGCCCTCGAAGAAGCGGGCCCAGCGGCCGCACGGATCGCGGCTCGCGATGAGCCGAGTCAGCCAGAGGAGGGGTGCTTGATCGACGTCGAGGCATGGGCCCGGCCGCTCGAGGGGGACGCGCCATGCGGACCGAACCTCGAGTACGACCCTGAGTTCCAGGCGCTGGAGGCGGCTGCGCGCGGCAAGCCGGAGCGCCAGTTCGGCGACAAGATCATCCCCGCCGAGGAGCCCGACTGGAAAGAGGTCCGCGATCTCGCCGCGTCGCTGTCGTCGCGCACGCGAGACCTGCGCGTGGCGCTCGCGTCGTGCCGTGCCCACGCCCGGCTCGAGGGCCTTGGCGGCCTGTCGCAGGGCATCGCGCTGCTCGCGCGGCTGGTCGAGGAGCGCTGGGACCTCGTCCACCCGCAGCTCGACCCCGCCGACGACAACGACCCGATGATGCGGCTGAACACGCTCGCCGCGCTCGCCGACCCCGACGGCCTGCTGCGCGACCTTCGCGCGGGCGAGTTCCTCTCCACGCGCACCGGCGGACGCTGCTCGGTGCGCCAGGCCGAGGCCGCGATCGGCGCGCTGCCGAACGCCGGCACCGAGGCCGCGATTCCGCGCCCGATGCTCGAGGGCATGCTGCGCGAGGCCGCCGCCGAGGGCCTGCCGAACCACGCGCGCGCGGCGCTCGACGCGCTCGAGCGCCTCGCGCGCGCGCTCAGGGCGCGCGTCGAGCCGGGGCAGGGCGTCGACTTCAAGCCGCTGCTGGCCTGCCTCAAGCCGCTGGCGGCGTTCCACGCCGACGTGATCCCGGAGCCCGCGATGGCCGACGCCCCTCCCGCAGCACCGGCCGACGCGCCCGCGCCGGCCCCCGTGTCCGCGTCGCCCCCCGTGCAGGCCGGCGAGATCCGCTCGCGAGACGACGTCGTCGCGCAGCTCGGCAGGCTCAGCGACTGGCTCGAGCGCCACGAGCCGACCAACCCCGCGCCGCTGCTGATCCGCCGCGCGCAGAAGCTGATGACGATGAGCTTCGTCGACATCCTCAAGGACGTCGCGCCCGAGAGCGTCGCCTCGGTCGCGAAGATCGCCGGCCTGCCGGCCGACGCCAAGTGATCCCGATTTCCAGATAGCCGAACCGGAGGACAACCATGGCAGGCAGTCAGAAGTTCATCGGCCGCAACCGCGCCCCGCGCGTGCAGATCGAGTACGACGTCGAGCTCTACGGCGCGCAGAAGAAGGTCCAGCTGCCTTTCGTCATGGGCGTGATGTCCGACCTCTCCGGCAAGCCGGCCGATCCGCTGCCGCCGGTGGCCGACCGCAAGTTCCTCGAGATCGACGTCGACAACTTCGACTCGCGGATGAAGGCGATGAAGCCGCGCGTGCAGTTCACGGTGCCGAACCTGCTCACCGGCGAGGGCAACCTGCCGATCGAGATGACGTTCGAGAGCATGGACGACTTCTCGCCCGGCGCGATCGCGCGCAAGGTCGAGCCGCTGCGCAAGCTGCTCGAGGCCCGGCAGCAGCTGTCGAACCTGGTCACGTACATGGACGGCAAGACCGGCGCCGAGCAGCTGGTCGAGCGCATCATGAACGACCCCGAACTGCTGAAGTCGCTGGCCGCGCAGGCCAAGCCCGCCGAAGAGTGATCGAAGCCGCGCGCCCGAACCCGCCTACGGAGAACCCACATGGCTGAATCGCAACAGCTCCAGTCCGCCCAGGGGGCGATGGAGTACGACGACTTCACGAAGCTGCTGAACAAGGAGTTCCGGCCCAAGACCGACGAGGCGAAGTCCGCCGTCGAGCAGGCCGTCAAGACGCTCGCGCAGCAGGCGCTCGGCCAGACCGCGCTCATCGGCAAGGACGTCCTCGAGACGATCAAGGCGATGATCGCCGAGCTCGACCACAAGCTCACCGAGCAGATCAACGCGATCCTGCACCACGAGGACTACCAGCGGCTCGAGAGCGCGTGGCGCGGCCTTCACTATCTCGTCAACAACACCGAGACCGACGAGATGCTGAAGATCCGCGTGATGAACGTCAGCAAGACGGACCTGCACCGCACGCTCAAGCGCTACAAGGGCACCGCGTGGGACCAGAGCCCGATCTTCAAGCAGGTCTACGAGGCCGAGTACGGGCAGTTCGGCGGCCAGCCCTTCGGCTGCCTGGTCGGCGACTTCCACTTCGACCACACCGCGCCCGACGTCGAGCTGCTCAGCGAGATGTCCAAGATCTCGGCGGCCGCGCACGCGCCGTTCATCTCGGGCGCGAGCTCGGCGCTGATGCAGATGGACTCCTGGCAGGAGCTGCAGAATCCGCGCGACCTCACCAAGATCTTCCAGACGCCGGAGTACGCGGCGTGGCGCGCGCTGCGCGAGTCCGAGGAGGCGATGTACGTGGGCCTGGCGATGCCGCGCTTCCTGGCGCGCCTGCCGTACGGCGCCAAGACGAACCCGGTCGACGAGTTCGGCTTCGAGGAGGAAACCGGCGGCGGCGACCACGGCAAGTATTCGTGGGCGAACTCCGCCTACGCGATGGCCGTGAACATCAACCGCTCGTTCAAGCTCTACGGCTGGTGCTCGCGCATTCGCGGCATCGAGTCGGGCGGCGCGGTCGAGAACCTGCCGGTGCACACGTTCCCCACCGACGACGGCGGCGTCGACATGAAGTGCCCGACCGAGATCGCGATCTCCGACCGCCGCGAGGCCGAGCTCGCGAAGGCGGGCCTGATGCCGCTCGTGCACAAGAAGAACGAGGCCTTCGCCGCGTTCATCGGCGCGCAGTCGCTGAACAAGCCGTTCGAGTACGACGACGCCGACGCCACCGCGAACGCGAACCTCGCCGCGCGCCTGCCCTACCTCTTCGCCACCTGCCGCTTCGCGCACTACCTGAAGTGCATCGTGCGCGACAAGATCGGGTCCTTCAAGGAGAAGGACGACATGGCGAAGTGGCTGAACAAGTGGATCATGAACTACGTGGACGGCAACCCCGCCACGTCCTCCGAGGAGACCAAGTCCAAGCGTCCGCTGGCGGCCGCCGAGGTCGTGGTCGAGGAGGTCGAGGGCAACCCGGGGTACTACACGTCGAAGTTCTTCCTGCGTCCGCATTACCAGCTCGAGGGACTCACCGTGTCGCTGCGGCTGGTGTCGAAGCTTCCGTCGGCGAAGGCGGCCTGATCGTGGAGGACGGTCGTACTTAGGTCGTAGTGCTTAGGAAGAATGGTCGAGGGGGCGCGCGACCGATACAGTGGCATCGCGTTCCCGACGATCCCAACAACCCAGTCGAGCAAGGAGCACTCAAATGGCACAGGACATCTTCCTCAAGTTCGAAGGCCCGGACCTGAAAGGCGAGTCGAAAGACGACAAGCACAAGGACGAGATCGAAGTCGAATCGGTCCAGTTCGGCGTTTCCCAGACCGGCACGTTCGGCAGCGGCACCGGCGGCGCCGCGGGCAAGGCCAACTTCTCGGCGATCACGGTGATGATCCAGTCGAACAAGTCGTCGCCCGAACTGTGGTGGAACTGCGCCACCGGCCAGCACTTCAGCAAGGCGACGCTCACCTTCCGCAAGGCGGGCGGCAAGGCCGGCCCGATCGAGTACTACAAGGTGACGATGGAGCCGTGCATGCTGACGTCGCACCAGGTCAGCGGCTCGAAGGGCGACTCGATCATGATGGAGTCGTTCAGCCTGGACTTCGGCAAGTGCACGATCGAGTACTCGCCGCAGAAGGAAGACGGCACCGCCGACGCGCCGATCACGCACTGGTGGGACCAGGAAGCCAACAAGAACGGCTGAGTGCTCCCGTGGCGTGCGGCACGGTCGGTCGTGCAGGCCGGTCGTGCCGCGGTCGTTTCGGGCGCGAGACGCTACCCATCACCTGACGGAGATCGCCGATGTTCGACACGCTGATCGAGGTCGACGGGATCGATGGCGAGTCCCAGGATGCCACGTATCCCAAGGCCATCGGTGTCCAGTGGTGGGAGTGGGGCATGACGCAGCCGGCGACGTTCGGGCTGGGCTCGGGCTCCGGCCCGTCGCGCACCGGGCGTCCCGAGTACAGCGCCCTGACGTTCGGCTACTCGTTCGAGAAGTCCGTTCCGCTGATGTGCTGGGCGCTCGACAGCGGCATGGTCATCGAGACGGTGAAGCTGCACCAGCGCAGGGCGGGCGGAAAAGACGCCGTTCAGATGGTCGACATCCTCCTGAAGAAGGCGCTGGTCGTGAAGGTCGACGTCGGCAGTCACCCCAGCGGCGCCAACGAGCTCCCGATGGTCACGGTCTCGATGATGTACCGGTCCATCGACGTCGAGTACCGCGCGCAGGACGCGCAAGGGGCCGGCGGCGCCGCGACCGCCTTCACCGGCGAACTCTATGACGACGAATGAACCGGGCGTTTGCGTGCGCGGGTCGCGTCGTGCGGCGGGAGCCCCCCGCAGAGCTTCGCCGCGGCAGCGCTGAATCTCCAGGAGCCCCGATTGGACAACGTCCCCGTCAAGACCTTGCTCGACCAGGCCACGGCGTCGGCGCGCTCCGCGCCCGGCGACGCGTCCACGCGCATGAAGCTGTTCCGCCTGTTCGCGGTCACCGGCCAGTGGGAGCGCGCGGCCACGCAGCTCGACACCGCCACCAACCTCGACGCGTCGCTCGGCTTCACCGCGATGGTCTACAAGCAGGCGATCGCGTGCGAGCGCTTCCGCGCGGAGGTCTTCGCGGGCCGGCGCACGCCGGTGATCGCCGGCGAGCCGCCGCGCTGGCTGGCGCTGATGGTCGAGGCGCTGCGCGCCGACGCCGCCGGCTCGGGCCGCGCCCTGCGCGACGAGGCGCTGGAGGCGGCCGACGCCAAGCCGGGCCGGGCCGACGGCCGGGCGTTCGAGTGGATCGCCGACGCCGACGCCCGCCTGGGGCCCGTGTGCGAGTGCTTCATCGACGGCAAGTACTACTGGGTGCCGTTCGAGCGCATCGAGCGCGTCGACATCCCGGAGCCCGAGGACGTCATCGACGTCGTCTGGGCGGCGGCCGAAATGACGTTCACCGGCGGCGGCGCCAAGCACGTGCTGATCCCGGTGCGCTATCCGGGCTCCGAGTCCTCGGGTGACGACGACCTCATGATGGCGCGCAAGACGACCTGGTCCGGGTCCGACGACGAGGGCTACCGCGGCCTCGGCCAGCGCGTGCTCACCACCGACCAGGCGGAGCTCGGGCTGCTCGACGTCCGCGTGCTCGAACTCGGCGGATGAGCGCGCGCCCCCCCGCGCCCGCCGTCTCGCGCGACCGGCTCCAGCCGGCGCTGCTCGACCGGCTCGTCGACGACGAGCCGTCCAATCCTCACGAGGACGCCGAGCGGCGCACGATCACGAAGTCCCGGCTGCGCCAGAGCGTGCTGCGCGACCTCTCCTGGCTGCTCAATGCCCAGGCGGGCAGCTTCACGCACCTGGACGCGGACGCGTTCCGGCACGTGTTCGACTCCACGCTGAACTACGGCGTGCCGCCGCTGTCGGGCCAGCTGGTCTCCAAGGTCGAACCCCTCGACCTGCAGCGGCTGCTGCGCGAGGCGATCATCCGCTTCGAGCCGCGCATCCTCCCGGACTCGCTCCAGGTGCGTGCGGTCCGGTCGGCCAAGGCGGGAGAGGAACACAACGTGCTCACGTTCGAGGTCACCGGCCAGCTGTGGGCGCAGCCGTACCCGCTGGAGCTGCTGCTCAAGACCGACGTCGACTTCGAGACCGGGATGGTCGCGGTGCGAGACCGCGACGGCACCGTGGTGTCGAGCGAGCGCCGCGTCGTCGCGGGCGCCGCGGCGGCGTCCGACGCCGGCGAAGGCTGAGCCGGCCGCCGGGCGCGACGTGGACCCCAGGCTCCTCGAGCACTACAACCGCGAGCTCGCGCACCTGCGCGAGATGGGGGCGGAGTTCGCGCGCGAGTACCCGAAGATCGCGGCGCGCCTGGGAATGGAGGGACTCGAGGTCGCCGACCCGTACGTCGAGCGGCTGATGGAGGCGTTCGCGTTCGTCGCCGCGCGCGTGCAGCTGAAGATCGACGCCGAGTTCCCGCGCTTCACTCAGCACCTGCTCGAGCTCGTCTATCCGCACTACCTGACGCCGACGCCGTCGTTCATGGTGGTCGAGCTGCTGCCGAAGTTCGACGACCCGGCGCTCGCCGACGGCGCCCGCGTCGAGCGCGGCACGGCGATGCGCAGCGTCGTGCCGCGCGGCGAGCAGACCGCCTGCGAGTTCCGGACCGCGCACGCATTGCGGGTCTGGCCGCTCGCGGTCGGCGCGGCGCGCTGCTTCGGCTACGCCGCCGACCTCCCGCTGGGCGCGCTCGGCGTCGCGGCGCAGGCGCGCGGCGGCGTGCGCATCCGGCTCGACGCGCAGGGCGGCGTGCCGCTGTCCGGAATCGCGTGCGACGAGCTCACGTTCTTCGTCGCCGGCGCCGAGGCCGTCAGCGGCCCGCTGCACGAGCTCGTGAGCTCGCAGTGCGTGGAGGTGCTCGCGGTCGCGCCCGGCGCACCGCCGCGCGTGCTGGCGCGGCTCGGCGCGGCGGCGGTGCAGGCGGTCGGATTCGACGACGACGAGGCGCTGATGCCCTACGATCGCCGCTCGTTCCAGGGCTACCGCCTGCTGCGCGAGTACTTCGCCTTCCCGCAGCGATTCCGGTTCTTCAAGGTCACCGGCCTGCGCAAGGCGTTCGCGCAGTGCGCCGGCGGCGAGCTCGAGCTCGTGCTGCTGTTCGCGCGGCACGAGGCCGCGCTCGAGGCGGCGGTCGACGCCTCCACGCTGGTGCTCAACGCGACCCCGATCGTCAACCTCTTCCCGCGTCGCGCCGACCGGATCCACCTCGCCGAGGGCGAGTTCGAGCACCACCTGCAGGTCGACCGCACCCGGCCGATGGACTTCGAGGTCTTCTCGGTGCGCTCGGTGCGCGGCATCGGCGAGGTGGCCGACGACGCCGTCGACTTCGCGCCCTTCTACGGCGACCTCGTCCATCACGATGCGCCTGCTTCGGGCTCGTACTACACGCTGCGCCGCGAGCCGAGGATGTTCTCGGAGCGCCAGCGCCGCCAGGGCTCGCGCACCGGCTACATCGGCAGCGAGGTCTTCGTCTCGCTGGTGGATCCGCGCGAGGCACCGTTCCCGCGCGACATGCGCCAGCTCGCCGTCGAGGTGATGGCGACCAACCGCGACCTGCCGCTGCTGCTGCCGATCGGTGCGCTGAACACGCTCACGCCCGATGCCAGCGTGCAGCTCGACGGCGTGCGCGTGCTCGCCGGGCCGACGCGCCCGCGCCCGGGCGTCGCCGAGGGCGACTTCGCGTGGCGCCTGATCAGCCAGCTGTCGCTGAACTACCTGTCGCTGCTCGACGACGCGCAGCCGGGCGGCTCGGCGCGCGCGCTGCGCGAGCTGCTGCTGCTGTACTCGGACGTGGCCGAGCCCGCGAACCGCAAGCAGTGCGAGTCCGTGATCGCGCTGTCCGCGCAGCCCGTGGTGCGCCGCCTGCCCACCACCGGCCCGATCGTCTTCGGGCGCGGCCTCGCGATCGACCTCACGCTCAACGAGAACGCGTTCGGCGGCGCGGGCGGCTACCTGCTGGGGGCGGTGCTCGAGCGCTTCTTCGCGCGGCACGTGTCGATCAATTCATTCACGCAGATGCGGCTCGTGTCCGAGTCGCGAGGAGAGGTCGCCCGATGGCCGGCGAGAACGGGCTCGCGCAGCGTCGGCTGAGCCTGTACCAGGCGCTCGCGCGGGCGCCCTGGGCACACGACTTCTACCAGGTGCTGCGCCGGGTCGAGGCGCTGCACCCGGAGCTGCCGCGCCTGGGCGAGGCGGGCCGGCCGGCGGACGAGCCGGTTCGCCTGGGCCAGCAGGCGGACCTCTCCTTCGCGCCGACCAACCTCTCCGAGGTCAGGCTCGGGCGATCCGGCCGGCCGCGCCTCGGGGTGCGCTTCCTGGGCCTGTGGGGCCCGCAAGGCCCGTTGCCGACGCACCTGACCGAGTTCGCGCGCGAGCGCCAGCTCAATCACGGCGACCCGACGCTGGTTCGCTTCGCCGACGTCTTCCACCACCGCCTGCTGACGCTGTTCTACCGCGCGTGGCGGCAGGCGCAGCCCACCGCGAGCCGCGACCACCCCGCGCGCGACCGCTTCGGCGTGTACGTCGGCGCGCTCTTCGGCCAGGGCGGGCCGGCGTGGTTCGCCCGCACCGAGGTCGCCGACGAGAGCAAGCGCCACTTCGCCGCGCACCTGGCGCGCTCGGTGCGCAACCCCGCGGGCCTCGAGGACATCCTCGCGTCGTACTTCGGCGTGCCGGTGCGCGTCGAGTGCTTCGCGCTGCGCTGGATGGAGCTGCCGGCGTCGCAGCGCTCGGCACTCGGCGCGCGCGACGGCGGCGCGACGCTGGGGGCCGGCGCCGTGCTGGGGCGGCGGGTGCTCGACGCGCAGCATCACTTCGCGGTGCACCTGGGCCCGGTGACGATGGCCGACTACGAGCGCCTGCTGCCCGGCGGCGGCTGGCACCGCCGGCTGCGAGAATGGGCTCGCGAATACGCGTCGGAGGAGTATGGTGTCCACGCCACCACCTGCGTGAACGCGCGCGAGGTGCCGCGCGCGGTGCTCGGCGGCGGCGTGCGGCTGGGCTGGACGACCTGGCTGGGCCACTGGCGCGGCGACGCCGCGGCGCCGGGCGTGCACCTCGCGCTCTCGCGCCCCGCGCGATGACCGAACCCCGTCCCCGCGCGCGCCCCGACGGGCGCGTCCCGGACCACGACTGACAGGAGATCGACCAATGTCGGAAATCAGCCGCGCCAATCTCTTCGGCAAGCTCACGCCGCTCGCT
The DNA here is from genome assembly GCA_046348465.1 of Burkholderiaceae bacterium. Taxonomy (GTDB): domain Bacteria; phylum Pseudomonadota; class Gammaproteobacteria; order Burkholderiales; family Burkholderiaceae_E; genus Quisquiliibacterium. The sequence goes on from JAXMEE010000014.1 coordinate 118,459, forward strand.
TACAAGGCGGTGGAGGGCGCGACGGTCTTCTGCAAGCTGCGCGGCAATCCGTACGTGGAGCTCGCGCACTGGTTCACGCAGATCCTGCAGAGCGCGGACTCCGACCTGCACCGCATCGCGCGCCACTTCCAGCTCGACGCGAGCCGGGTCGCCGCGGACCTGACCGCGGTGCTCGACACCTTGCCGCGCGGCGCGACATCGATCTCCGACCTCTCCGAGCACATCGACAACGCGGTCGAGCGCGGCTGGGTGTACGGCACGCTGCAGTTCGGCGAGTCGGCGGTACGCACCGGGCACCTGGTGTACGGCATGCTGAAGACGCCTTCGCTGCGCAACCAGCTGCTGGGCCTGTCGAAGGAGTTCGCGAAGGTGCGGCCCGACGAACTCGGCGAAGGCTTCGCACGCATCGTCGGCGGATCCCCCGAAGACGGCCAGGCCGCGCGCGACGGCTCGGCGGTCGGAGGCGGCGCGGCACCGGGCGAGGCGAGCGGCGCGATGGCGCCCGCGCAGATGGGCAAGCAGGAGGCGCTGAAGAAGTTCGCGGTCGACCTCACCGAGAAGGCGCGCAAGGGCGAGATCGATCCGGTTTCGGGGCGCGACGAGGAGATCCGCCAGATCGTCGACATTCTCATGCGGCGCCGGCAGAACAACCCGCTGCTCACCGGCGAGGCCGGCGTGGGCAAGACCGCGGTGGTCGAGGGCTTCGCGCAGCGCCTGGCCAAGGGCGACGTGCCGCCGCAACTGAAGGACGTGTCGCTGCTCACGCTCGACATCGGGCTGCTGCAGGCGGGCGCGAGCATGAAGGGCGAATTCGAGCAGCGGCTGCGCCAGGTCATCGACGAAGTGCAGGCGAGCCCGAAGCCGATCATTCTCTTCATCGACGAGATCCACACGCTGGTGGGCGCGGGCGGCGCGGCCGGCACCGGCGACGCGGCGAACCTGCTCAAGCCCGCGCTCGCGCGCGGCAACCTGCGCACGATCGGCGCCACCACGTGGGCCGAGTACAAGAAGTACATCGAGAAGGACCCGGCGCTCACGCGCCGCTTCCAGGTCGTGCAGGTGCCCGAGCCGGGCGAAGAGAAGGCGATCCTGATGCTGCGCGGCGTCGCGAGCGTGCTCGAGAAGCACCACCGCGTGCAGCTGCTCGACGCCGCGATCGAGGCCGCGGTACGGCTGTCGCACCGCTACATTCCCGCGCGCCAGCTGCCCGACAAGGCGGTGAGCCTGCTCGACACGTCCTGCGCGCGCGTCGCGGTGAGCCAGCACGCGACGCCGCCCGAGGTCGAGGACTGCCTGCGCCGCATCGAGGCGCTGAACACCGAGCTCGAGATCATCGGGCGCGAGGAGGCGGTCGGCGAGCCGATCGGCAACCGCAAGGTCGACGCGACCAACCGCCTCACCGCGGAGACCGCGCGCCACGAGCAGCTCGCGGCGCGCTGGCAGGAAGAGAAGGCGCTGGTCGACGAGGTGCTGGCGCTGCGCGCGAAGCTGCGCGCGGGGCGGCACCCGGTGGATGCGCCGGCCGGCGCGCCGGCCCCGTCGGAGTCGGCGACGACGGGTGCACCCGCGGGCGCCGGGGCGCCCGCCGCGAATGCCGCCGGCGCCCCCGGTGCGGCGCCCGTCGCGACCGCCAGCGCCGCGCCCGCGCCCGCCGACGCCGCCGCGGCCGAGGCCGAGCGCACGGCGATGCTCGCCGAGCTCGCGGGCCTGCAGCAGAAGCTCGCGGCGCTGCAGGGCGAGACGCCGCTGATCATGCCGTCGGTCGACGACCAGGCGGTCGCGAGCGTCGTCGCCGACTGGACCGGCATTCCGGTCGGTCGCATGGTGAAGAACGAGATCGACGCCGTGCTCAACCTCGCCGCCACGCTCAACGAGCGCGTGATCGGCCAGCGCCACGGCCTGGACATGATCGCGCGCCGCATCCAGACCTCGCGCGCGAAGCTCGACAACCCGAACAAGCCGATCGGCGTGTTCATGCTGGTGGGGCCCTCGGGCGTGGGCAAGACCGAGACCGCGCTCGCGCTCGCCGAGACGCTGTACGGCGGCGAGCAGAACGTGATCACGATCAACATGAGCGAGTACCAGGAGGCGCACACGGTGTCCACGCTCAAGGGTGCGCCCCCCGGCTACGTCGGCTACGGCGAGGGCGGCGTGCTCACCGAGGCGGTGCGCCGGCGCCCGTACTCGGTGGTGCTGCTCGACGAGGTCGAGAAGGCGCACCCCGACGTCCACGAGATCTTCTTCCAGGTCTTCGACAAGGGCTGGATGGAAGACGGCGAGGGCCGCTACATCGACTTCAAGAACACGATCATCCTGCTCACGTCCAACGCGGGCAGCGACCTGATCATGAACCTGTGCAAGGACCCTGAGCTGATCCCGGAGCCCGAGGCGATCGCCAAGTCGCTGCGCGAGCCGCTGCTCAAGGTGTTCCCGGCGGCGCTGCTCGGGCGCATCGTCACGATCCCGTACTTCCCGCTGTCCGACGAGATGCTCGGCAACATCGTGCGCCTGCAGCTCGGGCGCATCGTGAAGCGCGTGAAGGAGAACCACGGCGTGCCGCTCGTCTACGACGACGACGTGGTGAAGCTCATCATCGGCCGCTGCACCGAGCTCGAGTCGGGCGGGCGGATGATCGACGCGATCCTCACGAACACGGTGCTGCCCAGGATCAGCCGCGAGTACCTCGAGCGGCTCGCGCAGGGCCGCGAGTTCACCGGCATCGCGCTGTCGGTGCGCGACGGTGACTTCCACTACGGGTTCGAGTGATCGGCGCGATGGGCGCGCGCGCGGGCGTACTTCGGTCGTATTCCCTCGGCCGACCCGTTCGCACTAGATTGACGTCATGGCGGCCAACGCCGCCGCTCCGGAGCTGAACGACATGGCCCGCCTGTGCGAGTTGAAGTCTCCGCTCGGCAACGACCTCAGGTTCTCGCGCATGCGCGTGAGCGAGGGCGTCTCGCGGCTGTTCGAGATCGAGATCGAGGCCGTGAGCCCGAAGGGCGACATCTCGCCCAAGGCGCTGCTCGGCAAGAGCGTCACCGTCGAGGTCACCTTCGCCGATGAGAAGAAGCGCTGGTACAACGGCTACGTGACGCGCTTCGGCCTCGGCCCGACCGAGGGCCGCTATTACGCGTACCGGATGACGCTGCGGCCGTGGCTGTGGTTCCTCACGCGAACGACCGACTGCAAGATCTTCCAGTCCAAGTCGGTGCCCGCGATCCTCAAGGACGTCTTCCACGACGAGGACACCGCGGCGGTGGCCTGGCGGCTGGGCAGCGCGGGCGCGTACAAGGACTGGGACTACTGCGTGCAGTACCGCGAGTCCGACTTCAACTTCGTGTCGCGGCTGATGGAGCAGGAGGGCATCTACTACTTCTTCGAGCACCGCGACGGCGCGCACGAGCTCGTCGTCATCGACGACAAGGGCCAGCACAAGCTCGACACCGGCGTGAACGGCAAGCCCGGCGCCGGCGCGGGCACGTACTCGTTCGTCTCCTCCGGCCGCGGCCAGCTCTACAGCCGCGACCACGTCGCCGAGTGGTACGGCGAGGAAGACATCCAGCCCGGCGACTTCGTGCTCCAGGAGTACCACTTCGAGGCGCCGGCCCGCGACGTCAAGGTCAAGCGCCTGCCCGAACACGTCGCGACGCACGCCAAGCCGAAGTACGAGATCTTCGACTTTCCCGGCGACTACGACTCCGTCGACGAGGGCGAGCTGTACGTGGCGCAGCGCGCCGAGGAGCTGAACGCGCAGGCGCGCCGCTTCCACGGCTCGGGCCCGCTGACCACCTTTCGCGGCGGCGCGAAGTTCAAGCTCGTGGACCACTCTCGCGACGACCAGAACGGCGAGTACCTGCTGCTGTCGACCGACTACGAGTACCACGACCCGTCGCACGAGGCCGGCGACCAGGAAGGCAGCCGCTTCACCTGCCGCTTCACCGCGATCCCGGCGAAGCAGCAGTACCGCCCGCCGCGCGTGACGCCGCGCCCGCTGATCCACGGCATCCAGTCCGCGGTCGTGACCGGGCCGGGCGGCGAGGAGATCCACACCGACAAGTACGGCCGCGTGAAGGTCCAGTTCCACTGGGACCGCTACGGCAAGAAGAACGACCACACCTCGTGCTGGCTGCGCGTTGCGTTCCTCGCGGCCGGCGGTCGCTTCGGGTTCGTGTCGATCCCGCGCATCGGCTGGGAGGTGATCGTCAGCTTCATGGAGGGCGACCCCGACCGCCCGCTGATCACCGGCGTCGTCTACAACGGCGCGAACATGCCGCCCTGGGACCTGCCCGCGAACAAGACGCAGTGGGGCATGCTCAGCCGCTCGACGAAGGGCGCCGGCGCCGCCAATGCCAACGCGCTGCGCTTCGAGGACAAGAAGGGCGCCGAGCAGGTCTGGCTGCACGCCGAGAAGAACCAGGACATCGAGGTCGAGAACGACGAGACGCACTGGGTGGGGCACGACCGCACCAAGACGATCGACCACGACGAGACCGTGCACGTGAAGCACGACCGCACGGAGACGGTGGACAACAACGAGACGATCACGGTCCACAACAACCGTACGGAGCGGGTGGACGTGAACGAGAGGATCTCGATCGGGGTGAATCGCACTGAAGACGTCGGGGCGAACGAGTCGATCACGATCGGCGCGAATCGCACCGAGACGGTCGGGGCCAACGAGAAGGTGACCGTGAAGGCGACGCGCAGCCACACGGTCAATGTCTCGGATTCGCTGAAGGTCGGTGCGGCGCGCTCGAAGAAGGTCGGCGCCGCGGAGAAGGTGAAGATCGGCGCGAACCAGACGATCTCGGTCGGGGCGAACCAGGCGACGAAAGTCGGGGCGAGCCAGAGCCTGAAGGTGGCGGCCGATCGCAAGATCACAGTCGGCGGCGGCGAGACGCACACGGTCGCGAAGGACCAGGGATCGAGCATCGGCGCCGGCCGCACGGTATCCGTCAAGGAATCGGACTCCCTGACCGTGGGCAAGGAACTGAGCATCGACGCCAAGGACTCGATCACCCTGACGAGCGGCAAGGCGAGCATCACGCTCAAGAAGGACGGTACGATCCAGATCAAGGGCAAGGACATCGTCATCGAGGCATCGGGCAAGATCAACGGCAAGGCCGACGGCGACATGGTCTTGAAAGGCCGGAAGATCACGCAGAACTGACGGGCGCGACGACATGAGCAAGCGATCCCCTTCGACGGCGAAGCCCGAGGCCTCCGGCGGTCACGCCAGTCCCCTGGAGCCGCTGATGAAGTCGGCTCCGAGGCTGGCCGGCGACTCCGATCGTTCCCCGGCGTCGCGAGACAATGGCAGCGGGTCGCAGGATCTCGTCCTGGGCACTCTGGTCGGACTGATCGACGGCGGCCCGCTCGTGGCCTTCGAACAGCGCCCGGACGAGAAGGCCGTGCGCGCGATCTCGACCGTGGACCTGCACGAGGCGCACGTCGGCAGCCGGCTCGTGCTCGGATTCGTTGGAGCCGACCCTTCGCGTCCGATCGTCCTCGGCGTGGTTCGCGAAGCCCGGCCAGGTCCGCAGGCGGGCGTCCCCGGCGCCGTCGAAGTCGACTCCGACGGGGAGCGGATGATCGTCTCGGCGCGCGAGCAACTCGTGCTTCGGTGTGGCGAGGCGAGCATCACGCTGACCCGGGCCGGCAAGGTCCTGATCCAGGGGCGATACATCTCCAACCGATCCTCGGGGCTCGTCCGCATCCGGGGCGGCTCGGTGCAGATCAACTGAAGCGGCGGTCGACGCGGCGGGCAGGCCCAGATGGAACTCGTCAATGCCACGCGAATGGTCGCCGGATTCAATCTCGGCCTCGAGCCTTCCGGCCGCGAGCTGCTCGTCGTGGTCGTGAAGGGCACATTCACGCTGCCTCGAGAGGGGCAGCGGCTCGACATGTACCCGGAACAACTGCCGCTGACCACGTCGGACACCTTCAGCGGCGAGCCGGGCCTGTCGGCGCCGGTGCTCGAGGTCGACTACGCGCCGCGCAAGCACTTCTGCGACGTCCTGCTGACCGGCTCCGCGTACGCTCCCGACGCTCGCCCTGCGATCCGGCTGCCGGTCGGCCTGCGCATCGGGGATTGGCAGAAGACGTTCACCGTCGTCGGCGACCGTGTCTGGCGCACGGGAACCACCGGCGTGCGCGCGTCGGAGCCCAAACCCTTCGTTCGGATGCCGATTTCATACGACTTCGCGTTCGGCGGGCGGGACGAGCGCCATCCGGACCCGGACAAGCACGCGTGGTTCGCGGCCAACCCGGCGGGGCGCGGCTTCCACCGGCATCTTCGAGGCGAATGGGTCGACGGCTCGCCGCTTCCGAACACCGAGGAGACCGGAGTTCCCGTGACCCGGCCCGACGGCGACTACCGGCCCATGGCGTTGGGGCCGCTCGGGCGTTCCTGGCCGGAGCGCATCCGATACGCCGGGACCTACGACCAGCAATGGCTGGACGACCATTTCCCGTTCCTGCCGCCGGACTTCGACGAGCGGTACTACCAGGCGGCCCCCGCGGACCAGCAACTCGCGTTTCCGGTCACCGGCCGGCGCGTGGTGCTCGCGAACCTGACGGCGGACGGGCGGCGGGAGTTCGACCTTCCCGCGTTCGACGCACCGGTGACGATCTTTCCCAAGTCCGGTCCGCGCGAGGAATTGAAGGCAACCGCCGACACGATCGTCTTCGAGCCGGACGAAGATCGCTTCACGATCTCGTGGCGCGTGGCGCGCCCCCTTCGCAAGAGCCTGTTCGAGATCGGGCAGGTCCTGATCGGGCGTCCGGGCCGCGAGTGGTGGCTCGAGCGCGAGCACGTGGGTTTCCCGATCAGGGCGGTTCCGGAAGGGGTGACGCAGCCCGACGACTGTTGCGGCGGAGGCTCGTGAATGAGCGCGGTCCCCGTCTCGTTCCGCGGCTTCGGGCTGGTCACGAGCGTCGGCCTGGACGCGCCCTCGACCTGTGCCGCGATTCGCGCGAAGCTGCAGAACCCGGTCGAGACGCGGGTGATCGACTCGCGCGGCGAATGGCTGTTCGGCCACGAGGTACCGCTCGGTGAGCTCCATCGAGGCCGGGCGAAGCTCGTTCGAATGTGCGCGATGGCGATTGGAGAGTGCCTCGAGAAGCTGCCGCCTCGCGAGCGTGCGGGAATTCCGCTGCTGCTGTGCGTGGCCGAGCGGTCGAGGCCGGGGCGGCTCCCCGGCCTCGAAGACGAGCTCTTCCTCGAAATCGAGTCCGCGCTCGGGATCACTTTCGCGGACCAGTCCGTCGTCGTGCCGCAGGGACGGCTCGGATTCGCATCCGCGGTGGACGTCGCGCGCCAAATGATGCTCGAAGGCACGGCCCGGCGTGTGATGGTGGCGGCGGTCGACACCCTGATGAACGTGGCGACGATGACCGCGTACGAACGCGCGGGACGACTGCTCACCGCGGCGAACTCCAACGGGTTCCTCCCTGGCGAAGGGGCCGGCGCGGTCCTGCTCGAGCAGGATGCCTCGGCGCCGGCGCTCGTGTGCAGTGGTCTCGGATTCGCGACCGAGCGCGCCCACATCGAAAGCGGCGAGCCATTGCGCGCCGACGGCCTGTCGCGCGCGATCAGGGCGGCGCTGGACGACGCGGGCATGCGTTACCCGGCGCTCGATTTCCGCGTGACCGACCTCTCCGGGGAGCACTACTACTTCAAGGAGGCGGCGCTCGCGATGTCGAGGAGCCTGCGAGAGCGCAAGCAGGAGATGGATCTCTGGCACCCGGCCGAGTGCGTGGGCGAGACGGGGGCGGTCGGCGGCCTGCTGGCGGCCGCGGTCGCCGATGCCGCGTGCCGGAAGGGCTACGCGCCGGGCCGATCGATACTCGCGCACGCGGGCAACGACGACGGTCGTCGAGCGGCGATGGTCCTGCGCTACCTCGGCGAATCGTCGCCGAGGCACTGACGAGCCGTGACGCCGAACGCGAGCGCCGGGAGAATCTAGCATGGCGAACCAGGTCTACGCGAACATGATGGAGGTGTCGTGCAAGGCCGCCATGGGCAAGGCGATCTGCGCCTTCCCCGACGTTTGCTTCACTCCGCCCGAGAACCCGGCGACGCCACCCGGTGTTCCGATCCCGTACCCGAACACGGGCATGGCGTCCGACACCACCAGCGGTTCCACCTCGGTCCAGATATCGGGCCAGGAGGTGATGCTGAAGAACAAGAGCTACTTCAAGCAGAGCTACGGCGACGAGGCGGGGTGTGCGGCGAAGAAGGGGGTCGTCACCAGCGTCAACCGCGGCAAGGTCTTCTTCAACATGTGGTCGATGGACGTTCTCGTCGAGAGCGAGAACGTCGTGCGGATGCTGGACCTCACGACCCACAACCACGGATCGGTTCCCGGCAACACGCCGACCTGGCCGTACATCGACGAGTCGTACGTCGGAATCGACGTCTGGGTGAAGTGCCAGAAGGACATCGGGCAGGAACACGAGGCGTGCAAGGACTGCGCGCCGCGCAATCCGGACGGGATCAATCCGTGCGACTACGCGGACAACTCGCTGGTCGACTCGCCCCAGTACCTCCCTGGGGGCAGCGTCGATCCCGCCGACGTCAAGAAGCCGCGCAAGCAGGCCGAGACGCTCGACTACGCAAAGAAGATCAATGCCGACGACTGCCTGAAGGCCCGGCGATGCATGCTCCAACCGTACGACCAGGACAAGGGCGACGGCTGTTGCAGTGGCCAGACCGGGCACCACCTGGTCGAGGGCAGCGGCTTCGTCGAGGGGCGTACCTCCAAGACGGAGCCGCTGCGCGTGCTGCAGGGAACGACCTACGACATCGGGCAGGCGCCGTGCGTCTGCGTAGAAGGCACCAACCAGACCAACGGCACGCACGGCCTGCTCCACACGCACCAGAGCACCGCGGCAGCGAATGCGCCGGGGGCGGCGGGAAGCCTGACGTTCACCGCGCCGGGCGAAACGCCGAAGACCGTGAACCTGCCGAAGAAGACGACGTACGGCCAGGCGAAAAAGCAGGCGCTCGACGCCATGGAGAAGGTGTTCCCGCACTGCGACCGCGCGTGCATCGAGGCCCAGCTGGATGCATACCACAATCAGGAAGGGATCAACGATGAAACGGAGTGCAAGCCGATCGTCACCGGCCGCTACGGCGACGAGGCGGTCAAGGACGCCGAGGCGACCCAGGCGGCGCTCGAGGCGGAGTGAGGGGTGAGTTCGTCCCCGGTCATCGCGAGGAGGTTCAATTGAACGATTTCTGGCCGGACGGCACCCTGTTCCTCGACGCGTCGTTCGCGCCGTCGGGCGCGATGTGCCTGGTCTCGACCGACGAGGAGCACGCGCGGACGAAGGTGCCCGCCACGAGAGTGGACCTCGAGGTCAACGGCCAGTGGCGTCGCGGACCCGACGCGAACTGGGATGTCGTCTCGGCGGTCCGCTGCACGGCGCCGATCGCCCAGCACGCGATCGTCGGCGTCTACGGCGACGTCCGTTTCATCGGCTCCGGCGACGTCCACGACGAGCTGATCCGAGACGGTGCACACTCCCCGGAGTCCGATGGACTTCTGCGCGACGCGCGCGTGATCGGCGGTCTCGTCCACGCGTGCGGGATGAATCGCCAGGTGTACCGGCGCGTGGAGCGCGATCGCTGGACATCGCTCTTTCAAGTGCCCGACGAGCGTCGCGAGGTCGCCGGTTTCGAGGCGATCGACGGATACGGCGCCGACGAGATCTACGCAGCGGGCTGGAACGGCGAGATCTGGGAGTTCGACGGCCGTCGCTGGCATGCTCGCGAGACCGGGACCAACCTCACCGTGGTCGACGTCTGCTGCGCGGGGGACGGAACGGTCTACGCGCTCTGCCACGGGCGCACGCTGCTCGCGGGCCGCCATGACCAGTGGCGTATCGTCCCGCTCGACCTGCCCGTCGACCTCTGGAGCCTGGCGTGGTACGGCGAGGCCCTCCATGCGTGTTCGATGCGCGACCCCTTCGTGTTTCGCGAGGGCGGATTCGTCCCGATGCCGGCGGCGCCCGAGCGACCCGAGACGCTTCAGACCCTGCGGGTGAGTCCCCATGGTCTCGTGACGATCGGGCCGCGGCACGTGTGCCGGTACGACGGCAGTGCCTGGACGCGGCTGGCCTGACCCATGCCGATCGTCGAGAGGATGGTCGAGGAGCACGCGGTCGCGCTCGCGTCCGCAGTGGTCACGCGCCGCGCGCTGGCCGGCGCCCCTCACCCGACCCTGGTCCAGATCGAGCGCATCGACGAGCGGATCGCCGCTCACCTGGACGGCCTCGCGCTCGCGGGGGACGCGGGTCGGAGGGTGCTGGCGGGGGTCGTCGACGCTGCTCGTCACGAATGGGGATTCACGGCGATGTCGCTGCTCGCGTCGGGCGACGTCGACGAGACCCGTGCGCGCGAGGCCGCGGCGGGCTGCGTCACGCCCGAGGCGCGAACGGGCGGGGTCGACGGCGCCGGCTGGGCCCTGAAGGTCGGCGGCCTCTCGGATTCCCTCGTTCGAGGCGTCGCGCGGGTCGATGCCCCGATGGCGCTCTCGATGGCGGTCAGGGTCCGTCCCGAACTGGTCGACGAGGCCCTCGTCGAATCGCGTTCGGTGAGCCTCGATGCGCTGCTCGCTTCTGAATTGCTGAGGGCGGCACTTGCGGCGGGGGGCCGAGAGCGCGCTCTTCGGGTCGTCGAGACGTTCGAGGCGTCGGACGATCGGGCGATCGCCGTCGACGCGTGCAGGGCACGCGTGCTGGCGACGGGCCTGCGCCACGACGCGTCCGCGCTGGCGGAACTTTCAGGACTGCAATGGACCGGCCCGGCGGGCCCGCTGGCCGTGGCGATGCAGGCCATCGAGGTCGAGGAAGGCCATCGGCTCCTGGGCCGGATGTTCGATCGCGAGCAGGGCAGCCCCGCGGTGATCCGCGCGATCGGCGCGTTTGGAGATCCGCGCTACATCCCCTGGCTGCTCGCCCGGACGCGCGACCCGGCGATCGCACGAGTCGTCGGCGAATCGTTCGCGTTTATCGTGGGAGTCGATCTGGCGGGGCTCGACCTCGAGCGCCGGCCGCCCGACGACTTCGAATCAGGGCCGACCGACGACCCCGACGACCCGGGCGTCGAGACCGACCCCGACGACGGCCTCCCGTGGCCCGATCCCGACAAGGTCGACGCCTGGTGGCGGGCGAATTCCCATCGATTCCCCGCCGGGCGGCGCTTCTTCATGGGCCGGCCTCCGGCGGTGGATCACTGCGTGAAGGTGCTCGCCGAAGGGCGCCAGCGCCAGCGAATCGCGGCCGCGCACTGGAGGTGCCTGCTCGCCCCGGGAACACCGCTATTCCCGACGGACGCGCCCGCTTGGCGGCAGCGGCGCCGGCTCGCGCAGGAGGCTCGCTGACCGTCCTCGGACGCTCACGCCGGCCGCCACTCCCTCCCGTCGATCCTCGGAAACCTGATCCTGCACTCCCCGGCCGGGATGCCGTCGATGTAGGCGCGCCCGTCCTCGTCGAGCCGGCCGGTGTGCACGCGCGTGTCCGGCGTCATCACCTCGTAGGCTTCGCCGGGGATCGGGTTGTCGTCGGGGTCCAGGAGCTGGATCTCGATCCAGGTGAGCTCGACGTCGGGTGCGCGCGGCGGCGCGGACGGGGTCTCGGGCGCGCTCGCGCCGGCGAGCGGCTCGATCTCGGCGAAGACCCGCGGCGTGCGGCACTCGAGCGCGCGCAGCCGGCCGCGCGCGAGCAGCGCCGCGACCTGCGCGATCACGGTGTCGTCGGACAGGCGGATCGCCGACGGCGTCGCGGTCTCGTCGTCGGCGAGCCGGCGCAGCCGGCGCATCGCGGCGTCGTCGACGCCGAGCCGGCGCAGCCAGCCCTCCGCGTCCGACGCGGTGAGGAACGTGCGCTCGGCGCGCTGCGCACCCGGATCGCGGCACGCGCACGGCTCGGTCCACCGGCACAGGTGGACCTCGGTGAGGTCGTTCGTCAGCGTCAGCAGCATCGGCGTTCCTCCGCAGCCCTGCGCGGCGATCGGGCGCCCGCGCGCGGCCCGCCACCCGTCAGCCCGCGGGCGGGCCGTCCTTGGGGATCTGGTCCTTCATCTCGATCGTGCAGCGCAGGTCGTAGTCGGGCTTCTCCGGGAACAGCACGAGCGGCTTGTCGCGCGTGTCCTCGACCAGCACCATCTCGGGCGGAATCGCGCGCGCGAGCCGTGCGAGCCGCTGGATCTTGAGCGGGTCGTCGAAGGTGTCGCGGATCACCATCGGGTTGTTCTGCTGGCTGAAGCCGGTGTTGCCGCGCGGGTCCGGGTCGACGAGCCCGAGCGGGTGGTTGTCCAGCCCCATCGACATCTTGCCGATGCCCTCGGTGGTGTCGAACAGCGTCTTGCGCATGTAGTCGAAGACGAACTCGTCGAGCTGCGCGTCGGAGGCCGGCTTGACGATGCTCGGCCACGGCACGCGCGCGCCGCCGTCGCGGAACTTCAGCGTGCGGTTCGAGACCGCCGAGTGCATGATGTCGCCGACCGGGTCGAACTCGGTGCCGTGCGCGGAGAACGAGATCGTGTCGCCGGGCACCAGCGCCATCGGGAACTCGACCTCGAACGCGTTGAACGTGTGCGTCTCCTTGCGCCCGGGCTCGAAGAAGAACGCGACCCACGTGCCGTTCACGCCCACCCGCAGCAGCCACTCCTCCTCGCCCTCGGTGGGCAGCAGGCCGACGATGGCGTCGATGACGAGGTCGAGCACGAACAGCACCTTGTCCTTCAGGAACGGGCCGACGACGTCGAGCTGGAACGGATGGATGTCCGGCACGAGCCCGAGGTCGCCGAGGATCGGGATGTGGATCGAGATCTTGTCGAGCTCCTTGAAGAGCGCGTCCTTCAGGCCCGCCTCCTCCTCGTGCAGCAGGTCACGCAGCTTCTTGGTCGGCGAGTCGCGGTCGGTCAGGCGCATGCGCACGCTGTTCAGCGCGATCCGGCACAGCTTGACCCGGCGCGCCTGCTCGCGCGCGGGGTCGTGCCAGCCGAGCGCGAGCCTGAAGCCGTAGGCGTCGCCCGCGAGCGCGCCCTGCGGGATCGTGATCTTCACCTGCGACGGCGCCTTGGTCGGGTCGTCGGGGCGGATCACCTCGATCTTCGGCTCGGCCTGGCTGCCGTCGATGCCCTGGATGAAGCGCAGGTCGCGCAGCAGCCGCGGGCGCAGCACGATCGTGTTGTGCGGAAAGCGGTCGGTGTTGCCGATCGGATAGGGCGACGCGTCGAGCTCGACCGGGGGCAGGTCGAGGATGAATTCGTAGTCGGAGTCCGCCATCGACGCGTGGTCGATGTAGCCGCCGCGCTTCGACGCGACGAACACGAACTCGACCGCCGGCACGAAGAAGGTCCCGTTCTCGCGGAACTGGAACCCCTGGAAACGCGCGGTCGCCATCGCGCGCGCCGGCTGGATCATCGCGCACATGCCGGGGTTGTCGGACTTGTCGTCGTCGACGCGGCTGCAGTCGTACACGTGGCGCCCGGCGGCCCACACGAACATGCCGGGCATCGGCCAGAAGACCGGCGACGCCTGCCCGGTGTCGGAGCTCGCCTCGACGATCATCGGGCCGTCGTGCTTCGGGGCGTCCTTCGCCTCGAAGCCGCCGTCGAAGGCCGCACGGCCGCCCGCGCCCTGCAGGGCGCCCGCGTCCCACTGGATCTCGAAGCTGCCCGGCCGGATGATCGAGCGCTCCGACCCCTGCATGCCGCGCGTGTTCGCGGGCTCCGCGACCCGCGACGGGGCGTTCTCGTATTCCTTCTCGGGCTCGATCTGCACGTTCCAGGCGAACCAGCGGTGCCAGTTGACGAACGGGACGTCGATCGGGTTGCCGAAGCTGCGCGTGCAGATCCCCTCGACTTCGATCACCTGGTCGGCGCCGACGACGTCGTTGGCGGCGCCCGGGGTCACCGACACCCACTGCGGCATCACGCGGATCGCGCGCAGCATCATCGGCTTGGCGACCACGCGGGCGAGTGCGCGCGCCACCTTCTCGACCGGGCCGAGGATCGAGTCGATCAGCACCTTCACCGGTTGCGCGAGCACGATCAGGGGCCCGCCCGCGAGCATGATCAGGCTCGTGAAGACGATGGCGAGCGCGTCGCCGACCTCCTTTCGCAGCGCCTCGAACAGCGTCTGCGCGACCACCTTCGGGTCGAGCGCGTCGTCGATGAACTTCTTGACCTTGAGCACGACGCCGAGCAGGGGCGTGTCCTTCAGGAACTCGTCGAGCTTCGCGTCGAGGTCGCCGAGCGACTTCACCGTGCGGCAGCCGCACGCGACGCCCTTGCCGTCGGGCTTCTTCTTCGGACGGAACTTCTCGTTGTTGATCCGCCGGAAGGGCCGTGCGCGGTCGAGCGGCTTGGTCGGGTCCGCCATCACGGCTCCTTCGTGGGGTCGTCTTCGGGGTCGGTGGGCGGCGGCACGTCCTCCAGCTCGTGCTCGCGCTCGAGCGCGTCGCGCAGGTCGGCGTCCTTGGGCAGCTTGCGCGACTCGCGGTACGCCTTCGCCGCCGGGACCTGGTCCTTCTCGCGATCCCACTTCGCCGGGTTCGGCGGCCCGAAGCCGAGGTTGTACAGGCGCTGGCGCGACGCGAGGTCGTCGACGTCTTCGTCGCTGCGCATCTTCTTCAGCGCCCCGGCGTCGAGCACGATCGCCATGAACTTGTCCTCGTCGGGGAACTTGCCGTCGACGAGCGCGTTGGGGTCGGGGTCCTTCGCGTCGCCCTTCTTCTCGTCGGGGAACTCGAACAGCGCGCCCCACGCGTCCAGGCGCAGCGTCATCCGCGTGCGCGGGTCGAGCACCGGGATGCGGATCTCGCCCTTGGCGTCGAGCGCCCCGCGGACCGTCGCGGACGCGCGCGCCTCGCCCATCTCGAGCACGTAGCGCCGGTTCGCGAGCGGCAGCGGCTTCGCGGGCTCGTTCGGCTTCGTGAAGCCGTCGATGCGAAAGCGCACGACCCACTCCTTCAGGCCGGCCTCGCACGGCGAATAGCGGGCGAACCCCTGGTAGAAGCGGCACGCCATCGTGTGCCCGGTCTCGAGGATCGGCGTGAACGCGACGTGGCCCGTGTCGTCGACGTCGACGTTGCCGTCGTCGTCGATCACGGCCATCTCCATGTCGCGGCCGAACACGCGCCGCTCCTCGCCGAGCTTGCGCCGCTCCTTGTGGTCGGACCAGAAGCGGTCCTTGCACGGCTCGAAGTTCGACGGCGCCTGGCCGTTGGACGCGACCGGGCACGGCCACTTCTTCGGCGTGACCTCGGTGCCGTGGCGGAAGATGTAGACGAGCGCGCGCCGGTTGCGCGCGTACAGCGCGTCGCGCGCCTCGTGCAGTTCCTTCGCGCCCGCGAAGAGCTCGTCCTCGGCCTTCGACAGCAGGAAGATCGGGTTGAACTCGCCGCAGCCCTGAACGTCGCCCTTGTGGCCGGTCTTGTCCTTGTTGCGCGCGATGAAGTCGGTCTTGGGGTCGAGCTTGAAAGGATCGCCGGCCTCGTCGTGGCAGATCGCGTCCATGTACTCGGCGAAGAGCTTCGCGCGCGTCTTGGCGTCCATCGTCGCGCTCACCGGCTCGGGGGCGCCGCGGGCGCGCTTGTACGCCTTGATCGCGTCGTCGGTGTCCTTCTTCTGCTGCGCCTTGCCGGCGGCGTCGGGGGCGTCGTCGGTGGGCCCGGCGAAGAACGGCGGCTCGGGCTCGGCGCCCTTGGGCCGCTGAAGCGAGATCGACAGCATGCGCCGGATCGAGCGGTTGCCCCACTGGTCGCCGCGGTAGCCGCTCTGGTGAAGCGTGTCCCAGAGCTTCACGTTGCGTGTGAGCACGCCGTACAGCGCGAGCGCGCGCCGGCCCGAGAGCGGGCCGTTGTACTCGTCGGTGCCGGTGGGGTCGGCGTGGCCGAACACCGACACCGGTGGAAAGCGCTTGGGGTCGGCGTCGTCCTGCGCCTTGAGCTTCGTCATCAGCGTCGCGAACTTGGTGAAGCGGCTCTCCGCCTCCGGGCCGATGAACGACGAGTCGAACTCGAAGTGGCGGTGCGGCAGCATCATGCAGCCGATCGCGACCAGCGGCTCGCGCAGCAGGTTGAAGTCGTCGGCCTTGCGCTCGGGGGCGATCGGCGCGACCAGGAACGGCAGCTCGAGCCGGCGCGGGTGGACCGCGACCGCGCCGTCCGGGCCGATGTCGACGAAGAAGACGGGATCGGCCATGGGGTCAGACGCCGTGGATCTTGCGCAGCTTCGCCACGATCGCGGCGTCCTGCACGCCGGTGGGCGCGTTGCCGCCGGCGGTGGCGGGGTCGTCCTCGCCGCCCGCGGGCGCGGGCTTGATCTTCGGGCGCTTGGGTACCCGCTTGGCGATGTGCTCGCACGAGAACTCCTCCGCGGCCCACAGCAGCGCCTCGACGTCGAGCACCGTGTAGCCGGCGAAGTAGCCCAGGTTGTTCAGGCGCGCCTGCTGCCCGGAGAACTTCTTCTCGGGATTCAGGCGCCCGATGTGGAGGTCGTACTCGATCACGCGCTCGACGGGCTCGGGCGTGTCGCCGCCCGACGGGACGATCGGAACGTGCGCGAGGATGCGCCCCCTGGTGTCGCTCGCGCGCGGAATCGGCTTCTCGAGCGTGCCGTCGCCGTCGGTCGTCTCGTTCGTGGGCTTCGGGTTCGGCGGCACGGTGAGCTCGCACGCGACGCCCTTGAGCGGGTCCTTCTCGAGCGTCTGCAGCCGAACGCGCAGGAACAGCGGCACGAGGTCGGCGCGGAACACGTGCAGCGCCGTCGTCGGGCGGAATTCGCTGCGCAGCCGGAAGTCCGGGATGACGACCTCGTCGCCCGGAAACAGGACGTGCGGATCCCGGATGGCGGCCAGCGCCGCGTTGGCCGGGTGATCCCAGATCGTGTGGAAGTCCCGGAATCCGAAGCGCTCGGCGATCGCAGAGATGTGCTCGCCCTGCTGGACCACGTGGGTCGTCGCCATCGCGACACCTCCTCCTCGGCGCCCGCCGTCGCGCGGCGGGGCCCGTCCGTAGGAACCGTCCGGCCCGATCCGAAGATCGGCGGGCGCGCTACTCGACCTGCGTCTTGATCGTCACGCGCCGGTTCTCGGGCGCCGCGGGATTCTTCGGATTCAGCAGTTCGTGTGCGCCGCGGCCCACCGGCTTGAGGCGGTCGCGCTCGATCTTGTAGTTGTCGACCAGGTACGCGACGACGCTGTCGGCGCGCGACTGCGACAGGCGGTCGTTGTACTCCTCGCCGCCGCGCGGGTCGGCGTGGCCTTCGATCGAGAACTTCATCTGCGCGAGGCGATCCGAGACGAGCGCGCGGCCGATGACGTCGAGCGTTGCCTTCGAGCTCGGCGAGATGTCCGCGGAGTCGGTCTCGAAGGTGATCAGCACCGACGCCGCCGCGGGCTTCTTCGCGACCGCGGCCGCCGGCGCATTGCCGTAGGGCGACGGGCCGGCGGGCTGCACGCGAATGCTGCGCGTGCGCTCCTCCGGCTCCGGCGGCGCGAGCGCGTCGATCAGCGCCGCCTCGTTCAGGGACTTGCCGCGCAGCACCTTGCCGGCCTGGGCGTCCGCCGGTGCGGGGTGCAGCAGCGCCAGGGCGGCGCACAGGGCCAGCACGGGGGTGACGATCGTGTTCATGTGGGGTCTCCGTTGGTCAGCCGTCACGACTCTTGAATTGTCCGTTCTCCAGGACGCCGGGCCGACGCGTGCCGCTCGCGTCGATCATGAAGCCGGTTGCGGCCCGGCCCTTCTGCGAAAAGGTTCCCTCGAAGCGCGCGCCGCCGGCGAAGAAGTAGACGCCGGCCCCGGACGCCGCGCCGGCCTCGAACAGGCCCTCGTGCCGGTCGCCGTTCGGGTGGTAGTAGGTGCCCAGGCCCGACATCTCGCCGTCGTGGAACTCGCCTTCGTAGCGGGCGCCGCCCGCGAACGTGTACTTGCCGCGGCCGGAGGGGCGGCCGCCGGCGAAACCGCCTTCGTAACGGTCGCCGCTCGCGTAGTGCATGGCGCCGGTGCCTGCCGGGACGTCGGCGCGGAATTCACCTTCGTAGCGGTCGCCGTTGGGGAACGTCGCCTGGCCGCGCCCCTCGCGCCGGCCGGCCTTGAAAGCGCCCTGGTACCGGTAACCCGCGGCGGTCACGAGCACGCCCTGGCCGTCGAAGCGGCCGTGGTCGTAGCCGCCCTCGTAGCGGTCGCCGTTGGCGAAGCGCGTGGTTCCGCGGCCGTGCGGCGCGTCGGACCGGAACGTGCCGACGTAGCGGTCGCCGCCGGGCCAGGTCTGGTCGCCTTCGCCCTCGCGGTGGCCAGCGACGAACGCACCCTCGTAGGTGCCGGCGGTGGCGCTGACCAGCCGGCCCGTGCCGTGCGGCCGCCCGTCGCGCAGCGTGCCGGTGTAGCTGCTGCCGTCGGAGAGGACGATCGTGGTCGCGCCGGCCGGCGCGGGCGTGCCGGGCGTGGCGAGTGCGACCTGGGCAGGTGCGGCGGCCGCGGCGGCGGGCGCCTTCGTGCCGTTGATCGTGGTGCCCGCGCTGCGGCTCGCGACCTGAGCGGGAGGCTCGCCCGCCGGGCGCGGGGCCGGCGCGGTTCCCGCGGAGGCGGGCGCCGCGGGCGCGGAGTTCGCGGAGGGCGGTGCGGCCGTCGTCCCGGACGCCGGGCCGGACGCCGCGGTCGAGGCGGGCGCCGAGGTCGACGCCGACGCCGCGGTCGAGGCGGGCGCCGCGAGATTGGAGGGCGCCGCGGGCAACGGGGCGGACGCCGTCCCCGACACGGCGCCCGATTCCCGGCCCGGCATCGGCGGCGACGTCGGCGCGGTGGCCGATCCCGGGGCCGGTGTCGCGGTGCCCGACGGCCCCGCCGCCGTGGCGGCTGCCGAAGACGGCACCGCGCTCGCCGCGGACGCCGTATCGGCCGCCGCGCCGCCGCGCGCCCGGAGTTGCGCGAGACGCGATTGCGCGAGCACCGCGAACACGCCGTCCGGGAACTGCTCGAGATAAGCCTCGTACTCCTTGACGTTGCGGCTGTCCTTGATCGACTCCCAGAAGGTGCGATCGACCGCGGTGCGCGTCTCCGCGGTGATGCCCCCCGGCGCGGGGCGCCCCGCGGCCTGCGCCGGCGCGCTGCCCGCGAGCACGAGGTCGCTGCGCAGGCTGGAGGCGTCCCAGGGAACCTGCTGGCCGCGCGTCTCGTTGAGCACGCCGTCGCGCACGCGCTTGAGCATCTGCTCGACCGGGAGGTCGGGCGTCCCGATCTGGCGCAGCAGGTGGCGCGTGTAGACGCCGTTGCGACCGCCGCCCTCGCGGGCGACCTGACCCGGCGCGGTCGCATACGCGATCAGCGTGCCGGGCGGAGCGCTCATCTGCGCGAGACCCGCCTGGGAGAAGCGCACCGTGCTCGCGAACGGGTTGTCCCGGCAGGCGTCGAGCATCAGCACGTTGAAGCGCGTGCGCGCGCGGTCCATCCGCTGCAGCACCTCGGAGACGTCGAAGCTGAAGAAGGTGACGTCGTCCTCCTGCTGCAGCTGCGCGTCGACCGGCACCAGGTAGTTGCGGTCTCGCAGCTGGATCGCGTGGCCGGCGTAGAAGAACAGCGCCGTGTCGCCTTCGCGCAGGCGCGTGCCGAACTCGCGGATCGCGAGGAACATCTGCTCGCGCGTCGCGTTCTCGCGCAGCAGCACCTCGAAGCCGAGCTGCTGCAGCGCCTGCGCCATGTCGCGCGCGTCGTTGACCGCGCTGCGCAGCTGACCGCTGGGGTACGCATTGTTGCCGACGACGAGCGCGTGACGCGCGGCCCACGCCGGGGCGCACCCGAGCAGCATCGCGAGCGCGAACGCGAGCAGGGCGTGCACGGCGCGATCGTGGCGGGCGGCGATCATGGCGTGGGCGGCGCGATGGCTGGTGGCGGCGCGACGGGGCGGGGCGCTCGCGCGTCAGCAGGTCGAGACGCGGAACTCGACGCGGCGGTCGAGCGCGTCGCGAAGGTCGTCGGTGCCGGACCCGACGATCGTCTCGCGCGAACCCGCGCCCTGCGCGCTCAGCCGCTTGCGCAGCGCGGCCGAGCGGCGCTCGAGCGCGTGCTGGACGACCTGCGCGCGCTTGAGCGAGAGGGCGTCGTTGAGGTCGTCTCGCCCGCTGCGGCTGGTGTGACCGACGACCGCGAGGCACGCGTTCGTCTCGGCGGCGCGCTGCGCGATCACGCGCGTCCAGAGCGCGTACTGCGCGCGCAGGTCGGCCTCCGGCACGAAGTCGGTCGAGTTCGGCTTGAACAGGAACTTCACGCCGAGCTTGCGGTCCTCGAGCCCGCGCACCACGATCTTGCCGAACGCATCCTCGGCGTCGCGCGTGCGGCGCAGCCTCCAGCTCGACACGTACAGCCCCGCGATCACGCGCTTCTGCTCGCCGCCGGGCATCGCCACCGCGGTGCGATACAGGCGCTGGGCGTCCGCGAACTTGCGCTCGTTGTAGGCGCGGATCGCTTCGTCGACGAGCATCGCGGTGGGCAGCGTCTCGAGGTAGAGCGCGTCGGCCGCGTCGCCGGCGCGCGTGCCCTGGCAGGTGCGCACGTACCCGTCGGATTCCTTGTCCTTCACCCACGTGGGCGTGTCGCGGAAGTAGGGCAGCGGCGTCGCGTCGACCGACTGCTCGGTGGCGCGTCCGAGCCCCTTCGCGACGACCTTGCCCGAGCGCACGTCGACGAGCGCGAGGCAGATCCGGTAGATGTCGTTGCGCGCGGCGGGGTTCCCGGCCGCATTGATCGCGGTGAGCGTGCCCACGAGCAGCAGCGGGTTCGCCGCGAGGGAGTCCTTGCGGAACGGGCCGACCTTGAACTTGCCGAAGCGCGCGGCGATGACGTCGGAGATCTTCTTGCCCATGGATTCCGACGCGACCGTGCGCTGCGCGGTATTGCCGTCGATGAGAGGATCGATGATCACCATGCGCGGCGGAGCGGGCGCGACGTCCGGGAGCTTCTCGGCGGCGCTGAACAGGGAGGACGCCGCGCGCTCGATCGCGGTGTCGAACGCGACGGTCTCGGGCGGCGGCGCCACCGGTGCGATCGCGACCGGCGCGGGGGACGGCGCCTGGGCCTGGGCCGGCGGTGCGTCGGCGGCCCTCGGTGGGCTCGACGCAGCCGGCGCCGGCGAGGCGGCCGCGGGCGGCGCCGCCGGCGCGCTCGTCGTCTGGCAGCCTGCCAGCGCCAGGCATCCGAGGATCGCGGCGAGCGCGGCGGCCCGGGGCGCGACCCGGCGACTCAGGTGAGGGTGTTCCATGCGACTGCTCCCTTAAACGACCGGATCGACCATCGGTCCGGACACACCGTCGGCCGAACCGGATGCATTGGATGCATACGACCACGGTGTGCTCTGTAGCATACTGACGGCGCGATTCCCTCACAATGGCCAAGACCGCGTCGGGCACTCGTATACGACCGAGGGCGTAGTGCTTGCGTATGGCAAACGTTGCGGCGATCGCTTATCTTCTCGAACAGCCGAAAACTGTCACCTTATCGATCGATGCTGAACGTCAGAGTGGTCAGCCAGCTGGGGCGGCCGATCGTCGCGCCGATCGAGGCGCGATTCGGCCCCGCGGGCGGCACGATCGGAAGGTCGCCCGAGTGCACGCTCGTGCTGCCGGACCCGGGTCGGCACATCTCGCGCGAGCAGGCCCGCATCGCGGCGTCGGGCGCGCGGTTCGTGCTCACCTGCCTGGGCAACGGCAACACGATCCTGCTCAACGGTGCCGAACTCGGCCCTGGTGATTCCGCGCCCGTGGCGCACGGTGATTCCGTGATCATCGCGGAGTACGAACTGCGCATCGAGGACGCCGCGAGCGCGCCGGCGCGCTCGGTGCTCGCCGACGACTTCGATCCTTTCGCGACGCCGGGCGCGTCCGATGCCGCGAGCCACCGTCCGGCCGCGGGCCGCGTTCCCGCGGCGAGCGCGCCGCCGCCCGCCGCCGCGAGCGCGCGCGACGACCTCTTCGCGGGCCTCGGCGGGCCCGCCGCGCCGCTCGCCGACCGGCTCGCCGATCCCCTGGGCCTGGATCCCGCGCCGCGCGCCGCGCCGGCGCCGATGGCGCGCGCGGACGCGAACGATCCTCTCGGGCTCGCGAGCGGCCAGAACGTGATGATCGACGCGTCGCGCCGCGCCGCGGACAGCATCGACGACCTCTTCGGGCTCGGCGCGCCCGCGGGCCGCGACCCGCTCGGCGTGTCGTCGCCGCTCGCGCAGCCGCTGGCGCAGCCGAACACCGCCGCGTCGGCCGATCCGCTCGAGTCGCTCTCGAGGCCGCCCGCGGCTGCGCCGGAACCGCGCGCCGATCGCGGCTCCGAGCTCTCGGGCGCCTTCCGCCTGCCCGAGGTCCTGCCGGACACCAACTTCGGCCTGCCGCTGAACCCGGACGGGTCCGCGACGGCGGTGCCGGCGCCGCCGCCGTCCGCTGCCGGCGCGTCGCCGGGTCCGCAGGTCTCGGGCGCCGCGTTGAACGGTACCTTGTCGGGGGCGTTCAAGTCCTGGCAGAACCCCACCGAATTGCCCCGCAGCGTGACCGTCTCGCGCATTCCCGGGGATTCCACGCTCTCGGGCGAGGTGTCGAGCCCGCTGCGGCCGGCCGGCGAGGTGCCGGCGCTGGAGCCCGGCGAGGTCCGCTCGATCGCCGAGCGCGTCGCCGACGCGTATCGCGGCGAATTCGAGTCGCCGCCCAAGACGCGCCCGACCGCGCTGCTCAACGAGATGAATCGCGCGCAGGTCGAGGCCTTGCGTGCCGACGGCGCGCGGGCGCGCGGCGGCGGCCGTGCCGCGGAAGCGGGCGGCGATGGTGCGGCCGACGAGTCCTTCGAGCTGCTCAAGCAGCTGCTGCTCGGGCTCGGGCTGGCGGCGCTGCCTTCGAACCCGATCACCGGCGGCGCGCAGCCGCCGCTGCTCACGCCGGAGCTCGCCCGCCGCATCGGCGAGCTGCTCAAGGTCTCGACGCAGGGAACGATCGACCTTCTGCGCGCCCGCTCGACGCTCAAGCGCGAGATGAAGAGCGAAGTGACGATGATCGCCGCGCGCGACAACAATCCGCTGAAATTCTCGCCCGACGCGCAGGCGGCGCTCGCGCAGCTGCTCTCGACGCACTCGGTGCGCGGGTTCATGGACCCCGTTCCCGCGCTGCGCGACGCCTACGACGACCTTCTCGCGCACCAGGTCGGGTTCGTCGCCGGGATGCGCGCCGCGATGCAGGGGCTCATCGAGCGTTTCGATCCGGCGGTCCTCGAGGCGCGGCTCACGAAGAAGTCGGTCATCGACTCGATGCTCCCGATGGCGCGCCGCGCGAGGCTGTGGGAGCTGTTCAACGAGATGTTCGCCGAGATCTCCCGCGAAGCGGAAGACGATTTCGAAGCGCTGTTCGGCCGCGAGTTCGTGCGTGCCTACGAAGAGCAGATCGACAGGCTGCGGGACAAGCAGCCCTAGGAGGACGCGCGCCGTGGAGATCCAGATCGCGGTTTTGTCGAGGCAGGGCGGCCGCGAGCGCAACGAGGACGCGTGCGGCTATTGGAGCGACGGCGGCCCGGTGTGCTGCGTGCTGTCCGACGGCGCGGGCGGGCACGGCGGCGGAGACGTCGCATCCCGTGTCGCGGTCGAGGCGGTGCTCGACGCGTTCTCGAAGCGCCCCGACTGCGCGCCCCGCGGTGTGCTGTCGCTGCTGGATCTCGCCAATCGCGAGGTGATCCGCCAGCAGTCGTCGTCGGACGAACTCCACGACATGCGCGCGACGCTGGTGCTGCTGTCGATCGACCCCGCCGCCGCCACGGCGAGCTGGGGGCACGTCGGCGACTCCCGCCTGTACTGCTTTCGCGACGGCTTCGTCGTCTCGCGCACGAAGGACCACAGCCTTCTGCAGTCGATGGTCGACGCCGGCTTCGCCGACGCGAACAAGCTGCGCGGCAACCCGGAGCGCAGCGTGCTGATCGCCTCGCTCGGCGGCGAAGACGGTTTCGACCCCGACGTGCTCGCGGAACCGTTCCGCCTCGAGAGCGGAGACGCGTTCCTGCTGTGCAGCGACGGGTTCTGGGAGTACGTGAACGAGTCCGTCATGGAAGCGACGCTGCAGCGTGCCGCGTCGCCGGACCAGTGGCTCGCCGAGATGGAGCAGCACGTCGTCGAGCCCCCGCGCCCGGGGCAGGACAACTACTCTGCGCTGGCGATGTGGTTCGGTCCGATGGACTTCAGCACCCGCCGGATGCCGCCGGCCGCGCCGGCGGGGCGCTGAGCCGCCCGGCGGGCGCGCCCGCCCGCGCCGTCGAGCCGGCATTCTCGCGGCGCAACGTGCCGACCGGGCGCGCCGCCGGCGTTCGAGGCGCGCGCGGTGGTCGCCCGGCCCGGCCCGGTCAGCGGGCCGCGGGTTTCGCGGCCGGACTCGCGGGCGCCGCGGGCTTCGCCGGCGGCTTGACCGCGGGCTTCGCCGGCGCGTTCGCCGCCCGCTTGGCCTGCGCGAAGACAGGCCCCCACTGCGGATGACCGGCCTCCGAAGGCTTGAGCTCGTAGGCGGGATCGAGCTTGAGCAGCGCGTCGAACTGCCGGCGGCACGCGCTGCGCTGTCCGGTCACGCACATGCTGAAGGCGAGCGTCTTGTGGGCCTCGATCGCGACGGCCGCGGGCGTGTCCTTGGCCCAGATCTCCTGTGAACCCTGCAGCTTGCGGATCGCTGCGCGGTAGTCGCCGGCGTCGTAGAGCGCGATGCCCTCCGCGAGCCGCTGCTCGGCCGGCGACTTCACCACGACCGGCGGGGGCGGCGGTGCCGGCGCGGGGGCGGGCGCGGGCGCCGGCGGGCGCGGTGCGGGCGCCGGCGCCGGTGCGGGCGCGGTCGGCGCGGGCGGGGAGGGTGGTGCCACGGGCGGGGTCTCGCCCCCCGGACCGGCGCAGGCCGTCAGCAGCAGCGCGATGCTCGCGAGGCATGTCGCGCGTCGGGTTCCGGTTCGGCTCATGCGGGGGCGTCCTCTCTGGTCGTGCGGCCCGAATCCTTCGAAGGCGGGCCGCCTCGTGGGTACATCGGTCGGATCCCGGCGCGTGTGCGCCGGGAGGTGTCCAGGGCCTGTTCACACGACGAATGGGCTCATTCGTGGTGTGAACAGTCCCTAGAACCGGTGTTCGAAGTCGATGGCCTGATTCTGCCGGATCTGCACCTTGCGGGTGGCCGACGGCCCGGCCGGATTCCTGACCTCGATTTCGTGCGTGCCTTCGTCGAGCGCGAGGCGCTTGAGCGGCGGCGACACGCCGCGCGCGACCCCGTCGACGTACACCTCGCCCCAGGGGCGGATCGACAGGCGCAAGGTTCCCTTTCGCTCGACCGGTGCCGCGGCGACCGCCGCCGCCGTCGCCGGTGCTGGTCCGGGGGGAGCGGCCGCCGAGGGACTCGATGCCGCGGCCGAGGGCGCGGGCGTCGGTGGCGCGGGGGGCGAAGACGCCGCCGTCGCAGGCGCGCTCGCAGGGGCAGGATCGTTCGCGGACGCGGACGACGCGGACGACGCGGACGACGCGGACGACGCGGACGACGCGGACGACGCGGACGACGCGGACGACGCGGACGACGCGGACGACGCGGGCGACGCGGGCGACGCGGACGACGCGGGCGACGCGGGCGACGCGGACGACGCGGACGACGCGGACGACGCGGGCGCGGCTGCCTGGGCGTCGGCGCCCGAAGGGGCGGAGGCGGCCGGCGCCGCGCCGGGGGCGCCGGAAGACGTCGACGGCGTGGCGGGCGAGGGGCTCGCCGACGGCGCGGGCGACGATGCGATGACGGGCGGCTCGCTTCCGACGCTGTTCATCAGCAGCGCGCCGACGACGACGAGTGCGCCGACGACCGCGGCGACGCCGACGATCACGACGAGCAGCGGGCCGCGCGACGACGCGCCGGAGGACTTCGGCGCCGGCAGGCCCGTGCCGGAGGTGCCGGCGCGCGCGTCCGCTTTTCGCGGCACGGGGCGAGTGGCGTCGAGCGATTTGTCGGTGCCGGCCGGTTTCGCGGCCGCCTGTGCGCGAGTCTCGGAGGGTCTCGGGGCAGCGGGCGCCGCCGCGGAATCGGCCGCGGCGGAGGCGCCGGAGGCGAGCGGCTCGCCGCTCACGAGCGGCGGCAGCGGATCGAACGGCAGTGGCGATTGGGCGACGGCGTCGGCCGGCGTCTGTGCGCCTCGGCCGGCCTGTGGCGACTGGGGCGACTGGGGCGACTGGGGCGACTGGGGCGACTGGGGCGACTGGGGCGACTGGGGCGACTGGGGAGATGATTGCGCCGATGCGGAGGGCATCCCGGCCGCGGGGTCGCGCGCGGGCGTCGACACGCGCACCGGCGGCACTTCCGGCGCATCCGCGAGCATTCCCATCACGGTCGGCGACGGCGGCGTGCTCACCGTGTACGTGCTCACGCCGAGCATCTCGCGGAACTGCGCGATCGACTGCGGGCGATCTTCCGGGCGCACCGACAGTGCGAGGTCGATCGCCTGCAGGAAGCCCGCCGAGAAGCCCGCGTCGGACGCGACGTCGATGAGGCGCTTGTGGGGATCGCGGATCATCCTCGCGACCGCCGGCGACGGCGCGCGACGCGTGATCGCGTAGTAGAGCACCGCGGCGAGCGCGTAGATGTCCGTCCAGGGGCCCTGGCGAGCACCGCTCTCCTCGCCGTACTGCTCGATCGGTGCGTAGCCGGGCTTGAGGATGACCGTGATCGCCTGCGTCATGTCGCCGATGATCCGGCGCGCGGCGCCCAGGTCGAGCAGCAGCGGCGAGCCGCTCTTCAGGACGAGGATGTTGTCCGGCGCGATGTCGCGGTGGAAGATCCTCGCCTCGTGCATGTGCTCGAGCGCGTCGAGCAGCGGAGCGAGCATCGATCGCAGCCAGCGCTCGTTGGACATCTCGGGGTGCGCCGACAGGAACTGCTTGAGCGTGCGGCCCTCGTAGTACGGCATCGCCATGTACGCGGTGCCGTTCTCCTCCCAGAACCTGAAGACCTCGACCAGCGCAGCGTGCTTGAACTGGGCGAGCATCCGCGCCTCGTTGATGAAGCTGCACAGGCCGGCCTCGAAGGTCTCGATCTGCTCGGGCGAGCGCACCTTCACCGTGCGGCCCGCGGTTCGCGATGCGAGCTGCGCGGGCATGTACTCCTTGATCGCGACCCGGCGCTGCAGGAGCGTGTCGTTCGCTTCGTAGACGATGCCGAAGCCGCCTTCGCCGACGACGCCGGTGATCTCGAATTCCTGCAGCCGGGTGCCCACGGGCAGCACGGTGCCGCCGCCCCCCACGGGGCCGGCATCGGGCGAATCGCGTTCGACGCTCATCGGTGTCCTCTCCCGTCCCCATTCTAGCGGGCGGACCGGTCGCCCGGGGCCGAACCCGCGCTGCCCGCCGGCTGCGCTCGCGCCGGACGCCGTCGCCGCCGGCGAACCGGCGGGCGGGCAGGGTGTCTAGCGAATCTCCCGGATCTCGAAGCTCGCCGCGCCGTAGCTCGCACAGAACTCCGGCGTCCCCGCGCATCGCTCCGGTGTGCCCGCGAAGACGCTCGGGCCGGCGGACGCGAAGGCCTTGCGCGCCTGGTTCAGGTCGAACTCCGAGAACGGACTCATCGCCTTGAGGCCCGCTGCCGAGAACTGGCGCGGCGACGGGCTCACCATCGCGACGAACCGGTCCGTGCCCGGAGGGCCGTCGGCCTTCATCTGCCAGCCTTCGCGGGGCAGGCGCACGGTCGTGTTCGCCTCGACGCGGTTGTCGCCGTCGATCGCGTTGGGGAACAGCTGGAAGAAGTTCGACGCGTCGGTTCCGACCATCAGCACGTAGAGGTATCCCGGGCGCGCACTGCGCACTTCGAAGCGCAGCGGGTCGCGTCCGATGCGCACCGAGGTCGCGCTGAGCTTGACGTCGACGCCCCAGCCGGGGTCGCGTGCCGCGTGGATCGCGTCGAGCGCGCCGTGCGGCGAGAACTCGGCAGCCGCCTTCGCGGTGCTCGCAGGGCTCGGCGTGGCGGCGGCGGGCGTCGCGGGCGAGGTCCCCGTTGCGGGCGCGGGCTCGGGGCCGGGCACGGCGGGCGTCGTCGAAGTGGCGGGCGGCACGGGTGCCGTGCCCGAGGCCGGTGCCCGGCCGGTCGACGCGCCCGGATCGGGCGCGCCTGCGGGGGCCTGCGCGATCACGGGGCCGGCGGTTGCCGGCGACCGGGACGGCGCCGGGCCCGGTGACTGCTCGGTGATGGGCGTCGATTCGCGCGCGCTCCACCACACGCCGGTGCCGGCGATCGCGGCGACTCCGATCGCGGCCGCGATGGCCCAGGCCGGGACTCTCGGTGCGCGGGCCGCGTCCGCGAGGGCTCGCCGACTCGGCTGGGGCGCGGCGGCCGGCGGGGGCGCGATGCGTGCGTCCGGTTCTGCGAATCCCGATCCTCGCGCGCCGGCCGCCGCGTGGCCGGCGGCGGCCGACCCCTCCTCCGGCAGCCTGAATTCCGTGACGGTCAGCGCTTCGATGTGCGGAAGCGCCGGCTCGGCCGCCGGCCCGGCGCGCCGCGCGGGCTCGCGGGCGGGCGAGCGCTCCGGGGGCGGCGCGTCCGGTTCGGGTGTCGATCGAGCAGCGGGCGATGCCGCAGGCGGGGGCGTGGCGACGCGCTCCGCCCGGGCCGGGCCGGCGACGGCCGCGGGCGTGCCGATCCTCGGCGCGATTCCGTCCACGCGCGCCTCGCCGGCGGGCGTCGGCAATTCGGGCAGCGGGGTCCGGATCGGCCCGATCACCGGAGGGCCGGCGGGGCCGGGCCGCGGGACGGGCGTCGGCGATGCCGAGGGCGGCGATGCCGCAGGCGGCAGCGCGGCGCGCGCTTCGAGCTCGTCGGGGGCGCGCGCGACGGCCGAGTTCGCGCCGATCCCGGGCGTCGGGGCCGAGAGGAGGGTCGCGTCGCTGCTCGGCGCAGCCGCGGGCGTCGGGGGCAGCGCCGCGGAATCGACGGCCGGGATCGCCGCGGGTGGAGTCGTCGCGGCGGCCGCCGGGCTGGCCGCCGCGCGGTTCTCGGCCGCAGCGACCGGAGCGGTCGTCGCCGGAGCGGTCGCCGCCGGAGCGGTCGCCGCCGGAGCGGTCGTCGCCGGAGCGGTCGCCGCCGGAGCGGTCGCCGCCGGAGCAGTCGCAGCCCCCGTTGCGGCGGCCGGCACCGTGGTCGGCGCAGGAGCCGCCGCGGGCGTCGCGCGCCCGGGGACGGGCACCCCGCCGCCGGCGTCGGCGCGATCGAATCCGAGTTCGTCGCGCAACTGCGCGATCGAGTGCGTCCGGTCCTCGATGCGCAGCGCCAGCGCGTGGTCGATCGCCGCCAGGAACCTCTCGCTATAGGCGCCGGCGCCCGCGATGCGCGCGGGCACCAGGGTGTCTTTCATGAGGCGTGACGGCGCCTGCACCGGCGCCTTGCCGGTGATGCAGTAGTAGACGACGGCCGCGAGCGCGTAGATGTCCGTCCACGGGCCCTGGCGCATCTCCGGCCCGCTGGCGTACTGCTCGAACGGCGCGAAGCCGGGCTTCAGGATCACGGTCAGCGCCTGCGTGATGTCGCCGATCACGCGCCGCGCGGCGCCGAAGTCGAGCAGCACCGGACGGCCGTTGCCCAGGATCAGGATGTTGTCCGGTGCGATGTCGCGGTGGAAGCAGTGCTGCTCGTGGATCAGCTCGAGCGCGTCGAGCAGCGGGTGCAGGAACTGGACGATCCAGGCCTCGGTCGGGCGTGCGCCGAGCGCCGCGAGCGCGCCGCGCAGCGTGCGCCCGCGGTAGTACGGCATGACCATGTAGGCGGTGCCGTTCGCCTCCCAGAACCGGTACACCTTCACGAGCGCGGGGTGGTCGAACTGCGCCAGAAGCTTCGCCTCGTTGACGAAGCTGCGCAGCCCCGCCGCGAAGGTCTCGGCGTGGCGCTCGGACTTCACGGTGACCTGAGTGCCCGCGGTGCGCGAGGCGAGCGCCGACGGCATGTACTCCTTGATCGCGATCTCGCGCTCGAGGAGGTGATCCTTGGCCGCGTAGACGATGCCGAAGCCGCCCTCGCCGATCAGCCCGGTGACCTCGAACTCGCCCAGGCGCGTGCCGAGCTGCAGGCAATTCGGCCCGTGGTCCCCGGCGACGGGGCGTTCAGGGCGCTGCTCGGCGGATGTGTTCTCGCTCCCCACGTCAATGGCCGCTGATCAGCGCGGTGAAGAACTCCGGTGCCGGCGGCACCTGTGCCAGGCGCATCGCGCCGTTGCCGTCCTGGCCCGCAGGGGTCCACCATAACGCACGCCGCCCGAGCTTGGCCAGCGCCGCCCGCTCCGCCGAGCGGCGCAGCAGCGCGTCCAGCGGTCCGTCCAGCGTCCATCGGCCGAGCGAGGTCTCGTCGACGAGGCACTCCAGGGGAACGACGGCCCCGGCATCGACGCGCGGCGGCACCCGCACCGCGCTCACGCGGGCGTCGAATGCGTCGATCGGCTGGTTGTCGAGGCCGTGCAGCGCGACGTCGGCCAGCAGCTCGAGCTGGTCGTCGATCGCGAGCAGGCTCGACGCGAGCGCCGGTGCGCGCGCGAGGCTGCGCGCGAGCGTCAGCGGAAAGAGCCTGCCGACGCGGTCGGTCGAGGGCAGCAGCACGCCGCACCACGCGTCGGGGCCGAACGCGCCGCCCGGCAGCACGAAGCGCCAGATCGGGAACGTGAGGTAGAGGTCCTGCCAGCGCTCGCCGAGGGTGGCCTTCGCGTGCGCGATGCCCGACTGCAGCCAGCGGTCCCAGGGACCGACGAACTCGGGCGGCAGCCGGCGGCTCGCGAAATCGCCCGCCGACGGCAGCTTGCCGTACCAGCCCGCGGCGTCGCTCACAGCTGAGCCGGGCACCTGAACTGCTGCAGGTCCGCGAGCCTGAACGGGTTCTGCACGCTGCTCGTGCTGACGTCGAAGACGACCTTGCGGTCGTCGACGGCGACCGTCGCGCGGAAAGTCGGCGGGACGCCGGGCTCGATCTGCGCGCCGTCGAACATGCGGAACAGCGCCCACGCGCCGCTGAAGAGCACGCCCGACGCGCCGGACGGGCCCGGGGGCGAGATCTGCATGCGGATCTGGTTGCTGCCGCGCGGGCCCGGCCACTGCATCGACTGCGGCTGGATCGGGCCGTGCTGGTAGCGCAGCACCTGGCCGTCGACGTCGAGGTTGAACGTGAGGATCGCCGGGTCCATCTCGACCGGCTTGAACTCGATGCGCATCGACGGCCCGCGCGCGCCGCCGCCGAAGAAGACGCCGCGGATCTCGGCGGCGCGCTGGAACTGGATCAGCGCGCCGCTGTCGCCCATCGCCGGGTCCTTGAACTTCCAGGGCTTCACGGTGGTGTCGACGAGCGCGGCGAGCTCCTTCTGCTGGAAGTCGTCGAGGAGCCCGCCGCCCGCGAACACCTTGGCGAAGTCCTCGGGGGTGACGTCGTTCCTGCTGTCGCGCTGGAACGGATAGCGTCCGCCGATCAGCTTCGTGCAGCTCTCGCCGAGCGCCCTGAGCTGCTTGTCGAGCTTGGCCCGCTGTTCCTTGTAGCCGACGTCGACGCCGGCGGACGCGAGCGCGCTGAACATGCCCTTCGCGGGCTCGGGAAGCCGGCCCGCCTCGCCGTCGATCTTGGCCTTGACGTCGTTGCGCGGCGGCGGCGCGCCGGTCTTGACCGCCTCGTTGAGAACGACCAGGTGCTGGTAGAGCTCGCCGAGCAGCGCCATCGACTTCTCGATCGGGGCCGCGCCGCCGCCGGGCGGAGCGGCGACCGCCGCGCGCAGCGCCGCGAAGCGGTCGTCGACCAGCGACTCGATGCGGCTGCCGCCCTGCGGGGCGGCGAGCGCCGGCGCGGCCTGTCCGAAGATCTTCTCGAGCTTCTCCTTCGTGCCCTTGACCGCGTCGGTCGCCTTGTCGACCGCCTGCGCGACCGCGTCCTTGCCGGACGACGCGGTCAGCGTCACCTCGCGCAGGATCGCGCGCAGCAGCGGCAGCAGCGGCGAGGAGGGATCCGACAGCGTCTTCGCGATCGCGATCGTTTCGCCGAGCTCCGCGCCGCGCTTCACGCGGATGTCGGCGACGAAGCGCTCCCAGGTCGACGCGTAGTCGAGCAGGTACAGCCGCTTGACTTCGGTGACGAGCTGTTCGCGGCCTTTCGGGTCGCGGATGCGCTTCGCGTTGTCGGAGTCGCGGATGCCGAGCACCCAGGTCTCCTCCTCGGCGAGCGCCTTGACGACGTCGTCGAGCGCCTTGACGAAGCCCTTGTGGTAGCCGTCGTAGGTGTACAGGCCCGGAACGCCCTCGCCGAGCGGGCGCCCGCTCGCGCGGCCGAACACGCTGTTGGCGACCGGCCCGACGACGGTCGTGATGCGGAAGTCGGGGAAGTCGCGGCCGACGCCCTCGCGCTTGAGGCGGTTGTACACGCGCTGCGGGAACGGCGTGCTCGCCAGCGTCGCGCGCACCTGCCCGATCAGCTCGGAGTCGGTGGTGACCGCGTCCTGGAACGCGTTGCGCTCGAGCATCGCGTCGACGTGCGCGAGCAGCTCCTTGCGCTCGTCGGCCGTCAGCGCCCCCGCCTGGTTGACCTCGACGTCGAACCCGACCCAGCCGCGCACCGCCGCGCGGTCGAGGTGGTCGGGCTCGCGCAGCATCACGTAGGTCTTCAGCGTCTCGTACTGCAGCTCCGGGTTGGCGCCGCCGCCGCGCAGCGCGGCCGCCATGCGCTGGGCGAGCAGCGGCGCCAGCGTCTGCTGCAGCAGGCGCTGGTAGGTCTGGTCGGTGGCCTCGGCGAGCTTGCCGCCCTGGAACAGGCCCCAGCCGTAGGAGACCTTCGGGTTGGCCGGGTCGACCTGGTCGGTGACCGGCAGGCCGCGCACCAGCGAATACAGCGGCAGCAGCGCCTTGAGCGGGATCGACGACGCGACCCGGCCCTCGAGCGACTTGCGGATCGCGACGACTTTCTGCTCGACTTCGTCGACGTAGCCGCGGTTGTTCCAGAAGCTCACCGACCACGCGAGGATCGCGCCGATCGCGACGACCGTCGTGCCGATCGTCGCGGCCCACCTCACGCTCGCCCAGCCTCGCTCCCAGCGCAGGTTCGTGCCGGCCAGCGGCGCTTCCGGGAACACGATGTCGCGCAGCACGCGCGTGAGGAAGAACGACTTGCCGCTCGGCCGCGCCGCCGGCAGCATGCGCCGCTGCAGGCCGAACTGGCGCGCGAGCGACCCCATCACGCGGTCGATCGGGCTGCCTTCCTGCGTCCCGCTGGTGAAGTACACGCCGCGCAGCGACGGGCGGCGCCCGAGCTGCGTCGCGGGGAACGCCGACGCGACGAACGACGCCAGTGCCGGCCGGATCGCGGCGAGCTGGTGCACGAAGCCGTAGATCGCCGCGCGCCGCTGAGGATCGCGCTCGGCCTGCAGGCGGTCCAGGCGCAGGCGGTCGATGCGCGCGACGAGCTCGTCGAAGCGCGCGTCGATCTCGGCCGCCGTCGGCAGCGTCGCGCCGTCGTCGCGCCAGTCGAAGGTCGTGCCCCAGACCTGCTCGCGCTGCTCGCGATCCAGGTCGTCGAAGAACTCGAGGAAGCCCGCGAGCAGGTCCGCCTTGGTCACCAGCAGGTAGACGGGGAAGCCGATGTCCAGCGTCGCGAGCAGCTCCTGCAGCCGGCTGCGCACGGCGACCGCCTGCGCCTCGCGCTCGGCGGGCGGCATCTGGAGCAGGTCGCTCACGCTGACCGTGACGAGCGCGCCGTTGATCGGCTGGCGCGTGCGGTAGCGCTTGAGCTGGCCGAGGAACTCGCCCCACTCGCGGGAGTCGGAGTCGGCGTCGCTGTCCTGGGTGACGTAGCGGCCGGCGGTGTCGATCATCACCGCCTCGTCGGTGAACCACCAGTCGCAGTTACGCGTGCCGCCGACGCCGCGGATCGGGTCGTTGCCGAGCTGTTCGGCGAGCGGGAACTGCAGGCCCGAGTGCAGCAGCGCGGTCGTCTTGCCGGAACCGGGCGGGCCGATGATCACGTACCAGGGCAGCTGGTACACGTAGCGGCGCCCGCCGAACAGCCGCCCGAGGGCACCGCCGCGCGCGCCCGGCTGGACCTGGCGCATCACGTCGAGCGCCTTCGCGAAGCGCTGGCGCACCGCCTCGAGCTGCGCGGCCTGCGCCGCGTCCGGAGGCTGCGCCGCGGGCTGGTTCTGCGCCGCGAGCGCGGCGACCAGCCGCCGATTGGCCATCTTCTCGCGGATCCGGGTGACGACGCGCTTGCCGAGCCAGAGCACCAGCAGCACGACGATCAGCACGATCCGGGCGGTCGCGGTCTCCAGAGGGTGCCAGCCGGCGAACGCGAGCAGCGGGCCGGCGAACCAGATGATCAGCGCGACGCACAGCGCCGCGAGCGTCCAGAGCACCGCGGGCCGGAAGAAGAAACCGAGGACCTTCTTCATCCGTTGCTCACGAAAAGCGTCACGTCGACACGCCGGTTGCGCGCGCGCCCGACGGGGGTGTCGTTCGGCGCGAGCGGCTCGGAATCGGCGCGGCCCTCGGCCTGCATGCGCGTCGCGGGCACCTTCGCGGTGAGCAGGTCGAGCACGGCCTGCGCGCGGTCCTTCGACAGCTCCCAGTTCGACGGGTAGCGCGCCGAGCGGATCGGTTGCGCGTCGGTGTGCCCGGCGATCAGCACCTTGCCGGGGTGGGCGGCGAGCGCCGCGCCGATGCGATCGACGATCGGGCGCACGCGCGCGGCGACGACCGCGCTGCCGGGCTCGAAGAAGCCGTCGCCGCGGATCGTGACGACGCTCTTGTTCGCCTCGTCGCGCACCGTGACCAGGCCCTCGCGGATCTCCGCCTCGAGGAAGCGCGCGAGCCGCGCCTGCTGCGCGGGCGGCGGGGGCGGAGGCGGGGGCAGGGGCGCGACGCTGGGCAGGCGGATCGACTGGATCGCGGCGAACACGGGGTCGGACCGGTTCGCGAGCAGGAACGTGTACGCGAAGTACGCGCCGAACGTGACCAGCGCCATCACCGCGCAGAAGGCCCAGAAGGGCGCCGCCGAGAGCCAGCGGCGCGGGCGCGTCGCCGCGGGCGCCCAGCGTGCCGACAGCGAGCGCTCCGGCTCGGGCCCCAGCCCGCGCAGCATCCGGTGCAGCCGCTCGCGCAACTGCTCGAGCTGCGCGTGGCCGTTGTCGAGGACGCGGTAGCGCCCTTCGAAGCCGAGCGCGAGGCAGCAGTAGACGAGCTCGAGCAGGTCGCGGTTCTTCTGCGGGTTCTCGGCCAGCTTCGACAGCAGCAGGAACACCTTCTCGCCGCCCCAGGCTTCGTTGTGGAAGCGCACCAGCAGGGTGTCGCTCGCCCAGACGCCCCCGCTGCCCCACGGCGTGCTCGCGGCGGTCTCGTCGAGCACCGTGCACAGGATGTAGCGCGCGGCGATGATCGTCTCGCGCGGCAGGTCGGCGCGCTGCGCCGCGAGCTCGAACGTCCGCACGCCCTGTGTCAGCGATTCCTTCAGCGCCGCCGGGTCCGGGTGCGACGGCGTCGCGCGCAGCTGCACGACGAGCGAGAGCAGCGGCTGCGCGCAGGCGAGCAGCGGGTTCGCGAGCGCGCGCCCGGCATCGACCGCGTCGGTCGGGCCGGGGTCGAAGTCCGGCATCTCGGGGGGCGCGGCCGCGCTGCCGGCGCGCGCGCCCGGGCGCGGGCGCACGATCGTGCGCTCGGGGTCGGGCGGCGCCTGGCGAGGAAAGTCGTCGGCCATCGGCGTCAGCCCCGGATCGCCCAGAACTCGAGCTCGATGCCGGGGAACTCACCGGCGATGTGCATCGCGAGCCCGCCGGAGGCGTGCAGCTGCTTCCAGAGGTCGCTGCCGGTGTCGAGCTCGAAGTAGTTGTACCCGGCGTGGAACGGAATCTGGCGCGGGACGACCGGCAGCGCGCGCAATCCCACGCCCGGCAGCTGAAGGTTGACGAGGTCGCGGATCTTCTCGACCGGCCCGATCTTCACCTGGCTCGGGAAGCGCAGCCGAAGAGCCTCCGACGGCATCTGCGCGCTGACCGCGAGCACGAACGCGGCTTCGCTCAGCAGCGCGCGGTCGGCGACGACCGCGACGCGCACGCCGAACTTGCGCTCGTGCAGCTCGATCTGGATCGCGCTCTTGTCGGTTTCCATCGACAGCGCCGCGCGCAGCCGCTCGAGCACCGGGCGGAACGTGAGCTCGAGATCGTCGTGGTCGTAGGGCGGAAACGGCTGCGCGATGCGACGCTCGGGCATGAACGCGACCAGGTCGCCCGCGAGCATCGCGAACGCCGCGTAGACGCGCTCGGGGTGCAGGCGCGGCACGTTCGCGAGGTGGTCGAGCAGCGCGCCGTGGCGGTTGACCGTCTGCAGGAACATGAAGCCGGCGACCTCGGCGACGCCCGAGCGACCGCCTGCCGTCATCGACTGCGCCAGGACCTCCGAGCGCTGCCGCAGCTTGCCGCGGATCTCGTCGATCCAGCCGCGGATCGTCGGCGAACGCAGGCTGTCGAGCGCGGGCGCGACGAACGGGCGGTCCAGGAGCACCTGCCCGTCGGCGCGCCGCTCGATCACGCGCGCCACCGGCATCGCCGCGTACGCGCCGGTCAGCTCCTCGTGGGGCAGCAGCACCAGGCGCAGCGCGCCGAGCTGCATCGGCGCCGGGTCGACGAAGCCGTCGACGACGTCGGGGACGTCGGCGGTGCGCTGGGTGACGCGCATCGCCGACGGCGCGCTCTCGGCGAGCGTCGTGTTCGGCACGCCGGGGCGGTCGAGGGCGATCGCCAGGTGCACGAGCGAATTCTTCATCGACTCGGGGACGTCCAGCGGCTCCGGGGGCAGGTCTTCGGCCGGGAACTCGAACACGGTGCCGTCGCGCAGCACGCCGGACGCGGACCGGATCGAGAGCTTGCCGAGCGCGAGCGCGGCGTCGTCGAGCTCGAGCGACTCGAAGCCCCAGTCGTAGGCGCGCTGCGCCTTGCCGCGGCGGTCGACGAGGTTCTCGAGATACCGCTCCTGCTGCTGGAAGTGCTGCGGCCGCAGGAACAGGCCTTCGGTCCACAGGACCTTGTTGCGCCACATGTCGTGTTCTCTCTCTGGCGGCTCGGGGGGCGTGCGCGCCGGCGGCTATCGGGCGATCTGGACGTCGCGGGCGCCCAGCGTGACCTTCAGCGGAACGCCCAGCGGCTTCGGGGGCGGCGCCGGCGCGGGGGGCGGCGGATCGGGCAGCGCGACCACCGCGCGCCAGCGGGAGCGCTCGAGGTCCCGGAACGCCGCGAACACGCCCACCGTTCGCGTCTCCGGCTTCAGCTCCCGCACCAGTTTCGCCGATTCGCCGGGGCGCAGCTGCAGTTCCTCCTTGCCGACGATGTCGTTGCCGAGCGCGGCCTGGTCCTTGTCGAACAGCGTGAAGAAGTCGGCCGCCTCGAAGGCGACCGGCGAGCGCAGCTCGTAGATGCGCAGCACGACCGGCGTGGGGCGGTCGCGGACGTCGGGGTTCAGCCCGGGGGCGGCCTGGACGCTGATCTCGAGGGCCCGGGGAACCGGGAACGTCGGCTTGGGGCCGCTGGCACAGCCCGCCGCGAGCAGTGCAGCGGCGACGCCGGACAGGACCAGCGCACGTCGTCCCGCAGCTTGCAGCATCGAATTCCTCCTTCTGGTGCAGCAGGAAGGATGAAGCATGGACCGGCGCCGGGCAAGTGCCGTGCGGCTCCCGTCGCGTGCCGCGAATCGGCGCACGACGGCCCACAAGCGCGCGCGGTTCCGGGATACTAGCGGGATCGACAGGCAAGGCGCTCGCCGGCGCGGTGCGCGCGCGGCGAGCGCGGCGAACGGGTTCCGGACCACCATGGACATCCTCGTCATCGACGACCACGCGCTCGTGAGGGAAGGCATCGCGCTGCTGCTGCGCTCGCTGCGGCCCGACGCCGCGATCGTGCAGGCCGACACCTGCGCCGGCGGGCTGGACGCCGCGCGTGCCCGCCGCTTCGATCTCGTCCTGCTCGACCTGCAACTGCCCGACATGCCCGGGTTCGTCGCGCTCGAGCGCTTCCGGCGCGAGCACGAGGACGTTCCCGTCGTCGTGGTCTCCGGCCAGGAAGACCGGGCCACCGTGATGAAGGCGCTCGATCTCGGCGCGAAGGCGTTCGTTCCCAAGTCGGCCGAATCCGCCCGCATCCGCGCCGCGCTGCAGGCCCTGCTCGAGGGGCGCGTGTACCTGCCGGACAGCGTCACGGGCACGGGCGCCCCCGCCGCGCCGGCCGCGCGCGCGTCGGACGCCTGGACGCTCACCGAGCGCCAGCGCGAGGTGCTCGCGCTGCTGGTCGCGGGGCTGTCGAACAAGCTGATCGCGCGCCGGCTCGACATCGCCGAATCGACGGTCAAGATCCACGTGAGCGCGATCCTGCGCGAACTGCGCGTGACCTCGCGCACGCAGGCGCTGATCGCGGTCGCGCGGGCCGGCGTGAAGCTCACGCCGACGTAGGCGCGGGCCGGGTCAGCTCGACCAGCAGCGAGCGCAGCCGCTGCGGGCTCACCGGCTTGCTGAGCAGCGACCACCCGCGCTCGCGCGCCATCCGGTCGAGCGAGGTGCCGGCGTCGGCCGACAGCACGACCACCGGCACCCGGATCGGCACCAGCTCGGAGACCACGCCCGCGACGTCGGCGCTGGTCGAGTCGCCCGCGAGCCGGTGGTCGGTGACCACGGCGTCGGGGAACCGCTCGGCTTCGATCAGGTGCGCGCGCGCCTCGTCGACCGAGCGCGCGACGATGACGAAGCAGCCCCAGCTCGCGAGCAGTGCCTCCATGCCGATCAGGATGTCGAGCTCGTCGTCGACGACGAGGATCAGCATGCCCTGGAGCGCGTCGGCATCCGCGGCTTGCGCGCTCGCGGGCACGCGCGCCGCCGGCGACGCCGCGGGCAGCGACAGCTCGAACACGGATCCGCGCCCCGGACGCGAGCGAACCGCGACCGGGCAGCCGAGCAGCCCGCCCAGCCGGCGCACGATCGCCAGGCCGAGCCCGAGCCCCTGGCGGCGGTCGCGCGCGGGTCCGCCCACCTGCACGAATTCCTCGAAGATCGCGTGGCGGTCCTTCTCGGCGATGCCGACGCCGGTGTCCCAGACCTGGATCAGCGCGCGCCCGCCGCGCCGGCGCACGCCCACGAGCACGCCGCCGCGCAGCGTGTAACGCAGTGCGTTCGACAGCAGGTTCATCAGCATCTCGATCAGCAGCGCCGGGTCGGTGCGCACGTGCACGGACGGCGCGGGCCGGACCCGCAGCCTCAGGCCGCGCTGCTGCGCCATCGGCGAGAAGCGGGTCTCCAGCGTCTGCATCAGCGGCGCGAGCGGGAACACCGACACCTGCGGCTCGATCGTGCCGGCGTCGAGCCGAGCCATGTCCAGCAGGCGGTTGAAGAGCTCGTCGATGCCGGACATGGAGCGGTCGAGCCGGTCGACCAGATAGCGCGCGCGGCCTTCGTGCACCTCCTCCCGGAGCGCGCCGACGAACAGCCCGATCGCGTGCACCGGCTGGCGCAAGTCGTGGCTGGCGGTCGCGAGAAAGCGCAGCTTCTCCGCGCGCGCGCCGTCGGCGGCCTCGCGAGCGCGCGCCTCGCGCGCGATCGCCTCGTCGCGGGCCCGCGCGTCCTCGCCGGAACGGCGCGCCAGCGCGTCGGCCCGGGCGCGCAGCGCGTCGCGTTCGAGTTCGAGCGCCGAGCGCGCGCGCCCGATCGCGATCACGACGCCCGCGCACGCGAGCAGCGCGGCCGCGGCGACCCAGTCCTGGACGCGACCCCTCGCGAGCAGGGCCGCGGCGGGCGGCAGGACCAGCGCGCAGGCCGAGCCGGCGAGCGCCGGGAGGTGGGCGCCGACGGCGATCGGCAGGCCGATCGCGAGCACCGCGACGAGCGCGAGCGGCGCGGCGGGCGCGTCCGCCGAGGCGTGGACCGACGCCGCGGTGGCCAGGCCCCACAGCGCGCCGCGCGCCACCGCCGACGCGCCCAGCCACGCGAGCCAGCGGCCCGCGCCGTCGGCCCCGGGCGCGAGGGCCCGCAGTCGCAGCCCGCCGACGAGTGCGGGCAGCAGCGCGGCGACCCAGGCCGCCGCGAGCGCCGACATCCACGACGCGGGTACGTGGCCGCCGCTCACCGCGGCCCAGGCCAGTGCCGCGGCCGCCTCGCTCCAGAGCACGACCGGCGTGCGCCGC
Source organism: Burkholderiaceae bacterium (assembly GCA_046348465.1). Lineage (GTDB taxonomy): Bacteria > Pseudomonadota > Gammaproteobacteria > Burkholderiales > Burkholderiaceae_E > Quisquiliibacterium. The sequence goes on from JAXMEE010000014.1 coordinate 158,639, forward strand.
GCCAGCTCGAGCGCGCGAGCGTCGAGCGGATTCGCCGCGGCGCCGGGGGAGGCACCGTCCGCCGTCCGGGGCGGCATCGCGCGCACCGCCGGCGGCGCGGACGCGCTCTCGGGCTCCTTCGGCGCGGGCGCGCTCTCGGGCGTCCGCGGTCTTCGGGCGGGCGACGGCGATCGGGGTTCGGGCATGGTTCGGGGCGGGCGCCGGGGGCGAACGATGATAGGCGCATCGCGGCCGCGACGAGAAGCCGGGGGCGCGCGGCGCCGCGTTGCACCGGGCCCCGGGTGTGCCGATAATCCGGAACGGGCAGCCACAAGCGGCCCGACGACGCGTGCCGCGGCCAACCGCCGCGGCGATGTCCCGACAGACACGATCTTCGGCAGGAGGTACCCCGATGAACGCCCCCGTTCCGCGTTCGGTCGGCGACGCGCTCGAGCGCGCGTTGCGCGACGTCTCCCTCGACGACAAGTACACGCTGGAGCGCGGCCGTGCGTTCATGTCCGGCACGCAGGCGCTGGTTCGCCTGCCGATGCTCCAGCGCGAGCGCGATCGTGCCGCCGGGCTGAACACCGCCGGCTTCGTCACCGGCTACCGCGGCTCGCCGCTGGGGGGCGTCGACCAGGCCCTGTGGAAGGCACGCCGGCACCTGTCGGCGCACCAGATCGTGTTCCAGCCGGGGCTGAACGAGGACCTCGCCGCCACCAGCCTGTGGGGCACCCAGCAGCTCGACCTCACGTCACAGTCGAGCGTCGACGGCGTCTTCGGCCTCTGGTACGGCAAGGGGCCGGGCGTCGACCGCTGCGGCGACGTCTTCAAGCACGCCAACGCGGCCGGCACCAGCCGGCACGGCGGCGTGCTCGTGCTCGCCGGCGACGACCACGGCGCGAAGAGCTCGACGCTGCCGCACCAGTCGGACCACGTCTTCAAGGCGTGCGGGCTGCCGGTGCTGTATCCGGCGAGCGTGCAGGAGTACCTCGAGCTCGGGCTGCACGGCTGGGCGATGTCGCGCTGGTCCGGCCTGTGGGTGGCGATGAAGACCGTCACCGAAGTGGTCGAGGCGTCGGCGTCGGTCGACCTCGACCCGCTGCGAACGAGCATCGCGATCCCGCGCGACTTCGAGCTGCCCGCCGACGGCCTGAACATCCGCTGGCCGGACACGCCGCTCGCGCAGGAGGCGCGCCTGTTCGACTACAAGTGGTACGCCGCGCTCGCCTACGTGCGCGCGAACCGCCTGAATCGCACCGTGCTCGACGCGAGCGCCGCGTGGTTCGGCATCGTCAGCGCGGGCAAGGCCTACCTGGACACGCGGCAGGCGCTCGAGGACCTGGGGCTGGACGAAGCGGCGTGCGCGCGGATCGGCATCCGCGTGTTCAAGTGCGGCGTCGTCTGGCCGCTCGAGGCGCACACGGTGCGCGAGTTCGCCGACGGGCTCGAGGAGATCCTCGTCGTCGAGGAGAAGCGACAGATCCTCGAGTACGCGCTCAAGGAGGAGCTCTACAACTGGCGCGACGACGTGCGCCCGAAGGTCTACGGCAAGTTCGACGAGAAGGACGGCCGCGGGGGCGAGTGGGCGATGCCCCAGGGCCAGTGGCTGCTGCCCGCGCACGCCGAGCTCTCGCCGTCGATCATCGCCAAGGCGATCGCCGCGCGGCTGCTGAATCCGGGACGCTACGGATCGCGCTTCGAGCTCGCCGCGGACCTGCGCACCCGCATCGAGGAGCGCATCGCGATCATCGAGTCCAAGGAGCGCGCGCTGGCCGCGCCGCACGCGATCGTCGAGCGCGCGCCGACGTTCTGCTCGGGCTGTCCGCACAACACGTCGACGCACGTGCCCGAGGGCTCGCGCGCGCTCGCGGGCATCGGCTGCCACTACATGGCCACGTGGATGCCCGAGCGGCGCACCCAGACCTTCACTCAGATGGGCGGCGAGGGCGTGCCGTGGATCGGGCAGGCGCCGTTCACGCGCGAGAAGCACGTGTTCGCGAACCTCGGCGACGGCACGTACTTCCACTCGGGCTACCTCGCGGTGCGGGCGTCGATCGCGGCGGGCGTGAACGTCACGTACAAGATCCTGTTCAACGACGCCGTCGCGATGACCGGCGGGCAGCCGGTGGACGGCACGCTGACCGTGCCGCGGATCGTCGCGCAGATGCGCGCCGAGGGCGTGCGACGGATCGTCGTCGTGACCGACGACCCCGGCAAGTACGGGCCGTCGGTCGACGGTGCCGAGGTCTTCCACCGCGACCACCTCGACTGGGTGCAGCGCGAGCTGCGCGAGACGCCCGGCTGCACGGTGCTCGTCTTCGACCAGACCTGCGCGGCCGAGAAGCGGCGCCGCAGGAAGAAGGTCGTCGACGGCGTGCCCGGCTTCCCCGACCCGCCGCGGCGCGTCTTCATCAACGAGGCCGTGTGCGAAGGCTGCGGCGACTGCAGCGTGCAGAGCGCCTGCGTGTCCGTCGAGCCGCTCGAGACCCCTCTCGGGCGCAAGCGGCGCATCAACCAGTCGTCGTGCAACAAGGACTACTCTTGCCTGAAGGGCTTGTGCCCGAGCTTCGTGATCGTCGAGGGCGGGCGGCCGCGCGGGGCGGCGGCGGGCGCGACCCCGACGCCCCCGCCCGCGGCGACGGCCCCGGCGGCGCGCGTGACGGCGCCTTCATCCTGGCCCGAGCTGCCCGAGCCGGTGCCCGCCGAGCCCGTGGGCGCGCGCGGGCGAACCTTCGGCATCCTCGTGACCGGCGTCGGCGGCACCGGTGTCGTGACCGTCGGCCAGCTGCTCGGCATGGCCGCGCACCTGGAGGGCAAGGGTGTTTCGGTGCTCGACATGGCCGGGCTGGCGCAGAAGGGCGGCGCCGTGTTCTCGCACGTGCAGATCGCGGCGCGACCGGAGCACCTGCACGCGACGCGCATCGCGACCGGCGAGGCGGACCTGCTCATCGGCTGCGACCTCGTCGTGTCCGCAGGCAACGAGTCGCTGTCGAAGCTGCGCGTGAACGTGACGCGGGCCGTGGTGAACGACGAAGTCGCGCCGACGTCGGCGTTCCTGCGCGATCCGGACTGGACGCTCCCGGAGGCGGCGCTCAAGCGCGCGATCGTCGACGCGGCGGGCCCGCGCGACATCGACTTCGTCCCGGTCGATTCGCTGGCGCGCGCGCTGCTCGGCGACGCGCTGTACACCAACCCGATCCTGCTGGGCTACGCCTGGCAGAAGGGCTGGATCCCGCTCGCGCGGCGCGCTCTCGAGCGCGCCGTCGAGCTCAACGGCGTGGCCGTCGATGCGAACCTCGCCGCGTTCGCCTGGGGGCGCCGCCTCGCTCACGATCCGCAGGCGGTGCGCCGCGCCGCGGGGCTGGCCGAGGGCGCGGCCGCGGAGCCGGCCCGCTCGCAGCCGATCCGCTGGCGGGCACGCGGTCCCGGCGCCCCCGCCGCGACGCTCGCAGAGGTCGTCGCGCAGCGCGAGGCGCTGCTCGAGGCGTCGCGCGGGCCGTCGACGGTGCGCCGCTATCGCGCGCTCGTCGAGCGCGTGCGTGACGCCGAAGCGCGCATCGGCGCGCCGGGCGACGGTGCGCCGCTCGCGCTCGCGGTCGCGCGCGGCTACGCGAAGCTGCTCGCGTACAAGGACGAGTACGAAGTCGCGCGGCTGCACGCCGACCCGGCGTTCCTCGCGCGCGTGGCCGCGCAGTTCGAGGGCGACTGGACGCTGCGCTTCTCGCTCGCGCCCCCGCTGCTCGCGCGCGCCGACCCGCGCACGGGCCGTCCCGCGAAGATCGAGTTCGGCCCGTGGATGCTGCGTGCGTTCCGCGTGCTGGCGCGACTGAAGTTCCTGCGCGGCACCGCGCTGGATCCGTTCGGCCGCACCGCCGAGCGGCGCGCCGAGCGCGCGCTGATCGACGAGTACGAGGCGCTGGTCGAAGAGCTGCTCGGGACGCTGGACCGGCACCGGCTGCCGCTGGCCGTCGAGCTCGCGAGCGTGCCCGAGCACGTGCGCGGGTTCGGAGACGTCAAGCTGCGCAACCTCGAGCAGGCTCGTGCGATCCAGGCCTCGCTGCTGCAGCGCTACCGCGCGGGCGGGGAGGCGGACGCCGCGTGACCGTCGGTACCCTCGCCGGTGCGGGCGGGCACTTCGCCGGTGCACCGGGCGCCCGCGCGGCGGACCGCCTGCGCCTTCTTCGGTGCGGCGAGTGCCCACAACTGCGGCAGCCTCGGGGCGCCGGTGCGGCCCGGCGGCGGGCACGTTGCTTGCATCGATCGGAGTCGTCGATGCTCGCGATGCCCACGCGATCCGTGCGGACTCGCGAACCGTGCAACCATGGCGCGGATCCGCCGTGGAAATCGTCGGAGGTTCGAGTGAACGCTAAACGCCTGGCCGCCACCCTCGCGATCGCGGCGGCCCTGACCGTGCTGGCCGGCAGCGGCGCCGCGAGCGGCGCCGGGTGCCTGCTCGACCAGATCTTCCGCGCGATCGAGCCCACGCTCGACCAGGGCAGCCCCTTCCCGGGGTTCTGAGCGCTCCCTGGGGCCGCACCTGCGCGCGCCCCGCCCGCGGCGCGAGATCGGGCGAGGTGGCGCCGGCGCACTCAGCGGCGCGCGTCGTCCTCGAAGCGCGCCGTCTCGGCGGCGATGCGTGCGTCGTCGTCGGGCACGAGATCGCGCGGATAGTGGCGCGCGAAGTCGTCGCGGATCTTCTGCAGCGGAAGGTCGGACCACGTGCCGTAGTCGGTCAGGTACTCCATGTGCCGGCGGTCGTGCACGTCGAATTCCTGGTAGAGCGCGTCGTGCTCGCCGTCGAACTCGGTCGGTCGCACGCCGAAGCGCTCGCACAGCTCGATGTTGAACGCCGGCACCGCCTTCACCCAGCGGCCCGCGAGGTGCAGCGCCGTGTAGCCGTGGTCGTAGAAGACGTCGACCCCGCCCATCTTCGTGCGCAGCTTGTCGGTGACGAGGTGATTGACCACGTCGGCCAGCCCGATCGCCGACGGGATGCCGGCGGCGCGCGCGCACGCGGCGAGCAGCACCGCCTTGGACACGCACCACCCGTATCCGGTGTCGATCACGCGGCTCGCCAGGTAGAAGTCGTCGCTCAGGCTGATCCGGTACGGGTCGTAGCGGATGCGGTCGCGCACCGCGTAGAACAGGCGCACCGCCTTGTCGCGCTCGCTCGCGGCGTCGCCGATCGCGCTCGCGACGAACGCGCGCACCGTCGGGTGCGCGATGTCGAAGTAGCGCGACGCGCCGAGGTAGGGGGCGGTGGACTCGGGCAGGCCCGGGCAGTGAAGCATTCGCTGGAACTCCAGGGAAGTGGGCGGACCGGCACCGCGCGGCGCGTCCGGAGGATCGAAGGTATCAGACGGTCGCGATCGGCGTGGCCGGCGAGCCGACCGCGCCGGGCAGGCGAAGCGGCGGTGCGGTGAGCAGGAACCGCGAGCGGCGGTTCGCGCGCAGCCACTGCGCGAGCTCGGTGAGATACCAGATCTCGCCGAGCGGGATCCCGAGCTTGAACAGGCAGAGCTCGTGCAGCGGCAGCATCGCGCAGCGGCCCGGCGGCTTGACGCCGTCGTAGCCCTCGACCGAGTAGTTGTCCGCGATCAGCGCCGAGATGCCGCTGTCGGCGATCCATTCGAGCAGCCTCGGGTCGCGCCCGTCGAGCACCGCGCAGACCTCGTGGATCGCCTTCGGATCGGGCGCGCGGTTCCAGTCGAGCAGCCGCTGCGAGAAGCCCGTGTGCACGCACAGCAGGTCGCCGCGCCCGACGCCGACGCCGTCCGCGTCCAGGATCGCCATGAGGCGCTCGTATCCGACCGACTCGCGCGCGTCGCCGCAGTGCGCACGCAGGTCGACCATCACGCCCCGGCCCTGCACGCCGTGGCGCGCGAAGCCGTCGATGCCGAGCGCCCGCACGGCGCTCGCGACGTTGGCGCCCGAGCCCTCGGGGCGCGGGATCTCGACCCCGCCGCGGTAGCCGTTGTAGAAGACGATCTCGGGCACCCCGTCGCCGTCCGCGTCGAAGCGGCTGCCGGCGTGCGCGAAGCTGTCCCACTGCGTCGAGTACTGCAGGTGCAGCACCGCGACGTCGTCGCAGATCACGTCGGTCGCGTCCGGCGTCTCGGAGCCGAACTCGAACATCCAGTTCGGCAGTTCGCCGCGCCACGTCGGGCGCAGCCGCGGCGGCAGCCGCCGCGGGTTCAGCACGTTGCCACCGGGATAGTCCAGCGGCAGGCTCAGGCAGAACGTGAGGCCCTCGCGGACCTCGGCGACCGCCTGCTTCACCTCGGCCGGGCCGATCAGGTTGAGCCGGCCGAGCTGGTCGTCGGCACCGAAGTCACCCCAGTTCGATCCGGGCGGCCGGTTCACCCAGCGCCTGTCGTGCGTCGTCATCGCGGCTCGTCTCCAGTCGTCGTTCGCGGGCGCTCGCGGCTGCGAGGCACGACACGATACGCCCGCGAGGCGCGCCGCGCAGGGCGCCCGAGATCGTCTCGAAACGCGCCCGAAGGCGTGCGGGTGTCGCGCGAACGCGCCGGGCCCGCCTCTCCGCGGGCGCCGAGCGCACTGTCGCCTGCGGGCGATACGGAGTAGCATTTCGGGAGTCGTCGCGGGCGCGCTCGCCCGTACAAGAACGGTCCGAATCCGGGAGACACCGATGTCGATTTTCCGTCTCGCCACCCGCGTGGCTCGCCCCTTGCTCGCCGCCGCCTTCGGGCTGTACGCCGCCGCCGTTTTCGCGCAGGCCTACCCCAGCAAGCCGGTCGTGCTGGTGATTCCATTCGCGGCCGGCGGCCCGACCGACGTCGTCGGCCGCTCGCTCGCGGCGGCCATGACCAAGACGCTCGGCGTGTCGGTCGTCGTCGAGAACACGGTCGGCGCCGGCGGCACGATCGGCGCCACGCGTGTCGCGCGGGCCCCGGCCGACGGCTACACGCTGTTCCTGCACCACAACGGCATGGCGACGTCCGTGGGCCTGTACCGCAAGCTCCCGTTCGACCCTCTCAAGGACTTCGAGTACGTCGGTCAGGTCGCCGACGTCCCGATGACGCTGCTCGGGAAGAAGACGCTCCCCGCGAACAACCTCACCGAACTGATCGCCTACCTGCGCGCGAACAAGGACAAGATCACCATGGCCAACGCGGGCCTCGGCGCGGTGTCGCACCTGTGCGGAATGCTGTTCCAGAAGTCGATCGGGCTCGACCTGACCACCGTTCCCTACAAGGGCACCGCCCCCGCGATGACCGACCTGCTCGGCGGGCAGGTCGACATCCTCTGCGACCAGACCACGCAGACGCTGCCGCAGATCAAGGCGGGCAACGTGAAGCTGTACGGCGTGACCGCGCGCCAGCGCATCGCGTCGCTGCCCGACACCCCCACGCTCGCGGAAAGCGGCATGAAGGACTTCGAGGTGGTCGTGTGGCACGGGCTGTACGCGCCGAAGGGCACGCCGAAGGCGGTGATCGACAAGCTCGTCGACACGCTGCACGTCGCGCTGCGCGACGCCGACGTGCGCCGCCGCATGGCCGATCTCGGTGCCGAGATCGTCAGCGCGGACAAGCAGACGCCCGAGGGCCTGCGCACCTGGCTGAAGTCCGAGATCGACAAGTGGACGCCGGTGATCCGGGCGGCGGGGGTTTACGCGGACTGACGGCGGAGCGGGCGCCCGGCGATTCGGGCGCTCTCCGGTCTCGAGGTTGGGCGTTCGTGAGACCGAGCGCGCGAGGGCGTGCCCGGCGGGCGTTCGGGGGCTTAGCCCGGATATTGCGCCCCCTGCGCTCTTTCGAACTCGCCCCGCGTTCCGCGAGCGCCGCTCAGAACCGCGCGAGAATGACGACTGCGCGCTGTCGCGCGCGGCCCCGAAACTGCGCTCCTCGGCGGTCCACGATGCGCCCCCGAATGCCGGGCACGCCCTCGCGAGAGACACCGGGTCGTGCGATGAGGTTCTTCTTCTCTCACTCACACCCCCACCGCATCGGCAAGGGCGCGGGCGCTGCCCTCGGTGCGGGCGCGTCGGAGGCGCCGAGAGCGCAGCCCTCGAGGCCGGCGTGCGCGCAGCGCACGCTTCGTCCATCAAACTCGGGGCGGTTGTTTGAGCGTAGTGAGCGTCAGCGAACGAAGCGAGTTCCGCCCCGCCAGGCCTCGAGGGCGAGCACCGAGGGAAGCCCGACCAGCGGGAGGGCCGCCTCGTCCGCGCCCGCACCGAGGGCAGCGCCCGCGACCTTGCCCGCTCGGAACCCCTACAACCCCATTGCCACCATCTTGCGCCGGATGAACGCGATCTGCGTCGCCAGCGGCAGTTCCTTCGGGCAGACGTCGTGGCAGCCGAGTAGCGACATGCAGCCGAACACGCCCTGGTCGTCGCCGATGACCTCGTAGTAGTCGTCGTCGGTGCGCTGGTCGCGGGGATCGAGGCGGAAGCGCCCCACCTTGTTCAGACCGACCGCGCCGACGAAGTCCTCGCGCATGCGTGCCGTGCCGCAGCCGGCCACGCAGCAGCCGCACTCGACGCAGCGGTCGAGCTCGTAGATCTTGTCGGCGAGGTCCGGGTCCATCCGCTCCTCGGCGCGGGAGAGGTCGATCTCCTCTTCCTTCATGTGGACCCAGGTCTGCAGACGCTCGCTCATCGCGCGCATCCACTTGCCGGTGTTCACGGAGAGGTCGCCGATGAGTTCGAACACCGGCAGCGGCGCCAGCGTGATGTCGGGACCGATCTCCTTGGTCAGCGCGCGGCAGGCGAGGTCGGGGCGGCCGTTGATCATCATCGCGCAGCTGCCGCAGATGCCGGCGCGGCAGACGAAGTCGAACTGCAGCGACGGATCCTGCTTCTCGCGAATCTCGTTCAACGCGATGAACAGCGTCATCCCGTCGGCTTCCTCGAGCTTGTACGTCTGCATCCTCGGCGCCACCTCGGGGGTGGCCGGGTTGAAGCGAAGGACGCTGATGTTCAGTTCGCGGTGCGGATTGGTGTTCTCGCTCACGGCAGCCTCTCGTCGATGCGTTCGTTGCGCCCACGCAGGGAGTCGGGCAGCAGGTGTCGGAAAGCCATCAGCTTGTCCTGCACGGCGAAGCGGTCGCCGCCGGACTTGCGGATCGCCTCCACCTCCGCGGCGCGCGCGGCGGTGTCGGGGTGGTCGATGTAGTCCTTGTTGCCGTAGCCGCGCCAGCCGGGGGGCAGCTCCATCTTGCCGACGGACAGCGCCTCGTAGTTCAGCGTCGGCAGGGTGTCGTTCTCGGCGTTCCAGGTGGCGAGCGTGCGCTTGAGCCAGTTCGCGTCGTCGCGGCGCGGGTAGTCCTCGCGCGCGTGTGCACCGCGGCTCTCGGTGCGCTGCAGCGCGCCGTACGCGACGCACAGCGCGAGCTTGAGCATCTTCTGCACGCGGTACGCGGTCACGAGCTCGGGGTTCGCGCCGGGCGCGTGGTTGCGCAGCCCGATGTTTCGGCTGCGCACCAGCAGCTTCTGCAGGTCGTCGACCGCCGACTGCAGCGCCGCGCCGGTGCGGAAGATCCCGACGCGCTCGGTCATGATCTCCTGCATGCGGATCTTCAGCGCGCTGGCGTCCTCGGTGCCGCGCCCGCTCGTCAGCGCGTTCAGGTGCGCCTGCTCGCGCTCCATGAACTCGCGCACCAGGCCGGTGGGAACGTTCACCTCGTTGGCCTTGTCGTCGCAGAAGTCCGCGACGAACTCGCCGACGATCATCCCGGCGACCACGGTCTCGGCGACCGAGTTGCCGCCCAGCCGGTTGAAGCCGTGCATGTCCCAGCACGCGGCCTCGCCGGCGGAGAACAGGCCCTTGAGCGTCGGGCTCTGGCCGGTGTAGTCGGTGCGGATGCCGCCCATCGTGTAGTGCTGCGCCGGGCGCACCGCGATGTAGTCCTTCGACGGGTCCACCCCGAGGAAGTACTGGCAGATCTCCTTGACCTCGCGCAGGTTCTTGTCGATGTGCGCCTTGCCCAGCAGCGTGATGTCCAGCCACAGGTGCTCGCCGAAGCGCGACTTCACGCCCTTGCCGGAGCGGATGTGCTGCTCCATGCGCCGCGAGACGACGTCGCGCGAGGCGAGTTCGCGCTTCTCGGGCTCGTAATCCGGCATGAAGCGATAGCCGTCGGTGTCGCGCAGCAGGCCGCCGTCGCCGCGGCAGCCCTCGGTGACGAGGATGCCGGCGGGGAAGATGCCGGTCGGGTGGAACTGCACCGCTTCCATGTTGCCGAGCGCGGCGTGGCCGGTCTCGAGCGCGATCGCCGCGCCGATGCCCTCGCAGATCACCGCGTTCGTCGTCACCCGGTACAGGCGCCCGGCGCCGCCGGTGGCGATCGCGGTGGACTTCGCGACGTACGCGATCAGTTCGCCGGTGATCAGGTTGCGCACCACCGCGCCGTAGCAGCGCGCGCCGTCGTGGATCAGGGCGATCGCTTCCATGCGCTCGTGCACCGGAACGCTCGCCGCGATGGCGCGATCGGAGACCGCGAACAGCATCGCGTGGCCGGTGCCGTCGGACACGTAGCAGGTGCGCCACTTCTTCGTGCCGCCGAAGTCGCGCTGCGCGACCAGCCCGTGCGCCTCGTCGCGCTCGGTGAGCGTGACCTTCTGGCCGTTGATGATGACTTCGCGGTCGCCCTTGCGCACGCGGCTCCACGGCACGCCCCACGCGGCGAGCTCGCGCACGGCCTTCGGGGCGGTGTTGACGAACATGCGCACGACCTGCTGGTCCGCGCCCCAGTCGCTGCCGCGCACCGTGTCCTCGAAGTGCACGTCCTCGTTGTCGCCTTCGCCCTTGATGACGTTGGCCAGGCTCGCCTGCATGCCGCCCTGCGCGGCGGCCGAGTGCGAGCGTTTCGGGGGGACCAGCGACAGCACGATGGCATCGTGGCCGCGGCGCTTGGCGGCGATCGCGATGCGAAGGCCCGCGAGCCCGCCGCCGATCACCAGCACGTCGGTGTAGACGAGCTTCATTTGGAACCTCCGCCCGGGGCGGTCTTGAGGTACTTCGCGGGGACCGGCGTCGGCTTGCCGTAGTCCGGCGCGTGCTCGATGCCGATGCGGATGTACGCGGCCAGCGTGGTGAAGCCGAGCACGAAGAACGCGATCGTGATGATCCACTTCAGCTTCTTCAGGCTGCGGCGCGTCTCGTTCGGGTTGTCGCTCGGCGGCCACCCCCACTTCACCGCGAGCCGGTACAGCCCGATGCCGGCGTGCATCTCCACGGCGAGCAGCAGCAGGATGTACAGCGGCCACAGGTGCTCGCTCCAGACGCGGTCGCCGGACTCGAACGGGCCGATGCGGTCGGGCCGCGTCAGCATGATGTACAGGTGCACCGACGCCAGGAAGAAGAGCGCGAAGCCCGTGAACACCTGCCAGAACCACAGCGTGGTGTCCTCGTGGTGCATCACGTTCATGTGGCCGCGGAAGCGGCTGTACTGGCGGTAGTTGATCGGGAACTTGCGCACCGCGAGCATCGCGTGCCCGACGAACAGCGCGATCACCACGGCGACCACCGCCGAGACCAGCCCGTAGTGGGACTCGCCGAAGAAGAAATAGCCCTCGAACATCTTGGTGATCGTCCACATCGCGTCCCGGCTGATCAGGATCGACGACACGAACATCATGTGTCCCCACATGAACAGCGCCAGGATGAGCCCGGTCAGGCTCTGCGCCAGGTCCAGCCGGGCGGGCCAGCGGCTCTTGCGGGTGCGCTCGGCCAGGCCGGCGCCCGCGATGATCTCGGTGCTCGATTCCATGCGTGGGACCCTCCGTTGCTGCGCGCGGGTGTCCGGTCGCGGTGCCCGTGCGGCTCGCGGCTCGCCGCCGTCAGCCGCCGGGCGCCGAAGGACGCCCGAATTCGCGAAGTCGTCAATGTAGGCATCGACACTCGGCGCAGCGTTGAAATTTGTCAATCACCGTGCCGGATGCGCCGATCCCGGAATGTGCGCGGCCGCGCACGCGGCGGTGCGCAATGCCGATTGCGAATCCGCAAGGCGGACTCGATTCCCAGCGTGTAAAAAGCAGCACCAACCCCGCACGGTGCCCTCCGGGCGCGGCGGGCGAACCAGGAGAGCGGCCCATGCGATTCCTTTCCGGGCACAGAAAAGTCACGGGTTCGAAGCGATGAGCGCATACGCAACCTTCTTCATCTACCTCGTCGCGATCATGGGCTTCGTCGGCCTGTCGCTGTTCCTGAACCGCTTCATCGGGCCGCAGCCGGCCCCCGAGGGCGTGAAGCTCGAGCCCTTCGAGTGCGGCGCGACCCCGGTGGACCCGATCAACGTGAAGGCGGTCCCGATCAAGTACTACGCGATCGCGATCATCTTCATCCTGTTCGACCTGGAGACGGTGTTCCTGTTCATCTGGGCGCTCGCGGCCAAGCCGCTCGACGGGTTCATGCTCCTGACGTACGCGATCTTCACCGTGCTGCTGGTGCTGATCATGTTCTACGTCTGGAAGTCCCGCCTGCTCGAATCGGTGACGGAGTGAGCATGGCCTCGACGACGATCCCCATCAGTCCCGCCGCCGGCGCCGCCAAGACCCAGGAATTCGACTACTTCACGACGAAGAAGGACGAGTTCGTCGGCTGGGTGCGGCGCTTCTCGCTGTTCCCGTACCCCTTCGTGACCGCCTGCTGCGGCATGGAGTTCATGTCGGTGAGCTCCACGATCTACGACACCGACCGCTTCGGCGCCGCGCTGCCGCGCTTCACGCCGCGCCAGTCCGACCTCCTGATGGTCGTGGGCACGGTCACTCACAAGCAGGCCCCGGTGCTGCGCCGCGTCTACGAGCAGATGTGCGAGCCCCGCTGGGTCATGGCGTTCGGCGTGTGCGCGACCAGCGGCGGGTTCTACCAGAACTACGCCGCGGTGCAGGGCATCGACAAGATCATCCCGGTGGACATCTACGTGCCCGGCTGCCCGCCGCGCCCCGAGATGGTGATCGACGCGATCATGCAGCTGCAGGAGCGCATCGGCAACGACCACCACCCGATCATCACGAAGGACTTCTGATCGTGACCGCACCGGTCTTCGACCTCATCACGAAGCAGCTCGGCGAGCAGGTGCTCGGCAGCGGCGTCGCGCACGGCATCCTCGTGCTCGACATCGGGCCCGACAAGGTCCGTGCCGTGGCCGACGCGCTGAAGTCCGGGCACGGCTTCGACATGCTGCTCGACGTCACCGCCGTCGACTGGCCCGATCGCGAGCCGCGCTTCGACGTCGTCTGGCACTTCTATTCGACGAAGCACTTCGTGCGCGTGCGCGTGAAGACCCGCGTGAGCGCGTCCGAGCCCGTCGTCGACACGCTCGTCCCGCTGTACGGCTCGGCGAAGATCATGGAGCGCGAGTGCCACGAGATGTACGGCATCCGCTTCCGCGGCAACGCCGACCTGCGCCCGATGCTGCTCTACGAGGGCTTCGTCGGCCACCCGCTGCGCAAGGACTATCCGAAGCACCAGGAGCAGCCGCTGATCGCGTACACCGGCCCGATGGGAGACCGCCCGTGAACGCCCGCCTGCCCAACCCGATCCGTCCGGCCTTCGACACGATCCAGAAGGACGGCAACGTCATCGTCAACATCGGGCCGTCGCACCCGGCGACCCACGGCACCGCGCAGGTCGTCATCGAGATCGACGGCGAGCGCGTCGTGCGCTCCGACGTCCACGTCGGGTACCTGCACCGCGGGTTCGAGAAGGAGTGCGAGGCGCACACCTGGCACAACCTGATCCCGTACGTCGACCGCCTGAACTACTGCTCGGGGCTGATCAACAACTTCGCGTACTGCGAGGCGGTCGAGAAGCTGATGGGCATCGAGATCACGCCGCGCTGCCGCATCCTGCGCACGCTGCTGTCCGAGTACTCGCGCATCGGCGACCACATCACGTGCATCGGCGCGGCGCTGATGGAACTGGGCGCGATGACCGCGTTCCTGTACCTGATGACGCTGCGCGACTACGTCTGGGAGCACATCGCCGCGGTGACCGGCGCGCGCGTCACGTACTCGTACGGGCGCATCGGCGGCCTCGCGCAGGACCTCCCCGACGGCTGGCTCACGCGCCTCGACGAGATCCTGAACGAGTACGACACGTACATCGGCCGCATCCACGGCCTGATGGACCGCAACCGCATCTTCATCGACCGGATGCGCGACACGGGCGTGCTCTCGCAGGCGGACGCGCTGAGCTACGGCTACACGGGCCCGCTGCTGCGCTCGACCGGCCTTCCGCGCGACCTGCGCAAGGACTGCCCGTACCTCGCCTACGCGGACCTCGACTTCGAGATCCCCGTCGGCATCAAGGGCGACAACTACGACCGCTACTACGTGCGCATGCGCGAGATGGACGAGTCGGTCTACATGATCCGCCAGCTGATGGACATGATCCCCGGCGGCCCGATCAGCGTCGACGACCGCCGCTGCACGCTGCCGCCCAAGCACCTCGTGTACACCGAGATCGAGTCGCTGATCAACCACTTCAAGCTGATCATGGACGGGCCGCAGGTTCCCGCGGGCGAGGTCTACTCGGCGCAGGAAGGCGCCAACGGCGAGCTCGGCTTCTACATCGTGAGCAACGGCAGCGGCATGCCCCACAAGCTGCACGTGCGCTCGCCCAGCTTCGTGCACATGGGCGGCGCGCACCTGATGGTCGACGGCGGACAACTCGCCGACATCGTGCCCACCTTCGGGTCGATCAACATGATCGGAGGGGAGTGCGACCGATGAAGCACCTGATCCCCGAGTTCGAGAAGCTCAAGAAGCGCTATCCGGCGGGCTTCGAGTCGTCGCTGGTGCTGCCGTGCCTGCGGCGCATCCAGGAAGACCGCGGCTACATCGACGACAGCGACATCGACGGGCTGGTCGAGTACCTCGGCGTGCCGCGCATCCAGATCGAGGAAGTGCTCACGTTCTACACGATGTACCGGCGCAAGGCCGTCGGCCGCTGGCACCTGCAGGTGTGCCACAACGTGTCGTGCTCGATGAACGGCTCCGACCGCCTCGAGAAGCACCTGTGCCGCAAGCTCGGCGTCGAAGTGGGCCAGACCACGCAGGACGGCAAGTTCACGCTGTCGACGGTCGAGTGCCTGGGCTCGTGCGGGACGGCGCCGGTCGTGATGGTCAACGAGGCTTACCACGAGAACATGAGCCCCGAAAAGCTCGACGAACTGCTCGGGGGGTTGAGCTGACATGCCAGGCACCCAGCTGATCATGACCTTCCCGGTCACGGCGACGTCGCACAAGCTCGTCGAATACCGTGGCCGCGACGGCTACCAGGCGCTGGAGAAGGCGCTCAAGACGATGAAGCCCGAGGACGTGACCGCCGAGGTCACCGCGTCGGGCATCCAGGGCCGCGGCGGCGCCGCGTTCCCGGTCGGGCGCAAGTGGGCGGTGGTCAACCTCGACGACGGCCAGCCGCACTACCTGTGCGCGAACGCCGACGAGGGCGAGCCCGGCACCTTCAAGGACCGCTGGATCCTCGAGAACGCGCCGCACATGCTGATCGAGTCGATGGCGATCGCGGCGTACGCGCTGCAGGTGCGCAACGCCTTCATCTACATGCGCGGCGAGTTCGACCTCCCCGGCCGGCGCGTCCAGGAGGCGATCGACGAGGCCTACGACGCGGGGCTCCTGGGCGAGAACATCATGGGCACCGGGTTCTCGCTGGACCTCGTGCTGTACCGCGGCGCCGGCTCCTACGTGTGCGGCGAGGCCTCGGCGCTGATCACGTCCATCGAGGGCAAGCGCGGCTACCCGCGCAACCGCCCGCCGCGCCTGACGGTGAAGGGCCTGTTCCAGCGCCCGACGGTCATCAACAACGTCGAGTCGCTGTCGAACCTCGCCTGGATCATCAGGAACGGCGGCGAGGCGTACAAGAAGATCGGCGTGCCGAAGAACCCCGGCACCCGCCTGATCTCGATCTCCGGTCACGTCGCCAGGCCCGGCGTCTACGAGGTCGAGAACGGCTACCCGTGGAAGAAGTTCCTCTACGAGGACTGCGGCGGCATGCGCGACGGGGCCAAGCTCAAGTGCATGATCCCCGGCGGCATCTCGACCAAGGTGCTCACCGCCGCCGACATCGAGCCGCTGACGCTGGACATCCCGTCGGTGGAAGGCGCGGGCTCCGGCATGGGCTCGGGCGGGATGGTCGCGATCGCCGAGGGCACCTGCATGGTGACCCTGCTCCAGGTGATGCTGCGCTTCTACCACCACGAGTCCTGCGGCCAGTGCACGCCGTGCCGCGAGGGCATGGGCTGGCTGCACCGGATCATCGACCGCATCTGCGCCGGCGAAGGCCACCTCGACGACCTCGACCGCATGATCGAGATCTCGCGCCTGAACGACGGCAACACGATCTGCGGCATGGGCGACGCCGCCGGTTACGCGGTGATCGGAATCCTCAAGAAGTACCGTGACGAGTTCGAGTACTACATCGAGCACAAGCGCTCGCGGTTCGAAGGGAACCTGGAATGCCTGAGATCTTCATAAACGGGCAGTCGGTCCAGGCGGCTCCGAAGCAGACCGTCCTCGAGGCGGCGCTCGCCAACGGCTACTACATCCCGTACTTCTGCTGGCACCCGAAGCTGTCGATCGCGGGGAACTGCCGGCTGTGCGTGGTGCAGGTCGAGGGCCGCAACTGGGTCGAGATCGCCTGCAACATGCCGGTGTCCGAGGGGCTGAAGGTGCTCACCGACAGCGAACTCGTGCGAGCGCACCGCAAGGCGACGCTGCAGTTCATCACGCTGAACCACCCGGTCGACTGCGGCATCTGCGACAAGGCCGGCGAGTGCACGCTCCAGGACTACCACTTCGAGCACAACGGCTCGCCGTCGATCTCGCGTGACCGCAAGGTCCACGCGACGAAGTTCTTCGATCTCTCCGAGCGCATCACGCTCGACAACGAGCGCTGCATCCTGTGCTCGCGCTGCGTGCGCTTCACGCGCGAGATCTCGAAGTCGCACGCGCTCGGCATCATGGACCGCGGCGACCACTCGCTGGTGCGCCCCGCCGAAGACCGCCCGCTCGACGCGGATCCGTACTCCGACAACGTCGTCGACATCTGCCCGGTCGGCGCGCTGCTGTCGAAGAAGTTCCTGTACAAGTCGCGCGTCTGGTACCTGAAGCCCACGCCGTCGGTGTGCCCGGGCTGCGAGCGCGGGTGCAACGTGAACATCTGGCACCGCAAGCCGGAGTGGATGCTGCGCTCGCTCGACCAGAAGCAGAACACGAGCATCGCGCGCGTCACGCCGCTGGACAACCCGAAGGTCAACGGCCCCTGGATCTGCAACAAGGGCCGCGACCTCGCCGAGGTGTTCGAGCGGGAACGCGCCGCCGAGCCGATGCTCAAGGGCCGGCCGGCGATGCTCGGCGACGCGATCGCGGCGGCGCGCGCGCTGCTGGCGGGCGCGAAGAGGCCGGCGGCGGTGATCTCGAGCTGGGGCTCCAACGAGGAGCTCGACGCCGCGCGCAAGGCGATCCCCGCCGGCGCGGCGTGCTTCGTCAAGCAGGACAGCCTGCCCGCCGACGGCGAACGGATCTCCGACGACGTGCTGATCCTGCCCGACAAGAACCCGAACGGGCGCAGGGCGCGCGAGCTCTTCGGCGACGCGCCGGCGGGCTTCGCGGACGGCACCGACCTGGTGCTGGTCTGGGGAGAGGGATTCGACTTCGCGAAGATTCCCGCGGGCGCGAAGATCGTCTTCCTGAACTCGTGGCTCGCGCCCGAGAACGGCCACGCCGACGTCTTCTTCGCGACCAGCGTCCAGACCGAGCGTGACGGGCACTACACGAACTTCGAGGGGACGGTGAGCGGCTTCCAGGCCTGCTTCCGCAAGCCGGCGCACGTCGTCGACGCGCAGGCGGTGTTCGAGGCGCTCGCATCCGGAGGTGACCGCTGATGCTCCAGGATCTCGTCATGTGCGTCGTCTACGTCGGGTACGCGATGGCCGTGCTGCTGACGTTCGGCGCGATCCTCACCTGGGTCGAGCGCAAGCAGGGCGCGATCATGGCCGACCGGATCGGCGCCAATCGCTGCTACCTGCGCATCCCGTTCACGAACAAGAAGCTGATCTGGATGGGGCTGTTCCACGGCATGGCCGACGGGCTGAAGATGATCCTCAAGGAGGACTTCAGGCCGAACGCCTACGACAAGATCGCGTACGCGCTCGGGCCGTGGCTGGTCACCGTTCCGGTGCTGCTGGTGTTCGCGGTGGTGCCGTTCGGCGGCATGGTCTCGCCGGCGAAGCTGTTCGGCGCGAGCTCCGCGATCGGCGAGTGGTTCGGCACGCGCGAGTACCCGATGCAGATCGCGCAGCTGAACGCGGGCGTGCTGATCGTGCTCGCGTTCGGCGGCATCTCCGTGATCGGCGCGATGCTCGCCGGCTGGTCGTCGTCGAACAAGTACTCGATGCTCGGCGCGCTGCGCGCGGGCTCGCAGATGATCTCGTACGACCTCGTGCTCGGCCTGACCATCCTCGGCCTGGTGCTGATCTACGGCACCGTCGACCTCGACGGCATCGTGCGCGCGCAGTCGGGCGTGGTCCTGGGCTTCCTGCCGGCGTGGGGCGTGGTCGTCCAGCCGCTGGCCGCGATCCTCTTCATCACCGCGGCGATCGCCGAGAACCGGCGCATCCCGTTCGACCTCCCCGAGGCCGAGTCGGAGCTGATCTCGGGCTACTTCACCGAGTACAGCGCGATGAAGATGGGCCTGTTCATGCTGGCCGAGTTCATCGAGATCGCCGTGATCGCGGCGCTGTTCTCGACGCTCTTCCTGGGCGGCTACAACCTGCCGTACATGAGCGACAAGGGCTTCGCGTTCCCCGGCGGGTTCACCGTCGAGATGGGCGCGGGCGCGGTCCTCGTGACGCAGGTCGTGGTGTTCCTGGCGAAGGTCTTCCTGATGAGCAGCTTCCAGATCCTCGTGCGCTGGTCGCTGCCCCGCTTCCGCTACGACCAGCTGCTCCGGTTCGCGTGGAAGTTCATGTTCCCGCTGTGCATCGCCAACCTCACGGTGACGGCGGTGGCCGTGTGGGCGCTTCGCGGATGAGTGCCGTGACCAAGAAACCGTTCACGCGTCGAACCTACTGGAACGAGCCCACCCTGGGCTGGTGGGAGAGCATCTACCTCTTCGAGGTGGTGCGCGGGCTGTCCATCACCGGCGGGGTGTTCCTGCGCAACATGTGGAAGTGGTGCACCGGGCGCAAGGGCGCGGTCACCGCGTACTACCCCGAGGAGATGCGCCCCGATTACGCGCAGCGCAATCGCGGCAAGCACATCCTCACGCAGCGCCCCGACGGCAGCCCGCAGTGCGTCGCGTGCAACATGTGCGCGACGGTCTGCCCCGCGCAGGTGATCGAGATCGACGCCGGGTTCGACCCGCACGACGTCGCGCACCCGAAGTTCCCGGAGCGCTTCGAGATCGACTACTCGCGCTGCATCTTCTGCGGCCTGTGCGTGGAGGCGTGTCCCGAGGACGCGATCCGCATGGTGGCCCTCACGCCCAACCTCCCGAGCAACAACCGCACGACCATGTGGATCAAGAAGGAAGAGCTGCTCACCTGGATGCCGCAGAGCGACGTCGCCAAGCCGTACCCGGCGCCGCCGCGCCGCTCGAGCACCGGAGGCACCAAGTGATCGACTCCGTCCTGCTGGGCCTGTTCGTGCTGTTCACGCTGGGCGGCGCGGTCGCGACCATCACGATGACCCACCCGATGCACGTCGCGATCGGGCTGATCACCGCGATGGTGGGGCTGGGCGCCATCTACGGCCTCCTCGGCGTGCACGTGATCGCGGTCTTCCAGATCCTGATCTACGTGAGCGCGGTGATGGTGTTCATCGTCTACGTGATCATGCTCCTCGACACGCGCGACCCTTCGTTCAGCAAACGCTTCTCGCGCCTGCTGGTGCCGGCGATCCTGGTCGCGGCGTTCATCCTCGTGGGCCTGGTCGGCGCGATGGCCGGCACGCGTCCGCGCGGGCTGATCGACGCCGCGAAGGCCGTCTCGTTCGGCATGAGGGAGTTCTCGGTGGACTTCCTTCGCGAGTACTGGCTGCACTTCGAGCTCACCTCGGTGCTCCTGCTGGCCGCGGTCGTCGCCGCGGTGGCCGTGATCAAGGGGGAAAGGGGGCGCCGTGGCTGAGACGCAGTTGATGGTGCTGCTGTCCCTGGTGCTGTTCGTGCTGGGGCTGCTCGGCGTGATCGTGCGCCGCAACCTGCTCGTGATGCTGATGTGCATGGAACTGATGCTCAACGGCGTGAACCTGAGCTTCGTCGCTTACGCGAAGCAGACCGGGACGACGTCGGGCGCGGCCCTGGTCTTCCTGATCTTCGTCGTCGCGGCCGCGGAAATCGCGATCGCGATCCCGATCGTCCTGATGCTCGTTCGCCGCAAGCGCACGCTCGATCAGCGCGAATTCACCGACCTGAAAGGATAGGCCATCAACCTGCTCACCTTCATCGTCCTCGCGCCGCTGGCCGGGTTCGTTCTGAACGGCCTGGCGGGTGGGCGGCTCGGCAACCGCTTCGTCTCGGTGGTCGGCTGCGGCCTTCCCATCCTCGCGTTCCTCGCGGCAGTCAAGTGCTTCATGGACCTCTCCGCCGGCGGCGGAGCACCGCTCGTCGAAGTCGCCTACTCGTGGGCGACGTTCGGCGACAAGACGCTCGACATCGCGTTCTACCTCGACCGCCTGAGCGCGGTCATGGTGCTGATCGTGACCGGGGTCGGATCTCTGATCCACATCTACTCGACCGGGTACATGAAGGAGGACGCGAGCTTCGCGCGCTTCTTCGCCTACCTGAACCTGTTCCTGTTCTTCATGCTGCTGCTCGTGCTCGGCAAGTCGCTGCTGGTCATGTTCGTCGGCTGGGAGGGCGTGGGGCTGGCCTCGTACCTGCTGATCGGATTCTGGTTCGAGGAC
Source organism: Burkholderiaceae bacterium (assembly GCA_046348465.1). GTDB lineage: Bacteria > Pseudomonadota > Gammaproteobacteria > Burkholderiales > Burkholderiaceae_E > Quisquiliibacterium. The sequence goes on from JAXMEE010000014.1 coordinate 179,505, forward strand.
TACGACAAGGCGCTGGCCGGCAAGAAGGCGTTCGTGACCAACCGGGTCGGCGACGCGGGCTTCCTGCTCGGCATGTTCCTGCTGTACTGGTCGGTCGGCACGCTCGAGATCGACAAGATCAACGCCGCGTTCAACGGCGCGACCGCCCCGGCGGTGTCGGCGAGCCTGGTCGGCGTGCTGCTGTTCATCGGCGCGTGCGGCAAGTCGGCGCAGATCCCGCTGCACGTGTGGCTGCCCGACGCGATGGCGGGCCCGACGCCCGTGTCCGCGCTGATCCACGCGGCGACGATGGTCACCGCGGGCGTGTACCTGGTCGCGCGCATGAACGGCATCTACACGCACGCCCCCGAGGCCTCGCAGCTGATCGCCTGGGTGGGCGCCGCGACCGCGTTCTTCGCGGCCACGATCGCCACCGTGCAGACCGACATCAAGAAGGTGCTCGCGTATTCCACGGTCTCGCAGCTCGGCCTGATGTTCGTCGCGGCCGGCGTGGGCGCCTACGGCGTCGCGGTCTTCCACGTGTACACGCACGCGTTCTTCAAGGCCTGCCTGTTCCTCGGCGCGGGCAGCGTGATCCACGCGCTCGGCGGCGAGCAGGACATCCGCAAGATGGGCGGCCTGGCCAGGCGCATCCCCTGGACGTTCGCGACGTTCCTGGTCGCGACGATCGCGATCGCCGGGATCCCGCCGCTCGCGGGCTTCTGGTCCAAGGACGAGATCCTGTGGTTCGCGTTCTCGAGCGAGCACGGCGGATCGCCGATGCTCTACGCGATCGCGGCCGCGGCGTCGCTGATGACCACGTACTACATGTTCCGGCTGCTGTGGGTGACGTTCTTCGGCGAGTCGCGGATGGACGAGCACACCGCGCACCACGTGCACGAGTCGCCGTGGAACATGACCGGCGTGCTGGTCGTGCTGGCGGTGCTCTCGGCGCTGGGCGGGTTCATCTCGATCCCGCACTTCCTCGAGCCGGTGCTGCCGCTGGCCAAGGCCAAGGAGTCGCTCGAGCACTACGAGCACACGCTGGTGATCGTCTCGGTGATCATGGCGTGCGCGGGGCCCGTGCTCGCGTGGTTCTTCTTCGGCGGCGGCGCGACGCGCGCCAAGGCCGTCGGCGAGAGCCTCGCGGGGCTGTGCCGCGTGTTCGCGAACAAGTACTACATCGACGAGCTCTACGAGGCGGTGCTGGGCCGGCCGCTGACGTGGCTGTCCGACGAGATCTTCCTGAAGGTCAGCGACCGCTTCGTGATCGACGGGATCCTGAACGGGTCCGCGGCGGTGGCGAGGTTCGCCGCCGGCGTGCTCGGACGGGTGCAGATGGGCAGCCTGCACGTCTACCTGCTGCTCGTGCTGGCGGGCACCGCCGCCAGCCTGTTCTGGAGCCTGCGCCATGGCTGAGGCAACCCTGCTGAGCCTGGTGCTCTACCTGCCGATCCTCGGGATCGCGATCCTGGTCGCGCTGCCCGCGGGCGCGGGCAAGGCGATCCGCGGCGTGACGTTCTGGCTGATGGTCGTGCAGTTCGTCCTGACGCTGATCCTGTACGCGCGCTTCGATCCGTCGGCCGCGGGGCTGCAGTTCGAGACCCGCGTTCCCTGGATCGCCGCGTGGGGCGTGAACTACCACATCGCGCTCGACGGCTACAACGTCCTGCTGGTGCTGCTCACCGCGTTCCTCGGGCCGCTGGTCGTCGCGGGCGCCTTCACCGCGGTCGACAAGGACGTCAAACTCTTCTACGCGATGGTGCTGCTCATCCAGTTCGCGATGATGGGCACGTTCCTCGTGCAGGACCTCTTCGTCTTCTACCTGTTCTGGGAGACGATGCTGATCCCGATGTTCCTGCTGATCGGCATCTGGGGCGGCGAGCGGCGCATCTACGCGACGCTGAAGTTCGTGCTCTACACCGCGTTCGGCAGCATCCTGATGCTCGCCGCGGTGATCTACCTGGTGTGGGCGCAGTACAAGGCCACCGGCGCGATGTCGTTCGAGTTCGCGGACTTGTACAAGTCGCAGCTGCCGGTGGACGCGCAGGTGCTGCTGTTCGCGGCGTTCGCGCTGTCGTTCGCGATCAAGGTGCCGGCGGTGCCGCTGCACACCTGGCTGCCCGACGCCCACGTCGAGGCGCCGACCACCGGTTCGGTGATCCTGGCGGGCGTGCTGCTGAAGATGGGGACCTACGGCTTCATGAAGCTGGGCTTCCCGCTGTTCCCCGAGGCCGCGCGCATGGCGATGCCGATCGTGATGGTGATCGCGGTGATCAGCATCGTGTACGGCGCGTGCCTGGCGCTCGTGCAGGACGACATCAAGAAGATCATCGCCTACTCGTCGATCAGTCACCTCGGCTACGTGATGCTGGGGCTGGCGAGCCTGGACATCATCGGCATCCAGGGCGCGGTGATCCAGATGGTGAGCCACGGCCTGACCGCCGCCGGCCTGTTCCTCCTCGTCGGGATGATCTACGAGCGCTGCCACACGCGGGCGCTCGACGCGTACGGCGGGATCGCCAAGCTGATGCCGGTGTACTCGGTGTTCTTCGTGATCCTCACGCTCGCGTCGGTGGGCCTGCCCACCACCAGCGGCTTCACCGGCGAGTTCCTCGTGCTGCTGGGCGCGTTCACGTCGTCGTGGACGCTGCACCTGGCCGGCGACGACCTGCCGATGGTGATGAGCGCGATCGCCGTCTCCGGCGTGATCCTGGGCGCGCTGTACATGCTGCGGTTGGCCGCGAAGTTCCTCTTCGGCGAGTCGCGCGCTCCGCACATGCCGCTCACCGACCTCGACGTGCGCGAGAAGGCGATCATGGCGACGCTGGTGGTCGCGATCTTCTGGATGGGCCTCGCGCCGGATTCGTTCATGCGCAAGACCGAGGTCGCGTCGCGGCAGTTCCAGCAGCTCGTGGCCGCGAAGAGCACCGCGACGCAGCGCTCGGCCGCACCGGCCGCGGTCGCGCCGCAGGCCCAAGCGCAGCAGCCCACCGCCGGGAGCGTTCGATGAGCTGGCAGACCGTCTTCTCCGCGATGCTGCCCGAGCACCTGCTGCTCCTGGGCATGATCGCGATCCTCGTGATCGACGTCGCGAGCCGCAAGCCCGCGGGCGCGACCGCGCTGTCGCTGCTCGCGGTCACGGCCGCCGCGTGCGCGGCGTTCCTCTCGTATGCGAACGGCTTCTCGGCCGACGCCTTCCCGGGCCACTTCTCGATCTCGCCGGCGGCCTCGCTCGGCAAGGCGGTCGTGCTCGCGATGGCGATCCCGGTCGTGCTGATGTCGCGCGACGACTTCTTCGACGACCCCCGCTTCGCCGTGCTGATGCTGTCGTCGCTGTACGGGTTCTGCCTGATGCTGTCGTCGGACAGCTTCCTCACGCTGTTCCTGGGCCTGGAGCTGATGTCGGTGCCGGTGTACGTGCTGGTGCTGATCGCGTTCCAGCGGCCCGAGAGCGCCGAGGCCGCGCTGAAGTATCTGGTGCTCGGCGGCGTCGCGACCGCGATGTTCCTGATGGGCGCGTCGCTGCTCTACGGCCGCGGCGGCTCGCTCGCGCTCTCCGCGTTCGTGCAAGGGCTGGGCTCGAGCGCGCCGCTGGCGATCGTCGGCGTCACGATGGTGCTGATCGCGTTCTTCCTGAAGGCGGCGCTGGTGCCGTTCCACGCGTGGGCACCCGACGCCTACGAAGCCGCGAGCGTGCCGGTCACCGCGTACATGGCGACCATCGTCAAGGCCGGCGTGCTGCTCGCGGTGCTGCGCCTGTTCGGCAGTGCCGAGGCCAACGGCTACCTGGTCGGGCTGCTGGTCGCGCTGCCGCTGATCTCGATCGTGTGGGGCAACCTCACCGCGATGAAGCAGGCGAGCTTCCGGCGCATGATCGCGTACTCGTCGATCGCGCACGCGGGCTACCTCTTCTACGCGTTCCTCGGCGCGCCCGAAGGCCGCTACGAGGCGATCGTCTTCTACGTCATCGCCTACGGGCTGCTGAACCTGCTCGCGTTCGCCTGCCTGCCGGGCAACGACGACGACGTCGCGCGCGACCGTCTCGACAACCTCAAGGGCCTGTTCCACCGCCAGCCGTACGCGGCTCTGATGATCGGCATCGCGATGCTCTCGCTCGCCGGCATCCCGCCGTTCCCCGGTTTCGTCGGCAAGTTCCTGATCTTCAAGAACGTGATGGCGGCGGGGTACACGACGTACGCGGTGCTGGGCCTGCTCGGCAGCTACCTCGGCATCTACTTCTACCTGCGCGTGATCCAGTTCATGTTCATGAGCGCGGACGCGCCCGCGGGCTCGCAGCGGCCGGTGGGCGGCATGGCGATCGGGGCGAGCGTGCTGTGCCTCGCCGCGACGACGGTGCTGTCGCTGTTCCCGGGGCTGGTGATCGGGAGGCTCTGAGGCGCTGTTGCTGCGCCCGGTCGGGAGACCGGGCGCTCGTTGGAGCGAGCGCTCGTCAGACCGAGCGCGCGAGGGCGTGCCCGGTGGGCGTTCGGGGGCTTAGCCCGGATATTTCACCGGGGTCTGACTCTGCTCATTTTCTGAGCAGCGCGAATCGACGATGGCATCGCATGGCGGGTGCGGTGCGGTTGGCGATTGGTTTTGCAGCATTGCGGGCATAGTTCCCCCTTACCCCCGTTGTTTGTCAACGTGCCGGGGACAGCACTAAGCCCGTTCTACGGGCTGGCCGCCAGCCGATGCGCGGCCAGCAGGTAGACGTCGCGCAGCGGGTGGTGCGAGGCCAGCGCCAGGCGGATGCGTCGCGTGTTGCGCCAGACCTGCGCGCCGATCTTGAGCAGGCGCACGCGGATCGTCGCGGCGCTGCAGGAGGCCAACTCGGTGCCGTGCAGCGCGATCGCCCGCAACCGCGTCATCAGCGTGTAGGCCAGCCCCGCCAGCAGCAGACGCATCTGGTTGGCATTGAAGCGGTGGCAGCTGGCGCGCGTGCCGAACAGGTCGAGCTGCGCCTCCTTGATCCGGTTCTCGGCCTCGCCGCGCGCGCAGTAGATCTCGTCGTAGAGTTCTTCGGCGGGCTCATCGAGGTTGGTCACCACGAAGCGCGGGTTGACGCCTTGCTCGCCATACTCCAGGCGCGTGACCACGCGCCGCTCGCGATCCCAGGTGTCGGCCGCGTAGGTGAACTCGCCGATCTCGCGCTGCTTCACACCGCTGCGCTCGTAGGCCTCGCGCATCGCCATCTGTACCAGCGCGACGCGATCCTCGAGCCGGTTGTTGCGCGCCAGCCCGATCACGTAGCTCACGCCCGCACGCTCGCACCAGCGAATCAGTCCCTGACGACAGAACCCTGAGTCACCCCGCACCACGATCTGTACTTCGGGCCAGCTGCGCCGGATGCGATTGACCAGCAACCGGATCACCGCGCCCGCGTGCTTGGCCCCGTCGATCTTGCTATTGCGCAGGTAGCACACCAGCATCGCCTGGCCGCAGAACACGTACAGCGGCAGGTAACAGTGGTGATCGTAGTACGCGTGGAACTCGCGGCGCTGCTGCTCGCCATGCAGTGGCACGTCCGAGGCGTCGATGTCGAGCACGATGCGCTCGGGTGCCGACTCGTGCGAGGCGATGAACTGATCGACCAGCACCCCGTGCAGCGCCACCGACTGAGCGCGCGACGTGCGATTCTCCAACCGGCACAGCGTGGGCGAGGACGCCATCGTGTCCTTCACGCCCACGGCCGTCTGCATCAAGACGTCCTCGCGCAGTACCGCGTGATCGTTCAGGTCCTCGTAGCCGCAGCACATCGCGTAGATGCGCTGCGCGAGCAGGTCGCGCAAATCGTGCGCGATCAGCATCGGATTGCGTGCATCACCGATCGCAGCCGCCGCCGCCCGCGTCAGGCCCAGCCGCTCGTCGAGTTGACGCAGCAGCATCACCCCGCCGTCGCTGCCCAACCGACCGCCGTCGAAGTCGGCCTCGATCACTCGCCGGCCGATCCGCCCAAACTCCACCTTCGTCTCGGTACAATCTGGCATCGGCGCATCTCCTCTGAATTCGTTGGTCGAAACGGCCTAAGCACCTGTTTCAACGGATGAATCCATGAATGCGCCGACCCATTTCTACGCGGGCCGGTGAAATATCCGGGCTAACGGCCCGCAATACGATCGCGTCGCCTGCACGATTCCGGTTCCCGTGACGGAGACGATGCCGGGCACCAGGTGCATCGCATACGAGTCTCCCCAGACGAGGACTTCGGGGCGAGTCGAGTTCGCGCACTTCAAGGAAGGAACGAACTCGTCAGAGGTGAACTCACACGCCTCGTCGAATCCGTAGTTGATCCTTCGCACCGCCTCGTAGCTCGTGTCGGGCGCCCGCCCCTTCGCGGCCAGCACAGGAACGGCAATCAGTGCGCAGGACCCGGAGACGATCGCCGCGACGCTTCGCCACGAGATCCGCACCGAGGAACGCCGGACGGGCAGTTCGACGGTGCGATACAGAACCAGCGCGACAAGGATCGCCAGGACCATCGCGACCACGCGGGGAAGCCTGGCCGGCTCCCCCACGTAGGCACAGTTCAGGAACGCGAAGATCGGCCAGTGAACCAGGTAGAGCGAGTACGAGAAGTCGCCGAAGAACGCGAGCCCGCGGCACGCGAGGCTGGCTTCGCACGCGGGGTGCTTGCGAAGAACGACGACGAGCGTCGCGGCACACACGATCATCGCCGCCGCGCCGGGATGCGGCAATCCGAGCGGAACGCACGGCAACAGGGCCAGCGCGATCAGGCCCGGCACGAAGAGCCGTTCGACGACCGCCCGGGCCTTCGTCCCCTCGAACATGCCCAGCGCGGCCACCGAGCCGACGGCGAGTTCCCAGGTCCGCGTGGGAAGCAGGTAGAAGGCGGCGCTCGGCTCGAACGGCAGCACCGCCAGGCACAGCGCCAGGCTGCCCGCCAGGATCGCGGCGGCCCCGGCGCGCCAGAAGCGCCGTGGAACCAGCGCCATCGACGCCGGCAGCAGCAGGTAGTACTGCTCCTCGATCGAGAGCGACCAGACGTGCAGGAGCGGCTTGAGCTCGGCGGCGCCCTCGAAGTACCCGGTCTGCATCCAGAGGACGACGTTGCCCGTGAACGTGACCGCACCGGCGAGCTGGCGGCGGAATTCCCAGTTCTCGGTGACCGTCAGCACGAAGGGAGCGATCGCGGCCGTCACGGCGAAGGTCACGTACGCCGCCGGAAGGAGTCGCTTGGCCCTCCGGAAGTAGAAGCTCGCGAAGCCGAACGTTCCGTCGGCGAGCCCGTCCCTCACCATGCCGGTGATCAGGTAGCCCGAGATCACGAAGAAGACGTCGACGCCGAGGTAGCCTGCCTCGAACGGCCCGATCTTCGCGTGATCGAAGAGGACCAGCAGCACCGCGAGACCGCGAAGTGCCTGGATGTCGGTTCG
>JAXMEE010000015.1:0-178397 GCA_046348465.1 Burkholderiaceae bacterium
CCGCTACACGGCGATCTTCACGCCGAACGCGTCGGGCGCGCTCAAGCTCGTGGGCGAGTCGTACCCTTTCGAGCCCGGCGGACGGCTGCTGATGACGGCGGACAACCACAACTCGGTCAACGGCCTGCGCGAGTTCGCGCGCGCGAAGGGCGCCGACGTCGACTACGCGCCGCTCGCCGCGCCCGAGCTGCGCATCGACGTGGCGCCGCTCGCCGCGCGCCTGGACGCCGCCGACCCGCGCCGGCCGAACCTCTTCGCATTCCCCGCGCAGTCGAACTTCTCGGGCGTGAAGCACCCGCTCGAGCTCGTCGACGCCGCGCGCGAGCGCGGCTGGGACGTGCTGCTCGACGCCGCGGCCTTCGTGCCCACGAACCGGCTGGACCTCGCGCGCGTGTCGCCGGACTTCGTCGCGCTGTCGTTCTACAAGATGTTCGGCTACCCCACCGGCGTCGGCTGCCTGCTGGTTCGCGACGCCGCGCTGCCGAAGCTGCGCCGCCCGTGGTTCGCCGGCGGCACCGTGCAGTTCGCGACCGTGCAGGGCCGCCACCACGTGCTCGCCGCGCGCGAGGCCGGGTTCGAGGACGGCACGCTCGACTTCCTCGGCATCCCGGCGGTGGAGATCGGCCTGCGCCACCTGGAGCGCACCGGCATCGACACGATCCAGGCGCGCGTGCGCTGCCTGACGGACTGGCTGATCACCGAGCTGCTCGCGCTCGCGCACGCCAACGGGCGCCCGATGGTGCGCGTCTACGGGCCGGCGTCCGTGCACGAGCGCGGCGGCACCGTGACGATGAACTTCTACGACGCCGACGGGCACCTGCTGGACTACCGCCGCATCGAGGAGCTCGCGGGGCAGCAGCGCATCTCGCTGCGCACCGGCTGCTTCTGCAACCCCGGCGCGGGCGAGAGCGCCGAGGGGCTCACCGAGGACGACATGCGCGCCGGCATCGCCGAGGGCGCGGAGATCTCGCTGCCGCGCTTCCAGCAGGTGATGCAGCGGCGCGCGGGCAAGAGCGCCGGCGCGATCCGCGTCTCGCTCGGCCTGGCGAGCAACTTCGCCGACGTCGACGCGTTCCTGCGCTTCGCGGCCGGCCTGCGCGACCAGAGCGCGCTCGCGATCGGCGCGGTGAGCTTCGACATCGAGACCTGCCGAGTGATCCGCGACGGGAGCTAGTGTCCGGTTGCGTTCCGGCGGAACAGGGCACTGGCGTCGCGGCCGGCCCGCCACAACGTATACGAATCGGGAGCCTCCAATGAAGATCCGGGAAGTCCGCGTCACCCCCATCGCGTTCAAGGACCCGCCGCTGCTCAACGCCACCGGCGTGCACCTGCCCTACGCGCTGCGCTCGATCGTCGAGGTGGAGGGCGACGACGGCCTGGTCGGCCTCGGCGAGACCTATGGAGACCTGCCGATCCTGAACAACCTGCGCAAGGTCGGAGGCCGGCTCGCGGGCATGAGCCCGTTCGACGTCAACGGGCTGCGAAGGGTCGTCGACGAGGAGATCCGCACCGACCTCGCGCCCGGCTTCGAGAACCTCAACCCCGGCACGCACGCGGCCAAGGCGGGCACCAACACGTTCGGCGCGTTCGAGACCGCGTTCCTCGACCTGCAGGCGCGCTCGATCGGCATCCCGCTGGCGCAACTGCTGGGCGGCGTGGTTCGCCGCCACGTGCCCTACAGCGCGTACCTGTTCTTCAAGTTCGGCGAGCACCACGGCCATCCCTACGCGGCCGACCCCTGGGGCGAGATCCTCACCGTCGACACGCTGGTGGCGTCGGCGCGGCGCATGGTGGATCTCTACGGCTTCCGCAGCCTGAAGCTCAAGGCGGGCGCCCTGGAACCCATGCTCGAGGCGGACTGCATCCTGGCCTTGTCGAAGGCGTTCCCGGACTTCCCGTTGCGCATCGATCCGAACGCGAACTGGTCCGAGCCCACCGCGCTGAAGATCGCCGAGCGGCTGAACGGCGTGCTCGAGTACTACGAGGACCCGGTGCCGGGCCTCCCGGCGATGGCGCGCCTGCACCGGTCCACCGGGCTGCCGATGGCCACGAACATGGTCGTGACCAGCATGGCGGAGTTCCGCGAGAACGTCGGCATCGGCGGCGTGCAGGTCGTGCTGTCGGACCACCACTTCTGGGGCGGCCTGCTCGCCACCCGCCAGCTCGCCGCGATGTGCGACACCTTCGGCCTGGGCGTGTCGATGCACTCGAACAGCCACCTCGGCATCAGCCTGATGGCGATGACGCACGTGGCCGCCAGCCTTCCGAACCTGACCTACGCCTGCGACACCCACTACCCGTGGAACGACGAGGAGGTGCTGACGAAGCGCGTCGAGATCCGGGACGGCGGCGTCGCGGTGACCGACGCGCCGGGCCTGGGCGTCGAGATCGACCCGGCCGCGCTGGCGCGGCTGCACCGCCAGTACCTGGACTGCGGGCTGACGTCGACGGCGGCGCAGGGGGCCTACATGCGGAAGTGGCAGCCGGACTTCCCGAGCACGCAGCCGCGGTACTGACGACGGACGCGTCGAAGCGGGACTGAACCGGAGCGCGCGCGGCCTCAGCGCGGCGACGACAGCGGGACGCCCACCTCGTCGTCCGCCAGGACGCGCGGACGACGCAGGCCCCGTGCGCTCGCCAGTGCCAGCAGGTACCCGCCGCCGACGACGGCCACGACCGTCAGCCCGAACGCGAGCTCGCGCCCGTCGGACCACGCCTCGAACGCGGGCGAGTTCCAGCGTGCGATCGCCATGCCCGCGACCAGCAGGCTGACCCCGCCGACCACCGCTCCCATCACGCGCGAAGCCCGCACCGCCCGGCGATCTGCGCGCGCGATCAGGCGGGCGATCCACCAGCCGTTCAGCCCGTCGAGTGCGAGCATGCCGGCGACGAACGCGGCGGCGAGCGTCAGCGAGCGCTCGACGCCGCCGAACTGCGTCGCGGCGGCCGCGAACAGCGCCGACTGGCTGACCGTGTCGAACGACAGCGCGAACAGCGCGCCCACGCCCGCAACGCCCGCGGGGCTGCGCGCCTGCAGGAGCCGGCCGAGCCAGCGGCCGCGCAGGCCGACGGGCGCGAGCACCTCGCCGGCGGGCGCGACCAGCACCGCGCGCAGGTTCACGACGCCCAGCAGCAGCAGGAACGCGATCGAGGTGGCGCTGCCGAACGCCTCGAGCCAGGCCGGCGGCACCCACTCGCGGCTCAGCAGGCCGACCGCGACCGCGACCGCGGCGACCACCACGCCGTGCCCCAGCGAGAACAGGCCGCCGCACCAGCGCGTGAACGCGCCCCGGCCGCGCTGGTTCAGCCGCGTCAGCCCGTCGATCGCGGCGAGGTGATCGGCGTCGAGGCCGTGCCGCATCCCGAGCAGGAACACGACGGCGCACAGGGACGTCCAATCGGAGGGGAGGGTGTGCATTCGGGCGGCGTAAGAGATTCGTTCAAATCTTCATACGCGCGGGCGGGATTGTCCAGCAATTACGAGCAGGCGTCGGTTGGCCGACGGCGACGCTCGTGCCGCACTCGCGCTGCTGCCGGCACACTCGCGGCGCATCGGGGCAGGGCGTTTGCCTTCCTTCGTGCGCGCCGTCAGCCCGTCGCGCCCGCTCGCCGCCCGTCCTGGATCAGCCCCGCGCCGGCGAGCTTCGCCAGCGCCGCGTCGTCGAGCGCGAGCCGCTCGCGCAGCACCTCGATCGTGTGCTCGCCGAGCAGCGGCGGCCCGCGGCGGTAGTCGACCGGCGTCGCGGACATCCGCAGCGGGCTCGCGACCGAGGCGACGTCGACGCCGAGCGAGTGCTTCAGCGACAGCAGCGACTGCCGGAACTTCGCCTGAGGGTGCTCGATCGCCTGCAGGTAGTCGTTGATCGGGCCGGCGGGCACGCCGGCCTGCGCCAGCACCGACTCCCAGTGCGCGCGGTCCTGCGTGCTGAACACGCGCGACAGCGCCTCGTCCATCGCCGCGCGGTTCGCGATGCGGTCGCCGTTCTTCGCGAAGCGCGGGTCGGTCGCGAGCTCGGGGTGGCCGATCGCCTTGCACAGCGCCACCCACTGCGACTGGTTCGCGCTCGCGACGATGAACAGGCCGTCGCGCGCGGGGAACACGCCGTACGGCGCGATGCTGGGCGAGGACTTCCCGGTGCGCTGCTGCGGCTTGCCGCCGACCAGCGAGTACACCAGCGGATTCGAGCCCAGCGCGAGCACGGCATCGAACAGCGAGATGTCCAGGGACTGGCCTTCGCCGGTGGCCTGGCGGTGGTGGAGCGCGGCGAGGATCGCGACCGCCGCGTACATGCCGGTGAACAGGTCGACCACGGGCACGCCGATGCGCTGCGGGCCGCCGCCGGGCACGCCGTCCGGCTCGCCGGTGATGCTCATCAGCCCGCCCAGGCCCTGGAACAGGTAGTCGTAGCCGGGGCGGTCGGCGAACGGCCCCTCCTGCCCGAAGCCGGTCAGCGACAGGTAAACGATGTCGGGCCGGATCGCGCGCAGCGATTCGTAGTCGAGCCCGTAGCGCTTCATCGTCCCGACCTTGAAGTTCTCGATGAAGACGTCGCTCGAGCGCGCGAGCTCGCGCACCAGCTCGCGGCCCTCCGGCCGGGCGATGTCGATCGCGACGCTGCGCTTGTTGCGGTTCGACGTCATGAAGTACGCCGACTCCCCGCTCGGGCGGCCGTCCGCGAGCGGGATCCACGGCGGCCCCCAGTGGCGCGACTCGTCGCCTTCGCCCGGGCGCTCGACCTTGATCACGTCGGCGCCGAGGTCGCCCAGGATCTGCATCGCCCACGGCCCGGCGAGCACGCGGGAGAGGTCGAGGACGCGGATGGATTCGAGGGCTCGCTTCGCGGTCGGCGTCGCCGTTGGGGTCATGGTCGCGTGCTTCCTTTCAATGACGCTGAGGGGAGGGAGCCGGGCCGCCAACCGTGCGGCTGCGGGCCGGGGCCGAAAGCCAGGATTGTCCCAGAGCTTGCCGAGAGGCCGTTCGATTGACACGACGGTGGCACCTAGTTATCTTCCAGACACAGTGTGCCAAATCTCATGACGTCGTAGTAAGGAGCGGGTCGGCCATGGGGCAATCATCGGTTCGCCGTCATCTCTTGCTCGCCGCAGCGTCGGCGCTGGCGCTCGGCGCGGCGCCCGGGCCCGCGTCCGCCCAGCCGGCCCCCGGCTGGCCGACCGCGCCGATCCGGCTGATCTCCCCGTTCGCCCCCGGCGGCAGCTCCGATTCGCTGGCGCGCCTGCTCGCCCCGGAGCTCGCGCGCCGGCTCGGCCAGCAGGTGATCGTGGAAAACCGCCCCGGCGCCGGCGGCAACATCGGGCTCGACGCGGTCGCGAAGTCCAGGCCCGACGGCTACACGCTCGCCCTGGCGTCCCCCGGCCCGCTGGTGGTCAACGTGACGCTGATGAACTCGCTGCCCTACGACCCGGTCCGGGACTTCAAGCCGATCTCCCTGATCGCCGACCTCCCGATCGTGCTGGTCGCGCACCCGTCGGTGAACGCGAACACGGTCGCGGAGCTGGTCGCCCTGGAGAAGACCCGCCCCGGCACGCTGTCGTTCGCGTCGGCCGGCACCGGCACGACGATGCACCTGTCGGGCGAGCTGCTGAACATGATGGCAGGCACGAACCTGCTGCACGTGCCCTACAAGGGCGCCGCCCCGGCGATGACCGACATCCTCGGCGGACAGGTGCAGCTCGGCTTCGTCGACCTGCCCTCGGTCGCGGGCCACGCGAAGGCCGGCCGGGTGAAGCTGCTCGCGGTCGGCAACCCGCGGCGCACGCAGACCGCGCCGGAGCTGCCGACCATCTCGGAATCGGGCGTGCCGGGCTACGAAACCGGCGGCTGGTTCGGCGTGCTCGCGCCCGCCGGCACGCCGGAGCCGGTCATCGCCCGGCTGCACGCCGCGATCGCCGACACGATGAAGACGCCGGCCGTGCGCGAGCGCATCCTGGCGATCGGCATCGAGCCGATGGCCACCTCGCCGGACGAGTTCGCGGGCTTCATCCGGTCGGAGATCCAGAAGTGGGCGCGCGTGATCGAGGCCTCGAACGCGCGCGGCAAGTAGGCCTCATCACGGAGACAGCATGAGCGAGAAGTTCGACCCCAAGATGCACCAGTTCAACCCGGTCGGCCTGGAGACGCGGCGCGCGATCGCCGGCGACGAGTGGTTCGACCTGAACATGAAGAACATGAGCGAGTGGGACCGCTACTGGCAGGTGTTCGCGACGAACACCAACTGGGCGGCGACCTGGTCGCGCGGGACCATCCCGCAGCAGACGCTGAGCCTGGTCAACATGGCGATGCTCGCCGGCATGGGGCACTGGGGCGAGTTCGAGCACCACTTCGAGAACGCGCTGCTGCGCACGAAGGTGCCGCTGGTGCAGATGCGCGAGCTCATGCTGCACATCTCCCAGTACTGCGGCATGTGCACCGGCGGCGAGATCTGGAAGATCGCGCGCCGCGTCCTCCAGCGCAACAACGTCGACCTGAGCGGCCTGCCGCCGCTGGACATGTCGCAGATCGAGTACCGGCCGAAGTAGGCGCGCGCCGGGCGGGCCCCGGCCTCAGCGCTTCGGCGCGTGCCGCGGCGACAGCGGGATCGGCTTCATCCTGACGAACTCGCGCAGCCGCGCGTAGTTCGGCCCGCCCACGCGCGCCGCCGGGCGCAGCGCCTCCGTGTCGACCTTGCCGTCGACGTAGAGGTCGTCGCGGACGTGGAAGTTCACGACCGTGCCGACGAAGAATTCCGCGCCTGAGATCCCGAACTGGAGCACGCGCTCGAGCGTGCACTCCATGCTGATCGGCGCGATTTCGAGCCGGTGCGTCGGGATGCGCGTGCACGCGCGCGTCGCGAGCCCGAGCCGGGCGGTCTCGCTCACGTTCGGCGGCAGCTCGCTCGAGCTCTCGTGGATTGCGTCGATCATCGAGTCGTCGCCGATGTTGACGACGAACTGGCCGGTGCGGTGGATGTTGCGCGCGGTGTCCTTGCGCTGGCCGAGCCGCAGCCCGCAGTTGAACCCGACCATCGGCGGCTCGGTCGACACGAACGTGAACGCGCTGAACGGCGCGAGATTGACGCTGCCGTCCTCGTTCATCGTCGTCACCCACGCGATCGGGCGGGGCACGACGACGCCGGTCATCAGCTTGTACGCCTGGGCCTCGTCGAGCCCGTCCGGGAGGATTTCCATCGCGCGTGCCTCGGGTTTCGCGGGCCGGGGGTCGCGATTGACAACGCAACCACCGGTCGGCATGATGATTCAAATAATAGCACGCTGTTTTACGGCAGCACGTCGGAGGAATTCATGGAAGAGCGCAGCGGCGCGGCGATCATCGTCGACCACCTGGTCGAGCAGGGGGTCCCGCACCTGATCGGCGTGTGCGGCCACGGCGACGTCGGCCTGATGGACGCGGCCATCGACCGCCAGGACCGGCTCGGCATGGTGTCGGTCCACCACGAGCAGACCGCCGGCTTCATGGCCGACGCGTACTTCCGGGTCTCGGGCCAGCCGCTGGCCACGTTCACGTCGGTCGGCCCCGGCTCGGTCAGCATCCAGGTCGCGATCGCGAGCGCGTTCAGCGATTCGTCCGCCGTGTTCGCGATCACCGGCAACATCCCGACCCAGCAGTACAACCGCGGCCCGTTCCAGGAGCTCGGCCAGCACCACCAGGCCGACTTCGTCACCGCGATGCGGCCGTACGTGAAACGCAGCTTCCAGGCGACGCGGCCGGACATGCTGCCCGACATGATGCGGCACGCGTGGTCGCACATGTTCGCGGGGCGCACCGGCCCGGTCCACCTCGACGTGCCGCTGAACGTGTTCAACGAGACCACGTCGGCGCAGCCGTCGTTCCCCGAGGGCTGGCGGCGCAACGTCTACTACGGTGCCGGCGGCGACCCGCGCGCGATCGAGCGCGCCGCGGACCTGCTCCTCGAGGCGCGCCGGCCGCTGATCCTCGCCGGCAACGGATGCCTGCTCGCCGGTGCCCAGGACCGGCTGCTGCGCCTGGTCGAGCTCACCGGGATGCCGGTCGCGAGCACCCCGCAGGGCAAGGGCGCGGTCGACGAGATGCACGTGCTCGCGCTCGGCCCGATCGGCCGAGACGGCGTCTACCCGGCCAACCGCGCATCGCGCGGCTGCGACGTCCTGCTCGCGCTCGGCTCGCGCTTCGGCGATCGCAGCGCGAGCAGCTGGCGCGAAGGCGCCACGCACTCGATCCCGCCGACGAAGCTGATCCACGTCGACCTGGACGCGTCCGCGATCGGCCGCAACTATCCGCCCGAGGTCGGCATCGTCGGCTCGGTCGACACCGTGATCGACCAGCTGATCGCCGCGCTCGCCGCGCGCAAGGATCGGCTGGCCGCCGCGCGCGAGCGTCGCGCCGAGTGGCACGCGGCGATCGAGCGCTGGAAGACCGGCTGGGAGGCCGCGGTCGCCGAGCAGAAGGACTCCGACCAGGAACCGATCCACCCGGACCGCGTCGTCGCCGACGTGGCGCGCGCCACGCCCGCGAACGCGATCGTGTGCGCCGACATCGGGATGAACCACACCTGGATGGTCCAGCAGTGGAAGGTCCGCCCGGGAAGCATGCTGCTGCAGTCGGGCGGCTTCGCGTCGATGGGCTTCGGCGTGTGCGGCGCGGTCGGCGCCAAGCTCGCGGCACGCGATCGCCCGGTGGTCGCGGTGGTCGGCGACGGCGGCTTCATGATGCACGCGAACGCGGTCGCGACCGCGGTCGAATACGACCTGCCGGTGGTGTGGGTCGTGTGGAACAACGGCGGCTACGTGTCGATCCGCGACCTGCAGCGCGGCTTCTACGGGCGCGACGCCGCGACCCGCTTCCGCAACGTGAAGACCGGCGAGATCCAGTCCGCCGACTTCGCCGCGATGGCGCGCGCGATGGGCGCCGACGGCGCGCTCGTCACGCGGCCCGCCGACCTCGCCGGCCGGGTGCGCGCGGCGTTCGAGAGCGGCCGCCCGACCGTGATCGACGTCCGCGTGCAGTCCGAGGTCGGCCGCAAGACCGCCGGGGTGCTCGACTTCCCGCCCAAGCTCGGTTCCTCGCCGAACTACGATCCCGATCCGTTCGTGCCGGGTTGAGGGGCGGGCGCGATGAGTGCCACCTGCGAACCGCCGCGGATGCTGATCGACGGCGCCTGGCTCGAGGAAGGGGCCGGGGCGCCGATGGACGTGATCGACCCCTCGAGCGGGGCCGTGCTCGCGCGGATGCCGTCGGCGGGCGCGGCGCAGATCGACGCCGCGCTCGACGCCGCGCAGCGCGCGACGCCGGGCTGGAGGCGCACGCCGCCCGCCGAGCGCGCCGCACTGCTGGTGCGGGCCACGCGGCTGATGCGCGAGCGCGCCGAGCCGATCGCGGTGACGATGTCGCTCGAGCAGGGCAAGCCGCTCGCGGAGTCGCGCGCGGAGCTGCTGCGCGCCGCCGAGCTGATCGAGTGGGCGGCCGAGGAGGGGCGGCGCCAGTACGGGCTCACGATCCCGTCGCCGGCCGACGCCCGCTACCTCACGTTCCAGGAGCCGATCGGCGTGGCCGCCGCGCTCACGCCGTGGAACTTCCCGGCGGTGGCGCCGGCGCGCAAGGTCGGCAGCGCGCTGGCCGCGGGCTGCTGCTGCATCCTCAAGCCGTCCGAGCTCACGCCGTGCACCGCGACCGCGATGGCGCGCTGCTTCGTCGACGCCGGGCTCCCGGCGGGCGTGCTCGGCGTGCTCCTCGGCGACCCGCGCGAGATCTCGAGCGCGCTGATCGCGTCGCCCGTGGTGCGCAAGATCAGCTTCACCGGCTCGGTGCCGGTCGGCAAGGAGCTCGCGACGCTCGCCGCGCGCCACATGAAGCCCAGCCTGATGGAGCTCGGCGGGCACTCGCCGGTGCTGGTCTTCGCCGACGCCGACCTCGATCGGATGATCCCCGCCGCGGTCGCGACCAAGTTCCGCAATGCCGGGCAGGTGTGCACGTCGCCGACGCGATTCTTCGTCGAGGCGTCGGTGTACGAGCGCTTCGTCGAGCGCTTCGCGCAGGCCGCCGCGCGCCTCGCGGTCGGCCCGGCCACCGACGCCGGCACGCAGATGGGGCCGGTCGCCAGCGAGCGCCGGGCTGCGGCGATCGCGTCGCTGGTCGACGACGCCCGCGCGCAGGGCGCGCGCGTGCTCGCCGGCGGCGCGCGCCTCGACCGCCCCGGCAGCTACTTCGCGCCGACGGTGCTCGCCGACGTCCCGCCGCAGGCGCGGGCGATGAACGAGGAGCCGTTCGGCCCGCTCGCGCTCGTCGTGCCCTTCGACGACGTCGACGCGGTGCTCGCGCGCGCCAACGCGCTGCCCTACGGGCTGGCCGCTTACGCGTTCACGCGCTCGATCCACACCGCGCGCCGCGTGGCCGCGGGGCTCGACTGCGGCGTCGTCGGCATCAACAGCTTCTCCGGCTCGAACCCGGAGACGCCGTTCGGCGGCAACAAGGACAGCGGCTACGGCCGCGAGGGCGGCACCGAGGGCGTGCGCGCGTACACGACGACGAAGTTCGTCATCGAGGGGTCGCTTTGAGAACGATCGTGAACGCCGCGCCGGACGAGCGGGCGCCCGGCCGCGCGGAGCCCCGAGAATGAGCGCCCGGCACGCACTCGTCGTCGGCGCCTCGGGGCTGGTCGGCGGCAATTTCATGCGCCACCTCGCGCAGGTCGGCGGCGGGCGCATCACCGCGCTGTCGCGCCGCGCGCCGCCGCCGCTGGCCGGCGTCGAGCACCTCGCGGTGGACCTGCTCGATCGCGCACAGTGCGAGCGCGCCGCCGCGTCGCTCGCCGACACCACGCACGTGTTCTTCTGCGCGCGCGCCGTGGGCCAGAACTACGACATCCGCCTCGACCCGAACCGCGAAATCGTCGAGAACCTGCTCGACGCGCTGCTGCCGGTGGCGCGCGGCCTGGAGCACGTGCAGATCATGCACGGCATGAAGTGGTACGGCAGCAACCTGGGCCCGTACAAGCAGCCCGCGGAGGAGTCGGACCCCCGGCTGCCGGGGCCGAACTTCTACTACGAGCAGCTCGACGCGATCACGCGCCGGCGCGCGCCCGGCGCCGCCTGGACCTGGTCGACGCTGCGGCCGCACTTCGTGTGCGGGGTCACCGTCGGCAGCCCGAGCAATCCGCTGTCGACGCTGGGCACCTACGCGGCGATCCTGAAGGAGAGCGGCCGGCCGCTCGACTTCCCCGGCCCGCAGGGCAGCTTCGACGCGCGCATGAACATCACCGACGTGCGCCTGCTCGCGCGCGCGATGCTGTGGGCCGCGACCGACCCGCGCTGCGCCGACCAGGCGTACAACGTCGTGAACGGCGACACCTTCCGCTGGCGCGACGTCTGGCCGATGCTCGCCGCGCACTTCGGCATGGCGCCCGGCACCGTGAAGACCGTGCGGCTGCGCGAGACGATGGCCGGCCAGGAGCCGGTCTGGCAGCGCGTCGTCGAGCGCCACGGCCTGGAGCGCACGCGCATGGGCGAGATCGCCGACTGGGCGTTCGCCGACGTGATGTTCGACGGCGCGTGGGACCAGACGGCGTCGATGGCGAAGGCGCGCCGCGACGGCTTCTCCGAGACCGTCGACACCCCGAAGATGTTCCTGGAGATCCTCGGCGCCTATCGGTCGCTGCGGCTGCTCCCCTGACCGGAGACTCACGATGGAGCGCAATCGACTGGCGTGCACGACGGTGTCGTTCGGCGGCCGCCTGCCGGACAAGCTCGCCGCGACGGCGCGCGCCGGCTTCGGCCAGACCGAGATGTGGCCGCGCGACTACTACGAGCACAACGAAGGCCCGGACATCGCGATCGACCTGCTCGCGCAGCACGACCTGAAGGTCGCGTGCTACCAGTGCCTGCGCAACTTCGAGGGCATGCCCGACGCGCTGCGCGAGCGCAAGAAGCGCATCGCGACGCAGATGTTCGACCAGATGAACCTGATCGGGTGCAAGACGGTGGTGCTGTGCTCGAACATCTCGCCGCAGTCCACCGGCGACACCGCGCGCATCGTCGAGGACCTCCGGCTGCTGGGCAGCCTCGCGCAGCCCTACGGCGTGCGCGTGGCGTGGGAGCCGATCTGCTGGGGGCGCTGGATCCGCGACTACCGCCAGGCGTGGAAGATCGTCCAGCAGGTCGACCACCCCTGCATCGGCCTCGTGCTCGACTGCTTCCACATCTTCGCGCTGAACCTCCCGGTGGAGCCGATCGCGAAGATCGACCGCGAGAAGATCTTCCTCGTCGAGGTCGCCGACAACGCGAAGAGCAACCTCGACTTCCTCGAGATCAGCCGCTCGTTCCGGCTGTTCCCCGGAGAGGGCGCGACGCCGGTGCCGGCGTTCGTCGAGCAGATCGCCAAGACCGGCTACGACGACGTGATCGCGGTCGAGGTGTTCAATTCGTACTACCAGACGCTGCCGGTCGACGCGGTCGCGGAGCGCGCGATGAAGTCGATGCGCCAGCTGTTCGGCTGATCGTGGCGGCGCCCGCGAGCACGGCGCCGGCGGGCGACGGCGCGCCGGTCGAGGTCGACGTGCTGGTCGTCGGCTCGGGGGCCGGCGCGCTCACGGCCGCGATCACCGCCGCGGTGCACGGACTGAAGGTGCTCGCGGTCGAGAAGGAGCCCAGGATCGGCGGCTCGACCGCGCGCTCCGGCGGCTGGCTGTGGGTGCCGTGCAATCACCTCGCGCGCCGGGCCGGCCTCGACGACGACGCCGACCGGGCGCGCGCCTACCTGCGCGCGCTCGCGGGGCCGCACTACGACGCCGCGCGCGCGGACGCGTTCATCGAGCACGCGCCGCGCATGCTCGAGTTCATGGAGCGCAACACGCAGGTGCGCTTCGTGCTCGGCGCCGGCTACCCCGACTACGAGGGCCGCGAGCCGGGCGCGCTCGGCCAGGGCCGCTCGATGTACACCGAGCCGTACGACGGCCGCGAGCTCGGCGCCGCGCTCGGCGCGCTGGAAGTGCCGATGCGCGAGGCCACTTTCCTCGGCATCGCGCTGAACACCGGCCCCGAGCTGCAGCACTTCCTCAACGTGACGAAGTCGCTGACGTCGGCGCTGTTCGTCGCGCGCCGGCTGCTCGCCCAGCTGCACGACGTGGTCCGCTACGGGCGCAGCACGCGGCTGGTCAGCGGCAACGCGCTGGCGGGGCGGCTGCTGCGTTCGGCGCACGAGCGCGGCGTCGAGATCTGGCGCGATTCGCCGGCGCTCGAGCTGATCGTCGACGAAGGGCGGGTGGCGGGCGCGCGGGTGCGGCACGGCGGCACGAACGTGCGCGTGCTCGCGCGCCGCGGCGTGGTGCTCGCCACCGGCGGCTTCTCGCACGACCGCGCGCTGACGTCGTCGCTGTTCGCGCACGTTCGCGCGGGCGGTGCGCACGCGTCGCTGGTGCCCGCGGGCAACGCCGGCGAGGGCATCCGCATGGCGCGCGCCGCGGGCGCCGCGATGAACGACGACGTCAGCAGCCCGGCGGCGTGGGCGCCGGTGTCGGTGTTCCAGCGCGCCGACGGCTCGACCGGCACCTACTTCCACCTGATCGACCGCGGCAAGGCCGGCGTGATCGCGGTGTCGCCCGCGGGCCGGCGCTTCGTCAACGAGAGCGACTCGTACCACCGCTTCGTGCTCGGCATGCTCGCGCACTGCGCGAGCGGCGGCGAGGTCTTCGCGTGGCTGCTCGCCGATCACGCCGCGCTGCGCCGGTTCGGCATGGGGGCCGTGCGCCCCGCGCCGCTGCCGATCGGGCCCTTCCTGCGCTCCGGCTACCTGAAGCGCGGCGACACGCTCGGCGCGCTCGCGCGCGAGATCGGCGTGGACGCCTCGACGCTCGAGCGCACCGTCGCGCAGTTCAACGAGCACGCCGCGCGCGGCGAGGACCCGGAATTCGGCAAGGGGTCGCTGCCGTACAACCGGCTGGTCGGCGACCCGCTGCAGCGGCCCAATCCCTGCGTGCGCCCGCTCGGACCGGGCCCGTTCTACGCGGTGCGGCTGATCCCCGGGGATCTCGGCACCTTCGCCGGCCTGCGCACCGACGCGCGCGCGCGCGTGCTGCGCGCCGACGGCGCCGGCCCGGTGCCCGGCCTGTACGCGGTCGGCAACGACGCGGCGTCGGTGGGCGGTGGCGCGTACCCCGGGGCCGGTGCGATGCTCGCGCCGGCGATGGCGTTCGGGTACGCGGTGGCGCTGGAGCTCGCGGGCGCCGACGCGGGCGGCGCCGGCCAGGGCTGATCGGCGCGCGGCCCGAGGTTCGCGAACCGCGACACGCCGCTCGTTACGCCCGGCCCGCGCGCGCGAGACGCGCAGCGCGGGGCGCGAAGGCGAATGCCGACGCTCAGCTGCGGAACGCGGGCGACGACACGCCCAGGCTCTCGGAGATCCGCGTCGCGGTGTTCATCACGGCGCTGCCCAGGGCACCCATCCGCTCGGCCGAGAAGCGCTCCGCGGGCCCCGACACCGACACCGCCGCGCTCGGCACCGACTCCGACGTCCAGACCGGCGCGGCGACGCTGTTGACGCCCGGGCGCGAGCCGCTCAGCGACTTCGCCCAGCCGCGCTCGCGGATCTCGGCGAAGTCCGCGCGCAGCGCCTCGACCTGCTCGGGCACGAGCTGCGCGGCCTCGATCACCTGCGCGATCGTCTCGTCGGGGTGGAACGCGAGCATCGCCTTGCCGGACGCGATCCGCCACGCGGGCGCGCGCGCGCCCACGCGCGCCGACGCGCGCACCGGGTAGTCGGAGTCCATCTTCGCGATGTAGAGCACGTCGGGCAGCTCGAGCACCGACAGCAGGATCGTCTCGCTGAACTGCGCGAACAGCGCCTTCAGGTGCGCCTGCGCGACGCGGCGCACCGGGTGCCGCTCGATGACCTTGGCGCCCTGCTCCCAGACCTTGAGCGTCAGCGAGTAGCGCCCGGTCTCGGGGTGCGAGCGCACGTACCCCTGGCTCGCGAGCGTGACGAGGATGCGGAACGTGTTGCTCTTGGTCAGACCGACCTGGCGGCCGAGCTCGGCGACGCCGCGCGGCTCCTCGCTCTGCGCCAGCGCTTCCAGCACCCGCAGCGCCTTGATCGTCGTGTTGTCCATCGGTGGGTGGGAAGAGCTCGAGCGGCCGCGCCGCGAAAAGGCGTCCGATTATAGGGGAGACGCCCGCGCGGGTCCGCGCGTCAGATCGCCCCGGCCTCGCGAAGCTGGCGCAGCTGCGCCGCGCTGCGCCCGAGCATCCCGCTCCACACGCGCTCGTTGTGCGTGCCCAGCGCGGCGCTCGGCTCGAGTTCCCCGCGCGGCGAGCCGGCGTAGCGCATCGGGCTGTGCGGCACCGTGATCGCCCCGAATTCCGGGTGCACGATGTCCTGGAGCATGCCGCGCGCCCTCAGGTGCGGGTCGGCGACGACCTCGGCGAGGTCTCGCACCGGCGCGCTCGGCACGCGCTGCGCGAGCAGCTTCTCGAACAGCACCTCGCGCGGCAGCGTGCGCGTCCAGTCCGACACCAGCCGGTCGACGTCGTCGAAGCGCGCGACGCGCTTCTTCATCGAGTCGAGCGTGGGGTCGGCGCGCAGGTCGTCTCGCCCCATCGCGTGCAGCAGGCCCTCCCAGTGGCTCTCGTGATTGCAGATGATCGCGATGTAGCCGTCCGCGCTCGGATACACGTTGTACGGGCACAGCGACAGGCCGCCGTGGCGGTTGCCGGTGCGCTGCGGGCCGGTGCCGCCGGAGCCGAAGTACAGCCCCAGGTTCGACGTCATCGACGTGTAGATCGCCTCCATCATCGAGACCTCGACCTGCCGGCCGCGGCCGCTGCGCTCGCGGTCGAACAGCGCGGTGACGACCGCGCCGTACAGGTGCACGCCGCCGAAGAAGTCGCACACCGCGGGCCCGGCCTTCGTCGGCGGCCCGTCCTGCTCGCCGGTCGTGCTCATCACGCCGGAGATCGCCTGCACGGTCAGGTCCATCGCCGGGTAGTTGCGATACGGGCCGTCGCTGCCGTAGCCGGAGCCGGAGGCGTAGACCAGTCCCGGATTGAGCGCGTCGAGCGCGTCGTAGCCCAGGCCGAGCCGCTCCATCACGCCGGGGGCGAAGTTCTCGACCAGCACGTCCGCGCGCGCCGCGAGCTCGCGCGCCAGCGCCAGCCCGCCCGGGTCTTTGAGGTTCGCCGTGACCGAGAGCTTGCCGCTGTTGAGCATCGCGAACGGCAGCGCCGCGCCGCCCGTGGAGCCGCGCTTGCGCAGGTGCTCGCCCTCGGGGGGCTCGACCTTCACGACCGTGGCGCCCGCCATCGCCATCAGGAAGGTCGCGTACGGGCCGTTGTAGATCTGAGTGAAGTCGACGACAACGACGCCGCTGAGCGGGAGCGGGCGGGCAGGGTTCGGCATCGGAATTCTCGCAATGGCGTGCTGCATAGTAGCACCTGGTTGCGTGGCTGACACGCCTGGCGAAGAGTGGCCGGACCCGGCGTTATCCGCCGCACCCGGGCTTCCGTGTCCGCGACCCGACCCGCTCGCGAGTGTGCCATCTGGCATTCTGGTGCGAAGAATGGCACGATGTATTGAGGCAATAACGCATTTCACGCGCTTGGCGCAGGAGGGTCCGATGCTCCGCCGCTGCTTTTCGTCTCTGTTGGCCGCGTGCGTCCTCGCCGCACCCGTCGTCGCCGTCGCCCAGGCGGACTTCCCGAACCGGCCGCTGCGGCTCGTCGTGCCCTTCCCGCCCGGCGGCAGCGTCGACGTGTCGGCACGGATGGTGGCGAAAGAACTGGGCGCCCGGCTCGGCCAGCCGATCGTCGTCGAGAATCGCGCCGGCGCCGGGGGATCGGTCGGCTCCGAGGCCGTGGCGCGATCGGCGCCGGACGGCTACACGCTGGTCTGGGGAACGGTCAGCTCGCACGCCACCAACATGGCGCTGCTCCCCAACCTCAAGTACGACAACCTGCGCGACTTCGCGCCGATCACCCAGCTCATGGAGCAGCCGCTGCTGATCGTGGTGCCGGCGAACTCGCCGGTCGGCCAGTTCGACCAGCTCGTGCAGGCGAGCCGCGCCGCTCCGGGCAAGTTCACCTTCGGGAGTGCCGGCGTCGGCACCACCGGCCACCTGACCGGCGAGCTGCTGCGCCGCTCGGTGGGGCTGGACGCGCGGCACGTCGCCTACAAGGGCAGCTTCCCGATGCTCACCGACCTCATCGGCGGCCAGATCGAGTTCGGCATCGACAACCTCCCGAGCGCGCTCGCCCAGGTCAAGGCGGGCAAGCTCAAGGCGATCGCGATCACCAGCCGCGAGCGCTCGCGGCTGGCCCCGGAGATCCCGACCCTCGCGGAGTCGGTCGCGTCGATGGTGATCGTCGCGTGGCAGGGGCTCTTCGCGCCCGCCGGAACGCCGGAGGCGGTGCTCGAGCGGCTGTCGAGCGAAACGCGCGCCGTGCTGCAGCAGCCCGAGATGCGCGCGAAGCTGCTGGAGATGGGGACGACGCCGGTCGGGACGCCGCGCGCCGAATTCGCAGCGTTCGTGCGCGCGGAGACGCAGCGCTGGGCGAAAGTCGTCAAGGACGCGGGCATCACGGCCGAGTGATCGCGCGCCGGGATCGCAGGGTGCGAACGTCCCGCACGCCGCCGATGTGTCGATTCACGAGCACGGTGGCACGCTAATCCATATACCGGCACGCCGAGGGCGGGTGTCCCGGCGGATCGGCCGCCGTCGCGGCCCGCGCCGGCTTGCGGGGTGTCACCCGCTCGTCTACACTCGATTCGGTACCCCGTCTCGTCTTTTGAGACGCTGTGCAGAATAAGAAACCATCGACTGGTCGAGAGGAGACTGATGCCCGGCCGGACGCCGCCCTCGGCGCCCGCCCCGGGCGCGGTCCGTGCATCGGCAGACACCACCCACCGTGGAGCACCGCATGACCCGCAGATTCCACCTGCTCACCGCCGCCTTCGCCGCGCTCGTCGCGACCGCCGCCGCACCGTCGGTGGCGCAGGAATACAAGATCGGCGACGTCAACAGCTACAAGTCGCAGCCGCAGCACCTCGAGCACTACCGCCGCGGGATGCAGCTCGCGCTCGACGAGATCAACGGCGCCGGCGGCGTCAACGGCCGCAAGCTCGCCGTCGTCACGCGCGACGACAACGGCAACCCGGGCGAGGCGGTGCGCGCGGCCGAGGAGCTGGTCTCGCGCGAGAAGGTCGACGCGCTGTCCGGCAGCTTCCTGTCGAGCGTGGCGCTCGCGCTCAACGACTTCTCGCGCCAGAAGAAGGTCTTCTTCCTCGCGACGATGTCGCTGTCCGACCGCATGATCTGGCAGGAAGGCCAGCGCTACGGCTTCCGGCTGCGCGCCGGCACCTACACGCAGACCGCGATGCTCGCCGCCGAGGCCGCCAAGCTGAAGAAGAAGCGCTGGGCGCTCGTGTACCCGAACTACGAGTTCGGGCAGTCGGCCGCGGCCACGTTCAAGCAGATGCTCAAGGCGGTGCAGCCCGACGTCGAGTTCGTCGCGGAGCAGGCGCCCGCGCTCGGCAAGATCGACGCCGGCAGCGTGGTGCAGGCACTGGACGACGCCAAGCCCGATGCGATCTTCAACGTGCTGTTCTCCGCCGACCTGATCAAGTTCGTGCGCGCCGGCAACACGCGCGGCCTGTTCGAGAAGCGCTCGGTGCTGAGCCTGGTCACCGGCGAGCCCGAGAACCTCGACCCGCTCAAGGAAGACACGCCGCAGGGCTGGATCGTCACCGGCTACCCGTGGCAGTCGGTCAGGACCCCCGAGCACGACGCGTTCTTCAAGGCCTACCAGGCGCGTTTCGGCGACTACCCGCGCATCAGCTCGATCATGGGCTACAACACGGTGCGCTCGATCGCCGAAGGCCTGCGCAAGGCCGGCAGCAGCGACCAGGACAAGCTCGTCGCCGCGTTCAAGGGCCTGCGCGTCGCGACGCCCTGGGGCCCGATCACGTATCGCCCCGAGGACAACCAGTCGACGCTCGGCTCGTTCATCGGCGTCACGCGGCTCGTCGACGGCAAGGGCGTGATGACCGAAGGTCGCTACGCGGACGGCCTGGAGTACCAGCCGCCGCTCGCGGACGTCCTCAAGCTGCGCAAGCCCGAGTAAGGCCGCGCGCACGGCCCGCCCGCGGGCGGGCCGCGCACTCCATCTCACTCGCCGCACCGACATGGATCTCTCCGGCCTGCTGATGCAGATGCTCAACGGGCTGGCGAGCGCGTCCTCGCTGTTCATGGTCGCGGCCGGGCTGTCGCTGATCTTCGGCGTCACCCACATCGTCAATTTCGCGCACGGCTCGTTCTACATGCTCGGCATGTACCTCGCGTACACGCTGATCGAGCGCCTGGGCGCGGGGGCGGGCTTCTGGCCGGCGCTGCTGCTCGCCGCGCTCGGCGTCGGCCTGCTCGGCGCGCTGGTCGAGATCGTCCTGCTGCGCCGGATCTACCGCGCGCCCGACCTGCTGCAGCTGCTCGCCACGTTCGCGCTGATGCTCGTGATCAAGGACGCGGTGCTCTACCTGTGGGGCCCGATGGAACTGCTCGGGCCGCGCGCGCCGGGGCTGGGCGGCGCGGTGCCGATCCTGGGGCGCAAGTTCCCCACCTACGACCTGTTCCTGATGGGCGTGGGCCCGGTGGTGCTCGCCGCGTTGTGGCTGCTGATGACGCGCACGCGCTGGGGGCGGCTGATCCGCGCCGCCACGCAGGACCGCGAGATGGTCGGCGCGCTCGGCGTGAACCAGGCGCGCCTGTTCACCGGCGTGTTCGCGCTGGGCGCCACGCTGGCCGCCCTGGGCGGCGCGCTGCAGCTGCCCAACGAGGCGGCCAACCTCGACGCCGACCTGCAGACGATCGGCGCCGCGTTCGTCGTGGTCGTCGTCGGCGGCATGGGGTCGATTCCCGGCGCGTTCGTCGCCGCGCTGCTGATCGCGCAGCTCAAGGCGTTCTGCATCTGGCTCGGCCTGGTCCAGGTCTTCGGCGTGCAGGTCTCGTTCTCGAAGCTCACGCTGGTGGTCGAGTTCCTGGTGATGGCGGCGGTGCTGATCGCGCGCCCCTCGGGCCTGTTCGGCCGGCCGCCGGGCGTGCGCCGGCTGATGAGCGGCGCCGAGCCGCCGCTGGCGCGCTCCGACCGCGCGCAGCGCATCGCGGCGGGCGTCGCGCTCGCGCTCCTCGTCGCGCTGCCCTGGCTGCCTTCCGTCTCGTCGTACGCGATGGTGCTGACGATCGACCTCGCGCTCGCCGCGCTGTTCGCGATCAGCCTGCACTTCCTGATGGGCCCCGGCGGCATGCACTCGTTCGGGCACGCCGCGTACTTCGGGCTGGGGGCCTACGGCGCCGCGCTGCTGGTGTTGCGCGCCGGCCTGCCGATGGAGGCCGCGCTGGTGCTCGCGCCCTTCGTCGCCGGCCTGGGCGCGCTCGCGTTCGGCTGGTTCGCCGTGCGGCTCTCGGGCACCTACCTGGCGATGCTCACGCTCGCGTTCGGCCAGATCGTCTGGGCCGGCGTGTTCCAGTGGGACGCGTTCGCCGGCGGCAGCAACGGGCTGACCGGCCTGTGGCCCGCCGCGTGGCTGTCCGGCGGCTCGCGCTACTACCTGCTGGTGCTGCTCGCGCTGGTCGCCGGCGTGGTGCTGCAGCGGCGCGCACTGTTCTCGCCGTTCGGCTACGCGATGCGCGCCGGGCGGGACTCCGCCACCCGCGCCGAGGCCATCGGCATCGACGTCAGGCGCATCCAGTGGGCGGCGTTCGTGCTCGCCGCGCTGCTCGCGGGCCTCGCGGGGGCGCTGTTCACGTTCTCCAAGGGCAGCATCTCGCCCGAGTCGCTGCACGTGGGCAAGTCGATCGACGGGCTGGTCATGGTGCTGCTCGGCGGCATCCAGTCGCTGGCCGGGCCGCTGATCGGCGCCTTCACGTTCACGTGGCTGCAGGACACCGTGGGCCGCAACACCGAGTACTGGCGCGCGATGCTGGGCGCGATCATCCTCGCGCTCGTGCTGGCGTCGCCGTCGGGCATCGCCGGGCTCGTCCGCTCGCTGGCGGGCCGCGTCGGGCGCGGGTCGGGGGCGCGCTGATGCCGCTGCTCAGCGTCCGCGGCCTCACGCGCAGCTTCGGCGGCGTGCTCGCGGTCGCGGACGTGAGCTTCGATCTCGAGCCGGGGCAGCTGCTCGCGCTGATCGGGCCCAACGGTGCGGGCAAGTCCACCACGTTCAACATGCTCAACGGGCAGCTCGCGCCCAACGCGGGGTCGATCACGCTTTCCGGCGAGAGCCTCGTCGGCCGGCCGCCGCGCGAGATCTGGCGGATGGGCGTGGGCCGCACGTTCCAGATCGCCGAGACCTTCGCGTCGCTGACTGTCGTCGAGAACGTGCAGATGGCGCTGATCTCCGCGGACCGGCGCCTGCACGACACCTGGCGCCCGGCGGCCGGCTACCGGCGCGACGACGCGCTGCGCCTGCTCGAGCACGTCGGCATGGCCGGGCAGGCCGACCGCCCGTGCAGCGTGCTCGCGTATGGCGACGTCAAGCGGGTGGAGCTGGCCATCGCGATGGCCAACGAGCCCCGGCTGCTGCTGATGGACGAGCCCACCGCCGGCATGGCGCCGCAGGAGCGCCACCAGCTGATGGCGCTGACCCGGCGCCTGGTCAACGAGCGCGGCCTCTCGGTGCTGTTCACCGAGCACAGCATGGACGTGGTGTTCGCGTACGCGGACCGCGTGCTGGTGCTCGCGCGCGGGCGGACGATCGCCGAGGGCACGCCGGCCGAGGTGCGCGCGCACCCGAAGGTCCAGGAGGTGTATTTCGGCAGCGGACGGACGTTCGAGCGCGGGGCGGGCGCGGGCACGGGGCGTGCGCGTGATTCGCGCGCGGAGACGGGCGCCGCGGCGGGCGCCGGGCGCGGCGGCGCGAGCGACGCGGCGCCAGGGCCGCAGGCCGGCGGGGCGCTTCAGCCGCGCCGTCCGACCGCGCACCGATGTTGCGCGTGGGCGGATTGTCCGGCTGGTACGGCGCCGCCCAGGTGCTGTTCGACGTCGACCTGCAGGTGAACCGCGGCGAGGTGGTCGCGCTGATGGGCCGCAACGGCGCCGGCAAGTCCACGACGCTGAAGGCGGTCATGGGGATGATCGCGCGCCGCCGCGGCGCGGTCGAGTTCATGTCGCACGAGATCTCGGCGATGGCGCCGGATCGCATCGCGTCGCTCGGCCTGGGATACGTGCCCGAGGACCGCCGCATCTTCACCGACCTGACCGTGCGCGAGAACCTCGACATCGGCCGCCAGCCCCCGCGGACCTGGCCCGACGGCCGGCCGGCGCCGAGCTGGACCGAGCAGCGCCTGTTCGAACTCTTCCCGAACCTGGCCGAGATGACCGACCGCGGCAGCGGGCGCATCAGCGGCGGCGAGCAGCAGATGCTCACCGTGGCGCGCACGCTGATGGGCAACCCCTACCTGGTCCTGCTCGACGAGCCCTCCGAGGGCGTCGCGCCGCTGATCGTCGAGCAGATGGCGCGCATGATCCTCGAGCTCAAGGCCCAGGGCGTGAGCATCCTGCTGTGCGAGCAGAACATGCACTTCGCCGAGCTCGTCTCGGACCGCGCGTACGTGCTCGAGAAGGGCCAGCTGCGCTGGCACGGGACGATGGACGCGCTCACCGCCGACGACGCGGTGCGCCGCGCGTACCTGAGCGTCTGACGGCGCGCCGCGGGGCGAGCGGCCGGCCGAGCGGCGCCGCCGGGCAACGACGGATTGGCAAAGCGCCAGTCCAGGTGTAGCGTACCCAGGAATTCTCGAAATTCTTGGGTACGCCCCGGGTCCGCGATGGCACGCCTTTACAGAGAGCAGGCGCTCGGGTATCGGACGCAGCACGCCGAGCTCGTCGAGCGTACGCGGGCCGCCGGACCCCTGCTTCCGGGTACGCCGGGGTCGCTCGTGGAGCGTTCCGCGAGCGGCCGCGCGTACTGGTACCGCGTCTACTCCGCGGTTCCCGGCGGCAGGCCCGTGGAGGACTACGTCTGCAAGGCGAGCGACGTCGACGCGCTCGAGGCGATGCGCGCGCGAATCGATTTCGCGCAGTGGTGCGAGCGCGAGGTGTCGCTGCTGCGCAAGCTCGGATACCAGGCGGCCGACAAGAAGTCCGCCCGTGTACTCGTCGAACTTCACAATCGAGGGCTCTTCGAGGCCGGCCTCGTCCTCGTCGGGACCCTTGCATTCGCGGCGTGGCTGAACGAGCTCGGGGCAGTGATCCCCGCACCTGCTCGAACGCTGGACATCGACCTCGCTCGCGCCGATCGACTCGCGCTCGCGACGCCGGTGCCGTTGCTGGAATCTCTGCGCAAGACGACGCTGCCGTTCCAGCCGGTCCCCGCCTTTCCCTCCCGCGCCCCGTCGACGTCGATGAAGCTCCCCGGCTCGGAAGGGCTCAGGGTGGACCTGCTCGCGCCTGGCCGCTCGCTCGGCGAGGCGATTCCCGCGCCCGATCTGGAGTGGGTCGCGCAGGGCGTGCCCTTCTACGGCTACCTGCTCGCGGGGGCCGAGCGCGGGGCGGTTCTGGCCGGCGGGCAGTGCATCCCGGTACGGCTGCCGCCGGCAGGCCGGTTCGTGTGTCACAAGCTCTACTCGAGCACGCGGCGCTCGGGCTTGCGCGACAAGGCGGTCAAGGACCGCGGTCAGGCGCTCGTGCTCGGTGCGGTGCTCGCGGAGAGCTTTCCGTCGGAGCTCGCGCAGGCGTTCGACGACGCGCCCAAGGCGATGATCGAGCCGGTCAGGGCGCTGTTGCCGCTGCTCGAGGAGCAGTCCCGCGATCATCCGGAGCTCGTGTCGGAACTGCGGTCGCGGCTCGGGCGGGCCCCGCGGGGCGCCGCGGCCGACCGGTGCCGTGACGCGCGCGGGGGCGCGGCGCCATACTCCCGTCGATCCACGCTCACGAGGAATCCCATGAAGGACCTGAACGACAAGGTCGCCGTGATCACCGGCGGCGCGAGCGGCATCGGCCTGGCCACCGCGCGGGCGCTCGCGCGCGAAGGCGCGAAGCTCGTGCTCGCCGACATCGAGGAACCCGCGCTCGCGCGCGCGGTCGAGTCGCTGGAGGCGTCCGGGGCGCGCGTGATCGGCGTGCCCACCGACGTGTCGGACCTCGCGTCCGTCACGCGCCTGGCCACGCGCGCGTGGCAGCACTTCGGCGCGGTGCACGTGGTGTTCAACAACGCGGGCGTCTCGCCGTTCGGCCCCACGCAGGACATGACGCACGCGGACTGGCAGTGGACGGTGAACGTCAACCTGTGGGGCCCGATCCACGGCGTCGAGGCGTTCGTGCCGCGGATGATCGAGCAGCGTCAGGGCGGGCACGTGCTGTTCACCGCGAGCTTCGCGGGGCTGGTGAGCAACCGCGCGCTCGGGCCGTACAGCGTCACGAAGGCGGCGGTCGTGTCGCTCGGCGAGTGCCTCGCGAAGGACCTGCGCGACACCGGCATCGGCGTGTCGGTGCTGTGCCCGATGCGCGTGGCCACCGCGATCGACGAGAGCCACCGCAACCGCCCCGCGGCGCTCGGCGGGCCGGACGCGCACAACGAGTACACGGACAAGGCGTCCGGCGCGCTCGAGGGGCGCACGCTGTCGGCCGAGGAGGTCGCGGGGATGGTCGTCGACGCGATCCGCACGAATGCGCTCTACGTGATCACGCACAGGGAGACGCAGGCGTTCCTCGAGCGGCGGTTCGAGCGGCTGCGGCAGGCGATCGGCGCCGCGCGCTGAGTCATGCCGGGCGCGCGGCGTCCGGCGATCGGATCCGTCCCGAGCCGGGGCCCGGCCGATAACCTGCAGGTTATACCGGTCGCCTCGAATCTCACTTGATCGCGCGCGGCCGCCGGACCACCATCCGAGTCCTGGAAAGGCGAGGAGGCAGGGATGGCGGGCGCAGCGAACACGGTCGGCGGCGGGCTCGAGCGCGCGGTCTGCGAACGGACGCGGGCACTCGCATGAGCGCGCTGATGGACATCGACGGCGCCTGCCTGTGCGGGCACGTCAGCTACGCGGCCCGGATCGACCCGGCCAAGGTCCGGATCTGCCACTGCACGCAGTGCCAGATCCAGAGCGCGTCGGCATTCCGCACCGGGGTGCTGGTCGAGAAGGAGAACTTCCGGCTGCTGTCCGGCGAGCTGAAGTTCCACGTGAAGACCGCCGAGAGCGGCAAGCCGCGCGCGCTCGCGTTCTGCCCCGAGTGCGGCACGTCGATCTACGGCGCGGCGCCGGTCGATCCGACCACGTATTCGCTGCGGCTGGGCACGGCGCGCCAGCGCGCCGAGCTGGAGCCCACCGTGCAGATCTGGGCGCGTTCCGCGATGCCGTGGCTGAAGCGCATCGCGCGCATTCCGAAGGTCGACCTGCAGTCGGGCCGCCCGTACGTCGACGACGATGCCGTGGGCGCGAACGGCGGCGCTGATCACGCGGCGCACGAGGTGGGCCGGTGATCGACCTCTACACCGCCGGCACGCCGAACGGCTACAAGGTCTCGATCGCGCTCGAGGAGCTCGCACTGCCGTACACGGTGCACGCAATCGACCTGCTGCGCGGCGAGCAGAAGGCGCCGGCGTTCGTCGCGATCAACCCGAACGGGCGGATCCCGGCGATCGTCGACCGGGACGAAGGCGACTTCGCGGTCTTCGAGTCGGGCGCGATCCTCGTGTACCTGGCCGAGAAGACCGGGCGGCTGATGCCGGCGGACGCGAAGGGCCGCTCGCAGGTCATGCAGTGGCTGATGTTCCAGATGGCGGGCGTCGGCCCGATGATGGGCCAGGCCAACGTGTTCCACCGGTACCTGCCCGAGAAGATCCCGCTCGCGATCGAGCGCTACCACGGCGAGTGCCGGCGCCTGTTCGGCGTGCTCGACGCGCGCCTGCGCGACCACGAGTTCCTCGCCGGCGACTACTCGATCGCCGACGTCGCGACCTGGCCGTGGGTCCGCACCCACGACTGGTCGGGCGTGCCGATCGAAGGCTTCGCCCACCTGCGCCGCTGGCTGGACGCGATCGGCGCACGCCCGGCCGTGCAGCGCGGCGCCGCCACGCCGCCGTCGTGGCGGGCCGCGGCGTCGAGCACCGACCCCGCCGCGACCGCGCGCAAGTTCGCCGAAGCGGCGCGCGCGATCGTGACGACCGGACAGACCGCCTGACCCTGGGGCGGGAACGCCGTGCCGCGGCGCGCGCCCGCCCCTGACCGACCGAGGAGTGGAGACCACGATGACACCGACCGAGACGACGATGCAGCGCCCGACCCCCGTCGCGGACCTGCCCCTCTACGACGACGCGCGCGCCTGGACCGGCCGCGACATGGCCACCCGCGAAGACTGGAAGCTCTCGCTGGACGCCGACGACGTCGCCGAGATCGATCGCGCCGTCGATGCGGCGATCGCGCGCGGCGCCGACCTGGTGACGATGACCGCCGACGACTTCCCGCTGCCGCGGCTCGCGCCGCGCCTTCGCGAGGTGCGCCGCGCGGTGCTGCACGGCCGCGGCTTCGCGCTGATCCGGGGCTGGCCGAGCACCGAGCGCAGCCTGCAGCAGTGCGCGTTCGCGTTCCGCGGCATCGGCGCGCACCTGGGCGAGGCGATTTCGCAGAACGGCAAGGGGCACGTGCTCGGCCACGTCGCGAACCTGGGCCTGGATTACGCAGACCCGACGACGCGCGGTTACCAGACCCGCGCCGAGCTCGCCTACCACGTGGACGCCGGCGACATCGTCGGGCTGCTGTGCATTCGCCCCTCGCGTTCGGGCGGCCAGTCGAAGGTGGCGAGCTCGACCACGGTGTGGAACGAGGTCGTGCGCCGCCGTCCCGACCTCGCGCGGGCGCTCACGCAGCCGTACCCGTTCTCGCGCTGGGGCGAGGTTGGCGCGGGCCAGATGCGCTGGTTCGAGCTGCCGCTGTTCCAGCACCACGGCGGCCGGTTGGTGGCCGCGATCGTGCGGACCGCGATCGAGAAGGCGCAGGCGTTCGACGACGCGCCGCGGCTGACCGCGGCGCAGGTCGAGGCGATGGACGTCGTGCAGGCCATCGCGGACGAAGACGGCGTGCGGCTCGACATGGACTTCCGCCCCGGGGACATGCAGTTCCTGTGCAACCACTCGACGCTGCACTCGCGCACCGCGTACGAGGACTGGCCCGAGCAGGACCGCCGCCGGCATCTGCTGCGGCTCTGGCTGGCGAGCGACGACGGGCCGGCGCTGCCCTCGAACTACGTGACCCGGTTCCAGGGCGCGACGCGCGGCGGCCGGCCCAACGGCATCAACGTGCCGGGCGTGAAGCTCGTCGCGCCGCTCGAGCCGGTGTGACCGAGGACGTCGCGCACGCGATACCGTGGCGCGCAATGCAGACGAGGAGGGGCGGATGTTCATGCAACGCAGGCAGGTGATGCGCGGCGCGGCGGGGCTGCTCGCTGCTGGCGGGCTTCTCCGGGCGACACGGGCGCAGGGTCCGCTGCCGGGATGGCCGGTGCGTCCCGTGCGCCTGGTCGTGCCGGTGGCGGCCGGCGGTCAGACCGACCAGTTCGCACGCTACATCGGCGAGCAGCTCGGCCGCGCCTTCGGGCAGCCGTTCGTGGTCGACAACAAGCCGGGCGCGGGCGGGTCGATCGGTTCGCTGCAGGTCGTGCGGGCCCCGGCCGACGGCCACACGCTGCTCTTCAGCGCGGCGTCGTTCACGGTGGTGCCGCCGGCGCTGAACCCGCAGCAGCCGTACGACCTGCTGCGCGACCTCGTGCCCATCGTGCAGATCGGCGCGGGCGGCCAGTTCCTGGCCGTGTCGAACGACGCGCCGATCCGCACGATCAGGGAGCTCTTCGACCTCGCCCGCGCGAACCCGGACAAGCTCAGCTACGGGACCACCGGCGTGGGCTCGGTCACGCACATCTTCATGGCGGCGCTGCTGCGCCAGCAGGGCGCGCGCATGGCCCACGTGCCGTACAAGTCGGGCGGCGAGGTGCTGCGCGACATGCTCGGCGGCGTGCTGCAGGTGGGCTGGGTGGACACGACCAACGGCGGCCAGGCGGCCAAGGCCGGCCGGATCCGGCTCCTGGGCGTCACCGGCACGTTCCGCGTGCCGGAGAACCCCGACGTGCCGACGCTGGGGGAGCAGGGGTTCGGATCGGAGCTGAACGGCTTCCTCGGGCTGTTCGGGACCGCGGGTACGCCGGAGCCGGTCGTGCGGGCGCTCAACGCCGAGGTCCTGCGGATCATGTCCGGCGACGAGGCCCGCCAGCGCCTGGCCACGATGAACGTCGCGACGTTCCCGGCGAACACGCCGGCGCAATTCGCGCAGACCCTCGCCGCGGATCTGCAGGCGTGGCGCAGGATCGTCGTCGAAAACGAGATCCGGCCCTAGGAGCGAGCACATGAGCATCGAACCGATGGCCTGCGAACACCCGTCGGTCTGGCGCGGCCCCGACATGGCCGACCGCACCGACTGGATCGTGACGCTGGACGACGGCGACGTCGCCGAACTCGAGGGCGCGCTCGCCGCCGCGCGCGCCGCCGGCGTCCGGATCCCGGCGCTGACGAAGGACCACTTCCCCGTGCCGCGCGTGGCCGCGAAGATGGATCGCGTTCGGCACCTGCTCGAAGACGGCGCGGGCTTCGCGCTGATGCGCGGCCTGCCGCGCGAGCGTTACACGAAGGCGGACGCGGCGCTGATCTACTGGATCGTCGGCGCCCAGCTCGGGCCCGCGTTCGCGCAGAACGCGCATGGCGAGATGCTCGGCCACGTGCGCGACCTGGGCGCGGACACGCGCACCGACCACCGCGCGCGCGGCTACCAGACGAAGCTGCGCCTGCCGTTCCACAACGACTCCACCGACGTCGTCGGGCTGCTGTGCCTGCAGAAGAGCAGGAGCGGCGGCGCGTCGCGCATCGTCAGCTCGGGCGCCGTCCACAACGAGATCCTCACGCGCCGGCCGGACCTGTGGACGGCATTGTGCGAGCCGTTCTGCGTGGACCGGCGCGGCGAGGAGAGCCCGGGCCAGCATCCCTGGTACGTGACGCCGTGCTTCGTGCGCTTCGAGGGGCGGCTGTTCGTGCGCTACAACCGCACGTACATCGAGGCCGCGCAGCGCTTCCCGCAGGTGCCGCGGCTCACCGGCGCGCAGCGCGAGGCCCTGGACCTGATGGACGCGCTGTGCGACGACCCGGCGTTCTGCCTCGACATGCAGTTCGAGCCCGGCGACATGCAGTTCATCTGCAACTACACGGTGCTGCACTCGCGCGGCCAGTACGAGGACTGGCCCGAGCCCGAA
Organism: Burkholderiaceae bacterium; assembly: GCA_046348465.1. GTDB lineage: Bacteria > Pseudomonadota > Gammaproteobacteria > Burkholderiales > Burkholderiaceae_E > Quisquiliibacterium. Next base: position 29,257 of record JAXMEE010000015.1, read on the forward strand.
CGCAAGCGCCACCTGCTGCGGCTGTGGCTGCGAACGCCCGGCTTCGCGCGGCTGCCGCCGCAGTTCGCCGACCGCAACGCCGACATGCTCGCGTGGCAGCAGCATCCGCGCGAGCCGGTCTTCGACGTGTCCGAGATCGTCGCCGAGCTCGCGCACTGAGCGGACGTGGGCGGCTGCGGCGTGCCCGCGTGGGTTCGTGCCGTGCCTGCGCGCGGCCGTTCAGCTCTGCGACGCCACCTCGCGCAGGCACTCGAGCATCGCCTGCACGGCGACGTCGTCGCGCCGCTCCTCGCCGACGAATGCCGCGATCGCATAGCGAAGGTCCAGCCGCTGCGCGTGCCCGCCGCCGACGACGCGCGCGAGCCCGCGCGCGTGCAGCGCGGCGACGAGCCGTCGCGGCATCAGGTTCATCGCGCCGCCCTCGGCGAGCAGCGCGACCATCAGGTCGGTCGTGAGGGACTCGACGATCCGCGCGGGAGGCGCGAGCCGCTGCGCGCGCAGGGCTCGGTCGAACGCGGCGCGCGTCGGGTTTCCCGGCGGCGGCAGGACCCACGGATGTGCGATGCACTCGTCCCAGGTGGGCGAGCGGCGCCGCGTGAGCGGGTGCCCCGGGGCCGCGACGAGCTGAAGCGGATCCTCGAAGAGGTCGATCACCTGGACGCCGTCCGGGTTCGCGCCGCGCACCCGTGCGCCGGCGACGAGGTGCAGGCGCCCGGCGACGAGCTGAGAGAGCAGCTGCGACGTCTGCGCTTCGACGACGCGAACATTCACCTCGGGCATCCGCCGGCCGAGCCGCGCGATCGCGCGCCCGAGGAACGCGAGCGGCGACGTCGGCATCGCGCCCACGAGCAGCGTGCGCGCGCCGGCGTGCTGGTCGCCCAGCAGCTCGGCGCTCGCGCGCTCGAGTTCGGCGAGCGCGTTGCGCGCCGCGCGCACCAGCGCCGCGCCCGCGCGGTTCGCGACCAGTCCCTGCGGCGTGCGTTCGAACAGCGGCTCGCCGATCGAGCGCTCGATCTCGGCCAGCGTCTTCGACAGCGCCGGCTGCGTGACGTGCAGCAGCTTCGCGACGCGCGCCAGCCGCCCCGCCTCGTCGATCGCGACCAGCAGCCTGAGGTGGCGCAGCCGGACGTCGCGCGAGAAGTAGTCCCGGACGCTCATGGTGCCGCCCGTGCGCGATCGGCCACGACGTCTCTGTCGGCCGCCGAGCGGCTTCGGCCCGCGCTCGTGCGCGAGCCGCTCGCGTGGCGGCGCGGGATCACGCCACCTGCGTGAGCGTCGCGTCCCAGCCCAGCCGCAGCGCGCGCTGATTGACCTCCGGCCTGCCCGGCGCGCGCTCGGCGACCGCCCGGCCGATCTCGTCGAACGTCAGCAGGCCGGTGAAGCGCGCGAACACGCCGAGCGCGACGATGTTCGCGCAGCGCCGCGAGCCTGCCTGGTCCGCGAGCCGCACCATCGGCGCGCGGTGCACCGACACGCCGGGCCCGAACGCGGACACGTCGGTGACCATCAGGTCGTCGGCGACCACGCGCGTGCCGGGGCGCATCGCCGCCGCGTGCTGCACCACCGCGTCCTGCGCCATCGCCACCAGGATGTCGGGCTCGAACACCCACGGCATCACGATCTTCTCGTCGCTCACCATCACGTCGCCGAGCGCCGAGCCGCCGGTGATCGCGGCGTAGTACTCCTGCGTCTGCACGACCTCGTAGTCCTTCAGCACGCCGAGCGCCTGCGCGAGCACGACGCTGCTCGACACCATGCCCTGGCTGCCGATGCCCGCGAGCCGGATGCCGAGGTTCACTTCGGGCTCCCGGCGGCCGCGCGCGCCATCGCGCCTTCGCGCAGCTTTGCGTACTGCTCGCCGAACTCGGGGCGCGCCTCCTGGTGCAGCACGCCGAGCACGTAGCGAACCTTCTTCTCGTCTTGCGCGTACACCGGGATGTCGAAGCGCTCGTCCTCGGGCACGTCGCGCGCGACCGCCGAGTTCGCCTTGAAGAACTCCATCATGTCGATCGCGTCGGGCATGCCGTTGCGCCGGCCCCAGAGCACGTGGCAGTGCTGCATCACCTCGACGAACGCGAAGCCCTTCCACTCGATGGCGTCGGCGACCATCTTGGTCAGGTGCGCCGGGTGCGCGACCGTGCTGCGCGCGACGAAGCTCGCGCCCGCGCCGATCGCGAGCTTGCACGCGTCGAACGCCGGCTCGGGCATGCCCTGCGACGACGTGTCGGTGACGCTGCCCAGCGGCGTGGTCGGCGCGAACTGCCCGCCGGTGTCGCCGAAGTTGTAGTTGTTGAAGCAGATGACGGTGATGTCGATGTTGCGCCGCGCCGCGTGGATGAAGTGGTTGCCGCCGATCGCCAGCAGGTCCCCGTCGCCCTGCAGCGCGATCACGGTCATGTCGGGGCGCGCGAGCTTGATGCCCGTGGCGTACGCGCAGCCGCGGCCGTGCGATCCGTGCAGGTGGCTGGACTTGAAGTAGTGGCCCATCACCGAGTAGCAGCCGCTGCCGCCCGCGGTCGCGACCTTGCCGATGTCGACGCCCGCGCGGTCGAACGCGCGCATGATCGCGCTCTGCGCCATGCCCAGGCCGCAGCCCGGGCAGTAGCGGAAGTGCTTGTCCGGGATGGCCGCGTACTTCTCCATCAGCACGTCCATCGGCTTGTGCAGGTCGAGCTTCGCCTCGCGCGGCTTGCGCGCGGGCGGGGTCTTCACGGGAGCGTTCATGCCAGGGCCTCCTCGGTCATCGCCAGGATCTCGGCGGGGCGGATCGTCGCGCTGTCGACGCGATTCACGCCGTGCACCGAGACGCCGGTGCCGGAGAGCGCGCTGCGCACGAGCAGGCGCAGCTGCCCGAGGTTCATCTCGGGAACGATCACGACCCGCGCCCGTTCGCAGCACTTGCGCACGACGTCCTCGGGGAACGGCCACACCGTCATCAGCCGCAGCACGCCGGCGCGCACGCCGCGCGCGCGCGCCGCGCGCATCGCGCCGATGGCGGAGAGCGCCTGCGTGCCGAACGCGACGTAGACGACCTCGGCGTCGTCGGTCTCGAGCGCCTCGTAGCGGACGATCTCGTCCTGGCGATCGAGGATCTTCTGGTGCAGCCGTCGGATCGTGAAGTCCTGGTCGTTCAGGGTGGGCCCGAGCACGCTGATGTCGCCGCCGTCGCGGCGCGCGATGCCCACGCTCGAGATCACGCTGTGGTAGCCGGTGCCGAAGTTGGCCATCGGCGGGACGTCGCCGATCTCGTGCGCCGCGTAGTTGCCGACGAAGCGCTCGGGCGGAACGCTCGGGCGAACGCGCTCGATGCGCTCGACGCTGTCGTAGTCCGGCAGGTCCACGACCGCTCGCTGCAGGCCGAGCATGCCCTCGCCGAGCACGATGACGACCGTGCGCAGCATCTCCGAGAGATTGACCGCGCGCACCGTGAACCAGAACGCCTCCTCGACCGTGGCCGGTGCGAGCACGACCGCGGGCACCTCGCCGTTCGGGCCGTAGCGGGCCTGCATCAGTTCCATCTGGCCGGAGCGCGTGGCGTTGCCGATGCCGGGGCCGGCGCGCTGCACGTTGACGATCACCATCGGCACCTCGGCGGCGATCGCCTGGCCGAGCTCGTTCTGGATCAGCGCCATGCCGGGGCCGGCGCTCGCGGTCGCGGACTTCACGCCGGCGGCCGACGCGCCGGTGATCGCAGCGACGCTGCCGAGCTCGTCCTCCATCTGCACGTAGGTGCCGCCGACCTCGGGCATGCGCCGCGACATCGCCTCGGCGATCTCGGTGGCCGGCGTGATCGGGTAGCCCGCGTAGAAGCGCACGCCGGCGGCGATCAGCCCCTCGCAGAAGGCGTCGTTGCCGAGCATCAGGCGGCGGGTCATGGCGCGGCTCCGATCGGCGAGGCCTGCTGGAGGGCGGTCGCCGAGCCCGTCGCGTGCGCGACGCCCGGCGCGGCCGGGTCCACCGCGTGCACCACCACCGCCCAGTCCGGGCACAGCCACTCGCACAGGCGGCAGCCGGTGCAGGCGTCGGCGTCGACGACGATCGCCTTGTTCAGCGGCGGCCTGCCCGCCAGGACCGTGGGCTTGCAGACCTCCCAGCAGACCGCGCACGACCGGCAACGGAACTCGTCGATGGTCACGCGGAAGCGGGCGCTCGGATTCGACATCGTCGGCGTCCTCGTGTCGGACCGCGCCGGGGGGCGGCGCTCCCGCCGCGAAGTCTCGCGGTCTCCACAATTTAAGGCGCAAGCATTAAATTAGACCGGTCGACTCGGATTGTCAATCGTGTGCCGCACGGACCGGCGGTGCCGGAGCCGGCCCGGAAGATCCTTTTCCGACGCTGATTCCCGGGCGACGGCAGAGATACGCCGGTACGCGACCGCAGGGCGGGCGCGGGTTTACCGTGCGGCCAGGATGCGATACCGTAATGCATGCCCCTTATCGCGACCCGCTCGCCGGCCCGGCCCGGCGGCAGGCGCCCCGTGGCCGAGGAGGATCCTCACATGCGTGCTCTGCTGACGGCGATCGTGGTGCTGGCGGCGCTGCCGTCGCCGGCGGGTGCCCAGGCCCAGGCGCGCGACTGGCCGTCGCGCACGGTTCGCATCGTCGTCACGACGACCCCCGGCACCTCGGCCGACCTCGGCGCACGCTTCCTCGCCGAGCAGCTCACCCCGGTCTTCGGCCAGCCCTTCGTCGTCGACAACCGCGCGGGCGCCGACGGCGCGGTCGGCGTCGCCGCGGTGAAGTCCGCGCCGGCCGACGGCTACACGATCATGCTCGCGAGCAACTCGCCGGTCTCGGTCAACCCGGTGGTCGTCAAGGACCTGCCTTACGATCCGGTCAAGGACCTCAAGCCGGTGTGCGGGCTGCTGCAGTCGCCGAACGTCTACATCGTCGCCGGCGACGCGAAGCCGCAGAGCCTGACCGAGCTGCTGGACGGCGCGCGCGCGGCCGGCCGAGCGATCAACGTCGCGACCAGCTTTCCCGGTTACAAGCTGTCCGCGGAGTGGCTCGCCAGCCTGTCGGGCGTGAAGTTCAACCACGTGTCGTACAAGGGCACGCCGCAGGTGATCGCCGACGTCGCGGGCAATCACGTCGACATGGGGCTCGTCGACCGCGCGGTCGCCGCCCCGCTCGTGAAGGCGGGCAAGATCAGGGCGCTCGCGATCGGCAGCGAGAAGCGCTCGCCGCTGTCGCCCGAGATCCCCACGCTGCAGGAGCTCGGCTTCGCCGACTACGTGTCGTTCTCGTGGATCTCGCTGTTCGTGCGCGCCGAAACGCCGGACGACGTCGTCGCGAAGCTCGCGGACGCGGTCGAACGCGTGATGAAGTCCGACGCCGCCGCCGAGTTCGTGAACGTGAAGCTCGGCGCGCAGCCGATGCCGCTCGGCACCGCCGCGATGCGCAGGTTCCAGCTCGAGGAGCTCGAGCGCAACCGCCGCGTCGCCGTGTCCGCCGGCATGCAGCCGCAGTAGGCGATGGACGCCGCGGTCCGGCGCCCGCGCGCGAGCCGCGAGGCGCGCAACGCCGAGGTGCGCACGCGCCTGCTCGACGCCGCCGAGCGGCTGTTCGCGCGCCACGGCATCGAAGCGGTGTCGTTCAACCAGATCGCGCGCGCGGCCGACCAGCGCAATTCCACCGTCATCCAGTACCACTTCGGGAACAAGACCGCGCTGCTCGAGGCGATCGCGCAGCGGCGCATGCGCGAGGTCAACGAGCACCGGCTGCGGCTGCTCGCAGGCGTGAACGGGCGCGACCGGCACGCGGACCTCGAGCGCGTCGCGCAGGCGATGGTGCTGCCGTTCGCCGAGCACCTCACGCACGAGGGCGGCAGCTTCTTCGTGCGCTTCGCGGCGCAGATGTACGCGGACCCGAACGTCGACTTCTTCCGGCTCGTCGCCGGCGCGCACGACGAGGGCATGCGCGAGGCGGGGCGGGTGGCCGCCGAGATCCTGTCCGACCTGCCGCCGGACGTGGTGCGCCACCGGCTCGCGATCGTGACCACGCTGATCTTCTCGACGATGGGCGACCGGGAGAAGCTGCGCGAGGCCGGCCGCCACGTCGGCGTGGCGCGCCTGCACACCGGGAACTTCGTCGCCGACCTGGTGTCGATGATCGTGGGGGCGCTCGACGCGCCTTACCGGCGGCGCGCCGACCCGCCCGCCGGCGTCGCCGCCCCCTGAACCGGGGCGTTCGCCCCTCGTGCCCCGCGGCACGGCCGCCGCACGCGGGCGCCGCAACCCGGAACGCCGCACCGGGGCGATCCCCCGGCCATCGGGTACCATCGGGTCCGATTTGACCTCCTCGTTGCCCGCCGGCAGCCGCCATCGAACATGACCACGCCCCAAGCTACCCGCCGTGCGGCGCTGCTCGCCGCCGCCGCCGCCACGGCCGCGAGCCTCGTGCCCGCCGCGGTCCGTGCCGACACCTGGCCGTCGAAGCCGATCCGCATCATCGTCTCCTTCCCGCCCGGCAACAGCGCCGACCTGATCGCGCGCGAAGTCGGGCCGTTGCTCTCGCAGCGTCTCGGCCAGCCGGTCGTGATCGAGAACCGTGCCGGCGCCGGCGGCCTGATCGGCGTGGAAGCGCTGGCGAAGTCCGCGCCCGACGGCTACACGTTCTGCATGTCGTCGCTGTCGCCGATCACGATCATCCCGGCGATGCGCCGCAAGCTTCCGTACGACCCGGTCAAGGACCTGGCGCCCGTGGGGCTCATGGCGAAGGGGCCGATGTTCGTGATGGTGCGCAAGGACTCGCCGATCAACTCGCTCGCGGACCTGATCGCGCAGTCGAAGGCGAATCCCGGCAAGTTCACGTACGCGTCGCTCGGCCCGGGAACGATCAGCCAGCTGACGACCGAGGCCTTCAAGGCCGCCTCGGGCGCGCAGCTCTCCGAGGTCGCGTACAAGGGGAGTGCGCAGGCGCTGACCGACGTCGTCGGAGGCTTCGTCAGCGTGATGTTCGACGGCGCCGCGTCGGCATCGACCCAGGTCGCGGCGGGCACGCTCAAGGCGCTCGGCGTCTCGACGCTCAAGCGCAGCCCGATCGTTCCCGACGCGCCGACGTTCGACGAGAGCGGGCTGCCCGGGATGAAGGGCTTCGAGGTCTTCGGCTGGATCGGCCTGTTCGCGCCTGCCGGCACCCCGCGCGAGATCGTCGCACGCGTGCAGGCCGAGCTCTCGCAGATCGTGCAGCTGCCGTCGTTCGCGCAGCGCATGCGCACCGCCGGCCTCGACGCCGCCGACCCGAACACGTCGGCCTGGTTCGGCGACTTCATCGCGAAGGACCTCGCGCGCTGGACGAAGCTCGCCGGCGACCTGAAGATCGTCACCCCGGAGTAGCGCCGCCATGTCGGACTGGAGGGGCAACGGCTACGAGGACTGGCCCGCGCAGGTGCTCGCGCGGCGTTTCGAGACGCTGATCGTCGACGAGCCCGTCCCGCGCGTGCTGCGCGTGACGATCGATCGCGAGGACGCGTCGAACGCGTTCAACACGCAGTGCGGGCACGACCTGTTCGCCGTGTTCCACCCGCTCGAGATCGTGCGCAACCACTTCCGCTGCGTGGTGCTCACCGGCGCCGGCACGAAGGCGTTCTGCGCCGGCGGCGACCTCAAGGAGAGGAAGCACCTCACCGAAGACGAGTGGGTGCTGCAGCACGAGTTCTTCGAGCGCACGTTCCGGCACGTGCTGAACTGCCCGATCCCCGTGATCGCGGCGGTGAACGGCGCGGCGTACGGCGGCGGGCTCGAGCTGATCCTGCAGTGCGACTTCGCCTACGCGTCGCGCACGGCGCGCTTCGCGCTCACCGAGGTGTCGCTGGGCATCATGCCCGGGGGCGGCGGCACGCAGACGCTGCCGCGCATCATCGGCGAGCGGCGCGCCAAGGAGCTGATCCTCGCCGCCAGGCCGTTCACCGCCGCCGAGGCGCACGCGTGGGGCGTGGTCAACGAGGTCTGCGAACCGGACGAGCTCATGCCGAAGACGCTCGCGATCGCGCAGCGCATCGCCGAGAACGCGCCGCTGTCGGTGCGCCAGGCCAAGCACTCGATCCACCGCGGCCTGCAGATGGACCTCGACTCCGCGATGCTGTTCGAGATCGAGGCATACCAGCGCATGGTGAAGAGCGAGGACCGCGTCGAGGGCGTGCGCGCGTTCAACGAGAAGCGCAAGCCGGTGTTCAGGGGCCGATGAGCACCGGGGATCGCGGGAGACCGCGCCCGGCCGCACGCGGGTCTGGTCGTCGTCGAGATCGGGCAGAACGTCGCCGCGCCGATGGCCGGGCAGGCGTTCGCCGACCTCGGCGCCGAAGTGATCAAGGTCGAGAAGGCCGACGGCGACGACGCGCGCCGCTGGGGCCCGCCGTTCTGGGAGGGCACCTCCGCGGTCTTCCAGGCGATCAACCGCAACAAGGCGTCGGTGGTCGTCGACTTCGGCTCGGAGCGCGACGTGGCGGCGCTGCGCGCACTGATCCTCGCGCGCGCCGACGTCGTGATCCAGAGCATGCGCCCGGGGCTGCTCGAGCAGAAGGGCCTGCGCGCCGACGAAGTGCTCGCCGCGAAGCCTTCGCTCGTGTGGTGCGACCTCGGCGCGTTCGGCTCCGGCGGGCCGCTGTCGGAGCAGCCCGGCTACGACCCGCTGATGCAGGCGTCCGGCGGGCTGATGAGCGTCACCGGCGAGGCCGGCCGCCCGCCGGTGCGCACCGGGTATCCGGTGGTCGACGGCTCGACCGGCCTGTGGGCGGTGATCGCGATCCAGGCCGCGCTGCTGCGGCGCGCGGCCGACGGCCGCGGCGGGCGCGTCGAGGTGTCGCTGTACGAGACCGCGCTGTCGTGGATGACGGTGCCGGCCGCGCAGTACCTGGCCAGCGGCAATCTGCCGGCGCAGCACGGTTCGGGCACCGAGATGATCGTGCCGTACCGCGCGTTCCCCACGGCGGACGGCTGGCTCGTCGTGGCCGCCGGCAACGACAAGCTCTTCCGCAAGCTGTGCGCGGCGCTCGGGCACGCCGAGTGGGCCGACGACGCGCGTTTCACGAGCAATGCGCAGCGCGTCGTCAATCGCACCGCGATCGACGCGCTGATCGGCGACGCGATGGCGCCGCGCCCCTCGGCGCACTGGCAGGCCGTGCTCGGCGCCGCCGACGTCCCGTTCGCCGCGGTGCAGACGGTCGCGCAGGCGATCGGGCACCCGCAGACCGAGGCGATCGGCATGCTGCAGCCGGTGCCGGACAGCGGGATGCGGCTGGTGGCCGCGCCGGTGCGCTTCGACGGCGATCGGCCGGCGATCCGCCGCGCGGCGCCGGCGCTCGGCGCGGACGCCGCACTGCTCGACGAATTCCGAAGTGACCCCGACCTGAGCCCGCCATGACCGCGACCCCGACCGCCTCCGAACTCGCCGTTCCCCTCGGCAACGACTACCCCGAGATCCGCGAGAGCATCCGCCGCATCTGCGCGGGCTTTCCCGGCGAGTACTGGCGCGACCTCGACGCGAGGAGCGCCTACCCCGACGCCTTCGTCAAGGCGCTCACCGAGGGCGGCTGGCTGTCGGTGCTGATCCCCGAGGAGTACGGCGGCGCGGGACTGCCGCTGCGCGCGGCGTCGGTCATCCTCGAGGAGATCCACGCGGCCGGCTGCAGCGCGGGCGCGTGCCACGCGCAGATGTACACGATGGGCACGCTGCTGCGCCACGGCAGTGCCGAGCAGAAGCAGCGCTTCCTGCCCGGCATCGCGTCGGGGGCGCTGCGCCTGCAGGCCTTCGGCATCACCGAACCCACCACGGGCTCCGACACCACGCAGATCCGCACGCGCGCCGAGCGCAGCGGCGACAAGTACGTGGTCAACGGGCAGAAGGTGTGGACCTCGCGCGCGCTCCACTCCGACCTGATGATGCTGCTGGTGCGCACCACGCCCGCCGACCAGGTCGCGAAGAAGACCGACGGCATCTCGGTGCTGATCGTCGACATGCGCGAGGCGCGCGGCAAGGGCCTGGAGATCCGGCCGATCCGCGCGATGGTCAACCACAACACGACCGAGATCTTCATCGACAACCTCGAGGTGCCGGTCGCGAACCGCATCGGCGACGAGGGCCGGGGCTTCAAGTACATCCTCGACGGCATGAACGCCGAGCGCATCATCGCGGCGTCCGAGGCGATCGGCGACACGCGCTGGTTCATCCGCAAGGCGACCGACTACGCGAACCAGCGCGTGGTCTTCGGACGCCCGATCGGCCAGAACCAGGGCATCCAGTTCCCGATCGCGCGCGCATACGCCGAGCTCTCGGCGGCCGAGATGATGGTGCGCAAGGCGACCGCGCTGTTCGCCGCCGGCCGTCCCTGCGGCGAGGACGCGAACATCGCGAAGATGCTCGCGTCGGAGGCCGCGTGGCACGCGGGCGAGGCCTGCCTGCAGACCCACGGCGGCTTCGGCTTCGCCGCCGAGTACGACGTCGAGCGCAAGTGGCGCGAGGTGCGCGTGATGCAGGTCGCGCCGGTGTCCACGAACCTGATCCTCGCGCACGTCGCCGAGCACGTGCTCGGGCTGCCGCGCTCGTATTGAGACGTGTCGCGCCCGCTCACCGAGGGCCTCGCCGGCTTCGTCGCGTCGCCCGGCTTCGACGCGGTGCCGCCCGACGTCGTGCCGGTGGTGCGCAACGGCTTCGTCGACACGCTCGCCGCGCTGCTCGGCGGGCGCGACGAGCCGGTGACGCGCGCCGCGCTCGAATTCGCGCTGCGACGGCGCGGCGCGGGCGACTCGGCACTGCTGCTCGGCCCCGAGCGCGCGGGGGCGAGCGAAGCCGCGTTCGTCAACGCGACCGCCGCGCACGCGCTCGACTACGACGACATGGCGCTCAACGGCCACCCGAGCGTGGTGCTGGTGCCGGCGCTGCTGGCCGCGGGCGAGCCGCTGGCGGCGAGCGACCGCGCGCTGCTGCGTGCCTACCTCGTCGGCTACGAGGCCTGGGCCGAGCTCGCCGCGCGCGAGCCCGACCCGATGCACGGCAAGGGCTGGCACCCGACGGGCGTGACGGGCACGGTCGCCGCGGCCGCCGCGGTCGCGCACCTGCGCGGGCTGGACGCGCGCGCGTCCGCGAACGCGCTCGGCATCGCGGCGAGCCTGGCCGGCGGGCTGATGGCGAACTTCGGCTCGATGACCAAGCCGCTGCACGCGGGCTGGGCCGCGCGCCACGGCGTCGAGGCGGTGGAACTCGCGCAGCTCGGCGCGACCGCGTCGGGCAACGTGATGGAGGCGCCCACCGGCTTTCTCGCCGCGTTCTCGCCGGCGGGGCGCGCGGACCGCGGGCCGTGGCGCGCGCCCGCGGCGCTGCGCATCCGCCACACCGGGCTGTCGATCAAGAAGTACCCGGTCTGCTACGCGAGCCACCGCGTGATCGACGGCGTGCTCGACCTGCGCGCCGCGCACCGCGTCGCGCCCGCGGACGTGACGCGCGTCGTCGCGACGATCTCCGACGTGAACGCGCGCATCCTGCACAGCCACGCGCCGGCGAGCGCGCTCGAGGCGAAGTTCAGCCTCGAGTTCGCGTGCGCGATCGCGCTGGCCGACGGCGGCGTGGGGCTGCGCGACGTGGCCGACGCGAGTCTCGCGCGGGCGGACGTACGTGCGCTGATGGCGCGGGTCGAGGTGGAGACGGTGCCGCCGGGATGCCCGGTGGAGCCGAGCTTCGCGCTGAACGACCGCGTCGTGCTGCACCTCTCCGACGGCCGCGCGCTCGACAGCGGGCCGATCCGCTTCGCACGCGGGCACGCGCTCGCGCCGCTGCCGGCGGACGAGCTCGACGCGAAGTTCATGGGCTGCGTGGCGAGCGCCGAGCACGCGAGGGCGCGGGCGCTGCTGACGGCGCTGCGGCGCGTCGACGGTGGCGACGCGCCGGGGATGCTCGAGGCGCTGCAGGCCTTCGCGCAGGGCGGCTGAGCCCGTCCGTGCGGCGGCGGTCGATCGACGCGTGGCACGCCGGCGGGCGCCGCCGTCCGGTCGGCCAGGCGCCGTCGCGCCCGGCCGATCGCGCCGCCGCCGCGCGTCACCTCACCGGCCGCACCCGGTAGATCGCGTTGTTGCGGTCGGCGCTGAAGTAGATCGTGCCGTCGGGCCCGACGGTCACGCCGCTGGCGACGTACGGCGGCGGCATGCCGGGGCCGGCCGGCAGGCCGATCGGCAGGTTCGCCGCGACGACGCGCTTGCGGCCCGTGGCGGGGTCGATCTCGACGAGCCGGCCCGCCGCGGCTTCCGCGACGACGAACGAGCCCCACGGCGTCTGCGCGACGCCCTCGGGCAGCGCGAGGCCGGTGGCGACGTCGGTCTTCGCGCCGCTGGCGAGGTCCACGCGCACGAGCTTGCCCGCGGCTTCGGTCACGTAGAGCGCGCCGTCGCGGCCGAGCGTCATCTGCACCGGGCCGGCGAGGTCCTTCGCGACCACGCGCCTGTTCTGGTAGTGCGGGCCGCTCGCGTGCGTGACCGTGCCGGTGGCGATCTCGGCGACCAGCAGGCCGCCGTCCTCGAGGGGGATTGCGTCGTACGGCGCCTTCCAGCCGTGGGTCATCTCGATCGTCTTCTGCGTCGCGCGGTCGAGCAGCTGGACGGTGCCGGTGAACCACGAGCTCAGCGCGATCACCTTGCTCGACACGCCGACCGCGAACGGGTACTCCATGTCGGACGCCTGCATGCGCATGACGTCGCGCACCTGGCCCGACGCCGCGTCGACCTGACGGAACGCGAAGATGTCGGCGACCCACAGCGAGCCGGCGTCGTACTTCAGGCCCGCCGGCACCGACACCTTGCCCGACGTCAGCAGGCGCACGCCGCCGGTGGCCGGATCGACCGCCTCGATCGAGTTGTCGGCCATGTTCGACACGTAGATCGTGCCTTCCGGCGCGATCGCGAGGTTGTCGACCGCGGTCTTCAGCCGTGCCGCCACCGTCTTGCGGCCGGTCGCGAGCTCGACGCGGATCAGCTCGCCGGTCGCGGTGTCGATCGCCCACAGGTTGCCCTTGCCGTCGAGGTTCGCGGCCGCCGGGATCTTGAAGCCGGACGCGATCGGCGTGATCGCGCCGTTGCCGGGGTCGACCCTGACGACCATCCCCTTGAACCACAGCGGGCCGTAGATCATGCCGTCGGGCCCGACCTCGAAGCCGTTCAGCCCGCCCATGTCCCTGGCGATCTGGCGCGGCGGCTTCGTGCCGCTCGTGTCGATCTCCCACAGCGCGTCGCCGAGGAAGACCTGGGTCGCGTACAGCTTGCCGTTGCGCCGGTCGAACGCGAGCGAGTTCAGGCCGGGGAGGTCCTTGGCGAGCACCTTCATGGGCGCCGTGTCGCTCTCGCGGTAGCGGATCATGCCCATCAGGTAGTTGGTCCACGCGAGCTCGCCCTTCGGGCCGACCGCGATGTCGTCGGCCTGGCCCTCGGGCCCGCCGATGAACACGCGCGCCGCGCCGGTGTTGCGGTCGACCTCCCAGATCGCGTTGCCGACGACGCTGCCGGCGAGCAGCCGACCGCGGGCGTCGACGGCCAGGCCGTGCACGCCGGTGAAGCTCGACGGCGCGACCAGTGCCTCGGGTGCGGCCCAGGAGGCGGGCGGGGTGGTGGGGACGGTGCTGCACGCGGACACGGCCAGCGCCGCGGCCGCGAGCCCGGCGCGCTTCAGTCGAATCATGTCTCCTCCTGGGGTCTCGTATCGGTCGAGTTCGCGGCGTCGCCACGGCGGCGGCGCCGGAGAACGCTTATACACCGGCGCCCGGCGCGCGTCGCGGGGGATGCATGCGGCGGCGCAGCGAGGATCGCGGACGGCAGGGCCACCGGCGGGCGGCGCGCGTGAACGGCCGCGTGCCCGTCCTTCCGGGCACGCCGGGCTTCAGCCGCGCGGGCGGGGGGGCCGAGGCGACGGTCGAGCCGGACGGGATCGGCGAGGGGCGGCACCTGCCCCGGTTCCGGCCGGCACAGGCTCGTGGGCCGACCCCTTGAACGGATCGATCACGTCGAGCGCCCCATAGCGGCGCCCGTGCTGGAAGTCTTCGCTGAGCAGCGTCGAGCAGCCGGCGTCGAGCGCGGCCTGCAGCACGAGTGCGTCCCACGAGGACAGGCGTTCGTGCCGTGCGAGCTCGAGCGCGCGCACGACGAATTCGGCACTCGAACCCACCACGTGCGCCATCGTGAGCTCCCGGACCATCTCGAGGGCTTGCGCCGCGTCGAGGAACTTGCGGCGCACCGCGACCGAGTAGAACTCCTGAAGCACCTGCGTGCTGACGACCAGCGTGCGATCACCCGTGTGCCGCCGCAAGAGTGACAGTGCGACCGCGCACTTGGCCGGGTGCTCGGGATCGATCGCGTACACGAGCACATTCGTGTCGAAGAAGACGCTCACTTCGGCTTGTCCGCCGAATCCGGCCGACCGACGCGTACGCGCTCGGCAAGCACTTCGTCGTAGAGCGCTTCGCGGCCGGTCCAGGCCGGTCCTGGTCGCCGCCGAGCCCTCTTTGCCAGCGCGACCAGTCTTTCCGCGCGCGCGCGTGCTTCCTCGTCCGATTGCGCGTACCGAGCGATCGCCTGCCGGCAGATCTCGTTGACGCTGGTGCCCTCGCGCAGCGCCCTGACACGCGCGTCCTGGAGCAGCTGGTCGTCGATGACGATGGTGAGGTTGGCCATCGGGGCCTCCTGAAGCCGCAGATCTCGGGCGAAATTGTGACACGGATTCCGTGTAACACGGGATCCGTGGAACAGCTCGGGCGAAGGTTCGAACGAGGCCGTCCCGCGCGGCCACTGTGGCCGTCACCCTCGCGTCGCACCCGCGTCGTAGGATTCGTCATGCCCGCGACCCGCGTCCTCCTCGCCGCCGCCGTCCTCGCGCTCGCCGCCTGCGCGCCCCTGCCCCAGCGCGCCGGCATCCCCACCGACTGGCACCCGTCGCCCAACTTCAACGAGCGCAAGCCCAACTACGTCGTCCTGCACTACACCACCGACGACACCGCCGACGAAGCGATCGCGACGCTGACCAGCCCGCTCGCGGCGGTCAGCGCGCACTACCTGGTGGGGCGCGACGGCGCGATCGTGCAGCTCGTCGACGAGCGCATGCGCGCGTGGCACGCGGGCGACTCGCGCTGGGGCGCGAGCACCGACCTGAACTCGTCGTCGATCGGCATCGAGCTCGACAACGACGGCAAGTCGCCGTTCCCGGCCGTGCAGATCGAGGCACTCGTGCGGCTGCTGCGCGATGTCGTCGACCGCTACCGCATCCCGCCCGCGAACGTGCTCGGGCACGCGGACGTCGCGCCGCGGCGCAAGGCCGACCCGGGGCCGCTCTTTCCGTGGCGAACGCTGGCGCGCGCGGGCTTCGGCGCGTGGTGCGAGCCGCCGCCGGCGCAGGCGCCGGAGGGCTTCGACTTCGTGCTCGGCCTGCGCGCGTTCGGCTACGACACCACCGACCTCGGCGCGGCGGTGCGCGCGTTCCGGGCTCACTTCCTGCCCGACGACGGGTCCGACGGCATCGGCGAGCGCGCCCGCGCGACGCTGTACTGCCTGGTCCGGGAAACCGCGCCGACCATTGCGGCACGGCCCGGGCGCCCGTAGGATTCGGCCGGCCCCGCGCGCTCGCGACGATCGATGCGCGGGTGCATCGCCCGCTCGCGGTAGCCCGCGACGATGTCGACCCGATCCGGCGTTGCCGGGCGTACGATCTCGCCCGACGCGATGCCGGATCGCGCGGGGCGGAGGGCCGCCCCGGCCCGGCACCGGCAGGAAGGACACCATGATCACGAGACGCCGATTCGTCGCGGGCGCCGTCGCGCTCGGCGCGGCGGGCCGCGCCGCCGCGCAGGCCTGGCCGTCGAAACCCATTCACCTCGTGGTGCCGTACGCGCCCGGCGGTGCGGTCGACACCATCTCGCGCATCGTCGGCGCGCGGATCTCGGAGCGGCTCGGCCAGCCGGTGATCGTCGAGAATCGCCCGGGCGCCGCGACCAACATCGGCATGCAGGCGGTCGCGAAGGCGGCGCCCGACGGGTACACGCTGCTGATGGCGTCGCCGTCGCTGGCGACGAACGGCGCGTTATTCGCGAGCCTGCCGTTCGACCCCGCGCGCGACTTCGCGCCGGTCGCGAAGATCGGCTACGCGCCGCTGGTCGTCGTCGTCCCCGCGACGTCGCCGTACACGACGTTCGCGCAGCTGCTCGCGGCCGGCAAGGCGGCGCCCGGCAAGCTGATCTACGGCTCGGCCGGCAACGGCAGCTCCGGCCACCTCGCCGGCGAGCTGATGGCGGGCGCCGCCGGCGTCGAGATGCTCCACGTGCCGTACAAGGGGGGCGCGCAGGCGCTCACCGACCTGATCGGCGAGCGGCTCACGTTCATGCCGCTGAATCCGGTCGAGGTCGTGGGCCACGTGCGCTCGGGCCGGCTGCGCGCGCTCGCCGTCGCGAGCGCGCGGCGCCTGCCGCTCTTTCCGGACGTTCCGACCGCGAGCGAGGCCGGCCTGGCCGGCTTCGAGGCCTCGGTGTGGTGGGGGCTGGTCGGGCCCGCGCACCTGCCGGCGGACGTGGTCGAGCGGCTGAACGCCGCGACGCAGGCCTCGCTCGCGGAAGCCCCCACGCGCGAGAAGCTCGCCGAGTTCGGCGCGGTGATCGACACCGGGCCCGCGGCCGCGCTCGGCGACTTCGTCAGGGCGGAGACCGCGCGCTGGTCGCGCGTGATCCGCGCGGCGAACATCCGGCCGGACTGACGGTGCGCCGGGCGTTCCTCGCGCTCGTCGTCGCGCTGTACGTCGGCAGCCCGACGTCGATCGTCGGCGACGTCGGCTCGCCCGGCGCGCGCCGAACTTTCCGAGGTGGAAGGCGACCGAACAGCCGATCACGCCCGTACCGATCACGATTGCGTCGAACTTTTCCGTGGCGACGCAGGTCAGGCGCCGCGGGCGGGCGCGACGGCAACTTCACGAGCCGTGAAGCGATGGTTCACGAATCCCGGGAGGACCGAGCGCTCGAGTGCCTGCACTTCCGACGCAGAAGCGGGGAAATCGTCGAGGAGCCACGAAAATCAGGCATGTCATGCGGGATTTTCATGGTATCTTCCCGGCATGCCCGTCGCCCGCCCGGCTCTACTGGAACGAATTCGGGCCGCCCTCGCCCGCAGCCCGGTCGTCGTACTGACCGGACCGCGTCAGTCAGGCAAGACCACCCTGGCGCGTGAGCTGCTGCCCGAGGACTCGGTCAACTACTTCGACCTCGAAGACCCGGCGAGTCTTGCCCGCCTGGAGGAGCCCCGCACCGCCCTCGAACCGCTCCGCAGCCTCGTCGTCATCGACGAGGTCCAGCGACGCCCCGACCTGTTCCCGATCCTGCGTGTGCTCGCAGACCGCCGCACGCGATCGGCGCACTTCCTGATCCTCGGGAGTGCCTCGGGCGATCTCCTTCGGCAGAGCTCGGAGAGCCTGGCGGGGCGCATGGAGCGCATCGAGATCGGCGGCTTCACGCTCGCCGAACTCGGCCCGCAGGCAGCGCCGAAGCTGTGGCGTCGCGGCGGCTTTCCACTTGCCTGGCTCGCGCGCAGCGAGCAGGACAGCCTCGCCTGGCGCAAGCAGTTCATCCAGACGCTGCTCGAACGCGACCTGCCGCAGTGGGGCGTACGCGTCCCGGCGGTGGCGCTGCGGCGCTTCTGGACCATGGTTGCGCACTACCACGGCCAGGTCTGGAACGCCACGGAACCGGCCCGGGCGCTCGGCGTCAACCCGACGACCACCCGCCGCCACCTCGACCTGCTGACCGATGCCCTCATGCTGCGCCAGCTTCAGCCCTGGCATGCGAACCTCGGCAAGCGCCAGGTCAAGTCGCCCAAGGTCTATGTGCGCGACAGCGGCCTGCTGCACCAGCTGCTCGGTCTCGACAGCGAGAAGGCGCTGCTCTCCCACCCCAAGCTCGGCGCTTCGTGGGAGGGCTTCGTCATCGAGCAGGTGCTGGCGAGCGAGCCGCACGACGAAGCCTGGTTCTGGGCCACCCATCAAGGGGCCGAGATCGACCTGCTGCTGCGCCGGGGCGATCGGCTGCTGGGCGTCGAATGCAAGCGCGCCGACGCGCCAAAGCTCACGCCGTCGATCCGGACCGCACTCTCGGATCTCGGGCTCGAGCGGGTCGCCGTCGTCTACCCAGGCGCCAGGCGATACCCGTTGAGCGAGCAGGTCGAGGCCGTGCCGCTCGAAACGCTGGCCGAGCCCGGGGGGCTCTTCACGCGGAGGGCGTAGGCCTGGTCCGGACCGGGTTCAACGAGGCTGGGCCGACAGGCCGACCTCACCTGCGTGACGTCTCGATGTCGCGCCGCGACGAGGCCTGCGCGAATGCGTCGAGCCGGCCCGCACTCGCCGTCGCGGGCGCCAGCGAATCGGCGAGGAACCGCTCGATCGCCGCCTCGACGGTGCCGCAGGCCTCGCCGCCCGGCATCGTCGATGCCTGCAGCACGACCGGCGACTCGCGATCGTAGAAGTGCGGCTTGCCGGGCACGCCGTAGTGGCGCACACCGATCCCGGCACGGGCGGCGCAGCGTTCCAGTGCCCGCGCACGCGGGGGCGTCGACGGGAGGTCGTGCTCGGCGGTGAACAGCAGCACCGGCGGCTGCCCCAGCAGCTTGCGCACCCAGTCCGTGCGTTCCCGGTGGGGGATCGACTGCGAATCGCGCCTGATCGGCCGCAGCGGCGGCGGCGGCAGTTCCTGCGTGAGCCGGTAGCCGATCGAGAAGCACGCGTCGCCGCGCGCCGCGAACCCGCCGGTGGTCGCCATGCATGACTGGGAATGGGGCATCGCGCACTGAAACGATCACCGTTCACTCATGGTTCGTGTTCCGAGGAGTCGGCAGTCCGATTCCCGCCGCGCCCGCGTGCGTTCGCGACGCACGGCGCGTAGGCTGTGCCGGCACGCAAGCGACGCGGGACAGCCCCCGTGCCGGCGTCGCGGCGCGATCGAGAGGAGACGGCGACATGACAAGCCCCGGCACCGACACGCTGCTCGCGCTCTACGAGCGCATGGTGCTGATCCGGCGCATGGAGGAGCGGTTGAGCGAGGTTGCGAAGTCCGGCGAGCTCCCCGGCGCGGTCCACCTGACGATCGGGCAGGAGGCGGTGGCCACCGGCCTGTGCGCGCACCTCACCGACGACGACTGGATCGCGAGCAACCACCGCGGCCACGGCCACTTCCTCGCGAAGGGCGGCGACCCGCACGCGATGATCGCGGAGATCTTCGGGCGCGAGACCGGCATCTGCCGCGGCCGCGGCGGGTCGATGCACGTCGCGGACTTCGGGCGCGGCATCCTCGGCGCCAACGGCATCGTCGGCGGCGGCATCGGGCTGGCGTGCGGCGCGGCGCTGGGCGCGAAGCTCGACGGGCGCGGCCGCGTGTCGGCGGTCTTCTTCGGCGACGGCGCGTCCAACCAGGGCATCGTCGCCGAGGCGATGAACCTCGCGACGCGCTGGTCGCTGCCGCTCGTGATGGTCTGCGAGAACAACGGCTACGGCGAGTTCTCGCCGTACGAGACCGTGACGTCCGGCGAGATCTGGCGGCGCGCGCAGCCCTACGGCATGGCCGCCGAGCAGGTCGACGGCAACGATGTGGTCGCGGTCTGGGAGGCGTGCGAGCGCGCCGTGGGGCGCGCGCGGGCGGGGCAGGGGCCGACGATGCTCGAGGCGCGCACGTACCGCTGGCACGGCCACGTCGAGTCCGAGAAGAGCTTTCTCGCGGCACCCTACCGCAGCGACGACGAGGTCGAGCAGTGGAAGCGGCGCGACCCCATTCGCCTGCTCGCGGACCGGCTCGCCGCGGCCGGCGCCGCCGGCACGCTGCCCGCGATCGACGCGCGCGTCGAGGCCGTGGTCGAGCGCGCGTACGCGCAGGCGCTCGCCGATCCGCTGCCGTCGGCCGGCAGCGCCTTCGAGGGGATGTTCGCCCATGGCTAAGAAGCGGCTGATCCAGGCGGTCAACGAGGCGCTGCACGAGGAGATGGCGCGCGACCCGCGCGTGATCCTGTTCGGCGAGGACGTGAAGGTGGGCCTGTTCGGCGACACGAAGGGCCTCGCCGACGCCTTCGGCGGCGATCGCGTGATGAACACGCCGATCTGCGAGACGCTGATGACCGGCATGGCGGTGGGCGCGGCCGCGGCCGGCTGGCGGCCGGTGTGCCACCTGATGTTCGCGAACTTCATCTACACCGGCTTCGACGCGATCGCGAACCAGGCCGCGAAGCTGCGCTACATGTTCGGCGGGCAGACGAAGCTGCCGCTCGTCTACATGGCGACGATGGGCGCGGGCCGCTCGTCGGCGGCGCAGCACTCCGACGTGCCGTACCCGGCGGTGATGAACCTGGGCGGCGTGAAGGTCGTGGTGCCGAGCACGCCCGCCGACGCCAAGGGCCTGCTGAAGGCCGCGATCCGCGACGACGACCCGGTGATGTTCCTGGTGCCGTCGCGGCGCGGCGGCGAGTCGGGCGACGTGCCCGACGGCGACCACGTGGTGCCGCTCGGGCGCGGCGACGTCAAGCGCGAGGGCGCCGACGCGACCGTGGTCGCGATCGGCTCGATGGTCAAGCCGGCGCTGCGCGCCGCGGAGCTCGCCGCGAAGGAGGGGATCTCGCTCGAGGTCGTCGACCCGCGCACGCTGTTCCCGCTCGACACCGGCACGATCGTCGCGTCGGTGCGCAAGACCGGCCGGCTGGTCGTCGTCGACGAGGCGCGCATGACCTGCAGCGCCGCGAGCGAGATCGCGGCGACGGTCGCCGAGCAGGCGTTCGGCGCGCTGAAGGCGCCGGTGGCGCGCGTCGCGGTGCGCGACGTCGCGATCCCGTTCGCGCCGGTGCTGGAGAACGCGGTGCTGCCCGACGAGACCAGCGTGCTCGACGCGGTGCGCAAGGTGATGGGGGCGCGCGCGTGAAGGTGTCGCTGAAACTGCCGATGTTCGGCATGAACATGGACGAGGCGACGATCACGGCGTGGCGCAAGGCGCCCGGCGACGCGTTCCGCAAGGGCGAGCCGCTCTACGACGTCGAGACCGAGAAAGTGACCAGCGAGGTCGAGGCGCCGTGCGACGGCGTGCTGACCGCGATCGTCGTCGCCGAGGGCGAGAACGCGAAGGCCGGCGACGTCGTCTGCCAGATCGACATGACGAAGGCGTAGGCGGCCCGGGCGCCGCGCACGGCCCGGCCGTGCCGGCGTGCCCGCGTCTCGCGTCAGACGAAGCCGAGGTTGCGCGCCGCGGGATCGAAGTTGGCGAGGTCCGGGAACACCGTCAGCAGGTCGGCGTCGGACACCCCGAACCAGCGCCCGAGCGTCGCGCCGAGCTGGTCGACCGACGTCGTCGGCAGCAGCCGGCCCTGGCCGACGTCGTCGGGGCCGTCGTTCGCGAGCGCCGGCGGCGTGCCGTAGAAGCGCCGTCCCGCGACCGCGCCGCCCATCACGAAGTGGTGGCTGCCCCAGCCGTGGTCGGAGCCGTCGTTGTTGCCGGTGAGCGTTCGGCCGAAGTCGGACGCGGTGAACGTCGTCACCGCGCCGGGCACGCCGAGTTCGCGCGTCGCGGCGCGGAACGCGGCGAGTGCCTGCGAGACCGCGGTGAGCAGGCCGGGGTGCGTCGTCGTGAGGCCGTCGTGGTTGTCGAAGCCGCCGAGCGACACGAAGAACACCTGCCGCTTCATGCCGAGCGCCGGCGCCACCGAGATCATCCGCGCGACCATCTGCAGCTGCGCGGCGAGCGAGCTGCCGGTCGGGAAAGGCGTCTGCAGCACGGGCCCCGAAGCGAGCGCGGCCGACAGCGTCTCGTTGGCGCCGATCGCGCGCGAGGCCACGCGCACGAGTTCACCCGTGAAGGGCTCGTCGCGCGGCTGCATGAGCAGCCCGCGCAGCGCCTGCGAGCAGGCGTCCGAGCCGTACAGCGGCGCGGCGAGCGCCGACAGTGCGACCGGCCCGTTCGACGTGATCTGGTACTGCGCCGCGCTCGCGCCGGTGAGGAAGACCGCGTTCGACGACACGTTCACGCAGCTGAAGACCGGGTTCGCGCTGCCCGCGACGAGGAGGTCCGCGAGCCGCCCGCCCCAGCCGGTGCTCGCGCCCTCGGCGCCGAGCGACTGCCAGAACGACTGCTGGTCGTTGTGCGAGAAGAGCTTGGGCGGCAGGCGCACGCTGCCGGCCCGGTACTGCGCCTTCGTCGTGGGCTGCACCAGCGCGCCGACGTTGAGCAGCACCGCGAGTTCGCCGGCGTCGAAGACCTCGAGCAGCGGCCCGAGTTCGGGCGCGAGCGCGTATTGGCGGGCGTCGGGCAGCGGCATCGTGGGCGCCAGCGCGGTGGCCGCGAGCGCGTCGCGCGCGTAGGCGAGCTGCGGGCGCAGCGACTGGTACGCGCCGTGGCTCGCGGCGTCATACGCGACCAGCGTGTTCGCGTAGTCGTTGCCGCCGTAGAGGAACACGCACACGAGCGCCTTGTAGTCGGGCGCGCTCTGCGCGGCCGCGCTGCCGAGCGCGGCGAGGTTCGCGAGCAGCGGCGCGGCGACGCCGGCGCCGGACAGCGCGCCGAGCCGGCGCAGGAATTCGCGGCGGGAAGCGGATCGGTTCATGTCGGTGTCCTCACTTCTGGGCCGCGCACTCGGGCGACGCGAGCACGAGCAGCACGGCGGCGCGCACGCGCCGAAGCGCGCCGGGCGTCCCGAGCGCGGGGATGTCGGCGACGGCGCCGGCGATCGTGTTCGCGGTGCCGGGCGAGAGCTGCCCGCCCGCGAGCAGCCGGTTCAGCCGCTCGACGAGCGCGGACGGCGCTGCCGCGTCCGCGACGAACGGCGTGTAGTCCGGAACCACGTCGCCGGCGCCGCGCACGACGACCGCCTGCAGGTAGTTGACGAACCCGATCACCGACGACTCGTTGGTGATCTGGAATTCGGGCGCGACCATCCCGCGCTGCGCGAACTCGCTGCCGGGCGGCACGTAGCCGGGACGGAAGAAATTGAACACCGAGTTCGAGCGCAGCGGGCTCTGCCCCAGTCGCGTGCCGGCGTCGGACGTGTTCGGGATCGACCACGCGCCCGTCGCCGACGTGGCGTTGCAGGCGCGAGCCCAGTTCGTGAAGCGCAGGATCGGCTCGCGCAGCTTGCCGTAGCCGCTCGAAGCGCCGGCGCCGTCGTCGCGCGCCTCGGGGTCCAGCAGAACCGCGCGCACGACCGCGGCGAGGTCGCCGCGCACGCCGGCGCCGTTGTTCGCGAACACCGCCGACACGCGGCGGACGTAGTCGCCGCTCGGATTGCTCGTGACCAGCCGCTGGATCAGCTGGCGCGACACGAACGGCGGCAGGTTCGGGTGCGCGAAGAGGGTGTCGAGCGCGATGTCGAGGCTGGGCCCGCCGGGGGTGCCCGCGGGAATCGTGACGCCGAGGAAGGCCTTCTCGCCGGTCTCGTGCCGGCGCGGGTATTGCGCCATCGGGCGGCCCATGCGGCCCGGCGTGCCGCGGTCGGCGCTGTCGAAGTCCCAGCCGGTGAACACGCGCGCCAGGCCCATGATGTCGGCCTGTCCGTAGGTGGGCAGCGGCGCGCCGCCAGCGGTCTGCGGCGTGCCGTCGTCGTTCAGCAGCGTCAGGCCGATCGTGAACAGCTGCATCAGCTCGCGCGCGTAGTTCTCGTCGGGCAGGCTGCCGGTGTCGGGGTTCGCCTTCGCGTTGCCGCGGAAGGTCAGGTACACGCCCATCGCGGGGCTGGTCGACACCGCACGCAGCAGCGCGCGGTAGTTGCCGAATGCGTGATCGAGCAGCAGGTCGAAGTACGCGGCGGCGGCGAAGTTGCGCCACGCGACGTTCAGGCCGTCGATGCCGACGACCAGGATCTCGGAGAGCGCGAGCGCGACGCGCTGGCGCAGCGTGTCTTCGGAGGCGATCAGCGAGCGCCACAGCGCGGCGTCGATGCCCGCCTGGCTGAAGACGTACTCGGGCGCGTCGAAGCCGCGCGAGACCATCCAGTCCCACAGCCGCGTGCCGCGCGGCATCGCGAGCTGCTCGTCGATCCAGCCGGCGATGCCCAGGGCCTGCACGCGCGCCAGCGACGCGTCGGTCGCGCCGGTGGACGCCTGCAGCAGCAGGCGCGCGGCGCTCGCGGGCGACGCCGCAGCGTCGATCGACTTGGCGACGGCGCTGCTCGACGCCGACGTGCCGTCGGCGGGCGACTCGCCGGGCGCGCAGCCGGCGAGCGCGGCAGTGCCGAGCGCGGCCGTCGCGAGGATGCCCGGGCCGGGCCGCGGCGTGCGCGAGGTTCGGGTCTCGGCCCGGGTCTCGGTCCGGGTCTCGGTTCGTGCTTCGGTCCGTGCTTCGGTTCGGGCTTCGCTTCTCGCCTCGGCGCGTGCTTCGGGTCGTGATTGCGCGCGTGACTCGGCGGCGGGCTGCCGGACGGGCGTGCCGGCGTCGCAGGGGGCGTCCATGGGATCTCCACTCCTCGGGGCGTGGCGGCGTCCGCGGGCTGGCGCGGCCGTCGCCGGACGGGCCGCGCGAGCGGCCCGGGGCGTGTCTCGTTGTTCGTGTCGCGGTCGGCGCAGCGGGCGTGCGTCGATCGTGTGCGTGCACGATATCCGCCGCGCGTGCCGCTCAGCTACACCGCGACTGTTTCTTGTGTAACGAGGTGTGTCGGCGTGTCAGGCCGGGCCGGCGGGCCGGAAGACCGCGAGCCAGACGGTTGCCACGTCGGGCGCCGTCCACTCGACGCGGTGCGGGCGGTGCGCGCCGATGTCGATCCAGTCGCCGGGCCCGAGCTCGACGACCTCGTCGGGCGCGCGCAGCGCGAGCCGTGCGCGCCCGGCGAGCACCGCGACCCACTCGGCGTCGGGCTGGTCGTACCAGAAGCCGGGCGGCGACGCCTGGCCCCAGGACACGATGCGTTCGACGCGCGTGCCTGCGCCCGCGGCCAGCGTGTCGAAGCGCTCCTCGGATTGCGCCGCGAGGCCGGCGAAGAGGTTGGCCGGGGGCATGGTCGGCGCGGCGGCGGTGTCGGGGGGGGGGTGTGTGGCGGCGGGCGGGGCGATCGCGAGCGTGCGTTCAGGCCGTCGCGGGCAGCACGCGCGCGAGCCACGCGCCGACCGCCTGCGCGTACTTCTCCGCGACCGGTCCCGGCTCCAGCGAGTGCTTGCCGCCTTCGACCCACACGAGCTCGCGCGACGGTGCCGCGACGAAGCTGTCGTGGATCGCCTGCGCGTTCGCCGGCAGCGAGATGTCGTCGGCGGTGCCGTGGAAGATCGCGGCCGGCACGCTCACCTTCGCGCCGCGCCGGGGGACGTCGATGTCGGTGTCCGTCGGCGCGCCGAACACGTTGAGGAAGCCGCGCGCGGTCATGCGCACGGTGAGGAAGCTGAACCAGCGCTCGTAGACGACGACGTCCTTGCCGCGGCCCGCGGCGACGCGCGCGCGGCAGTCGGCGAGGAACGCCGCGAAGCGCTCGCGCCCGGCGTCGTCGAAGCGCAGCTGCGCCTCGTGGTACGGCGAGACGATCGGCGCGACCAGGCCGTAGGCGCGGATCGACGGCGCGCCGGCCTGCGCGAGGTACAGCATCGAGCGCGGCGCGCCGAGGCTGGTGCCGAGCAGCGCGATGCGGTCGAAGCCGCGCCGCTCGAGCTCGGCGACCGCCGCGGCGACGTCGTCGACGGCGGACTCGACGCGCGGGTCGGTGAAGTCGTTCGCGGTGCGCAGGTTGATCGCCATGAACGCGATGCCCGCGTCGCCGAGGCGGCGCGCCATCGGCGCGTAGTCGTGGCCGCCGCCCGCGAAGCTGCCGTAGAAGCCGGGGACGAGCAGCGCCGCGCGGCGCGTCGGCGCGGCCGGGTGCCACAGCAGCGCGTTCAGCGGCGCGCGATCGCGCGCGGCGTAGCGCAGGTATTCGGCGAGCGGTTCGCGCGGCGCGAGCGCGCCGCCCGCCGCGATCGCGTCGCCGCCGAAGAATGCCTCGATCGCGGCGCCGAACGGCGCCGGGTGCGTGGCGCTCAGGTCGTGGCCGGCGGCGTCGATGCGGACGTGGTGCGCGCGCGGCAGCCCGGCGCGCAGCGCCGCGCCGATCGCGCGGTTGCGCGCACTGCTGCGCCCGCCCTCGAAGCACATGAGCGGCATCGGCAGCGCGGCGAGGTCGGCGATCGACGCCGCAGTGCGCACCTCGGACGCCTGCGCCGCGAGCGTCCACGCGTTGTCGCGCACGCGCTCGCGCGCGGCGACCGGGAGCGCGTCCCAGGCGCCCGCGCCGAACGCGGTGTCGAAGAACGCGCGCAGACCGCCGTCGACGTCGCCCGCGCGGATCGACTGCATCGCCCGCGTCGCGATCGCGTTGACGGGCGCGGCGGCGCCGGTCGGCGCGTTCACCAGCGAGTCGAATCCCGGCTCGACCAGCGCCAGCCGCGCGACCCGTCCCGGGCACAGGCGCGCCGCCTCGTACGCGACCAGCCCGCCGCGCGAGAAGCCGACGAGGCCGACCGGCTCTCCGAGATGCGCGATCAGCGCGGCGACGTCGCGCGCGTGGCGCTCGATCGAGTAGCCGCCGCCTTCGCCGTCCCAGCGCTCCGGCCAGCAGCGCCGCAGGCTCGGCGCGACCACCGTGAACGCGCGCGCGAGCCCGTCGAGCTGCGGCTGCCAGTAGCGCCAGTCGCCGAGCGAGCCGTGCACCAGGACCAGCACCGGCCCCCGGCCGGCCCGTGCGTAGGCGAGCGCGTGGCCGTCCACGTCGAGGGTGTGCGTCGACGTCGTCATCGGCGCGCTCACTTCGCGAACCAGCGATCCGGCGGCTGCACCCCGGCGCCGTCCAGCAGCCGCCGGTGCGCCGCGGCGTCGTCGCGCAGGGCCCACGCGAGGAAGTCGGTCGTCACGCGCGCGAGCACGCCCGCGTGCGCCTCTTCGCGCTCGATCGCGAGCGCCTCCCGCCGCAGCATCCCGGCCCGCGCGCGCAGGCCGGCGTTGCCGGCGAAGGTCATGTGATCCGCGCCGTCGAGCACGACGGAGAACGCGGCCCCCTCGGGCAGGTTCGGGTAGACCCGTTGCCGGTTCTCCGGCGTGGCGCCGTTGCCGATCACGTCGCCGTCGAGCGTGCCGGTCACCGCCAGGAACGGCCGGCGGAGTCCCGCGTAGCGTTCGCGCAGCTGCGCCGGCTCGCCCACCGCGGTCGGGCTGAACGCGACGAACGCCGCGAACCGGGGCTCCCCGACCGGGGCCGCGGCCGGATAGCGCTCGCCGGCCAGCGCGAGCGTGATGTGCGCGCCGAACGAGTGGCCGGTCATCGCGATCCGCTGCCCGGCGGTCCTTCGCCAGGGGCCCGCGGTGTCCGCGCGGCGGCGCTCGATCTCGTCGAGCACGAAGCCGACGTCGCGCACGCGCGCGAAGAACTGCTCGACGCTCGCGCCGGCGAGCACGCCTTCGCGCCCGCGCAGGAAGATCGCGGTGTCGCTGCCGACGTGCTGCGGGTGGACGACGACGAAGCCCGCCTGCGCCCACGCGCTCGACCAGCGCTCGCCGCCGGCCCGGTTGCCGCCCAGCCCGTGCGAGAAGATCACCACCGGCGCAGGCGCGTCGCCGGCCGGAAAACGCACGCGCACCGGCAGCGCGCGCTGCCGGCGCTCGTCGGTCCAGGTCTCGTCGAGCGGCTCGGGGGGCACGCCCGCGCCCGGGGCCGGGGCGCGGGCGTGCCGTGCCGCCGTCCCGGCGGCGAGCGCGAGCACGGCCGCCCGCAGCGCGCGTCGGCGGGCCGACGACGGTGCGAACGGCGCGGCCCGCCGGCGTGCGTCCGCGTCGCGCCACGGCGCGAGTTCGACCGGCGTCGGAGTCGGCCTGTCCACGCGGCCTCAGCCCAGCGCCGCCAGCGCCGATTCGTACGCGAGCTCGGACTCCTTCAGGTCCGCCGCCGTCACGGCCAGGTCGCGCAGCAGTCCGTCCTTGAGCCCGTAGATCCAGCCGTGCACCGCGAGCGACTGGCCGCGCTCCCAGGCGTCGCGCACGATCGTCGTCTGGCAGACGTTGCGCACCTGCTCGACGACGTTCAGCTCGCACAGGCGGTCGATCTGGTGCGACTCGTGGTACAGCGGCGCGAGCCGCACCTGGTGGCGCTCGCGCACGTCCTGCACGTGCCGCAGCCAGTTGTCCGAAAGCCCCACGCGCTGGCGGCGCAGCGCGACGCCGACGCCGCCGCAGCCGTAGTGGCCGCACACGATGATGTGCTCGACACGCAGGACGTCGATCGCGAACTGCAGCACCGACAGGCAGTTCAGGTCGGTGTGCACGACGACGTTGGCGACGTTGCGGTGGACGAACACCTCGCCCGGCGGCAGGCCGATGATCTCGTTGGCCGGCACGCGGCTGTCGGAGCAGCCGATCCACAGGTAACGCGGCGCCTGCTGGCGCGCGAGCCGCTCGAAGAACTCCGGGTCCTGGCGGCGGATGCGCTCCGACCAGGCGCGGTTGTTCTCGAACAGGTGCGTGAGCAGGCGCATGGCGCGGCGGGGTCGGCGGGCGGCGGCGTCAGAACGCGTCGATGCAGGGCCGCTTCTTGCCCTCGCGCGGGGCCGGCCGCGGCACGCTGCGCAGGCCCGCGAGCACCCACTCGCGCGTGCGCATCGGGTCGATGACCTCGTCGATCTCGAGCACCGTCGCCACCGACAGCGCCTTGCCGTTCTCGTACATCTTCGCGACCATGGCCTCATAGTACTTCTGCCGCTCGGCCGGGTCCTCGATGGCCTCCATCTCCTTGCGGAAGCCCAGCCGCACGTAGCCCTCCAGCCCCATGCCGCCGAACTCGCCGGTGGGCCACGCGACGATGAACACCGACTCGTGGAAGCCGCCGCCGGCCATCGCCTGCGCGCCCAGCCCGTAGCCCTTGCGCAGCACCACCGTGAAGAACGGCACCGACACGCTCGCGGCCTTCAGGAACATCCGCGCCACGTGGCGCACGACGCCGGTCTTCTCGGCCTCGGGGCCGACCATGAACCCGGGGGTGTCGCACAGCGACAGGATCGGGATGTCGAACGCGTCGCACAGCTCGATGAAGCGCGACGCCTTGTCGCCCGCGTGCGCGTCGATCGCGCCGCCCAGGTGGTGCGGGTTGTTCGCGATCAGCCCGAACGGCCGGCCCTCGATGCGAACGAACGCGGTGAGGATGCCCACGCCGAACTCGGGGCGCAGCTCGAGCACCGAGCCCTCGTCGGCGAGCAGCTCGATCACGCGCCGCACGTCGTAGACGCGCAGCCGGTTCTCCGGAATCACCTGGCGCAGCTTGCGCTGGTCGGCACAGCGCCAGTCCTTCACGGTGCCCTGGAAGTACGACAGGTACTTGCGCGCGGCCTCGGTGGCCTGCACTTCGTCGTCCACCAGCACGTCGATGACGCCGTTGGGCACCTGGTAGCGCACCGGGCCGACCTCGTCGGGGTGGTACACGCCCAGGCCGCCGCCCTCGATCATCGCCGGTCCGCCCATCCCGATCGACGAGTTCTTCGTCGCGATGATCACGTCGCAGCAGCCGAGCAGCGCGGCGTTGCCGGCGAAGCAGCGTCCCGACACCACGCCCACGAGCGGCACGAGGCCCGACAGGCGCGCGAACTGCGCGAACGTCGGGACGTCGAGCCCGGTCAGCCCGATGCGGTCGGTGTCTCCGGGCCGCCCGCCGCCGCCCTCCGCGTACAGCACGACCGGGATGCGCCACTTCTCGGCGAGCGTGAACATCCGGTCCTGCTTCTTGTGGTTCATCTGGCCCTGCGTGCCGGCCAGCACCGTGTAGTCGTAGATGATCGCCATGCAGCGCGCGTCGTCCTCGCCGAAGTGGCGCGCGTTGATCGTGCCCACGCCGGCGACGACGCCGTCGGCCGGCGTGTTCTCGATCAGGTCGGGCAGCGGGCGGCGGCGGCGCTGCGCGGCGATCGCCAGCCCTCCGTACTCGTAGAAGCTGTCCTCGTCGAAGAGCTGCGTCGCGTTCTCGCGCGCGGTGCGCTGGCCGGTCGCGCGACGCTTGGCGACCGCCTTCGGCCGCTGCTCGTCGAGCGTGAGCCCGTGCCGCGCGATCGATTCGGCGAGGTCGGGGCGGATGTGGTCGAGGTCGACCTCCGCGGCCGCCGCGACCGCTTCGTCGCCGACGTCCGCCGGCTCGACGAACACGATCGCCTCGCCGGGCATCAGCGTGATGCCCGGCTCGGTCGCGATGCCGCGCACGATGCCGCTCTGCTCGGCGGTGACGAGGTGCTCCATCTTCATCGCCTCGAGCACCGCGACCGGCTCGCCCGCACGCACGACGCGGCCGATCTCGACGTCGATCGACACGACCGTTCCCTGCAGCGGCGCCGTGACCGCGACCGTCCCGGCGGGCGCGTGCACCGCGCGCGCCGCCGGCGTGGCGGCCGATTGCGCGCCGTTCGCCGAGGCGTCGTCCGGCAGCTCGACGTACAGCCGCGCGCCACGGTGGCCGACGCCCCCGAGCTCGGCCGCGTGCTCGTCGATGAAGCGGGTGCCGACCCGATTGGCAACGAACTCGGGGTGCTCGAGCAGCGCTTCGAGAAAGCCGATGTTGGTCGCGACGCCGTCGATGCGGAACTCGCGCAGCGCGCGGCGCGCCTTCGCGATCGTGTCCTCGTAGCGCGGCGACGGCGAGTGGGCGATCACCTTCGCGAGCAGCGAGTCGAACGCGTTGCTCACGCGGTAGCCGGCGTAGCCGAAGCTGTCGACGCGGATGCCGGGGCCGGCCGGCGGCTGGAACGCCGCGAGCGTGCCGGCCGACGGGTGCGTGGCGCCGGTCTCGTCCATCGTCTCCATGTTCACGCGCAGCTGGATCGCGTAGCCGCGCGGGCGGGGGACGTCGGCCTGCGCCAGGCCGAGCTCGCCCAGCGTCGCGCCCGCGGCGACCCGGATCTGCGCCTGGACCAGGTCGACGCCGAGCACCGCCTCGGTCACCGTGTGCTCGACCTGCAGGCGCGCGTTGGCCTCGATGAACGCGAACGCTCCCGGGCCGTCGGGGTCCGCGTCGGCGTCGACGAGGAACTCGAAGGTGCCCAGGCTGTCGTAGCCGGCCGCGCGCGCGAGCACGAGCGCCGCGTCGACGATGCGCGCGCGCAGCGCGTCGGCGAGCGACGGGCTGGGCGCGATCTCGACCAGCTTCTGGTGGCGGCGCTGGATCGTGCACTCGCGTTCCCACAGGTGGGTGATCGCGCCGGCCGCGTCGCCGATCACCTGCACCTCGACGTGCCGTGCGCGCTCGATCAGGCGCTCGACGTAGACCTCGTCGAGCCCGAACGCCGCGCGCGCCTCCGAGCGGCAGCGCGGATACGCCTCGGCGAGCTCGGCCTCGGTGCGCACCGCGCGCATGCCGCGCCCGCCGCCGCCGCCGACGGCCTTGATCATCATCGCCGCGCCCGCGGGCAGCGCCGCCAGGAACGCGCGCGCCTGCGCCTCGTCGACCGGGCCGCCGCTGCCCGCGATCAGCGGCACGCCGTGCTCGCGCGCGAGCGCCTTGGCGCGCACCTTGTCGCCGAACAGCTCGAGCGCGTTCACGCGCGGGCCGACGAAGCGGATGCCCGCGGCCTCGCAGGCGCGCGCGAGCGCCGGGTTCTCGCTCAGGAAGCCGTAGCCGGGGTGCAGCGCGTCGCAGCCGGCGGCCTTCGCGGCGCCGACGATCGCGTCGACGTCGAGGTATGCGCGCGCGCCGCGGCCGGGCAGCGCCCGCGCCTCGTCGGCCTGGCGCACGTGCAGCGACTCGGCGTCGTCGCTCGAGTGCACCGCGACCGTCGGGATGCCGAGCTCGCCGGCGGCGCGCGCGATCCTGACGGCGATCTCGCCGCGGTTGGCGATCAGGAGCTTTCTGAAGCTGTTCATCGTCGAAGACTCTCGTGAGGGGGGCGCCGGCTCGCGCATCCGGACGCGATCGGGGCCGGTCGGCGATCATGCCCCGAAATCCGGGTGCGGTCGCGATCCGGTCGCCGATGATGCCTCGAATCGCGGCGTGTGCAGGACGCCTGCCCTGCCGCGCCGCGACGAATTCGGAACCCCGGGAGCGCGGAGTCTGGGCTACGATGGGCGAAAACGGCAGCGCCCGCGCATTCGTCGGGACGCCTCGCCCTCCGGAGACGAATCCCCCGATGACTTGGCAACCCGAAGTCGACGAGTTGCGCCGCCGTCAGGCGCTCGCCGCCCGCATGGGCGGCCCCGAGAAGGTCAGGCGCCAGAAGGACGGCGGCAAGCTGACGGTGCGCGAACGCATCGACGCGCTGCTCGATCCGGGCTCGTTCCACGAGATCGGCAGCGTGTCCGGCAAGGCGGCCTACGACGACGACGGCAACCTGATCGACTTCTCCGCCAGCAACACGATCGTCGGGCGCGGCCGCATCGACGGTCGCACGATCGTCCTGCAGGGCGACGACTTCACCGTGCGCGGCGGCGCCGCCGAGGCGTCGATCTGGGCGAAGTCCGCGCTCGCCGAGCAGATGGCGTACGAGCTGCGCCTGCCGATCGTGCGGCTCGTCGACGGCACCGGCGGCGGCGGCTCGGTGCGCTCGCTCGAGATGGACCAGCGCACCTACGTGTCGCAGATGCCCGGCTGGCAGTACGCGACGCAGAACATGGGGCAGGTGCCGGTCGTCGGGCTCGCGCTCGGCTCGGTCGCCGGGCTGGGCGCGGCGCGCGTCGCCGCGAGCCACTACTCGCTGATCGTGAAGGACACCGCGCAGATGTTCATCGCCGGCCCGCCGGTGGTCGCGCGCGTGGGCCCGAAGATGGACAAGAACGAGCTCGGCGGCAGCCAGATCCACGCCCGCAACGGCGCGGTCGACGACGAGGTGGAGAGCGAGGCCGAGGCGTTCGCGCGCACCCGCCGCTTCCTGTCGTACCTGCCGACGTCGGTGTACGAGCTGCCGCCGCGCGGCGCGCGCGAAGACGACCCGAACCGCCGCGAGGAGTGGCTGATCGAGGCGATCCCCCGGGACCGGCGCAAGGTCTACAACGCGCGCCGCATCATCGACGCGGTGATCGACCGCGGCAGCTTCCTCGAGATCGGCAAGCTCTACGGCCGCTCGGTCATCACCGGGCTGGCGCGCCTGGACGGCTGGCCGGTGGCGCTGCTCGGCAGCGATCCGCACCACTACGGCGGCGCCTGGACCGCCGACGGCGCGATCAAGGCGACGCGGCTCGTGGACCTCGCGCAGACCTTCCACCTGCCGCTGATCCAGCTCACCGACATCCCCGGCTTCCTGATCGGCCCCGACGCCGAGAAGACCGCGACCATCCGCCGCGGCGTGACCGCGCTCGCCGCGGTCCACCAGGCCACGGTCCCGATGTGCTCGATCATCCTGCGCAAGGCGTTCGGCGTGGCCGGCGCGGTCCAGACCAACGACCGCAAGCTGCACTACCGCTACGCGTGGCCGTCGGGCGACTGGGGCTCGCTGCCGCTGGAGGGCGGCGTCGAGGCGGCGTACCGCGCCGAACTCGACCAGGCGCCCGACCGTGCGAAGCGGCTGGCGGAGATCACCGCTCACCTCGAGCAGTACAAGTCGCCGTTCCGCACCGCCGAGGCGTTTCTGATCGAAGAGATCGTCGACCCGCGCGACACGCGGGCGCTGCTGTGCGAATTCGCGAACCTGGCGGCGCCGCTGCGCACGCCGGGGCCGACGACGTCGTTCTACATGCGGCCCTGAGCGGATGACCGCGGCCCCCGCCACGTCCGCGCCGGTGTCGCGCGACGGCGCACCCGCCGTCGCCGCCGCCGGCACGCCGCTGCTCGAGGTGCGCGACCTGAGCATCCGCTTTCGCACCGGCGCGGGCGAGGTCCAGGTCACCGACAGCGTCTCGTTCGCGCTGCGCGCGGGCGAGCGCGTGGGCGTGGTCGGCGAGAGCGGCTGCGGCAAGACCGTGACCGGGCTGTCGATCCTGGGGCTGCTGCCGAAGCCGCCGCGCAGCCGCGTCACCGGGCAGGTGCTCTTCGAGGGCCGCGACCTGCTCGCGCTGCCCGAGCGCGAGATGCGCGACGTGCGCGGCCGGCGCATCGGCATGATCTTCCAGGAGCCGATGAGCGCGCTCGACCCGGTCTTCACGATCGGCCAGCAGATCGGCGAGACGATCCGCGCGCACTTCAAGGTGGGCGCGCGCGAGGCGCGCGAGCGCGCGATCGACGCGCTCGCGTCGGTCGGCATCCCGCTGCCGGACCGCCGCTGCGACGAGTATCCGCACCAGCTGTCGGGCGGCATGCGCCAGCGCGCGATGATCGCGATCGCGCTCGTGTGCGAGCCGAAGCTGCTGATCGCCGACGAGCCGACCACCGCCCTCGACGTCACCGTGCAGGCGCAGATCGTCGACCTGCTGCGCAAGCTCTCCGAGCGCACCGGCACGTCGCTGCTGTTCATCACGCACGACCTCGGCGTCGTCGCCGAGGCCTGCGAGCGCATGCTCACGATGTACGCGGGGCAGGTCGTCGAGGACGGCGCCACCGACGTCGTGCTCGAGCGCCCGCTGCACCCGTACAGCTCCGGGCTGCTGCGCTCGATCCCGCGGCTCTCGCAGAGGAAGAGCTCGTTGCCGTCGATCCGCGGGCGCGTGCCGTCGCCGGCCGAGATGCCCTCGGGCTGCCGCTTCGCGCCGCGCTGCGGGCACGCCCGCCCGGGGTGCGAGGCGGAGCAGGCGCTCGTCGACGTCGGCGCGCGCCACCGCGTGCGCTGCGCGCGGCACGCCGAGCTCGCGCTGCCGGGCGCGGTCGCGCAGGCGGTCGCGACGTGAGCGCCGTTCCCGCGCCGGGGCCGCGCGCCGACGTGCCGCTGGTGCGCGTCGCCGACCTGAAGGTCCACTTCCGCACCGGCCGCGGCCACGAGACGGTCAAGGCCGTCGACGGCGTGAGCTTCGACGTCGCCGCCGGCGAGACCTTCGGCGTGATCGGGGAGTCCGGCTCGGGCAAGTCCACGCTCGGGCGCGCGCTCGTGTGCCTGACGCGCCCCACCGGCGGGACGCTGCGGCACGCCGGCACCGACCCGTTCGTGCTGTCGGCGCGCGAGCTCAAGCGCGCGCGCCGCGAGTTCCAGATCATCTTCCAGGACCCGAACGCGGCGCTCGACCCGCGCATGACGATCCTTCGCAGCGTGCGCGAGCCGCTCGACATCCTCGGCGAGCTCGCCGCGCCCGAGCGCGACCGGCGCGCGCTCGAGGCGATCGACCGCGTCGGCCTGCGCGCCGACCACGCGCAGCGCTACCCGCACGAGCTCTCCGGCGGGCAGAAGCAGCGCGTGAACATCGCGCGCGCGCTCACGCTGCGGCCGCGGCTGATGGTCTGCGACGAGGTGGTCGCGGCGCTCGACGTCTCCATCCAGGCCGACATCCTCAACCTCTTCGCGGACCTGCAGCGCGAGTTCGGGCTCACGTACGTGTTCATCACGCACGACCTCGGCGTGGTCTCGCACGTGTCCGACCGCATCGCGGTGATGTACCTCGGGCGGTTCATGGAGCTCGGCCCCGCGCAGGAGATCTCCGAGCGTCCGCTGCACCCGTACACGCGCGCGCTGCTGTCGTCGGAGCCGGTGCCGCTGCCGTCGGCGCTGCGCACCGACCGCCGCATCATCCTCGAAGGCGAGATCCCGAGCCCGGTGTCGCCGCCGTCGGGGTGCCGCTTCCGCACGCGCTGCCGCCACGCCGACGACGCCTGCGCGGCCGGCGTGCCGGCGTGGCGCGAGATCGAGCCGTCGCGATACGTCGCCTGCCACCACGTCGAGCGGATCGACGCGGGCGGGGGTGGCTGACGCGGATGCGAGAATCGGGGCGCACGCGTCCCGCCCGAGAACGATTCACGAACGAAGACAACGAAGAACCCAAGGAGACGAAGACATGAGCAAGCGCGAGACCCCCGAGGGCGTGACGCCCGGATTCGAGATGCCGATGGTCGATCGCCGGCAGGCGATGGCGATGATCGCGGCGGCCGCCGCTTCCGCGGGCCTGCCGGGCGCGGCGCTCGCGCAGGCGCAGGCCGCGCCGCGCAAGGGCGGCGTGCTCAAGGTCGCGACGCCGACCAACCCGTCGTCGCTCGACCCGATGACCGGGCGCTCCGGCTACGACCACGTGCAGCTGTACACGATGTTCGACACGCTGTTCGAGTGGGACTACCAGACCCTCGCCCCCAAGCCCGGCCTGGTCAAGGCGTGGAAGTTCACCGACCCGAAGACGCTGGTCATGGACCTCGAGCCGAACGTGACCTTCCACGACGGCACGGCGCTGGACGCCGAGGCGGTCAAGTTCAACCTCGAGCGCTGCCGCAGCGACCAGCGCTCGAACCTGAAGGCCGACGTCGCGTCGATCGACGCGGTCGAGGTCACCGGCCCGCTGCAGGTCACGCTCAAGCTCAAGGCGCCGGACACCTCGCTGGTGCTGGTGCTGTCGGACCGCGCCGGCATGATCTTCTCGCCCAAGGCGCTGCAGGCGATGCAGGGCAACGAGTCCGACCGCAAGCCGGTGGGCGCGGGCGCGTGGAAGTTCGTCAGCTGGACCGACAACGAGAAGGTGATCGTCACGCGCAACGAGAAGTACTGGCGCGCCAACCGCCCGTACCTCGACGGCATCGAGTTCTCGATCATCGTCGACACCAACACCGGGCTGCGCTCGGTGGTCGCCGGCCAGAACCAGTTCGCGCACATGCTCGCGCCCCAGCAGAAGCCGGTGATCGACCGCGCCAAGTCGCTGAAGTCGGTGGCCAACCCGACGCTGTTCAGTCACCTGTTCTTCCTGAACTTCGGCCGCCCGCCGTTCAACGATGCGAAGGTGCGCCGCGCGATGAACTTCGCGATCGACCGCGAGGCGTTCAACAAGGCGACGCAGGCCGGCATCGGCGAGCCCGCGATGACGCTGCTGCCGAAGGCGCACTGGGCGTACGACGCGTCGCTCGAGAAGGTCTACAAGTACGACCCGGTCTACGCGAAGAAGCTGCTGGCCGAGGCCGGCCACGCCAATGGCATCGAGATCTCGGTGATCGCGTGGAACGACCAGCGCTCGGTCCAGCGCCAGGAGATCCTGCTCGAGCAGATGGGCAAGGCGGGCTTCAGGCTGAAGTTCCAGCAGTTCTCGGTCGCCGACGCCACCGCGCAGTTCTTCGGTGCCGACAAGAAGGGCGACGCCTACCTGGCCGCCTGGACCGGCCGCCCGGACCCGAGCCTGACCACGCAGCTGATGTTCGCGAAGGAGTCGTACTTCAACGCCGGCAAGGTCGACCCGGCCCCGGGGCGCGCGGAGGCGCAGCTCGAGACCATCGCGGTCGAGGCGCCGGCCGAGCGCAAGAAGGCGTTCGCCAAGCTGCAGAAGATCGCCGCCGACAACTCGCTGTTCGTGCCGATCGTCGTCCAGTACGACGTGCAGGCGATGCACGAGAAGGTCCAGGGCTACGTGCCGAACCTGCTCGGCAAGCCGAAGTTCGAGCAGGTCTGGCTGAAGGCCTGACGCCGCGCCGACGCGCCGGGCCTCGCGCCCGGCGCGCCCCGCGAACGATCGCCCGCCTCCTTGGACACGCGCAAGCTCCGAACCGTCGGCCGCCGGCTGCTGCAGATCCTGCCGGTGGTCGTGCTCGCCACGTTCGTCGTGTTCGGGCTGCTCCACCTCGTGCCCGGCGACCCGGCGGTGACGCTCGCCGGCGACTACGCCACCGCCGAGCGCATCGAGGAGATCCGCAAGCTCTACGGCTTCGACCGCCCGTTCCTGGTCCAGTACTGGAACTGGCTGTCGGGCGCGCTGCAGGGCGAGCTCGGCCGCTCGCTGCAGGCGAGCGAAGCGGTGACGAAGCTGATCGCGCACCGCTTCCCGAACACGCTGCTGATCGTGACGATGGCGCTCGCGCTGTCGATGCTGGTCGGCGTGCCGCTCGGCATCCTCGCCGCGACGCGCGCCGGCGGTCGCGTCGACGTCGCGATCACGTCGGTGAGCTCCGTCGGCGTCGCGCTGCCGAACTTCTGGCTCGCGATGATCCTGGTCGCGATCCTCGCGCTCGGCGCCGGCCTGTTCCCGGTCAGCGGCTCGGTGCCGGTGACGAAGGACTTCCTCGACGCCGTGCACCACGCGGTGCTGCCCGCGATCGCGCTCGCCGCCGGCGGCATCGCGGAGGTCACGCGCCAGCTGCGCTCGGCGCTGCTCGAGGTGCTGTCGTCGCAGTTCGTGCGCACGCTGCACGCCAAGGGCCTGTCGCCGGCGGCGATCCTGTGGAAGCA
This sequence comes from Burkholderiaceae bacterium, assembly GCA_046348465.1. Taxonomy (GTDB): domain Bacteria; phylum Pseudomonadota; class Gammaproteobacteria; order Burkholderiales; family Burkholderiaceae_E; genus Quisquiliibacterium. The sequence goes on from JAXMEE010000015.1 coordinate 67,404, forward strand.
CGGGCTGAAGAACGTCAGCGTCACGCTGCTGACCGTGCTCGGGCTGCTCGTGAACCGGATGCTCGGCGCCACCGTCGTGATCGAGGCGGTGTTCGCGATCCCCGGGATGGGCAGCCTGGTCGTGGCCGGCGCGGTCGCCAAGGACTTTCCGGTCGTGCAGGGGGTGGTGCTGACGATGGTGATCATCGTGGTCGCGACGAACCTGGTCGTCGACATGCTCTACGCGCTGCTCGACCCGCGCGTCGGACGGGAGTGACGCGCGATGGCCGCCGGAACCGAATCGCCGACGACCGCCGCGAGCATCGCGCCGCGCCGCCCGGTGGCCGACGCGCTCGCCGGCGTGCTGCACTGGCTGCGCCGCGACCTGCGCGCGGCGCTGAGTCTGGGCTTCCTGCTGTTCCTGGTCGCGGTCGCGGCGCTCGCCCCGGTCATCGCCCCGCACTCGCCGACCACGCAGGACATCAACGCGATGCTGCTGCCGCCGAGCGCCGAGCACTGGCTCGGCACCGACGACCTCGGCCGCGACGTGCTCAGCCGCCTGATCCACGGCGCGCCCGCGACGCTGTACGCGAGCTTCCTCGCGGTCGGCATCGCGTGCCTGATCGGCATCCCGATCGGGCTGGCCGCCGGCTTCGCGGGCGGATGGCTCGACGACGTGATCAGCCGCGTGGTCGACACGCTGCTGTCGTTCCCGGCGATCGTGCTCGCGATCGGCGTCACCGGCGCGCTGGGCATCGGCCTGACGAACGGCATGATCTCGGTGGGCATCGTGTTCTCGCCGCTGCTCGCGCGGCTGGTGCGCGCGCAGACGCTGGTCGTCAAGCAGGAGCTGTACGTCGACGCGGCGCGCTGCTTCGGCGCGAGCCCGGTGCGCATCGTCGTGCACCACATCGTGCCGAACGCGATCCAGCCCGTCATCGTGCAGGTGACGCTGCTGCTGGCGGCGGCGCTGCTCGCGGAGGCGAGCCTGAGCTTCCTCGGGCTGGGGGTGCAGCCGCCGAACCCGAGCTGGGGCGCGATGCTCGCGCGCGCCTACAACTACCTGGAGATCGCCCCCGAGCAGATGTACGCGCCGGGGCTGGCGATCCTGCTCACGGCGCTGTCGTTCAACGCGCTGGGCGAGTCGCTGCGGGTCGCGCTCGACCCGACGATGAAGCACCGCTGATGCGCGCCGTGCCGTGGCGCGCCCGACGAGCACCGCCGCGCGCGGACGAGGCAGACCGAACATGGCATCGACGAACGTGATGACCCCCGAGCAGTGCTTCGCGCAGATGGTCGAGCAGGGCGACGTCGTGCTCGACCGATTCGACGACTGGGTGCGGCGCCAGCCGGACAAGCTGTTCGTCGACTACGGCGAGGACGACGTCCGCCTGTCGTACGCGCAGTTCGCGCGCCAGGCCGACGCGGTCGCGGCGGGGCTGTCGTCGCTGGGCGCGGTCGCGGGCGATCGCGTCAGCGTGATGACGCGCAATTCGCTGGTCGCGACGCTGGTGATGTTCGCGTGCTGGCGGATCGGCACGATCTACGCGCCGGTGAACTTCAACTACAAGGGCAAGCTGCTGTCGTACCAGCTCAACGACACGCAGCCGTCGGTGCTGGTCGTGGGCGCCGACTGCGCGCAGGCCGTGCACGAGGTGCTGGCCGAGACGTCGATCCGCGCGCTGGTGGTGCACCGAGCGCGCCCGTCGGACCACGACTTCGGCCAGGGCGAGGTGCCGGCGGGCTTCGGCGCCGGGCGGCGCGTCGAGGACTTCGCGCAGGTCGTCGCGTCGGGCGGGCGGCCGGTCGCGGTGCCGCGCGGCTACGCGGACCTCGCCAACATCATCTACACGTCGGGCACCACGGGGCCGGCGAAGGGCGTGCTGCACAGCTACCGCTGGATCAACCAGTACACCTGGGCGATGCGCAACATCAACGGCCCGGACGACGTCGTCTACTGCGACCTGCCGCTCTACCACGTGGGCGGCGCGTTCTTCCTGGTCGCGCGCGCGTGCTGGAACGGCAACACGGTGGGGCTTTGGGACAAGTTCAGCGCGACCGCGTTCTGGGACCGCATCCGCCGCACCGGCTGCTCCACCGGCGTGCTGGTCGACGTGATGATCCCGTGGCTGATGAGCGCCGAGCCGCGCGCCGACGACCGCGAGAACACGCTGAACAAGATGCACATGCAGCCGCTGCCGCTGAACCACCACGCGGTCGCGCAGCGCTTCGGCATCGACTTCGTCACCTGCGGCTTCGGCCAGACCGAGGCCGGCATGGGCTGCGGCGCGCTGATCGACGAGTTCGGCGACGCGGCCGGCACCCCGAAGGAGCTCTGGCGCGGGCCCTCGAAGGCCGAGGTGCGCGCCGCGTTCGCGTCGTACGGGCTGCCGGTGACGCGTGGCGACCCGCCGATGGCGAAGGGCTACATGGGGCTGCCGTCGCCGCTGCTGGACGCCACCGTGCTCGACGCCGCCGACAACGCGCTCGCGCCCGGCGAGGTCGGCCAGCTCGCGTTCCGCCCGCGCTTCCCGAACCTGATCCTCGAGGAGTACTTCAAGAAGCCCGAGGCGACGATCAAGACCTTCCGCAACTGCTGGTTCCACACCGGCGACGCGTGCTACCGCGGCCAGGACGGGCTGTGGTACTTCGTCGACCGCATGGGCGGCTTCTTCCGCGTGCGCGGCGAGAACGTGTCGTCGTACCAGGTCGAGGACCTGATCAACGGCCACCCGAAGGTGCGCGCGACCGCCGCGATCCCCGTGCCGGCCGACGTCGGCGACGAAGAGGACGTGGCCGTGTTCGTCGAGCTCAAGGACGGCCAGACGATGAGCGCCGACGAGCTGCGCGACCACGCGCGCGACGTGATGCCGAAGTACATGGTGCCGAAGCACGTGCGCTTCGTGCCGGCGCTGCCGCTCACGCCGACCAACAAGGTCGAGAAGTACAAGCTCAAGCAGGCGCTGCTCGAGGAGCTGGGGAAGGCGGCGCGGGCGGTGCCGAAGGGGTAGCGGCGGGCCGCGCCGCTGCCGTCAATACGCTCGGGACCCTAGGCGGCTGAGCCAGGGAGCGGATTCAACGCGGCGATGCGCGTCGATACCCTCGAACGATCGATCCGATCGCTCGAGGTGCCCATGCCGTCCCGCCGCCGATTCCTGCACGCCGCCGCGAGCGTGACCGCCGGCGTCGCCGCGCCGCTCGCCGCCGGCGCCGCGACCGCCGCCGGGGCGCGCTGGTCGATGGTGGTCGACCTGTCGCGTTGCGTCGGCTGCCAGGCGTGCACGGTCGCGTGCTCGCTCGAGCACGCGGTGCCCGCCGACAGGTACCGCACGACGGTGCAGGTGCACGAGGTGCGCGTCGACGGCGTCGCGAAGTTCGCGATGCTGCCGCGCCTGTGCAACCACTGCGACCAGCCCGCGTGCGTGCCCGTGTGCCCGGAGGACGCGACCTTCCGCATGCCGGACGGCACGGTGCAGATCGACGACGACAAGTGCATCGGCTGCGGCAAGTGCGTGCGGGCGTGCCCGTACCGGGCGCGCTTCCTGAACCCCGACTCGGACACCGTCGAGAAGTGCTCGCTGTGCGTGCACCGGCTCGACGCCGGGCTGCTGCCGGCGTGCGTCGAGACCTGCGTCGGCGGCGCGCGGCAGGTCGGCGACCGCAACGACCCGGCCGGCGTCGTCGCCGCGGCGATCGCACGGGGCGCGCGCGTGCTGATGCCCGAGAAGGACACCCGTCCGGCCGTGTACTACCTCGGGCTCGAGACGCTGCCCGACCTGCCCGCGCCGTCTGCCGCCCCTGCGAAGACCGCCGGATCCAACCCCGCCCGCGCATGACGCGCCGGCACCTCCGCCATCCCGCGCCATGAGCCAAGATCGTCGCCGTTTCCTCGCCCGTGCGGCCTGCGCCGCCGGTTCCGCCGTCACGCTCGCCGCTGCGCCCGAAGCGCGTGCGCAGGCATCCAGGCGCACCGGCAATATCAGCCCGCGATCGCTCCCGCCCGAGTTCGTTCGTGATGCCGCGACCGGCGCGCTCGCGGTCGACCCCGCGCAGCAGGTCAGCTACACCGCGTGCCTCGGCTGCACGACGATGTGCGGCGTGCGCGTTCGCGTCGACCGCCGCAGCGGCAAGGTGCTGCGCGTGGCCGGCAATCCGTACAGCCCGCTGTCGGCGGGCGATCCGGTGCCGTACGGCGCGAGCATCCGCGACAGCGTCGCGGCGCTCGCGCGCGACGCCCGTGGCGGCACGATCGTCTCCACGGCGTGCGGGCGCGGCAACGCGGTGCTCGAGCAGCTCGACTCGCCGTTCCGGGTGCTCACGCCGCTCAAGCGCGCCGGCCCGCGCAACGGCGGCCGCTGGGAGCCGATCCCGTTCGAGCAGCTGGTGCGCGAGGTGGTCGAGGGCGGCGACCTGTTCGGCGAAGGTCACGTCGACGGCCTGCGTGCGCTGCGCGACCTCGAGACGCCGATCGATCCCCGGCAGCCGCAGCTGGGGCCCCGCGTGAACCAGGTCGCGCTGCTGTCGAGCCTCGACGACGGGCGCCTCGCGTTCGCGCGCCGCTTCGCGCAGCAGGCGTACGGGACGATCAACTTCGTCGGGCACGGCTCGTACTGCGGCGGCAGCTACCGCTCGGGCTCGGGCGCGATGTTCGGCGACCTCAAGGGCATGCCGCACGCGAAGCCGGACTTCGACCACGCGGAGTTCGTGCTGTTCGTCGGCACCGCGCCCGGCAACGCGGGCAATCCGTTCAAGCGGCAGGCGCGCCAGCTCGCGGCGGCGCGCGGCCGGGCCGGCAAGCTGTCGTACGTGGTCGTCGACCCGGTGCTCACGCACGCGGGCAACGCGGCCGCCGGCGCGCGCGCCCGCTGGATCCCGATCCGCCCGGGCACCGACGGCGCGCTCGCGATGGGCATGATGCGCTGGATGTTCGAGCGGCGGCGCGTCGACGAGCGTTACCTGGCGCAGCCGTCGGCGAAGGCGGCGGCCGCGGCCGGCGAGGCGAGCTGGAGCAACGCGTCGCACCTGGTCGTCGTCGAGCCGGGCCACCCGCGCGAAGGCCTGATGCTGCGCGCGTCCGACCTCGGGCGCGCGCTCGCGCCGGCCGACCGCTACGGCGAGAAGGACGCGTTCGTCGCGGTCGACGCCGCGACCGGGCTGGCGACGCCGCACGACGAGGCGGGCAGCCCGGCGCTGCCGTGGTTCGAGGGGTCGTCGGTGTGCGACGGCCGCCCGGTGCGCGTCGCGACCTCGCTCGCGCTGCTGCGCACCGAGGCGATGCGCCGCTCGCTCGACGCGTATGCCGACGCGTGCGGCATTCCGGCGGACACGATCGAGTCGCTCGCGCGCGAGTTCACCTCGCACGGCAAGAAGGCCGCGGTCAACGTGCACGGCGGGACGATGGCGGGCAACGGCTTCTACAGCGCGTGGGCGCTGGTGATGCTGAACACGCTGGTCGGCAACCTGAACGTGCGCGGCGGCACGCTCGTCAACGGCGGGACGTTCCCGGACGCCGGCGCCGGCCCGCGCTACGACCTCGCCGACTTCCCCGGCGCGGTGAAGTTCCGCGGCACGCCCGTGGGCCGCAACGTGCCGTACGAGCGCAGCGCGGAGTTCGCGCAGCGCAAGGCCGCCGGCGCCGCGTACCCGGCGCAGGCGCCGTGGTTCCCGAACGCGCCGCAGCTCGCGACCGAGTGGTTCACCGCGCCGCTCGACGGCTATCCGTATCCGCTGAAGGCGCTGCTCCTGTGGAGCACGAACCCGGTGTACGGCATCCCGGGCCTGCGCGACCAGGCGGGCGCGGCGCTCGCCGACCCGCGCAAGCTGCCGCTGATCGTCGCGGTCGACCCGTTCCTGAACGAGAGCTCCGCGTTCGCGGACTACGTCGTGCCCGACTCCCTGCTCTACGAGAGCTGGGGCTACGGCGGCGCGTGGGGCGGCGTGCCGACGCGCCTGACGACGGCGCGCTGGCCGGTGGTCGAGCCGCGCGCCGCGAAGCTCGCCGACGGCACCGCGATCGGCATGGAGGCGTTCTTCATCGCGCTCGCGAAGGCGATGAAGCTGCCCGGCTTCGGCGCGAACGCGATCGCGGGCAGCGACGGGCGCCGCCACGCGCTCGAGCGGCCCGAGGACTGGTACCTGCGCGCCGGCGCGAACGTCGCGTTCGGCGGCAAGGCGCCGGTGCCGGACGCGAGCGACGACGACCTGGCGCTGTCGGGCGTCGAGCGGTTGCGCCCGGTCCTGGCCGCGACGCTGAAAGACGACGAGTGGCGCAAGGTCGCGACCGTGCTGTCGCGCGGCGGACGCTACCAGCCGGTCGGCGAGACGTTCCGCGCGGACCGCCCGGAGCACGCGACCCACGCGTTCGCGCGCCCGATGCAGGTCTACAACGAGACGGTCGCGGCCTCGCGCAGCAGCGTGACCGGCGCGCGCTTCGCCGGGACGCCGGCGTGGGTCGCGCCGTCGTTCGCCGACGGCTCGCCGATGCGCGCGCACTATCCCGAGCGCGACTGGCCGCTGCTGCTGATGAGCCACAAGTCGCCGCTGCACAACTCGTACAGCCTGGGCGCGGGCCGGCTGCGGCGGCTGCGCCCGTCGAACGAGGCGAAGCTCCACCCGCAGGACGCGCGGCGCTGGGGCGTCGCCGACGGCGAGCGCGTGCGCGTCACGACGCCCGGCGGCAGCCTGGTCGCGGTCGCGCGCCTGGTCGACGGCGTGATGCGCGGCGTGATCGCGATCGAGCACGGCTTCGGCCATCGCGAGCTCGGCGCACGCGCGCACCGGATCGGCACCGCCACGCAACCGGTCGAGACGGCGCTCGCGGTCGGCGTGAACCTGAACGACGTGGGGCTCGCGGATCCGACGCGCCAGGGGCGCTCGGTGTGGACCGACCCGGTCGCCGGGAGCTCGGTGAGGAACGGCCTGCCGGCGCGGATCGAGAAGGCGTGATCAGCCCGGCGGCTCGCCGGGCAGCAGGTTCGCGAGCTCGGCCGCCGAGTGCACGCCCATCTTCTCGAGCACGTGCGTGCGGTGGACCTGCACGGTGCGGTCGCTGATCGCGAGCTCGCGCGCGATGACCTTGTTCGGCATCCCGCGCGCCACCCTTCGCGCGACCTCGCGCTCGCGCGGCGTGAGCAGCGCGTAGCGGCGCTCGATCTCCTCGCGCCGGCCCGCGGCGGCGAGCTGCGCCTCGCTCGCGCGCACCGCGGCGGCGATCGCGTCGAGCAGCGCCTGGTCGCGGAACGGCTTCTCCAGGAAGTCGCGCGCGCCCTGCTTCATCGCCTCGACCGCGAGCGCGACGTCGCCGTGGCCCGTGATGAAGATCACGGGCAGCGCGATTCCCGCCGAGCGCATCGCCTGCATCAGCTCGAGGCCGCTCATGCGCGGCATGCGCACGTCGAGCACGGCGCACCCGGGGCAGGCGCGGTCGACGTCGGCGAGGAACGCTTCCGGCGACGTGTACGCGCGCGCCGTCCAGCCGGCCGACTGCGCGAGGAACACGACCGAGCGGCCGAGCGCGGCGTCGTCGTCGACGACCCAGACCTGCGGGACGGGCTCGCGCGGCATCACGACGGCGCGCCCTCCAGCGGCAGCAGGAATCCGACCGCGAGCCCGCGCCCGCCCGGGGCCGCGTCGGCGAACAGCCGTCCGCCGTGCGATTCGATCACGCGCAGCGAGATCGCCAGCCCGAGCCCCAGCCCCTGCGGCTTGGTCGTGAAGAACGGCTCGAACAGCCGCTCGCGGTCCGCGTCGCCGAGGCCGGACCCGTTGTCGACCACCGCGAGCCGCGCGTGCCCGGCCGCCGGGCCGCACTCGACGCGCACCTGCGCCGGCGCGTCGTCCGGCTGTGACCGGGTCGCGTCGTAAGCGTTCTTCAGCAGGTTGAGGATCACCTGCTCGAGCTGCAGGCGGTCGGCACGCACGCGCGACGGGTGCAGCTCGGCCTGCACGGCGGGCGCGTCCGGGACCATGCCGCGGAACAGCGCGATGCTCTCGGCTGCGACCTCGGCGAGGTCGACCGCGGCGCGCTCGGCCGGCCGCTTGCGCGCGAAGCCGCGGATGCGCTGCAGCACGCCCGCGGCGCGCTCGGCCTGCTGCGAGATCTCGTTGGCCGCGTCGACCAGCGGCGCGGGCTGCGTGCGGCCGCCTTCGATCATGCGCACGATGCCGCGCGCGAAGTTGCCGATCGTCGCCAGCGGCTGGTTCAGCTCGTGCGCGAGCATGCTCGCCATCTCGCCGAGGATGCCGAGCCGCGCGAGGTGGTCGAGTGCGCGCTGCTGCGCCTGCGCCTCGAGCGCGAGGCGCTGCTGCGCGTCGAGCGCGGCGCGCAGCTCGCGCGTGCGCCGCTTGACCGTCCACTCGACGCGCAGGTTGTGCAGCAGGCCGCCGGCGGCCAGCGCCGCGAGCATCGCGACGATCCACCAGTAGCGGCGCGCGAGCTCGCCGAGGGTCGGCTGCGCGTGCACCGTCTCGTACGGGCCGATGCCCAGCTCGCGCAGCAGCTCGTGGACGCGCCGGTAGTCGGTGGGGATCGTCCAGGCGGTGCCGCCCTGCGTTCGCGGCATCGCGAGCAGCGCGCTCGCGACCGCCTTCGCGGTGTCGGCGGGCACGTGGCGGACGGTCGCGAACGGCCAGTCCGGGTAGAGCGGCGTCGAGCGGACGCACGCGAATCCGTCCGCGGGCGCGGGCGCGAGCACCCGGAAACGCGACCCGTCGAGCTCGCCGCGCGCCGCGAGCGTCTCGATCAGGCAGGCACGCACGACGCCCGCGTCCGACGTGCCGTCGAGGACGCGGTCGAGCACCTTGCGCATCGGGAACCCGGTCTCGTCGACCGCCGCGAAGTCCCGCCGCGCGTCGAGCCCGGCGCGCGCGAACTCGCCCCAGGCGACCTGCCAGCCGCCGAATCCGTCGGTGCCCGCGGTCGCGACGCGCCTGCCGCGCAGGTCCGCGAGGCCGGCGACGTCGCGGCGGTCGGCTCGGACGACGATCGCCGACGCGAGTGCACGGGTCGGCGACAGCGCGGGCGGCGCGTCGAGCGTGGTGATCCGCGAGGCGCCGTGCGCGACTTCCATCTCGACGTAGAAGCCGCTGTTGGCGACGAAGAAGTCGATCGCGCCGGCGCTCACCGCCTCGCGCAGCGAAGGCAGGTCGAACGAGCGCAGCGCGACCGTCCGGCCGAGCGTCGCGGCGAGGTGGGCGCGGGTCGGCTCCCAGGCGCGCTCGGCGCTCTCTGCGCCGTCGGGGGCCAGCGCGCCGATCGTCAGCGACGCGGCCGCCGCGGACACGGCGATCGGCCCGGCCGGGGCGGCGGCGATCGCGGCCGGGGCGGCGGTGAGCGCGGCCGGGGCGGCGGTGAGCGCGGCCAGGGCGGCGGAGAGCGCGGCCAGGGCGGCGGAGAGCGCGGCGCGGCGCGCGCGAGGAAGCGGTGGGAGGCGCACGCCCGCGATGATAGAAGGGAAAGGCGCGCGGCGGTCGCGCCCGGGCGGCGGCTCGGCCCGCGCGGGTTGATAGAATCGCGGGCTTCCCGCTTGCCGTCGCCGGCTCGCGTGCCGGCCCGGCGTCGGCCGCCGGCACCTGCGCGAGCCGGCCCTGCGTGGCGCCCCCGTGTTGCGAGCCCGCCGATGTCCATCGAACAGATCGCCGAACAGGTCAAGCGAAGGAGAACCTTCGCGATCATCTCCCACCCCGACGCCGGCAAGACCACGCTGACCGAGAAGCTGCTGCTGTTCGGCGGCGCGATCCAGATGGCGGGCACGGTGAAGGCGAGGAAGAGCTCGCGCCACGCGACCTCCGACTGGATGGAGGTCGAGAAGCAGCGCGGGATCTCGGTCACGAGCTCGGTGATGCAGTTCGAGTACGCGGACCACGTGATCAACCTGCTCGACACGCCGGGCCACGAGGACTTCTCCGAGGACACGTACCGGGTGCTGACCGCGGTCGACGCCGCGGTGATGGTGATCGACGCGGCCAAGGGCGTCGAGGCGCAGACGATCAAGCTGCTCGAGGTCTGCCGGCTGCGCAACACGCCGATCATCACGTTCGTCAACAAGATGGACCGCGAGGTGCGCGAGCCGATCGAGCTGCTCGAGGAGATCGAGTCGGTGCTGAAGATCGACTGCGCGCCGATCAGCTGGCCGATCGGCATGGGCAAGCGCTTCCGCGGCGTGTTCCACCTGCTGGACGACCGGCTGCTGCGCTTCGCCGGCGGCGAGGAGCGCGTGTCCGACGACACCGAGACCATCGAGGGGCTCGCCAACCCGCGGCTCGACGCGCTCTATCCCGGCGAGGTCGGCGCGCTGCGCTCGGACGTCGAGCTGATCCAGGGCGCGTCGGCGCCGTTCGATCTCGAGCTCTTCCTCGCCGGCATGCAGTCGCCGGTGTTCTTCGGCTCCGGGATCAACAACTTCGGCGTGCAGGAGATCCTGCAGGCGCTGGTGCAGTGGGCGCCGGCGCCGCTGCCGCGCGACGGGGGCGCACGCTTCGTGCAGCCGACCGAGTCCGCGTTCACCGGCTTCGTGTTCAAGATCCAGGCGAACATGGACCCGCGCCACCGCGACCGCATCGCGTTCTTCCGCGTGTGCTCGGGCGAGTACACGCCGGGGATGAAGGTGCGCCACGTGCGCGCCGGGCGCGAGATGAAGCTCGCGAACGCGCTGACGTTCATGGCCAACGAGCGCGTCGCGATGGAGGCCGCGTTCGCCGGCGACATCATCGGCATCCACAACCACGGCCAGCTGCAGATCGGCGACACGCTCACCGAGGGCGAGACGCTCGGCTTCAAGGGCATTCCGTACTTCGCGCCCGAACTCTTCCGCAGCGCGCGCCCGCGCGATCCTTTCAAGGCCAAGCAGCTGCAGAAGGGGCTGCTGCAGATCGGCGAGGAAGGCGCGATCCAGGTCTTCGAGACCGAGATGGGCAACCTGCTGCTCGGCGCGGTCGGCCCGCTGCAGTTCGAGATCGTCGCGCAGCGGCTGCAGACCGAATACCAGGTCGACGCGATCTACGAGTCGGCCGACGTCTCCACCGCGCGCTGGCTGACGTTCCCGGACGACGACACGCGCAAGCGCTTCGAGCGCGAGCAGGCCGCGCGGATGGCCAGGGACGTCGACGGCAACCCGGTGTACATCGCGACCAACCGCTACAACCTGCAGGTCACGATGGAGCACTGGCCGAAGGTGGGGTTCCTCGCCACGCGCGAGCACGGGCAGCGGGTGGCACAGGGCTAGGTCACGATCCCCAGCGACCACGGCACGAACTCGTTGTCGCCGAGCCCGAGCAGCTCGCTCTTCGTGCGCTCGCCCGAGGCCACGCGCAGGATCTGCTCGAAGATGCGCCGGCCGAGTTCTTCGACCGTCGCCGCGCCGTCGACCACCACGCCGCAGTTCACGTCCATGTCGTTGGCGAGCTTCGTGTACATCGGCGTGTTGCTCGCGAGCTTCATCGACGGCACGGGCCTGGCGCCGAACATCGAGCCGCGCCCGGTCGTGAAGCAGATCAGGTTCGCGCCGCCCGCGATCTGTCCGGTGGCCGACACCGGGTCGTAGCCGGGCGTGTCCATGAAGACCAGCCCGCTGGCGTCCACCGGCTGCGCGTACTCGTAGACCGCGTTCAGCGGCGTGGTGCCGCCCTTCATCGCCGAGCCCAGGCTCTTCTCGAAGATGTTCGCGATGCCACCGGCCTGGTTGCCGGCGACGACCACGCCGTTCATCTGGCCGCTCTGCCCGCGCGAGTACTCCTTCCACCACTCGATGCGCTCGAGCAGCTTGCGGCCGACCGCCTCGCTCGCCGCGCGCCGCGTCAGCATGTGCTCGACGCCGTAGATCTCCGGCGTCTCCGACAGGATCGCGGTGCCGCCGTGGCGCACCAGCACGTCCATCGCGGCGCCCAGCGCCGGGTTCGCGCTGATCGACGAGAAGCCGTCGGAGCCGCCGCACTGAAGGCCGATCTTCAGGTGGCGCGCGCTCACCGGCGTGCGCGTCACCGCATTCGCGTCCGGCAGCATCGCGAGCACCGCCTGTACGCCGGCGTCGATCGTCTCGCGCGTGCCGCCGACGTCCTGCATGTTGAACGCGGCGAGCTTCGGGCCGCGCTCGAGATGCTGGCTCGCGAGCAGGTCGCCGAGCTGGTTGCGCTCGCAGCCCAGCCCCACGACCAGCACCGCCGCCAGGTTCGGGTGGCGCGCGTAGCCGGCGAGCGTGCGCCGGAAGACGTCGAAGTTCAGGCTCGGCGTCGACATCCCGCAGCCGGTGGTGTGCGTGAACGCGACCACGCCGTCGACGTTCGGCCAGGGCGCGAGGCGCTCGGGCGTGAACCACTCGGCGATCTTGCGGCACACCGTGGCCGAGCAGTTCACCGTCGAGAGGACGCCGACGTAGTTGCGCGTGGCCACGCGCCCGTCGGCGCGCACGATGCCCTGGAAGCGGGCCTGCTCGGCGTCGGGCAGCACCGCCACCGGACGCGCGTCCGCACAGTACGCAGGGTCGCGGTCGAACTCGACGAAGCGCAGGTTGTGCGTGTGCACGTGGTCGCCGGCGGCGACGTCGCGCGCCGCGAAGCCGATCACGGTGTCGTACTTGCGCACCGGCTCGCCTTCGCGCAGCGCGCACGCGGCGAGCTTGTGGCCGGCGGGCACCTGCGCGCGCGCGGCGAGCCCCGCGCCGTCGAGCGCCTGGCCGATCGCGACCGGCACGCGCGCGACGACGACGTTGTCGGACGGGTGCAGCCGGATCACCGGCCAGGCGTCGATCACGGCCATCGGCTCAGCCCTTGGCCATCAGCTCGCGCAGCTTCAGCCGCTCGATGAGCTGCGTCTCGCGCTTGTACACGGTCGCGACGTACTTCTCGTAGTCGGGCCCGTCGAGGTACATGACGGGCGCGTCGATCCTGTCGCACGCGGACGTGAACTCCGGGCTCTGGACCGCGACGCGAAACGCCTCGCGCAGCTTCGCCGCGACCGCGGGCTCCAGGCCGCGCGGCGCGCCCACGCCGTTGGGCGCGTCGACGACCACGTTCCAGCCGAGGTCCCTGAGCGTGGGCACGTCCTTGAAGTCGTGCGTGCGCTGCTCGCCCCAGGTCGCGAGCAGGCGCAGCTTGCCCGAGTGCACCATCGGCGCCCACGAGCTGGAGTCCGCGAGCGCGTCGACGTGGCCGCCGAGCACCGCCTGCAGCGCCTCGGCGCCGCCCTTGAACGGCACGTGGTTGAACTGCGCGTCGGCGGCGATCGCGAACTCCTCCATGCCGACGTGGGTGGCGCCGCCCACGCCCGAGCTCGCGTACGTGACCCGGCCCGGCGCCGCCTTCGCCGCCGCGACGAACTCGCGCAGCGTCTTCCACGGCGAGGTCGCGAGCACCGCGATGCCGAAGGTCTGGCCGGAGGTGCGGGCCAGGTACGTGAGGTCCTTCATCGGGTCGATCGGCACGCTGCCGAGCTGCGAGAAGCGGGTCACCGAGATCGGGATCTGGCCGACCGTGTAGCCGTCGGGCTTCGCGGACGCGAGCGCGCGCAGGCCGAGCATGCCGGCCGCGCCGGGCTTGTTCTCGAACGCGATCGGCTGGCCGAGCTGGCGCGCGGCCGCGGTGCACAGCGCGCGCATCGTCATGTCGGCGGTGCCGCCCGCGGGCCAGGGGCAGAGGAACTTGAGCGGGCGATCGGGGTAGGTGTCGGCGCGAAGGGGGGCGGCGGCGAGCGCGGCGGTGCCGGCGCTCGCGAGCATCAGCCGGCGGCGGGTGGCGTGCATGGATCGGTCTCCTCGTGGCGGGTTCGCCTGCGCGAGATTGTTCGCCTGCCGTGCATGACAATCCAATGAAGTTGTCGACAGGCTTCATGCCGGATTGGATATGCTTGGCGGATGGGCACGATCGACCGCGCGCTGCGCTCGAACCTGAAGCTGCGTCACCTGCAGCTGCTGGTGGCGCTCGACCAGTTCCGCCACCTGGGCCGCGCCGCCGAGTTCCTGTCGCTGACGCAGCCGGCGGTCTCGAAGACGCTGGCCGAGATCGAGCGAACCTTCGGCGTGCGCCTGTTCGAGCGTTCCACGCGCGGCACCGAGCCCACGCCGTACGGCGAGAGCGTCGTGCGCTTCGCGCGCTCGGTGCTCGCGAGCTACGAGCGCACGCGCGACGAGCTCTCGGCGCTCGCCAGCGGCGCCGCCGGGCGCACCGCGGTGGGCGCGATGGTCGTCGCCACGCCGGTGCTGCTGCGCCGGGCGGTCGAGCGCTTGAAAGCGCGCTCGCCGCAGACCACGGTGCTGGTCGAGGAGGGCGATCCGGCGCGGCTGCTGCCGCGGCTGCGCCTGGGCGAGCTCGACGTCTTCGTCGGGCGCCTGGAGCCCGGGTACGCGGCGCGCGACCTCGACACCGAGCCGCTGTACGAGGAGCCGATGGCGCTGGTCGTGCGCCCTGACCACCCGCTCGCCGGACGGCGCCCGCCGCCGCGCTGGCCCGAGCTCGCCGCGTTGCCGTGGGTCGTGCCGCCGCCGTGGGCGGCGTCGCGCGCCAAGCTCGATCGAACCTTCCAGCGCCACGGCGCCGAGCCGCCGGCGGACCTGGTCGAGACCGCGTCGTTCCTCGCGACGCTGACCTTCGTTCGCGCGCGGCCGGCGGTGGGCTTCCTCGCGCGCTCGGTGGCGCGCCACTTCGAGCGCGAGGGTCAGGTGCGCACGCTGCCGGTGGCGCTCGAGCTCGAGCTGCCGCCGGTGGGCCTGATCACGCCGCGCGGGCGCCGCCTGACGCCCGGCACCGAGCGGCTGCTCGCGTGCCTGCGCGAGGTCGCTGCGAGGATCCGGCGCTCCGACGGCCGCGCTTGAGCGGTCGCGCCCGCGCGCTACGGCGTCTCCACGAACCGCTTCTCGAACGCCCACACGTCCGGGAAGCCCACCAGGTCGTGCAGCCGGTTCATGTCGAACGCCGGCACCGGGCAGCCGGCGGTGGTGCCGTTCGCCTTCAGGTACGCGAGCGCGGAATCGATCGCCGCGCACGCGACCGTCATCGCCGCCCCGGGCCAGATCGCGAGCGCGAAGCCCATCGCCTTCAGCCGCGCCGCCGGGAGCTCGGGCGAGCGCCCGCTCGGCACCATGTTCGCGATCAGCCACGCGCCGCTGCCCGCGAGCTCCTGGCCCACGCGCGCGAACTCGTCCTCGCTCTCGGGCGACTCGACGAACACGACGTCGGCGCCCGCCTGCGCGAACGCGCGGCCGCGGGCGATCGCCTCGTCGATGCCCAGGCCCGTGCGCGCGTCGGTGCGTGCGATCACGAGGAAGTCGCGGCTGCGGCGCGCGTCCAGGGCGACCTCGATTCGCCGGATCATGTCCGGCAGCGGGACCACGCGCCGGCCCGGCGTGTGCCCGCACTTCTTCGGCGTCTCCTGGTCCTCGATCTGGATCGCCTGCACGCCGGCGTCCTCGTAGCCGCGCACCGTGTGGCGCACGTTGATCAGCCCGCCGAAGCCGGTGTCCGCGTCCGCGATCAGCGGGCGCGTGATGCCCTGCGCGATCGTGCGCGCGCGCCCGGCCATGTCGGTGAATCCGACCAGGCCCGCGTCCGGCAGGCCCAGGTGCGACGCCGAGATCCCGTAGCCGGTCATGTAGAGCGCCGGGAAGCCGAGGCGGTCGGCGACCTTGGCGGAGAACATGTCGAAGACGCCGGGTGCGACCACGAACTCGCCGGCGGCGAGGATCTCGCGCAGCCGGCGCGTCTCGGGGGCGGCCGCGGCGGCGCTCAGTGGGGTCGTCGCGCTCATTCCGCCACCGCCCCCGAATCCCTGACCGCCTTGCCCCACACGACCACGTCGCGCTCGAGCACCTGCGCGTACTGGGCCGGCGTGGACGCGACCACCTCGAGGCCGAGCCCGGCGAGACGCTCGCGCGTCTCGGGCGACTTCAGCGTCGCGCCGATGTCGGCGTTCAGCCGCGCGACGACGTCGGCGGGCAGGCCCGGCGGGCCGACGAGCGCGAGCCAGTTCTCGGCCTCGAACGGGATGCCGGACTCGTTGAACGTCGGCAGGTCGGGCAGCGCGGCATTGCGCTTCGACGACGCCAGGCCCAGCGGCCGGGCGCGCCCGGAGCGGATGTGCGGCAGCGAGGTGTTGATGCTGACCGCGGTGAGCTGGACTTCGCCGGCGATCAGCGCCTGGATCGCCGGCGCGCCGCCCTTGTACGGCACGTGGACCATGTCGAGCCCGCCGGCGGCGGTGCGGAACATCTCGAGCGCCAGGTGCGACCCGTTGCCGGTCCCGGCCGACGAGTACGTGAGCTTGCCGGGCTGGCTCTTCGCCAGCGCGACGAACTCCTGCGGCGTCTTCGCCGGCACCGACGGATGCACGAGCAGCACCGTCGAGAACATCGCCGCGATCATGACCGGGGAGAAGTCGCGGCTCACGTGGTACTGCAGCCGCGTGCCGTACAGCGTGGGGGCGATCGCGTGCGTGCCGGTGTCGGCGACGACCAGCTGGTAGCCGTCGGGCGCCGAGCGTGCGATCTGCGCGCACGCGATGGTGCCGCCGGCGCCGGGGCGGTTCTCGACGACCACCGGCTGGCCGAAGCGCTCGGGCAGGCGCTGCGACAGGATGCGCGCGAATGCGTCCGAGTTGCCGCCGGCCGCGTGCGGGACGACCAGCCGCAGCGGCTTGCTCGGAAAGGCCTGGGCGCGCGCGGCGCCGGGCACGGCCGCGGCGGCGGCGAGCCCGGTGACCGCGTGCAGGGTTCGACGGCGTTGTGGGTGCATGCGAGTGGTCTCCTTTTCGTCGTGGGCCCGCCGGACGAGGCGGGCGGCCGGCGTCGGCGCGCATCATCCCGCAGGCGCGGCCGCTCCCGGTCTCGCGCGGATCATAAACCGTCGCCCGCGGGCGCCGTCCGGCGCACGCCCGCGCCGCCCGCGGGAGCCGCCGATGTGACTCGGACGCCCGCTTCAAGCACAATTCGGGGCTGGAAGTCCGCCGATGCCGCATCGCCCGATGGCCGCCACGATCCTCGTCCGACCCAATTCCCCGGCCGCCTGGGCCGTGGCGATCCGCCCCAAGACGCTGTGGATCGCGACGGTGCCGGTGATCGTCGCGGCGGCGCTCGCGTGGTCCGAAGGCGCGGCGCTCGATCCGATCGTGGTCGCGCTCACGCTCGCGGGCTCGATCCTGATGCAGGTGATCACGAACCTGCAGAACGACGTCGGCTACACGGTGCGCCGTGCCGAGACCGGCCAGCGCGTCGGCCTGCCGCGGGCCACCGCGAACGGCTGGCTGTCGGTGCCGCGCGTGCGCGGCGCGATCGTCGTCGTGATCGGGGCGGCGGTGCTGGTGGGCCTGCCGCTGGTGATGCGCGGCGGGATCCCGATCCTGCTGCTCGGTCTCGCGTCGATCCTGGCCGCGCTCTCCTACATGGGCGGGCCGCGTCCGATCGCGTACACGCCGCTGGGCGAGCTCACCGTGTTCGTCTTCTTCGGGCTGGCCGCGGTCTGCGGCAGCCACTTCGTCTTCACCGGCTCGGTGGGTGCGCTCGCGTGGATGGCGGCCGCCGCGGTCGGCTCGCACGCGGCCGCCGTGCTCGCGGTGAACAACTACCGCGACGCCGAGCACGACGCGCGCACCGGCCGGCGCACGTTCGCCGCCGCGTACGGCGACCGGGTCACGCGCGCCACCTACACGCTGCTGCTGTTCTGGCCGTTCGGGCTGTCGATCGCGATGGCGTGGTCCGCGTCGCGGCCGGTGCTGCTCGCGCCGCTGCTGGTGCTGCCGTGGGCGGTGCAGCTGCGCCACCGTTTCGACACCACGCCGCGCGGCGACGCGTTCACCGCGATCCTGTTCGGCACGGTGATGCTGGAGGTCGCGTTCGGCATGATGCTCGCGGCCAGCGCGGTGGCGGGGCGGCTGCTCGCGTCGTGACGTCGTCGCGCGGGAGGCGGCGGGTGGCGCTGCGCGCCCCCGCGGCGGGGCTGGCGTCCGCGTGCGGCCTGGCGCTCTCGCCGCTGCGCGCGAGCACGGGCTTTCCTTCGCAGCCGGTGCGCATCGTCGTGCCGTTCTCGGTGGGCCTGGGGCCCGACGTCGTCGTTCGCGCGCTCTCGCAGCAGCTCGCGCGCGCGTGGCCGCACCCGGTCGTCGTCGACAACCGCCCCGGCGGAACCGGCGCGGTCGCGATGATCGAGGCGCGCTCGGCGCCGCGCGACGGCCACACGCTCGTGCTCGGCGAGGCCGGGTCGCTCGCGGTGCTGCCGCTGATCCAGCGCCATCCCGGCTACGAGCCGCTGCGCGACTTCGAGCCGCTCACCACCGTGTTCCGCGCCACGTTCGTGCTCGTGACCGGCGCGTCGAGCCGCTTCACCGACGTCGCTTCGCTGCTCGCGCAGGCGCGCTCGGCGAGCGCGCGCGTGAGCTACGCGTCGTTCGGCAACGGCCACGCGTCGCAGCTCGCGGTCGAGCACTTCGCGCAGCGCGCCGGCGTGCGCCTGCACCACGTGCCGTTTCGCGACGGCGGCCAGCTGCTCGGGGCCGTCGCGCAGGGCGACGTCGACTTCACCGCGATCTCGATGACGTCGGCCGCGGGCTTCGTGAAGAGCGGCAAGCTGCGCGCGCTCGCGGTCGCCGCCCCGCGCCGCCTGAAGGAGTGGCCCGAGCTGCCCACGCTCGCGCAGGCGGGCGGGCCGGCCGTCGACATGACGCCGTGGGCCGCGCTGATGGCCCCGGCGGGAACGCCCGCCGCGACGCTCGACGCGCTGCGCACCGCGCTCGCCGCCGCGCTCGAGTCGGCCGACGTGCGCGCGAAGGTCGAGTCGATGGGCTTCGAGGTGCTGCGCTCGACGCCGGGGCAGCTCGTGGACCTGATCCGCGCCGAGTCCGAGCTCGCGCGCACGCTGATCCGCGACGGGCGGATCGCCACCGAATGAGCCCGGCCGCGCGCCGGGCCGCGCTACCGCGAGACGACCGATGAGCATCGAGATCCCGGCGGGCTTTCGCCGCGTCGACCTGGCCCGCAACCCCTTCCTCGACCGCGTCGGCCCGCTCTACGCGCGCCTCGCCGACGGCGAATTCGTGCTCGGCTTCCGCGTCGAGCCCGGCCACTGCAACCCCGGGGGCACCTGCCACGGGGGAATGATGTCGACGCTCGCCGACATGCTGCTGATCCTCGGCGCGAACGCGCAGGCGAACCTGCAGCGCTACATGACGACCGTGAACCTCTCGCTCGACTTCCTCGGCCCGGCGCCGAACGGCTGCTGGCTCGAGGGCCGCGCGCAGGTGCTGCGCGTCACGAGGAGCCTGGTGTTCGCACAGGGCACGATGACGCGCGACGGCGAGCCGGTGCTGCGCGCGAGCGCCATCCTCAAGCCGGTGGGCGAGCCGAGCCCGGATCACGGCGCCGCGCGCTACGCGGGCTGACAGTTCCCGGGCGGACGCGGGCTCAGTGCGGGCGCGATCCGCCGTCCTGCCCGTCGACGTAGTACCAGCGCCCGGCCTCGCGCACGAAGCGGCTGATCTCGTGCAGCCGGTGGGCCCGCCCGCCGACCTTGCTGCGCGCGACGAACTCCACGCGCGCGTGCTCGGCGTCCTCGACGCGGTGGCCGCGCACGTCCAGGCCCAGCCACTTCAGGCCCGGCGGGTCCGGCGGCAGCTGCGCCGGCCGGGTCGACGGGTGCCAGGTGTCGAGCACGTAGTCGGCGAGCCCGAGCACGTACGCGCTGTAGCGCGAGCGCATCAGTGCCTGCGCGTCCGGCGCGTGCCCGCGCGCGGGCCCGGCGTGCCAGCGCCCGCAGCAGCCCGCGTAGGCAATCCCGCTGCCGCACGGGCACGGTGCGCCTGCGGCGGCGCCGGTTGCCGCGCGCCCGCTCACGCGAACGGCGCGGGCCGCTCGTCGGCGACCTCGAGCACCATCTCGACCTCGACCGCGATGCGCCCCGGCAGCGCCGCCATCCCGACCGCCGAGCGCGCGCCGCGCCCGCGCTCGGGCCCGAGCAGCTCGACGAACAGGTCCGAGAACCCGTTGATCACTTTCGGCATCTCGGTGAACTCCGGCGTGCAGTTCACCATCCCGAGCACCTTGACGACGCGCTCGACGCGATCGAGCGAGCCGAGCACCGCGCGGATCCCGGTGAGCATGTTCAGCCCGACCGAGCGCGCGCTCGCGTAGCCCTGCTCGGTGGTGAGGTCGTCGCCGAGCCGGCCGGTGATCGCGCTGCCGTCGGAGCCGCGCGGCCCGCACCCGGACATGAACAGCAGGTTGCCGACGCGCACGCCGGTCACGTAGTTGCCGGCCGCCTTGCCGGGCGGCGGCAGTTCGATGGAGAGCTCGCGCAGGCGCTGCTCGACGGACATGGTTCCCCCTGGATCCGGCCCGCGCGGGGACCCCGGGCGGGGTCCGGACCGGCGCGCGCACCGTGAACGAACGGCGATTCTCGCGTCTCGCGCGCCGGGGCGCCAGCGCGGCTCGCCAATCCGCCGATCCTTTGCGCCCGCTCAAGGGATCGCCCGACTTCGGCCATTGCGGGCCGCGCGCCCCGGTCCGATACTGGCGGTCCGATCAATGCCACCCGGCGCCGTCGACGGGGTACCCCCGCGATCCGCCCGACGCCTCGACATGAGCCCTCTGCACCTTCACGTCGACCGCCAGCTGCGCTGCCCGTGGTGCGGCACCGACCCTCTCTACGTCGATTACCACGACCGCGAGTGGGGGCGCCCCGTCCGCGACGACCGCGCGCTGTTCGAGCTGCTGTGCCTGGAGGGCGCGCAGGCCGGGCTCTCGTGGCTCACCGTGCTGCGCAAGCGCGACCACTACCGGCGCGCGTTCGACGGCTTCGACGCGCAGGCGATGGCGCGCTACGGGCCCGAGAAGAAGGCCGAGCTGCTGCAGGACCCCGGCATCGTGCGCCACCGGCAGAAGGTCGACGCCTTCGTCGACAACGCGCGCGCCTACCTGAGGGCGAGCGAGCGCGAGGGCGGCTTTTCCGCGCTGGTGTGGAAGTTCACCGACGGCCGGACGCTGCGCAACCTGCCGCGCCGGCCGACGGACATTCCCGCGTCGACGCCGGCGAGCGAGGCGATGAGCCGCGAGCTCAAGGGGCTGGGCTTTCGTTTCGTCGGATCGACGATCTGCTATGCGTTCATGCAGGCCGCGGGGATCGTCGACGACCACCTGCTGGGGTGTGTCGCGAAGGACATCCCGGAGGGCGCCGCGACGAGCTGACCGGGGGGCGGGGGCGGCCCGCGCGCCGGGGCCGTCGGGCGTCGTCCGCCGCGTCTGCCCCCGTCGGTCCGCCGCGCCCTCACCGCGGCGCCTGCGCGCCCGGCAGACTGCGTTCATACTGCGCGCTCTGCCGGCGGCGCCGGCGCCCGCTTCCGGAGTCGTCCATGACCTTGCTGATCGTCGGTCTCGTGCTGTTCCTCGGCGTGCACTCGGTGCGCATCTTCGCCGACGACTGGCGCACCGCGCAGATCGCGAAGCTCGGGCCGCTGGGGTGGAAGGGCGCGTACGCGGTCGCGTCCGCGATCGGGCTCGTGCTGATCGTCGTCGGCTACGGCATGACGCGCCAGCAGCCGGTGGACCTGTTCACGCCGCCGGGCTGGACGCGCCACCTCGCGTCGCTGCTGACGCTCGTCGCGTTCCTGCTGCTCGCCGCCGCGTACGTTCCGGGCAACCGGATCAAGGCCGCCGTCGGCCACCCGATGATCGCGGGCGTGAAGCTGTGGGCGATCGCGCACCTGCTCGCCAACGGCCGCGCCGGCGACGTCGTCCTGTTCGGCGCATTCCTCGTGTGGGCGGTGCTCGACTTTCGCGCGGCACGGGCCCGCGACCGCGCCGACGGCCGCACGTACCCGCGCGCCGGCGTCGTGCGCGACGCGATCACGGTCGCGGTCGGGCTGGTCGCGTACGCGGTCTTCGCGATGTCGCTGCACGCGACGCTGATCGGCGTCCAGCCGTTCGTGCGCGCGGCGGCCTGAGCGCGGCGTCTCGAGTGCGGCTTCGTGAGCGCGGCTTCGTGAGCGTGCCCGGCCCCGCGCGCGGCGGCACCGGGGCGCCCTGCGCCGATCCCTCGGCCGCCGGCGTTCCGGGCCCGTCCGACCAGGTCGACTACGTCAGCGGCCGCAGCCGCGTCTTCGGCATCGTCGGCGACCCGATCGCGCAGGTGCGCTCGCCGGAGATGATCACGCACGAGCTGCGCGCGCGCGGCCGCGACGCGGTGCTGGTGCCGCTGCACGTGACGCCCGAGTGCTTCGACGACGTGCTGCCCGCGCTGATGCGGGTGCGCAACCTCGACGGGCTGGTCTTCACGATCCCGTACAAGTCGCGCGCCTGCGCGCTGGCCTCGGAGCTCGGCGCGAACGCGCGCGCGGTCGGCGCGCTCAACGCGCTGGCGCGCCGCGGCGACGGCGCGTGGGTCGGCGAGATGTTCGACGGGCTGGGCTGCGTCGAGGCGTTCCGCCGGCGCGGGCTGTCGTTCGCCGGTCGGCGCGTGCAGCTGCTCGGCGCCGGCGGCGCCGGCTCGGCGATCGCGGTCGCGATCGCGCACGAGCGCCCGCGCGAGCTGCGCGTCTTCGACACCGACCCGGCGCGCGCACCCGCGCTCGTCGAGCGGGTGCGGGCCGCCGTCCCGGGGATCGACGCGAGCGCGGGCCCGGCGCGGGTTCGCGGCGTCGACTTCCTGATCAACGCGACGCCGGCCGGCATGCTCGGCGACCCGTCGCTGCCGGTCGATCCCGCGGGGCTGGCCGCGTCGAGCGTCGTCTTCGACGCGGTGGTCAAGCCCGAGGTCACGCCGCTGCTCGCGCACGCGGCCGCGCTCGGCTGCGTCACCTTCGGCGGGCGCGAGATGATGCGTGGGCAGATCGCCCGCATCGTCGACTTCTTCGAGGCGGCGGCGGGCTGACGGCGCGGCGCCGGGCGGCGCCCCCGGTGCCCGGTGACGACGCCGGGCCCGCCCGGCCGCAGCGGCGCATGCGCCGCTCAGCCCCGGCCACGCCCGCCCTCAGGCCGCCCGCGTGAGCTCGAAGAAGCGCTCCAGGTCGACGTTGCCGCCGCTCAGGATCACGCCCACGCGCTTGCCCGGCAGCCTCACGACGCCCTCGAGCAGCGCCGCGGCCCCGAGGCAGCCGGTGGGCTCGACGACCAGCTTCATGCGCTCGAAGAAGAACCGCATCGCGCGCACCAGCTGCGCGTCGCTCACGGTGACGATCTCGTCGACCTTCTCCCGGATCACCGGGAACGTGAGCTCGCCGACCTGCTGCGTCTGCGCGCCGTCGGCGATCGTCTTCGGAACGTCGATGTGCACGCGCGTGCCTTCTCGCAGCGAGCGCCTGACGTCGTCGCCGGCCTCGGGCTCGACGCCGATCACGCGGCACGACGGCAGCAGGTGCTTCGCGGCGGTCGCGCAGCCCGAGATCAGGCCGCCGCCGCCGACGCACACGAGGAGCGCGTCCAGCGGCCCCGCCTGATCGATCAGTTCGCTGGCCGCGGTGCCCTGGCCCGCCATCACGTGCGGGTGGTCGAACGGCGGGATCAGCGTCATGCCGCGCTCCTCGGCGAGCGCGCGCCCGATCGTCTCGCGGTTCTCGCGCATCCGGTCGTAGAGCACGACCTCGGCGCCGTAGCCGCGCGTGGCCTCGATCTTCAGGCGCGGCGCGTCGGTCGGCATCACGATCGTCGCGCGCATGCCGAGCAGTCGCGCCGACAGCGCGATGCCCTGCGCGTGGTTCCCCGACGAGAACGCGATCACGCCGCGCGCGCGCTGGTCGGGCGTGAACTGCGCGAGCGCGTTGTACGCGCCGCGGAACTTGAACGCGCCCATGCGCTGCAGGTTCTCGCACTTGAAGAACACGCGCGCGCCGGTGAGCTCGTCGGCGGTCCGCGACGTGAGCGTGGGCGTGACGTGGGCGACGCCGGCCAGGCGCGCGGCGGCGGATTCGACGTCTTCGTAGGTGATCGCGAGCATGGTCGTGCGTCCTGGGGCGTTCGTCAGCCGGGCGGCGGCAGGATCCGATTCTGCCTCAGGCGCTCGAAGCCTTCGCGGAACATCCGCTCGGTGTCGATGCACTCGCCGAACCCGGCCTCGCGCAGCTTGATCGTGCTGACGATGACCGGCGGCGGCGCCTCGCGCGCGCGGTGGCCGAAGCAGAAGTCCGCGTAGTGGTGCGACTGCCCGAGCAGCTCGGCCATCGACGCCACGCGCAGCCGGTGGCGCTCGGCGACACGCGCCCACGCGTCGGCGTGCGCGGGCAGGAACTGCGCGAGCGGGCGGCGCTCGTCCGGGCCGGGCGCGACGCCGAGCGCGTCGGCGATCGCCGGCCACACGTTGCGCCACACGAACACGTCGCCGTTGGTCACGTTGAACGTCTGTCCGCGCGCGGCCGGCGCGCCGGCCGCCCAGCGCAGCGCGCTCGCGAGCAGGCGTGCGTCCGTCGCCTCGAGGATGTTCGACGGCCCGCCGGGGTACGCGAACGGCAGCCCGAGCTCGCGGCACACCGCCGCGTAGGCGCCGATGACCGGCATCAGGTTCATCGCGACGCCGGTGACGTCGCCGAAGACGAGCTGCGGCCGGAAGATCGTGAACGCGAAGCCGTGGCGCGCGGCCTGCTCGCGCAGGTGATCCTCCTGGAGCCAGTAGAAGTTCTCGTGCGCGTCGCGCGGGCGATCCTCGCGCGCGGGCACCTCGACCGGGTGCAGGTGCACGCCGTACGCCTTGGTCCCCTGCAGCAGGCTGGCGTGCTCGAGCGTGCCCCTCGCGGCCAGCGGGCCGAGCAGGTTCGCGAGCATCGCGAGGTTCGTCTGCATCTGGTCGCGCTCGCGCCAGCCCTGCACCAGTCCGGGCTTCTCGTGGAGCGCCGCGTACACGAGGTGCGTCGCGCCCGCGAGCGCACCGGCGGCGCGCCGGCAGGCGCCGGCGTCGGCGAGGTCGAGCGCGACGTGACGGCAGCGCCCGTCCGCGGGCAGCGCGGGCGCCCGCCGCGACAGCGCGACGACGTCGGCGCCGTCGTCGCGCGCGAATGCCTGGAGCGCCGCGTGTCCGACCACGCCGGTGGCGCCTGCGATCACGACGAGCTTTCGGGTCATGGCCTGAGCGGATTGCGGAAGCCGGGGTTCGCGGATTCTGCCAGCAAACAGTACACTCGCCGCACGCGCGCAGCCGGCTTCCCGCCCGCCCGCGGCAGTTTCGGGCCCCGAGCCCGGGGCCCACGAACATCACGGAGACGACCCAGATGAACCCGATTCGACGACTCGCGCTCGTCGCGCTGACCACGTTCGGCCTCGCCGGCGCCGCCGCCGCGCAACCGGTGAAAGTGGGCGTGATCTTCCCGCTGTCCGGCGGCGCCGGCCCGCAGGGCCAGCACCTGATCAAGTCGATCCAGTCGATGGCCGCGATGATCAACGAGGCCGGCGGCGTGCTCGGGCGCCAGATCGCGATCGAGTCGCGCGACGACGAGTCCACGCCCGCGGTGGGGGTGTCGCGCGCCAACGAGCTGATCACCGCCGGCGTGTCGGTGGTCATCGAGGGATGGAACAGCCCGGTGACGCTGGCGATGCAGCCGGTGTTCAGCCGCGCCGGCGTGCTCGACATCACCGCGATCTCCAAGGCCGACCCGATCCTGTCGGGCGAGGGCAACCCGCTCGCGGTCCGGCTGAACAGCTCGAACTCGCAGGACGGCGCCGTGATCGCCGACTACATCGCGAACCGCGCGAAGGCCAGGCGCGTCGCGTTCCTCACGCAGAACGACGCCTACGGCAACGGCGCGCAGGCGTCGATCGAGGCCGAGCTCAAGAAGCTGAACTGGGCGTACGAGAAGGTCGCCGAGGAGAAGTTCCCGTTCACGCAGGCGGATTTCCGCATCGCGCTCACCAACGTGCAGGCGGCCAGGCCCGACCTCACGGTCGCGATCAACGCGAGCGAGGGCCTGGGGATGCCGGCGCTGATCCGCCAGGCGCGCCAGTCGCGCCTGCCCGGCACGCTGGTCGCCGCCGTCGGCACGATCGCGCCGAGCGTGATCCAGGTCGCGGGCGACGCCGCCAACGGCGTCGTCGGCGCCGACATCTATTTCCCGGACGTCGAGCCGTTCGCGTCGAACGCGGCGAACAAGCGCTACGTCGCGAAGGTGCAGGAGATGCACAAGCTCACGCCGGACAAGTTCATGGCGCTGGGCGCGGCGTCGCTGCAGGTGTGGGCGATGGCCGCCAACGAGCTCAAGACGCTGGACCGCGAGGCGATCGCCAGGCGCATCCGCGGCGGCACGTTCAGGAACACGATCCTCGGCGACATGACGTTCGCCGCGAACGGCCAGCTCGCGACGAAGCACTACATCTTCACGATCAAGGGCCAGAAGATGGCCGTCGAGCAGCACTGAAGACGTGACGGCGCCGGTCCTGCGCGTCGAGGGCCTGGGCGTCAGCTACGGCGCGCTGGTCGCGCTCGACGACGTCCGCTGGGAGGTCGGCGCCGGCGAGCTGCTCGGCATCATCGGGCCCAACGGCGCGGGCAAGAGCTCGTGCTACGACGCGGTCACCGCGATGGTGCCGCGGCGCGGGCGCGTGTGGCTCGACGGCGACGACATCACCGCGGTGCCCTCGCACCGTCTCGCCGAGCGCGGCGTCAAGCGCGCGTTCCAGCAGAACGCGTTCTTCCACGAGCTCACCGTGATGGAGAACATGCTCGCGGTGATGCACGCGTCCGCCGGCACCGGGCTGGTCGCGGCCACCTTCGCGCCGACGCTCGCGGGCCGGCGCCGGCGCGCCGCGCTCGGCACCGCGGCCGCCACGCTCGAGCGCTTCGGCGTCGGCGCCGAGTACCACGACCGCCTGCCCACCGCGATCCCCTACGGCACGCAGCGCATGCTGTCGGTGGCGCTCGCGTACGGCGAGGGCGCGCGCGCGCTGCTGCTCGACGAGCCCGGCGCCGGGCTGGGCGGCGCGGACATGGAGCGGCTGGTGCAGCTGCTGCGCGCCCTCAAGCGCGACGGCCTCGCGCTCGTCGTCATCGAGCACCACATGGACCTGATCATGGCGGTGGCCGACCGCATCGTCGTGCTCGACCAGGGCCGCGCGATCGCCATCGGCACGCCGCGCGAGATCCAGCAGGACCCGGCGGTGCTCGAGGCGTACCTGGGGCGCACGCAATGAGCGGCGCACGCGATGCGACGGCGCACGGCGCCGCGGCGGGAGCGCGCGCCGGCGCGACGGGGTCGTCCGGGCGCACCGTCCTCGAGGCCACGGGCCTGTCCGTCGCGTACGGCGGCAACACCGCGCTCGCGCTCGAGCGCCTGGAGGTGCGCGAGGGCGAAGTGGTGGGCGTGGTCGGCGCCAACGGTGCGGGCAAGTCCACGCTCGTCAACGCGATCGCCGGCTGGTCGCGCGGCACCCCACGCGTCGCCGGCGCGGTGCGGCTCGACGGCCGCGAGCTCTCCTCGCTGCCGGCGCACCTGCGCGCGCGCGCCGGGCTGCTGCTCGTGCCCGAGGGCAAGCTCGTGTTCGGCGAGATGACGGTCGACGAGAACCTGACGCTGCCCGGCGGCGTTCACGTCGCGCCCGGCCGTCGCTACTACGACCGCGAGTCGGTGTTCGAGCTCTTCCCGCGCCTGCGCGAGCGTCGCGGGCACCTGGGCGCGCAGCTCTCGGGCGGCGAGCGGCAGATGCTGGGCATCGGGCGCGCGCTGATGCTGGGGCCGCGCGTGCTGATGCTCGACGAGCCCTCGATCGGGCTCGCGCCGCGCCTGGTGTCGACGGTGCTGCGCACGATGCGAACGCTGGCCTCCGACGGCCTGAGCGTGCTGCTCGTCGAGCAGAACGTGCGCGCGGCGATCGAGGTCGTCGACCGCCTCGTGCTGCTGGAGCGCGGGCGCGTCGTGCTCGAGGGGCCGGCCGCCGAGATGCGCGACGACCCGCGGATCGCGCAGGCCTACCTCGGAACGGGGCACGAGACGTGAACCTTCTGCAGCAGTTCGTCAACGGCGTGGTGCTCGGCCACGCGTACGCGCTGGTCGCGATCGGCTGGACGGTGCTGCTCGGCGTCGCGCGGCTGGTCAACTTCGGCCACGGCCAGATGTACATGCTGGGCGCGTTCATGACCTGGTGGGCGCTCGCCGGGCTCGGCCTGCCGTACCCGCTCGCGATCGCGGTGGCGATGGCCGTGGGCGCGCTCGTGGGGCTGGTGCTTCAGCGCGTGATGCTGCAGGCGACGATGCAGCAGAACCTGGTGTCGATCATGATCATGACGCTGGGCTTCGGCTACGTGCTGCACGGCGCGGCGGCGCTGGTGTTCGGCTCCACCGGCCAGATCATGGACACGCCGCTGTCCACCCGCGAGATCACGTTCGGCGACACCTGGCTGACGTGGCAGGACGCCGCGATCGTCGTCGTCGCGATCGCGGTGTTCGTCGCGCTCGAACTCACGCTGGAGCGCACGCGCGTGGGGCGGCTGGTGCGCATGGTCGCCGAGGACCCGAAGCTCGCCGAGCTCGCCGGCGTGAACGTGCGCAGCGTCTACCTGGGCGTGTTCGCGTTCGAGGGGGCGGCGGTCGCGCTGGCCGCGGCGATGGTCGGCCCGCGCACGCCGATCCTGACCTCGATGGGCTTCGAGGAAGTGATCATGACCTTCGTCGTGGTGGTGCTGGGCGGCATCGGCAGCGTCTGGGGCAGCTACCTCGCGGGGCTGGCGCTCGGGCTGTTCACCGCGTTCTTCGGCGCGCTGGTCTCGCCCGCCTACACGACCGCGGCCGCGTTCGCGGTGCTCATCGCGGTGCTGGTGCTGCGCCCGGGCGGCCTGGCCGCGCGGGCGCGCTGAAGGGGCGGCGATGAATCCGTCGAAACGCGCGATCGCGCTGGCGCTGCTGGCCCCGCTCGGGTACTTCGCGCCGGCGCTCGCCGGCGGCTCGGGCGCTGCGTACAGCGCCGCGGTGCTGATCGCGATCTTCGCGGTGATGGCGTACGGGCTGGACATGATCGTGTCCGACCTCGGCGAGGTGAGCCTGGCGCACACGGTGTTCTTCGCGGTCGGCGCGTACACGACCGCGCTGCTCGCGACGCGCGCCGGTGCCGGCAGCTGGACGACGCTCGCGGCGTCGGTGGTGGCGGCGCTGGTCTTCGCCGCGCTCGTGGGCGCAGTCACGCTGCGGCTGCGCGAGTTCGTGTTCTCGCTGGTCACGTACGCGATCGCGGTGGTCGCGGCCACGCTCGCGGCGAACTGGGGGTTCCTCGGCGGTTCCGACGGCGTGCGCGGGATCCCGCTGCTGGACCTGTCGATTCCCGGCGTGAAGCTCGCCGCGCGCAACGACCGCGAGCTCTGGCCGTTCGCGTTCGCGCTGCTGGTCTTCACGCTGTACCTGATGGACCGCTTCCGCCGCTCGCGGCTGGGCTCGGCCGCGGTGATGACGCACCTGAATTCGCGCCTGGCCGTCGTCTCCGGCATCGACCCGCAGCGCGTGCGGCTGCAGGTGTTCCTCGCGTCCGCGCCGATCACCGCGTCCGCGGGTTGGCTCTACGCGTACCAGCGCGCGTACGTGAGCGCCGACATCCTGGATTCGTACTTCCTGATCCTGATGCTCACGGCGGTGGTGCTGGTGGGCCGGCGGATCCTGCTCGGGCCGCTGCTGGCCACGGCGCTGGTGCTGTCGCAGGAGAAGTTCCTCTCGCTGGGCGGCTACGCGGACAAGATCATCCTGGGTACGGTGCTGATCGCGGTGCTGGCGTTCTTCCCGCGCGGGCTGGTGGGGTTCGTCGAGCCGCTGCGGGCGCGGTTCGCGCGCGTGCCGGATCGATGAAGCTCCCGCCGCACCTCGGCGCCTGACGCCCGCGTCGGCGCTGCTCGATTCCGTGTGCGGCAACGTCGTGATGGCCGGCCTCCCGACGGACCGGACGGTGGTCACGACCGCGCGGGGGGAATTCAGGATCTCGACGCGCGGGGCCTGATCGGGAGTGCCCGCGGGCACTCAGGCATCGCGCGCGTCGCCTGCTTCGCGCTGGCTGCGCAGGGCGAGCACGAAGACGGTGTCGATGGCGGCCACGTGCCGGTACAGCGCGACATATCCGTGGGCCCCCTGGCCGATCACGAGTTCCCGCGCTCTGCCGCGCACGGGGCGCCCGATGAGGGGATTGCGGGCGAGGATCCGAATGGCCTCGAGGATTTCCAGGAGGCGGCCCGACGGATCGACGGATTCGTGCCGGACGAGGTGATCGAGAATTCGCTCGAAGTCCTCGAGGACACCTCGCACGAGTTCGATTCGGGCCACGCCCTCCTCAGCGGCCGGGCTTTCGAGCGACCGGCCTGGGCGGACGTTCTCCGCGCGCGCGTGCCTCGAGATAGACGCGCGCCTCCTCGAATGGAATCGACTTGCCGCTCGCGAGCAGTTGGCGCCAGCGTTCTTCGGCGATCCGATGAAACTCGTTCGCCTGCTCGGTGCGCTCGACAGTTTGCTCGATCGCTTCCACGATGAATGCGTGAGCGCTCATGCCGGCCTGTTCTGCGGCTGCGGCGACGCGAGCCTTGAGATCGTCGCCGAGGCGGATCGTGGTCGTCGGCATCGAGGAATCCATTCGTCAAACGTAGCACAATAATGCTACAACGGAAGTCGTCCATCCGGTCGAGGCGGAGCGACCGGCCCGCGTGGTCGGTGATTCAAGCCGCCAGCTTCCTCTCCACCACCCGCACGAAGAAGCTCGCCCCCAGCGGCAGCGCCGCGTCGTTGAAGTCGTACGCCGGGTTGTGCACCTCGCACGCGCCGTCGACGTCCCCGTTGCCGATGTTGATGAAGCAGCCCGGCACCGCCTCGAGCATGAATGAGAAGTCCTCGGACGCCATGATCAGCGGCGGGTCGCGAACGACGCCGGCGTCGCCGACCAGCTCCGCGCACACCGACGCGGCGAAGTCCGACTCGCGCGCGTCGTTGACCAGCGGCGCGAAGTTCACGCGGAAGTCGACCTTCGCGCTCGCGCCCATCGACGCGGCGACGCCGTCGGCGACGCGGCGCATGCTGCGCTCGACCAGCGCCATCACCTCGTGGCGGAACGCGCGCACGGTGCCCGACAGGCGCGCCGTCTGGGGGATCACGTTGTACGCGTCGCCGGCGTGGAACTGCGTGATCGACAGCACCGCGGTGTCCACCGGCGCGACGTTGCGCGAGACGATCGTCTGCAGCACGGACGCGATCTGCACCGCGACCATCAGCGAATCGACGCCGGTCTCGGGCCGCGCGCCGTGCGCGCCCACGCCGGTGACGTCGATGTCGAAGAACGCTCCGCCGGCCATCGCCGGGCCGGCGCGCACCGCGAAGCGGCCGACCGGCAGCTTCGGGCGGTTGTGCATGCCGAACACCGTGTCGCAGGGGAAGCGCCGGAACAGCCCGTCGTCGATCATCGCCTTCGCGCCGCCCAGGCCCTCCTCGGCGGGCTGGAAGACGAAGTTCACGGTGCCGTCGAAATTGCGCGTCTTCGCGAGGTGGCGCGCAGCCCCCAGCAGCATCGTCGTGTGGCCGTCGTGGCCGCACGCGTGCATCACGCCGCCGTGGCGCGACCGGTGATCGAAGGTGTTGCCCTCGGCGATCGGCAGCGCGTCCATGTCGGCGCGCAGGCCGACGCTGCGCTTCGACGATCCGTTGCGCAGCACGCCGACGACGCCGGTCCTGCCCACGCCGGTGTGCACCTCGCAGCCGAACGACGCGAGGCGCTCGGCGACCAGCTTCGCGGTGCGCGTCTCGGCGAAGCCGAGCTCCGGGTGCGCGTGCAGGTCGCGCCGCCACGCGGTGAGCTCGGGGTGGAATTCGACGATGCCGGGGATCGCGTTCATCGGGGTGCCCTTCTCTGTGTTCGATGCCAGCGACGATTATCGTCGCTCGAGTTCGGCGGTGCCACGCGCCTCGCGTCGCCCGCCGCTACACTGCCCCGGACCCGGCCCGTGCCCCGCGGCCGGAACCGACCCGGAGCGCCCCGCGATGAAGACCCTCGGACTGCTCGGCGGCACGAGCTGGCCCTCGACGATCGCGTACTACCGCCGCCTCAACGAGCTCGCGCAGCAGCGGCTCGGCGGATTCCACAGCGCGAGCCTGCTGCTGCGCAGCGTCGACTACCACGAGCTGCGCAGCCGCTACGACGAGCGCTGGGCCGAGGTGCCCGCGCTGCTCGAGCGCGAGCTGCGCGCACTCGCCGCGCTCGGGCCCGACGCGATCGTCCTGTGCAACAACACGCTGCACAAGGCGTACGACGAGATCGCGCCGCGACTGGCGCTCCCGGTGCCGTTCTTCCACGCGGTCGAGGTGACCGCGCGAGCCGCGCGTGCCGCCGGCTGCGCGCGCGTGCTGCTGCTCGGCACGCGCTTCACGATGGAGGACGGTTACTACCACCGCGGGCTGGAGCGGGCGGGCCTGAGCGTGGAGACGCCGCCCGCCGACGAGCGCGCCGAGATCCAGCGCGTGCAGTCCGAGCTCGCGCGCGGCGTCGTCGCCGATGCGCACCGGCAGGTGCTGCGCGAGATCGTCGGCCGCTACCGCGGCCGCGTCGACGCCGCGGTGCTCGGCTGCACCGAGCTGCCGCTCGCGCTGCGGCCCGGCGACTGCGCGCTGCCGCTGCTCGATCCGACCGAGCTGCAGTGCCGGGCGGCGATCGACTTCGCGATCCGGTGACCGTCCACGGGCCCGGGGCGGCGCGCGCGGGCCGCTCCGGCGCCGCCTGCGAGACGCCGGGCCCGGCGGCGGATTGACACGGTCCGGGAGGCGGCCTCATCATGAATACGTAGTCATGAACCGCGCCACTTGCGCGTTCGATGGCTGCGCACCGACACTGACTACGTAACCAGCGCAGGCCGACTTCGCGGTCGCGCGGGGGGGAGATTCCGATGAGCGAAAAGCGTCGCAGCTTCTACGGCTGGGGCTTCGAGGAGGATGCGGTCGGCGCCGAGGAACTCGGCTGGTTCGAGCGCACGTGGTCGACCCTGTTCAAGGTGGGCAAGTTCGACCCCGCGCCGATGCCGCGCGAGAGCGAGATCACGCTGCGCGCGCCGCGCGCGAGCATTCCGGCGTCGCTCGCCGGGTTCGTCACCGATGCCAAGTACGAGCGCCTGTTCCACGCCTACGGCCGCTCGGTGCACGACCTCGCGAAGATGATCCACCGGCGCGACTTCTCCAACCCGCCCGACGCGGTCGCCTACCCGCGCAACGAGGCCGAGGTGGTCGCGGCGCTCGACTGGTGCTCGTCCAACGACCTGGCCGCGATCCCGTTCGGCGGCGGCTCGAGCGTGGTCGGCGGCGTCAACCCGCCTGCCGATGGAAACTTCAGGGGCGCGGTCACGATCGACCTCAAGCACCTGGACCGCGTGCTCGAGATCGACAAGACCTCGCAGGCCGCGCGCATCCAGGCCGGCGTGCTCGGGCCGTCGATGGAGAAGCAACTCAAGCCGAGCGGGCTGACGATGCGCTTCTTCCTGCAGGCGTGGGAGTTCTCCTCGCTCGGCGGCTGGATCGCCACGCGCGCGGCCGGCCACTTCATGACCGTGTACTCGCAGATCGACGACCACGTCGAGAGCCTGCGCGTGGTCACGCCGTCGGGAACGATCGCCACGCGCCGGCTGCCGACCTCCGGCGCGGGCCCGAGCCCCGACCGGCTGTTCCTCGGCTCCGAAGGCGCGCTGGGCATCATCACCGAAGCGTGGGTGCGGCTGCACAAGCGCCCGTCGATCCGCCTGTCGACCACGGTCGAGTTCGGCGACTACGAGAAGGCGGTCGGCGCGGTGCGCGCGATCAGCCAGGCCGGCCTGTACCCGGCGAACTGCCGGCTGCTCGAGCGCGAGGAGGCCGCGTTCACCGAGGCCGGCGACGGCACGAAGGACGTGCTGGTGCTCACGTTCGAGGGCGCGGACCACCCGCTCGAGCCGTGGATGAACCGCGCGCTCGAGATCTGCGCCGACTTCGGCGGGGAGCCGAACCGCGAGGCGCTCGAGCAGGAGAACTCGCAGAGGAGCGGCGCGGCCGGCAACTGGCGCGACAAGTTCCTGCGCGGGCCGTACCTGCGCGAACACGCGATCGCGCGCGGCGTGATGCGCGACACGGTCGAGAGCTGCATCACCTGGGACCGGTACATGGACTTCCAGCAGCGCGTGAAGGACGCCACGCGGCGTGCGATCCGCGAAGTGACCGGCCGCGAGGGCACGTGCACCGTGCGCTTCACTCACCTGTACCCGGACGGGCCGGCGCCGTACTTCACCTGGCACGCGCTCGGCGACAAGGCGAAGCTGCCGGAGCAGTTCTGGGCGATCAAGGCCGCCGCGTCGCAGGCGATGATCGACGCCGGCGGCACGATCACGCACCACCACGCGCTCGGCCGCGACCACCGCACCTGGTACGACCAGGAGCGCCCGGAGCTCTTCGCCGACGCGCTGCGCGCGGTGAAGAAGCGCCTGGACCCGAAGGGCGTCCTCAACCCCGGCATCCTGGTCGACGCCTGATGGGCCCGCTCGCCGGCATCCGCGTGCTCGACCTCTCCCGGATCCTCGCCGGGCCGTGGTGCACGCAGGCGCTCTCGGACCTGGGCGCCGAGGTGATCAAGGTCGAGCGCCCCGGCGTCGGCGACGACACGCGCGCGTGGGGGCCGCCGTTCGTGCGCACCCCCGCGGGCGAGGACACGCCGGACTCCGCCTACTTCATGGCGACCAATCGCGGCAAGCGCTCGATCACGCTCGACATCTCCACGCCCGACGGCCAGGCGGTGGCGCGCCGCCTGGCCGCGGTG
Source organism: Burkholderiaceae bacterium (assembly GCA_046348465.1). Taxonomy (GTDB): domain Bacteria; phylum Pseudomonadota; class Gammaproteobacteria; order Burkholderiales; family Burkholderiaceae_E; genus Quisquiliibacterium. The sequence goes on from JAXMEE010000015.1 coordinate 102,047, forward strand.
TGCGACGTCGCGATCGAGAACTACAAGCACGGCGACATGAAGCGCTACGGGCTCGACTACGACAGCCTCGCCGCGGTCAATCCGCGCCTGGTCTACTGCTCGATCACCGGCTTCGGCCAGACCGGGCCGTATCGCGAGCGCGCCGGCTACGACTTCATGATCCAGGGCATGGGCGGGCTGATGAGCGTGACCGGCGAGCGCGACGACCTCCCCGGAGGCGGCCCGCAGAAGTGCGGCGTGCCGATCGCCGACATGATGACCGGCATGTACTCGGCGCTCGCGATCGTCTCCGCGATCCACGAGCGCACGACGAGCGGGCGCGGCCAGTACATCGACATGGCACTGCTCGACACGCAGGTCTCGTGGCTCGCGAACCAGAACCTCAACTACCTGGTGTCCGGCGAGGTGCCGAAGCGCTGGGGCAACGCGCACCCGAACCTCACGCCGTACCAGGCGTTCCCCACCGCCGACGGCAACCTGATCCTCGCGATCGGCAACGACGGGCAGTTCCGCCGCTTCTGCCAGGTGGCGGGGCTCGACGGCGTGGCCGCCGACGCGCGCTTCGTCGACAACCGCTCGCGCCTGGCCAACCGCCCGGCGCTGGTCGAGATCGTCGCGGGCGCGATCCGCACGAAGACCACCGCGCAGTGGATGGACGCGCTGGAGGCCGTCGGCGTGCCCTGCGGGCCGATCAACACCGTGAAGGACGTGTTCGAGGACCCTCAGGTCAGGCACCGCGGCCTTCGGTTCTCGCTGCCGCACCCGCGCGCGGGAACGGTGCCGCAGGTCGCGAACCCGATCCGCTACTCCCGCACGGACATCGAGTACCACGCGGCGCCGCCCACGCTCGGCCAGCACACCGACGAGGTGCTCGGCGGGCTGCTCGGCATGGACGCGGGCGAAATCGAATCGCTGAGGGCACGCGGGGTGCTCTGAGACAACCACGGGAGACAACATGACGACGCTGAAGTCCCTGGCCCGGCGCGCCGCCCTCGCGGCGCTCGTGACGCTGGCCCTGCCGCTGGCCGCCCATGCGCAGGCGTGGCCCGCGCGCGGCCCGATCAGGTTCGTGATTCCGTACCCGCCCGGCGGCGCGTCCGACGTGACCGCGCGCACGCTCGGCGCGAAGCTCTCCGAGATCCTCGGGCAGGCGGTCGTGATCGAGAACCGGCCGGGCGCCAACGGCATCATCGCGCTCGAGCAGGTCGCGAAGGCGCCGCCCGACGGCTACACGCTGCTGATGGCCAACCTGGGCCCGAACGCGATCAACCCGGTCGTCTACAGCAAGCTGCCGTACGACGCGATCCGGGACTTCGCGCCGATCCTGCTGACGTCGATCGTGCCTCAGATCCTGGTCGTGAACCCGGCGCTGCCGATCCGCACGCTGGGCGAGCTGATCGCGTACGCGAAGGCGAACCCGGGCAAGCTGAACTTCGCGTCCGCCGGCAACGGCGCGTCGAACCACCTGTCGGGCGAGCTCTTCAACGCGATGGCGGGCGTGAAGATGGAGCACGTGCCGTACAAGGGCGACACGCCCGCGATGACCGACGTGATGGCGGGAACGGTCGCGGTGATGTTCCCGACCGCGATCGCGGCCACCCCGCACGTCAGGACCGGCAAGCTGCGCGCGATCGCGGTCACGAGCAGGAAGCGCATCCCGTCGCTCGCGGACGTGCCCACCGTCGCCGAGGGCGGAGTACCCGGCTTCGAGGCGGTGTCGTGGGGCGGCGTGATGGCGACCGCCGGCACGCCGCCGGACGTGGTCGCGCGGCTGAACGCCGAGTTCAACCGCATCCTGAAGATGCCCGACGTCGCGGCCAAGCTCGAGTCGCTCGGCGCCGAGATCGTCGGCGGGACGCCGGACGAGTTCGCGACCTACCTGAAGGCGGAGATCGCGAAGTGGGGCAAGGTCGCGCGCGACAACAACGTGAAACTCGACTGATGCCCGCGCTCGCGACCGGGAGGCGCGCACCGCGCCGCGCCGGGGACGACTGATGCCCGACGAACGCGAGCGGGCGCCGGGCGCGCCGGTGCTGACCAGCCACGAGGTCGCGCGGCTGGCGGGCGTGTCCCAGTCGACGGTGTCGCGCGTATTGCGCGAGGATCGCCGTGTGAGCCCGGCGACGCGCGAGCGCGTGCTCAAGGTGCTCGCCGAGACGCGCTACGAGCCGAACGCCGCGGCGCGCGCGTTCAAGACCAGCCGCAGCGACGCGATCGGCGTCGTCGTCGCGCGGCTGTCGTACCAGCTCTACCCGGCGATGCTCGAGACGCTCGGCGCGCAGCTCGCGCGGCAGGGGCTGCGCATGATCGTCTGGGACTCCGAGCACGGCGGCGACCTGCCGGCGAGCCGCGCGCTGCGCCAGGGCATCGTCGACGGCGTGATCCTGACCGCGGCCACCCGCGAGTCGCCGTTCCTCGACGACGTGTGCTCGCCGCAGGCGCCGGTGGTGCTCGTGAACCGCACGGTCGACGACTACCCGAGCGACCAGGTCTCCAGCGACAACCTCGGCGGCGGCGCGCGCGTCGCGCAGTACCTGCTCGCGTGCGGGCGCAGGCGCATCGCGCTGGTCGGCGGGATCCCGCGCGCGAGCACGATCCGGCACCGCGAGCAGGGCTTTCGCGACGCGCTCGCGGCCGGCGGCGTCGAGCTGCCGCCGCACTACTGCCAGCGCTCCGAGACCTTCTCGCACGCGAGCGGCCAGGAGGCCGCGGTGCGCCTGCTCGAGCTCGGCACGCCGCCGGACGCGATCTTCTGCGTCAACGACGTGCTCGCGCTGGGCGCGATGGACGGCGCGCGCTCGCTCGGCGTGCGCGTGCCGGAAGACCTGTGGGTGGTCGGCTACGACGACATCGAGCTCGCGTCCTGGGGCGCGTACGACCTCACCACGGTGCGCCAGCCGATGGACCAGATGATCGCGTGCGCGATCGAGCTGCTGCGCGCGCGCATCGCGCAGCGCGAGCGCCCGCTCGAGCGCCGCTGCTTCCCCAACGAGATGGTGATCCGGCGCTCGACCGGACGCCAGCCGTTCCCGACCGCGAGGACGATCGCCGCATGACACGCCGACCGCTGAGGAGCAACTTCGAGCCGGGATCGCCGCGCTGGGCGGTGCGCCGCGCGCAGTGGCGCGCGCTCGGCCTGACCGACGACGACCTCGCCAGGCCGAAGATCGCGGTGGTCAACACTTCGTCGGAGCTGTCGAGCTGCTTCTCGCACCTCGACGGCGTCGCCGCGTGCGTCAAGGAAGCGATCCGTGCGGCGGGCGGCGTGCCGTTCGAGGTGCGCACCGCGGCGCCGAGCGACTTCATCACGAGCGCCGGACGCCAGGGCCGCTACATCCTCCCCAGCCGCGACCTGATGGTCAACGACATCGAGGTCCAGGTCGAGGGCGCGCTGCTCGACGGCATGGTGTGCCTCGCGTCGTGCGACAAGACCGGGCCGGGCCAGCTGATGGCGGCGGCGCGCCTGGACATCCCGACGCTCGTCGTCGCCTGCGGCTACCAGCCGCACGGCGAGCTCGACGGTGCCGCGATCGACATCGAGGAGGTCTACGAGAGCGTCGGCAAGGTCGCGACCGGCGAGATCTCGCTCGAGCGGCTCGGCGAGATGTGCGACGTCGCGATCCGCGGGCCGGGCGTGTGCGCCGGCATGGGCACCGCGAACACGATGCACATCGCGTGCGAGGCGCTCGGCCTGGCGCTGCCCGGCTCGACGCCGGTGCTCGCCAACGGCGAGCGCATGTTCGCCGCCGCGCGGGCCGCGGGCGAGCGCATCGTCGAGATGGTGTGGGAGGACCTGCGCCCGAGCCGGCTGCTCACCGTGCAGGGCTTCGAGAACGCGGTGATGGTGGGCCTGGCGCTGTCGGCGTCGATCAATCTCGTGCGCCACCTGCAGGCGGTGGCCGTCGAGGCGCGCTGCCCGGTCGACGTCTACGAGCTCTACGACCGCTTCGGCCCGAAGGTGCCGCTGCTGTGCGCGGTGCGCCCGAACGGTACGACGCGCATCGAGGCGCTCGAGGCCGCCGGCGGCACGCTCGGCGTGATCAAGCGGCTCGCGCCGCGGCTGCACGTCGAAGCGATGACCGCGAGCGGTCGCTGCTGGCGCGACGTGCTCGCGGCCGCCCCCGAGCCGGGCGCGCTGATCCGCACGCTGGACGCGCCCGTCTCGACGCAGGCGTCGGTGGTCGTGATGCGCGGCAACCTCGCGCCCGAGGGATCGATCCTGAAGCTCGGCGACGCGAGCGCGAAGCAGTCGCGCTTCGAGGGCCGCGCGCTCGTGTTCGGCTCGCAGGAGGACGCACTGGCCGCGCTGCGCGCCGGGCGCCTGGTCGACGGCACGGTGGCGGTGCTGCGCGGCATGGGCTGCCGCGGCGGCCCGGGCATGGCGCTCGCGTCGGGCTTCGTCGCGGCGGTCGACGGCGCGGGGCTGTCGACGCGCGTCGCGGTGATCACCGACGGGCAGCTCTCGGGGCTGAACCGCGGCATCGCGATCGGGCAGGTGTCGCCGGAGGCCGCGCAGGGCGGGCCGATCGGGTGGGTCGACGACGGCGACCGCGTCGTGATCGACGTCGCGGCACGGCGCGTGACGCTGGAGGTCCCGGACGCCGAGCTCGACGTTCGGCGCGCGCGCCCCGCGGCGCAGGCGCCGGCGCGCGAGCGCGGCTGGCTGTCGATCTACGAGCAGGTGGTCCAGCCGATCACGCGCGGCGCGGCGCTGGTGCCGGACGAGCCGCGCACGCGGCCTTGAGCGACGATCGCGGCCGCGCCCCCGCCGCGAAGGGGACGACGGCGCCCACGCAGGAGCATCGATCGATGGACACGCCCGGATCCACGGCGCGCAGGACGCTGACCGAGCCCGCGCGCGAACTGCCGGTGATCGCCGAGCCCGACGTGCTCGTCGTCGGCGGCGGGCCGGCGGGGCTGGCGGCCGCGTGCGCCTCGGCGCGCGCCGGCGCGCGCACGCTGCTCGTCGAGCACTACGGCTTCCTCGGCGGCACGCTGACGATGGTCACGCTCGGAGGCTTCTGCGGCATCCACGCGGTCGTCGACGACGAGCGCCTCGGGCGCGTGTCGGGCGGGCTGTGCGTCGAGCTCGAGGAGCGCCTGGCCGCGTGCGACGCGATCCGCCCGCCGAAGCGCCACGGCCGCATCGTCGGCGTGCCGTACGACTCGGTGCGGCTGCGCCGCGTCGCCGACGAGATGATCGCCGCGCACGGCGCGCACGCGAACTTCCACACGAACGCCGCCGCGGTGCAGGTCGACGGCGCGCGCGTGCACGCGGTGATCGTCGAGAACAAGGGCGGGCGCGCCGCGATCCTGCCGCGCGTCGTGGTCGACGCGTCCGGCGACGCCGACGTCGCGGCGCGCGCCGGGGCGCGCTGCGCGATCGGCGACGCCGGCCACACGCAGTACGGCTCGGCGATGTTCCGCTTCGGCGGCGTCGACACCGCGCGCGTGGCCACGCTCTCGCGCGCCGACATCCGCGAGCTGCTCGAGCGCGCGGTCGCCGACGGCCACCCGCTGCCGCGCACCGCCACCGGCGTGCACCTGAACCCGATCGACGGCGTCGTGCACCTGAACGTGACCAAGCTCGGCGACGCGAACGGCGACCCCTTCGTGCTCGTGGACCCGGCGCAGCTCGACGAGGCCGAGCGCGTCGGGCGCCGGCAGGTCGCGCTGTACGAGGAGGTCTTCCGCCGCTACGTGCCGGGCTTCGAGCGCGCGCGCGTGATCGACATCGGCGCGCGCGTCGGCGTGCGCGAGACGCGGCTGGTGCGCGGCGACACGCTGCTCACCGAGGCGCAGGTGCGCGCGTGCGAGAAACCCGCCGATCGCATCGCGTGCTCGTCGTGGCCGCTGGAAAACCACGGGCGCGGGCGCGGCACGCAGTGGGACTTCCTGCCCGACGGGCAGTGGTACGGGATCCCGGTGGGGTGCCTCGTGGTCGAGGGCTTCGAGAACCTGCTCGTCGCCGGGCGCAATCTCTCGGCGGAGCACGCGGCGCAGGCGTCGGTGCGCGTCGCCGGCCCGTGCCTGGCGATGGGCGAGGCCGCCGGCACGCTCGCCGCGATGAGCGTCGCGCACGCGGGCCGGGTGCGCGCGGTGGGGGTCGACGCGCTGCAGGCGCGGCTCGCCGCGCACGGGGCGATCCTCACGCCGGACTTCGGCTGAGCGCGGCCGGCGCGCTTCGTCGTATCCTGCGCGCGTTCGCTGCGGCACGGAGATCGTCGACATGGTGGAGATTCGCGAAGCCCGGTTCCCCGAGGACGCGGCCCTCGTGCGCACGATGTTCCGCGAGTACGCCGACGGGCTGGGCATCGACCTGTGCTTCCAGGACTTCGACGCCGAGCTCGCCGGGCTGCCCGGCAAGTACGCGGCCCCGGGCGGCGTCGTGCTGCTGGCGTCGATCGGCGGCGAGACCGTCGGCTGCGTCGCGATGCGCCCGCTCGACGACGGCGCGTGCGAGATGAAGCGCCTGTACGTGCGCCCGTCCGGGCGCGGACGGCGCGTCGGCCGCGCGCTCGCCGAGCGGCTGTGCGAGCGCGCGCGCGCCGCGGGCTACGCCCGCATGCGGCTCGACACGCTGCCGAGCATGCGCGAGGCGGTGGGCCTGTACGCGTCGCTCGGCTTCGTGCCGACCGCGCCGTACGTGTTCAACCCGATCGAGGGCGCGATGTACCTGGAGCGCGAGCTCGCCTGACCGGGACGGCGGCGGCGCCGCGCACGCAGGCTCAGCCCGGGATCTCGGGCTCGACGAGCTGCGCGAGCTGGGCGAGCGACTCCTGCCAGCCGAGGTAGCACATCTCGGTCGGGATGAGCTCGGGGATCCCCTCCTGCACGACGTTCAGCTCGGTGCCGCAGGACACCGGCACGAGCGACACCGTCACGGTCATCTCGCCGGGCAGGTTCGGGTCGTCGAAGACGTCGGTGTAGCGCAGGCGCCGGTCGGGCACCATCTCGAGGTATTCGCCGCCGAACGCGTGGCTCGCGCCGGTGGAGAAGTTCGTGAACGACATCCGGTGCCGGCCGCCGACGCGCGCGTCGAGCTGGTGGACCTTGCCGGTGAAGCCGTACGGCGGCAGCCAGCGGGCCATCGCGTCCGGATCGAGGAAGGCCCGATAGACGCGCTCGGGCGGGGCGCGCAGCACGCGGTGCAGGCGGACGGTGCCGGTGGCCATGGGCGGCTCCAGTCGGAGTGGCGATCGCGGCAGTAGATCACGACTGCGCGAACCTCGCCGAGAGACCGCGCGCACGGTGTCGCCGGCCCCGGTGCCCCCGGGGCGCGGGCCGGCCGCCGGGCGGCTCAGCGCCCCGCGTGGCGGCGCAGCGTCAGCGCCTGGATGCCCAGCGACGCCGCGAGCGCGAGCACGAAGCCCCCCGCGATGCCCGCGCCGGGCACGGCGAGCGACAGCACGCCGCAGAACCCGATGAACGAGTACATGCCGGTGGCCATTCCGCGCAGCAGCGCGGTCACGGCGTCGGCGCCCTGGGCGCGGTGGGTGAACACGGTCAGCACGAGGCTGAGCACCGGAAAGACCGCGAGCAGGCCGCTCCAGCGCGCGCCGACCGCCGCCGCGATCGTCGTGACCGCGACCGTCAGCGCGGCGCCGGCCGCCATCCTGAGCGCCACCTCGCCGTGCGCGAGCCGGCGGCCGCGCACCGGCCCACCGACCGCGGGGATCAGCCGCGGGGCCGCCGCGAGCGCGGCCAGCGCGATCGCCAGCGAGAGCGCGAGCGACGACGGCAGCACCGACAGCACCGACGCGATCGCGAGCCACGTGGCGAGCGCGCCCGCGAGCGCGCGCGGCCAGCCGGCGGCGGGCGCGGTGCGCGGGTACGCGATGCAGAACGACACCGTCGCGCCCAGCGCGGCGAGCGACGCGGACGCGGCGTCCGACGCGAACGGCGCGCCGCGCTCGAGCGCGATGAACACGAGGATCGGCCCGGCGACGACAGGCAGCCCGGCGAGCCAGCCCGCGAACCCCGGCCCCCAGCGCCGCGCAGCGAGCGAGAGCAGCGCGAGGAACGCGGGGACGACGACGAGCTTCAGCGCGAGCATGGGTGGGCGAACGGGCCGGGCCGGGCCCGGCGCGCGCCGGGCGCGCGCGGCGCGGATCCCGTCACTCGCGCGCCCTCGCCGGGTGGAACACCCACAGCCACGCGAAGACGAGCGCGTACATCGCGCGCTGGATCGCGCCCTGAACGGCGGGCAGCGCGAGCATCGCCAGCGGCAGCGCCAGGCACAGCACCGCCAGCCCCGCCGCGATCGCGCGCTGCGCGGGCGGGCGCGGGCGCAGCGCCTGCCATCCCATCGCGACGGTGATCGAGACGCCCGCCGCGCTCGCGAGCGCGGAGTGCGTCGCGTCGACCCACGGCAGGTACGGCACGTCGGCGCCGATCGGCCGGTGGCCGAACAGGCCCGCGAGCGCCATGAACGCGCCGAACGCGACGAACGGGACGAGCCGCGGCGAGAACGCGCGCAGGCCGTCGACGACGATGCCCGCGCCGAGCGCGACGAACGCGATCGACATCAGCACGTTGCCGGGCGTGTTCTGCGCGGCGAGCTCGCTCACCACGTGGGCGACGTGCGAGTAGCCGGGGACCGTGTACGCCGGCCCGGCGACGACGGCGATCGCGAACGCGGCGATGCCGGCGCGCGTGCCGTTCACGGCGGCGCTCCGGCGCGGTGCGGCGTCACGGAACGCGCCACGCGTCGGTGGCGGCGAGCACGTCGCGGGCGTCGTCGGCCTCGGAGCGCGGACCCTGGGTGGCGCACCCGGTCAGCGCGGCCGCGAGGGCCAGGCAGGCGGTCAGTCGCATGGATCCTCCTCGAAGAAGCGGTCAGGGCAGGCGCCGGCGCGGGCGCCGACGCCGGGCGCACGGGACGCGAACCGGATTGTTCACCGAACCGGCCGCGGCGTCGACCGGATCAGGCGATGCCTCGCTCGTGCTGCTCGAGCGCCAGCAGCAGGCTCGTGCGGTGCGTGCGCGCGACGTCGCGCCAGTGCAGCCCGCCGAGCGCGCCTTCGAGTGCCCACAGCAGGTTCAGGCTGGCGCGCGGGTCGCCGTCGCGCACGCGTGCGAACGCGGCGACCGCGCCCAGGCGGCGCAGGTCGTCGATCGTCGCGATGCCCGCGGCCGCGAGCATCGCGCGCGACTTCGGCCCGAGGCCGGGCAGGTCGGCGACGTCGGTCGCGACCTCGCGCGCCGTCGCGACGCCCCGCGCGCGTCGGCCGTTCACGGGTCCAGGTCGCCGCGGCGGCCGAATCGCGCCGCCGAGCGCGCGCGTGCCCGCTCGGCCTCGAGCTCCCGGCTGCGCGGCGCCGCGTTCGTCACCAGCGACGCGATCAGGGCGCTCGCCGCCGCGCCGACCTCGTCGACCGCGCGCGCGAACGCGGCCTCGTTCGCCTTCGACGGGGCGGTGAAGCCGGCGATCTTGCGCACGAACTGCAGCGACGCGTCGCGGATCTCGCGTTCGGTGGCGGGGGGCTCGAAGTTGAACAGCGTGCGGATGTTGCGGCACATGCGAAAGCCTCCTGTGTGGCCGGCGGGCCGGGCTCAGGACGACGTCTTGGGCCGGGCGGCCCACTGGTCCTTGTGTCCGCGCATGCCGGCCGGCAGCGCGAGGCCGACGCGGTGGCGCGACATCGCGTCGTCGCGCCCGAGGGGCGCGACGATCAGTGCCGCGGCGTCCGCGTACGGAACGATCATCTGCGGGATCACGGACGCGAAGAACGGCAGCACCAGCGGGCCGGGAAGCCGGCGCGCGATCGCGGGCATCGCCGCCGGCAGCCGGTCGATCGAAACGCGCATCCGCGCCAGGCCGAGCGCGGGCTGCTCGACCATCGGGCCCGGGCACAGCACGCGCCAGTCGAGCGCGGTGCGGCGCAGGCGTTCGAAGTTGGCCGCGTGCGGCCAGTACGTGGAACGCACCTTCGGCAGCTCGACGCCGCGGCGCCCCGTCGCGTCGAGGTCGAGCAGCGCGGCGCCGGCGAGGAACCAGCACGCGGGCCGCGCCCCGGCGGGCAGCGCCTCCAGGCCGTCGACCAGCCGGCCCACGAGGTCGACGAACGCCTGCCCCTCGGTGACGAGCCCGGCGCAATTGACGACCGCGTCGTGTCCGCCGGCACAGCGGGCGATCTCGGCGGGCGCGACCGTCGCGAGGTCGGCCTGGCGGACCGCGACCCGCTCGCGCACGTCGGCCGGCAGCTTCGCCGGCGTGCGCACCGGCGCCGTCACGTCGAACCCGGCGGCCAGCGCCTGGCCGAGCACGTGCCGTCCGAGCGAGCCGGTGGCGCCGAAGAGCAGGAGTCGGGGCATCGCGCGCGGGCCTCGGGGCTCAGGCGGGCGCGTCGGTGGTCATCGAGAACCACGTGAGATCGACGCGCTCGGTCGCGTCGATCGCGCGCCAGAACGCGAGGCCGTCGGCGTTGCCGCGCAGCACCATCAGGTGGCACTTGTCGATGCCCTGCGCGCGCAGCGCGGCCAGCGTCGCGCGCACGAGCGCGCGGGCGACGCCGCGACGGCGCACGGCGGGCGCGGTCGCGAGGTGGTGGATCAGCCCGCGGCGTCCGTCGTGCCCGCCCAGGATCGTGCCGACGAGCGCGCCGTCGTCGAGCGCGACGAAGCTCGATCCGGGATTGCGGCGCAGGTAGCGGGCGATCGGCTCGCGCGCGTCGGCGTCGCTCAGGCCGACGCCGGGCGTCGTCTGCCACAGGTGCAGGGCGGCGTCGTAGTCGGCGGCGTCGAAGGGGCGCAGCGTGATCGTCATGCGTCGTCGCGGGCGGAACGCTCGAAGGATACCGCGCGCGGCCGCCCGAGCCTCGCGGCGATCGCGGTCCAGGCCAGGGCGGCGCGCAGGATCAGTCGGGTCACGGTGTTCGCGGGTCCGGTGGCGGTCGGGGGGCCGGGGCGCGGCGCGCGCGGGCGACGTTCTCGCGTCAGCGGCCGCCGGCGTGCTCGCGCACGAACGACTGCACCATGGCGCGCAGGCGTTCCTGTTCGACCGCGACCAGCAGGTGGCCGCCGCGCTCGAAGCGCACGAGCCGCGCGCCCGGGATGTGCTGCGCGGCGAAGCGGGCGTTGCGCGGCAGCTGCAGCGTGTCGTCGTCGGCGTGGACGATCAGCGTCGGGGCGCGGATGCCCGCGATGCGCTCGCCGGGCAGGCGCGCGCGATTGTCGAGCGCGACGCCGGCCGCGCGCGGCGCGACCGGGTTCATGAAGTCGATCACCTCGCCGACCACCGCGCGCTGCTGCGCGGTCAGGCCCGCGACGACGTCGGGGCCGGCGCCCATCAGCGACGTCAGCGGCCCGCGCAGCACGGTGCTCGCCAGCCAGTAGAGCGCGTCGTGGCGGAAGATCGTCGCGAGCGCGTCGCCCCGGCGGTTCGCCTCGCCCTGGTCGGCGTCCGACGACGACGCCACCCCGCAGGACACGAGCGTGAGCGAGGACACGCGCTGCGGGTGGAGCAGCGCGAACAGCAGCGCCGACGGCCCGCCGTGCGAGAGCGCGACGACCGCGACCCGCTCGACGCCGAGCCGGTCGAGCAACGCGGCGTACGCGTGCGCCTGGTCGTCGAACGTCGCGCCCGCCGGCAGCGTCGAGCGCAGGTAGCCGAAGCGCGACGGCGCGATCCAGTCGAAGCCGTCGCCGAGCAGCGCCCGCGCGATCAGCTCGCCCTGGTCGAAGCCTCCGCCACTGCCGTGCACGACCAGGATCGCGGGTCCGGACCCGCCGCGCCTGAACTCGACGTCGCCGGACCCGGTAGCGACGATCTCGCTCGCGCCGGCGATCCGGGCGTAGGCGCGGCCGATGTCGATCCGGTACGCGATCGCGGCGAGCGCGCCGCCGGCGAGCACGCTCCCGGCGAGCAGCGCGACGACGATCCGGCGCGAGGCGTTCACGGTCGTTCGGCGCCCGGTGGTGCCGCCGCGACGTCGTCGGGCGTCATCGCCCGCCGCGCCCGGCGTCCCAGTGGAAGGTGTGCAGCACCCGGTGCGCGACCGGCGTGATGACGACGGCGGCGGCCACGAGGAAGACCAGGCCCGCGTAGAGCGCGTAGGCCCCCGCGAACAGCTTGCCGGCGGGGGTCGCGGGCGCGTTCACCGGGCCCATGCCGCCGAGCAGCATCGCGGCGTTCAGGAACGCGTCGATCGGCGACAGCCCCTCGAACCCGACGTACCCCGCCATGCCGGCGGCGAGCGAGACCGCCACCATCGCCAGCGCGGCCAGCACGTGGCGGACCAGCCGCGCGAGGAAGTCGGCGCGCGACAGCGGGGTTTCGTGACGTCTCTCGTACACGGCGGCGCCCGGCTCCCGACGCGCCGCGCTTCGGCCTGCCTACCGGTAGCGCGCGGCGGTGATGAACTGCGAGAACGTCTCGCACCAGACGACGACGGCAGTGTACTTCGAGACGTCGACGCCGGCGGGCACCGGGACGACGAAGTTCTCGAACGTGCGCACGTCGCCCACGCGCACCATCGAAGGCCTGACGCGCGCGAAGTCGGCCTCGGTCTCGACGAACTCCGGCGACAGGTAGAGCTTGTAGTCCGGCCCCGGGGCGAGCCGGCCGGCCAGCGCGATCGCCTCGCGCGAGATCGTCACCGTGCCCTCGCCCCAGTGCAGCGCGTCGCTGTCGCGCAGGTCGCGGCGGAAGCGGCCGGAGTACATCGCCGAGGCGGCCGCGGCGGACACGTCGCTCGCGTTCGGGGCGGCCGGCGCGATCAGGATCGGCAGCGCGTAGATGCCGCCGGCGAAGCCGGCCGCGGCGACCGCGGCGTGGGACGCCACGAGCGCGAGCGTGCGTCCGAGTGCCACGATCCGGGCCCCGAGCGGGGAATCCGTGCCGGGCGGCGCCGTGCGCCGTCAGCCCGCCGCCTCGAGCCCGCACCAGTCGGCGATGAACAGGGCCACCGTCTTCGTGACCCGCCGAACCGACTCGAGCTCGACGCGCTCGTCGAACGCGTGGATGTTCTCGGCGCGCGGGCCGTACACCATCGCCGGAATGCCCGCGTACAGCCCGAAGAAGCGCGCGTCGGTCGTGCCGGTGGACACGCTCTCGCCGATCGGCTCGCCGGTCACGGCCTCGTGGCAGCGCGCGAGCGTGCCCTCGGCGTCGCTGCCGCGCGGCAGCTCGTAGCCCTCGGCCTGGAAGCCGTGGTAGACGACCTCGGGCGGGTTCTTCGACAGGAAGGGATCGGTGCGCGCGGCCTCGGCGACGGTGCGCTCGACGTCGCGACGCACCTGCTCGAGCGACATCCCCGGGAACAGCCCGATGCGCATGTCGAACGTGCACCACGACGGCACCGACGAGGTCCAGTCGCCGCCCTCGATGCGGCTGACGACGAAGTTGATCGGGTGCGCGTGCTCCGCGAACGCCGGGTGGCCGCGCTCGTTCCACGCGTGCTCCAGCCGGTGCAGCGCCTGCGTGATCGGCCAGCACGCCTCGATCGCGTTGGCGCCGGTGCCGGCGACCGCGACGTGCGCGGGCCGTCCGCGCACGCGCACCTGGAACCACATCACGCCGACCTGCGCGCGCAGCACCGACTCGCCCAGCGGCTCGGTGATGATCGCCGCGTCGCCGCGGTAGCCGCGCTGCAGGCACGCGAGCGCGCCGTTGCCGGTGCACTCCTCCTCGATGACGGACTGCACGTAGACTTCGGCGGCGGGCGCCAGGCCCAGGCGCTTCAGCGCGTCGAGCGCGAAGATGTTCGCGACCAGCCCGGACTTCATGTCGCCGGCGCCGCGCCCGTACATCCAGCCGTCGGCCACGTGCGGATCGAACGGCGGGCGCGACCACATCGCGTGCGGGCCGGTCGGCACGACGTCGATGTGGCCGTTCAGGATCAGCGAGCGCCCGGTCGCCTTGCGCGGCCGGTGCGTGCCCACGACGTTGAACGCGTTCTCGTACGACACCGCCACCGGCGAGAACCCCGGCAGGTGCGCGATGTCGTCGACGTTCACCTTCCAGCGGTCGACGTCGAGGCCGCGCCGGCGCATCTCGGCGGCGACGAGGTCCTGCGCGGGCGCCTCGTCGCAGCGCAGCGACGGGATGCGCGTGAGCTCGGCGGTGAACGCGACCTGGGCGTCGAAGCCGTCGTCGACGGCGCGCAGGATCTTCGGGGTGAGGTCGGGCGCGAGCATGGCGGGGATCCTCCGGCTGGGGGCGGTGCGTGCGCGGATGGTACCGCGCGCGGTCGCCGCGCGCGCCGCGGCCCGCGGCGATCGGAATCCGGGGCGGCGCGGCGCCCGGCGCGGCGTTTGGCGCCGCGCCCCCGCTTCGGGCATGATCGGGCCGAATGAACCTGCTCCGCGAACTGCGCTGGTCGTACCTGCCCCCGCTGATGGTCTACCTGGCCGCGGGGATCTCCGGCCTCACCGCCATCGTCGGGACCTTCTTCGTCAAGGAGACCCTCGGCCTGTCCGCGGAGTTCCTCGCCGCGCTCGCGTTCTGGGCCGGGCTGCCGTGGGCGATCAAGATGCCGCTGGGCCATCTGGTCGACCTGATCTGGCGGCACAAGGCGGGGCTCGTCTGGCTGGGCGCGTCGCTGATCGCGGCGAGCCTCGCGATCATGCTGGGGCTGCTGTCGGACCCGGCCGCGATGCGCCAGGTGGCCAGCGTCGAGGCGTGGTACGTGGCCGCGGCACTGCTCTCGCCGATCGGCTACGTGATGCAGGACGTGGTCGCCGACGCGATGACGGTCGAGGCGGTGCCGCACGCCGACGACGGGGGGCGGCCGCTGTCGGAGGAAGTCCGCCGCTCGATGCACACGACGATGCAGACGCTCGGGCGGGTCGCGATCATCGGCGGCGGCGTGCTGGTCGCGCTCGTCAACGTCGTGATGCTGCGCGGCGTGCAGTCGCTGCCCCCGGCCGGCAAGCTCGCCGCGTACGTCGGCGTCTACCAGCTCGCGCTCGCGATCCCCGTGGTCTCGGTGCTCGGCGTGCTGCTCGCGTCCGCCCTGCGGATGCGCCAGCGCGCGCGCCTGCTCGCCCAGGGCATCGCCGCCGACGAGGTGCGCCGCCGGCTCGAGGTGCACGCCGAGCGCCCGCCGGTGAACTGGTGGGTGCTGGGCGGCGGGCTCGCGTTCACCGTCGTGTCGATGGCGGTGGGGCTGGGCGAACTGCGCTTCGGCCAGGAGCTGGTGTTCGGCGCGTCGATGGTCGTGATCCTCGGCCTGATGTGGCGGCTGCTGCGCGAGCTCGACGACGCCTCGCGCGCGACGCTGGTCGGCACCGCGGTCGTGATCTTCGTGTTCCGCGCGCTGCCGGGCCCGGGCGCCGGCTCCACCTGGTGGATGATCGACCAGCTCGGCTTCGACCAGCAGTTCCTCTCCGAGATGTCGCTGATCGGCTCGGTGCTCACGCTGGTGGGGCTCGCCGTCTTCCGCCGCTTCATGGCCGAGCGCTCGATCTACTACGTGGTGGGCGTGCTGACGGTCGCGGCCACCGTGCTGGCGCTGCCCATCGTCGGCATGTTCTACGGCCTGCACCACTGGACCGCGGCGCACACCGGCGGCGTCGTCGACGCGCGCTTCATCGCGCTCGTCGACACCGCGATCGAGTCGCCGCTCGGCCAGATCGCGATGGTGCCGATGCTCGCGTGGATCGCGAACTCGGCCCCCGAGAAGCTGAAGGCCACGTACTTCGCGGTGATGGCGTCGTTCACGAACCTGGCGCTGTCGGCCGCGCAGCTGGGCACCAAGTACCTGAACCAGGCCTACGTCGTCACGCGCGAGGTCAAGGACGCCGCGACCGGCGCGATCAGGGTGCCGGCCGATTACAGCCAGCTCGGCGAGCTGCTGGTGGTGAGCACCGCGCTCGGCTTCGCGCTGCCGCTCGCGGCGATCCTGCTGGTGCGGATGGCGCGCTTGCGCAGCGCGTGATGCGCACGCGGGCGCCCGGCGGGTCCGGCGTGCGCCGGCATCGCGGCCCGACGCCCGCCCGCGCGACATTCCCGAGGAGACCCCGATGAGCCCGAACCCCGCCCGACCCCACCGCGGCCTGTTTCCCGTCGTCCCGACCACCTTCACCGAGGACGGCGCGCTGGATCTCGCCAGCCAGAAGCGCTGCGTCGACTTCATGATCGATGCCGGCTCGAACGGCCTGTGCATTCTCGCGAACTTCTCCGAGCAGTTCCTGCTCGCCGACGACGAGCGCGAGCTGCTCACGCGCACGATCCTCGAGCACGTCGCCGGCCGGGTGCCGGTGATCGTCACGACGACGCACTTCAGCACGCGCGTGTGCGCGGCGAGGAGCCGCGCCGCGCAGGACCTCGGCGCGGCGATGGTGATGGTGATGCCGCCGTACCACGGCGCGACGTTTCGCGTGCCGGAGGCCGCGGTGCGCGCGTTCTTCGCCGGCGTGTCCGACGCGATCGACATCCCGATCATGATCCAGGACGCGCCGGTCGCCGGCACGCCGATGTCGGCCGAGTTCCTCGCGCGCATGGCGCGCGAGATCGAACACGTGTCGTACTTCAAGGTCGAGGTGCCGGGCGGCACGAGCAAGCTGCGCGAGCTGATCCGGCTCGGCGGCGATGCGGTCGAGGGTCCGTGGGACGGGGAGGAGGGCATCACCTTGCTGCCCGATCTCGAGGCCGGCGCCACCGGTGCGATGACCGGCGGCGGCTACCCCGACGGCTTCCGGCCGCTGCTCGACGCCTGGTTCGCCGGCCGGCGCGACGAGGCGCGCGCGCGCTACGAGCGGTGGCTGCCGCTGATCCTGGTCGAGAACCGGCAGTGCGGCCCGCTCGCGGCCAAGGCGATGATGAAGGAGGGCGGCGTGATCGCGTGCGAGGCCCCGCGCGCGCCGCTGCCGCCGTTGTCGCCGGCGAGCCGCGCACTGCTGATCGAGACCGCGCGCCGGCTCGACGCGATGGCGCTGCGCTGGGGGCGCTGACGCGCGCGGGCTCCGCGCCCGGCGCCGCGAGCGCGCGGCGCGGTGCGTTCGGCGCGGCGCGGTGCGTGCGGCGCGGTGCGTGCGGGGCCGGGTCCGAGCGCGGCGGCGTCGGCCCCGCGAGCGGGCGTGCCGGCCGAACTCAGCGAGCGTTGCGCTTGCCCGCGGACTTCGCCGGGGCCGGCGCCGGCGTCGCGGCGCGGGGAGCGGGCGCCGCCGCGCGCCCCGCGATCGTCCGCTGCAGCTCCCTGATCACGCGCTCCTGCTGATCGAGTTGCGCCTGCAGCTGCGCCTGTGCGGCCGCGTGCTCGCGCGCCGCGGCCCGCTGCTGGATCAGTGCGACGGCGCCGACGACGAGCGCGAGTGCGAGCGCCCCGCCCGCGAGCCAGAGGTTGCGGCGCGCGGCCACGGCCGACGCGTCCGCGCGCGCGGCGATGTCGGTGATCGCACCGAGCGTCGTCTGGCGCGCCTCGCCGTGCCACGCGAGCAGCTGCCGATGGCTGTCGGCGAGCTCGTCGACGCGACGGGCGATCGTCTCGGCGGGCCCGCCCGCGCGCCCGGCGCGATCGCTTCGCTCCGGACCCGGGCCGCGCGCCGGGGACTCGGCGCGCACGGGCGGTGCGGGCAGCGCCGGCAATTCGAACAGCGCCATCTGGGAAGCGTCGGGCGGCGTCGCGTCGGCGCCGGCGGCCAGCGCGAGCGCCTCCTCGATGTCGAGCGCGAATTCCGGGTCCTGACGCAGCCGCTGCAGCCAGTCGTCGTCCTTGACGACTTCGCGCAGCGCCGCCGATCCGGCCAGGCCACGCGCGATCGCGTCGATCGTCGCGGCGGAGAACGTGCGCTCGAGCCGGCCCATGCGGCCGGCGAGCGGCGCGATCGCGTCCTGCACCGCCTGGCCGACGCGCTCTCCGGAGCCGACGATCGGGCCGTAGCGCTGTGCGAGCGCGGCGCGCGGGTCCTGGTGCACGTTGGCCCCGTCGGCTTTCACGCCTTCGAGCGTGAGCATCGCGACCGCGATCGCGCGCTTGTCGTCGTCGGAGAGCCGGGCGAGCGCCGCCGGGTCGAGCCGGCGAGCAGCCGCGCCGCCGGCGCCGCTCGCGGCAGACGGCGAGAGTGCCTCGGCGATCAGCGCGTCGACCAGCGCGTCCGGGCCGGGCTCGCCCGCGGCGCGCAGGCGCTCTGCCGCCCGTGCGATTCCGCCCAGCGTGACCCGGCGCACCCGGACCTCGCCGGCACCCTGCGTCGAGACGCCGAGCGAGCGAGCCGCGCGGCGTGCGCTCGCTGCAGGACGGGCGCCGGCCGCGCGCAAGGGGTCCGCGGACGCCGGGACGGCGCCGGCGGTTCGCCCGGCGCCGGCAGGGCCGGTGGTGCCGGCGCGCCGCCCCGGATCGGCCGGGGGCGCGGTGGTGCCGGCGGGCCGCCCAGGGCCGGCAGGAGGCGCAGTGGCGTCGGGAGCCTTCAGGGGCGGCGAGGTGAGCGCGGATCGCATAATCCGACAGCTTACGCGGTCGCGGACCCGCGCAGTCACGTCGCCGTGACGGCCCGTCGGCGCGCCGCGCTCACCCGCCGGCGCGCCGCGCTCACCCGCCGGCGAAGGCGACGTCCGCCGGCGCTGCGATCGCATCCGGCGGCGCGGCGCCGGTCGAGATCGACGCGCGCACCAGGCGCGCGTCCTGCGGATCGGTCCGCAGCGCAAAGCCGCGCCCGCGCAGAAGCCCGAGCATCGGCCGGTTCACCGCGAGCACTTCGCCGTCGAGCCGGACGACACCGCGCCGGCGCGCCGCGGCGAGCATCCGGTCGATCAGCGTCGATCCGAGCCCGACGCCTTGCCAGTCGTCGGCGACCGCGACCGCGAAGTCCGCGACCGGCGCGTCGGCACGACGCACGAAGCGTGCGTCCGCGACCTGGCGTTCGCCGTCGTCCTCGTCGAACACCTCGGCGAGCAGCGCGAGGTGGCCGTCGTAGTCGATCTCCGTGAACGCGCGCAGCACCGCGGACGACAGGCTCGCGACGCCCATGTGGAAGCGCAGGTAGCGGCTCGACGGCGACAGCGACCGGTAGAACGCCTGCGTGAGCTCGGCGTCCTGCGGCAGCACCGGCCGCAGCGTGACCGCGCGCCCGTCGGCGAGCGCCACCCGGTCGATCAGCGCCGCCGGGTAGCGGGCGATCGACCAGCGCAGGTCGGCCGGGTTCACGCGCAGTTCCCCAGGGCGGCCCCGTGCGGGGCCGGGCGCGCGCGCGGGAGCCAGCGCCGCAGCGCGTCGGCGAACGCACCGCCCGCGCCGGCGTCGCGAAGCCGCGCCCGACCGTTCGCGGCGCGCTCGCTGAGGTCCACGCGCGACTCGTCGAATGCGCACAGCAGCACCGGGTCGTCGCGCTCGAAGCACAAGGCCTCGCCGGCGCCGAGCATGTAGTCCTCGCGGTCGCCGTCCTGCGTGATCCACAGGCTGCCGGACACGCAGCCGATGCGCACGCCGCGCGGGTGCTCGAGGCGCAGCAGTTCGCGCGAGCCGATCGTGAGGTGGGGGGTCTCGAGGTGCAGGTTCATCGTGGCGCTCCTGGTGTCGGGCGGACGGGCGACCCGTCGCTTGAATGCTGGTCGGGAATGTATTCCGAGGCTTGACCCGTCCGCTCCGTGAGAGTGATTATTCGGCTGAAGCCGCGTCGGTTCAAACGATCTTTGGGAACTCCAGGCATTCCTGAATCGCATGCAAAGAGATCCTGCTCGCCTGCCCCCCCTGGACCTGCTGCTGACCTTCGAGGCGGCGGCGCGCCTGCTCAGCTTCACGCGGGCCGGTCACGAGCGCTTCGTGACGCAGTCGGCGATCAGCCGGCAGATCCGCGCGCTCGAGGACGATCTCGGCGTCGCGCTGTTCCGCCGTGCGCACCGCTCGCTCGCGCTGACCGACGAGGGCCGTGCCCTCTTCGACGCGGTGCGCGCGAGCCTTCCGCCCCTGCGCACGGCGGTCGCGAAGCTGCGCGCGCCGAACGCTCGCGAGGTGCTGACGCTGACGACGACGCCCGGGCTGGCGTCGCTTTGGCTGATTCCGCGGCTCGCCCGTTTCACGCGCGAGCACCCCGGCGTCGACGTGCGCATCGACGCCAGCTTCGCGCGGCGCGAGATCGACGCCGAGGGCATCGACGTGGCGCTGCGCTACTGCCCCGCGACGTTCCGCGACGGCGCCAAGCTGTTCGGCGAGGACGTGGTGCCGGTGTGCAGCCCGGCGCTGCTCGCCCCGGGCCGCGCGCCGCTCGCGCGGCCGGCGGACCTGTCCGCGCACACGCTGCTGCTGATCAGCGAGTCGGGCGGCGCGAATCCGCAGCAGGAGTGGCAGCCGTGGCTCGAGTCGATGGGGGTGAGCGGCCTGCAGCCGGCCGCGTCGCTCGCGTTCAGCGGCTACGACGACGTGATCGGCGCCGCGGTGCTCGGCCAGGGCGTGGCGCTCGGGCGCCGCCCGCTCGTCGACGCGCTCCTCGCGTCGGGCCAGCTGGTCGCCCCGATCGAGGGGACGATCTCGTCGGCGCGCGCGTACTTCGTGCTGATCGCCGATCGGGCGCGCACGCGACCCTCGGTGCGCGCTTTCGAGCGCTGGCTGCTCGCCCAGGCGCGCGGGGCGTCGGACTGAGCGGCGCGAGGTGCGGCGGCGCGCGGCCCGCGGCGCGACCGCGGGCCGCCCGGCGCCACCGGGCGCCACCGGGCGCGACCCGGCGCGACCCGGCGCACTCAGCCCGGCGCCGGCGCGGGGTATTCGCGTGCGAGCGCCTCGCGCAATTCGTCGAGCCGCGCCGGGGCCAGCGCGTCGATGCCGGCCGCGATCCGCCGCCCGCCACCGCCGAACGCCTTGCAGAACGCGTCGGCGCTGGTCGGCGCGGACGCGGGCACGCGCACGCTGACCAGCAGCGCGCCCCCGGGCGACGCCACGGCCACCGCGTGAGCGCGCCGCGCGTCGGCCGAGGCCAGCACGTTCGCGAGGCTGCCGACGGCGCGGCGCGCCCAGGCGGCGTCGGGCAGCACGCGCAGCGTCGCGCCCGGACCGTCGAGGGCGGGCGAGAGCGAGTGCGCGCGCGCGAGGTCCTCGCGGCGAGCGGCGTCCAGGCGTGACCCGTGCGGCTCGCCGTCGATGAAACGGTCCGGGTCCGCGTACGGCGCGAGCGCCCTGTAGAGCGCGGCGGGCGTGTAGACGAGGTCGTGCTCGGTCATCCCGTAGGCGTTGTAGTTCAGGCACTCGCCCAGTGCCTGCCAGCGCGCGAGCGTCGCTTCGTCGGCGCCGGCCGCCGCGCCGAGCGCGCGCGCGGTCGGGGCGAGGTTGTCGCCGAACGCCGCGACGACCGCCCAGCGGCGGGCGAACCCGCGCAGCCGCCGGTCGACGAGCACGCTGGTGCACACGTCCGGCGCCGTGTCGATCGTCGCTTCGAGCAGCGCGTGCACGGGCACTTCGCCGGGCTCGTGGTGGTCCACGTAGAGCACCTTCACGCCGCGCGCGAGCAGCGCGAGCAGCGCGTCGCGGTTGCCGGGCAGCGCGATGTCGAGCGCGCACACCGAGTCCCCGGGGCCCGCGGGCACGCGCGCGAGCAGCGCGTTGTCGCGCTTGACGCCGGTGACGAGCACCGACTCGCGCGGCTCGGCCAGGCGCAGCTGGTGCAGGGCGCACAGGCCGTCGGCGTCGCCATTGAAGACGTCGTAGTGGGTCATGGCCTCGGTGCGTCGCGTGCCGGCCAGGCCGGGCCGGGCGCGGATCAGGGCGAGACGCGCACCTGACCGCGCGAATCGGTCAGCAGGCGCACGCGCTGGCCCGGCGCGAACGAATCCTGCCCGGCCTCCTGAACGACCGCCATCGTGCGGCCGTCGTCGGTGCGCACCGTGATCTCGAGTCCGGCGCGGTCGGACAGCGACTTCTCGGCGTAGCTGCCGGCGACCGCGCCGACCACGGCGCCCGCGACCGTCCCGACGACCGCGCCGCGGCCGCCGCCGACGGTGGAGCCGGCGACACCGCCGATCACGCCGCCGGCCGCGGTGCCCGCCCCGGTCGGGCGGTTGCGCTCCAGCGTGACCTGTCGGATCGCCTGCACCGTCGCCGTCGTCACCTGCATCGGGCGGCGCGCCTCGCTGTCGGTGTAGACGGAACCGGACTTGCTCGGGCCGGCGCAGCCCGAGGCGAGGACCGCGGCGGCGAGCACCGCCGCGATCCAGTCAATCGAACGAATCGTCATCGCGTCCTCCGAGGGGCGTGCGCTTTGGGCAGAGCCCCGATGATACGGCGCCGCGCGCCGCTCACGCCCGCTGCGCGCCCGGCCGGCCGTCCTCGACGACGAACGTCGCGCGCGTGGAGACGCCGGTGTCGGCGCGCTTGACGTCGTCGATCGTCCGCAGCCGGGCGGTGCAGCGCTCGCGCTCGAGGTCGAGCACCACGTAGCCGCGCTTCGTGCCGTCGCCGAGCAGCACGTTCGGGTTCTCGCGCACGCCGGCGTCGATCTGCGCCTGCGGCAGGCTCTGCGACGTGATCGACGTGCCGCAGAACTCGGTCGCGACGGTCTTCGACGCCGGATCGGACCAGTCGGACTTCAGGTCGCACACGTAGTGAGCGTGCACGTCGCCGCCGAGCACCAGCGGATTGCGCGCGCGGCTGTCGACGAGATCGCGCGTGAGCCGGGCGGCCGCGGCCGGGTAGCCGCTCCAGCCGTCGGTCCAGAAGCGCTCGCCGGGGCCGGGCCGGGTGTCGAAGCGCGCGAACAGTGTCTGCTGCGCGATCACGGTCCAGCGTCCGCGGGCGTCGCGCAGGCCGCGCGCGAGCCAGCGCTCCTGCTCGGCGCCGAGCATCGTGCGGGCCGGGTCGAAGAGTTCCGCGCAGTTCTCGACCACGTTCGAGCCGCCGCGCCCCGGCCGCGGGCACGACTGGTGGCTTCGATACTGCCGGTCGTCGAGCACGAAGCACTCGGCGAGGTCGCCGAACGCCCAGCGCCCGTAGATGCGCGCGTCCGCGCCCACCGGCCGCGCGAGCGCGCGCAGCGGCAGGTGCTCGAAGTACGCGCGGTACGCGGCCGCGCGGCGCGCGAGGAAGTCCGGCGCCAGGGTCTGGCTGCGGTCGTTCGCGTAGTCGTTCTCGACCTCGTGGTCGTCCCAGGTCGCGAGCCACGGCGCGGCGGCGTGCATGCGCTGCAGGTCCGGGTCGGTCTTGGTCTGCGCGTAGCGCACGCGGTAGCCGTCGAGCGTCTTCGGCTCCGGCGTCCAGTGCTTGCGCACGTGGTCGCGGCCCCAGCTGCTCTCGTAGATGTAGTCGCCGACGTGGACGACGAGGTCGACGTCCTCGGCCGCCATGTGCCGGTACGCGCCGTAGTGGCCCTGCTCGTAGTGCTGGCACGACGCCAGCGCGAGGCGCATCCGGCGGTGCGGTGCGCCCGCGGCGGGCGCGGTCTGCGTGCGGCCGACCGGGCTCGTCGCGCCGGCGGCGTGGAAGCGGTAGAAGTACCCGCGCGCGGGCCGCAGCCCGTCGACCTCGACGTGGACCGCGTGCGCGCGGTCCGGCACCGCGGTCGTGCCGCCGCCGCGCACGATGCGCCGGAACGCGTCGTCCTCGGCGACCTCCCAGCGCACCTCGACGGGCAGCGGGTCGAGCCCGCCGTCGGCCGCACGCGGGTCGGGGGCGAGCCGCGTCCAGAGCACGACGCCGTCGGGCTCGGGGCAGCCCGACGCGACGCCGAGCGTGAACGGATCGGACGCGACGCGCCGCGCGGCGGGCGCGCACCCGGCGAACGGCACCGGGCCGAGCCCGGCGAGCGCGAGGCCGGCGGCGCGGCGCAGC
This sequence comes from Burkholderiaceae bacterium, assembly GCA_046348465.1. GTDB lineage: Bacteria > Pseudomonadota > Gammaproteobacteria > Burkholderiales > Burkholderiaceae_E > Quisquiliibacterium. The sequence continues at coordinate 125,740 of JAXMEE010000015.1, forward strand.
AGGTCACGGCGGGGACGGGTGTCGCGCATGGGGCCCTCGAATCGGATGGTGAGGGCATTATCGCGGACGCGCGGCGGGAGGTCGTCGCCGGCGGCGGGGCCGGCGCGCGCCGGAACCCGCGGGAATCACGCCGTGTCCGCGGCCTGCTCGACGAACAGCGCGCCCGAGTCGACCCGGACGAACTCCATGAACGCGCGCGCGGGCGCGCCGACCTGCTTGCCGACCGGGTACGCGAAGTACCAGCCGCACTCGAGCGGAAAGCCCTCGACGTCGAGGATCGCGAGCCTGCGCGGGTCGACGTCCAGGCCCAGCGTGTGGCGCGACAGGATCGAGATGCCGAGCCCCGCGAGGATCGCCTGCTTGATCGCCTCGTTGGTCGACAGCTCCATCCGGACGTCGGGCGCCAGCCCTCGCCGCGCGAACTCGCGCTCGGCGATCATCCGCGTCCCGGAGCCGTGCTCGCGCGCCAGGAACGGTTCCCGCGCGAGCCGCTCGAACGGGATGCGCGCGTGGCCGGCGAGCGGGTGGTCGGCGTGTGCGAACACCACCATCGGGTTCGAGCGGATCCGCTGGATCACCGCGTCGTCCTGCGGCGGGTTCGCGAAGACGTAGAGGTCGTCCTCGTTGGCGGCGAAGCGCTCGAGCAGCGCGCGCCGGTTGTGGATGTGCAGCGAGATCTCGATCCCCGGGTGGCGCTGGTGGAACGCGGCCAGCAGGCGCGGCGCGAAGTACTTGCCGGTGGTGCTGACCGCCAGCTGCAGCCGTCCGCCGCGCAGCCCGCGCAGCTCGCCCAGCGACTCCTCGAGGCGCGCGAACGCGTCGAAGACTTCCCGGCAGGTGGCCTGGAGCCGGCGTCCGGCCTCGGTCGGGTACACCCGCTTGCCGATCTGCTCGAACAACGGCAGCCCGACCGACTCGCCGAGCTTCTTCACGTGCGCCGAGACCGTCGGCTGCGCCATGTGCAGTTCCTCGGCCGCGCGCGTGAAGCTGCCCACGCGCGCGATCGCGTCGAAGACCATCAGCTGGGTGGCGGTGCCGTTGCGCAGGTAGCGCCGGATTCTCGACACGGTCATGGCGGAAACGCTCCCTCGCGAGGAAACGACCGCCGTGCGGGGCGCAACGGGCGGCCTTCACCAAGGAATCGCGAAGGCCGGCGGGCCCTCGCGCCTGTGGCAAAGGTCTGGCCCACGTCCGCTGGACGCCCGCGCGACCGGGGCTCTCGCCCGTATTGACGATCGCGCGGCGGTGCTCGCGCACCGGAGCTACTCCCGCTTTGCACCGTCGCCGCGGGCTGCGCGGCGACTTCGGACGGTTTCTACCACGACCGGCAATTCCCCCGCGAGCGTCAGGGGAAGCCGCCGCGGCACGCGGTGATCGAAACGATCACGAAAGCGGATGGGCCGCGCGAATCCCGATCGAAACCATCGCGTCTTTCGATTTCCAATGCGGCCGCGGCTTTCGCACAATCGGCGCGTCCGGAGACAAGACATGGACATCGCCTCGTTCGAATTCCTCTACGCGCTCGCGGCCATCGTCGTGATCGACCTGGTGCTCGCGGGCGACAACGCGATCGTGATCGCGCTGGCCGCGCGCGGGGTGCCGCAGCACCTGCGCCGGCGCACGATCGTCTGGGGCACGGTGGGCGCGATCGTCGTGCGCAGCGCGATGACCCTCGTGGTCGTCTGGCTGCTCAAGATCCCGGGCCTGATGCTCGCCGGCGCCCTGATGCTGGTGTGGATCGCGTACCGGCTGCTGCTGCCCGAGGCGCAGGACAGCGACCACGGCGCCGGCGCCGGGCCCACCAGCTTCGTGGGCGCGATGCGCACGATCATCGTCGCCGACGCGGTCATGGGACTGGACAACGTGCTCGCGGTCGCGGGGGCGGCGCACGGCAGCTACCTGCTGGTGGTGCTCGGCCTGCTGATCAGCGTGCCGATCGTGATCTGGGGCAGCACGTTCGTCCTGGGTCTGATCGAGCGACACCCGGTCCTCGTCTACGCCGGCGCCGGCGTGCTCGCGGCGACCGCGGTCCGGATGGCCACCCACGAGCCGCTCGTGCAGCGCCACGTGCAGCCGGGAGACGCCGCCACGGCGCTCGCCTACCTGCTGGTGGTGCCGGGCGTGCTGTGGGCCGGCTTCGTGCGCAACCACCGCCGGCTCGAGTCGCGCATCCACGCGCGGCTGGCCGGCTTCGCGGACCGCGGCCTGTCCGCGCCGCGGGATTCGGATTTCACCCGAGGAGGCATCGACATGAGACGAGTTCTGGTTCCGGTGAACGGTTCGCCCAATTCGGAGCAGGCGGTGCGCCGCGTGGTCGCCGAGTTCGCGCGCGACCCCCGCATGGAAGTGCACCTGCTGAACGTGCAGGCGCCGCTGTCGCGTCACGTCAGCCGCTTCGTCAGCCGCCGCGACGCCGGCGCGTACCACCGCGAGGAATCGGAGAAGGCGCTGGCGCCGGCCCGCCGGCTGCTGGAACAGCACGGCGTCCCGCACGGCACGCACAGCGTGATCGGCGAGCGCGCGAAGTCGATCGCCGACGCCGCGCGCAGGCTGCACTGCACCCACATCGTGATCGGCAGCGCGCGCCGGAAATCGCTGACCCGGATGCTCGAGGACTCGACCCTCGACGAGGTGCTCGAGCTCACCAGCGTCCCCGTCGAGGTGGTCGCCGGGGACGAGGTGTCGCGGCTCGAGCGCTTCGGGATCCCGGCGGGGGTCGGCGCCGTGCTGACGCTGCTGGCCGTGTCGGCGCTCGACTGACAAAAAAATGCCCGGTCGCGGGGACCGGGCGCAACTCCTTCGAGGGAGCCCGAGGAGACACGCGCCGACTGTGCCCGAGCGAGCTTGACGATTCGCTGACACCGGCCGGCGGGCGTCCGATGGCGATAAGATCGCGCCTCCGACAAAAAGGAGACACGGATGCGAATCCTCCGACCCCTGGCCGCGCTGCTCCTCGCAGCGTCCGCCGCGAGCGCCGCCGCGCAGGCGTTCCCCAGCCGCCCGATCCGCCTGGTCGTGACCTTCCCCACCGGCGGCGCGCCCGACATCCTCGCGCGCATCCTGTCGGAGAAGGCCCAGTTCGGCCAGCCCGTGGTCGTCGACAACGTGCCGGGGGCCGGCGGCAACATCGGCGCCGACCGCGTCGCGAAGGCGCCGGGCGACGGGCACCAGCTCGTGATGGGGACGGTCGGCACGCACTCGATCAACGGCGCGCTGTACGCGAAGATGCCGTACGACATGGTGCGCGACTTCACTCCGGTGTCGCTGGTGGCCTCGACGCCGAACCTGCTCGTCGTCAACAACGACCTGCCGGTGAAGTCGGTGCAGGACCTGATCGCGTGGGGCCGAGCGAACCCGAACAAGCTGTCGTTCGGCTCGCCCGGCATCGGCAGCTCGGTCCACATCTCGGGGGAGCTGTTCAAGTCGATGACCGGCGTTCAGATGACGCACGTGCCGTACAAGGGCCGCCAGTTCGCGATTCCCGACCTGGTCGGCGGGCAGATCCAGCTGATGTTCGACAACATGCCGTCGGCGCTGCCGATGGCCCGGGAGGGCAAGATCCGCGCCGTCGCACAGACCGGCGCGAAGCGCTCGCCGGCCGCGCCCGACGTGCCGACGGTCGCCGAGCAGGGGCTGCCGGGCTTCGACGCCACTTCGTGGTTCGCGCTGTTCGCGCCCGCGGGGACTCCGCGCGACGTCGTCGCGCGCCTGAACGCCGAGGTCCAGCGGGTCTATCGGCTGCCCGACGTGCAGGAGAAGCTCAAGACGCTGGGCCTCGACGCGGTGCTGTCCTCGCCCGAGGAGCTCGCGCGCTACCAGCAGGCCGAGATCGCCAAGTGGGCGAAGGTGGTGAAGGAGTCGGGCGCGCGCGCGGAGTGAAGCGCACGGGCGCGGCCGTGCGCCCGGCCGGCCGCGCCGCGCGTCAGCGCGCGGTCGCCGCCGCCGCGCTCCAGCCGCCGCCGAGCGACTTCATCAGGTCGACGCTGTACGCGAGCGTCGACTGCCGGCCGCGAACCTGCGCGAGCGCCGCGTCGTTGGCGGTGCGTTGCGCGTCGATCACCTCGAGGTACGCCGAGTACCCCGCCTGGTAGCGCATCTGCGCCAGTCGCAGGGCTTCGCCGGCGGCGCGCGCGCGCGCGCCGAGCTCGGTCTCGGCGGCCGCCGCGGCCTGCACGTTCGACAGCGCGTCGGCGACCTCGCGGAACGCCGTCTCCAGCGTCTTCTGATAGCCCGCGAGCGCCTGGCGCTGCCGCGCCTCGGTCTGCTCGATGCGTGCCTGCACCCGACCGGCGTCGAAGATCGGCAGCGTGAGCCCGAAGCCCAGCGACCAGATGCGCGCGCCGGCGCGAAGCAGGTCGCCGAGGTCGGCGCTCTGCCCGCCGTACGAGCCGGTCAGCGAGATCGTCGGGAACATCGCCGCCCGGGCGATCGCCACGCGGCCGTCGGCGGCGACCAGCGCCTGCTCGGCCACTTGCAGGTCGGGCCGGCGCTCGATCAGCGCCGACGGCAGGCCGGTCGGCGGCACCGGCGGCACCGGGAGCCCGTCGAGGCCGCCGGCGGCGAGCGTCAGTCCGGGCCGCCCCGAGAGGCTGGCGACGAGGTGCTCGAGCGCGGCCCGCTGACGCTGCAGCTCGATGAGCTGCGACGCGGCGTCCGCGCGCGCGCTCTCGGCCTGGCGCAGGTCGAGGTCGGAAGCGAGGCCGCCGCGCGCGCGCGCGCTCACGACCTGCAGCGACTCGTCGCGCAGCGCGAGCGTGCGCCGCGCGATCCCGAGCTGAGCGTCCAGCGAGCGCACGCCGACGTAGGCCTGCACCACGGCGCCGGCGAGCGACAGGCGCACGACGTCGGCGGCGTAACGCGACGACAGCGTCTGTGCGCGCGCGACGTCGAGCGCGTTGCGCAGGCGGCCCCAGAAGTCGAGCTCGAACGAGGTCGACGCCGCGAGGCGCCGGTCGCTGCGTGCGAGCGGTATGCCCGCCGGCACCGGCTGCGCGCCGAGGCCGGTGATGCGCGAGCGCGAGCCCGACGCGCCGAGATCGATCTGCGGCGAGAGATTCGCGCCCGCCTCCCGCAGCACGCCCTCGGCCTCCTCGAGCTGCGCGACGGCGAGGCGGACGTCGGCATTGCCCGCGAGGGCGGCGTCGACGAGCCCGTCGAGCGCCGGGTCGCGGTACAGCGTCCACCAGCGCGGCGGCACCGCGGACGCGGCGGCAGGGTCGCCCGCCGACGACCCCGGCCCGAAGTCGGCGGGCAGCGACTGGGTCGGCCGCGTGGACACCGGCGGCGCGATCGCGCAGCCGGCGAGCGCCGAGCAGACCGCGACGGCGAGCACGGCGGTTCGTGCCCCGGCGAGCGATGGGCGTGCGTGCGCGCTCACGGCGTGTCGCCTTTCGCGCCGCCCGCGGCAGGCAGCGACGGCTCGTCTCGCGGCGCGCCCGGCGCCCCCGGCTTGCGCGCCCGCTTGCGCCCGGTCATCACGACGAAGAACAGCGGCACGAACACGGTCGCGACGAAGGTCGACGCGAGCATCCCGCCGAACACGCCGGTGCCCATCGAGCGGCGCGCGGCGCCGCCCGCGCCCATCGAGACCACGAGCGGCGCGACGCCGAGCACGAACGCGAGCGAGGTCATCACGATCGGGCGCAGCCGCAGCCGCGCCGCCTGCAGCGCGGCGTCGACCGGCGTCATGCCGGAGATCAGCCCCTGCTGCGCGAACTCGACGATCAGGATCGCGTTCTTCGCCGCCAGCCCGATCAGCACCACCAGCCCGATCTGGAAGTAGATGTCGTTCTCCATGCCGCGCAGCGCGACGAAGCCCAGCGCGCCGAGCACCGCGAACGGCACCGCGAGCAGCACCGAGACCGGCAGCCGCCAGCGCTCGTAGAGCGCCGCGAGGATCAGGTAGACCATCACCAGCGCCAGCCCGAACGCGAACGCCGACGCGCTGCCGGTGCGCTTCTCCTGGAACACCTGGCCGGTCCAGGCGATGCGGTAGCCCGAGGGCAGCGTCGCGTCGGCCACCTCCTCGACCGCGCGCAGCACGTCGCCCGAGCTCACGCCGGGCTTGCCGCCGCCGATCACCTTCGCGGCGACGAAGCCGGTGAAGCGCTCGAGCTGCTCGGGGCCGGTGGTCGGCGTCACGCGCAGCAACGCCTTCAGCGGGATCATCTCGCCGGTGCTCGCGCTGCGAACGAAGACGTTGCCGATGTCCTGCGGAGACGCGCGCTGGCCGGCGTCGGCCTGCAGCTGCACGCGGTACGTGCGCCCGAACTTGTTGAAGTCGTTCACGTACAGCGCACCCATCGTCGCGGCGAGCGCGTCGTAGACGTCGGTGATCGGCACGCCGAGCGCGAGCGCCTGCTCGCGCAGCACCTCGACGCGCAGCTGCGGCGTCGCCGGGCGGAAGAACGAGTTGATGCCGGCGAGCTTCGGGTGCGCGCGCAGCGCCGCCATGAACTCCTGGACCACCTGCGCGAGGCGCGCCGGGTCCGGGTCGGATCGGCCCTGCACGTAGACCTCGAAGCCGGCCGACGTGCCGAGCCCGCGGATCGGCGGCGGCGCGAATGCGAGCGCCATGCCGTCGGTGAGCGTCATCCCCTTGCCGATGATCTCGCCGACGAGCTGCGGCGCGGTCGTCGTGCGCTGCTCCCACGGCTTGAGCGTGATGAACGCGGTGCCCGCGTTGGTCTTGTTGCCGCCGCCGATCAGGTCGAAGCCGACGATCGCGAGCACGTGGTCGATCGCCGGGTGCCCGTCGAGCATCTTCTGCACCCGGTCGACCGACTTGCCGGTGCGCTCGAGCGTGGCCGCGTCGGTGAGCTGCACGGCGCCGAACACGTAGCCCATGTCCTCGGCCGGCACGAAGCTCGACGGCACGCGCAGGTAGGTGAACGCGCACAACGCGAGCACGCCCGCGAACAGCAGCCCCGAGATCCAGCGGTGCGCGAGCGTCAGGCGCACCACCGCGAGGTAGCGCTGCGTGGCCCACTCGACCGCGCGGTTGAACGGGCGGAACAGCTTCGAGTCGTGCTCGGCGCTCTTGAGCAGCAGCGCGCACAGCGGCGGCGTCAGCGTGAGCGCGGTGAAGCCCGAGATCACCACCGCGATCGCGACCGTGACCGCGAACTGGCGGTACAGCTGCCCGGCGATGCCGCCGAGGAACGCGACCGGCACGAACACCGCGACCAGCACCAGCACGATTGCGATCACCGCGCCCTGCACCTCGTTCATCGCCTCGAGCGCGGCGTTGAACGGCGAGAGCTTCTCCTCGCGCATCAGGCGCTCGACGTTCTCGAGCACGACGATCGCGTCGTCGACGACGATGCCGATCGCGAGCACCATCGCGAGCAGTGTCAGCGTGTTGATCGAGAAGCCCGCGAGCCACAGGCCGGCGAAGGTGCCGATCAGCGACACCGGCACCGCGATCATCGGGATCAGCGTCGCGCGCCAGGTCTGCAGGAACAGGTACACGACCGCGACGACGAGCAGCGCCGCCTCGAAGATCGTCTTCGTGACCTCGGAGATCGACGCGTCGATGAAACGGGTGGTGTCGAACGGGACGAGGTGGTCCACGCCGGCGGGGAAGCCCTTCGCGAGCTCGTCGAGCCGCTTCTTCACCGCCGCCGCGACGTCGAGCGCGTTGGCGCCGGTCTGGAGGAAGACCGCCATCGTGACCGCGGGCTTGCCGTCGAGCGTGTTGAAGGTGTCGTAGTTCAGCGCCCCGAGCTCGACGCGCGCGACGTCCTTCACGCGCAGCACGCCGTTCGGCCCGCCCGCCCGGATCACGATCTCGCCGAACTGCTCGGGCTCGACCAGTCGCCCGGTGGTCGTGACCGTGTACACGAGGCTCTGCCCCGACGGCGCGGGCTCGGCGCCGACCTTGCCGGCCGCGTACTGGTTGTTCTGCGCGCGGATCGCGGCGGCGATGTCCGACGGCGTGATGCCCAGCTGCGCCATGCGGTCGGCCTTCAGCCACACGCGCATCGAGTAGTCGCGCGCGCCGAAGATCGTCACGTCGGCGACGCCGTTGACGCGCTTGAGCTCGTCGACCAGGTACACGCTCGCGTAGTTCGACAGGTACAGGGTGTCGAAACGCCCGTCGGGCGAGCGGATCGTCGCGGCGAGCAGGATGTCGTTGCTGCGCTTGGCGACGATGACGCCCGTGCGGCGCACGTCGTCGGGCAGGCGCGGCAGCGCGAGCTGCACGCGGTTGTTGACGTTGAACACCGACTTGTCGACGTCGGTGCCGACCTCGAACGTGGCGGTGATCGTGAGCAGGCCGTTGGACGACGCGCTCGACTGGAAGTACAGCATCCGCTCCACGCCGGAGAGCTGCTCCTCGATCGGGGCGGCGACCGTGCGCGTGAGCGTCTCGGCGCTCGCGCCGGGGTAGTTCGCGGTGATCACGACGGTGGGCGGCGCGATCTCCGGATACTGCGCGACCGGCAGCACCGTGCGCGCGACCAGCCCCGCGAGCACGATCACGATCGCGATCACGCCGGCGAAGACCGGCCGGTGCAGGAAGAACTCGGACACGGGCGCCTCGTCAGCGGCCGGTGGCCGGGGCGGCGGCCGGGGGGCCGCCTTTCGCGGCGGCCGGCGCGCCCGCGCCCGGGGGCGTTCCAGGACCCGCGCCCGGACCCGCGCCCGGACCCGCGCCAGGACCCGCGCCAGGACCCGCGCCAGGACCCGCGCCAGGACCCGCGCCCGGCGTCGCCGGCTGGACCGGCGCGCCGGGGCGCAGCTTGATCAGGTTGTCGACGATCACCGTGTCGCCGGGCTTCAGGCCCGAGCGGATCGCCCACTCGCGCCCGACCCAGTCGCCGGCGTCGACCGGCCGGATCGCGGCCTTGCCGTCGGCGCCCAGCACCCAGACGTAGCGGCCCTGGTCGCCCTGCAGCACCGCCGCCTGCGGCACCAGCAGCGCCTCGCGCTCGCCGATCGTGACGCGTGCGCGCACGAACTGCCCGGGCATCCACTCGAGCGCGGGGTTCCTCACCTCGGCGCGCAGCTGCACCGTGCCGAGCCGCGGGTCGACCGTGGAGGCGGCGAAGTTCAGCCTGCCCGCCTGCGGGCTCTCGCTGCCGTCGGGGCGCAGCAGCACGACCTTGGCGCGCCGTTCGCCCGACGCCCGCAATTGCGCGAACTCGCTCTCGGACACCGCGAAGCGCACCCAGATCGGGTCGGTCTGCACGATCGTCGTCAGCAGCCCGCTGTCGGAGCCGGCGGCGACCAGGCTTCCCTCGGAGCGCAGCGCCCGGCCGGAGATTCCCCCGATCGGGGCGGCGACGCTCGTGTACGACAGGTTCAGCTCGGCGTCGCTGACCCGCGCCTGGGCGGCCAGCAGGCTCGCGTCCGAGGCCTTGAGGTTGCTGGCCGCGTCGTCGGCCTCGCGCTGGCTGATCGCGCGTTCGCGCGCCAGCGGCTCGAGCCGCTGCGCCTCGCGTCGCGCCTGCTCGTTGCGCGCGCGCTCCTGCGCGAGCGTCGCGCGTGCCTGGGACAGCGCGATCTCGAACGGCGCGCGCTCGATGCGAAAGAGCGTCGCCCCGGCCTTCACCGGCGCGCCTTCCTCGTACAGGCGCTTCTCCAGGATGCCGTTGACGCGGGCCCGCACCTCGATCTCGCGCGAGCCCTCGGTGCGCGCCACGGCCTCGATCTGCACCGGGACGCGGCGCGGCTCCACCCTGACGACCGCGGCCTTCAGCGCCGGCGCGGCGCCGCCGCCGGGTGCGCCGCCGGCCGGCGCGGCGCCGGACTTGTCGCCGCCCGGGCCGGCCTGAGGGCCGGGTGCGGGCGTCCGGTCGCACGCCGCGAGCAGCGCGAGCACGACCAGCGCGCCACGCAGGAGGGGTGAACGGGCCATCGGATCGATCCTCGGTGTCGGGCGGCCGGCGCCGGGTGGTCCGGTCGGCGCGTCCGCCCCGGGGGCCGTCCCGTCTTCACGCGGGCGACGAACCTCGGGGCGCGGCGAGTCTAGCACCGGGGCGCCCACCGCGTGCGCACGCGGGGTTTCACGCGCTGCCGTGGCGTCGCCCGCGCCGGATCAGCCGTGAAGCTGCCGTTCCAGCGCGTAGACCAGTCGCCCCAGGCGCGGGTCGTGAACGCCGCGCTCGCGCAGCGAGTGCCAGGTGTTGACCGCGTATTCGCGATTCGGGCCCCGCTGACCCGAGCTGCGCGCCAGCCGGGCGAGGATTTCGGGCTCGGTCAGCTTCTGGTAGTCGGGGTGGTCGCGGTTCGCGACGAAGGTCAGCGCGCGGACCTGCGCGCCGCGCGCGAGCGTGACCGTGGCCAGTGTCGGGACGTACACGCGCCCGAGCATCTCGCGCGCGTACAGGTGCTCGATCGCGCGCCGGCGCGTCGCGCGGTTCAGCTCGAAAGCGACGCCCACGCAGCTGCCACCCCGATCCAGGCCGAGCACCACGCCCGGCGCCTGCGGCGTCCCGCGGTAGTGCACCGAACGGATGCAGAAGGCGCGGTGATAGCCGTGGACTCGGCCGAGCTCGGCCCGGACGAACTCGATCTCGGGGTTCCAGATCAGCGACCCGTACCCGAAGACCCAGTCGGAGAGCAGGATTTCCACGGCGCGACGGCGAGAACGGTCGCCGGGCGAATCAGCGCTCAGGCGGCCTTGCGCGCCTTGCGCGCCGCACCGGCGGCGGATTTCGACGCGGCCGCCTTCGACGCCGGGGCGGGCTTCTTCGCAGCCGGGGGCTTCGTCGTCGTCGTGGGCTTCTTCCCGGCCGCGGGCTTCCTCGCGGCCGAGGGCTTCTTCGCGGCGCCGGACTTCGACGCGGCCGCGCGGCCACCGGCCGGCGCCTTCTTCGACGGCGCGGCCTTCGCGTCGGGCGCGGCGGTCGCGTCGCCGCCGCCCGCCCCCTTGGCATCGCCGTCGGCCCCGGCCGCGCCCGGCCGCGCAGGCCGGGCCTGGAACTCGAACCCGATCTTGCCGTCGGCGCCGCGCACGAGGAAGGCCTTGAACTTGCGCCCGGTGCGCGAGGAGACGAAGCCGACGAGCAGGTCGGAGCGGCCCTCGGAAAGCAGCTTGCTCATCTGCTCGGGTGCGACCTCCTGCTGCAGGATGATCTTGCCCGAGCGGAAGTCGCAGCTGCGGCCCGGGCCGACCGACTTCTCGCACACGTACGACAGCCCGTGCGGATAGACGTTCGCCGCGCACTTCGGGCACGGGCCGAGCGCGGTGACCCCGGAGAAGTCGACCGGCTCTTCGGCGGCGTCGTCGTCGCCGCGGCTCTGGCCGAAGTCGAACTCGAGCTTGAATTCCGGCGTGATCTTGAGGATCGCGGCGAACGGCCGGCCGAGCCGGCTGCGGAATCCCTGGAGTGGCCCGAGCGTGCGCTGCAGGAGCAGCTGCTCGACCTCGTCGACGCCGAGCGAACGCCCGCCCGGGTGCTTGCCGATGGAGAAGTCGCACCGCGAGCACGCGAAGCGGCGGTAGTTCTCCTGGACGACGCCGCCGCACTTCGGGCAAGGCGTCTGGAGGGTCGCGTAGTCGCCGGGCACGGTGTCGGCCTCGTAGTTCTTCGCGCGCTCGACGATCCGCCGCGTGACCTCGGCGATCTCCTGCATGAAGTCCTCGCGCCCGAGCCGGCCGTGCTCCATCTCGGAGAGCTTGTACTCCCACTCGCCGGTGAGCTCGGGCATCGTGAGCTCGAGCACCCCGAGCCCGCGCAGCAGCGTGAGCAGCTGGAACGCCTTCGGCGTGGGGATCAGCTCGCGGCCCTCGCGGATCAGGTAGTTCTCGGCGATCAGGCCCTCGATGATCGCGGCGCGCGTGGCCGGCGTGCCCAGCCCCTTCTCGGCCATGGCCTCGCGCAGCTCGTCGTCCTCGATGAGCTTGCCTGCGCCTTCCATCGCCGACAGCAGCGTCGCTTCGCTGTAGCGCGCGGGCGGGCGGGTGGCGAGCGCGAGGACTTCGATCGACTCAGTGAGTACTTGCTCTCCCGGTTTGACGGGCACCAGCGTGGCGTCGGCCCGGCCGCCCGCGGCGGTCTCCTCGGCGCTGCGGCCGTACACGACCAGCCAGCCGGCGTTCGTCATCACGCGGCCTTCGGTCTTGAACGACTCGCCTTCGACGACGGTGATGCGCGTGGTGACGAGGAACTCGGCGGCCGGGAAGAACGCGGCCAGGAAGCGGCGCACGATCAGGTCGTAGATCTTCTGCTCCGCCTCGCTCAGGTGGCGAGGCGTCTGAAGGGTCGGGATGATCGCGAAGTGGTCGCTCACCTTCGAGTTGTCGAAGATGCGGCGGTTGGGCTTCACCCAGCCGTTGGCGAGCACCTGGCCGGCGAAGGTGCCGAGTCCCGGCAGTTCCTGCAGGACGTCCATCGTGCGCGCCACGGTCGGGACGTAGTCCTCGGGCAGCGCGCGGGAGTCGGTCCGCGGGTAGGTGATGACCTTGTGCTTCTCGTAGAGCGCCTGCGCGATCGACAGGGTGGTCTTCGCGGAGAAGCCGAAGCGGCCGTTGGCGTCGCGCTGCAGGCTGGTGAGGTCGAAGAGCGCCTGCGGCTGCTGCGTCGCCGGGCGTGACTCCTCGGTGACCGTGCCGGCCTTGCCGGCGCACGCGGCAGCGATCGCGTCGGCACGGGCGCGCTCCCAGAGGCGCTCGGCGCGGGCTTCCGCGTCGTCGCCGCGCTTGAACTGCGGGTCGAACCAGCGGCCTTCGTAGGCCCCGGCGCCGGCCAGGAACTCGGCACGCACCTCGAAGTAGTCGCGCGGCTGGAAGCGCCGGATGCGCTCTTCGCGGTCGACGACGATCGCGAGCGTCGGGGTCTGCACTCGCCCGACGGTGGTCAGGAAGAACCCGCCGTCGCGCGAATTGAACGCGGTCATCGCGCGCGTGCCGTTGATGCCGACCAGCCAGTCGGCCTCCGAGCGGCAGCGGGCGGCGTCCGCGAGCGGCAGCATCTGGCGGTCTTCGCGCAGCGTCGCGAACGCCTCGCGGATCGCGGCCTGCGTCATCGACTGCAGCCACAGCCGGCGCACCGGCAGCTTCGACTTCGCGTGCTGGACGATCAGGCGGAAGATCAGCTCGCCCTCGCGCCCCGCGTCGCAGGCGTTGATCAGGCCGTCGACGTCCTTGCGCTTGATCAGGCGGGTGAGCAGCCTCAGCCGCTCCTGGTTGCGCTCGATCGGGTGGATGTCGAAGTGCGGCGGGATGACCGGCAGGTTCGCGAACGACCACTTGCCGCGCTTGACCTCGAACTGCTCCGGCGCCGCGATCTCGAGCAGGTGCCCGACCGCCGACGAGAGCACGTACTCGTCGCTCTCGAAGTAGTCGCCCTGGCGCGTGAAGCCGCCCAGCGCCCGCGCGATGTCGGCGGCCACTGAGGGTTTTTCGGCGATGATCAGGGATTTGGGCATGGCGAAAAGGGCGCCAATCATAAGAGCGCGAATGCTTGCAGCGCAAGCGCCCGCTGAAGGGTGGACCCTCTAATGGGCCCGTTCGAGCGCCGGACGGGGCCCGGCCGGCGCCACGGCCGGTGACCCGGCGCACTGTCGTGGTGCGCATTGTGACTCATGGCGGGTGCCGGCGCTGGAACCGGCCGTCCGGGAGGCGCTCGAGCCGGCCGTCGAGTTCGAGCGCCACCAGGCGCGCCGCGAGCCGGCCCGCGGATGCCGGTCCGCGGTCGTCGAGGCGTGCCGCCAGGCGCTCCAGGTCGAGCGGATCCCAGCCCAGCGCGTCGAGGATCGGATCGGGCGGTTCGGCGGACCGGCCGGCGGCCGCGGTCGGGCCGGCACCCGCGGCGGCGGTTGCGACGGCGAGGGCGCCGAACGGCGCGGCCCACGTGCGCCCCGGCAGTTCCGCCAGGACGTCGGCGGCGGTTTCGACCAGGGTGGCGCCCTGGCGGATCAGCGCGTGGCAGCCGCGCGCGAGCGGGGAGTGGATCGAGCCCGGCACCGCGAACACCTCGCGGCCGAACTCGGCCGCGAGCCGGGCGGTGATCAGCGACCCGCTGCGCGGCGCCGCCTCGACGACCAGCACGCCGTGCGCGAGCCCGGCGATCAGCCGGTTGCGCAGCGGGAAGTTCTGCTTGAGCGGCGCGGTGCCGAGCGCGACCTCGCTCACGATCGCGCCGCCGCGGGCGACGATCTCGGCGGCCAGCGCCCGGTGGCGCGCCGGATAGATGCGGTCGATGCCGGTGCCGAGCACGGCCACCGTGCCGCCCGGGGTGTCGAGCGCTCCGCCGTGCGCGGCGCCGTCGATTCCGACCGCCAGCCCGCTGACCACGGCCTGGCCCGCGTCGCCGAGCGCGCGCGCGAACGCGTGCGCGTTGTCCAGCCCGGAGCGGCTCGCCGAGCGGCTGCCGACGATCGCGACCGACGGCGCGGACAGCCGCGCCGGGTCGCCGTGCACGAACAACAGCCACGGAGGATCGGGAATCTCGCGCAGGCGCGGCGGGTAGGCGGGGTCGGTCAGCGCGACGAGGTGGTGCCCGGCTTCACTCGCCCACGCGAGGGCGGCGTCGACCGCGGCGTCGCGCGCCGGATCCGGGCGCGCGAGTGCTTCGGCCCGCTCGGGGCCGAGGATCTCGGCGAGGCGTCGGCGGTCGGTCGCGAGCCCGTTCTCCGGAAAGCCGAACGCGGCCCGAAGGCCGCGCAGCTTCGCCGGGCCCAGGCCCGGCGTGAGGACGAGCCGCAACCAGCGCGCGAGATCGTCGCGCCCGTGGTCGGGCAGGGGCATGAAGGGCGTCTACGGGTTCTTGACGTCGTCACCCAGCGCGATGGCCTGCGACGAGTCCATGATCAGACCGTAGGCGATCTTATCGAAGACGCGGAAGACGAGAAGATGGCCGATCGGCTCGGCCGGGAGGACGACTTGCTGCTTGGCGTCCCGATCGGCTACGACGCGACCGCGATGCATGATCGCCAGCACGTTGCCGATGCCGATCCCGTTCGACGCGCCGACGTTGACCGCGACGACGCTGTTCTTGCCGGCCTGCGCGACGCCCCGGTACACCGAGACGATGCGGCCCGCCACCGGAGAGTCCGGCGCACGCGGCACGTAGCTCAGCACCCGGTTGCGCTCGGCGGGCATGAGCCGGTCGCCCGGGCCCACTTCCTCGGTCGTCGCGACGACCCGGAACGTCGCCGGATCGCCGGCGCGCTCGAGCCGCGCGAGCCCGACGTACAGCGCCTCGTACGCGATCGGCTTGCGGGTGTCGGGGTCGACGATCGGCTTGGCCGCGCGATAGACGAACCACTCCTTGACGTCCTCGGCGACGGGGCCGCGCACGTAGGCGAGGTCGCCGCGGCCCAGGTAGACGCGGCCGTCCTGGGTGCCCACGATGCGCGGGCTGGCGGCCAGGCCGCGCTCGTCGACCACGAGCGGATGATTCAGGAAGGGGTCGATCGCCGGCCCGCTGATCGTGGGGATCGCGCTGCGCGGCAGCGGCTCGGAGCGCACCGCCGGACGGATGCGCTGGGGAGCCTCGCCGCGGTCGTCGGACCCCGAGGGCACCGCGTCGGCCTGCGCCAGCGGCGCGGACGCCGCCGCCGGCGTCTCGACCGGCTTGCCCAGCCGCAGCCGCGGCGTGCCGCCGCTCGTATCCAGATAGACGACCTCGCCGGGATAGATCAGGTGCGGATTGCGGATCTGCTCCTTGTTCAGCTGCCAGATCTCCGGCCAGCGCCAGGGCTTCTCCAGGAACTTGCCGGCGATGCTCCAGAGCGTGTCGCCGCGGACCACCACGTGGCGGTCGGGGGCGTCCTTCGCCAGTTCCAGCGGCTGCGCCCAACCCGTGGTGGCGACGAGGGCGCCGATCGCGATCGCGAGAAGCTGCGTGCTAAGATTTTTCATAAGGACGCTGTGCCCCCGAAGGGTGTGCGCGCTTCCCAGAACCCTCGGAGACCGGGCCTTGAATGCGCAGAGTTTGGCTCAAATTCTGATGCTAGTGCCTTGATGCCGCAAGCATAAATCCGAATCAACGGTAGATTCCCGCCGATGGCCGTACTTCCCATTTTGCGCTTCCCGGACCCGCGATTGCACACGGTGGCCAAGCCGGTGGCGTCGGTGGACGACGGCATCCGACGACTGGTCCGCGACATGGCCGAGACCATGTACGCGGCCCCCGGCGTCGGGCTGGCGGCGACGCAGGTCGACGTTCACCAGCGCGTCGTCGTCATCGACGTCTCCGACGCCAAGAACGAGCTGCGGGTGTTCGTCAACCCGCGCATCGTCGCGTCCGGCGGCGACCGCAAGGTCTACGAGGAAGGCTGCCTGTCGGTGCCCGGCATCTACGAGGAGGTCGAGCGGCCCGAGACGGTCACCGTCGAGGCGCTCGACGAGCACGGCAAGCCGTTCACGCTGCACGCCGACGGCCTGCTCGCCGTGTGCATCCAGCACGAGATCGACCACCTCGACGGCCGGGTGTTCGTCCAGTACCTGTCGCGCCTGAAGCAGAGCCGCATCCGCGCCAAGATGCTCAAGAGCGAGCGCGAGCCCGCCTGAGGGCGGCGCGCCGCGCGCGTGTCGCCCGCGACGACGGAACCGGATCCCGCGCACATGAGGCTGATCTTCGCCGGCACGCCCGTCTTCGCGCAGCTCGCGCTGGCGGCGCTCGCCGACGCCGGGCACGAGATCGCGCTCGTGCTGTCGCGTCCCGACAAGCCGGCCGGTCGCGGCCAGCAGCTGCAGGCGAGCCCGGTCAAGCAGCTCGCGCTCGCGCGCGGCTTCCCCGTGGCCCAGCCGCGCACGCTCCGAGATCCGCAGGTGCAGGCCGAGCTCGGCCGCGTCGGCGCCGACGCGATGGTGGTGGCCGCGTACGGGCTGATCCTGCCGCCCGAGGTGCTGGCGCTGCCGCGCCTGGGCTGCGTGAACATCCACGCGTCGCTTCTGCCGCGCTGGCGCGGCGCGGCCCCGATCCAGCGTGCGGTCGAGGCGGGCGACGCGCAGACCGGCATCACGATCATGCAGATGGACGAAGGCCTGGACACCGGGCCGATGCTGCTCGCGCGCGCGCTGCCGATCGGGGCGCGCGAGTCCGGCGGCAGCGTCCACGACCGGCTCGCCGAACTGGGCGCCGTGCTCGTCGTCGAGGCGCTGGGCGGTCTGGCGAGCGGCACCCTCGTCGCGCGCGCCCAGCCGGCCGACGGCGCCACCTACGCGGCGAAGATCGAGAAGGCCGAGATGCGGCTCGACTGGCGCGCGAGCGCGGCGCGGCTCGCCGACCGCATCCGCGCGTTCGACCCCTTCCCCGGCACCAGCACGCGCAAGGCCGGCGGCGGCGAGGTCCTGAAGGTCTGGCGCGCGCTCGCGCTCGCCGAGCGCCCGGCGGGCGCGGTGCCCGGCGAGGTGCTGCGCGCCGACGCCGGCGCGCTGGTCGTCGCGTGCGGCGAGGGCGCGCTCTCGCTGGAGGAATTGCAGAAGGCCGGCGGGCGGCGCCTGCCGGTCGCCGACTTCCTGCGCGGCTTCGCCGTCGCCGCGGGCGAGCGCTTCGAGTCGCCGCCGGGGGCGGGAGCGGCTGGCGCGGCGGACTGAAAAGTCGCACCCTTGTCGACGACGAAGTCCGGCCCCACCTGAGGGGTACCGATCCGCGCGGCCCGGGGGCTGGCCGCGCAAGACCGAGTGACGGGAGACTGTCGGATGTTCAATTGGATGAAGACCGCGATCCTGATGGCCGCGATCACCGCGCTGTTCGGCGTGGTGGGTGCCGCGATGGGCGGGCGCTCCGGCATGATCATGGCGCTGGGGTTCGCGCTGGTGTCGAACTTCTTCGCGTACTGGTTCTCCGACAAGATGGTCCTGCGCATGTACAACGCGCAGGAGGTCGACGAGTCCACCGCGCCGCAGTTCTACAACATGGTCAGGGAGCTGGCCGCGCGCGCCGGGCTGCCGATGCCGCGCGTGTACCTGATCGAGGAAGACGCGCCGAACGCGTTCGCGACCGGCCGCAACCCGGAGCACGCGGCGGTCGCCGCGACCACCGGCATCCTGCGCATCCTGTCGGCACGCGAACTGCGCGGCGTGATGGCGCACGAGCTCGCGCACGTGAAGCACCGCGACATCCTCATCTCCACCATTTCGGCGACGATGGCCGGCGCGATCTCGGCACTGGCGAACTTCGCGATGTTCTTCGGCGGGCGCGACAGCGAAGGCCGGCCGTCGAACCCGATCGCCGGCATCCTGGTCGCGATCCTCGCGCCCATCGCGGGCGCGCTGATCCAGATGGCGATCTCCCGCGCCCGCGAGTTCGAGGCCGACCGCGGCGGCGCTGAGATCTCGGGCGACCCGCAGGCGCTCGCGTCCGCGCTCGACAAGATCCACCGCGTCGCGGCCGGCATCCCGCTCGAGACCACCGAGCGCCACCCCGAGACCGCCCAGATGATGATCATGAACCCGCTCTCCGGTGGCGGGCTGCGCGGCCTGTTCTCCACGCACCCCGACCCCGAGGAGCGCATCCGCCGTCTGATGGCGATGGCACGCGGTGCCCGGAGTTGTCGGGGCGCGCGCCCGGCGGGGCCGCCGGGCAGCGCGCCCGGCGCCGCGGGCCGGTCGTCGCCCGAAAACCGCCGCGCCGGCCACGTCGCCGGTCACGTCGCCGGTCACGTCGCCGGTCACGTCGCCGGCCACGTCGCCGGCCACGTCGCCGGCCACATCGCCGTCCCGACCGCCGTCCCTGCCGCCGTCCCCGCCCGCGCCCCCGTCCGCGCCCCCGTCCCCGTCCGCGCCCCCGTCCCCGTCCGCCGGCCTGCGCGCCCCGCTCGCGCGCGAGCTGCGCGCGGCGGCGTTCGCACTCGAGCAGGTGCGCGCGGGCACCGCCCTGCCGGCGGCGCTGGCCGCGGCGCACGCGCGCTGGCCGCTCGAGCCGGCATCGCGCCCGGCGGTGCAGGACATCGCGTACGGCGCGGTCCGGGACCTCGGGCGCTGCCTGGCGCTCGCCCGCGCGCTGAACGCCCGCGAACCCGCGCCCGCGCTCGCCGCGCTGCAGGCGGCGGCGCTCGCGACGCTGCTCGCGCCCGCCCGCCGGCACGAGGCCGTCGTCGTCGACCAGGCCGTCGCGGCCGCGCGCCTCGACGCCTCGACGGCCGCCGGCGCGCCGTTCCTGAACGCCACGCTGCGCCGCTTCCTGCGCGAGCGCGACGCCCTCGTCGACGCCGCCGGCCGCGACCCGCAGGCGCGCTGGAACGCCCCGCGATGGTGGATCGACGCGCTGCGGGCCGACCACCCACGCCACTGGCAGGCGGTCCTCCAGGCCGGCAACGCGCCTCCGCCGATGACGCTGCGCGTCAATCCGCGCCGAATCGCGGTCGACGACTACCTCGCGCG
This sequence comes from Burkholderiaceae bacterium, assembly GCA_046348465.1. Taxonomy (GTDB): domain Bacteria; phylum Pseudomonadota; class Gammaproteobacteria; order Burkholderiales; family Burkholderiaceae_E; genus Quisquiliibacterium. The sequence continues at coordinate 145,022 of JAXMEE010000015.1, forward strand.
GCTGGTCGCGGACGGCCTGCCCGCCCGGCGCATCGGCCCGCAGGCGATCCGGCTCGACCAGCCGTGCGACGTCGCCCGCCTGCCGGGCTTCGCCGACGGGCTCGTCTCGGTCCAGGACCTCGCGGCGCAGCTGGCCGGCCCGCTGCTCGACGTTCGCGCCGGCGATCGCGTGCTCGACGCGTGCGCCGCCCCCGGCGGCAAGACCTGCCAGCTGCTCGAGCTCACCGACTGCGCGCTCACCGCGCTCGACGCCGACGAAGCCCGCCTGGCGCGGGTGCGCGACAATCTCGCGCGGCTCGGCCTGGCCGCGCGCGTGACGCGCGGCGACGCGCGCACGCCCGCCGCCTGGTGGGACGGCGTCCCGTTCCAGCGCATCCTGCTGGACGCGCCCTGCTCGGGCTCGGGGATCGTGCGCCGGCACCCCGACATCCGCTGGCTGCGCCGCCGTAGCGATCTCGCGACACTTTCCCGGCGGCAATTCGAAATGCTCTCGGCCCTTTGGCCCCTGCTGGAGCCGGGTGGTAAATTCCTCTACGCCACTTGCTCGGTCTTCCGTGCCGAAGGCGAGCAGGTGGTGGAGCGTTTTCGCGCAGGGGTTGCCGATGCGGAGCGCCTGCCCGCTTCGGTGCGCTGGCACGGCGACGATCTGGACGAGCCGCTGGCCCAGCTGCTGCCGCAGGCGGGCGAGACGCGCGACCACGACGGCTTCTTCTACGCACTGATCCGGAAAAGCACTTGACCGCCCGCCTCCTCCGGGCGCTGGTCCTGATGGCGGCGTGGTGGGCGGTGTTCGCGGCCGTCCCGCGGCCGGCGCTGGCCGCCGACGCCATCGAGGTCAGCAGCGCCCGCCTCGAACCCGCCGCCAGCGGCGACGCCTGGCTGCTCGCGGCCGAGTTCACGATCCCGCTGCCGGGCCAGCTCGAGGAGGCGGTCAGTCGCGGGGTGCCGCTGTACTTCGTCGTCGAGTTCGAGCTCGTGCGGCCGCGCTGGTACTGGTGGGACGAGAAGACCGCGCAGGAATCCCAGACCTATCGCCTTGCGTACCACGCGCTCACGCGCCAGTATCGCGTCACGCTGAACGGCTTCCAGCAGTCCTACGCGACGCTGGCCGACGCGCTCGCCGCGATGTCGCGCGTGCGCTGGACGGTCATCGACGCCGCGCGCGTGAGCGCGGGTTCCGGATACGAGGCGCAGGTGCGCATGCGCCTGGACGTGTCCATGCTGCCCAAGCCGTTCCAGGTCACGGCGATCACCAACCGGGACTGGAACCTCCAGGCGGAATGGAAGCGCTTCAAGTTCAATCCGTAGACCGCGAGAAGCGCGCGATCACGCGCGCGCTGCGCGTCTCGCTGATCGCGTCCGTCGTGATGGCGGTCATCCTGCTGGCGCTGCTCGCCACCGCCAGCGGCAACACGAAGTTCTTCGAGCGCCACTACCCGACGCTGCTGTGGGTGACGATCGCCACCGCCGGGGGGCTGTTCGTGCTGGTGCTCGAGCTGCTGCGCCGGCTGCTCACGCGCTATCGCCGCGGCCTGTTCGGCACCCGCCTGATGGCCCGCATGGCGGGCTCGTTCGTGCTGATGACCGTGCTGCCGGTCGCGCTGGTGTTCTTCGTCGCGGTGCAGTTCGTCGGCCGCTCGATCGAGTCGTGGTTCGACGTGCCGCTCGAGCGCGCGCTCGACTCCGGCCTGAACCTCGCGCGCGCGTCGCTGGACTCCCAGCTCGCCGACCTCTCCCAGCGCGCGCGGGTGATGGCGGGGCAGCTGGCCGACGCGCCGCCGTCGCAGGCGTCCGAACTGCTGTCGCGCCTGCGCGACCAGGCCGGCGTGCAGGAGGGGCTGGTCGTGACCGGCAGCGGGCGCATCGTCACGGCCAGCGGGAACCAGTACGCGCGGCTGGTGCCGGACCTGCCGCCGCCGGAGGTGCTGCGCCAGGTGCGGGTGACGCGCCAGGTCGCGCGCGTGGAAGGCGGCGAGACCGCGGGATCGGCCGCGCTGAAGCTGCGCGTGCTCGTCGCGATCAGCGCCGACGGCCAGCGGCTCGACGACCACCGCTACCTGCAGCTCGTCAACCCGGTGCCGACCGCGCTCGCCGAGAACGCCGAGGCGGTGCAGCAGGGCTTCCGCGACTTCCAGGAGCTGTCGCTGTCGCGCACCGGCCTGAAGCGCATCTTCCGCGTCACGCTGACGCTCACGTTCCTGCTCACCGTCTTCTCCGCGGTCGCGGGCGCGTTCCTGCTCGCCGGGTGGCTCACCGGCCCGCTCTCGGAGCTCGCCGCGGCGACGCGCTCGGTCGCCGAAGGCGATTTCCGCCCGGTCAAGGACTACGTCGGCCGCGACGAGCTCGGCGTGCTGACGCGCTCGTTCAACGCGATGACGCGCCAGCTCCAGGAGGCGCGCTCGCTGGTCGAGCGCAACCAGCGCGAGCTCGAGCGGGTGAACGCCCGGCTCGAGAGCGTGCTCGCGAACCTCGACGCGGGCGTGATGGTGCTCGATTCCGACCTGAACCTGACGCTGGCGAACCCCGGCGCCGACCGCATCATCGGCGTGCCGCTGGCCGGGGTCATCGGCCGGCCGCTCGCCGAGCTGCCCCGCGTCGGAGAGCTCGCGCCGCAGATCCGGGCCGCGTTCAACGAGCAGGCCGCCGCGGGCGCGGCGAGCTGGCAGCGCCAGTTCGAGCTGCGCCGGGCGCCGGCCGGCGAAGCGGCGACGGCCGGAACGCCGGCGGGGCCGGGGGCGTCGACGGCGGGCGGTGCGACGGCGGCGGGCGGTGCGACGGCGGCGGCCAGTGCGGCGGCGGGGACGCCGCCAGGGCCGGCGGCCCCGGCGCCGTCCTTGCCCGCGCCTTCCGCGATGGAGGACCAGACGCTGCTCGCGCGCGGCTCCATCCTTCCCGAGCGGCGCGTCGGCTACGTGATCGTGTTCGACGACATCAGCCAGGTGATCTCGGCGCAGCGGGCGGTCGCGTGGGCCGAGGTCGCGCGGCGGCTGGCGCACGAGATCAAGAATCCGCTCACGCCGATCCAGCTCGCCGCCGAGCGCATGCAGCTGAAGCTGCGCGACAAGCTCGCCGGTGCCGACGCCGACCTGCTCGGCAAGAACACGCGCACGATCGTGAACCAGGTGCAGGCGCTCAAGATGATGGTCGACGAGTTCCGGGACTACGCCCGGCTGCCCGCGGCGCGCCTGGAGCCGCTGAACCTGAACGCGCTGGTCGAGGACGTCGTCTCGCTGTACTCGGCGTCCGAGGCGCACGGCGCGATCCGGATGCAGCTCGCGGCGCACCTGCCGGCGGTGCTCGGCGACGCGACGCAGCTGCGCCAGGTGATCCACAACCTGCTGAAGAACGCCCACGAGGCCGCCGAGCGCCGCGAGACGCCCGAGATCGGGGTGACGACCGAGGCGCCGCGGCTCTCCGACGGGGCCGCGGCGGTGCGCCTGGTCGTGCGCGACAACGGCACCGGCTTCACTCCGGCGATGCTCGCGCGCGTGTTCGAGCCCTACGTGACCAGCAAGCCGCGCGGCACCGGTCTGGGGCTCGCGATCGTGAAGAAGATCGCCGACGAGCACGACGCCCGCATCGACATGGCGAACTGGACCGACGACGAGGGGCGCGTCGGCGGCGCCCAGGTCGCGATCCTATTTACGAAACTGGCCGAAACCGTGGAGAATCCGGGGTTTGAGGCGCCGGTGCAGAGTCAAGACGAGGGCTATGGCTGAGATCCTGGTGGTGGATGACGAGATCGGCATCCGCGAATTGCTGGCCGAGATTCTCGGCGACGAGGGGCACTCGGTGCATCTCGCCGACAGCGCCCTGCAGGCGCGCAAGCTGCGCGACGAGAACAAGTTCGACCTCGTCCTGCTCGACATCTGGATGCCGGACACCGACGGCGTCACGCTGCTCAAGGAGTGGGCGGCGGGCGGGCGTCTCACGATGCCGGTCATCATGATGTCCGGGCACGCGACGATCGACACCGCGGTCGAAGCGACGCGCATCGGCGCGCTCGACTTCCTCGAGAAGCCGATCGCGCTTCAGAAGCTGCTCAAGGCGGTCGAGCAGGGCCTGGCGCGCGGCAAGTCGGCCCCGGCGGGCAGCACGCGCGCGCCGTCCCCGTCCTATCCGCACGGCGGGTTCGGCGGCGCGGCCACGGGCATCAGCCTGGGAACGCGCGTCACCTCCGAGATCTCCGTGGCGCCCGCGCATGCCGAGAACTTCGTTCCCGCCGGCGGCGCGTTCGCGTCGGCCTCGGCGGCCGGCGTGCCGGCGGGCGCCGGAACCCTGATCCCGCTGCGCGACCTTCCGCTGGACCTCCCGCTGCGCGAGGCGCGCGACGCGTTCGAGCGCGCGTACTTCGAGCACCACCTCGCGCGCGAGCACGGCAGCATGACGCGCGTCGCCGAAAAGACCGGGCTGGAGCGCACGCACCTGTACCGCAAGCTCAAGCAGCTCGGCATCGATCTCTCGCGCGGCGCCTACCGCAAGAATCACGGCGCCTGACGCGCGCGCGTCTCGCGAACCTCGAGATCCGCCCCCGCCGCGGGCGCGCGATTCCGTTTCCGATCGTCTCGCGGGTAATCCCTAGGCGCGCGCACGGTGACAAGCACGCCGTGCGCTCCTACGATTTGCCATCCCGACGAGACACCCCCCAAGTGGAGAGGACACCATGAAAGAGAGCACCCCGATCCGTCGCCGATTCCTCGCGTCCGCGAGCGCCGCCACCGGCGCCGCGACGCTCGGCTTCCCGATGATCGCCAAGGCGCAGACGGTGACGCTGCGCTTCCAGAGCACCTGGCCCCAGAAGGACATCTTCCACGAGTACGCGGCCGACTTCGCGAACCGGGTCAACGAGATGTCCGCGGGCAAGCTCAAGATCGAGGTGCTGCCGGCGGGCGCGGTCGTCAAGGCCTTCGACCTCCTCGACGGCGTCAGCAAGGGCACGCTCGACGGCGGCCACGGCGTGCTCGCGTACTGGTACGGCAAGAACTCCGCGATGGCGCTGTGGGGCTCGGGCCCCGCGTTCGGCATGGACCCGAACATGGTGCTCGCGTGGCACTACTACGGCGGCGGCAAGCAGCTGCTCGACGAGATCTACAAGAACCTGAACATGGACGTGGTCTCGCTCGTGTACGGGCCGATGCCGACGCAGCCGCTGGGATGGTTCAAGAAGCCGATCACCAAGCCCGAGGACCTCAAGGGCCTGAAGTTCCGCACCGTCGGCCTGTCGATCGACATCTTCCAGAAGATGGGCGCGGCGGTGAACGCGCTGCCGGGGGCGGACATCGTTCCCGCGATGGACCGCGGCCTGCTCGACGGCGCCGAGTTCAACAACGCGACGTCCGACCGCGTGCTCGGCTTCCCCGACGTCTCCAAGGTCTGCATGCTGCAGAGCTTCCACCAGTCCGGCGAGCAGTTCGAGATCCTGTTCAACAAGAAGAAGTACGACACGCTGTCGCCGGAGCTGAAGTCGATCATCCAGCACGCGGTCGAGGCGAGCTCGGCCGACATGACCTGGAAGGCGATCGAGCGCTACTCGAAGGACTACCAGGAGCTGCAGAGCAAGCAGGGCGTCAAGTTCTACAAGACGCCCGACTCGATCCTGCGCGCGCAGCTCAAGGTCTGGGACGAGGTCTGCGCCGCGAAGTCCGCCGAGAACCCGATGTTCAAGCGCGTGCTCGACTCCCAGCGCGCGTTCGCCCAGCGCGCTTCGCGCTGGCAGAACGACACGAACGTCGACTTCAAGATGGCGTACAACCACTACTTCGGCGCGAAGAAAGCGACCTGACCCGCGACGCGCGCGCCTTCGTGGCGCGCGCTCGCCGCGCGCGGCGCCGGGTCGGCGCCGCCGCGATCCGCCTCGCACACACGGCCCGGTCGGCGCGCCGAGCGCCGCCGTCGCGGCGCGCGCGACGGCGCCCACGGAGCCCGCGATGCAACGCCTGCTGCTCACCATCGACAAGATCTCCACGCTCGCCGGCCAGGCGCTCGCGTGGCTCATCGTCGCCCTGACCGCGATGATCTGCTGGGAGGTGTTCTCGCGCTACGCGCTGAACGCCCCGCACGCGTGGGTCTTCGACGGCCAGATCCAGATGTACGGGACGCTCTTCATGATGGCGGGCGCGTACACGCTCGCGAAGAACGGCCACGTGCGCGGCGACATCCTCTACGGCTTCTTCGCGCCGCGCGTGCAGGCGTTCTTCGACCTCGTGCTGTACCTGATCTTCTTCCTGCCCGGCATCGTCGCGCTCGCGTGGGCCGGGTACACGTTCGCGGGCGAGTCGTGGGCGATCAACGAGCACTCGTCGATCTCCGCCGACGGCCCGCCGATCTACCCGTTCAAGACCGTGATCCCGATCGCCGGCGTGCTGCTCGTGCTGCAGGGGCTGGTCGAGATCGTGCGCTGCGTGCTGTGCCTGCGCGACGGCGAGTGGCCCACGCGCGAGGAGGACGTCGAGGAGGTCGACGTCGACAAGCTCAAGGCGATGGTCTCGCACCCGGGCGAAGGCCCGCACAACGTCGGCCCGGTCAGCGCGGCCGGCGAGCGCTGAGCGCGCATCGAAAGCAGAGGCGGTCGCGATGCGCAAGGAGATGTTCTTCGGACTGACGATCATGGGGCTGATCGTCGCGGGCGTGTTCGGTTTCATGCCCTGGGGAAACCTGACCAACGGCCACCTCGGCCTGCTGATGCTCGCGCTCGTGGTCGTCGCGATCATGCTCGGCTTCCCCACCGCGTTCACGCTGATGGGCATGGGGATGATCTTCGCGTACCTCGCGTACCACAGCCAGGGGCAGTCGGCCGAGGGCGCGATCCGCCAGACGCTGGACCTGATGGTGCAGCGCGCGTACTCGGTGATGACCAACGACGTGCTGATCTCGATCCCGCTGTTCGTCTTCATGGGCTACCTGGTCGAGCGCGCGAACCTGATCGAGCGGCTGTTCCGCTCGCTGCACCTGTCGCTGGCGCGCGTGCCGGGCTCGCTCGCGGTCGCGACGCTGTTCACGTGCGCGGTGTTCGCGACCGCCACCGGCATCGTCGGCGCGGTGGTGACGCTGATGGGCCTGCTCGCGTACCCGGCGATGCTGCGCTCCGGCTACGACGAGAAGGTGTCGGCCGGCGTGATCACCGCCGGCGGCTGCCTGGGGATCCTGATCCCGCCGTCGGTGCTGCTGATCGTCTACGGCGCCACGGCCGGCGTGTCGGTGGTGCAGCTGTACGCGGGGGCGTTCTTCCCCGGGATCATGCTCGCCGGGCTGTACATCCTCTACGTGATGCTGCTGGCCAAGCTCAAGCCGAAGCTGATGCCGCCGCTCGCGATGGAGGAGCGCCTCGTCGCGCTGCCGCCGGCCATCGAGCGCCTGCGCGCGTTCGGCGAGCGCGCGCTGCCGGCGCTGCTCAGGGCGCTCAAGGGCACGCGCAACGTCGGCGTGCCGATGGGCGAGATCGTCCGCCAGCTGTTCGTGACGCTGCTGCCGCTGCTCGTGTTCGTGGTCGCGATGACGATCCTGTACCGGGCCGTGACCGCGCCGCCGCCGGCCGACGACGCGAGCGGGCTGGTGGAGATGGGTGCCGAGTCCAAGGACAGCGCCGGCTCCGAGAGCACGCTCGCCGAGCCGCCGGCGGAGAAGTCCGACGGCGTGCAGGAGCCGCCGTCCGGCAACGCCGGCGGGCTGCAGGAGCCGCCGGTCGAGAAGTCCGACGGCGTGCAGGAGCCGCCGGTCGAGAAGTCCGGCGGCGTGCAGGAACCGCCGGCGGAGAAGTCCGGCGGTGCGCAGGAGCCGCCCGGCGCGAAGTCCGAGACGGCGACTCCTGCCGCCGCCCCCGGCGTGGCCGAGCCGCCCGGTGCCGGCAAGGCCGCGTCCGCCGAGCCGCCGGCGCGGCTGCCCGCGCCGACCTGGTACTGGGTGATGCTCGGAGCGGGTGCCGCGATCGGCGTCGCCTTCTACGCGGTCTTCACCTTCGTGCGGCTCGAGGTCTTCAAGATGCTCCTCGGGTCGTTCTTCCCGCTCGCGGTGCTGATTCTCGCGGTGCTCGGGACGATCGTGTTCGGCCTGGCGACGCCCACCGAGGCCGCGGCGGTCGGATCGATGGGCGGGTTCGTGCTCGCGGCGGCGTACCGCAACCTGAACCTGACGGTGGTCAGGGAGTCGGTGTTCCTGACCGCGAAGACGTCGGCGATGGTGTGCTGGCTGTTCGTCGGCTCGTCGATCTTCTCGGCGGCGTTCGCGCTGCTCGGCGGCCAGGAAGTGATCGAGCAGTGGGTGCTGTCGCTCGGGCTGTCGAAGATCCAGTTCCTGCTGCTGTCGCAGGTGATCATCTTCCTGCTCGGCTGGCCGCTCGAGTGGACCGAGATCATCGTGATCTTCATGCCGATCTTCATCCCGCTGCTCGACAATTTCGGCGTCGACCCGCTGTTCTTCGGCCTGCTCGTGGCGCTGAACCTGCAGACCGCGTTCCTGTCGCCGCCGGTCGCGATGGCCGCGTTCTACCTGAAGGGCGTGGCGCCGCCGCACGTGACGCTGAACCAGATCTTCGCCGGGATGATCCCGTTCATGATGATCCAGGTCGTCGCGCTGGCGCTGCTGTACCTGTTCCCCGCCATCGGCCTGTGGCTGCCGCAGGTGCTCTACAAGTAGCGCCGGGCTTCGTGAAATCGGTCACGGGCGCCCGGCCGCCCGTCGACCGCCGGGCGCCACCGGGGCGACCGAATTCGGTTAGAGTGGGAGACCCGACCATTCGAACCCGCGTCCGATGACCCCCCTCGCCCTCGACGACTCCGCGCGCCGCCACGTCCGCCGGCTCGCGCTCGCGGGCGACGCGCCCGTGCTGCGCGGCGACGAGGTCTTCCTGCGCAGCTGGATGGGGCGCCTCGAGCTCGCGCGGGCGCCGGGGCGTACGCCGCGCCGGCTGCGCGCGCTGCTGCTGCGCGTCGACGGCTGCGCCAGCGTCGACCAGCTCCGCCGTCGCCACCCGCAGCTGCGCAATCTCGACGAGGGCCTCGACATGCTGCGCAAGATGGGCCTGATCGAGCCCCTGCCCCCGGCGCTCGGCTAGCGTCCGTTCGCGCGGCCGATGGGCGCTGGGCGCGCGCCGATCCGGCGCCGCTGCTTCACCTGCGCACCCGTTCCACGATGAGCATTCCGCCCTCTTCCGCGGCATCGGTTCCGATGCGAACGCCGGTGCCGGTGCCGATCGTCGTCGTCTGCGGCTTGCCGGGCGCGGGCAAGTCGCGCGCGATCGCGCACTGGTTGTCGCGGGCGCCGGCCGGCGAGCGGCGCGCCGTGCTCTCGAACGACCCCGTGCCCGCGCAACGGCGGCACGGGCGCTTCGGCGGTGCGCCGGTGTTCGACGTCGCCGGCGGCTGCGCGTGCTGCGTCGCCGGGCCGGCACTGCGCACGACGCTGCTGCGCGCGCTCGCCGCCGGGCCCTGGAGGCTGGTGCTGCTGGAGGCCTCGGGCGCCGCCGTGCCCGCGGCGCTGGTCGATGCGCTGCGCGCGCCGGCGCTGGCGGGGGCGGTGCGCGTGCTCGGCGTCGTGACGGTGGTGGACGCCCCGCGCGCGATGGCGTGGCTCGACGCGCCCGAAGCGGTGCTCGCCCGCGCTCAGCTCGACGCGGCCGACGTCGTCCTCGTGAACCGCCTGGGCGCGGCGGGCGACGCGTCCGCGCGGGACGCGCTGTGCCGCCGGCTCGCCGACGGCCCGTTCGGCGGGCGTGAGATCCGGGTCGCCGGGGACGACGGGCCGGACGAGGACGTCGTCTCGGGCGTGCTCGCGTCCGCCGCCGGCGCCGGCGCGGCGTCCGAGGGAGCGCCGACGCGCCGGTTCGACGCCGGTGTGCTCCTCGTGTCCTGGCGCTGGCCGCCGGAGCGCGTGTTCGAGCGCCTGCGCGTGCGCCCGGCCTGCGATCGCGCGGCCGGCGCGCGCGGGCTGCTGCGCGCCCGGGGCGTGTGGCGCACCGCGCGCGAGTGGTACGGCTGCGAGCTGCGCGCCGGCGAGGCGACGTGGGCGCCGAGCGCCTGGCGGCGCGACAGCCGCCTGGAATGCACGTTCGCGGACGATCCCGCGCCGGGCGAGCTCGACGCGATCGGCGCGGCGCTGTCGGCCGCGGTCGCGACGCCGGGCTGACCGTCGCCCGACGCGGGCGCGAGCAGCGCGGGTACGGTGCCCCCGGGGCCCGTGCCGGAACACCCGCCCGGGGTCCGCGGGCGCCGCCGCCCGTCGGCCGCGAACGCGCGCCGGTCGGTGCCGGGGGCATCTCGATTCCGGGGGTGCCGACACCAGGGGTACAGGCCCGGTGCCGAGGTGCGTATGCAGATGATCTACAACAGCCCGAACTACTGCGTCGTCGAGTTCCGCGACTCCGAAGGCGTGCACGACGGCTTCGAGATCATGGACAAGTCCTCGCGCCGCGAGCTGTTCCTCGGCGGCACGCTGGCACGGCGCTTCCGCGACGACGTCGCCGACCTGATCGCGCAGGAACCCTCGGTGGAAGAGGTCGACGACTTCCTGCGCCAGTTCGAGGGCCTGATGCTGCAGCCGCTCACGCTGCACTGAGGGGCGGCCGCGGCAGCCCCGTCGCGGGCGTCAGACGAACTTCAGCGCCCAGAGCGCGATGCCGGGGAACGCGATCAGCAGCGTCATCCGCACGGCGTCGGACACCAGGAACGGCGTGACGCCGCGGTAGGTCTCGGACATCGGGACGTCCTTGGCCAGCCCGTTCATGATGTAGACGTTCAGCCCCACCGGCGGGAAGATCATCCCGATCTCGACGACCATCAGGATCAGGATCCCGAACCAGATCGCCTTCTCGGTCGCGGCGAGCCCGTAGAAGTCCAGGTGCATGATCACCGGGAAGATCACCGGGATCGTCAGCATGATCATCGACAGCTCGTCCATCACGCAGCCGAGGATCACGTAGAAGATCATGATGCCGATCATGATCAGGATCGGCGACAGCCCGCTGCCCGCGACGATGGCGGCGAGCTTGTTGGGCATCTGCGTGAGCGCGAGGCTCGCGTTCATCATGTCGGCGCCGAGGAAGATCGTGAAGATCATGCCGGACGCGGTGGCCGTCGAGAGCACGCTGCGCTTGAAGCGGGCCCAGTCCATGTCGCGGCGCGCGAGCGCGAGGAGGAAGGTCGCGGCGGTGCCGATCGACGCGCCCTCGGTCGGGGTGAACACGCCCCCGTAGATGCCGCCGAAGACGACGACGAAGATCGCGAGGATCGGCCAGGTCTTCAGCGCGCTCGCGATCACCTCGCGGCGCGTCGCGGCCTTGGGCACCGGCGCGTGCTCGGGGAACAGCCGCACGTAGACGGCGATCGCGATCATGTAGCCGGCGGCCGCGAGGAAGCCCGGCACGTACGCGGCGGCGAACAGCTTGGCGATGTTCTGCTCGGTGAGGATCGCGTAGATCACCAGCGTGACCGACGGCGGCAGCAGGATGCCCAGGGTGCCGCCGGCGGCGAGCGCCGCGGTCGCGAGCCGCCCGGAGTAGTTGGCGCGCCGCATCTCGGGCAGCGCGACCTGCGCGACGGTGGCCGTGGTGGCGACCGACGAGCCGCACAGCGAGCCGAACGCCGCGCACGCGAGCACGCCGGCCATCGCCATGCCCCCGCGAAAGCGCCCGAGCAGCCCGGTCGCGAAGCGGAACAGCGTTTCGGTCAGCCCGCCCTGGGTCGCGAAGTTGCCCATCAGCATGAACAGCGGGATCACCGACAGGTCGTAGATCGACAGCCGCGCGTAGCCGGCGCCCTTCAGGTGGTTCAGCCACGCCGGGAAGCCCGACATCGCGAGGTAGCCGATGGCGCCCGGCACGAACATCGACACCGCGATCGGCACGCGGAACGCCATCAGCAGCAGCATCCCGCCGAACATCGCGAACCCGATCTGCATCTCACTCATCGCCGCCTCCGGTGCCGCGGGTGGCCAGGCGCCGGCGCACGTCGACGAGCGCGACGAAGCACGTCAGCAGGAAGCCGGGCACGATCAGCGCGTACGTGATCCAGATCGGGATGCTCATCAGCATCGACGACTCGCCGGACTCGAACACCGACATCGCGCCCACCGCCGCGCGCCAGCCGAGCACGAGCATCATCAGCGACAGCAGCAGCGCGCCGAGGGCGTCGAACGCGCGCTGGCGCGACGGCGCCATGCCGGTGGTGAAGAAGTCGACGATGATGTTGCCGCCCTTGAGCTGGCAGTACGGCAGGAACGACGCGATGCAGGTGGCGACCGCGACCTGCACGAGCTCGAAGTCGCCGACCAGCGGCTTCGCGAAGAAGTAGCGCGCCAGCACGCTCACGAGCGTGATCACGGTGGTGGCGAGCAGCATTGCGCCGCCGAGCAGCGCGTAGCCCGCGCACAGCGTCTCGAGGCGGCGCAGGCCCGGCCCCCCGAGGCCTTCGTAGGTGTCCATCGGCACTTTCCTCCTGAGGCTGCACGCCGGCGTTGCGCGTCGATGCGCGGCTCGCCGCGGCGAGGCCTGGGCCGGGGCCGGGCGCCTCGCGGCTCTTCTCGGCCAGCTATTCTGCCTGACTCGATGCGTGCGCCATAGTGCGACCGGCGCCGGTGCGGCCCACTAGCAGCTATGCCGGATCGGCATGGGCGTGCGCGAGCGGCGCGGCTAGAATCCCGCCATGCCCCGCGTCACCTTCGTCTCCCACGACGGCCACCGCACCACGCTCGACGTCGCCGTCGGCAACACCGTCATGATGGCGGCGGTCTTCTCGAACGTCCGCGGGATCGAGGGCGCGTGCGGCGGCTTCCTGTCGTGCGCGACCTGCCACGTCTACGTCGACGAGGCGTTCGCGGCGCGGCTGCCGCCGCCGACGGCCGAGGAGAAGAAGATGCTCGCGCAGGCCGCGTCGCCGCGCCGGCCGACGAGCCGCCTGTCCTGCCAGATCGAGATGACCGACGCGCTCGACGGCCTCGTCGTGCGCATGCCGCCGAGGCAGGCCTGAATCTCCGGGAGGGCGCCGCACCGGGCCTGCGTGCGCGCGGCCGGCCGGGTGCGCGCCGGTGCGGGAAAACCCTCGCATGACGTGCCGCCGGGCCGGCGTCAGACTCTCGCGTTCGCAGGAGGGCCCCGGAGGGCGCACGGATCGTGCGCGCGCGGCTCGCCGATCGGATCGAAGACAGGAGACATTCCCATGAAGCTCAAGCATCTTGCCGCCGCGGCCGTCCTCGCGCTCGGCGCCGCGGGCGCCGCCGTCGCCCAGACCGTGACGCTGAAGTTCCACACGTTCATGGCGCCGCAGTCGAACGTGTGGCTGAACATGCACGTCGCGTGGATGGAGAAGGTCGAGAAGGAGTCGGGCGGGCGGATCAAGTTCGAGAAATTCCCGGCGATGCAGCTCGGCGGCAACCCGGGCCAGCTCTACGACCAGGTCAAGGACGGCGTCGTCGACGTCGTCTGGACGCTGCCCGGCAACACGCCGGGGCGCTTCCCGCGCGTCGAGGTGTTCGAGCTGCCGTTCATGATGACGAACGCCGAGGCGACGTCCAAGGCGTACTGGGAGTACGTCAACACCGTCGCGAAGGACGAGTTCAAGGACGTCCACCTGCTCGCGGTGAACGTCCACGGCCCGGGCATGTTCCACTCGCGCGAGAAGCAGATCAGGTCGATGAGCGACCTGCGCGGCATGAAGGTGCGCGGGCCGACGCGCCAGACGACGAAGCTGCTCGCGGCGCTGGGCGCCTCGCCGGTCGGCATGCCGCTGCCGCAGATCCCGGACGCGCTGTCCAAGGGCGTCATCGACGCGGCGATCATTCCCTGGGAGGTCGCGCCGTCGATCAAGGTCGAGGAGCTGGTGAAGTCGCACACCGAGTTCGACTCGAAGGACGGCTCGCTCTACACGACCACGTTCGTGATGGCGATGAACCAGAAGAAGTACGACTCGCTGCCGCCCGACCTGAAGAAGATCATCGACAACAACACCGGCCTGGAGACCTCCGGCTTCCTCGGCCGCGTGCAGCAGGCCGGCGACATTCCGGGGCGCAAGGCCGCCGAGGCGCGCAAGAACACGATCCTGACGTTCACGTCGGCGGAGGCCGCGAACTTCCGCAAGGCGTCCGACCAGGTCGACGACGACTGGGTCAAGGAGATCACGGCCAAGGGCCACAACGGCAAGATGCTGCTCGACACCGCGAAGTCGCTGATCCAGAAGTACACGGCGAAGTGACGCGCGCGGCGGCCCTCGGGCCGCCGCCGCCGACCGGCCCGGGCGTGTCCCGGGCCGTTTCACGTGTGCGCCCGCCGCGCGCGCCGGCCACGCAGGGGCGGCCACACCGCGAAGGGCGGGCGGCGTTGCCGCGCGCCCGGCCTTCAGCGCGCCTTCACCGAGTACGACGCGCGCCCGTTCAGCGTGTCCTTGTCGAAGCCGGCCACCAGCTTGTACTGGCGCGCGACCGCGTCGAGCTCCTCCGGCGAGATCACGTCGTGCACGTCGGCGAAGCCCTGCGGCGCGCGCTCGTGCGCCATCTGCATCACCTGCTCGGGGCCGTTGCGCCGGTTCGCGAGCACGATCGCCGCGGTCGCGGGGCGGCGCTCGTCGTCGTAGAGCTGCAGCGCGCGCAGCGGGTCGCCCTCGGTCGCGAGCCGCCACGACAGCACGCGCGCGTCGAGGATCGCCTGCGACGCGCCGTTGCTGCCGATCGGGTACATCGGGTGCGCGGCGTCGCCGAGCAGCGTCACGCGCCCGTGCGTCCACGCGGGCAGCGGGTCGCGGTCGACCATCGGGAACTCGAACACGCGATCCGCGCCGCGGATCAGGCCCGGCACGTCGAGCCAGCCGAAGTCCCACGACTGGAAGCTCGGCAGGAAGTCGGCGAGCACGCCGGGCCGGTTCCAGTCTTCCTTCTTCTGCGGCGGACGGTCGCGGTACTTGAGCTCCGCGATCCAGTTGATCTCCTGCAGCCCGTCCGCGTGCGGCGCGCCGATCGGGTAGCAGACGAACTTCTCCCACTCGTAGCCGGCCATGATCATCGACGCGCCGCCCAGGTACGGCCGCGCCCACGTGACGCCGCGCCAAAGGATGCGACCGTTCCACACGGGCATCCCCTCGTCCGGATAGAGCTGGCGGCGCACCGCGGAGTGGATGCCGTCGGCGCCGATGAGCACGTCGGCGCGGCGGTGGCCGCGCCCCTCGACCTCGCGCGCGGGGCCTTCGTCCGGCGCGGGGCTCGAGCCGCTCGCGACGTCGCGCGACACGAAGTGCGCGGTGACGCCGTGAGCGTCCTGCGTGAAGCGCGCGAGCGCGTGGTCGAGGTGGATGCGCTCCGGCCCCAGGCGCTCGCGCGCGACCTCGTAGAGCATCACCTGGAGGCGCCCGCGGTGGATCGAATACTGCGGCCAGCGGTAGCCGGCGTGCACGCCGCGCTCCTCGCGCCAGATGCGCTGGCCGAACCGGTTCGTGTAGATGAGCTCGCGCGTGCGCACGCCCTGCGCTTCGAGCAGCGGCGCCACGCCGAGCTCGTCGAGCTCGCGCACCGCGTGCGGCAGGCAGTTGATGCCCACGCCCAGCGGGCGGATCTGCGTGACGCCGTCGAACACCTCGACGTCGACGCCCGCCTCGTGCAGCGACAGCGCCGCGGTCAGTCCCCCGATGCCCGCGCCGGCGATGATCACCTTCATCGTCTTCTCCTACAATGCCGCATGAAGATCGCCATCCTCGACGACTACCAGGACTGCGTTCGCGGCCTCGCGTGCTTCGGCAAGCTCCGCGGCCACGACGTGCGGATTCTGCACGAAACCGTCGCCGATCCCCAGCAGCTCGCCGAGCGGCTGGACGGCGTCGAGGCGCTGGTGCTGATCCGCGAGCGCACGCGGCTCACGCGCGCGCTGATCGAGCGCCTGCCCGCGCTGCGCGCGGTGAGCCAGACCGGTCGCGCCGGGCCGCACATCGACGTCGCCGCGTGCAGCGAGCGGCGCATCGCGGTGCTCGGCGGCGCCGGCTCGCCGTACGCGCCCGCCGAGCTCACGTGGGCGCTGGTGCTCGCGGCGTCGCGCGGGGTCGCGCACGAGGCCGCGGCGCTGCGCGCGGGCCGCTGGCAGACGATGCTCGGGCGCACGGTGCGCGGGCGCACGCTCGGCATCCTCGGCTACGGCAACATCGGGCGGCTGGTCGCGGGCTACGGGCGCGCGTTCGGCATGAACGTGCTCGCGTTCGGGCGCGAGGCGTCGCTGCGCAGGGCCGCCGACGACGGCGTCGCGGTCGCGGCGAGCCGGGCCGAGCTCTTCGCGGGCAGCGACGTGCTCTCGGTGCACCTGCGCCTCGTGCCCGAGACGCGCGGCTCGATCGGCGCCGAGGACTTCTCCGCGATGCGCGCCGGCAGCCTCTTCGTGAACACGAGCCGCGCGGAGCTGGTCGCGCCGGGCGCGCTCGCGGCGGCGCTCGACGCCGGCCAGCCGGGCGCGGCCGCGCTCGACGTGTTCGAGTCGGAGCCCACGCTCACGAACCCGCTGATCGCGCACCCCGCGGTGCTCGCCACCCCGCACATCGGCTACGTCGAGCGCGACAGCTACGAGCTGTACTTCGGCACCGCGTTCGACAACCTCGTCGCGTTCGCCGCCGGCCAACCCACCGGGCTCGTCAACCCGGAAGCGTTCGCCTGAAGCGCCGTGCGCGCGGCCTGACCGATGTCGGCCGGCGCGTTCGCGCTCGTGCTGGTCGCCGCGTGCATCCACGCGGCGTGGAACTTCATGCTCAAGCGCGCGCAGGCCGACCCGGTCGCGATGTCGTGGCTCGCGGCGAGCGTGGGCGCGGTCGCTTACGCGCCGCTCGCGCTCGCGCTGCACGGCGGCGAGCTGCCGGGCCTGTCGGCCGCGGCGCTGTGGGCGGTGCTCGTGAGCGGCGTCGTGCACGTCGCGTACTTCATCGTGCTGCAGCGCGGCTACCAGGTCGCCGACCTCTCGGTCGTGTACCCGGTCGCGCGCGGCGTCGGCCCGCTGATGTCGTCGGTGGTCGCGATCGCGGTGCTCGGCGAGGCGGCGAGCGCGCTGTCGGTGGCCGGCCTCGCGCTGGTCGTCGCAGGCACCTTCACGATCGCGGGCGGCGTGTCGATGCTGCGCGGGTGGTCGCCGCGCACCGGCGCGGGGCTGGGCTGGGGCGCGCTGACCGGCGTGCTGATCGCCGGCTACACGGTCAACGACGGCAACGCGGTGCGCGCGCTCGGCGTCTCGCCGCTGCTGTTCTACTGGCTGTCCGACACCTCGCGCGCGCTGCTGCTCGCGCCGTGGGCGGCGCGGCGCGCGCCGCAGGTGCGAGAGTCGCTCGCGCACGCGTGGCGGCCGATGCTCGCGGTGGCGCTGCTCTCGCCGGCGGGCTACATCCTGGTGCTGATCGCGATGACGATGGCGCCGATCAGCCACGTCGCGCCGGCGCGCGAGGTGTCGATGCTGATCGCGGCGTTCCTCGGCGCGAAGCTGCTCGCCGAGGGCGAATTGCGACGGCGCCTGGCCGGCGCGGCGCTGATCGCGTCGGGCGTGGCTTGCCTGGCGCTGGCGAAGTAGGGGGCGCCGCACCCGGTCCCGGGCCTGCGGGCCCGGGCCGCGCGACCGGCGCGCCGCGGTCCGGCGCGAATTCCCGGCCAGGCTCCGGCTCAGGCTGGCGCGGGCGCCGCGTCCAGACGCGCGACCGCGTCGCGCACCGCCATCCCGGCGTCGAGCCCGAGGGCCCGAGCCGCGGCGTTCGAGTGCGTGATCACGCCGTTCTCCCAGCCGTCGCGCGCGTCGCCGATGCGCGCCGACAGGTGCGAGTACGCCGCGCACGCGACGCCCACCGACTGCAGCATCGCGAGCCCCACGGTGCCGGCGGAGTCCTTGCCGACGCCCGCGTCGTTGAACATCACCGCGAGCGGGCGGCGCGCCTGCTGCAGCACGAACGACGCCGCCGACGCGCCGCCGTGCGAGCCGCAGACCACCACCTGCGCGTCGCACTCCGGGCCGACGTAGGCGATCGAGTCGAGCAGGAACAGCCGTCGGGTCGCCATCGCGGGCCTCTTCAGTCGAACAGCGCCCGGAACGCGTCCGGGATCGGCAGCGCGCGGATGCGCGACGGGTCGTCGGGGTGCGGCTCCGCGACGATGCGCACCTCCCAGCCCTCGGCGATCAGCACCGGCCCGCGCACGATCCGGTAGTCGACGCGGAACGACTTCGCCGACCACTGGCTGACCGACGCGTGCACCTCGAGCGTGTCGCCGTGCGTGGCCGGCGCGCGAAACGCCGCGTGCGCGTCGACGATCGGCCCGACGATCCAGTTGCGCTCGCGCTTCGTCCCGCGCCAGTCGCAGCCGACCGCCGCGAACATCACGTGCGCGGTCGCGTCGAACCAGCGGAAGAAGTTCGGGTAGTAGACGATGCCGGCCGGGTCGCAGTCGCCGAAGCCGACCAGCAGCGTGTGGACGAAGGTCTTCAACAGCCGCGCTCCAGCGCCGAGCACGGACCCGGGGACTGGCCGAAGCGGCCCGCGACCTGCGCGGACGCCTGGTCGAGCTCGGCCATCGTGCCGGGGTCGATCGGCACCGCCTGCGCGCGGGCGGCCCGTGCGCGGCGCTCGGGGTCGCCGGGCATCATGATGCGGTCGACGTCGCCCGACAGCGGCGCGGACTCCACCCACTGGACGAACGCGCGCGCCTCCTGCTCGAAGCGCTCGCCGGTGCCCAGGCGCTGCGGGTCGAAGACGATCGCGAGCATGTTGTTCCAGATGCCGTACTTCATCGTCATGTTGCCGGGCTGCGTGGTCTCGCCCCCGGTGAGCGCGGCGCCCAGCAGTTCGCACACCATCGCCAGCGCGTAGCCCTTGTGCGCGGCGAACGGGCGCAGCGCGCCGCGCTCGGCGGGCGGCGGCTCGAACATCACCGACGGGTCTTCGGTGGGCGCGCCGTTGCCGTCGAGCAGCGACCCCGGCGGCACCTTGACCTTCTTGTTGTACGCGACGCGCACCTTGCCCTGCGCGATCGCGCTGGTGGCGAAGTCGAGCACGATCGGCTCGGCGCCGCGGCGCGGGATCCCGACCGTGAACGGGTTGGTGAGGAAGCGCCCGCGCGTGCCGCCGTACGGCGCGACCATCGGCGGATTGCTCACGGCGTTCGTGAAGTGGATCGACGCCATGCCGGCCGCGATCGCCTGCTCGGCCCAGTGACCCACGCGCCCGAGGTGGTGCGAGTTCTTCAGGCCCAGCACGCACACGCCGTGCGTGCGGGCGCGCTCGATCGCCACCGCCATCGCCTGGTGGGTGACCGACTGGCCCATGCCGCGCCGGCCGTCGACGGTGACGAGGCTGCCGGCGTCGGTGACGATGGTCGCGGTCTGGTTCAGCTTCAGCTCGTCGGCGAGCAGCGAGTTCACGTAGCGCGGCACCATGCCGACGCCGTGGGAGTCGTGCCCGGCGAGGTTCGCGCCGACGAGGTGGTCGGCGGTGAGCTCGGCCTCGCGCGCGCTGGAGCCCGCCGCGCGGAAGACGTCGGCGACCCAGCGGTGCAGCGCCGGCGTGGGGATCAGGTGGTCGGCCATCGGTCGCTCACTTCACCCGGACCTTGAGCTCGCCGAGGCCGCCGATGCGGCCCACCATCAGGTCGCCGCTCTTCACGGCGGCGACGCCTTCGGGCGTGCCGGTGTAGATCAGGTCGCCGGGGGCGAGCGTCCAGTAGCGCGACAGGTGCTCGATCGTCTCGGCGATGTTCCAGATCAGCTTGGTGACGACGCTCGACTGGCGCACCTGTCCGTTGACCTCGAGCGAGATCGCCGCATTGGCGACGTCGCCGGCCGCGTCCGCCGGGTGGATCGGGCCGATCGGGGCGCTGTGGTCGTAGCTCTTGCCGATGTCCCAGGGCCGGCCCTGCTTCTTGGCCTCGTTCTGCAGGTCGCGGCGGGTCATGTCCAGCCCGATCGCGTAGCCGAACACGTGCGACAGCGCGCTCGCGGCCGGGATGTTCGTGCCGCCGGTGCCGATCGCGGCCACGAGCTCGATCTCGTGGTGCAGGTTCTCGGTGCCGGGCGGGTACGGGATCTCGCCGGTGGCGCCGTCGGGCACGTAGACGACCGCGTCGGCCGGCTTCATGAAGAAGAACGGCGGCTCGCGGCCGGTGAAACCCATCTCCTGCGCGTGCTCGACGTAGTTGCGGCCGACACAGTAGATGCGATGGACGGGGAACGACTGCGCGGTGCCGGCGACCGGCACGGCGACGAGCGCGGGCGGCGCGAAAACGTAGCTCACGGGGAACCTCCTTCGGCGGGGCGAACCGTGCATTATCGCCGAGTGCCCCGGGCCGGCGGGCGCTGCGCGCCGACGCCCGGCGACCGCACTGCAGCAGGGGATCTAACCCATTGATAGAATGAAGGTTTTTGCGCGCGCTTCGGGCACGCGCGAACCGGGACCCCACGATGACCACCGAACAGCGCCTTCGCGACCTCATGAACCGCCGGATCCTGATCCTGGACGGGGCCATGGGCACGATGATCCAGCGCCACCGGCTCACCGAGGAGCAGTTCCGCGGCGAGCGCTTCGCCGACCTCGAGCAGGACGTGAAGGGCAACAACGAGCTGCTGTCGATCACGCAGCCGCAGGTGATCCGCGCGATCCACGAGGCCTACCTCGCCGCCGGCGCCGACCTGATCGAGACGAACACCTTCGGCGCGACGACGATCGCGCAGGCCGACTACCACCTCGCGCACCTGGCGCGCGAGATGAACCTCGCGTCGGCCCGGCTCGCGCGCGAGGCCGCCGACCGGTACGCGACGCCGCAGCGCCCGCGCTTCGTCGCCGGCGCGCTCGGGCCGCAGCCGAAGACCGCGTCGATCTCGCCCGACGTCAACGACCCCGGCGCGCGCAACGTCACCTTCGACGAGCTGCGCGCCGCGTACGCCGAGCAGGCGCAGGCGCTGCTCGAGGGCGGCGTCGACGTGCTGCTCGTCGAGACGGTGTTCGACACGCTCAACGCGAAGGCGGCGCTGTTCGCGATCGACGAGGTCTTCGAAGCGCGCGAGGCGCAGGGCCTGCCGCGCGTGCCGATCATGATCTCGGGCACCGTCACCGACGCGTCCGGGCGCATCCTGTCGGGCCAGACCGTCGAGGCGTTCTGGAACTCGGTGCGCCACGCGCGCCCGCTCACGATCGGGCTGAACTGCGCGCTGGGCGCCGCGCTGATGCGGCCCTACGTCGAGGAGCTCGCTTCGAAGGCCGACACCTTCGTGTGCGTGTACCCGAACGCCGGCCTGCCGAACCCGATGTCGGACACCGGCTTCGACGAGACGCCCGAGATCACGTCGTCGCTGCTCGCGGAGTTCGCGCGCGCGGGCTTCGTCAACGTCGCGGGCGGCTGCTGCGGCACCACGCCCGAGCACATCGCCGCGATCGCGCGCGCGGTCGACGGCCTGCCCCCGCGCGTGCCGCCGGCGCGCCCGCCGGCGCTGCGCCTGTCCGGGCTCGAGCCGTTCGTCGTCGACGACGCCTCGCTCTTCGTGAACGTCGGCGAGCGCACCAACGTCACCGGCAGCAAGGCGTTCGCACGCCTGATCCTCGCCGAGCAGTACGACGAGGCGCTCGCCGTCGCGCGCCAGCAGGTCGAGAACGGCGCGCAGGTCATCGACGTCAACATGGACGAGGCGATGCTCGACTCGGCCGCGGCGATGACGCGCTTCCTGAACCTGATCGCGTCCGAGCCCGACATCGCGCGCGTGCCGGTGATGATCGACAGCTCCAAGTGGGCGGTGATCGAGGCCGGCCTGAAGTGCGTGCAGGGCAAGGCGGTCGTGAACTCGATCTCGCTGAAGGAGGGCGAGGCGGAGTTCCTGCGCCAGGCGCGGCTGTGCCGGCGCTACGGCGCGGCGGTGATCGTCATGGCCTTCGACGAGCAGGGCCAGGCCGACACCTTCGAGCGCAAGACGTCGATCTGCGCGCGCGCGTACCGGCTGCTGACCGAGGCCGTGGGCTTCCCCGCCGAGGACGTGATCTTCGACCCGAACATCTTCGCGATCGCCACCGGCATCGAGGAGCACGACCACTACGCGGTCGACTTCATCGAGGCGGTGCGCTGGATCCGCGCGAACCTGCCGCACGCGAAGGTCTCGGGCGGCGTGTCGAACGTGAGCTTCAGCTTCCGCGGCAACGACGCCGCGCGCGAGGCGATCCACACGGTGTTCCTCACGCACGCGATCCGCGCGGGCCTCACGATGGGCATCGTCAACGCCGGGATGATCGGCGTGTACGACGAGCTCGCGCCGGAGCTGCGCGAGCGCGTCGAGGACATCGTGCTCGATCGGGTCCCGGCGCTCACGGCCGAGCGCGCGCGGCTGGCGTCGGCGCGGGCTGCGGCCGCGGCGGCGGGCGATTCAGCGGCGGGCGATTCAGCGGCGGGCGATGCGACCGCGGGCGATGCAGCGGCGAGCGAGGCGACCCGGGCCGCTCGCGCGGCGCTCGACGACGAAGTCCGCGCCGCGCAGGCCGCGCTCGACGCCGAGGCCGCCAGGAGCGCCACCGAGCGCATGATCGAGTTCGCCGCCACGTTGAAGGCCGGCGGCGCGAAGAAGGCCGAGGACCTCGCGTGGCGCGCCGAGCCGGTCGCTCGCAGGCTCGCGCACGCGCTGGTGCACGGCATCACCACGTTCGTGGTCGAGGACACCGAGGCCGCGCGCCGGGAGGTCGAAGCGCGCGGCGGGCGCCCGATCGAGGTGATCGAGGGCCCGCTGATGGACGGCATGAACGTCGTCGGCGACCTCTTCGGCGCCGGGCGCATGTTCCTGCCGCAGGTCGTGAAGTCGGCGCGCGTGATGAAGCAGGCGGTCGCGCACCTGATCCCGTTCATCGAGGCCGAGAAGGCGGCGTCCGGCGACACCGGCTCGCGCGGCAGGATCGTCGTCGCGACCGTGAAGGGCGACGTCCACGACATCGGCAAGAACATCGTCTCCGTCGTGCTCCAGTGCAACAACTTCGACGTCGTCAACATGGGCGTGATGGTCCCGTGCTCGGAGATCCTCGCGCGCGCGAAGGTCGAGGGCGCCGACGTCGTCGGGCTGTCGGGGCTGATCACGCCGTCGCTCGAGGAGATGGCGCACGTCGCGCGCGAGATGGAGCGCGACGACTGGTTCCGCGTGCGCAAGATCCCGCTGCTGATCGGCGGCGCGACCACTTCTCGCGTGCACACCGCGGTGAAGATCGCGCCGCACTACTCGGGCCCGGTCGTCTACGTGCCGGACGCGTCGCGCTCGGTGCCGGTCGCGCAGAGCCTGCTGTCGGGCGACTCGAAGCCCGCGTTCCTCGCCGAGCTCGCCGCCGACCAGGAACGCATCCGCGCGCAGCACGCGAACCGCAAGGCCCCGGCGCTGATCCCGCTCGCGCAGGCGCGCGCGGCACGCCCGCGCATCGACTGGGCGCTGCCCGCCGACGACAACCCCGGTGCGCCGGGGCCGCACCCGCTCGCGCACTACCGCCCGCCGAAGCCGAAGTTCACCGGCCGGCGCGCGTTCCGCAACTACGACCTCGCCGAGATCGCGAAGTACATCGACTGGGGCCCGTTCTTCCAGACCTGGGACCTGCACGGCGCGTACCCCGGCCTGCTCAACGACGAGGTGGTCGGCGAGTCCGCGCGGCGCGTGTTCTCAGACGGGAAGTCGATGCTGCGCCGGGTGATCGACGGCCGCTGGCTGACCGCGAACGCCGCGGTCGCGTTCCTGCCCGCGAACTCGGTCAACGACGACGACATCGAGGTCTACACCGACGAGACCCGGCGCGAGGTCGCGTTCACGTGGCGCAACCTGCGCCAGCAGACGGCCAAGCGCGAGGGCGTCGACAACAAGTGCCTGGCGGACTACGTCGCGCCCAGGGTCATCGACGGCCGCCCCTCGGGCATCGCCGACTGGATCGGGCTGTTCGCGGTGACCGCCGGCCTGGGCGTCGACAAGAAGGCACAGGAGTTCGCCGCGCTGCTCGACGACTACTCGTCGATCATGCTCAAGGCGATCGCCGACCGGCTCGCCGAGGCGTTCGCCGAGTGCCTGCACGAGCGCGTGCGCAAGGACCTCTGGGGCTACGCGCCGGACGAGTCGCTGTCGCTCGAGGACCTGGTGCGCGAGCGCTACCGCGGCATCCGCCCGGCGCCCGGCTATCCGGCGTGCCCGGAGCACACGGTCAAGCGCGCGCTGTTCGACGCGCTCGGCTGCGAGGAGATCGGCATGACGCTGACCGAGAGCTTCGCGATGACGCCGGCGGCGAGCGTGAGCGGCTTCTACCTGTCGCACCCGCAGGCGCAGTACTTCAACGTCGGGCGCATCGGCGACGACCAGCTCTCCGACTACGCGCGCCGCTCGGGGCGCGACGAGGCGGAGCTGAGGACGGCGCTGGCGAGCGTGCTGGGGTAAGGGCGTCGGCGGGGTCAGTACCCCACCACCGCCTTGTCCACGTCCACGCGCACGACGTCGCGCTCGAGCGCGCTCGCGGCGGCGGCGGCGAACGTGACCGACCACGGCTCCTCGTAGCCGATGCGCGACGGGCCCGCGGCCGCGGCGACCGCGAGGATCTTGTCGGCGAGCAGGATCTTGCCGGACAGGCGCAGCGGCTCGGCGCCGAGCTCGACGAACTGCTCGTCGAGCCAGCGGCCGGCCGCCTCGCGCGTGAGATTGCGCTCGACGTGGTACTCGAACTCGCGGTTGTTGCCGAAGCTGACGGTCACCTTGGCGGTCACGGGGGTGTCCTCGGAGGGGGGCGGGGCGTGCGGCCGGGCCGCGTGTCGCGACCCGTTTCGATTATCGCGCAACGCGGCCCGATCATCGCGCCGGCCGGGTGTCCCTATAATCTGCCCCCTCGACCCCGATTCACGAACCAAGGAACGACGATCATGGGCAAAGGCGACGTGCGCACCCGGCGCGGCAAGATCTTCAACGGCAGCTACGGCAAGACCCGCCCGGGCCGCGCGCCGAAGAAGTCCGAGGCCCCCGCGCAGCCCGCGAAGAAGCCCGGCGCGCGCTGATCGGGCGCGGCCCGCGGCGGGCGGGCCGCGTCACACGCCCCAGGTGATCTCGCGCTCGGCGGCGAGCGCCGCCTTCAGCATCTCGATGAACGGCCAGGCGCGCTGTGCGAGCGACACCGGCCGCGGCCGCTCGCGGTCGTGCTCGTCGTCGTCGTCCGGGACGGCCGGCTGCGCGCGCTCGAGCTCGACCGCCTCTTCGAGCGCGCGGATCGCCGCGGGCATCTGCTCGGGCACGATGATGCCCGTGCGGCTCGGGGACTTCCCGATGATCGCGAGCATGCGCTCGCCCACCTTCTGCGTCATCACGACGCTGCCGGTGGCCCGGCACCTGAATTCGTAGAGCATGGCCTCGTTCGTCCGCCGCCTGGTCACGAGAGCGTAACCGATGCGCGCCGCCCTGGCCGCGCTCGCGGTCGCGACGCTCGCGGCCTGCGCCCCGGAATACGACTGGCGCGAGGTGCGCTCGACGCACGACGGCTGGACCGCGATGCTCCCGGGCAAGCCGGCGTCGCTCACGCGGCGCATCAGCCTCGACGGACTCGAGGTCCCGATGTCGATGCAGGGCGCGCGGGTCGGCGAGACCACGTTCACGATCGCGGTCGCCGAGCTCCCCGACGACGCGCCGGCCACGCGGGACAGGGCCGTCGCCGCGATGCGCGCCGGCATGCTGCGCAACATCGGGGCCGGCGCGGCGACGCCCGCGAGTCGGCCGAACCGCCGCCGCGCCCGGGGCCGCCGCGCCCGGGGCCGCCGCGCCCGTCGCCGTCGCGCCCGTCGCGCCTGTCACCGTCGCGCCCGCTGCGCCCGTCGCCGCTGCGCCTGTCGCCGTCGCGCCGCCCGCGCCCGACCTGCGCGTGCCGGTGATCGACGCGGCCGGCGCGCGGGTCGGGGAGGCGCCCGGGTGGTCGCTGCGCGCGACCGGCGCGGCGCAGGGCCGCCCGATTCGGATGCACGCCGCGTTCGCCGCGCGCGGCGCCCGCGCCTGGCAGTGGGTCGTGCTCGGGCCCGAGGTCGACGAAGAACAGGCGCGCACCTTCGTCGCGTCGTTCCGGCTCCTGCAGGGGCCCCGGTGAGCGGCGGCGCGGTGTCCGGCGGCCGGGCCGTCGGGGTGTTCGCGTGCTTCGCGGCCGCGTACTTCATGTCGTACGGCCTGCGTTCGGTGAACGCGGTCATCGCGCCGGACCTGCTCGCGCAGTTCGGGCTCACGAACGCGCAGCTCGGCTCGCTGTCGTCCGCGTACTTCCTGTCGTTCGCCGCGATGCAGCTGCCGCTGGGCATCTGGCTCGACCGCTTCGGCGCGCGACGGACCAACGCGGTGCTGCTGCTGGTCGCCGCGCTCGGCTGCGCGGTCTTCGCGCTCGCGGGAGGGCTGACGGGCCTGTGGATCGGCCGCGCGCTCGTCGGGGTGGGGGTCGCCGGGGCGCTGATGTCGGCGCTCAAGGGCTATCGGTTCTGGTACTCGGCGCAGCGCCAGCAGTCCCTCGCCGCCTGGATGCTGGTCGCGGGCACGCTCGGCGCCCTGTCGGTGACGGTGCCGGTGCAGGCGGCGCTGCCGGTCGTCGGCTGGCGCGGCGTCTTCTGGGTCGCGGCCGCGCTGGTGCTCGGCGCCTCGCTCGCGCTGTGGTTCGGCCTGCCGCGTGACGAGGAACGGTCGCTGTCGCCCCCGGCCGGCGGTGGCGCGATCTGGCTCGGCTACGCGCAGGTGTTTGCCAGTGCTCACTTCTGGCGTTACGGCCTCGTGGCCATCGTCGTGCTCTCCAGCTTCATGTCGATGCAGACCTTGTGGGCGGGGCCGTGGTTCGTCCAGGTGCTGGGGCTCGACGCGCGCGCGGCGGCCCGTGCGCTGTTCGCCTTCAATTTCGTGCTCATGCTCAGCTTCCTCGGCCTGGGCGTGCTGCTGCCGAGGCTGGAGCGGCGCGGGTGGGGCGTCGGGCGGCTGGTCCCGTTCGTCATCGTCGCGGTGGTCGTGGTCGAGACCGCGATCGCGCTGGAGCACTCGCCGTCGGCGTGGTGGCTGTGGCTGCTGCTGGCCGTCGTCGCCACGCCGCTGACCGCGGTGCAGCCGTTCGTGTCGCTCGGGTTCCCGCAGGCGCTGACCGGGCGGGCGTACACCGCGTTCAACCTCCTCACGTTCTCGAGCGCGTTCGTGAATCAGTGGCTGTTCGGCGTCGTCATCGACGCGTTCAAGGCCGGCGGTGCCGACGCGGCGCACGCGTTCGGCGCGGCGCTGCTGGCGTGGCAGGTGCCTCAACTCGCGGTGCTCGCCGCCGTGTTGTTCTGGCGAACGCAAGCCCCCGCGGTGAACGCCGAGTTGAATTGATGTGCATCGTCAGTTCGAACGAGAGCGAGCACTCACTTAGAGGAATTGAACCAGCTTTCTGCGGTTTTTCGGACCGAAACGCATTGGCGTGCGGGCGCAGCATCGCTAGATTGCTGCGCTGCATCGCAGCAGACCGCCCTGGGGCGGAAATGCTGCGACGCAGTCCGGAGGCTTGCCTGCAAGGAGCCCATCGATGAACGTACGCGCCCTCAAACCTGCCGAAGCGACACCGTGGACCGACCCGGTGGAGCTGCAAGGCCTCGGCCGCCTGACGATCCGTGCGCTGACGACGTCCGACGCCGACGCGCTGGAGGGATTCCTCGATTCGCTGTCGGACGACACGAAGCGCCTGCGCGTGCTCGGAGAGGCGGGTCCGCCGACCGAGACGCGCATGGCCCGGCTGACGCGGTTCGACCGCGAACGCGAGCTCGCGCTGGCGGCGCTGCGCCACGTCGACGACGGCGACGAGATCATCGCCGTCGCCCGCTACTCGGCCGGCGACACGCCCGGTGAGGCGTCGTTCTCGATCGTCGTCGGCGACCGCTTCCAGGGCCACTGCCTGGGCACCGAACTGATGTGCCGGCTGCGCGACGCGGCCGGCGTGATGGGCTACCGCCGAATGGTCGGGCTCACGCTGCCGGTCAACACGCCGATGCTCGCGCTCGCGCGCCGCCTCGGCTGCCGGGTCTCGCCGGTGCCCGGCGAGAGCTCGCTGCAGCGGCTCTCGGTCGCCGTGCCCCCGCCCTTCCCGTTGCCGGCCGCCGCCGCGGCGACCTCGCGCAGGACGAGCCGCCGGACGTAGCGGCGCCGCGCACCCCGCCGCGCCGCCGGGATCCGTCGCGGCGAGCCGACGTCCGCATCGCCGGACGGCTCCGCGTCAGCCGCCCGGCCGCGCCGGCAGTGCGCGAATCCCGAGCACCACGCCCACGATCAGCAGCGCGATGCCCGCGAGCGTTCCGCGGTCCGGCACCTCACCGCGCAGCAGGAACGCGTAGAGCAGCGCCGCGAGCGTCTCGAAGACGATCAGCTGCCCGGCGATCGAGGTCGGCAGCAGCTGGCTGGCGCGGTTCCAGCACAGCGTTCCGAGCCAGGACGCGCCCAGGCCGATCCCGAACATCAGCGCGACGAAGCGCACGGGCGTCGGGCCGAGGAAGGCTTCCGGCGCGAAGCCGGCGCCCGCGGCCGCGCCCGGTGTGTCCGCCGCCGCCAGCGCGCTCCACGCGACGAGCAGCCCCCCGCCGGCGAGCGCGAGCGGCAGCGTCGTCAGGCCCTGGACGGTCGCCCAGGTCCCGGAGCCGATGCGCGGGTGCCGCTGCAGCCAGCGGGCATTGCGGATCGGGTACCAGGTCCAGCACGCGACCGCGCCGAGCGCGAGGAACGCGCCCAGCCACAGCCGCGACGCCGGCTCGCCCTGCGCGGCGAGCCGCGCGAGCTCGTCGCGGTCGACCAGCGCGACGCCGGCGCCGATGACGGCCAGCGAGCCCGCGAGCGAGCGCCACGGCAATTCGCGGCCCGACAGGTTCGAGCACACCGCGATCACGACCGGCAGCGTGCCGATGATCATCGTCGGCACCGGCCCGCCCGCGACCTGGATCGCCGCGGCGAGGAACCCGTAGTAGACGAGATTGCCGATCAGCGACAGCCAGGTCGCCTCGACCCAGTCCGCGCGCTCGAGTGCGCGCAGCGCGCGCCGGTCGGGGATCGCGAGCACCAGCGCGATCAGCCCGAACGCGACGTAGCGCCCCACCGACAGCACCGCCGGCGGGTAGCCGGGCAGCACCACCGGCGCGACGAACACCAGGCCCCAGAACAGTCCGGCGACCAGCGCGTAGCCGACGCCGCGCAGCATCGCGCCGGCACCCGCCGGGGCGCCGGAAGGCCCGTCGATCGTCAGAGCGGGAACTCGATCAGCCGGTCGGGCTGCGGGAACGGCTCGAGCTTGTACAGGCCCATCGCCTGGTTGTGCGGGTCCTTCGCCGCCTCGATGAAGTCGAGCACCGGCGCGACGCAGCAGTCGCAGGTGGCCGCGAGCGCGGCCCACTCGTCGCGCGTCTTCTCGAGGAAGCGCGCCTGCAGGCGCTCGACGGTGGCGGGCCACGACGCCGGGTCCATCTGCTTCTTGCGGTCGATCTCGCCGGACAGGCCCATCATGTCGAGCATCTGCGCGTAGAACTTCGCCTCGATCGAGCCGACCGCGACGAAGCGGTCGTCCCTGGTGCGATAGACGCGGTAGAACGGGCGCCCGCCGTCGAGCATGTTGGTCTCGCGCTTCAGGCCCCACAGGCCGTCGGCCATCAGTCCGTAGAAGATCGGCGACAGCCCGACGCTGCCCGCGAGGATGCTGGTCTGCGCGACCCCGCCGCGGCCGCTGATGCCGCGCTGCACGAGCTTGGCGAACACGCCCAGCAGCAGGTGCATCGCGCCGCCGCCGAAGTCGCCGACGACGTTGAGCGGCGGCACCGGCTTCTCGGCCGTGCCCAGCGCGTGCAGGATGCCGGTGAGCGCGAGGTAGTTGATGTCGTGGCCGGCGCGGTCGGCGAGCCCGCCGCGGTCGCCCCAGCCGGAGAGGCGGCCGATGACCACGCGCGGGTACTTCGCGAGCACGTCGGCCGGCGCCAGGCCCAGGCGCTCGAGCACGCCGGGGCGAAAGCCCTCGAGCAGCACGTCGGCCTTCGCGAGGCGCTCGTGCACCACCTTCATGCCGTCGGCGGACTTCATGTCGGCGTAGATCTGCTCCTTGCCGGCGTTGAGCAGGTCGTGCTCGCGCTTGATCGCGACGCCGAGCGCCGGGTCGGTGGGCGGCGAGACGCGCACGACGTGCGCGCCCAGCGAGCGCAGCACCATGCCCGCGAACGGCACCGGGCCGATCGCGTGGAGTTCGAGGACTTCGAGACCCTTCAGCGGCAAGTCTTGGGCGTTGGCGGACATCGCTCTCTCGATTCGAAACGGGCACCCGCCGCGGTGGCGCGGTGCGATGGAAACGGCCGGCGGACGGCGCCGGCCCCCTGGCGTGCGCGCGGCGCCGCGCGTCCTGCGCGGCGGGGCCCGCCCTGCGACGATTCTATCGGGGATGCCGCGGCGCGGAGCGATCGCTCATTTCGATCGCGGGACGCCGGCACGCATGCGCCGGCCCTGCGCCCACCACACGAGCAGCGCGAGCGCCGCGGCCGGCAGGTACAGCCAGTGCATCGACGGGCGATCGGCGGGCACGTGCACCTCGACGATGTCGAAGCCCTGCTCGAGCCCGAGCTTGCGGGCGCGCGAACCGAACTTCACCGCCCCGATCTGCGCGCGCTCGCCGAGCGTCATCACCGTGAAGCCGTTCGCGGCGATGCGGGCCGCGCCGCCCTTCTCGGGCCCGATCGGGACCGAGACGACCTTGGAGACGTCGTCGCCCTCGATCGACATCCCCCTGATCTTCATGACGAGCAGCTCGCCGCGCGGCAGCTGCTCGGCGACCTTCGCCACCTCGGTGCCCGGGACCACGCGGTACGGCGCGAAGACCTCGTCCCAGATCGCGTCGGGCCTGAACAGCAGCACCGTCGCGATCGCCAGCGCGGCCCACTCCCACGCCCGCAGCCTGATCCGGAACCAGTTCATCGAGACCGCCGCGAACAGCAGCGACGCCGCGGTCGCGGCCGCGCTCACGAGCAGGATCTCCGGCCACCCCGACACGCCGATCAGCAGCACCGCGGGGTTGTAGACGAACACGAACGGCAGGATCACCGTGCGCAGCGCGTAGACCGAGCCCTGCAGCCCGGTCTTGATGGGATCCTCGCCCGAGATCGCGGCCGCCGCGAAGCTCGCCAGCCCGACCGGCGGGGTGATGTCGCCCATGATCCCGAAGTAGAAGACGAACAGGTGCACGCCGATCAGCGGCACGACCAGCCCGCTCTGCGCGCCGAGCTCGACGATCACGGGCGCCATCAGCGTCGCGACCAGGATGTAGTTGGCGGTGGTGGGCACGCCCATGCCGAGCACCAGGCACACGAACGCCGTGAACAGCAGCATCATCACCAGGCTGCCGCCGGACACGAACTCGACGAACTCGGTCATCATCAGCCCGATGCCGGTCAGCGTGATCGCGCCGACGATGATGCCGGCGGTCGCGGTCGCGACCGCGATGCCGGTCATGTTGCGGGCGCCGTCGGCGAGCCCGCCGATCAGGTCGTCGACGGACTTGCGCCAGGCCGGGCCCAGCCCCGCGCGGCCGCGCATCAGCGCGACCAGCGGGCGGCGCGTGACCGTGATCGCGAGCAGCACCGCGGTGCCCCAGAACGCCGCCAGCGCGGGCGACAGGTTCTCGATCATCAGGCACCAGATCAGCACGCCGACCGGGATCAGGAAGTCCAGGCCCGCGCGCACCGTGGGCCAGGTCTGCGGGAGCACGTCGAAGTCGAACTTGTCGAAGTCGACCTCGTCGTGGCGCGCCGCGATCCACAGGCACAGCAGGTACAGCGCGAGCAGCCCCGCGCCGAGGATCCACGCGGCACGCTCGCCGAACACCGACTGCACCGCGCTCGCCGCGAAGTAGAGCAGCCCGCACACCGCGATCGTGCCCGCCGTGCCCATGCCCCACGCGGCGAGCGTCGCGGCCCACGAGCGCTGGCGCCCGGACACCATCGGCTCGATGCCGAGCTTGAGCGCCTCGAGGTGCACGATGTAGAAGAGCGCGATGTAGGAGATGGTCGCGGGCAGGAACGCGTGCTTGACGATCTCGGAGTACGGGATGCCCACGTACTCGACCATCAGGAACGCCGCCGCGCCCATCACCGGCGGCATGATCTGGCCGTTGACCGACGACGCGGTCTCGATCGCGCCGGCCTTGACGCCGCCGTAGCCGGCGCGCGCCATCAGCGGGATCGTGAAGATGCCGCCCGAGACGACGTTGCTCACCGACGAGCCCGACACGAGCCCGTTGAGCGCCGACGACACCACCGCGACCTTCGCCGGGCCGCCGCGCAGGTGGCCGAGCATCGCGAAGCTCACCTGCATCATGTAGTTGCCCGCGCCGATGCGGTCGAGCAGCGCGCCGAACAGCACGTAGACGAAGATGAACGCGTTCGACACGCCGAGCGCGACGCCGAACACGCCTTCGGTGGTCAGCCACTGGTGCGAGAGCATGCGCGTCACCGACGCGCCCTTGTGCTGGATCACCTCGGGCATGTAGGGCCCGAGGAAGATGTAGCCGATGAACAGCACCGCGAGCGCCGCCATCGGCCAGCCCACCGCGCGGCGCGTGGCTTCGAGCAGCAGCACGATGCCGACGCCGGCCGTGACGAGGTCCAGCCGCGTCGGCTGGCCCGGCCGCAGCGCGAGCGAATCGGCGAACAGGATCAGGTAGCCGGCGCAGAACCCGCCGGCGAGCGCGAGCGCCCAGTCCCAGGCCGGGATCCGCGCGCGGTCGGACGCGCGCGTCGCCGGGTAGGCGAGGAACGCGAGGAACAGGCCGAAGGCGAGGTGGATCGAGCGCGCGCGGGTGTCGTCGATCACGCCGAAGCCGAGCGCGAACGGCAGCGGCGACGCGTACCAGAGCTGGAACAGGCTCCACGCGAGCCCGACCACGAGCATGAACGTCGCGATCGCGCCGACGGGCTTGCGCCCGCCGGTGTCGGCGTCGGCCACGAGCTGCTCGAGCCGGGCCTCGTCGTAAGACGGCTGGTTTGCCAACGGACTTCCCTTCGGGAGCGTGGGGCGGGCGGGCCCGCGCGCGCGGGCCCGCGGCCGCAGGGGCTTACTTGATCCAGCCCTTCTCGCGGTAGTAGCGCGCCGCACCGTCGTGCAGCGGTGCCGACAGCCCGTCCTTGACCATGTTCTCGGGCTTGAGGTGGGCGAGCGCCGGGTGCAGGCGCTTGAACTCGTCGAAGTTCTCGAACACGGCCTTCACGACCTGGTAGACCGTTTCCGCGGGCACCTTCGCCGACGAGACCACCGTCGCGAGCACGCCGTAGGTGCGCGCGCCCTCGGCGTTGTTCGGGTACAGGCCGCCGGCGATCTGCGCGACCG
The DNA here is from genome assembly GCA_046348465.1 of Burkholderiaceae bacterium. Classification (GTDB taxonomy): domain Bacteria; phylum Pseudomonadota; class Gammaproteobacteria; order Burkholderiales; family Burkholderiaceae_E; genus Quisquiliibacterium. Next base: position 178,305 of record JAXMEE010000015.1, read on the forward strand.
CGTAGTAGGGCTTGTCGCGGATCAGCTTGTCGACGTCGGCGCCGGTGATCGACACCAGCTTCGCGCCGCAGGTGGTCGCCGGGTCCTGGATGT
>JAXMEE010000016.1:0-173687 GCA_046348465.1 Burkholderiaceae bacterium
CGCCGCGCGATCAGTACCCGGCGCGCCCGCCGGAGAAGTCGAACACCGCGCCGCTGTGGAAGCGGCCCGCGTCGCTGCACAGCCACGCGACGAGCTGCGCCACTTCGGCCGGCGCGCCCAGCCGCTTCAGGGGACTCGCCGCGATCATCGCGTCGACGGTCTCGGGCCCGAGCCCACGGATCATGTCGGTGTCGATCGGCCCGGGCGCGATGCAGTTGACGAGCACGCCGGCGCCGACCACCTCGCGCGCGAGCGCCTTCGTGAACGCGATCACGCCGCCGCTGGCGGCCGAGTACGCTGCCAGGCGCCCCAGCCCCTCCTTGCCGGCGAGCGAGCCCATGTTCACGATGCGCCCGCCGCCGCCCTCGATCATCCGCGGCAGCACGGCCTGGGTCACCTGCATCGTGCCGGCGAGGTTCACCGCGAGCACGCGCTGCCACTCGGCGACGGCGTGGTGCTCGAAGGGGCCGAGCGCGCCGAGCCAGCCGGCGTTGTTCACGAGGACGTCGACGCGGGCGCCGGCACCCAGCCTCTCGACCGCCGCGGTGATCTGATCCGGCCGAGTGACGTCGACCACGTCGCACGCGACGCCGGGGATCGACGCGGGTGCGGCGTCCCACACGCGGACCCGCGCGCCGCTCGCCGCGAGCAGCTCGGCGATCGCACGCCCGATGCCCTTCGCGCCGCCGGTCACGATCGCGCTTCGTCCGGAGAGGTCATAGGCATTCGGCATCGCCATCTCCTCGGCTGGTCACGTCCCGCGCACGCGCGCGCGGCCCGCGGCCGACGCGCGACGGTCCCTTCACGCGACCGTCGCGAAAGCCGACGGTCCCGGGCGCCACGACGAGCGACCGCGACTCCGCGCGCTCAGCGCCCCGCCTTCGCATCGATCGCCGCCAGCAGCCGCGGCGGAGAGATCGGCAGCTCCAGCATCCGCACGCCCGTGGCGCGCTGCACCGCGTTCGCCACTGCGGCGAGCGGCGGCACGATCGGCACCTCGCCGACGCCCTTGGCACCGTACGGGTGGCGCTTGTTCGGCGTGGTCTCGACGAGGATCGTCTCGATCATCGGGAGGTCCGACGCGACCGGCATCCGGTAGTCCAGGAACCCCGGGTTCTGCAGCGTGCCCGAGGCGTCGTACACGTACTCCTCGTTGAGCGCCCAGCCGACGCCCTGTGCGACGCCACCCTGCAGCTGGCCCTCGACGTACGACGGGTGGATCGCGCGGCCGACGTCCTGCGCGGCGACGTAGCGCGTGACCAGCGTGCGCCCGGTCTCGGGATCCACCTCCACCTCGGCCAGGTGCGTGCCGAAGCCCGGCGCCGCCCCTTGCGCATTGATCGAGACCTCGGCCGAGATCGGCCCGCCGGTGCGCGCGCTGCGCGCGGCGATGGCCGCGATCGACAGCGGCTTCACGTCCTTGGAAGGGTCGGTGCAGACGACGACGCCGTCGCGCCACTCGACCTGATCGGCCGCGCACTCCCAGGTGGCCGCCGCGCGGCGCTTGAGGTCCTCGACGACCTTCTGCGCCGCCTGCACCACCGCCATGCCGGTGGCGAACGTCGTGCGCGAGCCGCCGGTGAGCGCGCTGTAGCCGATCGACGTGGTGTCGGGGATCGTCGCGCGCACGCGCTCGATCGGCAGGCACAGCACCTCGGCCGCCATCATCGCCATCGACGCGCGCGAGCCGCCGATGTCGGGGTTGCTCGACACGACGGTGACGCCGCCGGCCTCGTCGACGTGCACCGCGGCCGACGACTCGCCGCCGATGTTGAACCAGAAGCCGCAGGCGACGCCGCGCCCGCGGTTCGGCGCCAGCGGCGCGGTGTACGCGGGATGCGCCCTGATCGCCTTCAGCGTGTCGACGAACGAGATCTCGCGGAACGTCGCGCCGTACACGGCCTTGGCGCCCGACGTCACCGCGTTCGTGATGCGCAGGTCGATGGGATCGAGCCCGAGCTGCTGCGCGAGCTCGTCGAGGCAGCTCTCGACCGCGAACGCGACCATCGGTGCGCCCGGCGCGCGGTACGCGGCCACCTTCGGCCGGTTGCTCACGACGTCGTAGCCGGTGATCGACACGTTCTCGATCGCGTAGCACGCGAGCGCGGTCATCGTGCCGGGGCTCACCGGCGAGCCGGGGAACGCACCGGCCTGGTACTTGAGCACGAGCTCGGCCGCGGTGACCTTGCCGCCTCTCGTGGCCCCGAGCTTGACCTCGATCACGCTGCCGGAGGTGGGGCCGCTCGCGTTGAACACCTCGTCGCGCGACATCACCAGCCGCACCGGCCGGCCGCACTTGCGCGACAGCGCGAGCGCCACCGGCTCGACGTACACGGTGGTCTTGCCGCCGAAGCCGCCGCCGATCTCGGCCGGCGTCACGCGCAGGTCCTGCAGCGGGATGGCGAGGATCTTCGAGCACATCGCGCGGATCGCGAAGTGGCCCTGGCTCGAGCACCACACGTGGTGCTGGCCGTCGGCGCCGGCGGACGCGACGCACGCGTGCGGCTCGAGATAGCCCTGGTGAACCGGCGCAGTGGCGTACCGGCGTTCGAGGACGACCTCGGCCTGCGCGAACCCGGCCGCGACGTCGCCGCGCCCGATCACGAGCTTCTCGGCGACGTTCGACGGCGCGTCGGGCTTCGGCGTGACGCCCTTCGTGAACATCGCCTCGTGCAGCAGCGGCGCGCCCGGCGCCATCGCGGCCTCGACGTCGATCACGTGCGGCAGCACCTCGTAACGCACGTCGATCAGGCGCAGGGCCTCGTCGGCGATCTCGGGCGAGGTCGCCGCGACCGCGGCGACCGCGTGCCCGACGTACAGCGCCTTGCCGCGCGCCATGCAGTTGGCGGAGACGTCGGCGAGCGTGGCCGCGCCCTCGCCCTGCGCGACCGCGCTCGCGTCGACCGCGGGGAAGTCCGCCGAGGTCACGACCGCCTTCACGCCCGGCAGCGCGAGCGCGGCGGACGCGTCGATCGAGACGATGCGGGCGTGCGCGTGCGGGCTGCGCTTGACGCGCGCGGTCAGCATGCCCGGCAGCTTCAGGTCCGCGCCGAAGTTGGCGCGGCCCGTGACCTTGTCGGCGCCGTCCGGGCGGACCGGACGCTGGCCGACGACCTTGAGGGTGCTGGCGGCGGCGGTGTCGTTCATCGCGTGGCTCCCGCGGCGCGCATCTCGGCGGCGGCGTCCTGCACCGCACGCACCACCTTGTCGTAGCCGGTGCAGCGGCACAGGTTGCCGGCCAGCCCGAAGCGGATCTCGGACTCGCTCGGGTTCGGGTTGCGGTCGAGCAGCGCCTTGGCCGCGACCAGCAGCCCGGGCGTGCAGAAGCCGCACTGCAGCGCCGCGTGCTCGAGGAACTGGCGCTGCAGCGGGTGCATGACGCCGCCCTGCGCCATGCCCTCGATCGTCTCGATGCTCCGTCCCTGCGCCTCGGGCGCGAGCACGAGGCACGCGCACGTGAGCCGCCCGTCGACGATGACCGAGCACGCGCCGCAGTCGCCGCTGCCGCAGCCTTCCTTCGTGCCGGTGAGGCCGAGCTCGTCGCGCAGCGCGTCGAGCAGGCTCTGGCGCGTGCCGGCGAGGAACTCGACCGGCTCGCCGTTGATCGTGGTCCTGACAGGCACCTTGCTCATTTCTTGGCCCTCTCGTAGGCGATCAGCGCCGCGCGGCGCGCCAGCACCGCCGCGACCTTCGTGCGGTACGCGGCGGTGCCGCGCTTGTCGTCGATGGGGCGGCACGCAGCGCGCACCTGCGCTTCCAGCGCGGCGAGCGCCGCGGGCTCGAGCCGCGTGCCGACGAGCGTCGCGGCGGCCGCGTCGGCACGCAGCGTGGTCGGCGCGACCGCGCCGAGCGCCACGCGCGCGGCCACGACCGTGCCCTGCGCGTCGAGCGTGACGCACACGCCCGCCCCGGCGACCGCGATGTCCATCTCGGTGCGCGGGATCAGCCGCAGGTAGGCGTCGCCGGTGCGCGCCTCGGGCCGCGCGAGTCGGAACTCGACGACGATCTCGCCGCGCGCGAGCGTGGTGCGCCCCGGCCCGGCCTGGATCGATTCCACCGGCGCCTCGCGACGGCCGCCCGGACCTTCGATCACGCACACCGCGCCCGCCGCGATCAGCGCCGGAACGCTGTCGGCCGCCGGCGACGCGTTGCACAGGTTGCCGCCCAGGCTCGCGCGGCCCTGCACCTGCTTCGAGCCGATCAGCGTCGCGGCCTCGACGACGCCGGGCCACGCGCAGCCGAGCCCGGCGTGCTCGCCGATCACGGCGCACGGCGTGGCCGCACCGATCGTGAAGCCGCTCGCGTCCTCGCGCACGCCGATCAGGCCCTCGATGCGCTTGAGGTCCACGATCACGTCGGGCCGCACGCGGCCGGCACGCATCTGCACGACGAGGTCGGTGCCGCCGGCGAGCGCCCGTGCGCTGCCGTCGCCCCTTCCCAGAGCCGCCACCGCGTCTGCGACGCTCGCCGGCGCGACGAAGTCCGTCTCGCTCAAGTCTCGCTCCTCGCGGGCGGTCCGCGCCGCGCGCGGCCGCCCTGTTGTCTTGCCGGCGTCAGTGCGCCGGAATGCGCACCGGCAGCGACGCGTACCCGTGCACGAAGCACGACGGCACCCGCACCGGCTCGCCGACCACCTCGACCACCGGATGGCGCTCGAGCAGTTCCTCCCACAGGATGTTCAGCTGGAGCTCCGCGAGCCGGTTGCCGACGCAGCGGTGGATCCCGAAGCCGAACGACAGGTGCTGGCGCGGGCGCGCGCGGTCGATCAGGAACGCGTCCGGGTTCTCGATCGCGGTCTCGTCGCGGTTGCCCGAGATGTACCACATGACGACCTTGTCGCCCTCGCGGATCTGCTTGCCGCCGAGCTCGAAGTCGCGCACCGCCGTGCGGCGCATGTGCGCGAGCGGCGTCTGGTAGCGGATGATCTCGGACACCGCGCTCGGGATCAGCTTGCGGTTGGCGCGCAGCTTCGCGTACTCGCCGGGGTTCTGGTTCATGAACAGCAGCCCGCCCGAGATCGAGTTGCGCGTGGTGTCGTTGCCGCCGACGATCAGCAGGACCAGGTTGCCGAGGAACTCCATCGGCCCCATGTTGCGCGTGGCCGGCGCGTGCGCGAGCATCGACACCAGGTCGTTGCGCGGCGGCTGGTTCACGCGCTCGTTCCACAGCCGCGTGAAGTACTCGAGGCACTTGCGCAGCTCGGCGTCGCGCCGCTCCCAGCCGTCGGGCTGGCCCGGCGGCGGGATGTTGGTGGCCACGTCGGACCAGTACGTGAGCAGGCGCCGGTCCTCGAACGGGAAGTCGAACAGCGTCGCGAGCATCTGCGTCGTGAGCTCGATCGACACGCGCGGCACCCAGTCGAACACCTCGCCCACCGGGAGGTCGTCGAGGATCTTGCGCACGCGGCTGCGGATCAGCGGCTCGAGCGTCGCGAGATTGCCGGGCGCGACGATCGGGCTCACCGCCTTCCTCTGCTCGTCGTGCTTGGGCGGGTCCATCGAGATGAACATCGGACGGCGCATCTGCACCGGCGCGTCGAAGATCGCGATGCCCCCGCGCGCGGAGTCCGACGAGAACACCTCGTGGTTGGTGTCCACGGCCATGATGTCGTTGAACTTCGTCACCGACCAGAACGAGCCGTGGACGCCGTCCTGGCGCCAGTGCACCGGGTCGTCGCGGCGCAGCCGCGCGAAGTACGGCCAGACCGTGTCGCTGCGGAAGAGCTCGGCGTCGGAAAGGTCGATCTGCTCGAGCGGGATCGATTCGGCGTGCGCGCGGGCTTCGTCGAGAGTCATCGCGTTCATGTCGTCCTCCTGGCGGGCGGGGGCCGGCGCCCGCGCTTCAGTGCTGGCCTTCGGGCATGCGCACGACGAGGCCGTCGAGCGCCGCGGAGACCTTGATCTGGCACGCCAGGCGCGAATTCTCCTGGGTGTCGGCCGCCATCTCGAGCATCTCGGCCTCGCGCGGCTGGCGCGCGCCGACCTTGTCGACCCAGTCGGGCTCGACGTAGACGTGGCAGGTCGCGCACGCGCAGGCACCGCCGCAATCGGCGTCGATGCCGGGGATGCCGTTGGCGACCGCGCCGTTCATCACCGACTGCCCGTCGGGGACGTCGACCGTGTGCGGGGTGCCGTTGTGCTCGATGTAGGTGATCTTCGCCATGTTGCTTTTCTCCTCCCGGTAATCCCTCGTTGCGAGGCGTGCCATTCTTCATGGAAACCGGCGCCCGCGCAAACGGCGCGGCGCGCGGCCCTGTTCAGGGCTCAGGCGTGCCGCGAGATCAGCCCGCCGACCTGCGCGCGCAGCGCGGACCACGCGGCGTCGACGTCGGCGGTCCAGGCGTCGGCGAGGACTTCGCGGAACGTCTCGATCATGGCGTCGAAGAACACGCCGAAGCGATCCGCGGGGACGCCGATGTTCTGGTGATTGACGAACTCGGTGGCGATCAGGCCGCGCGCGTAGTGGCCCTCGCCGACGAGGTCGAGCAGCGTCTCGAGCGCGCGCGCCAGCATCTCGCCGCGCACGCTGCCGTCGGTGTCGCGCACGAACAGCGGCTGCAGCTCGGGCGCCATCTCGAACAGCCGCGCGTAGACCCGCGGGGCCGGGTCGCCGATCCGCTCGGCCACGGCCGCCAGGCTGGATTCGATCAGTTCCGAACTCATGCTTCCTCCGACGCCGGAACGCCGCCGCCGGCGATATGCTGTGCGGCCCGCGCGCCGCGCGGCCCGCACTTCGCGGACACTTCCCGGACCCGGAAGGATAGACCACGCGATGGACACCTGGCGACGACGCAGCGCAGCAGCGTTCCGAACCGAGAAGCGGCCCGCCCGGGGCGCGCGCGGGATGGTCGTGACCAATCACCCGCTGGCGTCGGCCGCGGGCGCGCAGATGCTCGCGGCCGGCGGCAACGCCATCGACGCGGCGGTCGCGGCGCTGTTCGCGCTCAGCGTGGTCGAGCCGATGATGGTCGGCCCGCTCGGCGGCGGCTTCGCCCACCTGCGCCTGCCGGACGGGCGGCACACGGTGCTCGAGGGCCAGGGGCGCTGCCCGGCGGCCGTCGGCCCGACGACGTTCGACCCCGACCCGGACGCCGCCCCCGGCGCGCTCGACGCGGTCGGCCGGCGCAACAGTGTCGGGCGCGCCGCGGTCGCGGTGCCCGGCAACCTGATGGCGTGGTGCGAGCTGCTGTCGCGACACGGCCGCCTGCCGCTGGCCGACGTCGTCGAGCCGGCGATCGGCTTCGCGGCGCGCGGCTTCGCCGCGACGCAGTACCTCGCCGACTGCGTGGCCGACTGCGCGCCCGACCTCGCGCGCGACCCCGAGATCGCGCGCGTGTTCATGCCCGGCGGGGCGCCGCTCGCGGCCGGGGCGCGCGTCGTCAACGCCGCGTACGCGGACACCCTGCGCACGATCGTCCGCGACGGGCCCGCGGCGCTCTATCGCGGCGCGCTCGGCGCCGCGCTCGCCGACGACGCCGCCCGCCACGGGGCGTACCTCGGCCGCGAGGACCTCGCCGGCTACCGCACCCGCGACCTCGACGTGCTGCGCGCCGCCTATCGAGGGTTCGAGGTCCTCGGCCCGCCGCCGCCGTGCAGCGGGCCGCTGCACATCGGCCAGATGCTCGCGATCCTCGAGGGGTTCGACGTGGCCGGCGCCGGCTTCGGCACCGCGGCGTCGGTGCACCTGCTCGCCGAGGTGCTCAAGATCGCCTTCGCCGACCGCGCCGCGGCCACCGCGGACCCCGACTTCGTCGCGGTGCCGGTCGAGCGGCTGCTGTCGCGCGAATACGCGGCGCAGCGCCGCGCCGAGATCGACCCCGCGCACGCGCGCGCCTGGAGCGCGGGCGTCGGCCCGGCGCAGAGCGCGCACACCACGCACCTCACCGTCGCCGACCGCGACGGCCACGTCGTGAGCGCGACGCAGACGATCAACTCGCTGTTCGGCGCGCGCTTCATGGTGCCCGGCACGGGGATGATCCCGAACAACTACCTGTACGTGTTCGACCCGCGCCCGGGACGCGCGAACTCGCTCGCGCCGGGCAAGCGCGTGACCTCGTCGATGGCGCCGCTGATCGTGCTGCGCGACGGCCGCCCGCGCTTCGCGCTCGGGCTGCCCGGCGGCCTGCGGATCTTCCCGTCGGCGCTGCAGGCGGTGGTCAACCTGATCGACCACGGCATGGGCCTGCAGGACGCGATCGAGGCGCCGCGGGTCTGGACGCAGGGCTTCGAGCTCGAGCTCGAGCCGGGCATCGGCGCCGGCGTCGCGGACGCGCTGACGGCGCGCGGCCACCGCGTGCTGCACGTGCCGAGCGTCGGGGGCGGCATGAACGCGATCCGCTTCGACGACGACGGCGAGCTCGAGGGCGCCGCGTGCTGGCGCGCCGACGGCACGCCGATCGGGGTCGGCGGCGGCGAGGCGCGCCCCGGCGTGCGCTTCCTGCCCGAGGCGCGCCGGCCCGGCGACGCTACTGGAACAGCACCTCCAGCCCGGCCTTCGTGAGCGCCGCCGCGCGCGCCTTCATCCAGGCGGCGCGGAACTGCTCGCGGTCCTCGGGCGGGTTCGTCTTCAGGAAGTCCCCCCACGCGGCCGCGAGCGTCGCCTGGCGCTTGAGCAGCGCGTCGTTGTGGCGCTGCGCCGCGTCGTTCCACAGCTTGGCCTCGGTGAGCGCGCGCACCGCGCCGGCGTGGAACGGCACCGACCACTGCAGGTTCTGGCGCTTGCCCTCGAGCCCGTCGACACCGACGGTCGCGTCCTTGAAGTCGTCGTAGTTGACGAGGATCGCCTTGGTCAGCCCGTACACGATCGCCGGATCCTGGGTGCCGTACGCCATGAAGATCGGGTACGGGTAGACCGACGTCTCGACGACCTGGCCCTTCGCGTAGCCGGCGCCGCAGCTCGACTTGTGCGGGTAGAAGTACGGCGCGATCTTCTGCACCCGCGTCCAGCCGGCCTTGTCGGACGCCGGCATCGGCACCCACGTGATCCCGCGCGGCGAGCTCTCGATCTCCTTGGCCATGCCGGAGATCGTCGACGCGAAGAACAGGTCGATCTCGTTGTTGACCACGCCCTTCATCATCGCGCCGTAGCTCGCGAACTCGACGAGCTTGACGTCGGCGGGCGTCCAGCCGCCGAACGCGATCAGCGCCTGCACGCTCTGGTTGACCGCGGGCGATCCGACGACGATGCCGGCGCGCTTGCCCTTCATGTCGGCCGCGGTCTTCACGCCGGAGTCGGCCGTCGCGCCCAGCGACTGCCCGCTGCACGTCGACGACGCGAGCAGCAACTGCAGCGGCTGCGGCCCCCACTCGCGCACCGCGAACTCGAACACGCCTTCCTGCGCGTAGTACACGCCCACGCCCATCGCGGAGGCCTGCGCGCGGCCGGCCTTCAGCGGCGCGAGGCGCGCGACGTCGTTGCCCGCCGGCAGCACGCGCAGGTCGGTGCCGTAGCGCTTCTTGAGCATCTGGCCGATCGCGACCGCCTGGTTGAAGGCATTCGAGCCGGTCTCGTAGGCGGTGAGCGTGACGGTGGCCGGCAGCTTGACGTCCTGTGCGGCGGCGGCGCCGGCCAGGACGGCCGCCAAGCCCGCGGCGGCGATCAGCGTGTGCTTCATGGGGTGTCTCCTCGTCGTCTCGTTGTGGCGGGAAGTCTAATGCCTGGAACGCCATCGCGGGTAGGCAGCCGCGCGCGGCGACGGGGATAATGTCCGCGGCCGGCCGGCCCGCCTTCGGAGAAGACCGATGACCCCGATCCCCGTCACCGTCGACAAGCCCTGGACCACCACCGTCCCGTTCGCCCAGGGGGTGAAGGCCGACGGCGAATTCGTGTTCACTTCGGGGATCACCGCGCGCGACCGCGACGGGCGGCTCGTGGGCGCCGGCGACATGCGCGCGCAGATCGGGCAGTGCTTCGACAACGTCGTCGACGTGCTGCGCGCGGCGGGCTCCGACGTCCAGCACGTCGTCAAGTGGACGATGTACACGACCGACATCGTCGAGTTCGGCAGGCACATGGACCTGGTGCGCCGGCACTTCGTCGGCCGGCCCGCGAGCACGCTGGTCGAGGTGCGCCGGCTGGTGATGGCGGAGATGCTGGTCGAGATCGAGGCGGTCGCGCTCGTGCCGCCGCAGATCGGGGCCTGAGCCGCGGGTCGACGCCCCGCGGCCCGGCCCCGGGAGGCCGCCGCCCCGTCAGTCGATCGCGAGCGCCATCGCGAGCGCGCCGCCGATCGCGGCCGGGATGCCCCAGCGCTCCCACCTCGAGACCGAGCCCCCGGCGACGAGCTCGACCGGCACCGTCGCGAGCTCGACGACCCGCGTGGTCACCGAGTTCTCGACGAGCCGCGTCAGCGAGTTCTTGCGCGCGGTGCCCATCACGATGCGATCGCAGCGCAGCCGTCGCGCCGTGTCGGCGATCGCACGCGCACGGTCGCCGACCTCGGCGTGGCTCGCGTGGGGGACGCCGTGCTCGTCGAGGATCCGGCGTGCCGGGGCCAGCGCCTGCTCCGCGCGCTCGCGGTGCAGCTCGCGCACCGTCGAGCGCGTGAAGAAGCGCGCGACGTCGCGGCTGAACGGCGGCTGCACGTTCAGCAGGTGGATCTCCATCGACGTGTTGCCGGCGAACTCGCCGACGACCTGCCGGACCGCCTGCAGGCTGTTGGGAGATCCGTCGACCGGAACCAGAAGCCTTGCCATGGTCTTGCCTCCTTCGAGGACGTGGGTCGTGGGGGTGGACGCCTGCGCGGTGCCGGGACCGGCCGGCGCGGCGGGTGCGCGCGCGGCGCGGGCCCTGAAGTGAACCTTCAGCAGCTCCATCGCGGCCGGCGACGCGAAGAAGAACGGGAGCATCAGCAGCCAGTCGTCGGCGCCGAGCGGGACGGTGTCGAAGAACGGCCGCAGGAACGGGACGTAGACGACCGCGAGCACGAGCACGAACGAGGCCGCGACCGCCCAGACCATCCAGCGGTTCGACGCCAGCCCGATCGTGAACACGCTCTGCCGCTCCGAGCGCGCGGTGAACGCGCGGATCAGTTCCGACGTGCACAGCGTGACGAACGCCATCGTCTGCGCCGCCTCCAGGTGGCCCGGATAGCGCTGCATCGCGAGCCAGAACACGGTCAGGATCGCCGCGGCGTCGACCACGCCGAGCACGCCGATCCCGAGCGCCATGTCGCGGTCGATCACCGGCTCGGTGGGCGCCCGCGGGGGCCGCTTCATCGTGTCGCGCTCGCCCTTCTCCATGCCGAGCGCGAGCGCCGGCGCGCCGTCGCTGACCAGGTTCAGCCACAGCAGCTGCACCGGGCGCAGCGGGATCGGCATGCCGACGAGCATCGCGGTGAAGATGATCAGGATCTCGCCGACGTTGCACGCGAGCAGGAAGTACACGAACTTGCGGATGTTCGCGTAGATGATCCGGCCCTGCTCGATCGCCGCCACGATGCTCGCGAAGTTGTCGTCGGTGAGCACCATGTCGGCGGTCTGCTTGGCGACGTCTGTGCCGGTGACGCCCATCGCCACGCCGATGTTCGCGCGCTTCAGGGCCGGCGCGTCGTTGACGCCGTCGCCGGTCATCGCGACCACGTGCCCGCGGGACTTGAACGCCTCGACGATGCGCGTCTTGTGCTGCGGCGAGACCCGGCAGCACACCGCGAGCCGGTCGGTCGACGCGGCGAGCTCGGCGTCGCTCATGCGCTCGATCTCGGCACCGGTGAGCACGCGGCCGTCCGGGCCGAGCAGGCCGATGTCGCGCGCGATCGCCTGCGCGGTGTCCTTGTAGTCGCCGGTCACCATCACGGTCTTCAGCCCGGCGCCGTGCGCGACCTTCAGCGCCTCGACGACTTCGGGCCGCGGCGGGTCGATCATGCCGAGCAGCCCGACGAAGGTCAGGTCGCGCTCGAGCGAGTCCGCGCTCACCTCGTCGGGAACCGCCGGCAGCGGGCGGCACGCGACCGCGAGAACCCGCAGCGCGTCGCCGGCCATCGAGCGGTTCTGCTCGAGGATCGCGGCGCGCGCCTGGTCCGTGAGCTCGACCCCGCGGCCCTCGCTGAGCTGGCGCGAGCACAGCTCCAGGATCACGTCCGGGGCGCCCTTCACGAACGCGACGAACGGTGCCGGCGCGTTCCCGCCGAGGACCGCGCCGAGCGCCGGGTCGTCGACGCGGTGCACCGTCGTCATCCGCTTGCGATCGGAGTCGAACGGCACCTCCTGCACGCGCGGCAGCGCGGCCTGCGCCTCGCTTGCGCGCAGGCCGCCCTTGGCCGCCGCGACGACCAGCGCGCCCTCGGTGGGGTCGCCGACGATCCGCCACGCGGCGTGCCCGGCGTCGTCGGCGCTCTCGTCGAGCCGCGCGTCGTTGCAGACCAGCGCGCCGCGCAGCAGCAGCGCCGCGTCCGGGTCGCGCAGCGGGTCGACGCGCTCGCCGCCCGCGAAGAACTGCCCCTGCGGCGCGTACCCTTCGCCCGAGACGCGCAGCGCGCGGCCGCCGGCCCAGGCCCGCACGACCGTCATCTCGTTCTGCGTCAGCGTCCCGGTCTTGTCCGAGCAGACCACGGTCGCGCAGCCGAGCGTCTCGACCGCCGGCAGCTTGCGGATCAGCGCGTGGTGCCGGATCATCCGCTGCATGCCCAGCGCGAGGCAGATCGTCACGATCGCGGGAAGGCCCTCGGGCACCGCGGCGATCGCGAGGCTCACCGCGGTCATGAACAGGTGGACGATGTCCTTGCGCTCCGCCGCCAGCCAGTCGAGGAACCCGCCCGAGAGCGCGCCGGCCAGGTTCGTGTCGCGGAACAGCCCGTAGACGAACACGAGCGCGCAGATCGCCAGGCACGCGGAACCCAGCACCTTGCCGAGGTGCTCGAGCTTGCGCTGCAGCGGCGTGTCCTCGCTCTCGAAAGACTGGATCATCTCCGCGATCAGCCCGATCTGCGTGCCCATGCCGGTCGCGGTGACGATGCCGCGGCCGCGCCCGTACGAGATCAGCGTTCCCATGAACGCGCTGTTGCGGCGATCGCCCAGCGGCGCGTCGTCGTCGAGGACGACCGCGGCGCTCTTCTCGACCGGCACGGACTCGCCGGTCAGCGACGCCTCTTCGACGCGCAGGTTCACGGTCTCGACCAGCCGCAGGTCCGCCGGCACGTAGTTGCCGGCCTCGAGCAGCACCACGTCGCCGGCGACGAGCTCTCGCGCGGGCACCGCGACCTGGCGCCCGTCGCGCATCACCTGCGCGTTCGGCGCGGACATCTTCTTCAACGCCGCGAGCGCCTGCTCCGCCTTCGACTCCTGGATGACGCCGACCACCGCGTTGAGCACGACGATGACCATGATCGCGATCGAGTCGACGTACTCGCCGAGCGCCAGCGACACGAGCGCGGCGACGATCAGGATGATCACCAGGTAGTTCGTGAACTGGTCGCGCAACAGCGCCATCAGCCCCGGGCGCGGCTTCTCGGCGAGCTCGTTCGCCCCGTCGCGCTCGAGCCGCTCGCGCGCCTGCTCGCTGCTCAGGCCGTCCGCCAGGTGCGTTCGCAAGTGATCGACGAGGTCGTCGATCCTCTTTCCGTGTGCCTGCAGGTCCGTCATCGATGCCTCCCTCGTTTCGCCCGGCGGCCGCACCCGCGATGCCTCGCGATGCGCGGTCCGCGTGCTCGAGCCAGTATCGGCGCCGCTCGTGGCGATGTGAACTTGAACTCCTTGATGCGATCCATTGCGATTCGTTCGCCCGTCGAGCGCGCCGTGCGGCGATCCATTGCGAAGTGCAATGCACCGTCCGGCGCGTCGACATTGAAGCGCGGTGGTCCTTCTGCTATAAGTGGATCCAAGCGCGACTCGGAGCCTCGGGTTCCGGTCCGCCCCTGGAAAGGGGAGTAGCTTCGGCCGCCCCGGGCGGCCGTGATGCGATCGTCAATACGGGCCTTTGGCCCCGGTCGCATCGGCATCCGGTCAACGGTGCAAGCGAGACCTTCGCCCTTCGGGTGAAGGCCGCTGCGCTCGAACCGCAGCGGCGTGGACGACGAATCGGAAAGGTTCGCCATGCTGCAGACCGCGATACGACGCTATCTTCGTCACGGAACGCTGCCCCAGTTGCGGGTCTTCGAGGCCGCCGCGCGGCACGGAAGCCTGACGCGCGCGGCCGAGGAGCTGCACATGGCGCAGCCGACCGCGTCGATCCAGATCAAGAAGCTGACCGAGACGGTCGGGATGCCGCTGTTCGAGCAGATCGGCAAGCGCGTGCACCTGACCGACGCGGGGCGGCTGCTGTACTCGCGCTGCGATGACATGTTCAGGCTGCTGGTGGACCTGGAGCAGCGGATGAACCAATTGCGCACGACCGACGCGGGGCGCCTGCGGCTCGCGGTGTGCAGCGCGGGCAAGTACTTCGCCCCGCGCATCCTCGGGGCGTTCGTCGGCCGCCACCCCGCGGTCGAGGTCGCGCTCGAGATCCAGAATCGCCGCGTGCTGCTCGAGCGGCTGGCCCGCAACGAGGACGATCTCTACCTGTTCGCGTCGCCGCTGTCGCGCGAGGGCGTCGTCACGCAGGTGCTGCTGCCCAACCCGCTGGTGGTCGTCGCCCGCGACGACCACCCGCTCGCCGGGGCCGGGCGCGTCGATTTCGCGCGCATCGCCGAGGAGCCGTTCGTGATGCGCGAGGACGGGTCGGGCACCCGCATGCTGGCGCTGCAGGCATTCGAGCGACACGCGGCGGTGCCGCGGATCCGGCTCGAGACCGGCACCGACGAGGCGGTGCGCGAGGCGGTGCTCGCGGGCCTGGGCGTGGCGATCACGTCGCGCTACACGCTCGGGCACGAGAGCGCGCCTTCACGCCTCGTGTGCCTGGACGTCGAGGGGTTCCCGCTCGAGAACCACTGGCACTTCGCATACCCGGTCGGAAAGGAGCTCTCGCCGACGGCGCGGGCGTTCATGGACTTCGCCCGCGTCGAGGCCCGGCGCCTCGCGCTCGAGGCCGCGAGCGCGGGCGACCCGCGCCCGCTCACTGCGGCTGCATGCCCGCGGCCCTGACCGCGCGCCCCCAGCGCTCGGTGTCGCGCGCCTGCAGCTCGGCGAGCATCTGCGGCGAGCCCGGATAGCCGAGCAGGCCGCGCGACTGCAGGAACTCGCGCCCGGCGTCCGAGTCCATCGACTGGTTCACCAGCTCCGCGAGCCGGCGCACGTCTTCGGCGGGCGCGCCCGCGGGGACCCAGAGCGCGAGCCACGAGAAGAAGTCGTAGTCGGGGTAGCCCGACTCCGCGATCGTCGGGACGTCCGGTGCGGCCGGAACGCGCCGCGTGATCGTCACGGCCAGCGGCGTCACCTTGCCCGCGCGCGCCTGCACCAGCGCGGTCGCGATGTCCGAGATGTAGAAGTCGACCTGGCCGCCGAGCAGGTCGGTCATCGCCTGCGGGCTCGCCTTGTAGTTGACGTTGGTCGCGTCGAAGCCGGCGGCGAGCTTGAGCTGCTCGACGCTCACGCGGCTCGCGACCGCGGCGCTCGCGTAGGTGAGCCTGCCGGGGTTGGCCTTCGCGAACGCGATGAACTCCCTGAGCGTCTTCGCGGGCACCTTCGCCGGGTTCGCG
This sequence comes from Burkholderiaceae bacterium, assembly GCA_046348465.1. Taxonomy (GTDB): domain Bacteria; phylum Pseudomonadota; class Gammaproteobacteria; order Burkholderiales; family Burkholderiaceae_E; genus Quisquiliibacterium. Next base: position 15,569 of record JAXMEE010000016.1, read on the forward strand.
ATCAGCATGTAGGGCACGCGCGCGAACGTGGTGACCGGCGCGAAGTCCTTGTACGGGTCGTAATTCAGCTTGCGGTACAGGTGCACGTTGGCCGCGTGCGTCGAATTGCCGGCGACGAACGCCGTGTAGGCGTCGGGGCCCGCGCGCGCCACCGACTCCGCGGCGAGGTTGCCGTCGGCGCCGGGCCGGTTCTCGACCAGCGTCGTCTGGCCGGTGGCCTCGCGGATGCGTTCGGCGAAGAAGCGCGTGCACGCGTCCGTCGCCGAGCCGGCGGCGTAGCCGACCACGAAGCGGACCGGGCGGGCCGGATACGCCTGGGCGCGGGCCGCGGGCAGCGCGCCCCCGGCGAGCGCCGCGCCGAGCGCGGCCATCGCGTGGCGCCGGCGCATGTCGAACGATTCCATCTCGTGCTCCCCGATTCGAACGGTGGCCGCCGCTGCGGCCGGTGGCTGCGACCCCGCGCCGCTCAGCGCGCCGGCAGGATTCCCATGTGCTTGCAGATGATCTGCAGCATCACCTCGTCGGCGCCGCCGCCGATCGAGATCAGCCGCAGGTCGCGGAACGCGCGCGAGACCGGGTTGTCGAGCGTGAAGCCCATGCCGCCCCAGTACTGCAGGCACGAGTCGGTCACCTCGCGGCACAGCCGCCCGACCTTGAGCTTGGCCATCGACGCGAGCTCGGTCATGTCCTCGCCCGCCATGTGCACGTCGGCCGCGCGGTAGACGAGCGAGCGCAGCAGCTCGAGCTCGGTCTTGAGCTCGGCCATGCGGAAGTGCACGACCTGGTTGTCCAGGATCGGCTTGCCGAACGCGATGCGATTGCGCGTGTAGTCGATGGTCTGGTCGATGACGTTGGAGAGCGCCGTGATGCGCCGCGCGGCCGCCGACAGCCGCTCCTCCTGGAACTGCATCATCTGGTACGTGAAGCCCTTGCCTTCCTCGCCGATCCGGTAGCGCCGCGGCACGCGCACCTCGTCGAAGAAGATCTGCGCGGTGTCGGACGACCACATGCCGATCTTCTCGATCTTCTGCACGCTCACGCCGGGCGTGCGCCGGCCGTCGCGCTTCAGGGGCACGCAGATCAGCGACTTGTTGCGGTGCGCGGGGCCGTCCGACGTGTTCGCGAGCAGGCAGACCCAGTCGGCCTGCGTGCCGTTGGTGATCCACATCTTCGAGCCGCTGATCACGTAGTCGTCGCCGTCGACGCGCGCGCGGGTCTTGACCGACGCGACGTCGGAGCCGGCGCCCGCCTCCGAGACCCCGATCGCGGCGACGTACTCGCCGGCGACGCTCGGCGCGAGGAACTCGCGGCGCAGCTCGTCGGAGCCGAAGCGCGCGAGCGCCGGCGTGGCCATGTCGGTCTGCACCGCGAGCGCCATGCTCACGCCCTGCGCGCCGATGCCGCCGATCGCCTCGCAGTAGGCGATCTCGAAGGAGTAGTCGAGGCCGAGCCCGCCGAACTCGGCGGGCTTGTTCACGCCGAGGAAGCCGAGCGCGCCCATCTTGCGGAACAGCTCGTGCGCGGGAAAGATCCCGGCCTTCTCCCACTCGGCGACGTGGGGGTCGATCTCGGACGCGATGAACTTGCGCACGCTGTCCTGCAGCGCGCGGTGCTCGGCGGTGAAACGCATGCTGTCTCCTGAGGCCCGGCGCACGCCGGGCGCGCCCCTGCGGGGCCGTGACCGACCGAGCACGCTAGCACAGGCGCGTCGGCGCGACGCCGGCGGCGGGCGGCGGGAATTCCGCTACATTGACGGATGACGCCCGGCGCCCCCGCCGCGTTCCGTTCCCCGGCCCTCGAGGAGGCTTCGCTTGACCCGCAGCGCCGCGCCGCAGACGAACGAGTCGCCCGGCTCCGAGCCCGCGAACGCGCTGCCGCCGGCCGCGCGCGGCCTGCGCCCCGGCGAGGTCGCGCTCGTCGGCACGGGCCCCGGGGACCCGGAGCTGCTGACCTTGCGCGCGCTGCGCCTGATCCGCCAGGCCGACGTCGTGCTCCACGACAACCTCGTGTCGGCCGGCGTGATGGCGCTGCTGCCCGCTCGGGCCGAGCGCATCTACGTCGGCAAGCGCCGCGACCGCCACGCGATGCCGCAGGAAGCGATCGGCGCGCTGCTCGTCGAGCACGCGCGCGCGGGCCGGCGCGTCGTTCGCCTGAAGGGCGGCGACCCGTTCGTGTTCGGGCGTGGCGGCGAGGAGATCGAGACGCTCGCGGCCCACGGCGTGACGTTCCAGGTGGTGCCCGGCATCACCGCGGCGCTCGGCGTGGCCGCGTACGCGGGCATCCCGCTGACCCACCGCGACCACGCGCAGTCGTGCGTCTTCGTCACCGGCCACCTGAAGGACGGGTCGATGGACCTCGACTGGGCGGGGCTCGCGCGAGCACGCCAGACGATCGTCTGCTACATGGGCTCGCTCGGGCTGCACGAGCTGTGCCGCCAGCTGCGCGCGCACGGGCTGCCGGCAACGACGCCGGCCGCGATCGCGCAGCAGGGCACGACCGAACGCCAGCGCGTCGTGATCGGCGACCTCGACACGCTGCCCGCGCTCGCGGACGCGGCGCGGCTGCAGGCGCCGACGCTGATCATCGTCGGCGGTGTCGTGAGCCTCGCGGCGTCGCTCGCGTGGTTCGACCCCGGCGCCCGCACCCTCGCCGCCAAGGAGCCCCCGGATCGTGAGTGAAGCGCTGACCTGGCTCGTCAGGGCCCGGCCCGAGGCGATGGGCCACTACCTCGCGTTCATGAAGGACGCCGGCAGCCGTCTCGACCCGAAGACGCGCAACCTGATCTCGGTGATCACGAAGGTGCACGCGCAGACCGAGCGCGGGCTGCGCCAGTACCTGAAGCGCGCGCTGCGGGAGGGCTGCACGCCGGCCGAGGTGGTCGACGCGCTGCTGATGGCCTTCCCGGCGCTGGGGCTGACGAAGATCGTCTGGGCGGTCGACGTCATCCTCGCAATGGGGCTGCCGGGCTTCGAGCCCGAGGCGCTGCTCGCGGCCTCGGCGTCGCCCGCGTCGCGCGCGGCTTGCGCATCGCCCGAGTGGCACGACCTCGCGCCGGCCGACGCGATCGCGCCGGGCGCCGTCGTGCGCGTCGAGTGCGACGGTCGCGCCGTGTTCGTGCGCCGCGACGCCGACGCGTTCGACGTCTGGGACGCGAAGTGCCCGCACCAGGGAACGAACATGCCGGAGCTCGCGTCGAGCGGGGGGCAGCTCGTGTGCCCGAAGCACGGCTGGACGTTCGACCTCTCCAGCGGCGAGTGCGTCGCGCACGGCGACCGCCCGCTGCTGCGCCACCCGTCGCGCGTGGAGGCCGGCCGTCTGCTCGCGCGCTGGTGAGTTCGGCCGCAGACATCCGGATCCGATCGTCCCTACTCGCGACCCCGGCGAACCCGGGCGCGCCGCGCACCGGGAGCACAATGCGGGGCTGCTTCCTCGTCCTCCCATGGATCGTCCTTCCCGCATCATCCCGATCGCGGCCGCGGCCGCCGCCGGCGACGCCGACGCCGAGCTCTTCGAGGTCCGCCAGAAGATCCACCCGCGCGCGGTCACGGGCAAGTTCGCCGCGTGGCGCTGGTCGATGGTGTGGATCACGCAGCTGGTCTTCTACGGGCTGCCGTGGCTGACCTGGAACGGGCGGCCCGCGGTGCTGTTCGACCTGACGCAGCGGCAGTTCTTCCTGTTCGGCACCGTGCTGTACCCGCAGGACTTCGTCTACCTGACCGGGCTGCTCGTGATCGCGGCGATGTCGCTGTTCCTGTTCACCGCGGTCGCCGGGCGGCTGTGGTGCGGCTACGCGTGCCCGCAGACGGTGTACACCGAGATCTTCATGTGGATCGAGATGCGCGTCGAGGGCGACCGTGCGCAGCGCATCCGGCTCGACCGTGCGCCGATGTCGGCGCGCAAGCTCGGGCTGCGCGCCGCCAAGCACGGGCTCTGGCTCGCGGTCGCGCTGTGGACCGGCGTCACTTTCGTCGGGTACTTCTCGGGCATGCGCCCGCTGCTGGCGTCGATCGGCTCGCTCGACGCCGGCGGCTGGGAGGCGTTCTGGGTCCTGTTCTACGCCTTCGCCACGTACGGCAACGCGGGCTTCATGCGCGAGCAGGTCTGCAAGTACATGTGCCCGTACGCGCGCTTCCAGAGCGCGATGATCGACCGCGACACGCTCGTGATCACCTACGACGGCGGGCGCGGAGATCCGCGCGGCTCGCGCTCGCGCAAGGCCGACCCGCGCGCGCTCGGGCTGGGCGACTGCGTCGACTGCGGCGTGTGCGTCGAGGTCTGCCCCACCGGGATCGACATCCGCAAGGGGCTTCAGAACGAGTGCATCGGCTGCGCGGCGTGCGTGGACGCGTGCGACAAGATCATGGACCGCATGGGCTACGCGCGCGGGCTGATCCGGTACGACACCGAGCGCGGCGTGCGCGAGCGGCTCTCGCGCTCGGCGCTCCTGCGCCAGGCGCTGCGCCCGCGCGTGCTCGTCTACGCCGCCGTGCTCGCCGCGGTGACGACGGGGCTCGTCGCGCACATGGCGCTGCGCACGCCGCTGAAGGTCGACGTGATCCGCGACCGCGGCGTGCTCGGCCGCGAAGTCGAGGACGGCATGACCGAGAACGTCTACCGTCTGCAGGTGATGAACACGTCCGAGCGCGCGCGCCGGCTGCGCATCGGCGTCACCGGCCTCGAGTCGATCGCCGTGGTCTCGAACGCGTTCGTCGACGTCGAGCGCGGCGAGCACCGCCTGGTGCCGGTTCGGGTTCGCGCGCTGCAGGGCGTGGGCAAGCCCGGCCCGAACCGCATCGAGTTCACGGTCGAGGCGCTCGACGACACCCGCGTGGCCGTGCGCGAGAAGTCAACGTTCTTCGTTCCGCGCTGACGACGCCCGCGGGGCGCGAGACCACCACAGCGCCAGCGGCCCGCACGACACGCCGGCGGCGAGCACCGCGAAGCCGGCGAACCAGCCCGACGCGCTGTTCGCGCCGCCCCAGGCGTCGAGCGCGACGCCCACCATCCAGCCGGCGAGCGCCGAGAGCCCGAAGCCCACGGTGGAGTGCAGCGCCATCGTCACGCCGCGCGCGCCGGGCGCGGCCGCCGCGCTCATGCCGGACGTGAGCGCGCCGGAGTCGGCCGGCACCGTGATCGCGTACACCAGCACCAGCAGCGCGAGCAGCGGCGCGGGCGCGGCCGCGAGCGCGCCGATCGCCAGCGCCACGGCGGCCGACAGCACCTGGATCGTCGCGAGCGTGCGGTGGCGCCCGTGGCGGATCGCGAGCTCGTTGCCGAGGATGCTCGCCGGCATCGCGAGCACCGAGACGACGACGCTGACGGTCACCGGATCGAGCAGCACGGAGGCGCTCGGGTCGCGCGCCGCGACGTAGCCCCAGAACGCGACGATCCAGGTGCGCATCCCGTACAGCTCGAAGCAGTGCGCGCCGTATCCGAGGATGTAGCCCATCGCGGGACGGTTCGCGAAGACCGGGCGGAAGTCGAGCAGGCGCCCGCTCGGCGCGGCCGGCGCCACCGGTTTCGTCGACAGCGCGGCGCCCACCATCAGCAGCGGGCCGAGTCCGGTCGCGAAGAACGCCCAGCGCCAGCCGATCGCGTCGGCGACGAGCTGCGCGACGAGGAACGAGAGCCCCACGCCCAGCGAGTAGCTCGACGTGTACAGCGTGACGCTGCGCGAGACGTCGCCGGGCTCGAGGCGGTCGGTCAGCGCCTTGAGTCCCGGCATGTACGCGCCCGCGAAGCCGATGCCGGCCAGCCCCCAGACCACGACCGCCGCCGCATACGAGTCGACGAACGCGCCGAACGCGAGCGTGGCCGCCGCGCTCGCGAGCGAGCCCGCGAGCAGGATGCCGCGCGCGTCGAGGCGGTCGGTCAGCGAGGCCAGCACCGGCACCGCGAGCATGTAGCCGGCCGCGTAGGCGCTCGCCATCAGGCCGGCCTGCGCGTTCGTCAGCCCCCACGCCGGGATCAGGTGGCGCACCATCACCGCCGGCACCACCACGTGCGGCAGCAGGTTGCCGACCTGGCCCACGCACATCGCAACCACCAGCGTTCGTCCTCGCATGCGGCGAGCGTACCGGTTCGCGCGGCCGCCGCGAACCCCCGTGCGCACCGGCGCGGGTCGCCGTCGTGCCGCTTCCTGCTGCTCTGCGCGGGCACGAGCGCGCGCCCCGCGGCACGCGCACCGGTCGGCGCGACGCGACGAACCGGCGCCGCACGACCGCCGGATCCGCACGGCCGGCGGCTCGCGCGGGGCGGCGATCCGCGCGAGCGCCTAGCATCGGCGCGAGGCCACCCACCCCACCGGCACCATGCTCCGACAACTGCCAGGCGCCGTGCTCGCGGCCAGCCTGTTCGCGATGGCGCTGTCGCTGTGGCAGCGCGACCGGCTGCCCGATCGCTCGCAGGTGCTCGCCCCGCTGCTGGACGAGCCGGTGCAGACCCGCGTCGACGCCCGGCCGTTCGACGTTCGCGCCGGCGACGTCACGTACACGGTGCAGCCTCTGTACCGCTACGAGATTCGCGGCCTCGTCGTCAGCCGCCACGACACGTCCGCGTGGTGGGACGTGCTCCACCGCAAGGACTGGAACGACCACCTGAACGTCGCCGACCTGTGCGTGATCTGGGGACGCAACCTGCGCGACGACGCGTACCGCGCACTGCGGTACTGGAGCGAGGTCTTCACCTGCAACGTCGGCACCGACTCCGACGAGACCTGGCGTCGATTCGACCCGGACGCGCTGTCGAACAATCACCTGCTCGCGTCCGACCCGCGCCTCGCGAAACTGCTGCGCGGCGTGCGCCCGGGCGACCAGGTCGCCGTGGGCGGGTTCCTGGCCGAGTACTCGCACAACGCGGGGCGCGAGTTCCGGCGCGGCACCAGCGTCGTGCGCACCGATCGGGGCAACGGTGCGTGCGAGACCGTGTGGGTCACGGACGCCAAGGTGCTGCGCGCGGCCAACCGAGGCTGGCGCCTGTTGCTGCCGCTGTCGCTCGCGGGCATCGCGCTGTCGGTCCTGCTGTGGTGGCTGGCACCGGCCGGCCCGCCGCGCGACTGACGACCGGATCACGCGCGATGCACGCGGATCAGCAGTCCCCGACGCGACGGGCCACGAGCACTTCGCGCTTCTTGCGGCCGTCCTCGAGCGAATCGACGACGAGTCGGTACGCGCCGTCGCCTTCGGCGGTCAGCACACTCCTGGAGTCGACGCTCACGCCCTGGAGCCGGCACTGCGCCGAGTACGAGTACGTGGCCCCGCTGCGCACTGCGGGCGTGACCTTGCACCCCGAGCTCGACAGCATCGCGTTCTGCCGCTTCATGTCGTCACTCGGGTTCGTGCACTTCCTGAGCGAGACCTTCTGCGGCGCACCGGAACCGTCGTCGATCGTGCGCTCGAACTGCCATTGGCCCTTACGGAATGCCGGCAGTTCCTGGGCCGCGACCTGCGCGGCGACCGCGGCGATCAAGGCCGCGATCGGCAGTATCCGCGCCCGGCGCCTGGCGGCGACGGCAATGAATGTACGTCGTGACGACATGCTGCACCTCCTTCGCGACATCGAAGCCCGGGAAGGCGCCGCCCACGACCGCGCACCGCGTCTGCGGCGCAACCTCGCAGGGAACATCGTAGCAGCCGCGAGTCCCGGACGGCGCCGGGGTGGCGCCCGCACCACGACGCTTGCATTCTCATGATCTTCGGACTTTCGACTCCGTTGAACGACCCGGCCGGCGGCGCAGACGCCCCCTGGCTCGACGTCGTGATCGAGGTGCCGCGCTTCAGCTTCCTGAAGCGCGGATCGAACGGCCGGATCGACTTCGTCTCGCCGCTGCCCTGCCCGTTCAACTACGGGTCGGTGCCGGCCCGGCTGGGACTGGAGGGCGACCTGCTCGACGCGCTGGTGCTCGGGCCGCGCCTGGCGCTCGGCACCCGGCTGCAGGTTCGCGCGTGGGGCGCCGTCACGCTGCGCGACCGCGGGATGATCGACGACAAGCTCGTGTGCAGCGCGACGCCCGTGGACGAGCGCGAGCGTGCGCGCGTGCTGCGTTTCTTCGCCGTCTACGCGAGGTGCAAGGCGGTGCTGAACCTCGCGCGCCGCCGGCCCGGACGCAACGCCTGCGAAGGCTGGATCGACGCGCGCGCGGCCCTGGCCCGCGCGCGGCCGCGAAGCGACGACTGGCGAGGACCGGACGTCGAGTTCTAGTGCCGCCCGGCCGCGAGCGGGCCGCCGGCGGGCCCGTCGCGCCCCGGTCGCGTTCGCGTCGGCGCACAATCCGTCCAGGGAGGTCGCGCTCGACATGGATTCGCGCACGCAGTTCATCGCCCGCCTCGCGGCGGTCGCCGGCGTCGTCGTCGGCTGCCTGCTGGTGCTCGCGCCGTTCGTGCCGGCGATCCTGTTCGCGGCGGTCGCGTGCAACGCGAGCTGGCCGCTGGCCCTGAGCGTGCGCAGGGCGCTGGGCGGACGGCGCACGCTCGCCGCCTTCGCGATGACGGCGCTGCTCGTGCTGCTCGTGATCGGCCCGTCGACGCTGCTCGCGGCGAGCCTCGCGCAGTACGTCGGCACGCTCGTCGACAGCGTCCAGTCGATGCTCGAGGCGGGCCCGCCGGCGCTGCCCGCCTGGCTGAAGTCGATGCCGATCGTCGGCGACGCGATCGACGAGTACTGGCACCGCCTGATGGCGAGCCGCGAGGAGGCGATGAAGCTGCTCGGCGGCCTCCTCGAGCCGGGGCGCGCCTTCGTCGTCGGCGCCGGCAAGGCCGCCGCCCAGGGCGTGCTGCAGCTCGTGCTGGCCGCGTTCGTCGGCTTCTTCTTCTACCGCGACGGCGAGGCGCTGGTCGAGACGACGCGGCGCATCCTCGCGCGCCTCGCCGGGCGGCTGGGCGACGACATCCTCGATACCGTCGACAACACCGTCGCGGGCGTGGTCCAGGGCATGTTCGGCACCGCCGCCGGCCAGGCGCTCGTCGCGGCGGTCGGATTCCTCGTCGCGGGCGTTCCCGGCGTGCTGCTGCTCGCCACCGCGACGTTCTTCCTGTCGATGGTGCCGATCGGCCCGCCGCTGGTGTGGGGCGGCGCGGCACTCTGGCTGTTCCAGCAGGGGTCGATCGGCTGGGCGGTCTTCATGGTGCTGTGGGGCCTGCTGGCGGTCAGCAGCATCGACAACTTCCTCAAGCCCTACCTCATCAGCCGGCGCAGCAGCCTGCCGATGCTGCTGATCGTGTTCGGCGTGTTCGGCGGCATCGTCGCGTTCGGCTTCATCGGCATCTTCATCGGGCCGCCGGTGCTCGCGGTCGGGCTGACGCTGGTGCAGCTGTGGATCGCGCGTCCGGAGGTGCGGGACGCACCCTCGGGCCCCGACGGCGCCTGACGCGCCGCTCACGCGCGGATCAGCGCAGCAGCCCCGCCAGCAGCCGCGCCGCCGCGTCGTCGAGCCCCGCGGCCCACGCGAGCATCGCCGCGCAGTTCAGCCCCACGGTGACCCGGAACGCGGCCTGGAACGAGGCCTTCCGGACCTTGTGTCGCAGCCGCTTCTGCGCGAGCAGCGCGCCCGGCCAGCCGCCCGCGAGCGCCAGCGCGTGCAGCGTGCGCTCGCGAATGCGCCAGCCGTCGCCGACCGACGCCGACTTGTCGATCGCGTAGCACGCGTACGCGGCGACGCTCGCGAGCACGACCAGCACCGCCGCGGCGGCCGGCAGCCGGCCCGCGACCAGGGCGACGGCGACGGCGCCCGCGTACGCGAGCGCGCCGCGGTATCCCATCGAGACGTCCGCCGGCGGGGCCGTGCGCTGGCCGCGCGGAACGGAGTACGCGACCCTCGCCGCGCGGGGCCGTCCGCGCGCGTCGGACACCAGCTCGTAGGTGACGATCTCCTGGCCGCGCGGGCGCGGCGCCCGGCGCGGGAAGGCCTTGGCGTGCAGGAACACCGATTCGCCGCCCGCGTGCGGGAGGATGAACCCGAAGCCCTGCTCGTCGTTCCAGTGGGTGATGCGGCCCTGATGACGCATGCGCGCGAAGACGGGAGCGGCCGGGACGCGCCGCGATTCGCCGCGAAGCTTCCCACCTCGCGCGCCCCGCGTCAGCGGCGGCCCGACCGGTTGCCGGCACCCGCCGCCGGGCGGGCGTCAGCCGCCGGCGCCGAGGGCTCGCGCGTGCGCGACCAGGCGCGCCCGCGTGCGCTCGAGCGCGCCGAGCATGTCGGCCGCCAGCCGGTGCGCCTCGTCGAACTCGCCGTCGCGCAGGCTCGCCTGCGCCCGTGCGGCGATCCCGGAGAGCTCGGCCGCACCGACGCGGGCGCTCGACGACTTCAGCGAGTGCGCCGCCCGCTCGGCGTCCCGGGCGTTCGCGGGCGCCGCGGCGACGACCTGCGCGATCAGTTGCAGCGCGCTCTCGAGGTACTGATCGACGAGGCCGGCGATGAATCCGGGCTTGGAGCGCTCGATCCGGGCGAGCGCGTCCAGCCCGACGGGATCGAACTCGAGGGAGCCGGCCTCGCCGGGCTCGCCGGCGGGCGCACGCGCCGACACGACCGCCAGCAGCGCCGCGGTATCGAAGGGCTTGCCGAGGAAGTCGTCCATGCCCGCCTGCAGGCAGCGCTCGCGATCGCCGGCCATCGCGTTGGCGGTGAGCGCGACGATCCGCATTCGCCGCGCACCGGACTCACGCTCGCGCTGACGGATCCGGCGCGTCGCCTCGAAGCCGTCCATGACCGGCATCTGGCAGTCCATCAGCACGCAGTCGAAGTGCCGCGACTCGCACTGGCTCAGCGCCTGTGCGCCGTCGTCGGCGACGACCACCCGGTGGCCGGCCTCCTCGAGCATGCCGCGGGCCACTTCCTGGTTGACGCCGTTGTCCTCGACGACGAGGACGTCGAGCGCGCCGACGGATCGTCCGCGGTCGACGGCCTCGCGCGCGGACGGGGCGACGGGAGCGGAGACCGCCGCCGGCGCCGTGCCGACACCCGAACCGGGTCCGCCCGCGACCGCGGCCGGCACGAGCCGCGCGTTCCCCGGCGCGGCCGCGACCGGCACCGGCGAACCTTCGCGCAGCGGAAGGTCGAGCTCGAACGTCGAGCCCGCCCCCGGGGCGCTCGACGCGCGCAGGGTCCCGCCCATCAGCTGCGCGAACTGGTGCGCGATGTACAGCCCCAGCCCGGTGCCGCCGTGTCGCCGCGTGCTCGACGCGTCGAGCTGAACGAAGGGCGCGAACAGCGCGCCCAGCTGCTCGCCGGTCATGCCGATCCCGGTGTCGGCGACCCGGAAGCGGAGCCGCGCATCGCCGGCGGCCGTCTCGTTCGCGTCCACCGACACGCGAACGCTCCCGCGCTCGGTGAACTTGATCGCGTTCGCGGTGAGGTTCACCAGGATCTGGCGCAGGCGCCCCTCGTCGGCCAGCGCCGACACCGGGACGCCGGCGCCGACGTCGAGCACGAGCGCGAGCGACTTCTCCGCGGCGAGCGGCGAGAGCAGGTCGCGAACCTGCTCGACGAGCCGGCGCGGCTCGAAGCGCGCCTCGATGAGCTCCATGCGCCCGGCCTCGATGCGGGACACGTCGAGGATGTCGTTGATCACGCGCAGCAGCGCCTGCGCCGAGCTCCGGATGCCGCTCGCGCGGCGCTGCTGCTCGGCCGACAGCGGCGACGCGAGCAGCAGCTCCGAGAGCCCGATCACCGCGTTCATCGGCGTGCGGATCTCGTGGCTCATGTTCGCGAGGAACTGCGACTTCGCACGGCTCGCGGTCTCGGCCTGCGCCTTCGCGCTGGCGAGCACCTCGCGCGCCTCCCGTTCGCGGGTGACGTCCCGGATCACGGTCAGCAGCGCCGGTCCGTCGGCGAGCACGACCGTCGCGGTCAGCGTCTCGACGGTGCGCTCGCGCCCCTGCCCGTCGGGAATGCGGTACTCGGCCGGCACGACGACGCCCGCGCCGGCCGCGCGCGCGGCGGCCATCCGCTCGCGCGCGTATCCGTGCTGGTCGGCCGGAACGAAATCGTAGATGTCGTCCCCGGCGCCCACGCGCCTCGAAGCGCCCCCGAAGGGCTCCGCCGCGACGCGGTTCATCATCAGCACGCGGTCGTCCCGGTGCATCACGTAGCCGACCGGCGACATCTCGATCAGCGTCCGCAGCCGGGCCTCCTGCTCGGCCGCGGCGCCCAGCGTCGTGTTGAACGCGCGGGCGAACACGTAGAGCATCGCGCCGGTCGCGCCGAAGAGGATGCAATACACGACCAGGATGTTGATGAGCGGGATCGCGGCGACCGCGGCCGCGTCGGTCATCAGGCCGGCGCGCTCGACCGCGTACAGCGCGAAGGACGTCACCAGCGCGACCACGCTCGCCCCGACCCCCGCCGCCGGCGACACCAGCAGCGACGTCGCGATGATCAGCACCGCGAACACCGAGACCGTGTAGCTGTGCAGGCCGAAGCGCCCGCCGACCACGTAGGCCACCATCATCACGAACGCGGTCGCGATCGCGATGATCGCGCCGAGCCTGGCGCGCCCGCGGCGCGCGAGCACGAACGCGACGCCGCAGGCGGCGATGATCGAGGCGGGCGTCACCAGCCTGAGCGCGTTCGTCACGGCGCCGCCGTGCGGGATCAGCAGCAGGAGCGCGAGGATCGCGACGCCGCTGAACAGCACCAGCAGCCAGAGCGTCACCCGGCTGATCAGCTGCTCGACGCGGTGCGGTACCGGGGTCATCGGCGAAGAGGGGTCGAATCGGGCGCGGCGCGCACCGGGAGCGGCGTCCCGCGGCGGGGACGGTTCGGCGAATTCCTACTTCGATCGAGGGATCTTACCTTCCCGCAACGCTTCGGTCAGCGCATTGAGTCACGTCATGGCGCGACGCTCGAATCGGGTGCTATGAATGTACGGTTTCCCTCCACTCGTCCCCGAGGCAAGCCATGACCACCGGCCCGATCCGCCGCGCCCCCGCCACCGCCGTCGCGCTGTCCCGCACGGCGGCGCTCGGCCTCGTGCTGCTCTGCGCGACGGTGGCCTCCGGCACCGGCAGCGCCCGCGAAGCCGCCCGGCCCCGGCCGGCCGGCACCCCGGTGCCGGTCACCGCCGAGATGACCGGCGCGGGCATCGTCTCCAGCGGCGTCACGCTGCCGCCGATCCCGCCGGTGACCGGCCATCGCGACAAGCCGGTGCCGTCGTGGGGCAAGCCGCTGCCCTACCCGATCGTGATCGCCGACCGTCGCAACAACCGCCTGATCGAGGTCACGCCTGACAAGCGCATCGTGTGGGAGTTCCCGTCGCCCGAACTGACGGTGTACCGGGGCAACGAGGACGTCAACTTCTCCGCCGACGGCAAGCGCCTGGCGGTGAGCGAGGAGGACAACTACGACGTGCACATCGTCGACTACGAGCAGCGCGCGCTGACGTGGACGTACGGCGTGCCGAACACGCGCGGGCACAAGGACGGCCACCTGAACTACCCGGACGACGCGCACCTGCTCGCCGACGGCATGTTCGTCACCGCCGACATCCGCAACTGCCGCATCCTGATCGTCGACCCGAACACGAACAAGGTCGTCACGCAGTGGGGCCAGCCCGGCAAGTGCCGCCACAACCCGCCGCACGAGCTCGCGTGGCCGAACGGCGTCACGCCGATGGCCAACGGCGACCTGCTGGTCAGCGAGATCAGCGGCTCGTGGATCTCGCGCATCACCCGCGAGGGCAAGGTGCTGTGGAGCGTGCAGGCGCCGAACGTGCGCTATCCGTCGGACGCGTTCCCGACGGTGGACGGCAGGCAGGTGATCGTCGCGGACTTCTCCAAGCCCGGGCGCGTCGTGATCTTCGATCCGGCCACGAAGAAGATCACCTGGGAGTACGCCGTCAAGGAGGGCGAGGCGATGCTCGACCACCCGTCGCTCGCGCGCGAGCTGCCCGACACCGGCGACGTCATCGTCGCCGACGACCTGCGCGACCGCGTCGTCGTCATCGACCGCCAGACGAAGAAGATCATCTGGCAGTACGGCGAGACCGACAAGAAGGGCTTCGCGCCCGGCCTGCTGAACTACCCGGACGGCTTCGACCTCGACGTCTTCCGCGACTGGCGCAAGCCGGCGGCCGCGGCACGCTGAAGGCGCCGCCCGCCCGGCCGGTACCCGCCCGGGCCGGGCCGCCCCCGCCCGGCGTCACTCCGCGCGAATGCCTGCCTGGCGCACGACCGCGCCCCACTTCTCGGTCTCGGCGCGGATGAACGCGCCGAACTGGGCCGGCGTCATCTCCCAGGTGACGCCGCCCATGTCGGCGATGCGCTTCTTCACCGCGGGCATCGCGAGCACCTTGGCGATGTCGGCGTGCAGCCGCTCGATGCTGGCCGGCGGCGTCTTCGCCGGCGCGACCAGCCCGACCCAGACCGCGACCTCGTAGCCGGGGTAACCCGACTCCGCGACCGTCGGCACGTCGGGCATCTCGGGCACGCGCTGCGCGCTCGTGACCGCGAGCGCGCGCAGCTTGCCGGCGCGCACCAGCGGCAGCGCCGTGATCATGTTGTCGACCATGACGTGCACCTGCCCGCCGACGAGGTCGGTGAGCGCGGGCGTCGCGCCCTTGTACGGCACGTGGGTGAGGTCGATGCCCGCGCGCATCTTCAGCATCTCGGCGGCGAGGTGGCCCGAGGTCGCGGTGCCCGACGACGCGAGCACGAGCGCGCCCGGTTTGGCTTTCGCGAGCGCGACGAGCTCGGCGACGGTCTGCGCCGGCACCGACGGGTTCACCAGCAGCACGTTCGGCATCGACACCACGTGCGCGACGGCGGCGAAGTCGCCGGGCGCGTAGGGAAGCTTCGGGTAGATCGCGTAGTTCGCCGCGTTCGGCCCGATGCTGCCCATCGCCAGCGTGTGCCCGTCGGGCTCGGCGCGCGCGAGCGCCTGGATGCCGATGATCTGGCCCGCCCCCGCCTTGTTCTCGACGACGACCGGCTGGCCGACGAGCTTCGTGAGCTCGGACGCGATCAGCCGGCTCGACTGGTCGAGGATGCCGCCGGGCGTGGCGGGCACGATGATGGTGATCGCGCGCGAGGGGAACTGGGCGTGCGCCGGCGCGGTGACGACCGCGGCGAGCGCGGCGACGAACGCCGCGCAGATTCTGGGGAAAGCCATCGTTGTCTCCATCGGGTTCTTCAGCGGCGATGATCGCACGACACGCGGCGGCGGCCACCCGCCCGGCGTGCCGGACGCCGGGACCGATTGCGTCGCCACGGCCGTTCTGCCAACATCGCCCTCGTGAAACACGCTCTCGCGACCTCGATCATTCGCACGCCACCACCCCCGGCGGGTTAGCGCGCGCACATCGATCCCGACGCAACCCGCCCCAGTGGCGGGTTTTTCGTTCCCGCCGCACCCTTCGACGGAGAACGACATGCACCAGGCTTCGCCCGAAACACCCCGTCCCGTGCCGGGCCCCGGCGTGCTGCACCTGCTGTGCGGCAAGATCGCCGCTGGCAAGTCCACGCTCGCGACCCGCCTCGCGGACTCGCTGCTCGCGGTGCTGATCCGCGAGGACGACTGGATGCCGCGCCTGTATCCCGGCGAGATCCACACGCTCGACGACTACGTGCGATGCACCGCCCGGCTGCGCGCCGCGATGGCCGGGCACGTGGCGAACCTGCTGCGCGCGGGCGTCACCGTCGTGCTGGACTTCCCGTCGAACACGCCCGCGTCGCGCGCCTGGGCGCGCACCGTCTTCGAGGCCGCGGGCGCCCCGCACGTGCTCCACTTCCTCGACGTGCCGGACGAGGTCTGCAAGGCGCGGATGCACGCGCGCAATGCGAGCGGGGAGCATCCGTACCAGGTGAGCGACGCGGAGTTCGACCAGTTCACGAGCCGTTTCGTCGCGCCGGCGGACGACGAAGGGTTCGAGATCGCGCGCTACGGCTGAGCGGCGACGAGCCGGCGGCCGCCGCGTGGGCGCGCGGCCACCGCCCCGCGTACCGGTCAGCGCTTGCCCTCGATCGCGATCTCGACGATCCTCGGCCCGCCCGCCGCGAACGCCTGCGCCACCGCGCCGCCGACGTCGTCGGGCTTCGTCACGCGCACCCCGGGCACGCCCATGCCCGTGGCCATCTCGACGAAGCCGAGCGCCGGGCCGGTCAGGTCCATCTGCGGATAGGGCTTCGTCGACATCGCGTCGAAGCGCTGGCGGTAGGTGTCGAGGTTGTGCTTGAGCACGCGGTACTCGCGATTGGCGAGGATCACGAACACGATCGGCAGCGCGTGGTGCGCCGCGGTCCAGAGCGCCTGGATCGAGTACATCGCCGAGCCGTCGCCGGACACGCACAGCACCGGCCGGCCCGGCTGGCCGACCGACGCGCCGATCGCGCCCGCCAGGCCCTGGCCGATGCCGCCGCCGCGCGCGCCCAGGTACTGGTCGGCCGACTCGAACGGGAACGCGGCGCCGAAGTCCACGCTCGCGGTGATCGACTCCTCGACGACCAGCGCGCCGGCGGGCGTGGCGCGGCGCAGCTCGTCCATCACGCGCGGCATCGAGATCGGCTCGCGCGCCCACGCCTTCTTCAGCCGCGCCTGATAGGCCGCGTGGTCGGCGGCCTTCTCGGCGGCGAGCCGCGCGTTGCGCTCGGCGGCCCCTGCACGCCACGCGTCGTCGGCGACGCTCGCCACCAGCGCGTCGAGCGCGTGCAGCGCCGCGCCGAGCTCGGCGACGAGGCCGACGTCCGGCGCGTGGTTGTACGCGAGCGGGCGTGCGCTCGACTCGATCTGCACCACGCGCGCGCCGTCCGGGAAAGGCGACCCCGCGGTGAACCAGACCTCCTCGAAGAACGCGCCGCCCACGAGCAGCACGAGGTCCGCGCCGGCGAGCACCTTGCGGATCGCGGCGGCGTCGAAGGGCACGCCCGAGCGCGCGAGCGGGTGCGCGCCGGGGAACGACACGTGGCCGCGGATGCCCTCGAACCAGACCGGCGCGCCGATGCGCTCGGCGAGCTGCACCAGCTCGGCGGTGGCCCCCGCGCGCCCGACGTCGTCGCCGACGACGATGACCGGCGCGCGCGCCGCGGCGAGCAGCGACGCCGCGTCGGCGACGCCGCGCGGGTCGGGCTCGCTCGCCCGGTACAGCCGCCCCGGCGCGATCGGGCCGTTCGTCGTCTCCTGCTCCATCACGTCGATCGGCAGCGACACGAACACCGGCCCGTACGGCGGGTCGTTCGCGATCTTGAACGCGCGCCGCATGACCTCGTCCATCTCGCTGGCGCGCTCGACCTGCGTGCTCCACTTCGTGACCGGCGCGGCCATCGCCGCGAGGTCGTGGCTGAGGATCGGCTCGCGGCGCAGCATGCGCGTGTCCTGCTGGCCGGCGGTGACGACCATCGGCGCGTTCGCCTTCAGCGCGTTGTAGATCATGCCGATGCCGTTGCCCAGGCCGGGCGCCACGTGCAGGCTCACGACGCCGGTGCGCCCCGTGACGCGCGCGTAGTAGCTCGCCGCGCCGACCGCGACGCCCTCGTGCAGGTGCACGACGTAGGAGAGCGACGGATGGTCGGCGAGCGCGTCGAGCAGCGGGCTCTCGGTGGTGCCGGGGTTGCCGAACACGTGCTCGACGCCGTGAGCGACGAGACTCTTCATGAAAACGTCACGGCCGCGCATGCGCGCCTCCTTCGGTGCCCGCGCGCGGTCGAGGCGCACGGGAGGGTCTGGGAAAGACGGGACTCTACAACGGCTTGTCGATCAGGTTCAGCGCCTCCCCGAGCGCGCGGTACAGCTGGTACTGGGCGCGCGCGAACTCGCGCGTCTCGGCCGGGCCGCGAACGAAGGGGATCGACCCCGACTGCTCGGTGGCGCGGCGCCACGCCGGGTCCTCGCCGACCGCCTTGAGCGCCTGCGTGAGCCGCGCGAGCAGGTCGGCGGGCAGGTTCGGCGGCGCGAAGATCCCGCTCCAGCCGATGATCTTCTCCATGTCGGGGAAGCCCACCTCGCGCGCGGTCGGCACGTCGGGCAGCCCCGCGAGCCGCTCCGGAGTCGTCACCATCAGCGCCCGCAGCTGGCCCGCCCTGATGAGCCCGAAGAACGTGCCGATGCTTCCGCAGGCGAAGTCGGTCTCGCCGGACACGAGCGACGCGGTCGCCTCGCCGGTGCCCTTGTACGGGATCTGCGTGGGCGTCTGATCGCCGAGCTTGAGCGACGCGAAGAGCTGGCGCGGCCCCATGTCGTTGGTGGTGAGCTGGCCCGCAGTGCCGAAGTTCATCGACTTGCCGCGCTCGCGCAGGCCGCGCACGAACTCGTCGAAGGTTCGATACGGCGACTTCGCGCTGACCATGCAGCCGTACGGATTGAGCTCGAGCAGGCCGACGAAGGTGTAGTCGTCCCACTTGTACTTCGTGCTCGACGGTACGATCGCCGGCAGGATCGACTGCGAGCCGGGACGCGCGAGCAGCAGCGTGTAGCCGTCCGGGGGCGCGGCGATCGCCTGCGCCGAGCCGATGATGCCGCTCGCGCCCGCCTTGTTCAGCACGAGGACGCCCTGGCCGAGCGCCTTCTGCGCGGACGCCGCGAAGTTGCGCGCCGCGAGGTCGGCGTCGCCGCCCACGCTGTACGGCGCGATCAGAGTGATCGCGCGGTTCGGGTAGGCGCCCTGGGCGAGCGACGGCGGCGAAGCCGCGGCGAGCACGGCGGCGAGCACGGCGGCGAGCGCGAGCGGTCGGGCGAGCGCGCGGCGGACCTTCGGTCGGCGATTCATCGTTCAGGTTCCTTTCGTCAGGATCATCACGCAATCGACTCCGATCACGCCGTCGGGGCCGGCGAGCACCGGGTTCAGGTCGAGCTCCTCGAGCACCGGCGACATCTCCGCCGCCCAGTGCGACACGCGCGAGAGCAGCCGTGCGAGCACGGCGCGGTCGGTGCCGGGCCGGCCGCGCACGCCGTCGAGCAGCGCACCGGCACGCAGGCGTCCGAGCATGCGCGCGGCCTCGTCGGGCGAGAACGGCGCGTGGCCGAACGCGACGTCGCGCAGCGCTTCGACGAGCACGCCGCCCAGGCCCACCATCACGACGACGCCGAACGCGGGGTCGCGGCGCGCGCCGACCACCAGTTCGACCGCGCCGCAGGCCATCGGCTGCACGATCACGCCCGCGATCCTGGCCGCGGGCGCGGCCTGCCCGACGCCGCGAACGAGCGCGCGATACGCGCCGCGCACCGCGGATTCGCCGTCGATCCCGAGCGCCACCCCGCCGACGTCGGTCTTGTGCGTGAGGTCCGGCGACTCGATCTTCAGTGCGACCGGGCCGCCGAATCCGCGCCACGCGGTGACCGCCGCGTCCTCGTCGCGCGCGAGCACGACCGGCGCCATCGGCACGCCGGCGGCGGCCAGCATCGCGACGGCGTCGACGGTGGGCACGAGGCCTTCGAGGGACGCGGCGCGGGCGTGTCCGCGCCCGGCCGAGGCGCCGGGCGCGGTCGAGGCGCCGCTCCCGTTCGAAGCGCCGCTCTCGGTCGCCGAACCGCCGTCGATGCGCGCGCGTTCCCCGTCGCCGGGCTCGAAGCGCAGCCGCGTCGAGCGCTCGAAGTCCGCCAGCGCCGCGACCGCTTCGACGGCGCGCTCGCCCGCGGGAAACACCGGGATGCCCGACTCGCGCAGCGCGCTCACCGCGTCGGACGGCGCGGCCACCCAGCAGACGACGAAGGGCTTGGACGTGCGGCCGCGGATCTCGACGAACAGCCGCACCAGCCGCTGCGCGTGCGCGGCCATCAGCTGCAGCCACACGATGCCCGCGTCGATCGCCGGGTCGTCGAGCAGCGCGACCACCGACTCGCTCAGCAGTTCCGGCGTCGCGAGGAATTGCCCGGTGACGTCGACCGGATTGCCGGCCGCGCCGAACGCCGGCATGACCCGCGCGATGCGCGCCTGGGTGGCCGCCGAGAGCACCGGCACCGCCAGGCCGACCTCCTCGGCGCGATCGGCCATCATGACGCCGGCGCCGCCGGACTGCGTGACGATCCCCAGCCCGTTGCCGCGCGCGCGGCGCTCGCCCGAGAGCGCCTCGAGCATGTCGATCATCTGCTCTTCGTTGCGGGCACGAAGCACGCCGTACTGGCGGATCACCGCGTCGAAGACCGCGTCCTCGACCGCGAGCGCGCCGGTGTGCGACGCGGCCGCGCGCGCGCCCGCCGCGCGGCGCCCGACCTTGGTGAGCACCAGCGGCTTGCCCAGCGCGTGGCAGCGGCGCGCCAGGCGCACCAGCGCGACGCCGTCGCGCAGCCCCTCGAGGTAGCCGGCCGCGACGCGCACGCGCGGATCCTCGACCACCGCCGACATCACCTCGCTGAATTCGAGATCGGCTTCGTTGCCGGTGTTCACGAAGTAGCCCAGCCCCAGGCCGCGGGCGCGGGCCAGCGCGGCGATCGCGGTGCCGAACGCGCCGGACTGCGTGACGAACGCCACCGGCCCCTCGGCGGGCGGGCCGTCGGCGTACTGGCTGAACGTCGCCCACACCTTGTCGAACGCGTTGACGAAGCCCAGGCAGTTCGGCCCGCACAGCACGAGCCCGGCGGCGCGCGCGAGCGCGAGCGTGCGCTGCTCGAGCTCGCGCCCGGCGGCGCCGGTCTCGCCGAAGCCCGAGCTGAAGACGACCGCGGCGCGCGCGCCGCGCCGCCCCAGCGCCTCGATGCACGCCGGCACCTCGCGCGCCGGCACGGCGACCACGGCGAGGTCCGGCGCCTCGGGCAGCGCGTCGATCGACGCGTGGCACGCGACACCCGCGATGTCGCGGTACTTCGGGTTGACGGGCAGCAGCCGTCCCGCGAAGCCCTTGTCGAGAAGATGCTTGAGCGGCCGGCCGTTGATCTTGGAGAAGTCCGCGGAGGCACCGGCGATCGCGATCGAGCGCGGCGACAGCAGCCGGGCGATCGCCTGTTCGCGCCCTGAACGCGGCGGCGTCGGCACGTGCCGCTATCCGCCGAACGCCGAGATCCCGGTCTGGGCCCGGCCGAGCACCAGCGCGTGGATGTCGTGCGTGCCCTCGAGCGTGTTGACGGTCTCGAGGTTCATCAGGTGGCGGATCACGTGGTACTCGTCGGCGATGCCGTTGCCGCCGTGCATGTCGCGGGCCGCGCGCGCGACCTCGAGCGCCTTGCCGGCGCAGTTGCGCTTGAGCAGTGAGACCACTTCGGGCGTGGCGCGGCCGGCGTCGCGCAGCCGGCTCACGTGCAGGCACGCGAGCAGCCCCAGCGAGATCTCGGTCTGCATGTCGGCGAGCTTCTTCTGCACGAGCTGGTTCGCGGCGAGCGGCCGGCCGAACTGCTTGCGCTCGAGCACGTAGCGGCGCGCCGCGTGCCAGCAGAACTCGGCCGCGCCCATCGAGCCCCAGCAGATGCCGAAGCGCGCGTTGTTCAGGCACGCGAACGGCGCGGCCAGCCCCTGAGCGCCCGGCAGGCGCTGCGCTTCGGGAACGAACACGTCCTGCATCGCGATCTGGCCGGTGGGCGACGCGCGCACCGAGAACTTGCCCTCGATCTTGTGCGTGGACAGGCCCGGCATGCCGCGCTCGAGCACGAAGCCGCGCACCACGCCGCCGTCGTCCTTCGCCCACACGACCATGACGTCGGCGATCGGCGCGTGGGTGATCCAGGTCTTGGTGCCGTTGAGCACGTAGCCGCCCGAGACCGAGCGGGCGCGCGAAGCCATGCTCCCGGGGTCGGAGCCGTGGTCCGGCTCGGTCAGGCCGAAGCAACCGAGCCGCTCGGCGCGCGCCATCGCGGGCAGGTACTTCTCGCGCTGCGCCTCGCTGCCGAACAGGTAGATCGGCATCATCGCGAGCGTGCTCTGCACGCCCATCGCGGAGCGGAACGCGGTGTCGACGCGCTCGAGCTCGCGCGCGATCAGCCCGTACGCGACGTAGCTGATGCCGGCGCAGCCGTAGCCCGGGATCGTCGCCCCCAGGAAGCCGAGATCGGCCATCTCCTTCATGACGCCGACGTCGAAGGTCTCGTGCCGGTTCGCCTCGAGGATGCGCGGCATCAGCCGCTCCTGCGCGAAGCGCTGGGCAGCGTCGCGCACCTGCACCTCGTCCGGCGACAGCAGCTCGTCGATGCGAAGCGGGTCGCGCCAGTCGAATCGCGCGCCCTGCATCGCCGCGACGCGCAGCCGGTGCGCGTCGTCCGCGTCCCGCTCGTCGACCATCGCGGCGCTCCGGTGCGGGCCGCGCTCAGGCGAGCGGGCGGAACTTCGGGATCGCGGCCTCGTCGGAGATGTCGACGAAGTGCACCGCCACGCGCATGCCGATGCGCGCGTCTGCGGGCGCGCAGTCGGTGAGCTGGCCGTACATGCGCGCGCCGTCGTCGAGGTCGATCATGCACATGACGATCGGCAGCTCCGCCGACCAGCCCGGGTAGTTCATGCCGATCGTGCGCGAGACGGTGACCGAGTACACGGTGCCCGCGGGCCGCGCGTCGACCCACTCGAGACCGCGCGCGCCGCACTCGACGCACCAGGGCTTCGGATAGAAGTTGAACGTCGCGCACTTCGGGCACTTCTGGAGCACGAAGCGGCGCGCCTTCGCCGCGGCCCAGAACGGGCGCGTCTGGTCGGTGATCTCGGGAAGCGGCTTGTGGAGCGGGGTCTCGGCCATGGCTCAGCCCTCGTTGCCGAAGATCAGCGACACGCAGCTGCGGCCCGGTCGCCCGTAGGGAATGCCGCCGAAGCCGCACGAGGCGACGATGCGCGCGTCCTTCACCTGGCGCCCGCCGGCCTCGCCGCGCACCTGGCTCACCGCCTCGATCAGCGGCATGAAGCCGCCGATCGCGCCGCCCGGCTGGCCGCCCGAGAGCTGCCCGCCGTCGGTCGACAGCGGGAAGTCGCCGCTGCAGCGCAGGTCGTGCTCGTCGACGAAGCGCCCGCCCTCGCCCTTGGCGCAGAAGCCCCAGTCCTCGAGCGACATCAGCACGATGATCGGGTAGTCGTCGTAGGGCTCGAACGCGTCGACGTCGGCCGGGCGCACGCCGGCCATCGCGAACGCCTTCGGCGCGGCCTGCACGAAGCCGGTGACGGTGACGTCGGGCCGGGTGCGCGAGCCGTGAGCGTAGTTGTTCGCCTCGCCGAAGCCGAGCAGGTACGCGGGCCGGTCGGTGATCGCGCGCGCACTGTCCGCCCGGGTCACGACGTAGGCGAGCCCGCCGTTGACGATCGGCACGCAGTCGAGCAGCCGGATCGGGTCCGACAGCGGCTTCGAGTTCACGTACTCGTCGACCGTGATCGGCTTGCGGAACAGCGCCGCCGGATTCAGCGACGCGTGGTAGCGCGTGGCCACCGCGATCTTGCCGAGCTGCTCCGCGGCCAGGCCGTACTGGTGCGCGTAGCGCGCCTGGATCAGCGCGAACTGCGCGTTCGCGCCCATCACGCCGAACGGGCCCTGGAAGTCCCAGAAGACGCCGCGCGTGCGCTCCGGCGAGAGCGGCAGGCCGGGCGCGATCGACGGGATCGTGAGCGGGGTGTCGGCGCCGACGATCAGCGCGCGCTCGACCACACCGGCCTCGATCAGTGCGGCCGCGCGGATCAGCATCGCCGAGGCCGACGCGCCGCCCTGGTCGGCGCGGATCAGCGTCGACGGATTGATGCCCAGGTTCTCGGCGGTGGCCGCCGACCAGTTCACCGTGTGGCTCGCCTCGGCGTGCGCGACGCCGAGCGCCTGCCCGTCGAAGTCGGACTTGCTCATGCCGGCGTGCTCGAGCGCGAGCTCGGCCGCCCACGCGATGTACTCGTCGACCGTCAGCACCGGCTCGCCGGGCTTGACGCGGCTGTACGGTGTGCGGCCGTAGCCGACGACCGCGACCTTCGCTCTCATTGGGTCTCCTCGAACCCGTACCCCGCCGGACGGCGGCACGCCAGGAGGTGATCGTAAGGCGTGGGCCGCGCGAGCGAAAGCCGCCGAGGCGGCCCGGCCCGGGGTTCCGGAATTCGCGCGCGGCCCGCCGCGGCGTGCACTCGCCGGCGCGGGACGGGCGGCGCGCCGTGCCCTCGCGGCGGCGGTTTAGTGGTCGGGCAGCGGATCGGCTTCAGCGGCCCGCCGAACTTCTCCTTCGCCGGCTTGGACGCGAGCGGCGGGAACTCGATCGGCGCGTCGGGCACGTCGACGTCCGGAACGCGGTCGAGCAGGTGACGGATCAGCGTGAGCCTCCCGCGCCGCTGGTCGTTGAAGTCGACCAGCGTCCACGGCGCGCGCTTCTTGTGCGTCGCCTCGAGCATCGCGTCGCGCGCGCGACCGTACTCGCGGTACTTCTCGCGCGCCTTCAGGTCGATCGGCGAGAGCTTCCAGCGCTTCAGCGGATCGTCGAGGCGCTCGCGGAAGCGCTCCTCCTGGCGGGCCTGGTCGACCGTGAGCCAGTACTTGAAGAGCAGGATGCCGTCGTCGACCAGCAGCCGCTCGAAGACCGGCGCCTGCGCGAGGAAGCGCTCGTACTGGTCGTCGTCGCAGAACCCCATCACGCGCTCGACGCCGGCGCGGTTGTACCAGGAGCGGTCGAACAGAACGATCTCGCCCGCGGCCGGCAGGTGCGCGACGTAGCGCTGGAAGTACCACTGCGTGCGCTCGGTCTCGTCGGGCTTGGCGAGCGCGACGACGCGGCACTGGCGCGGGTCCAGGCACTGCGAGATCGCGTTGATCACGCCGCCCTTGCCCGCGGTGTCGCGGCCCTCGAAGAGCACCAGCACGCGCCGCCCGCCGTGCCTGACCCAGCGCGCGAGCCGGTTCAGTTCCACGTGCAGCAGTTCGAGCCGCGCTTCGTAGTCACGACGAGACAGGCCTTCGTCGCGGCCGGCCGGCGAGCCGGACTCCGGAACGCCGCCCCGGCCGGCGTCGAGCGGGACCACACGCTTGCTCACGGACGCCCTCCCGGAGCCGGCGGCAGCGGGCTCATCGCACCCGAGACTTCCCAGACCGCGTTGGCCCAGTGGCCGCCGCAGGTCTCGCCCGGGGTGTCCGGACACGGTCCGCACGCCGTGCTCGGCCCATAGCGGCCGTACGTGTTGCCGCAGAAGCAGTATCGACCCGCCTGCATCGACGCGTACCTGTATCCCTGCGAGGCGCACGTGCCGATGCACGACTGCGGATTCGGCTGCAGCATCGACGGGCCGGTCAGGTCGCGCTGCACGGTCCGCGAAGCAGCCGAGGTAACGCCCGCTGTAGATCGCCGCCGTCCGGGGCGCAGAGAGCGCGCGCTCGCGGCCGGCGGCGGCGCCGGCGCGGCCGGTGGCGCCGGTACCGCGGCCGCGGAGCGCGCTCGCCGGGGGCGGCGCCGCGCCGTCCGGCGTCCAGCGATAGATCAGGATGCGCTGAATCCCGGTGCCGGAGCCGAATCCGGAGCGCCTGCACGAGCGACGCTTCCGTGATGAGTTCGCCGGTGCGCCTCAGGCCGGGCCCGGGCACGTTCAGCGTGCCCGCGCAGCGCGCCGCGCGCTCGGCTCGGCCGTCCCCCCGTCGTGATCCGCAGGCTGTAGTTCCAGGCCAGGCTGCACGTCGCGCTGGGCCCGGTCTTCGGCGTGCTGGCGTTGTCGACGACGCCCGCCAGCGCGATCGAGCTTCCGCTGCGAAGGCGCTCGAAGCCGATCGGGAACTCCCACGACACCGCCGCACTCGACACCACGGTGGCCCTGCTCACCGACGAGTAGCAGCTGATGTACAGACGCATGCCCTTGTCGCCGGAGTCGCCGCGCCAGTTGCAGTTCGGCGCCACGCGCTCGTTCGGCCCGTTGATCACCTCCTTGCGATCGACCAGCAGCCAGGTGCCGGCGGGCTGCGCCCAGGCGGCCCCTGCCAGGAACAGAGCCGCGAGCAGTGACGCGATTCCCATTCTCATGGCGATCTCCCTGTGTCACGGACGACAGGACGTCGTCCGCCTCCGCACCTGCCGCACGACCTCGTCGTAGTTGCCGCAGGCGCAATACAGCCGCAGCGCGACACGCGCCGGGAACCCGGCACGAAGCGGTTCGTCGGAAGCCCCACCGACGCATCCCAGGTCGGGGGCGCCGGCGCCGCGGCATCGCGCGCTGCGGGCCCATCGTTTCGGGAATCCATGATCGGATGCGGGCAGATCCCGAGTCGAATGCCCATCGTAGGCCGGCAGGCGCGTCATGTAACTGACGATCCGCAACCGCCCGCCTCGAATCGCGAAAGCTTGCGTAGACTGGGCGCCTGAAACCGCTCGCCGAAGCGGGGAGGAGATCGCATTGCTGTCGAACTGGGCTCGTCGCCTGCCGTTCTACTACGGCTGGGTCGTCGTCGCGGTCGTGTTCGCGACGATGGCCGTGGGCGTGAACGCGCGCACCGCGTTCTCCCTGCTGTTTCCTCCGATCATCGCCGAGTTCGGCTGGGAGCGCGGCGTGACCGCGGGCGCGTTCTCGTTCGGGTTCATGGTCTCCGCGATCCTCACCCCCGCGCTGGGCCGGCTGATGGACGCGCGCGGCCCGCGCGTCGTGATGGAGCTCGGCGTCGCCGCCACCGCCGCGGGCCTGCTGCTCGCCACGCTCGCGCACGAGCCCTGGCACATCTACGCGACGCTGGGCGTGCTCGTCGGCGGCGGCAGCGTGTGCCTGGGCTACACGGGGCAGTCGCTGTTCCTGCCGGCGTGGTTCGTGCGCCGGCGCGGCCTCGCGATGAGCATCGCGTTCGCCGGCGTGGGCGCGGGCTCGATCCTGATCTTCCCGGCGTTGCAGGCGTACATCGAGCGCACCGACTGGCGCACCGCGTGCTGGACGATGGGCATCGTCACCGCGGTCGCGCTCGTTCCGCTCAATCTGCTGCTGCGCCGCCGCCCCGAGGAGCTCGGACTGCTGCCCGACGGCGACCCCGCACCCGCGGCCGGCGCCCCGGGGGCGCGACGCACGAACGTCGTCGACGAGGCGTGGGCCGCGGTCGACTGGACGCTCGCGCGCGCGCTGCGCACCGCGCGCTTCTGGTGGCTGGTCTCGGGCTACTTCTGCGGCCTGTTCGTCTGGTACGCGGTGCAGGTGCACCAGACCAAGTACCTGATCGAGGTCGGGTTCAGCGCGACCGATGCGGCGTGGGCGCTCGGCGCGGTGAGTCTCGCCGGGGTGCCGGGGCAGGTCGCGCTCGGCCAGCTGTCCGACCGCGTCGGGCGCGAGATCGTCTGGGCGATCGGCGCGATCGGCTTCTGCCTCACGTACGCGGCACTGCTGCTGCTGAAGGACCATCCGAGCCTGGCGCTGATGGGTTTCATGGTCGTCGCGCAAGGGCTGCTCGGCTACGGCATGACCTCGGTGGTCGGCGCGATCCCGGCCGAAATCTTCGAGGGCCGGCACTACGGGTCGATCTTCGGCACGCTGATGCTCGGCGCGATCAGCGGCGGCGCCGCGGGCCCGTGGGTGACGGGCGTCGTGCACGACCTCACCGGCAGCTACGCGCCCGCCTTCTGGCTGTCGATCGCGCTCGGCGCGTTCTCGATCTTCGCGATCTGGCGCGCTTCGCCGGGCAAGGTACGGGCGGTCGCCGGCAGGATCGCCGCGCACCGCTGAAGCACTCTTTCCATGGACTCCGACATGAGCGTCACCGTCTACAGGGCCCGTCGCATCCTGACCATGAACCGGTCGAACCCGGTCGCCACGCACGTCGCGGTGCGCGAAGGCCGCATCCTCGGGGCGGGAACGCTCGAACAGATCGCGGGCTGGGGCCCGCACGTGGTCGACGAGCGCTTTCGCGACGACGTGCTCGTGCCGGGCTTCGTCGAGGGGCACAGCCACGTCTCGGAGGGCGCGTTCTGGCGCATGCTGTACGTCGGCTTCCACGACCGTACCGACCCCGACGGCCGCGTCTGGCCCGGCCTCGCGTCGAAGGACGCCGTGGTCGGGCGGCTCGCGCAGGCGCACGCCGCGCAGCCCGGCGCCGCGTCGCCGCTGCTCGCGTGGGGGTTCGACCCGATCTACTTCGCTTCGCGCCGCATCGACCGCCACGACCTCGACCGCGTCGCGCGCGACCGCTCGGTGGTGGTGCTGCACGCGAGCGGGCACATCCTGAGCGTGAACAGCGCGGCGCTCGCGGCCGTCGGGTGGCTGCGCACCGGCATCGACCACCCCGGCATCGCGCTCGGCGACGACGGCCTGCCGGCGGGCGAGCTCAAGGGGCCGGAGGCGATGGGGCCGCTGCTCGAGCACTGCGGCCTCGACCGCGAAGCGCTCGCGGACGCCGACGCGCTCCACCGCTTCGGCAAGCTGTGCGTGCGCAAGGGCGTGACCACGGCGACCGACCTGCTGAACACGCTGACGCCGTCCACGGTCGAAACGATGCTGCGCACCACCGGCGAGGCGTCGTATCCGGCGCGCATCGTCCCGTTCCTTCGGATGGTCGGCGAGCCGGTGCCCGAGACGATCGCGCGTGCCGTCGAACTGCGCGCCGCGAGCACCGACCGCCTGCGGCTGGGGCGCGTGAAGATGGTGATCGACGGGTCGATCCAGGGATTCTCGGCGCGCCTGCGCTGGCCCGGCTACTACGACGGCTCGCCGAACGGCCTGTGGTACACCGCGCCGGAGCAGTTGCGCCAGGGGCTCGCGCAGGCGCTGTCGAACCGCGTGCTCGTGCACCTGCACACCAACGGCGACCAGGCCACCGAGCTCGTGCTCGACGAGATGGCCGCGGCGCTCGCCGCGCACCCGGTGCCGGACCACCGATTCACGCTGCAGCACTGCCAGCTCGCGGACGCGGCCCAGTTCCGCCGCATGAAGGCGCTCGGGATGTGCGTGAACCTCTTCGCGAATCACACGTACTACTGGGGCGAGCAGCACTACGCGCTGACCGTGGGGCCCGAGCGCGCCGAGCGGATGAACGCCTGCGCGACCGCGCTCGCGTGCGGCGTGCCGCTCGCGATCCACTCCGACGCCCCGGTGACGCCGCTCGCGCCGCTGTTCACCGCGTGGTGCGCGGTGAACCGGGTGAGCGGCGCGGGCCGGGTGCTGGGCGCGCACGAGCGCATCGGCGTGGCCGACGCCCTTTCCGCGATCACGCTGGGGGCCGCCTGGACGCTCGGGCTGGACGGCGAGATCGGCTCGATCGAGGCCGGCAAACGTGCGGACTTCGCCGTGCTCGCAGATGACCCGCTCGAGTGCGACCCGGCCGCGCTCAAGGACATCCGCGTGCGCGGAACGGTGCTCGGCGGGCGCGTGTTCGAGGCCACGCCCTGAGGCGAGTCGTTCGCACGGGCCGTCCGCAACCGGCGGGCCCGGCCCGACGCGGGCGCCGGTTCCGTCCGGCAGGCCCGTGCGCGCGGCGGCGGGCGGACCCCGCGCGGCGGCTCAGCCGCGCCCGCGCGGCAGCAGCCCGAGCGTGAGCGCGGTGCCCGCGACGACGACCGCGCAGCCCGCGAACATGCGCAGCGTGAGCGGCTCGCCGAGGTAGAGCGCGCCCGACACCATCGCGACGATCGGCGTGAGGAAGCTCACCGACGTGGCACGCACCGCGCCCACGGCCTTGATCAGCCCGAAGTACAGCAGGAAGCCGACGCCCGACGCCGCGATGCCCATGAACGTGACCTCGGCCCACGCGCGCGCGCCGGGGGGCGTCTCGGGCCACGTCGCGAGCGCGAACGGCGCGATCGCGAGCGCGCCGCTGCCGATGCTCCCGGTGGCCAGCACGACCGGGTCGATCGCCTGCAGCTTGCGCGCGTAGTTCGACGACACGCCCCACAGCGCGGTCACCGCGAGCGTGACCAGCACGGCCAGGCGGGCGTCGCCGCGCACGCCGATCTTGTCCCACACCAGCAGCGCCACGCCCGCGAAACCGATCACGAGCCCGGCGGTGCGCGTGGGCGTGAGCCGCTCGCGCAGCCAGAAGTGCGCGACGATCGCGGAGAAGAGCGGCGCCGCCGACTGCAGCACCGCGAGCAGGCCGGCGGAGATCGACTGCGCGGCCCAGCCCAGCCCGATGAACGGGATCGCGGTGAACCCGACGCCGTAGGCGAGCAGCGCGCGCCAGTGCTCGCGCAGCGGCGCGGTGCCGAAGCGCCACAGCGTGATCGGCAGCAGCACGAGCAGGCAGCCCATCGCCATGCGCAGGAAGATCATCGGCGCGGGCCCGAACGCCGGCACCGCCGCGCGCATGAACAGGTACGCGCCGCCCCAGACGAACGACAGCAGCAGCAGCCGCACGACGTGCGACGCGCGCATCGGAGAGGCGACGGGAGCGGACATCTCCCGAATGTAAGCGAGGCCGCGCCCGCGCCGCGGGAGTGCACGCGTGCCCGCGTATCATTTCGCCCTTCCCCGGCAGCCCCAAAGTGCACTTCCCCGACAACGCGCGCAACCGCCTGATCGGCATCGGCATCGTGTCGTTCGCGTACCTGTGCTTCGCGGTGCTCGACGGCAGCGCGAAGTGGCTGGTGCGCTCGCTGCCGGTCTTCGAGGTCGTGTGGCTGCGCTTCGCGGGGCACCTGCTCTTCATGGCGGTGCCGACGGCGCGCGCCGGGCAGCTCTCGCCCGGCGCGATCCGTCAACCCTGGCTGCAGTTCGCGCGCGCCGCGATGCTGCTGTCGATGACGGGGCTGAACTTCGTCGCGCTGCAGTACCTGCAGCTCGCCGAGACCAGCGCGGTGATGTTCTCGATGCCGATCCTGGTCACGGTGATCTCGGCGCTGTTCCTCGGCGAACGCCTCGACGCCGGGCGCTGGGCGGCGGTGGTCGCCGGCTTCGTCGGCGTGCTGCTGATCGTGCGGCCCGGCACGCACGCGTTCCACCCGGCGATCCTGCTGTCGGTGGGCAACGCGACGATCTACGCGCTCTTCAGCCTGGTCACGCGCCGCATCGCGGCGACCGACCCGCCCGCGCTGACGAATCTGCTGTCGGCGGCCGGCGCGACGGTGATGATCGCGCCGTTCGCGTTCGCGTCGTGGAAGATGCCGGAGCGGCCGCTGGAGTGGGTCGCGATCGTGCTCACGGGGCTCGCCGGCGGCGCCGGCCACCTGTGCCTCGTGCACGCCCACCGCTTCGCGTCGGCGGCCACGCTCGCGCCCTTCCTGTACCAGCAGATCCTGTACATGACGCTGGTCGGGTTCCTGATCTTCGGCGACGTGCCCGGCACCGAGGTGGTGGGCGGCGCGGCGATCGTGGTCGCGTGCGGGCTCTACCTGATCTGGCGGGAGCAGCGGGCGGGGGCACCGCGGTAGCGACGGCGCTCGCGGCGCGGCGCAACGCTCGGCGCTCGGCCGAGCGCTGAGCGCGGCGTCAGGCCGGCGAGGAGGCCTCGCGCGGCCCCCGGCCGCGGACCACGCGCCGTGCGCGATAAGGCGCCGGCGCCTCGTGGACGCCGATCGTGAACGGGCTGCGCACCGTGACCCCACCGATCACGAGACCGTCCTGGAGGTCTTCGCTGAGCAGCAGCGGGCACGACTGCAGCTGGGCCGCCGCGACCACGAGACTGTCCCACCACGACAGCCGGAAACGACGCGCGACCTCGACGCCGCACGTCAGCACTTCGGGATCGATCGCCCGCGGCTGCCAGGCGAAGAGTGCGCGCACGTCGTCCCACGCGGCGTCGGGCTCCATCGGCTGCGCGAGCTTGCGGGTGACGGTCACGAAGTACTCCGACAGCACCTGCGCGCTGGTGCGCCCGGCCTGCTCGCGCCAGAGGAATTCCAGCCACGCCATCGCCCGGCGCTGCTTCGGCGCGTCCCGGGCGTCTCGGGCGTAGACGAAGACGTTGGTATCAACGAAGACCGGGGCGGTCATTGACCTCCTCCCGGGTCGGCAGGCGCTGGCCGCGTCGTGTGAGCACGACGGCGGGCTTGGAGAGGAACCGCCGCATGGAGTCGTCGTACTCGCGAGACGCGCTCATCTTCTCGGCGAGGAGCTCGCCGACGACCCGCGACACGCTCGATTCGCGCCGCGCCGCGTACAGCCGCACCCAGGCGGCGGTCTCCTCGTCGAGGGTGATGGTGACGTTCTTCATGTGATCCTCCGCGGCGGCGAGTGCCGGTGACCCGATGACACGAATCTCGTGTCACACGAACTTCGTGTCATCTTATCGCATCCCGGCCCGGCCTGAGCGAGAATCGCCTCATCCACCACGAGGCCCCCCATGACCACGTCCACCTCGAGCACCGCCGCCCCCACCTGTTTCGCCGTCGAGATCGACCGCGGCGTCGCGCACATCCGCCTGAACCGCCCGGAAGCGTTCAACGCGATGAACCGCGCGTTCTGGAACGAGCTGCCGCAGATCGTCCGCGACATCGACGACCACGCGCGCGCCCGCTGCATCGTGATCTCCTCGACCGGCAAGCACTTCTCCTCGGGAATGGACCTGAAGGTCTTCGACGGCGTCGAGTCGCTCACCGGCGCGGGCGCCGGCGACCGCCACACCGCGATGGAGTCGTTCCGCCGCCACATCCACCACCTGCAGGGCTCGTTCAGCTGCCTGGACCAGGCGCGCATGCCGGTGCTCGCCGCGATCCAGGGCGCGTGCATCGGCGGCGGCGTCGACCTCGTCTCGGCCTGCGACATCCGCTACGCGACCGCCGACGCGTACTTCTGCATCCAGGAGATCAACATCGGCATGACCGCCGACGTCGGCACCTTTCCGCGCCTGTGCAAGCTGATTCCCGAGGGCTGGGTGCGCGAGATGGCGT
Source organism: Burkholderiaceae bacterium (assembly GCA_046348465.1). Classification (GTDB taxonomy): domain Bacteria; phylum Pseudomonadota; class Gammaproteobacteria; order Burkholderiales; family Burkholderiaceae_E; genus Quisquiliibacterium. The sequence continues at coordinate 48,135 of JAXMEE010000016.1, forward strand.
ACACCGGGCGCAAGCTGCCGGCGCACAAGGCGCGCGAGATCGGGCTCGTCAACGAGGTCTTCGACACCCACGAGGCACTCGTCGCGCACGTGATGCAGACCGCGCGCGAGATCGCGAGCAAGGCGCCCCTCGCGGTCGCGGGCTCGAAGGTGATGATCAACTACGCGCGCGACCACACGGTCGCCGACGGGCTCGACTACATCGCCACCTGGCAGACCGGCATGTTCTCGGGCGCGCACATGGCGGAGGCCTTCCGCGCGAAGCAGGAAAAGCGCGACGCCAACTTCCCCGACCTGCACCCGCTGCGCAAGTCGATGTGATCGTCTGCGCCGGCGTGACGTCCCGCGCGCACGGCGGCGCGGGCGCCCGCCGCGCGCGCCCCGGCGGTCACGCCATGAACCGTTCGACGACCTGCGCCAGCCGCTCCGGCTGGTCGTGGTGCACGTTGTGTCCGCTGTCGTCGATCTCCTCGATGCGCAGGTCCTGGTAGGCGCCGGCGCGCTGCTCGAACTCGCCGGGGATCGACATCAGCCGAGGCATCAGGCCGGACTGCGCGCCGTGGACCCACAGCACCGATGCCCGGGTCTGGCGCCAGCACTCGATCACCTCGGCCGGCGCGAGCGGCAGCGGGTTGATCCGCTTGTGCGCGGGATCGGCACGACGCACGACGCCGTCGTCCTGCTGCTTGCCCCAGTGCTGCACGAGGAAGCGTGCACGCTCGTCGGTCAGGCGCGGGTTCTCCGACTGCATCCGCACCGCGAACTCCTCGAAGTCCACGTACGGCCGCTGCGAGGTGTCGTCGCGCAGTTGCGCGAGCCACTTGCCGAACCGGCGCGGCGGCGGGTCCACGCGCATCACCGACACGCCGAAGCCGTCGACGTTGACGAAGCGCGCGACGCGATCGGGGCGCGCGCCCGCGTACAGCGCCGCGACGTTCGCGCCCATGCTGTGGCCGACGAGGCGCACCGGCACCTCCGGGCTGTAGTGGTCGAGCAGGAAGTCGAGGTCGCCCAGGTAGTCGGGGAACCAGTAGGCGTCGGCGCCGCTCCACGCGGACAGCCCGTTGCCGCGCCAGTCGGGCGCGATCACGTGCCAGTCGCGCTCGAACGCGTCGACGGTGAACTGCCACGACGCGGACACGTCCTGCGAGCCGTGCAGCAGGAAGAGCTTGGGCGCGGCGGGGCTGCCCCAGGTCCGGCAGTGCAGCTCGAGCCCGCGGACGGAGACGAATTCGGATTGGCTGGGTTTCACGGTGTTCTTCCGGCGGCGTGGTGGATCGGGGCCGGCCGCGGCCCGTCCGGCACTCCGGACACTACCAAACGCGGCCGACGCGGCCAAGGCGCCACACGGTCTTTCGGAAAGCGTGCCTCCACGGGTGTCCGACCGTCCGTACATTGCGCATCGTCAATTCGCGTGGACGCCACCGGCCCTACGATCGAGGCTACCGATTCCGAACGACATGCAGCCGCCGAGCACCGCGCGATTGCGCGCCGCCGGGCGAGCGGCCTTCGGCCCGCTCTCCGCGCGCCTGGGAGTTCGCGCGCCCGGCGATCGGGGCGTGGACGGTGCCGCCGACCCGGCGCCGGATCGCACGCGCCCGCCACGAACGTACGGGCTCGTGTTCGCGCTGTCCGCGTCGCTGTTCGTGGCGCTCGTGGCGATCCAGATCGCCGCCTCGCGCGCCGCGGCCGAGGCGTCCGCCGCCACCGACGTCTCGAACCTGACATTGCTGCTCGAGGCCCGCGTCAGGCACGAACTCGCGTCGGCCGAACGCACCGCCGCGCTGATCGCCGACGAGATCGACCCCGGGGCGATGCGGGCGCCGACCGCCGCGCGCCACCGGCCGGCGGTCGAGCGGTGGCTGGCCTCGCACGTGATCGAGGTCCCGTCCGCGATCGCGCTGCGCGTCTTCGACGCCGAGGGCGATCTGATCCACTCGAGCGTGCACGACCAGCGCCGGATCAACATCGCGGATCGCGCGTATTTCGCGTCGCTGCGGCGCGACCCGGCGCAGGGGATCGTCTTCACGGAGGTCATGATCAGCCGCTCGACCGGCCAGCCGGCGATGTTCGTCGTGAAGGCGGTGCGCGATCGCGACGGCTCGTTCCTCGGCGCGGCCGTCGCCGCGATCGACGTCGCGGCGCTGCACGAACAGTTCGGCCGGATCTCGCTCGGGCGCTGGGGCCTGGTCGCGCTGCGCCGGCTGGACGACGGCGCGCTGCTCGTCCGCTTTCCCGGCCCCGTGGTGGCCGACGGCCGCCCGCAGGCCGACCTGCCGAGCCTGAGGCTGCTGCGCGCGGGGACGGCGAGCGGCACCCTGGACACCGTGTCGCCGGTGGACGGCCGGCGGCGGCTGCTCGGCTTCCGGGTCGTCGCCCCTTATCCGTTCTTCATCGCGGTCGGCATCGCCGAGAGCGACTTCCTCGCGCAGTGGCGGCGCGACTTCGCGGTCACCGCCGTCGCGTCGGGGCTGATCCTGGCGCTGCTCGCCGCCGTCTTCTGGCGGATGGCCCGCGCCGAGGCGCGCCGGGAGATCGCGGCCGTCCAGCTCGGCGACAGCGAGGCGAGGTTTCGCGCGCTGATCGAACGCAACAACGCGGTGATCCTGCAGATCGCGCCGGACACCGGACGCATCCTCGACGCGAACGTCGCCGCGCAGGCGTTCTACGGCTGGTCGCGCGAGCAGCTGCGGACGATGTCGATCCAGGACATCAACCAGCTGCCGCCGGAACGGGTCGCCGGCGAGCGCGACGCGGCGGCACGCGGCGAGCGCGGCCGCTTCGTCTTTCCGCACCGCCTCGCGAACGGCGAGGTCCGTTCGGTCGAGGTGCACTCGACACCGGTGTCGGTGCGCGGCGGCGCGCTGCTGGTGTCGATCGTGCACGACGTGACCGAGCGCGTCCGCGACCAGCGTCGCATCGAGCAGCTCGTGCGCGAGCAGGAGGCGATCGTCGACACGCACCTCATCGGCATCGCCAAAGTGGCGGGCGGAACGATCACGTGGGCGAACGCCGCGTTCGCGGCGATGCTCGGCCACGCGCGCGACGGCCTGGCCGGCGTGAAGGCGGTCGACGTCTTTCCCGACGCGGCCGCGTACCGCGCGTTCGTCGAGAAGACCCTGCCGGCGATCCGGGGCGGCGGCGTGTCGCGCGAACAGGTCGAGTTCGTCGACCGGGACGGGCGCCGCGGCTGGTACGAGCTCGCCGGCACGCGCCTGCGGCCGGACGCCGACGAGCTGCTGTGGACCTGCGTGGAGATCACGCAGCGCAAGCGCGACGAGGCCGAGCTCGAGCAGTACCGCACGCGGCTGGAATCGCTGGTCGACGAGCGCACCGCCGAGCTCTCGGTGGCCAAGCAGGTCGCCGAGGCGGCGAACCGGGCCAAGACCGCGTTCCTGCGCAACATGAGCCACGAGCTGCGCACGCCGATGAACGCGATCATGGGCATGACCGCGCTGGCGCTGCGGCGCGCGCACGACCCCCGGCAGCGCGAGCAGCTCGAACGCGTCACGCTCGCGTCGCGCAACCTGCTCTCGATCATCGAGGACGTGCTCGACATGTCGCGCATCGAGGCCGACCGGCTCACGCTCGAGCGGATCCCGTTCCGGATCTCCGGCGTGATCGAGAACCTCGAGCTGCTGGTGACCGACCGCGCGCACGAGAAGGGGCTGGATTTCACGGTGTCGGTCGACCCCGCGCTGCTGAATCGATCGCTGCTCGGCGACCCGGCGCGCGTGGGCCAGATCCTGCTCAACCTCGCGAGCAATGCCGTCAAGTTCACGGACCGCGGGCAGGTGTCGGTGCGCGTGTCCTGCCTCGAGGAAGGGGCCGAGACCGTCCTGGCCGCGTTCGAGGTGAAGGACACCGGCATCGGCATCGCCCCGGAGGTCCTGCCGCGCCTGTTCAACGCGTTCGAGCAGGCGGAGACGACGACGACGCGACGCTTCGGAGGCACGGGGCTCGGGCTCGCGATCAGCCGGCGGCTCGCGCAGACGATGGGCGGCTCGCTTCGCGTCGAGAGCACGCGCGGCGCGGGCAGCGTCTTCGTCTTCACCGCACGCTTCGGGCTGGACGCCTGCGCGCCGGCGCCCGCAGACGCGCCGGCGCGGCCGTCGGCGCTGGCGCGGCTGAGGGCCGGACACTCGGGCGCGCGCGTGCTGCTCGTCGAGGACGACGTCTCGAACCAGCAGGTCGCGCGCGGGCTCGTCGAGGACGCCGGCCTGTCGGTCGACCTCGCGGAGAACGGCTCGCAGGCGGTCACCCTGGCGGGCGCGCGCGCCTACGACCTGATCATCATGGACGTGCAGATGCCGGTCATGGACGGGCTGACCGCGACGCGCGCGATCCGCTCGCTGCCCGGGCGCGCGAGCGTGCCGATCATCGCCTTGAGCGCGAACGTCTTCACCGAGAATCGCGAGCGTTGCGTGCGGGCCGGAATGAACGGTTTCATCGCCAAGCCGGTCGACTCCGAGGCCATGTACCAGGCCCTGCTCGACGCCCTGGACCGGCAGGGGCTCACGGCGTAGTCCCTTCGAGCTATCCGGGCGCGAAGTGATTAACCCGCCCAGACAATTGACCGACTCGACGCGCGCCGATAACTTGGCGGCCGTGCCCCACTTCCACGATCGCCGGCTGCTCGACGAATTGCTGAACGCGCACGGCATCGAGCCCGGCGCGTTCAACAGCGAGATCGGCGCAGCCGACCGCCCGCTTCGCGACGCGACGCCGCACGGCCACGGCGGTCACGCCGGACGCGCGCTCCGGAAGTACGTCGAGTCCGGCCTGCGACTGGAGGCGATGCTCGCGCGGGTCGTCGCGCGGGTGCTCGGCGGCTATCACTCGATCGACCGCATCCTGGTCTGGTGCGCCGGCGACGCGCGCCTGGCGCGCACGCTCGTGCACCGCGTCGCGCCGTCGCAGGTCTGGGTCGCGGATCCCGACCCGCACGCGTGCGCGTGGCAGGCCTCGCAGCTCGGCGTGAACGCGCTCTTCGCGGTCACCGACCCCGATCGCTTCGGGCTTCCGCTCGACTTCTCGCTGGTCTACGCGGGCTCGGTTCCCGCCGGCGGCACCGACGCCGGATACTCGCGCTGGATCGCGCGGCTGTACCGGTGCGTGGGCGAGCAAGGCGTGCTCGTGCTCGACGCAGGCGCGCACGGCGCGCGCCGCGAGCCGCTCGTGCGCCAGTGCGTGGCGGACCTCTTCCCGTGGCGCCCGCCCGACGCGTTGCGAGTGCCCCGGGGGCTGGCCGGCGAGCCGGATCTGCTCGTCGTCGCCGGATGGGGCACGTCGCTGCGAGGACTGCGCACAGGGGTCACGTCGCTCGACGATTTCGACGCCCTGCGCGTCGAAGCGCGCGCCGGCTAGGCCCGTCCTCGGCGCGGCCGCGTCGCCGCCGGCGCGGCCGCGCCCATCGTCACCCGATCCGCACCGGCACGAAGATGCGTTCCGTGCCGCGCTGGATCAGCAGCGCGACCGACTTGCCCGCCTTCTCGACGACGCCGCGCACCTGCTCGATCGTCGTCGCCGGAGTTCCATTGATCGTGACCAGCACGTCGCCGGGCTGCACGCCGGCGCGCGCCGCGGGACCGGAAGCGTCCTCGACCAGCAGCCCGGCGTCGACGTGCGCCTCGCGCTTCTCCATCGGCTGCAGCGGCCGCAGCGCGAGCCCGAGCCGGCCCTGCCCCGCGGCGGGCTCGGCCTTCGCGACCTTCTGCGCGGGCTCGCTCGCATCCGCGAGTTTCGCGTCGACGTCCACGCGCCGGCCGTCGCGCCAGACTTCGAGCTTCACGGTCTGGCCCGGCCGCGACTGGCCGATCAGCGCCGGCAGGTCCCCGGAGGCGACGATCGGCTGGCCGTCGACCTTGCGGATCACGTCGCCGGTCTTCAGGCCCGCGCGCGCGGCCGGCGTTCCCGGCTGCACGTCGGCGACCAGCGCGCCTTCGGGCCGGTCGAGCTTGAACGACTCGGCGAGCGTCTGGTTGACCTCCTGGATCAGCACGCCCAGGCGCGCGTGCGTGGCCTTACCGGTCGCGACGATCTCGTCCTTCACGCGGCTGACGACGTCGATCGGAATCGCGAACGACAGGCCCTGGTAGCCGCCGGTGCGGCTGAAGATCTGCGAGTTGATGCCGACCACCTCGCCGCGCGCGTTGAACAGCGGCCCGCCGGAGTTGCCGGGGTTGACCGCGACGTCGGTCTGGATGAAGGGCACCACGCTGTCGTCGGGCAGCGTGCGCCCCTTGGCGCTCACGACGCCGGCGGTGACGCTGTTCTCGAATCCGAACGGCGAGCCGATCGCGAGCACCCACTCGCCGACCTTCAGGTCGCGCGCACTGCCCATCGGCAGCGTCGGCAGGCCCTTCGCGTCGATGCGCAGCACCGCGACGTCGGTCTTCGGGTCGGCACCGAGCACCTTGGCCTGGAACTCGCGCCGGTCGGTGAGCTTGACGGTCACGTCCTTCGCGTTCGCGACCACGTGCGCGTTCGTGAGGACCAGCCCGTCGGCGCTCACGATGAACCCGGAGCCCTGGCCGCGCACCGGGGTCTCGCGCGCGCCCGGCGCGTTCGGAAAGCCGAAGCGGCGGAAGAACTCGTAGAACGGGTCGTTCGGATCGATGCGCGGGGCGCGGCCGCGCGGCGCGGCGTCGGCGTCGTCGTCGCCGGCGGAGGTCTTCGACAGGCCGCTCACGCTGATGTTCACGACGGCCGCGCCGTAGCGGGCGGCGATTCCCGAGAAGTCGGGCGCGCCGACCGGCGACATCGGCGCGGCGGCCGCGGGCGGCGCGCCGCCGGCGGAAGCGGGCGCGAACGGGGAGACGGCGGCCGCGGCGTTCGCGGGCGCCGCCGCGCGGGCGTGCACGCCGAACGTGAGCGCGGACGCCGCGCCGCCGATCACGCCGGCGGCGGTCAGCGCGGCGACGAGTCGCGTGGGGGTGATCGAGATCCTGTTCATGCTGGGCTCCTGGGTCGGGTTGTCCGTGAGGACGTGACGGCAGTCTCGCCGCTCCCGCTTAGGAGAGCCTTAAGCCGGCCGCCCGTCCTCCGGGAAGTCGACGACCACGCGCAGGCCGCCCAGCGTGGGCGAGTCCTCGAGCGCGAGCCGGGCCCCGTGCAGGTCCGCGATCGACTTCACGATCGCCAGGCCCAGCCCGCTGCCGGTGCTCCCGGTGCCGGCGACGCGATAGAAGCGATCGAGCACGCGCGCCCGCTCGGCCGGCGGGATCCCGGGTCCGTCGTCGCTCACCGCGAGCACGACCGCGCCCGCGCCGCGGCGCACCTCGACGTCGACGCGGCCGCCCTCGCGCGCGTGCCGGATCGCGTTCTCCAGCAGATTGCGCAGCAGGATCCGCAGCGCGTCGGCGTGGGCCGGGATCGTCGCGTCGTCGGCGCGCTCGAAGCCGAGGTCGACGCCGCGTGCGTGCGCCTGCGGCAGCGCGGTCTCGATCGCCTGGCGCACGACGTCGGCGAGCACGACCGGCAGCGGCGCGGCGCCCGCGGCGGCGCTCGCCTGCTGCCGTGCGAGCACGAGCAGCTGCTCGACGAGGCGCGTGGCGCGCTCGACGCCCGCGGACAGGCGTGCGACCGCGACGTCGCGGGCCGCGTCGTCGCCCGCCCGCCGCAGGCCCTGGATCTGCAGCGACAGCGCGGCGAGCGGCGAGCGCAGCTCGTGCGCGGCGTCGGCGACGAAGTTCTTCTGCGCGTCGAACGCCTGCCGAACGCGCTCGAGCAGCAGGTTCAGCTCGCGCACCATCGGGCGCAGCTCGTCGGGCAGGCCGGTCTCGGCCACCTCGGAGAGGTCGTCGGCCTGGCGCTGCGCGAGCTGCGCGCCCACCCGCGCGACCGGCGCGAGCGAGGTGCCGACCACCCACCACACGAGCAGCATCAGCACCGGCACCATCAGCGCGATCGGCGCGACCGTGCGCAGCGCGAGCGCGGCCGCCATCTCGCGGCGCACCGCCATGTCCTGCGCGACCTGGATCACCTGCGAGCGCGTCTGCAGCGAGAACACGCGGTACGTGGTGCCGCGCGCGCGCACGTCGGAGAAGCCGAGCACCGCGCGCTGCGGCAGCGCCGCGCGCGCCGCGGACTCGAACACGCGCAGCCCCTCGGAGGTCCAGACCTGCACGACGAAGTCGAAGTTCTCGTCGTCGGGCGGCCCGCCGTCGGGCGCCGGCGCGAGCCCGGGCCGCAGCGACTGCGCGGTCTGCTGCATCTGCCAGTCGAAGATCGCGTCGGCCTCGGCGCGCGCGGTCCGGTACGCGACGCCCGCCTGCAGCGCCGCGGTCGCGGCGATCGCGGCGATCAGGAACCCGAGCAGCCGGGCGCGCAGCGAGTGCGGGGCCTGCCACTTCACGGCGCCTCCTTCGGGACCGTGTAGCCGACGCCGCGAACGGTCCGGATCAGGTCGGCGCCGAGCTTGCGGCGCAGCCCGTGCACGTACACCTCGACGGCGTTGCTGCTGATCTCTTCCGACCAGCCGTAGAGCTTCTCCTCGAGCTGGGTGCGCGAGAGCACCGCGCCGGGACGCGCGATCAGCGGCTCGAGCACCGCCCACTCGCGCGCGGTGAGCACGACCGTGCGCCCGTCGACCGAGGCCTCGCGCCGCGCGGGATCGACGACGACGCCGCCGTGCGCGTACGCCGGCTCGGCGCGCCCGGCGGCCCGGCGCAGCAGCGCGCGGATGCGCGCGAGCAGCTCGTCGAGCGCGTAGGGCTTGAGCACGTAGTCGTCGGCGCCGGCGTCCAGCCCCTCGATGCGGGCGCGCACCGAGTCGCGCGCGGTCGCGATCAGCACCGGCACGCGGTCCTTGCGCGCACGCAGCGCGCGCAGCACGTCCAGGCCGTCGCGGCGCGGCAGGCCGAGGTCGAGCAGCACCAGGTCGTAAGCGTGCGCGCGCAGCGCGGTGTCGGCCGACTCGCCGTCGCGCACCCAGTCGACCGCGTAGTGCTCGCCGGCGAGCAGGTCGCGCACCGACTCGCCGATCATCGTGTCGTCTTCCACCAGCAGCAGTCGCATCGTGCTCGGACTCCGCGGCGGGCGCTCGCGGCGCGAGCCGCCGCGAGCGCACCTCGCCGCCGCATTCTCGCGCGGCGATCGTGCCCGCGCGAGCTTAAGGATCGCTTAAGGTCGCCCGGGATTCGCGGCCGGCACACCTCGGGTCCTCGCCCGGCGCGGTGCCGGCCGGACGCGTGGCGTCCTCGAGCCGCGCGAGCCACGCCAGCGCCGCCTCGCGCGACGCCCCGCACATCTCGGCGGACGGCGCGAGCCCGGCGCAGCACGCGGGCCGCCCGGCGCGGCCGAAGAGCCTGCAGCGCAGCGCGCCGTCGAGCTGTGCGCAAGGCACGCCGGCGGGCTTGCCGCCGGGCATCCCCGGAATCGGGCTCGAGATCGACGGCGCGATGCAGCACGCGCCGCAGCCCGGGCGGCAGTTCACGCGCCGGCGCCCGGGCTCGGGCCGTCGAAGTCCGCGCGCGCGCCGCGGTGCTTCGCGTAGATTCGAAGCGTCCACTGCGTGCCCGGGTGCGACGCGTAGCGCTCGACCAGCGCGCGGTAGCGCGGCGCGACCGGCTGCGGCGCCGCCATCGGGGAGTCCGGCGGGCGCGCGACGGTCGCGAGCGTCGACGCGACGCTCAGGTCGGCGATCGAGAACGCGCCGCCGACCAGGTAGCCGGTGGCGGCCGAGCGCTCGGCGGCGAACGCGAACGCCTCGTCGAGCGCGGCGGTCCCGTCCGCGACGCTGGCCGCGCCGGTGATGCCGTTGCCCTTGCGCACGATCGGCGCCGCGAGCGGCACGATCATCGCGTAGAGCACCTGCTGCAGGCGCGGGGCGCCGTCACCGAAGACGCGCGCGAAGTAGTCCGGCTCGCGCAGCAGCGTGTCGAGCACCAGGCGGCGGATCCGCGGCGTGAGGTCGTCGTCGAACCAGGCCTGGATGCGCATCGCTTCCGTGCGCTGCGCGGGATCCGCAGGGAACAGCGGCGGCGACGGGTAGCGCGCCTCGAGCCACTCGAGCAGGCGTGCCGACCCGTCCATCGCCTGGCCGTCGCTGACGAGCACCGGCGTCCCGGTGCGGCCGGTGAGCTTCTTCACCGCCGGCACGTGCGGACCCGGCAGCACGCGCCGGCGCACGTGCGGCACGTGCTTGAGGTCGAGCGCCCAGCGCACCTTCTCGTTGTACGGGGAGTGACGGAACTGCACGAGTTCGAGCGTCATGCGGACTCCGAGATCGCGGCCCAGAGCCGCTTCAGGCATTCGATCATCAGCGGGGACAGCGGCACCGGGTACGACCCGAAGCCGACGACGAGCAGCTCGCGCGGCAGGTCCAGGTAGGCGAACTGGCCGTGGATGCCGAGCATCGCGAAGCGGCGCCCCGCGGGGTCGAGCACCCAGGTCTGGTTGTGGTACTGCGCACCGGGGAACGCCGCGGCCGCCTCGCCGCGCGCGAACGCCTGCGCCCGGCGCGCGTCGGGTGCGATCGTGTCCTCGACGAACGCCTCCGGCACGACCGTCTCGCGCGCGAGATTGCGCCCGCCGTTCAGGTACAGCAATGCCCAGCGCGCGAAGTCGCGCAGCGTGAGGTTCAGGTGGCCTTCGACGAGCGGGGCGCCTTTCGGGTCGAGATTGAGCTGGCACGGGGACTCGGCGCCGATGCGCGCGTACAGGTGCCGCTCGTACAGGTCCGCCGCCGGGCACCCGTACGCGGACTGCAGCGCGGCCGCGATCAGGTTCGTGTTGTACGACGCGTAGTTGAACACGGTGCCGGGCTCGCACGCCCGCCGCGTGAGTTCGCGCCGTGCGAACTCGATGCAGCCGATGCGCTCCTCCTGCGTGCCCGCGTAGTAGCCGACCGCGCGCGCGTAGCGGCGGTACATGCCCGCGGGGTTTTCGTAGTCCTCGTCGCACGCGATGCCGGTGGCCATGTCGAGCACGTGCTGCAGCGTGACGCCGTCCCAGGCGCGGATCGGCGCCAGCGCCGGCACCCGGTGCGCGATCGGGTCGTCGGGTGCCAGGCGGCCCTCGGCGAATGCGATCCCGGCCATCATCGTCGTGAGCGTCTTGCTGCACGACTGCGCGATGTGGAGGTCGCGCGGCCGAAAGCCGTTGCGGTAGCTCTCGTGGCGCACGCCGCCGCGCTGGAAGACCAGCAGTCCGTCGTTGTAGAGGCGCCGATCGAGGAAGGTCGCCGCGTCGACCGGCCGCTCGAACAGCGGGTCCTTCAGGCGCAGGCGCTCGAGCGCGAGCGGCGGACCGGGCGGCAGCGCGTGGCGCGCGGCCGGCGGCGCGAGCACCGCGCTGGGCATGCGCGCGGCGAGCGTCAGGTTGCCCTTCGCGACGAACTCGGCGTGGTCCCAGGTGTCGGCGTCGAAGCCGAGCGCGCGATCGGCGTCGGGAATGCCGGTGGGTGCGATCGTCGTCGGCATCGGAGCGGGCCCAGGAACTCGTCGGATTCACACGTTACCAGTTGCGCGATCCGCCGCCCACCGGCGCGGCACGGCTAGAATCGTGCCGCGCCCCCGCGCCCGTGCCCCCATCCGCCGGAGACCGACCGTGCCCGTCCGCGCCTACGACTGGATCGCCCACCACGCCCGCAATTCGGGCAGCGACGTCGCCACCGTCGACCTGCACGAGAAGCGCAGGCTCACGTATCGCGAATTCGACCGCCGCATCGCGCGGCTGGCCGGCTGGCTGCGCGCGGCGGGCGTGGGCCGCGGCGATCGCGCCGCGATCCTCGCGCAGAACTGCACCGACCACTTCGAGCTGCAGTTCGCGTGCGGCCGGCTGGGGGCGATCTTCGTGCCGCTGAACTGGCGGCTCACGGTGCCCGAGCTCACGTACATCGTCGCGGACGCCGCGCCGCGCGTGCTGATTCACGACCACGAGTTCTCCGAGACGGCGCGCGCGCTGCTGCCCGCGGTGAACGGCATGAGGCTGCTCGCGCGCGGCGGCGGCGCGTCCGACTACGAGCGCGCGCTCGCCGGGGCCGAGCCGCTCGCGACGCCCGAGGTCGTCACGCACGACGACGTGTCGACGATCATGTACACGTCGGGCACCACCGGCCACCCGAAGGGCGCGATGATCACCCACGGGATGACGTTCTGGAACGTCGTCAACCTGGGCGGGCCGGCCGAGGTCAACTACGCGTCGGTGTTCCTCGCGGTGCTGCCGCTGTTCCACACCGGCGGCCTGAACTGCTACTCGAACCCGGTGTTCCACGCGGGCGGGCAGGTGCTGGTGCCGCGCGTGTTCGACCCCGGCGAGGCGCTGCGGATGATCGCCGACCCGGCGGTGGGCCTCACGCACTTCTTCGGCGTGCCCGCCCACTACCAGTTCATGCTGCAGCACCCGGACTTCGGCACGACGGACCTCTCGCGGCTGCGCGTCGCGGGCGTGGGCGGCGCGCCGATGCCGGTGCCGCTGCTCGAAGCCTGGCTCGCGCGCGGCGTCGCGCTGATCCAGGGCTACGGCATGACCGAGACCAGCCCCGGCGTGCTGTGCCTGGACCGCCGCGACGCGGCGCGCAAGATCGGCTCGGCCGGCAAGCCGCTGCTGCACACCGAGACGCGCATCGTCGGCGACGACGGCCAGGACGTCCCGCAGGGCGGGATGGGGGAGCTGTGGGTGCGCGGCCCGAACATCACGCCGGGCTACTGGAACAAGCCGGAGGCGAACCGAAGCTCGTTCACCGACGGCTGGCTGCACACCGGCGACGCGGCGCGCGTCGACGACGAGGGCTACTACTACATCGTCGACCGCACCAAGGACATGTACATCTCGGGCGGCGAGAACGTGTATCCGGCCGAGGTCGAGAGCGTGCTCTACCGGATTCCCCAGCTCGCCGAGGCCGCGGTGATCGGCGTGCCCGACGAGCGCTGGGGCGAGGTCGGCAAGGCGATCGTCGCGGTCAAACCGGGGCAGGTGCTCACGGCCGAACAGGTCCTCGACCACTGCCGCGAGAACCTGGCGCGCTACAAGCTGCCGCGCTTCATCGAATTCGTCGACGCGCTGCCGCGCAACGCCACCGGCAAGGTGCACAAGCCGACGCTGCGCCGGGCGTTCGGCAAGGCCTAGCGCGGCGGCGGCCAGGCTCGAGCGCGTGCGCGCGCGCACGGCGTCGAGCCTTGTACCCGGCGTTCCGCCGGTGCACGCGCCGGCCGAACGGGCCGATCAGGCCAGGCTCGGATCGATCAGGTACTTGGTGCCGGTGGCCCGCTTGTTGTAGACCGCGATCTCGGCGAGGTCGAGCGCCTGCGCGAGCGACACCGTCTTCGTGTAGCGGCTCGCGAACGTGGTGTGCAGCTCGTCGACGACGCGCTGGCGCAGCCGCTGCGCACCCTCGGCGCCGACCTTCTGCAGGAAGGGCATCAGCAGCCACCCGCCCACGCCCCACGCCATGCCGAAATTGCGCGCGATCTCGGTGGGCGCGAGGTCGAGCGCTCCGTAGATGTAGACCTGCTTGTAGGTGGTCGACCCGTAGCGGCTGTACTCCTTCATGCGCGCGACCGCGGCGATCTCCATGCTGGTGAGGATCTGGCCGGCGAGCCGCCCGCCGCCGATCGCGTCGAATGCGATCGTCGCGCCGGTCTCGGTCAGCGCCTTCGTGAGGTCCTCGACGAAGGTGGGCGCGCTCGTGTCGCACACGTGCACGGCACCCTGCTCGCGCAGCAGCGTGGCCTGCTCGGGCTTGCGCACGACGTTGACCAGCGGCACGCCGTCCTTCAGGCAGATCCGGTTCAGCATCTGGCCCAGGTTGGACGCGGCCGCCGTGTGCACGAGCGCGGAGTGCCCTTCCATGCGCATCGTCTCGACCATGCCCAGCGCCGTGAGCGGGTTCACGAAGCACGACGCCCCCTGCGCCGGCGTCGTGCCCGCGGGCAGCGGCAGGCACTGGCGCACGTTCACGCAGCGGTACTGCGAGTACATCTCCATGCCGAGCGCCGCGACGGTGCGCCCGACGAGCGCCTGCGCTTCGGGCGAGGACCCGGCCTTCACGACGACGCCCGCGCCCTCGTTGCCGGGAACCATCGGCTGGTCGACCCGGCCCGCCATCGCACGCATGAACTTCGCCGGCACGGTCGCGCTCACGACCGGGCGGCCGGACGTGCCGGTGGCGCGCGCGGTGCTCATGTCGGCGGCGCCGAAGACCAGTCCGAGGTCCGACGGGTTCAGCGGCGCGGCCTGCACGCGGATCAGCACCTCGTTCGGCCCGGGCTCGGGGATCGGCGCGCTCGCCAGCGAGAGCTCGAACTCGCCGCTGGCGCGGATCAGCGAGCGCATCTGCAGTTGCGTTGCGGTGGAATCGGTCATGGTCGTCTCCTGGAGATCGTGGAATCGGGGCGGCCGGCGGCCGGTGTCGGGCACGCGCGGTCCGGGCGCAGCAGTATAGGCGCGGCGGGCGGTGCGCGCCGGGTTCCACAAGCGCCCGTCCGGCGCCGGGCCCGCGCGGCGCGCTGGGATATTCTGCCGTCGCACCCGGCACGCCGTGCCGCACCGGAGACCCGAATGAGCGCCCGGCCGATCTTCACCGAAGAGCACGAGTCGTACCGCGACCAGGTGCGCCGCTTCTGCGAGCGCGAGGTCGCGCCGCACATCCGCGCGTGGGAGAAGGCCGGCATCACGCCGCGCGAGTTCTGGCGCAAGGCCGGTGCCGCCGGCGTGCTGTGCCCGACGATTCCCGTCGAGTACGGCGGCGGCGGCGGCACCTTCCTGCACGCGTGCGTGGTCACCGAGGAGATGATCCGCGTGGGCGCGAACTTCGGCTTCGCGGTCCACTCCGACATGGTCTCGCCGTACCTGATGCACTACGGCAGCGAGGAACTGAAGCAGCGGCTGCTGCCGCGGCTGTGCGCCGGCGAGATCATCGGCTCGATCGCGATGACCGAGCCCGGCACCGGCAGCGACCTGAAGAACATCCGCACGCGCGCGGTGCGCGACGGGGACCACTACGTGGTGAGCGGCCAGAAGGTCTGGATCACCAACGGCGTGAACTGCGGCGTGGTGCTGGTCGCGTGCAAGACGAACCCGGAAGCGGGCGCCAAGGGCGTGTCGCTGATCGCGGTCGAGGAAGGCACGCCGGGCTTCGGCAAGAGTGCGCCGATGGACAAGATCGGCCTGAAGGCGCAGGACACGGCGGAGCTCTTCTTCGACGACGTGCGCGTGCCGGCGGCCAACCTCGTCGGCGAGGAGGGGCGCGGCTTCGTCTACCTGATGCAGCAGCTGCCTCAGGAGCGGCTCGTGATCGCGGTGCGCACCGCGGCCACGCTCGAGACGCAGCTCGACGCCGCGATCCGCTACACGTCGGACCGCAAGGTCTTCGGCCATCGCATCATCGACTTCCAGAACAGCCGCTTCAAGCTCGCCGAGGCGAAGGCCTACACCGCGATGCTGCGAAGCTTCGTCGACCAGTGCATCGCCGAGCACGTCGAGCGCGGCATCACGAGCGAGAAGGCGGCGATGGCGAAGCTGGTGGGCACCGAGCTGCAGAGCCGCTTCCTCGACGAATTCCTGCAGCTGCACGGCGGCTACGGCTACTCGAACGAGTACGGGATCGGGCGCGCGTGGGTGGACTCGCGCGTGCAGCGCATCGCGGGGGGCACGTCGGAGGTGCTCAAGGACATCATCGGGCGCGGGCTCTGAAGGCAGCCCGGCCGCACCGGCGCGCATCCGCCGCGGTGCGCGCCACGCGCCGTCGCGCGGGAAGGCATCGACCATGGTCGCACTGACGAACGCGCTCGCATTCCACGCGAGGACGGCCCCCGAGAGCACCGCGCTGGTCTTCGAGGACCGGCGCGTCTCGTACCGCGAGCTGCTCGCGCGCGCGCAACGCGCGGCCGGCCTGATCCGCGCACGCGGTGCCGGGCCCGGCGACGTCGTCGCGCTGCTGATGAAGAACAGTGCCGCGTTCGTCGAGCTCGCGCTCGCCGCGAGCCACGCGGGCGCGGTGCTGCTGCCGATCAACTTCCGGCTCGCCGCCGACGAGGTCGCGTACATCCTCGAGCACGCGGGCGCGAAGCTGCTGTTCGTCGACGACGAGCTCGCGGGCTCGGCGAGCGGGTTCGGCAACGCGATCGTGCTCGACGCGCGCGCGCGCACCGACACCGCCTTCCTCGCGTGCGACGCCGCGCCGCTCGCGGCCCCGCACCCGGCCACGCCCGAAACGCTCTTCCGGCTGATGTACACGTCCGGCACCACCGACCGCCCCAAGGGCGTGATGCACACGTACGGCAACTACCACTGGAAGTGCCTGGACCATCTCGTCGCGCTGGGCCTGTCGCGCGACGAACGCCTGCTCGTCGTCGGCCCGCTGTACCACGTGGGCGCGTTCGACCTTCCCGGCCTCGCGGTGCTGATGGCGGGAGGAATGTTGTGCGTGCTGCGCGACTTCGATCCCGAGCCGGTGCTGCGCACGATCGACGAAGAGCGCATCACCGGCGCGTGGATGGCCCCCGTGATGCTCAATCGCCTGCTCGCCGAGCCGGGGCGCGACCGATTCCGGCGAACGTCGCTGCGCTGGCTGATCGGCGGCGGCGAGCGCACGCCCGCCGAGCGCATCCGCGCGTTCGGCTCGCTGTTCCCCGCGGGCCGTTACGTCGACGCGTACGGACTCACCGAGACCTGCTCGGGCGACACGATGATGGAGCCCGGCCGCGAGATCGAGAAGATCGGCTCCACCGGCCGCGCGCTCGCGCACGTCGAGGTCGAGATTCGCGACGACGCCGGCCGCGCGCTGCCCGCCGGCGAGACCGGCGAAGTCTGCCTTCGCGGCCCCAAGGTCACGTCGGGCTACTGGCGCGACCCCGCCAAGACCGCGGCGAGCTTCTTCGGCGAGTGGTTCCGAACCGGCGACGTCGGACACCTCGACGACGAAGGCTTCCTGTACCTCACCGACCGCAAGAAGGACATGATCATCAGCGGCGGCGAGAACGTCGCGTCCTCGGAGGTCGAGCGCGTGCTCTACGAGCTGCCGCAGGTCGGCGAGGCCGCGGCGATCGGGCTGCCGGACGAGCGCTGGGGCGAGCGGGTGGTCGCGGTGCTCGTGCTGCGCGACGGCGCGTCGCTCGACGCCGCCGAGGTCGAGCGCCACTGCCGGGCGCGGCTCGGCGGATTCAAGGTGCCGAAGCAGGTGATCTTCGCGGACGCGCTGCCGAGGAATCCGTCGGGGAAGGTGCTCAAGCGGGTGATGAGGGAGCGGTACGCGCACGCGTGACGCGCGCGGCCCGGCGGAGGCCGGTCGTCCGCTGCCGAGTGGTCAGTGATAGTCGTCTTCGAGCTGATGCCGCACGGCCAGGACGAGGACGTGCGCCGCATCCTCGATCTCGAACAGCGCGACGTGGCCTGACCGCCCGAACGGGATGATCAGTTCCCGGAGGAATGGGCTGTTGCCAGCCTTGCGGCAGGTGAACGGCGAGTGCTCGAGGGTCGCGAACCCCGCGCGAATCGATGCGAGCGCGACCTCGGCCAGTGCCAGGTCCCCAGAGGCTCGGGTCAGCTCTCGCTCGATCAGGAAGTCGAAGAGTCGTTCGAGATCCTGCTCCGCGGACTTCGAGAGACGGACGCGATAGCTCACTTGCCTTGCTTGGTCGCACGCCTCCGGGCGGCGACGAGCTTGCGCTCGAGCTTGCCGATCACGACACCGGCATCGATGCATTCGCCTGTCGAGCGGACCTCTTCACGAGACCGCAGGCCGCGAGCGATGAACTCGGCCAGGAACTTGCGCCGCTCCACGCTCGCACGAACCGACGCCTCGACGAACTCGGAAAGCGTCTCGCCTTCGTCGAGCACCGACTCGACCTCTGCCCGCAACTCGGGCTCGACGCGCACGGACGGAAGGGTGGCGGTCTTCATCGGGCCAGTGTACCGCAATTGCGATGCATCGACGACGCAGACCGCCTCGCCTCATCCCTTCTTGCCCACCCAGCCCTTCACCCCCTCGTGGTCCCCCACCGCCTTCGCGAGCCGCAGCAGCTTCGGGCAGTGCGAGAGCACCTCGGGCGGCACGTGATCCAGCGACCCCGACGTGAGCCAGCGCACGACCATGTAGAGCTTCAGGTCCGCGACCTGCAGCTTCGCGCCCGCGACGAACGGCCCCTCGCCCAATTGTCGCTCGACCTGGCTGCCCCAGGTCTTCATCTCGTTGGCGGCCAGCGCCTCGCGCGCCTTGCGCACCTGCTCGGGATCGGTCATGCGCATCGTGGGCAGGATCGCGTGGCGCAGGTCCTCGGCCGCGCACATCAGCGCCTCGTGGCGTGCGGCCTCGAACGCGTCGGCGGGGTGCAGTCCGTGCAGGCGCCCGATGTAGACCAGGATCGCGTTGGACTGCGCGAGCGGCGGCCGGCCCGGCAGCTCGAGCACCGGCATGCTGCCGAACGGCATCGTCGGCTTCAGCGCGGGCCAGTCGGCGCGCGGGATCCGCACGTCGTCGAAATCGATGCCGGCCAGGTGCAGCGCGATCCGGCACTCCTCGCCGCGACTGCCGGAGAAGTCGAAGTAGACCAGCCGCGGCTTCACCGAGACGGCTTCGCGCCGGCGCACGCCCGGCGCCGGCGGCGTCTCGGGCGGCCCGGCGAAGCACTGCGCGATGCTCATCCAGTGGGTCGCGACCGGGCCCACCACCTTCAGCGTCGTGTCGGCGACGTTGCGCGTCTGCGCGACCACCTGGCAGAACTCGGTCGCGCTGCCCTCGATCAGCTCGGTGGCGCTCGGCTCGTTCCAGGTCCAGACCTCGCCCGACGGTCCGGTCAGGCGCACGTGCGGCATCGCCGGCGGCACCGGCTCGCCGTGCACGGTGTGCGTCCAGCCGAAAGTGTTGATGCCCAGCACCGCGATGTTCCGGATGCGATCCCCGTCGACGCGTTCGACGCCGAGCACGTCGTAGACCGCCTGCCCGTGCGCCCAGGTCTCCATCAGGCGCGCGGTGATGCTCGAGCGGGCGCTCATGTCGGGGCCCGCCCACTTCAGCCGCGCTTTCGGGTCCGCGGCGCTGAAGTGATCGGCGACGAGCTGGTACTGCGTGCGCCAGGTCTCGAGCAGCGCCTGGCCCTTCAGGCCCCTGATCCACTCGTTCTCGAAGGCCCGCAGCCCGCCCTGGACGCCGAGCTTGTCGCGCAGCCCGCCCAGGAACGCCACGAAGGCCGCCTCGTTCGTCAGCGACTGGTCCACCGCCCAGTTCCACATGTGCAGGTGGGTGAGGACGTCGTTGATCGTCCAGCTCTTGAAGCGCGTCGCGCGCTCGAAGTCCGCGTCCGCGAGCGGCTTCAGCAGCCGGTACATCGCGTCGCACTCTTCGCGGAAATCGTTCGGTTGCTCGAACATCGGTCGGTCTCCTGATCGAATTGGGATTCGCACTGCCCGGGAGGATACCCGCTGGCGCCCGTCGTCACTCCACCGGCAGCCCCAGCTCCCGGGCGATCGCGCGCAGCTGGATCTCCCAGCTGCCCACCGTCACCGGCGCGACCAGCGCGTCCAGCGCCATGCGCATCGCCGGCAGCTCCTCGGTGAGCCCCCAGCCGCCGCCCACGTGCAGCGCGGTCTGCGTGACGCGCACCACCGCCTGCGTCGCGAAGAGCTTGGCCGACGACACGTCGAGGATCACGTCGCGCAGCGGGGCGCCGCTGTCCCAGCGCTCGGCGGCGTGGTACGTCAGGTGGCGCGCCGCCTCGACGTCGACGTGCGCCTGCGCGAGCTGGAACGCGATCGACTGGTTCGCGCCGATCGGCCGGCCGAACTGCTGCCGGACCTTCGCGTACTCGGTGGCCCACTCGAGGGCGTGCCGCATGTGGCCGAGCCAGCGCGCCGCGACCATGATCCGTTCGCGATTGAAGCCCGCCATGATCTCGGCGAATCCCGCGGGCACGCGGCGCGCGTCCGGCACGCGCACCTGGTCGAACGCGACGCGGTAGGTGGGCGCGGGGCGGTTCACGTACGCGTCGATCTGCGTCGCGGTCACGCCCGCGCTCGCGCGGTCGATCGCGAAGAAGCGCATGCCCTTGCGGCCGGCGGCGGGGTCGGTCTGCGCGAGCGTGACCAGCACGTCGGCGTCGCCGCCCAGCGTGATGAACGACTTCAGTCCGTCGACGACCCAGACGTCGCCGTCGCGCGTGGCGCGCGTCTTCACGTTCTGGACGTCGTTGCCGGCCTCCGGCTCGGTGACCGTGATCGCGACCATCCGCCTGCCCGCGATCACGTCGCGCGCGATGTCGCGCTGCTCGGGCGTGCCGTGCTCGTACAGGATCGATCCGGCGACGTTCTGCACCAGCACCGCGACCGCGAGGTTCGGGTTGGCGCGCGACATCTCCTCCATCGCGATCGCCTCCTCGTAACTGCCGAGCCCCGAGCCGCCGACGTCCTCGCTCGCCGTGATGCCGATCAGCCCGGCGCGCGCGGCCGCCTCGAAGAACTCGCGCGGGAACCTGCGCTCGCGGTCGGCGGCGTGCCAGCGCGGCTCGATCTCGCGCTGCGCGAACGCGCGGCACATGTCGCGGAACGCGACGCGGTCGACCGTGTTCGCGGGACGCGGGCGGGACGCGGCGCTCATCGCGAGCCCCCGCGAATCGGCCGCGCCGCGCGAATCGGGGTCGCGGCGAGAACTCGCACCGCGCCGGGAACCGGCGTCCGCGCCGCTCCGATCGAGGGTTCCGAAGGCTGAACGCAGGCAGGCTCGCGCAAGATCTTTCCTTTGTAGAATCGCCGATCGATCTTACCCCGCAGTCAACGGAGGCCCCGATGTTCGCGATCGCCATTCGAACCGCCGCATTCGTCGCCGCGATCGCCGCCGCGACCGGCGCCGCCGCGCAGCAGACGACGCCGCCGTGGCCGAGCAAGCCGATCAGGATGATCGTCGCGTCCGCCGCCGGCGGCATCCTCGACACCGTCGGGCGCCTGGTCGCGACGCGCATGGCCGACAGCGTGGGCCAGCCGGTGGTCGTCGAGAACCGCGCCGGCGCGGGCGGCATCCTCGGCACCGAGGCCGGTGCGAAGGCGCC
Organism: Burkholderiaceae bacterium; assembly: GCA_046348465.1. Lineage (GTDB taxonomy): Bacteria > Pseudomonadota > Gammaproteobacteria > Burkholderiales > Burkholderiaceae_E > Quisquiliibacterium. The sequence continues at coordinate 69,115 of JAXMEE010000016.1, forward strand.
GCCCGACGGCTACACGATCGTCAAGGTGGCCACCAGCCACGCGATCAATCCCAGCCTGTATCCGAAGATGCCCTACGACACCGTGCGCGATCTCGTCCCGGTGTCGCACACGGTGAACCTCACCAACATCCTCGTCGTGCACCCGTCGGTGCCCGCGAACACGGTGCAGGAGCTGATCGCGCTCGCCCGGGCGAAGCCGAAGACGCTGACCTTCGGCTCGGCGGGCAACGGCCAGTCGAACCACCTGTCGGGCGAGATCTTCAAGTCGATGACCGGCATCGATCTCGTCCACATCCCCTACAAGGGCAGCGCGCCGGCGCTCACCGACGTGATCGCCGGCAACGCGTCGATGATGTTCGTCGACATCCTCTCGGCGCTGCCGCACGTGAAGGCGGGGCGCCTGCGCGCGCTCGGCGTCACCGGGTTCAAGCGCTCGCCCGCGGCACCCGACATCCCGACGGTCAGCGAATCGGGCGTCCAGGGCTTCAACGGCAGCACCTGGCTGGGGCTGGTCGCCCCCGCGGGCACGCCGCCGGCGATCGTCGCGCGGCTGTCGGCCGAGACCTCGAAGGCGCTGAACGCGCCCGAGGTCCGCGAAAGGCTGCTCGCGCAGGGCGTCGAGCCGGTCGGCAGCACGCCCGAGCAGTTCGCCGCGCACCTCGAAACGGAGATGCAGCGCTACGCGGCGGCGGTGAAGGCGTCGGGCGCGAAGGTCGACTGATGGCGCTCGACTTCACGTTCAGCCCCGAGCAGGAGGCGGTGCGCGAGACGGTGCGCCGCTTCTGCCGCGAGGAGATCGCGCCGCTGGTCGCCGAGGCCGAGGAGACCGAGACCTTTCCCCGGAAGCTGTTTCGCCAGTGGGGCGAGATGGGCCTGATCGGCGCGCGCTATCCGGTCGCCGACGGCGGCACCGGCATGGACAAGGTCACCGAGTGCATCGTGCGCGAGGAGCTCTCGGCGGTGTGCCAGGCGTTCGCGTCGAGCTGGTCCGCGCACAGCCACCTCGGCATCTGGCCGATCTGGCGCGCCGGCACCGCGTCGCAGAAGGAGCGCTTCTTCAGGCCCGCGCTCGCCGGCGAGAAGATCGCCGCGTTCGGGCTGTCCGAGCCCGACGGCGGATCGAACGTGCGTGCGCTGAAGACCCGGGCCGCGCGCGTCGACGGCGGCTGGCTGGACGGCAGCAAGCTGTACATCACGAACTCGCCGATCGCCGACTTCGCGCCGTGGCCGCGCGCGCACGCGCGCCGAGTGACGATCGACGCGATCAGCCTGTTCGACCAGTTCGAGTGCCCGGCGCGAGAGCTTTGAGATCTCGAAACTGAAGAAGGAAGGCATCCGCAGTTCCGAGACCGGGCTGATCCACCTTCGATGCGTGTTCGTTCCCTGGACGAGAACTGCTCGGCGGCCGCGAGGCCGCACTCCGCTGGATCATGGAGTCGGCGTCCGAGGAACGCGGGCGTGTCCGCGAACTCGCCGGCGCGCGCGCCGCGCTCAGCCTCGGTCGCGTACGCGAACGACCGCATGGTCGCGAACCGGCGCATCGGCGACTACCAGGCGGCCTGCGCACCGGCTCGCCGACATGGCCGCCGACATCGAGGCCGCGCGCTGGCTGGTCTACCACGGCGCGTGGTGCGTCGACCGCGGCACGCCCACGTCGGACCTCGCCGCGAAGGTGAAGCCTGTCGCCAGCGAGACCGCGGCGTGCGCGAGCGCGGCGATGGTACCGGCGGCGCCGGCATCATGCGCGAGTACCCGGTCGGCCGCATCCACCGCGACGCCCTCGTCTACGTGATCGGCGAGGCACCAGCGACATCCAGCGCAACCTGATCGCGCGCGGGCTCGGGTTCAAGGCCTGACGTGAACGCGACGACTTCGGCGAGCGCCGAGCGACATGACCACGACGTCCTCACCGCGCGCCTGCCTGACCGGCGTCGCGAACACCGCGGTCGGCGAGCTCGCCGGCCCGAGCTGCATGGGGTCTACCGAGGAGGCCGCGCTCGCCGCCGTCGCCGATGCCGGGCTGGCCCTCTCCGACATCGACGGCGTGCTGTGCGCGGTACTCGACCACCGAGCCGCACCTGATGCTGGGCTCGGTGTTCTGCGAGTACATGGGCATCCACCCGCCGTTCTGCACCGCGATCCGGCCGGCGGCGCCACCTGCATCCAACTGGATGCAGGCGGCGGCGCTGGTCGCGAGCGGCCAGCGCCGGCACGTGCTGTGCGTCACGGGCGACAACCGCGCCAGCGGTCCGTCCCGCGACGGCGCCGTCGCCGCGCTCGCCGAGGTCGGCCACGCGCAGTTCGAGCGCCTGTACGGCATCAGCGTCCCCGCGTCGTACGCGCCGGTCGCGCAGCGCTACCTGCACGAGTACGGCGCCACGCTCGAGCAGCTCGCCGCGGATCGTCTACACCGCCGCCACGCGGGCTGCACCTCGGCAGGCGCACAAGCGCGCGCCGATCACGATCGACGACGTGATGCGCTCGCGCACGATCTGCGCTCGCCGCTGTACAACGACTGCTGCCTGGTGTCGATGGCGCCGCGGCCGTGGTCGAGCGCCGCGGACGCTGGCGGCGCGGCATACCCGCGCCCCGGTGCGCGGTGCCGGCATGGCCAGGGCCACACGCACGAGCACATCGTCGCCGCGCCCACGCTCACCGACTTCGGCTGCAAGGACGTCGCGACGCGCGTTCGCGCAGTCCGGCGTGGGCCTGAAGGACATCGACGTCGCGCTGATCTACGACTCGTTCACGATCACGCTGCTGGTCGAGCTCGAATCGATCGGGTTCCTCGAGAGCGCGGCGAGGCGGTGCGGGCGCCGTTGGCGGGCGAGCCTGGCCTGGCCGGGAAGCTGCCGTGCAACACGCACGGCGGGCTGCTGCTCGTTCCGGCCATCACCGGGCGCCGCGGGCGGGGATGTTCCACGCGGTCGAGGCCGTCCGTCAGTTGCGCGGCGAGGCGGATTCGTCTGGTGGCAGGTGAAGGACCCCGAGCTCGCGTTCGTGCACGGCGACGGCGTAGTCCCTACCGCGCACTGCTCGCTGGTTCTCGGGAAGTGACCATGAACAAGCCGCTGCCCAAGCCCACCGCCGAGACGCTGCCGTTCTGGCAGGCGTGCGCGCAGGGCCGACTCGTCTACCAGCACTGCGACGCCTGCGGGCGTGCGCAGTTCCCGCCGCGCGGCCACTGCGCGTCGTGCCACGCGGCGCCGCTCGCGTGGCTCGAGTCCGCCCGCGTGGGCACCGTGCACTCGCACACCACGGTGCAGCGCGCCCCACTCGCCGCGTTCAAGGCCGACGTCCCCATGATCGCGCTCGTCGACCTCGACGAGGGCTTCCGGATGATGACGAACGTTCGCGGCGCGCCGCCGGACGCGGTGCGCATCGGCGCGCGCGTTCGCATCGTGTTCGAGGACATCGGCGGCGAGTGGCCGCGCCGCAGGCGCTGCTGCTCGGCGAGACGCTCACGTTCGACACCTTCGAGCTGGGCAGGGTCTACGGCCACGACACCGAGACCGTCACGGCGGAGCTCGTCGAGCGCTGGTGCGCGCGCTGTATCCGTGGGACCGGCCCGGCCGCCGAAGGCGACGTGCCCGCCGGCGTCGCGGATGATCGCCACGCGCGCGTACATGCACGTGCTGCACCCGGGGCCGCCGGGCAACGTGCACGCGGGCTCGATGGTGACGATCCACACCCGCTGCGCATCGGCGCGCGTCACGACCGGGTGCGCTGCACCGGCAAGACGATGAAGGGCAGGCGCCGCTTCGTCGACGTCGGCCTGAGCACCCGCGACGCGCAGGGCGTACCGCTGGTCGACGCGACGATGCGGCTGATCTGGGCCGCGTGATCGCCGATCCGCCCCGCCGCCCCGAGACCCGAGGACTTCGACGATGCCGGCACCCTGAAACCCGTACGCCTGGCGGTCAGCGCCGACGCGATCGAGGCCTACGCCGGGATCACCCGGCGGCTTCAGCCCGATCCATCGACCCCGAGTTCGCCGCGGGGGCGCCGATGGGCGGCGTGATCGCGCACGGGACGATGTCCGCTGAACCTGGTGTAGCGGGCGATCGGCACTACCGCTGGGCGAGGCGGCCGTGCGCGGCGCCACGATCGACGTGAAGTTCGTGCGGCCGGTGCGCCCGGGGACACCGTCGAAGCGGGCGGCAAGCGCGCCGGCGCGGGCGGCGACGCGTGGGACGTCTGGGTGCGCACCGCGGCCGGCGAGACGGTGATCACCGGGACGGCGTCGATTCCGGCGCGCTAGACGCCGCCGGCCGCACGCATCAGCCCGCGCCGTCGAGGCGCGACGCGGGGAATGCTCGCCTGCAAGCGCCGAACAGCGCCGCCGTACCTTGGCCGGCAACCGGTGCCGTTGCTAGGTGACGGCCCAGACGCCCACCGGCGCGACCGACCACTGCGGCAGCAGGCGCACGAGCGCCCGCGGCGAGGTCCGCCGCGACCAGCAGATTCACCTGGCGGGCGACGCCCATGCCCTCGCGCGCCAGGTGCGCGAGCGTGCCCTGGTCGTTGGCGACGACGCGCCCGCGCACGCGGATCGCGCGCCGCTCGCGGCCGCGCACGAATTCCACCCGTCTGCGGACTGCCCAGCGCGTCATGCAGCAGCCGCGTCGGCACGCTCGAGTTCCGCGGGTCCGCCGGGGCACCTGCGCGCGCGATCCACGAGGCGCGGCGCACACCACCACCGGCCAGGTCGCGAGCGGCCGCGCGCGACGAGGTCGAGTCCGCGAGCCGGCCGACGCGGATCGCGATATCGATGCGCGACGCGACCAGGTCGGTGCGATCGTCCCGGCCTCGGCGGCGCAGCGGCAGTCGCGGGTTCGCGCGCAGCAGCAGCACGAGCGCGGGGCCGGTACTCGCTCGCGAAGCCCGCCGGCGCGGCGACTCGAAGTTCGCCGACCGCGGCGTCGCGCTGCTGCGCGAGCGCCTGCTCGGCGCGCTCGGCCGCGGCGAGCATCTGCGCGCAACCCTCGTGGAACAGCGCGGCCCGCGGCAGTCGGCGCGAGCCGGCGCGTGGAGCGCAGCAGCAGCACCACGCCGGCGTCGCGCTCGAGGCGCACGCACGGTCTGGCTCACGGCCGACGGCGTCGTGCCAAGCTCGCGCGCGGCAGCGCTCATCGATCCGCACGCCACCACCCGTGCGGGCACCGCCATCGCGCGCAGACGATCCATTGTGAAGAATATCAACCAGATGCTTGATGGCAGCCATCTTATCGCAGGCCTCAAGGCCGCCGTATCTTTCCGGCATCGAAACCCCGCGGCCGCCACCGGCCGCCCCGGCGCGAAGGATCCCGAATGGAAGCGAACGTCTGGAAACTGGTGCACCTGCTCGGCGCGTGCCTGTTCGTCAACGGCATCGTCGTCAGCGCGTTCTGGAAGGTGATGGCCGACCGCACCAGCCAGCTCGCCGTGATGCGCTTCGGCGTGCGCCTGGTCAACCTCGCCGACGCGCTGTTCACCGGCGCCGGCGCGACGATGCTCGCGGTCGCCGGGTACGCGCTCGCCGGGCGCTGGGGCAGCGTCGGCGCGCAGGGCTGGATCGTGACGAGCTACGCGCTGTTCGCCTTCTCGGGCGCGCTGTGGATCGCGGTGCTCGTGCCGATCCAGATCGAGCAGGCGCGCGCCTGCTGAAGGCCGCGGTCGACCGCGTGCCGCCGCAGTACCGGCGACTGGACCGGATCTGGTCGACGGTGGGCGTCATCGCGACGCTGGTGCCGCTGCCGGCGGTGTGGATGATGCTGGCCAAGGGCGCGTGAGCCGCGCGCGGGGCCGGCGCCGCGCGTGCCGGCTCACAGCCGCACCCGCCCGCCTGAACCATGATAAAGCAGCCCGCAGGTCGCCCCGTCCGCGCCGATCGCGAGCGGATACCCGTAAGCCCAGCAGGCTCGGGCATGTGCTCGAAGTTCATCCCCCACACGCCTGCGAACGCGGTCGCGACCGCGAAGATCCCCGACCCACGCGGCGAGCCGGCGGGTGGTCTCGGACTCCTCGATGGTCACCATCGACAGGTTCACCTGGATCGCGGTGCCGATCGTGTCGCGCGGGCCGTCGAGCGTGCCGTTGATGCGGATCAGGTGGTCGTAGACGTCTCGGAAGTACTCGCGGTTGTCCTCGCACACGGCCGGCACGCGCCCGCTCCACAGCTTGCCCGCGGACTCCAGCAGCGGCGTGACCGCGTGGCGATCACCCTTGATGCGCTGCTTCAGGCCGGCAGAGCCGCTGGATGTTCGCGCGCTGCTCGTGCTCGAAGATCCGCTCCCTCGTCGCCGCCGAAGCCTCGGTCTCCATCGCGTCGATGAACGGGAAATCGCCGGTCGACGATCGCGTCCATCAGCGCGGCGCAGCACGACCCGCGCCGTGGCGCAGCAGGTGCGGCTCGCGCTCGGCGCGCTCGCGGACGCCGAGAGCGAGCTCTGGTGGCTGCGGTTGCGCACCGTGAGCACGAAGTTCAGGCCGACGAACGCGTGCACCTCGCCGACCTGCATGCAGTCGATCGCGTCGAGCTCGACGGTGTGCAGGACGACGAACGGCGTGTCGCCGTACTCCTCGACCTTCGGCCGCTGGTGGCCGTGGCGCGCTCCTCCACGGCGAGGTCGTGCAGGCCGAACTCCTCCTGCATCTTCGCGAGCTCGCTGTCGCTCGCGTCGCGCAGCGCGACCCGCACGAAGCAGTCCAGGCTGCCCGACGTAACGGCTGATGTCCTCCGACGTCGATGTCGGCGAGCTTGCGCCCGTCGCGGTACGCGACGCAGTTGATCAGCAGGAGGCTCCCGCAGGGTGAGGTCGCGCGATTCTGGCACACGCGCGATGTCGGTTATCTTTCCGGCTGAACGGGCGCCCGCCGCCCTCCTTGCCGTCGAGCGCCCCCGCCATGGACATCGCCCAGCCCACCGCCGCCCCCGCCGAGCCGCCCCGTTCCGGCGCCTGGCCAAGCCTGATCGCCGAGCACGCCGCGCTGCGCCGGCCTCGACCGCGCTGGTCCAGGACGAGCGCCGCGTCACCGCCAGCTCGACGCGATGATGGACGTCGCCGCGACGCTGCAGCGCGACGGCGCCGTGCCGCGCGACGCGATCGTGATCGTCGCGGGCGCCCGCTGGTATGCAGCGGTGTTCCTCGGCGCGCTGCGCGCCGGCGTCGCGGTGGCGCCGCTGCCGCCGGGCTCCACCGCCGAGCCTTCACGCGATGATGATCATGATGCCAGCGCCGCGCTATTCGTCGACGACGCCGCGGCGCGCTGCGGGTCCGCCGGACGGGGCGACCGTGCGCGTCGCGCTCGACGGCTCGCGCGCCGGCCGCCCGCTCGCGCAGTGGCTCGTCCCCACGGCACACGCCCGCGCCGGTCGACGTGCGGCCCGACTGGCCGTTCAACATCATCTACTCGTCGGCACCACCGGCACGCCCAAGGGCATCGTCCAGTCGCACGCGATGCGCTGGCAGCACGTGTGCATGGGCGACGTCTTCGGCTACGGGCCGCGGTGCGTGACGCTGCTGTCGACGCCGCCGCTGTACTCGAACACGACGCTGGTGTCGTTCTTCCCGACGTTCGCGTGGGGCGGCGCGGTCGTGCCCGGTGAGGAGTTCGACGCGCTCGGCTACCTGAAGCTCGCGCAGTCGCATCGCGCCACGCACGCGATGCTCGTGCCGGTCCAGTACCAGCGGCTGATGTCGCACCCGGACTTCGAGCGCGGCTTCGACCTATCGCGTCGTTCGCCGCAAGTTCTGCACCAGCGCGCCGTTCCACGCCGCGCTCAAGGCCGACGTGCTGCGGCGCTGGCCGGGCGCGCTGGTCGAGTTCACGGGATGACCGAGGGCGGCGGGTGCATGCTGCTCGCGCACGACACCGGACAAGCTGCACACCGTGGGCCAGCCGTTCGAGGGGCCCGACGTTCGCCTGATCGGCGAGGACAGGCGCGAAGTGTCGCCCGGCGAGGCCAGGCCGAGGTCGTCGGCCGCTCGAGGCGATGATGAGCAACTGCAGAACCAACCCGGCAAGACGGCGGACGCGACCTGGCACGACGATCAAGGGCCGCGCCTACATCCGAACCGGCGACGTCGGGCGCTTCGACGCCGACGGGTTCCTGGTGCTCTTCGATCGCAAGAAGGACATGATCATCTCGGGCAGGTTCAACGTCTGCAGGCGATCTCGAGGCGGTGCTGCGCGGGCACCGCACGTGGCCGACATCGCCGTGGTCGGCGTCGCGAGCGAGCAGTGGGGCGAGACGCCGGTGGCGTCCGTGGTGCCCGCGGCCGGCGCGGCGGCCGACCCGGACGAGATCCGGCGGTGGGCCAACGGGCGCCTGGGCAAGACGCAGCGGCTCGCCGCGCTGCGCCTCGTCGACAAGCTCCCGCACGGCGCGATCGGCGAATCCTCAAGCGCGAACTGCGCGACGCGTACCGCGGCGCAGGCCAGCCAGGAGCGCACGGTGACGGCCGCCGCGCAGGACGCCGAAGCCGTGAAGGTCTTCGGCATCGCCGATCACTCCGGCATGGGCAAGACGACGCTGCTCGAAGCGGCTGGTGCCGAGATCGCGTCGCGCGGGCGGCGCCCGTTTCGCTGATCAAGCACAGCCACAAGGACGTCGACATCGGCCGCCCCAACGGCGCAAGGAACTCTTCGATGCTGCAGCCAGCTGCCACGAAGATGCTGCTGCTGGGCAACCGGCTGGGCGCTGATGCACGAGACCCGCGACGGCGAGGAGCCGGGCCTGGCGAACTCGTCGCGCGGCTGGACGGCTGCGACTTCGTGCTGATCGAGGCTTCAAGCAGGGCGACTTCCCCTGGCTTCGAGGTCTGGCGCCGAGAGCTCAGGCGGCCGACGCTGTGGCCGACTGGCCGCGTACCTCGGCGATCGCGACCGACGGGCCGCTGCCCGCATGTGGAGCACCGCATCGAAGGCGGAACGCTCGGCCTCCGACACCCGGGCGATCGCGGACTTCGTCTCCGTCGCGCACGCGCGGCGCCGCGGGACGCGATCCTTCTGAGCCGTCGTCGCGCGGCTCGAGGAGCCACAGGGCCGGCGTGGCACGCGGCGGCCGATGCACTGGCCGGCCACCGTGTGCAGGCCCTGACACATTTTTCACGAATGCCCGCACCCCGGTGGGCCGCCTGGATTCGCATCGCCGCCCGCGATATGCTCGATTGACGCAGATCAATCAAGGTGACGACGGCCGCTCGGCCGAATCCGGAGGACGTGATGAAGGCGCTCTCGAGGGCCGTGGTGGCCCTGCTGTTCGCGGCGACCGCGCGGAAGCTGGCACGGCGAAGACTCGCCGCAGCTCGCGCGCGTGAAGTACCTGATGGAGAGCGTCGTCGCGTGCAGCAGTTGCCACACGCCGCGCGACGAGAAGAGGCCGGCAGGTCGCGGGCCGCACGCTCGCCGGCGGGATGGTGTTCGACGAGCCGCCGTTCAAGGCCTACGCGAGCAATCTCACGCCCGACCGCGAGACCGGCATCGGCAAGTGGACCGACGGCGCAGATCGTTTCGCGCGATCCGCCGAGCATCCGCCCCGACGGCGTGATCAGCCCGCCGATGCCGATCGGCCTGCGCATCGTCACCTGTCCGGCGCCGACGCCGCGGCCATCGTCGCGTACCTGCGCGCACAGGCCCCGGTGAAGAACGTGGTGCCGAAATCCAGTACCGGATCCCGCTGCCGCCGAACTACAGCCCGCCGGTGCGCGGCGTGAAGGCGCCTGCGGCTGGGGAGACGGTGAAGTACGGCGGAAATTACCTCGCGAACATCAACACTGCATGGACTGCCACACGCCGCGCGCGACACAAGGGCATGCTGGTCATGTCCGGCTCCGGAGCCGGCGGCATGCCGTTCAAGGGCCCGTGGGGCGAGGCGTGGCCGGCGCAACTGAGCGCCGCACGACGCCGGGCTGAAGGCGTGGTCCGACGCCGAGATCGCGCGCGCGATCCGCGAGGGCGTCGACCGCGGCGGCCAGCAGCTGCGCCCGCCGATGGCCTTCGACTTCTACCGCAACATCCGCGACGACGACATGCGCGCGCTGATCGCCTACCTGAGGTCGCTGCCGCCACAGGCCCCGGCGCCGAAGCCTGACGGCCGCGCGCCGGCAGCGCGGACACGCGATCACACGAGGGGCGGCTGCGGCCTCGGCGGCAAACGCGCGCGACACCGCCGGGCGCGCCAGCACGCGCGACAGGTACGGCCCCAGGTGCGCGTGCGCGCGCGCCCAGGCGCTCGAACCCGCGCGTCAGCGCCCGACATCCAGCGCGAACGGGTCGACCGCGCTGAACCGCTCGCCGAGCAGCCAGTCGCGGCCGTGCGAGGCAAGCTGCGCGTCCAGGATCCCGAGCATCGCGCCGGCGCGCGCCTGCGCGTAGGCCTTCACCTGCGCGGCCGCCCCCGCGTCGCCCTCGTCGACCATGCGCGCTCGGGTAGAAGTAGTGCATCAGCATGGCCTGCAGCGTGTTCGTGCACCACGCCCTTCCACTGGTAGAAGTGCGCGCGCCCAGGCGGCGCACGGCCGGCGCGAGGCCGGCCTGCGGGTGCGTGTCCGCGAGGTGCAGGCAGATCGCGGCGGTCTCGTAGAGCACGAGGGCCGCCGTCGACGAGCACGGGGATCTGGCCGTTCGGGTTCAGCCGCAGGTACTCGGGCGACTTGCGCGTCGCGGGTGCGATCGACGAGCACGAGCTCGTACGGCACGCCAAGCTCGAGCAGCACGTGCAGGGTCAGGCTCGCATTGCCAGGGTAGTAGTGCAGGCGAAGCATCGGTCAGGTCCTCCGGGGGTCGAGATCCCGGTTTCGACAGGCCGCGCGCACCCGCCGATCCTCGCGTCATACTGGCAGGCGCGCCCTCGCGGGCACCGCTCGCAGGCGCGCCCGTCCGCGACTCCGCGAGGCGCCCGATGACCCGAACGATCACCCACCTCGACGAAGGCCAGTCGCTGCTCGATCACAGCGCGGCCCAGTTCTTCGCCGGACTCGGCGACGACACCCACAACCCCGACCCCGGGACGCCGGCTATCGCCCCGAGGTGTTCGACGCGATGGCGCGCCTGGGCTGGCTCGGATGGCGCGTGCCCGCCGCGCTGGGCGGCAGCAGGCTCAGCTTTCACTTCGAGGCCGGCTGCTGCACGAGCACGCGGGGCGCGCGCACGCCCGGGAGCCGCTGCTCGCGGTGGAGTGCTCCGCGACCGAGGCCGTGCCGCCGCGGCAACAGCACCGCTGCGCAGGCGCGCTCGCTCGCGCCGGATGGCCGAGGGCGCGCAGAAGGTCGCTCGCGCTCGCGTGGCGCGCGCGGGGCGGCGCAGTGGTCTCGCGCCCCCGCGCGCCGAAGGCGTCCACGAACTCGACGGCACGCTCGAGTTCGTGTGCCGGCCGACGCCGACGTCTTCGTCGTCCTCGCGCGAGGCCGTCTGTACCGGATCAGGCGCGCCCGCGCCGGCGTGACGGTCGAGACGGTGGAGCATCGACGGCGGCCGCTGGGCCCGCGCTGCACCTGGCGCGCGTCCGCGGCGGCGCCGTCGACCTCGTCGCCGACGACGGCGTCGCGTGCGCGGACGCCGCGCTCGACGCGGCGCGGGTCGCCGCGAGCGCGGAGCTGCTCGGGCTCGCGCAGGCCGGCTTCGACCAGACCGTCGAGTACCTGAAGCTGCGCGAGCAGTTCGGCGTCCCGATCGGCGGCTTCGGGCGCTCCGGCACAAGGCGACCGACCTCCTCGGGTCGCTCGGGCTCGCCCGCTCGGCGGTGGAGCGCGCGGCCGAGGTCTTCGACGCGACGGCGACGCCCGAGGTGCGCGCGTGCAGGCGAGCGCGGTGCTCGCGCGCTGCTCGACGACGGCGCTCGACGTGCTCAAGGCCTGCGTGCAACTGCACGGCGGCATCGGCTACACCGACGAGGCCCGGACGGCCGCTACCTCAAGCGCGCGATGCTGCTCGCGGTGTGGCTCAACACCCGCCGAGCACCGCGCGCTTCGGCGCGCTCGCGCAGTTCGCGGGCGTGGCGCGCGGCTCGCGCGAGCGGGAGCAGGTGCGGATCTCGGATTCGACCCCGACGAAGTGCGCGCGTTCGCCGAGCGCGAATACCCGAACGCGCTGCGCCGGCTCGGGCGGCGCGCGTCGTGGCGCGAAGCGCACGCGTGGCACCGCGCGCTGCACGCGCGCGGCTGGACCGCGCCCGCGTGGCGGCGTCCGCCGGCGGCATGGGCCTGTCCGCGTACGCGCAGGTGGTCTGGTAGCCGCAGCTCGGCCGGCGCCGGCGTGAACATCGTGCCGAACATCAGCGTCGTGATGCTCCGGGCCGCTGCTGATTCGTCACGGCACGCCCGAGCAGCGCGCGCTACCTGCCCGCGATCCTCTCGGGCGACGCGTACTGGTGCCAGGGCTACTCGGAGCCGGGCGCTGGATCGGACCTCGTTTCGCTGCGCACGTCCGGCACGGCTGGAGGGCGACCACTTCGTCGTCAACGGGCAGAAGACCTGGACCTCGCTCGCGTTCGAGTCCGACATGATGTTCCTGCTCGGCGGCACTTTCGATCCGTCCGCCCCCCAAGCCGGCCGGCATCAGCTTCCTGCTCGTCGACATGAAGACGCCGGGGATCACGGTCACGCGCATCCGCAACCTGTCGGGCGCCTCCGAGTTCTGCAACGTGTTCTTCGATGACGTGAAGGTGCCGGCCGGCAGCATCGTCGGCCCGCTGAACGGCGCTGGAAGATCATGAAGTCGCTGCTCGGCTCCAGGCGGATCGGCCTGGGCAGCCCGCGCTGCGTGCGTCGCGCGCTCTCGCACCTGGAGCGGCTCGCGCGCGCGCACGCGCACGTTCGACGACCCGGTCTTCGCCGACCGCTTCCACGCGCACCGGCTCGACATCGAGGACTTCGAGGCGCTGTACGTGCGCGTCGTCGAGGCGCTGCGGCGCGGCGAGGACGACGCCGGCGCGAACGTCGCTGCTCAAGCTGCTGAACTCCGAGACCTGGCAGCGCATCAGCGAGGAGACGCTGCTGCTCGCGGGCCCGGACGCGACGACCGCCGCGCTCGACACCGGCGACGGCGACGCGATCTATCCGCTCGACGACTTCCTGGTGTCGCGCCAATCGACGTCTACGGCGGCACCAGCGAGATCAGCGCAGCATCCTCGCGCAAGGGGTGGCTCGGCCTGCCGGGCACGCCGCGGCGCTGAACCCGACGAACCCGAGGAGACCGATCCCGATGATTCACCCCTCTTCGCCCCCGGGCACCCTCTTCCGCGACTCAGTACGCCGCTTCGTCAAGGCCAAGCTCGCGCCCGCACCACGCGCAGTGGGAGCGCGACGGCATCGTTCCGCGCGAGACGTGGCGCGCCGCGGGCGCAGCGGGGCTCATGCTGCCAGGTCTCGGAGGCCTGCAGCGGCCCGGGCGGACTTCCTGTCCAACGTCGGCCGTCATCGAGGAGCTCGCGCGCGCTCGGCATCACCGGCCCCGGCTTCGTCGTGCACGCTCGACGCGGAGTACGCCACGTACGTCGGCCTTCGCCCGAGGCGCAGAAGCGGCGCTGGCTGCCCGGCATGGTGAGCGGCGAGGTCATCGGGGCGCTCAGCATCACCGAGCCCGGCGCGGGCAGCGACGTGCGCGGCATCCGCACGACGCTGCGCCGCGACAGCGACCACTACGTGATCCGCAGCCAGAAGACGGCATCTCCAGCACGGCCAGACCTGCGACTTCGTCATGCTCGCGACCAAGAGCGACCCGGCGCCCGCGCGACGCGATCTCGCTCGTGATCGTCGAGACCGACCGGCCCGGCTTCCAGCGCGGGCGCCGGCTCGAGAAGCTCGGGCTGAGCGCAGGACACCTCGAGCTCTTCTTCGACGACGTGCGCGTCCCGGTGTCGAACTCGTCGGAGAGGAGCACCGCGGCTTCGAGTGCCTGACGCAACCTCGCGCACGAGCGGCTCGTGCAGGCCGTGAGGAGCGCCGCGGCCGCCGAGGTCACGATCGAGCAGACCGTCGAGTACACCGGGTGCAGCGCGAGGCGTTCGGCCAGCGCATCGCCGACTTCCAGAACACGCAGTTCAAGCTCGCGGAACTGAAGGCGGCCACGGTCGCCGGGCGCGTGTTCGTCGACCGCTGCATCGAGCTGCAGCTGGCCGGCACGCTCGACTCGGTCGACGCCGCCACGGCGAAATTGCAGCTCTCCGACCTGCACAACCGCGTCGTCGACGAGTGCCTGCAGCTGCACGGCGGCTGGGGCTACATGTGGGAGTACCCGGTGTGCCGAGGCGTTCGCGGACGCGTGCCAAGCGCATCGTGAAGATCGCGGGCGGGTCGATGGAGGTGATGAAGCAGATCATCGCGCGCGACCTGTTCGCGGCGCGAAGCGCGCGAGGCGCGCGGGCCGATCGCGCGGCGAGTTCGTGCGCCGCGGACGGAACCGGTGCGGGTACGCCCGTTCCGCCCCCCGATCCCGTTTCAGTCGAGGCTGAGCTTCAGCCGCTGGATCACCGGCCCCCAGCGCATCCGATCCACGTCCACGTAGCGGTCGACCTCGGCCTGCGTGCGCGGAGACTGGACGATCAGGCCGAGCGGCGCGAACCGCCTGACGAAGGCGTCCTCGGTCATCGCCTTGTGGATCGACGCGCGCAGCCGCTCGGCCGCCTCGGGCGGCGTGTTCGCGTGCACGCCGATGCCGCCCCAGGTCGCGGTGCCGGTGAACCGGGGAAAGCCGCTTTCGGCCACCGTCGGCACGTCGGGCAGCGCGTCCATGCGCCGCGGCGTCGTGACCGCGAGCGCGCGCAGCCTGCCGGCCGCGATCTGCGGCGTGACCTGCGCGGCCAGCGTCACCATCAGGTCGACGTCGCCGGTGATCACCGACATCATCGCCTCGCCGGACTTGCCGTTGTAGTTGACGTCCTGCATCCGGATCCCGGTGTCCTCCTTGAACATTTCGGGCACCAGGTGCAGGTTGCTGCCGGTCGCGATCGACGCGTAGCTGAGCGGCTTCTTCGACGCCTTCGCCCAGGCGACGAACTCCCCGAGCGTCTTCGCCGGGATCTTCGGGTTGATCACGAAGACGTAAGGCCCCTCGTAGACGACCGCGATCGTGCGGATGTCGCCGGGCGAGTACGGCATGCGCTTGTACAGGAACACGTTGTTGAGCATCGCGCCGGTGACGAGCGCCATCGAATAGCCGTCCGCCGCGCCGTTGGCGACCAGTCCGATGCCGATCATCGTGTTCGCGCCGGGCCGGTTCTCGACGACCACCGGCTGGCCGAGGTCCTTCGACATCGCCTCGGCGAGCGCGCGCCCGACCGGATCGGCGACGCCGCCCGGCGAGTACGGCGAGACCAGCCGGATCGGGCGCACCGGGTAGTCGGCCGCCGCGCACGGCAAGGCCGCGCTCGCCGCGATCCCGGCCATTCCCGCGACGATCGAGCGCCGCCGGGTTCGTGTGTTCGTCATGTCGTCGTCTCCCTCGTTGCCTTGCGTCGCTCGTCGTCACTCGGCCTGGATGCCGGCGTCGCGGACCTTCTGCGCCCAGACGTCGAGCTGCCGGCGCACGTAGGCTGCGAACTCCGGCGCCGCCGCCGGCGCCGGTTCGCCGCCCAGCGACTCGAGCCGCTCGCGGATCTCCTTCCTGTCGGCGATGCGCCGCAGCTCGGCGCTCAGCCGGCTCACCACGTCGGCCGGCAGCCCGGCGGGGCCGAACATCCCGACCCACGCGGAGAGGTCGAAGCCCTGCAGGCCGAGCGTCTCGCCCAGCGTCGGCAGCTCCGGCGCCATCGGCGTACGGCGCTCCGTGGACACCGCGATCGCGCGGATGCGGCCCGACTTCAGGTGCTGCTGGCTCGACGCGAGGTCGACGAACATGAACGCGACCTGCCCGCCCGCGACGTCGGTGAGCGCCTGCGGCGTGCTCTTGTACGCGATCGCCTGCGCGCCCAGCTGCGCGAGGCTGTTCAGCGCGGCCCCCGCGACCTGCCCGGTGCTGTTGCCGTAACCGTAGCTCACCTTGCCCGCGTTCGCCTTCGCGTACGCGACGAGCTCGGCCGGGGTGCGGACCGGCAGCGCGGCGTCGACCGCGAGCACGAACGGGAAGTAGCACACGCGCCCGATCGGCGTGAAGTCCCGGATCGGGTCGTAGGGCAGCTTCCTGAACATCGCCGGGTTCGCCGAGTGCGACGTGTTCGTGGTCAGGAACAGCGTGTAGCCGTCGGGCGCGGCGCGCGCGACGAACTCGGCGCCGATCTGCGCGGACGCGCCCGGCTTGCTCTCGACGACGACGGGCTGGCCCAGCGCCGCGCGCAGCTCCTCGGCGAGCGCGCGCGCGACGATGTCGGTGGCGCTGCCCGCGCCGAACGGGATCACGAGCCGGATCGGCTTGCTCGGGTAGCCCTGCGCGTGCGCGGGCATGCCGGCGGCGGCGAGCGCCACCGCGCCGGCGCCCCGCGAGAGCGCGAGCGCGGCCGCGCCCCGCGCGACGAACGATCTGCGGTTCATCTGCTGTCCCCTCTCGAATTCGATTTCGAACGCCCCGGGGGCGTGCTCTGGCCCGCGCCCCGGATCTGCGCCGAGTACGCCTTCACGTGACGCTCCATCCGCCGTCGCGCGGCCTCGCCGTCGCGCTGACGGATCGCCTGCAGGATGCGCCTGTGCGCCTTGACCACGACCGCCCGGACGTCGGCGGTCTCGACGTGCTCGGCGCGCGACGCGTCGTGGATCAGCCCCGCGATCGACGCCATGAACGCGCGCAGCAGCTCGTTGCCGCTGGCCACCGCCAGCGCCCAGTGCCAGCGCACGTTCTCCTCGAGGAACGCGGGCACGTCGTCGGCGACCGCGTCCTCCATGCGCCGCGTGATCGCCTCGAGCGCGTCGAGGTCGTCGTCGGTGCGGTTGAGCGCCGCGAGCTGCGCGAGCGTCGGCTCGAGCGCCTCGCGCGCCTCGATCAGCGTCTGGAACGCGACGCCGCGTCCGCGCGCGAACGAGCCCACCTGGCGCGCGAGCAGGCTCTCCGAGGGCCGGCTGACGATCGAGCCGCCGTAGCGACCGGGGCGGGTGTGGACCAGCCCCTCGGCCTCGAGGATACGCAGCGCCTCGCGCACCGAGCCGCGGCTCAGCCCGGTCTCGGCGACCAGGTCGCGCTCGGCCGGGAGCGCCTGCCCGGCCGCGATACCGCCCGCGAGGATGCGCTCGCGCAGCCGCTGCGCGAGCACGTCGCAGGACTTCGGGACTTCGATCGCACCGACGCGCGCGCTCACCGCGTTCAACCCCCTCCGATGCCCGCACGCTAACCCGCGATTCCGGCCCGCGCCAATGGTTTGACCATAAACCGGAATGCCGTCCGTTCGCGATTGCGGCACCATGGACGGAACGCTCCGAGCCAACCACGACGGGACCGCCCCATGGACTTCGCCTACACCCCGGAACAGATCGAGATCCAGCGTGCGATCGAAGGCGTCTGCAAGGACTTCGACGCCGACTACTGGCGTCGCAAGGACGAGGAAGGCGGCTTCCCGCACGACTTCCACGCCGCGCTCGCGAAGGCCGGCTGGCTCGGCATCGCGATGCCCGCGGAGATCGGCGGCGCGGGGCTGGGGATCACCGAGGCCGCGATCATGATGCGCACGATCTCGCAGTCCGGCGCCGGGCTGTCGGGCGCGTCCGCGGTGCACATGAACATCTTCGGGCTGCACCCGGTCGTCAAGCACGGCACGCGCGAGCAGCAGCAGCGCTGGCTGCCGCCGCTGATCGCGGGCGAGGAGAAGGCGTGCTTCGGCGTCACCGAGCCGAACACCGGCCTGAACACGCTCAGGCTGAAGACGCGCGCCGAGCGTCGCGGCGACCGCTACGTCGTCAACGGCCAGAAGGTCTGGATCTCGACCGCGCAGGTCGCCGAGAAGATCCTGCTGCTCGCGCGCACCGCCGAGCACGACCCGAAGGCGCCCACGCGCGGGCTCACGCTCTTCTACGCGGACTTCGACCGCAGCCGCATCCAGGTCCACGAGATCGCCAAGCACGGGCGCAAGGCGGTCGACTCCAACCAGCTCTTCATCGACAACCTCGAGATCCCCGCGTCCGACCGCATCGGCGAGGAAGGGCGCGGCTTCGAGTACATCCTCGACGGCATGAACCCGGAGCGCGTGCTGATCGCGTCGGAGGCCGTCGGCCTGGGGCGCTGCGCGCTCGCGCGCGCCGCGCAGTACGCGAAGGAGCGCATCGTCTTCGACCGCCCGATCGGCAAGAACCAGGGCGTGCAGCACCCGCTCGCCGAGCGCTGGATCGAGCTCGAGGCGGCGGACCTGATGGTGATGCGCGCCGCGTGGCTCTACGACCAGGGCAAGCCCTGCGGCGCCGAGGCCAACGGCGCGAAGTACCTCGCGGCGGAGGCCGGCTACCGCGCCTGCGAGACGGCGGTGCTCACTCACGGCGGCATGGGCTACTCGAAGGAGTTCCACGTCGAGCGCTACCTTCGCGAAGTCATGCTCACGCGCATCGCGCCGATCTCGCCGCAGATGATCCTGAACTTCATCGCCGAGAAGGCGCTGGGGCTTCCGAAGTCGTATTGAGCCGAGCGCGCGCGGCCGCACGCCCGACCGGCCGCGCGGAGCGCCCCCGTCACCGGAAGGAGCCGAATCCGTGCGAGCCGTACTGTCGAAGCTGATTGCCGCCGCGGCGCTCGCCGCGCTGCCCGCCGCCGCGCTCGCACAGGCTTGGCCCGCGAAGCCCGTGCGAATCGTCGTGCCCTACCCCGCGGGCCAGGGCACCGACGTCGCCACGCGCTACGTCGCCGAGCAGCTGTCGAAGGCGATGGGCGCGAACTTCGTCGTCGAGAACCGCCCCGGCGCCGGCGGCAACATCGGCTCGCAGTTCGTCGCCCGCGCGCCGGCCGACGGCTACACGCTGCTGATGGGGACCAACGGCACGCACGCCGCGGCACCGTTCCTCTACGCCAACCTCGGCTTCGACCCGATCGCGGACTTCGAGCCGGTGGCACTGATCGGCGTGCTCTCGCTCGCGTTCGTCACGACGCCGGGCAATCCGGTCGACAGCATCGAGAAGCTCGTCGCGGCGGCGCGCGCGAAGCCCGACGCGATCAACGTCGCCTACACGACGACGACGTCGCGCTCGACGCTGGAGCTCTTCAAGCAGCGCTCCGGCGCGCCGCTCTTCGGCATCGCGTACAAGGGCAGCGCGCAGGCGATCAGCGACCTGATCGGCGGGCAGGTCGAGTTCATGGTCGACACCATCGCGTCGCTGCGCACGGCGGTCACCGGCGGCAAGCTCAAGGCGATCGCGGTCACGTCGGCGGCCTCCGGCGAGTTGCTGCCGGGCGTGCGCTCGGTCGCCGAGCAGGGCGTGCGCGGCTACGAGATCACCGGCTGGAACGTGCTCTACGCGCCGAAGGGAACGCCGGCCGACGCGCTGCGAGCGCTCGCCGGCGAGGTCTCGAAGGTCATGGCGCAGCCCGAGACGAAGGCGAAGCTGCTGCTGCTCGGCATCGAGCCGCAGGTGCTGACCGGGCCGGAGCTCGCGAAGTTCGTGCTCGCCGAGCGCGACAAGTGGGGCGCGGTGATCCGCTCGGCGGGGATCCGCGCGGAGTGACGCGGCGGGGCCTGCGCGCCAGCAATTCGCTCTGGAGTCGCGCGCCGCCCGCTTGATCTAGGCCCTCCAGGCGAGGCGCCGGTGCGTTCGTGGTGGATCATGCCGGAAATGCATGCAACCGCGGCGGGCATTGCGATTGCATCGTGTAACGCTACACGATACAATGATCCGATCTTTTCGGCACAAGGGATTGCAGGCGTTCTTCGAACGGGGCGTGCACACCGGGATCCAGCCCGCACACGCGCCGCGGCTGGGCCGGCAACTCGCCCGATTGCAGACCGCCAGGAGTCCGACGGATATGAACGTCCCCGGATGGCGTCTCCACGGGCTCGCCGGGCGCAACCTTCAGGGTCACTGGTCGGTGTGGGTCAGCGGGAACTGGCGGATGACATTCGCATTCGACGGACCGGACGCGATTCTCGTCGACTACCTGGACTATCACTGACGAAGTCGAGACGATGATCAAGTCCCGGATGTTCGATCCGCCTCACCCCGGGCTGACGCTTCGCGATGACGTGCTGCCCGCGCTGGGATTGACCGTGACCGAAGCCGCGGCGCAACTGGGTGTGGCACGCGTCTCGCTGTCGCGGGTCCTGAATGGGCGTGCGGCGATCTCGCCCGAGATGGCGCTTCGCCTGGAGTCATGGCTCGGCCGCGAACGAGGCGGCGATGCCCGTGCGTGGCTCGGTCAGCAGATGGCGTACGACCTGTGGCAGGCCGAGCGTGCGCTCAAGGCGTCGCGCACGCGGATTCGTCCCGCGCCGCATCGCACAGGCTGAAGCGCGCGGCCTGCACGCCGTCGACCCGAGGCGGCGCGCGCCGCGCCGTTGCCAATAACCGACACCACGCCCGCACCCCCGGTGCTACCGTCGTCGCCTCTCGAAGGAGGCGACGATGCCCAGGACCCTGATCGAGCCGTTCCGGATCAAGAGCGTCGAGCCGATCCGGATGACCACGCGCGGCGAGCGCGAGCGGCTGCTCGAGGACGCGAAGCTCAACGTCTTCCGGCTGCACGCCGACGACGTGCTCATCGACTGGCTCACCGACTCCGGCACCGGCGCGATGTCCGCGCGCCAGTGGGCGGCGATCATGGAAGGCGACGAGAGCTACGCGGGCGCGCGCAGCTTCTTCCGGCTCGAGGCCGTGATCCGCGACCTCACCGGGATGCCGCACTTCATCCCCACGCACCAGGGGCGCGCCGCCGAGAAGGTGCTCTTCAGCGTGGCGTGCAAGTCGGGGCAGCTGGTGCCGAACAACTCGCACTTCGACACCACGCGCGCGAACCTCGAGTACCTCGGTGTCGAGGCGGTCGACCTCGTCGTTCCCGAGGGGCTGCAGCCCGCGCTCGTGCACCCGTTCAAGGGCAATATCGACCTCGCGCGCGTCGAGCGGCTGCTCGCCGAGCACGGCGAGCGCATCCCGTTCGGGATGATCACCGTCACGAACAACACCGGCGGCGGCCAGCCGGTGAGCATGGCCAACCTGCGCGCGTACTCGGCGCTGCTGAAGGCGCACGGCAAACCGCTCGTGATGGACGTGTGCCGCTTCGCCGAGAACGCGATGTTCGTGAAGATGCGCGAGCCCGGCTACGAGAACACGCCGATCAGGTCCATCGTGCAGGAGATGTTCTCGTACGCCGACGCGTGCACGATGAGCGCCAAGAAGGACGGGATGGTCAACATCGGCGGCTTCATCGTGCTGCGCAACGCCGAGTGGCTCGAGGCCGCGCGCAACCTGCTGATCCTCACCGAGGGCTTCCCGACCTACGGCGGGCTCGCCGGGCGCGACCTCGAGGCGCTCGCGGTCGGCCTGCAGGAAGGCATCGACGAGGACTACCTGCGCTACCGGCTGCGCACCGCCGAGTACCTGGGCGAGCGGCTCGACGCCGCGGGCGTCGGCTTCGTGCGCCCCACCGGCGGGCACGCCGTGTACATCGACGCGCGCACGGTGCTTCCCGAGATGCCGGTGGCGCACTACCCGGCGTGGGCGCTGTGCAACGCGCTGTACCTCGAGGGCGGCATCCGCGGCGTCGAGATCGGCTCGGTGATGTTCGGCAGGCAACAGCCCGACGGCAGCGAGACCTACCACTCGATGGAGCTGGTGCGGCTCGCGTTCCCGCGCCGCATGTACACGCAGTCGCACTTCGACTACGCCGCCGAGGTGATCGCCGACGTGAAGAAGCACGCGGCCGCGATCCGCGGCGTTCGCATCGTGAAGCAGCCGAAGTTCCTGCGCCACTTCACCTGCGAGTGCGCGTGGGTGTGACCGCGTCCGCGTCGAACGGAGTTTCCCGATGACGATCGTTTCCCGAAGTGCCGCGCGGCGCGCCACCCGCGCGCTGCTCGCGACGGCGGTACTGCTGCCGGTGCCCGTCCGCGTCGCGTTCGCGCAGACGCCCCCCGCCGGACAGGTCAGGGGCAGCGCCACGGAGCACACGCCCGCGAGCCTCGCGGCGGCGCTCGAAGGCGCGTCGGTGTCGATCCCGGCGCGCGCGACCGGCGGCGCGCCGTTCCACGGACTGCTCGGCCAGGTGCCCGCGACGGTCGGCGGCGAGGGCCGGCGGGTGCCGGTGGTCGTGTTCCTGCACGGGTCGTCGGGCCTGTCCGACCCGATCCGGCAGTGGCAGCGCTGGCTCGCGGAGTCGCTGGGGATCGCGAGCGTCGCGCCCGACGGCATGCGGCTGCCCGATCGCATCACGTACACGTCGCCGGTGGCGCGCGACGTCTACGAGAAGGTGCACGCGATGCGCGCGCGCGAGCTCGACGCGGCGATGTCGGCACTGCCCACGCTCGCGTGGGCGGACACCGCGCGCATCGTGATCGCGGGCACGAGCGAAGGCGCGGTCGGTGTCGCGCGCTACCGCGGCGGTGCGGGCGTGCCGGCCGAGCGCGCGCGCATCGTCTACAGCTGGAGCTGCGAGGCGAACTACCACGTCGACGCGCCGCGCAACGCGATGCCGGACACACTGCCGGTGCTCAACGTGATGTCGTCGACCGACCCGTACTTCGCGCCGTCGAACGCCTGGCTCGGCAACCCGGCCGCGCGCGGCCACTGCGGCGACGCGCTCGCGCGCAATGCGCAGGCGCAGATCCTGCTCCTGCCGCAGGCGCCGCACACGCTGTTCAACCTGCCGGCGGCACGCGGCGCGACGCGGGAGTTCCTCGAGCGCGCGCTCGGGCGCTGACGCCCGGCGCCCTACAGCACGTACCGCTTGCCCACCGCCGACGGCACCAGCTCGCCGCCGAAACCGTTGGCGAGCGCGACCGTGGCGCGCCACCCGGTGCAGTGCCCCGGCGCGAGCAGCTTCAGCCCGAAGCCGCCGAGGTCGGCGACGGTCTGCGGGATGACCGACTCGGTGTTGCCCGACAGGTGCAGGCCGCCCATCGCGCCGTACAGCGGGACGTCGGGGAAGCGCTCGCGCGCGTGCTTCAGCACGTTGACGATGCCCGCGTGCGAGCACGCGGAGAACACGAACTGGCCCTTGTCGCGCACGTTCACCGTCACGAAGCGCTCGTCGACGAGCCACGGATCGGACTCCCACGCGGTGTCGTCCGCGCTGCGCCGCACCTGCCCGGGCAGCCCGGTCTCGTACGGCGTCACGCGCGGGATCTCGCCGCTCACCCAGAACGCGCGGTCGCCGATCGGCTGCGCCTCGCGGGTCACGACCACCCTCGCGCCCGCGCGCTCGAGGTCGCCGGGATCGGGCACCGGCCCGAGCGGGCGGACGGATCCGTCGGACCGGCGCGTCGCGCGCGGCGCGAACATGCCGGGGTGCAGGTAGCACGGGACCGCGCCGTGCCCGCGGCGCTGCGCGATCGCCCGCACCGCGTCGACCAGCCCGCCCGCGTGGTCCCAGTGGCCGTGCGAGAGCACGACCGCGTCGACCGCGCCGAAGTCGACCTCGAGCGCCGCGCAATTGCGCAGGAAGGTCTCGCCCTCCGGGCCGGCGTCGAAGAGCATCGTGCGGCGGGTGCCGCCGCGATGCGCCGTGACCAGCACCGCCAGGCCGTGGTGCGCGCAGCAGGTGTCGCGCCCGGTGACGGGCCGCATGCGCCCGCGGGTCCAGAACGAGGACCACTCGCTGGAGACGTAGTCGGGATTCGTCGACAGGCTGTCGGTCGTGTTGTCGACGAGGACGAGGATCTCGAGTCGGTCGACGGGGACGAGTTCGTTCACGGCAATTCCTCCTGCGAGGGCCCGCGCAGCCGGCGGCGGCGCACGCCGTCGTTCACGCGTCGACCCAGTCGACGACTTCCGCCAGCGGCGCGCGCCGCGTGCGGAACCGGTTCGCCGGGTGCGCGCTGTCCTCGTAGCCGAACGATACGCCGCACACGACGCGCCGCTCGGCGGGGATGCCGAGCAGGGACTTGAGCAGCGTGCTCTGGCGCGCGAGCGCCGCCTGCGCGATCGACGCGACCCCGTGCGCCTGCATCGCGAGCATCAGCACCTGGACGTAGCCGCCGACGTCGACCGCACCGTACACGCCCAGCCCGGGGTCGCTGGTCATGATCGCGACGTGCGGCGCGCCGAACAGGCGGAAGTTCTCGAGCCCCTGGCGCGCGTAGCCCTCCTTGTCGCCGCGCGCGACGCCCACGGCCTCGTAGAGCTGGAAGCCGCACTCGCGGCGCCGTTCCTGGTAGACGCCTCGGTACTCGAGCGGATAGGGAAAGTCGCTGTCGGCGGGTTGCGTGCCGGTGGCCGCCGCGACGAGCGCCTCGCGCACGCGGTCCGCGCCCGCGCCGGACGCCACCGTCACCTGCCACGCCTGCGAGTTGCACCAGGACGCGGCGCGCTGCGCGGTCGTGAAGATGCGCTCGAGCGTGTCGCGCGGTACCGGCCGCGGCAGGAACGCGCGGCAGCTGTGGCGTTGCGAGAGCAGCGCGTCGAGCGCCTGCGCCTGGACGTCGTTCATCGTCGCTCCTGTCGAATCGTTCAATCGACGAACCCGTCGCCGAGGTCGGCGAGCACGTCGGCGTAGCGTTCCTGGGCGGCCGCGCGCACGCGCGGCAGGTGGTACTCGGGGAACAGGTCCTCGCTGGGCCGGTGCGCGCCGAGCACCTCGCGCGCGAGCGTCACCTTGTGCACCTCGGTGGGCCCGTCGGCGAGCCCGATCAGGAACGACTGCAGCACCTGGCGCGCGAACGGCATCTCGGTCGACAGCCCGAGCGAGCCGTGCAGGTGCAGCGCGCGCGAGGCGATGTCGTGCAACACCTTGGGCATCGCGGCCTTCACCGCGGCGATGTCGCCGCGAACGCGCCGGTAGTCGTTGTGCTTGTCGATGAGCCACGCGGTGCGCAGCACGAGCAGCCGGAACTGCTCGAGCTCGATCCAGGAGTCCGCGATCTTCTCCTGCACCATCTGCTTGCGCGCGAGCCGTTCGCCCTGCGTCGTGCGCGACAGCGCGCGCTCGCACATCATCTCGAGCGCGCGGCGCGCCTCGCCGATCGTGCGCATCGCGTGGTGGATGCGCCCGCCGCCCAGCCGGGTCTGCGCGACGGCGAACGCCTGCCCCTGCGCGCCGAGCATGTTCGACGCCGGCACGCGCACGCGGTCGAAGTTCAGGTAGGCGTGCGACGGCTCGTGCCCGGCGTGCCACGCCACGTTGCGCACGATCTCCAGGCCCGGCGCGCCCGCGGGGACGATCAGCATCGACATGCGGCTGTACGCAGGCGCGTCGGGGTCGGTGACGACCATGACGATGTAGAACGCCGCGTAGCGCGCGTTCGACGCGAACCACTTCTGGCCGCTGATCACCCACTCGTCGCCCTCGCGCACCGCGCGCGTCGTGAACACCTTGGGGTCGGCGCCGCCCTGCGGCTCGGTCATCGAGAAGCACGACACGATCTCGTTGGCGAGCAGCGGCTCGAGCCAGCGCTTCTTCTGCTCCGGGGTACCGTAGTGCGCGAGGATCTCGGCGTTGCCGGAGTCGGGCGCCTGGCAGCCGAAGACGACCGGGCCGAACTCGGAGCGCCCCAGGATCTCGTTGAGCAGCGCGAGCTTGACCTGCCCGTACCCGGGCCCTCCGAGCGACGGCCCGAGGTGGCACGCCCACAGCTTGCGCTCGCGCACCCGCTGCTGCAGCGGGTGCACGAGGCGCACGAACGCGGGGTTTGCGACGTCGTAGGGGCTCCCCAGCACGTGGTCCAGCGGCTCGACGTCCGCGCGCATGAACGCGTCGACCCAGTCGAGCTCGCGCTGGTAGTCGGGGTCGGTCTCGAAGTTCCAGCTCATCGGGGCTCCCGTTGGATTCGAGGGGGCATCGGAATCGGTGGCCCGGACGCGGGCTCAGGCACCCGCGGTGCCCGCGGGCGGCTCCGGCGGGCGGCGCGACGCGACGCCCGCCGCGTGCTCGAACAGCGCCGCCGCCCGCAGCAGGCCCGCGTCGTCGCGAAAGCGCCCGACCAGTTGCAGCCCGATCGGCAGGCCGTCGGCGCCGAAGCCGCAGCCGACGCTGATCGCGGGGTGCCCGGTCATGTTGAACGGCATCGTCCACGGGAACCAGGTCGAGCGCAGGTTCTCGTGCGCGCGGCCGTCGATGTCGACCGGCTCGAACAGGTCCTGGGCGATCGGCAGCGCGGTGCGCGCGAGCGTGGGCATCGCGAGGACGTCGGCGCGCTCGAACAGCGCCTGCACGCGCAGGAACAGGCTCGAGCGATCGAACATCGCCTGCTGGTAGTCGACGCCGCTCACCTGCGACGCGGACGCGACCTGGCGCACGAAGGTGTCGCTGAACTGACCCGGGTGGCGCTCGATCAGCGCCGCGAAGCGCGCGCGCCAGACGGTGTGGTTGATCGCGCGCCACACGGGCTCGACGTCGAAGCCCTCGCCGGGAAACGCCTCGAGCTCGGCGCCGAGCGCCGCGAGCGTGGCGAGCGCCGCGTCGAACGCGCGCCGGACGTCGGCCGAGACCGCGCGCCCCGGCGGCGCGGCGCAGTGGAGCACGCGCACCCCGCGCAGGTCGCCGCGAGCGCGCGCGGCGGCGACGTAGTCGGGCTTGTCGACGCCGATCGACCACGGGTCGCACGGGTGGCCGCCCGCCATCGCCTGCATCATCAGCGCGGTGTCGGCGACGTCGCGCGTCATCGGCGTCACGTAGGTCTGGTTGCCGACGAGGTCCTGCGCCTGGCTGTGCGGGATCGCGCCGACGCTGGGCTTGATGCCGGTGACGCCGTTGCACGCCGCGGGGATGCGGGTGGACCCGCCCCCGTCGGTGGCGACCGCGAGCGGCGCCAGCCCGCACGCGACCGCGACCGCGGCGCCGCCGCTCGAGCCGCCGCTGGTGCGCGCCGCGTCCCACGCGTTGCGGGTGCGCCCGAAGAGCGGCGAGTCGGTGAGCGCCTTGGTGCCGAACTCCGGCGTCGTCGTCTTGCCGACGAGGATCGCGCCCTGCGCGCGCAGCCGCGCGACCGCGACCGCGTCGCGGTCCGGGACGTTGTCGCGCATCGGCAGCGCGCCGAAGGTCGTTCGCACGCCGCGGGTGTTCACGAGGTCCTTGACCGTGAACGGCACGCCGTGCAACGGCGCGAGCGCGTCGCCCGCGACCAGCGCGCGCTCGGAGGCGCGCGCGGCGTCCATCGCCTCGTCGGCACACACGGTCACGAAGCAGTTCAGCGCCGGCTGCAGGCGCTCGATGCGCTCGAGCACCGCCCGCACCGCTTCCACCGGCGAGACCGCGCGGCGCGCGATCGCGGCGGCGAGATCGACGGCGGACAGGCGGCAGAGGTCGTCGTTCACGTGGGGCACTCCGGTGCGGACTCCCGGATTCTGCCACCGCGGCCGCGCCGGACGGGTGCGGACGCGATCGCCACCGCACGCCAGGCGCGCGCGTGAAACGGCGCGGCCCCGCGAAGCGACTACACTCGAGCGATCCCGACGACCCAGGAGCGCTGCCCATGTCCGGCATCAGGAGAATCGATCACGTGGCGATCGCGGTCCGCGACGCCGACCAGGCGACCGAGCAATACGTGAAGCTGCTCGGCGCGGTCCACATCCGAACCGAGGTGCTGCGCGAGAAGGCCGGCATGGTGAAGGTGGCGTACCTGCAGATCGGCGAGAACGTGCTCTCGCTGGCGCAGTCGCTCGAGCCGGACGGCTTCCTGAACCAGCACATCGCGCGGCACGGCGAAGGGCTCCACCACATGGGGCTGGAGGTCGACGACCTCGACGCCTTCGTGAAGGACGTGGAATCCAAGGGCTACCGGATCCCGCTTCGCGACGAGTTCAGCAACCGCAGCGAGGTCGTGCTGCGTCCGCGCGACGCGTGCGGCGTCGTGCTGCAGGTGCTGCAGTGGAAGGGCGGCAGCGACGCGACCGTCGAGGACCGCATCGAGCGCATCCGCAAGCTGCAGAACCAGCCCGAGTAGGGCGGGCACCCGCCGGCGTCCGCGCGCGCCGGCCCGCTGCCGGACGCGGCGGCGAGCGCCGCGCAATTCAGACGGCGACGACGGCTTCGCCGGCGATCTTCACGTCGCCCTTCCCGTTCGCGACCTGCACTTCGACGCGCAGCCGCGTCTCGCCGTCCGCCTCGAAGCGCTCGGTCACCCGCCCGGTGCACGACGGCGCGTCGTGCACCGCGGTGATCCCGGTGAAGCGGACGTCGAGCGCGCGCAGGCGCTCCTGCCCGGCCCAGTCGGTGATCATGCGAGTGAGGTACGCGACCGACAGCATGCCGTGCGCGAACACGTCGTCGAGGCCCGCCGCGCGCGCGAAGTCGAGGTCGATGTGGATCGGGTTGTGGTCGCCGGAGGCGCCCGCGTAGAGCGCCAGCGTCGTGCGCGAGATCGGCGCGACCTTCAGCGACGGGATCGCGTCGCCGGGCTTCAGGTCCTTCAGGTCGGCGTGCTTCATGCGGAGGCTCCTTCGCGCCGGATCTGGCGCTGGACGAGCGACGCGCGCAGGTCGGCGACGTGAACGCCGGACTGGTTCGTCACCTTCGTCTCCATGACCAGGAACTCGAGCGCGCCGCCCTTCTTGTCGTAGACGTCGACGATGCTGCGGTCGAACGTGAGCGTGTCGCCGGCGAAGGCCGGCGCGCGGAACGTGAACCCCTGCTCCGCGTGCAGGATGCGCGCGAGGTCGAGCTTCGCGATCTCGAGGACGTCGCGCGTGGGCGCGACCATCGCCTGCAGGCAGAACAGGAAGGTCGGCGGCACGCGCAGCGACGGCAGGCCGGCGGCGCGCGCGGCCGCGACGTCGGTGCAGATCGGGTCGGTCTCGCCGATCGCGCGCGCGAAATTTCGCACCGCGCCGGCCTCCACCAGGATGCTGGGCGCGCCGAGGTGGCGGCCGATGAGCGCCTTGTCGAGCATGCGTGTCACTCCACCTTGATGTTGGCGGCCGCGATCACGTCGCGCGCCTTCTGGATGTCGGCCCGGATCAGCGCCGCGAAGTCTTCCGGCGAGCCGTGGCCGGGCTCGAGGCCCTGCCCCGCGAGCGCGGCGCGCGTGTCCGGGCGCTGGAGCATCTTCTCGACGTCGGCGTTCAGCCGCGCGAGCACCGGCGCGGGCAGGCCCGCGGGCGCCATCAGCCCGTAGTAGGTGCTGAACGTGAAGTCGGGGTAGCCGGACTCGGAGACGGTCGGCACGCCCGGCAGCGCGGCGCTGCGCTTGCCCGACGTCACCGCGAGCGCGCGGATCTTGCCGGCGGCGATCAGCGAAGACGCCGAAGAGATCGACGTTCCCGAGAACTGCAGGTGGCCGCCGACCAGGTCGGCGATCGCCGGCGCCGAGCCCTTGTAAGGCACGTGCAGCGCCCTGATGCCGGCGGCGATCTGCAGCAGCTCGATCGACACGTGCGCGCTGCCGCCGGTGCCCGACGTGCCGTAGGTCAGCTTGCCGGGCTCGGCCTTCGCGGCGCGCACGAAGTCCGCGAGCGTGCGGTACGGCGACGCCGCGGGCACGACGATCACCATCGGCGTGGTCGCGAGCAGCGCGATCGGGGTCAGGTCCTTGAGCGGGTCGTAGGCGACCTTCAGCAGCAGCGGGATCAGCGAGACGTTGTCGGTCTGCGCGACGACGAGGTCGTAGCCGGCGGGGCTCGAGCGCGCCGCCTCGGCGAGCCCGAGCGCGGTGCCCGCGCCGGGCCGGTTCTCCGGCACCATCTGCCAGCCGTTGGCTTCCGCGAGCTTCGTGCACACGAGCCGGCCGAGGAAGTCGGTGCCGCCGCCGGGCGTGGCGGGGATGATGACCCGGATCGGCCGGGCCGGGTAGGCCTGCGCGCCGGCCCGGCCGGCGCCCGCGGCGAGCGCGAGGGCGATGAAGTGTCGGCGATGCATGAGGAACCGTCTCCCTGGGAGGCACGTGCGTGCGCCGCACCGATGCGCCCGGGCCGCGCGAAGGCGTCAGTATCGCGCAAGTCGGTCGCCCCGCCGCGGGCGGATCGCCCCGCGGGTTCCGAGGGATGCCTCGACGCGTTCCGACGGCGGGCCCTACAATGCTCGCGCGCGTCCGGGCCCGATGCCAGGGGCCGCACCCGTCCCACGAAGAATCATCACCGACAAGTCCTGCCCATGGACGAAGGAGACAATCCGTGAACCACCCCCTGTCCAGAGTCCCGGCGCTCGCTCTCGCGTGCGCCGCCGCGCTGCTCGCCGCCTGCGGCAGCGACGACGCTTCGACCCCGGCCGTCGTCAAGGAGGACCCGCGCCCGCAGGACACGCGCACCTTCACCGCCGACGCCACCGTCAAGACCTTCCCCGCGATGGCCGCCGCCGCGGGCGACGTCGTCGACATGAGCACGACGAGCCGCTGGGCCGGCGTGCTCGGCGGCGCCGCGTACCAGGTCGAGGTGCCGGCGAACTGGAACGGCAAGCTCGTGATGTACGCGCACGGCTACCGCGGCACCGGCGACGCGCTGACCGTCTCCGCGCCCTCGATCCGCCGCTACCTGATCCAGAACGGCTACGCGTGGGCGGCGTCGAGCTACAGCAAGAACTACTACGACGTGCGCGCCGGCGTCGAGGACACGAACGCGCTCGCGCTCGAGTTCACGAAGATCGCCGCGGCCAACGGGCGCACGCTCTCCGAACCGACGCGCACCTACATCACCGGCCACTCGATGGGCGGCCACATCACCGGCGCGGCGATCGAGGACGAAGCGGCGAAGACCGCCGTCCACAAGGTGAAGTACCACGGCGCCGTGCCGATGTGCGGCGTGATGGGCGACACCGAGCTCTTCAATCAGTTCGGCGCGATGCAGGTGGCCGCGCAGGCGATCGCCGGCGTCCCGAGCTATCCGTTGCAGAAGTGGTCCGAGGTCTCGGCGCTGGTCACGAACACGCTGTTCACGACCTTCCCGTCGAAGCCGACCGCGCTGGGCGCGAAGTACCTGTCGGCGCTGCAGAACATCACCGGCGGTCCGCGCCCGATGTTCGACCTGGGCATCGCGTTCGGCGGCAGCTTCCCGTCGGCCTGGGGCACGTTCGGCGGCGACGGCACGGTCAGCGGCATCCTGACGAAGGGCGTCGTCGACACCACCGCGATCACGTACGCGATCGACGGCGACGCGGCCGGCACGACCGCGCTGAACCAGGTGGCGCTGAAGTGGGTCGCCGACCCCGACGCCAACCGCCTGCGCACCGACGGGCTGCGCTGGATCCCGGTCATCAACGGCGAGTTCAAGATCCCGGTGGTCTCGATCCACACGCTCGGCGACCTGTTCGTTCCCTTCTCCATGGAGCAGGTCTACGCGAAGCGCACCGCGGCCAAGGGCAACTCGGCGTGGCTCGTGCAGCGGGCGATCCGGGGCGCGAGCCACTGCGACTTCACGGTCGCCGAGCAGGTCGCGGCCTTCGACGACATGATCAAGTGGGAGCGCGACGGCGTGAAGCCCGCGGGCGACGACGTCGTCACGCCGGCCACGGTCGCCGCGCCGACCTACGGCTGCAAGTTCACCAACAACACGATGGGCCCGGACGAGAGCGGGACGACCAAGGCGCTGCGCCCGGGGATCCTCGCGGCGTCGCCGACGCCTGTCTGCCCGTGACGCGACGGCACGACGCGTGACGCGACGGGGGGCCTTCGGGCCCCCCTCGCTTTCGCGGGCTCCGTACTCGCCGCCGACGCCTGCGCGAGCCCGGCGGCGCGAGGCGAACGCGCCGTCAGCCCGCGTGCACGATGCCGTCGCGCACGAGCGCGTCGATGCGCTCGTCGGCGAGGCCGAGCCCGCGCAGCACCTCGCGGGTGTCCGCACCGAGCGCCGGAGGGTCGCGGCGCTTGCCGCTCTTCCTGCCGTCGAACTCGATCGGCAGCGCCGCCCCGGCGATCGACGCGCCGTCCGGCAGCGTCGTGTCCAGCAGCGCGCCGCCCGCGCGCAGGTGCGCGTCGTCGAGCAGCTCGTGCGGCTGGCGCACCGGGCCGTACGAGATGCCGAGCTCGTCGAGCCGCGCGCACAGCTCGGCGCTCTTCCACCGCGCGAGCACCTCGGTGACCACGGGCACGACCCAGGGCCGCGCCGCCTCGCGGTCGACGGCGGTGCGCAAGCGGGGATCCGTCGCCCAGCCGTCCGGCATGAAGGCCTTCGCGAACGCCTGCCACTGCCCGTCGCTCACCACCGCGACGAACACGCGCGCGTCGTCGGCGGTGCGGAAGATGTCGTAGACCCCCCACGGCGGCTGGCGGCGCGCGCCCATCGGGCTCGGCGGCGTCCCGGTCAGCTGGTACTGCGCGATGAACTGTGCGGCGAGCATCAGGTTGGTCTCGAACAGCCCGGCCCGCACGTGGCGCCCGCGGCCGGTCGCGTGGCGCTGCTCGAGCGCCGCGAGCGCGCCGACGACGCCGAAGGTGCCGCCCAGGATGTCGTTGGCCGACGCGGCCATGCGCTGCGGCCGGTCCGGCCCGCCGTTGACGTACGCGAGGCCGCCCATCATCTGCACGACCTCGTCGAGCGCGGTGCGCTCCTTGTAGGGCCCGGACAGGAAGCCCTTGAGCGACACGTAGACGAGGCCGGGATTGACCGCCGACAGCGTCGCGTAGTCGAGCCCGTGCTTCGCGAGGCCGCCGTCACGGAAGTTCTCGAGCAGCACGTCGGCCCGGCCGGCGAGCTCGCGGACGATCGCGAGACCCTCGGGCCGGTCGAGGTCGACGGCGAGGCTCTTCTTGTTGCGGCTGAACACCGGGAAGTAGCCGATGCCGGCGCCCTTCAGCAGCCGCGTGCGGTCGCCGTCGACCGGCTCGACCTTGATCACCTCGGCGCCGAGGTCCGCGAGCACCAGGCCGGTCGTGGGCCCCATGATCATGTGCGACAGCTCGAGCACGCGGATTCCGCGCAGCGGGAGCTGCCCTTCCTCGATGAACCGTCCGTCGCCTTGCGTCATTCGTCGTCCCGTTCGAGCCACTTCAACAGCGTCGAGAACAGCGTGTCCACGTCCACCGGCTTCGGCAGGAAGTCGTCCATTCCCGCCTCGAGGCAGCGCCGGCGGTCCTCGGTGAACGCGTTCGCGGTCATCGCGACGATCGCGACCGCGCGCCCCCCGGGCAGCGCCCGGATGCGGCGCGTGGCCTCGAGCCCGTCGAGCCTCGGCATCTGCATGTCCATCAGGATCAGATCGTACGCGCGCCGGCCCGCCATCTCGACCGCCTGCAGCCCGTCCTCGGCGACGTCGATCAGCGGCCAGACGTCGGACAGCAGCGACTGCATCACTTCCCGGTTCACCGGTTCGTCTTCCACCACCAGGACGCGTCGGTCGGCGTGATCTCGCCGCAGCACCTGCTCGGCGCCGGCATCCTGCGCGGGCGGGCGCGCAGGCTCCGACGCGCCCGCCGTCGGGCTCTTGTCGAGCCGAGCGGTGAACCAGAAGGTGCTGCCCACACCCGGCGTGCTGCGCGCCCCGGCGCTGCCGCCCATCAATTCCGCGAGGCGTCGCGTGATCGCCAGCCCCAGGCCGGTGCCGCCGTGAGGGCGCGTGGGCGAGTCGTCTGCCTGCTCGAAGGCGCGAAAGAGCTTGGGCAGCACCCGTGGCGAGATGCCGATCCCGGTGTCCGAGACTTCGAAGCGCACGCGCACCGCGTCGTGCAGGTCCTCGTCGACGCTCGAGCGCACGACGATCGAGCCGGCGACCGTGAACTTGACGGCGTTGGTCAGGTAGTTGAGCAGTGCCTGCTCGAGGCGCGTCGGGTCCCCGAGGAGCCCCTTCGGAACGCCGCGGTTCTCCACGACGATCGCGAGCTGCTTGACCGCCGCGCGTTCCTCGAGCATCGACGCCGCGTCCGAGGTCAGTGCGTCGACGTCGATCGGCACGCGCTCGAGCACGAACTTGCCGGCCTCGATCTTGGAGAGGTCGAGCACCGCGTTGATGATCTCGAGCAGGTGCTGGCCGGCGGTGTCGATCGAGGCCAGCCGGCGGGCCTGCGCGGACGTGACGCCCTCGCGGCGGATCAGCGCCGACTGGCCGACGATCGCGTTCAGCGGCGTGCGGATCTCGTGGCTCATGTTCGAGAGGAACGCGCTCTTGGCGCGCGCCTCGGACTCGGCGACGCGGCGCCGCTCGCGCTCGCGCAGGGAGTCGATGCCGAACGCGAGGTTCGTGGCGAGTTCCCCCAGCAGCGAGACCTCGTCGGCGCCGAACGCGTGCTCCTCCTGTGCGTAGAGATTGAGCACACCGAAGACTTCGCCATCGGCACTCGCCAGCGGCAGCGCGACGCTCGAGCGGAAGCCGTGCGCGATCGACTTCTCGCGCCAGGGCGCGACGCGCTCGTCGGCGCCGAAGTCCTGGTTGACCTGGGGCTGCCCGGTCCGGATCGCGGTGCCGGCCAGGCCGCGGCCGAGCGGCGAGCCGTCGTCCCACGAAACCCGCACGCCGCTCAGGAAGCCGTCGTCCGCGCCCCAGTTCGCGACCGGGCGCACCGTCTTGAGCTCGTCGTCCTCGCGGGCCCCGATCCAGGCCATGCGGTACCCGCCGACGCGCACGATGAGGCGGCAGACGTCCTCGCGCAGCGCGCTCTCCGTCGTCGCGCGCGCCACCACGTTGTTGCAGTCGCTGAGCAGCCGCAGCGCGCGCTGCGAACGCAGCAGCGCGTCGGTCGACTCGACCTGCGACGTGACGTCGCGCGACAGCGCGATGAAGCGCGGCGGGCCGCCGTCGACGACGTCCTTGCGGACGATCGACAGCTCGAACCAGCGCAGCCCCGCGGGCGTCGCGAGCTGCACGCGCGTGCCGGTCGACTTGCCTTGCGCGTCGGCGACCGCGATCGCCGCCATCGCCGCGCGCGCGGCGTCGGGCGGGAGCATCTCGTCGATCGTGCGGCCCAGGAGCGCCGCGCGCCGCGCGACGAGCAGGTCGGGATCGTGCGCCCACACTTCGACGTACGTGCCGCGACGGTCCATCTCGAACAGCAGGTCGGGGATCGCGGCCAGCGTCGCGGCCCAGTCGGCGTTGACCTGGCGGACCGCCTCCTCGGCACGGCGGCGCTCGGTGATGTCGCGCGCGGTCACGACCGATCCGACCAGCCTGCCGTCCTCGTCGCGGATCGGCGCGAAGCTGAAGCTGCCGATCCAGGCCTCGCCGGTGTCGCCGGTGCGCAGCCGATACTCGACGCCGACGCCGGTCTCGCCCCGCAGCGCGCGCGTCGTCGGCCACTGCGAGCGCGGCGCGAGGCTGCCGTCGGGCAGGAAAGCCTGCAGGCGCGCGCGGTGCGCGGCGATGCCGCGGCGGCACGCGTCCTTGTCGGGGAAGCGGTGAAAGCGCGCGAATGCGTCGTTGAACTCGACGATGTGGTCGTGCTCGTCGGTGATCACGACCGCGTCGCTCAGGCTGGCGAGCGCCGTGTCGAACTTGGTGTGGCTCGCGGCGAGCGCGCGCTCGGTTCGCTTGCGCTCGCCGATGACGTCGAAGACCGCGACGAAGTGATCCGGCATCGGGCAGTACGCCGAGACCGCGTACCACTCGTCGAGCGCCTCGACGCGGACCTCGAAGCGCTCCGGCGGCCCGCCACGGGCGACGCGCCCGTAGGTCTCGAGCAGGCCGGGGTCCGTCGCCGACAACCCCGGGACCACTTCGGACACGCGGCGCCCACGGACGTCGCGAAGCCCCGTCAGCGGTTCGAACGCGGGATTGACGTAGAGGTAGACGAAGTCGACCGGGCGGCCCGCCTTCCAGATCATCCGGCAAAAGGCGACCCCGTTGAGCAGGTGCTCGGCGAGGCCGGCGAGGGCAGTGCCGGTCGCGGCGGCGTCGCCGGCAGCGCCGGAGGACTGGGAATCGGGCCAGGAGGACATCGCGAAACCTTCCACGGCGCCCATCGTACCCCGTCGCCCGGATCAGGCGCCCGACGCCGGCGCCGCCTTCTCCAGCCGGACGGTCAGCCAGAACGTGCTCCCTCGGCCCGGCTCGCTCTCGCAGCCCGTGTCGCCGTCCATCATGCGCGCGAGCCGCCGCGTGATCGCGAGGCCCAGGCCCGTTCCCCCGAAGTGGCGTGTCGTCGAGTTGTCGGCCTGCTCGAAGGGCTCGAACAGCCGGGCGAGCGCCGAGGGCTCGATCCCGATGCCGGTGTCCTGGACCTCGATCCGCAGCTCGACGCGGCCGTCGGCCAGGTCGTCGCGGCGCGCGCGAATCGTCACCGACCCCTGCTCGGTGAACTTGATCGCGTTGGCGACGTAGTTCAGCACCGCCTGGCGGATCCGAGTGGGGTCGCCGAGCAGCCGGCCCTCGGCCGCGGGCCCCTCGACGCGCAACGACAGGTGCCTCGCCTGGGCGCGGTGCGCGAGCAGGTCCTCGACTTCCTTCACCAGCCGCGCCGGGTCGAACTCGACGCGCTCGAGCGACAGCCTGCCGGCTTCGATCTTCGCCAGGTCGAGCACCGCGCCGACGACGTCGATCAGGTGCCGGCTCGCGGCGTCGATGCGATCCAGCCGCTGCGCCTGCTCGGCGTCCAGGCCGGCGCGGCGCATCAGGTACGCCATCCCGGTGATCGCATTGAGCGGCGTGCGCAATTCGTGGCTCATGTTCGCGAGGAACGCGCTCTTGGCGACGCTCGCGGACTCGGCCGCCTCCTTCGCGCGCAGCAGCTCGTGCTCGCTCGCCTTGCGCTGCGAGATGTCGAGCGTGACGCCGGTGAAGCGCAGGATCGCCCCGCTCGCGTCGTGGTTCGCGTGCCCGCGGGTCCAGAACCAGCGCACGGCGCCGGAATCGCAGTGGAAGCGGTATTCGTGCTCGAAGTCGGAGCCGTCCGCGAGGCACACGCCCCACGCGGCCTCGACGTCGGCACGATCGGCGGCGTCGACGCGGGCGCACCACGCGTCGAGCGTCCACACGCGCCCCTCGGCAGCGTCGTGGATGCGCGCCCACTCGTCCGACCCGGCCAGGCGCCGGTCGTCGGGGTCGAGCGTCCAGGTGCCGACGTGCCCGCCCTGCTGCGCCAGCGACGAGAGCTCCTCGCTCTCGCGCAGCGCGTCGAAGACGACCGCCTGCCGGCGCCACGCGCGGCGCAGCAGCCACGCGCCGGCGACGACGGTCGCGAGCGCGATCGTTCCCAGCCCGGACGTCGCAGCGACCTCGCGCCGCCAGCCCGTGAAGTAGTCGTCGGTGGCCAGCCCCACGATCACGTACAGCGGCAGCGACCCGACGCGGCGGTAAGCGTTGACGCGCTCGATGCCGTCGATCGCGGTCGGCGCGACGTAGCTGCCCGCGCGCGGAGACGACCCGATCGCGGCCTTCAGTTGCGACGAGACCCGGCGAGAGCCGACTGGCGCCGGCCCGCCCGCGGGCACCGTCGCGCGGGCGACCAGCGCCAGTTCCGCGGTGCGCAGCGTGGCCGCGCCGTGGCTGCCGAGCTCGAGCCCGGCGAAGTCGCGCTCGAATCTCGCCGCCTCGACGTTCGCGAAGATCATTCCGGCAAATCGTCCGTCGGGCGCTCGCAGCGCGCGCGCGAGCGTGACCACCCACTTGCGGCTGATCTTGGCCATCACCGGCCCGTACAGCAGCGGGCCCGCGGACGGGTCGGCGACGAGCCTGGGAAACGCGTCGCGGTCCGAGAGGTTCACGTCGGCACCGGCGGGAACGCCCGCGCCGTAGCGGACGTAGCCCTGTGCGTCGGTCGCGCGCAGGTCCATCAGCACGGGCTCGCCCGCGAGCTTGCGCTCGAGGAAGCGGGTGAAGCGCTGCGCGTCGAGCGCACCGCGCTCGGCGTGCTCGCGCTCGAACTCGAACTGGGCGTCGCGCAGCACGCCGTCGGCCCCCGCGAAGACCTCGGCGACCTGCCGCTCGAGCAGGCGCGCGAGATTGTCGGTCGCGACGACGGCCCGCTCGCGGTACAGCGCCCGGCTCTGCGACGCCGACAGCACCACCAGCGCGACGATCGCGACCGCGATCGCGATCGCGACCGGAGCGATCGCCGCGACCCCGGTGCCGCTCGGCCGGGCGCCGCCGGTCGCGGCGGTTCGCGCGCCGTCGCCGGCTCCACGTGCGGCCACGCCCGGCTCCGCCTGGTCTCAGGCCGCGCCTGACGTCCCGGCGGAGCGGTCGACCTTGAACACCGCCACCGCCGCGGCCAGCCGCTCGGCCTGCGCGTGCATGCTCTGCGCGGCCGCCGCGGCCTCCTCGACCAGCGCGGCGTTCTGCTGCGTGACCTGGTCCATCTGCGCGACCGCCGTGTTCACCTGCTCGATGCCGGCGGACTGCTGCTGGCTCGCCTGGGAGATCATCGCCATGTTCTCGTTCACGCGCCGCACCGACTGGACGACCTCGTCCATCGTGCGCCCCGCCTCGTCGACGAGCTTCGCGCCCTCGTCGACCTTGCCGGTCGAGTCGGTGATCAGCTGCTTGATCTCCTTGGCCGCCGCCGCGCTCTTCTGCGCCAGGCTGCGCACCTCGCTCGCCACCACCGCGAAGCCGCGGCCCTGGTCCCCGGCGCGCGCGGCCTCGACCGCGGCGTTCAGCGCCAGGATGTTCGTCTGGAACGCGATGCCGTCGATGACGCCGATGATCGCCGCGATGCGCTGCGACGACTCGGTGATCGCGCCCATCGTCTGCACGACCTGCGACACGACGCCGCCGCCGCGCGCCGCGACCTCGGACGCGCTGGTCGCGAGCTGGTTGGCCTGCTCGGCGTTCTGCGCGGTCTGGCGCACGGTGCTCGTGAGCTCCTCCATCGAGGACGCGGTCTCCTGCAGCGAAGACGCCTGCTCCTCGGTGCGCTGGCTGAGGTCGGTGTTGCCGGTCGCGATCTGCTGCGACGCGGTGCCGATCGACTCGGTCGCCTCCTTGATCGACTTCACGATCCCGCGCAGCTGGGCGGACGTGTTCGCGAGCGCGGCCAGCAGCTGCCCGGTCTCGTCGCTCGAACGCGCCTCGATCGACACCGTGAGGTCGCCGTGCGACATCGCCTGCGCCGCGTCCACCGCCTCGCGGATCGGGACGGTGACCGATCGCGTGACCCACCACGCGATCGCCGCCGCGACGCCCATCGCCGCCAGCGTGAGCACGATCATCACGTTGCGGGCCATCGTGTACGCGTCCTCGGCGCGGCGGCCGCCCTGCTCGACGAGCTCGACCTGGAACTTCACGAACTCCGCCAGACCGTTCAGGAACGCGGTCTGCACCGGCCGCACCTTGACGAGCAGGTCCGAGACCGCCTCCTGGCGCTTGCCGTCCTTGACGAGCCGAATCACGTCGTCGATCGCGGCGCCGTACGGCACGCGCAGCTCGCGCACGCGCTTGAGCAGTTCGCGTCCCTTGTCGGTGTTCAGGTGCTTCTCGAGCGTGTCGAAGAGATCGGTCAGCGCCTTGCGGTTCTCCGCGACGCGCGCGAGCTCCTTGTCCATCGTCGGCGCGTCGCCGACCAGCAGCGCGTTGCGGATCGCACGCGCGATCTCGTTGCTGCGGTCGGTCGCGGCCTGCAGGGTCAGGACGTTCGGGAATCGCTGGTCGACGATGACGCGCGTCTCCCCGTTGATGCTCGCCATCCGCGTCGAGCCGACCACGGCCACACCGATCATCAGGATCACGACGACCGCGAATCCGATCGCGAGCCGCACGCCGATCTTCAGGTTCTTCATTGCCGATTTCCCCATTCCATGGCACGCCCCGGCGGGCTCTCGAACGTCTCGAATTCCGCAGGGGCCCGTCCGGACAATCGTATCCGCGCCCTCTTCGGGACATCGACGCGAAGTGCGCGGAGCCGGCGCGCCACATGCGCGCTTCGCACGTCGCATTCACGCCAACATGACTCCGCCCCCCGATTGACATCGGAAGGCCCCGCTGCGGGTTCTGGGGATTACCCTTGGCTCAGGCCGCCCGCGGCGGCGCCCACTTCGGATTGCGCGAGGCGAGCGTCATCGCGGCGCCGAGCAGCGCCGCACCCGCCAGGCACGCGATCGCCGCGCCCCACGCCCGGTCGGCACCGACGACCGGGGCCTGGCGATCGAGCACCCAGCCCACGAGCGGCTGCAGCAGTGCCGTGCCCAGGAAGATCCCGACGTTCACGACCGCCGTCGCGATGCCGGCGAATTCGGGCGGGTTCGCCTCCTTGGCCATCGTCCACGACAGCGTGAAGCCGGGGATCAGCAGCCCCATCCCGAAGCACCACGCGAGCGTCGCCCACGCGGGCCAGTGCGCGCCGAGCAGCCACGGCGCCCACGACGCCGCGTACAGGCAGGCGGCCGAGCGCATGACGCCGAGCCGGCTGCCGAGCCGGTCGGAGATCAGGCCGATCGCGAGCGAGCCGAACGCGACGCCGAGCAGCATCAGGCTCGAGTGCTGCGCGGCCTGCACGCGCGTCATGCCGTGCGCCTGCTGCAGGTACGGCACCGCCCAGAGCCCGGCGAACGCGAAGTAGCTGCCGCCCACGCCCACGTTGACGAGGAACGCGGGCCAGGTCGCGGGGTTCGCGAGCACGTGCGCGAGCGCGCGCGTCCAGCGCACGGGCGCGGCGGGGGCCGGGGCGGACGCGGCCGGCGACGCGGGCGCGGCCGGCGACGCGGAGACGGCCGGCGACGCGGACGCGGGCGAGGCCGGCAGCGCGGCCTCGCGCTCGCGGCCGGCGTCGGCCTGCGGCTGGTCCCGCACCCACCACCACGCCGCCAGCGCGAGCAGCGCCGAGAGTGCGCCGAGGGCGACGAACACGCCCCGCCACGACGCCTGCGCCACGATCCACGCCAGCGGCGCGCCCGCGGCGACCGCCCCGAGATTGCCGGCGAACAGCGTCACGCCGGCGAAGGTCGCGAATCGCTGCGGCGGGATCCACACCGACGCGAGCTTGAGCGTCGCGATGAACGCCCCCGCGACGCCGACGCCGACCAGCGTGCGCCCGACCGCGGCGAGTTCCCACGCGGGCGCCAGCGCGAACAGCAGCGAGCCCGCCGCGGCGATGCCGGAGCCGGCGGCGAGGAGGCGGCGCGGGCCGAGCGTGTCGGCGAGCACGCCGACCGGGACCTGCAGCACCGTGTACACGTAGAAGTACGTGGCGGCGAGCGCGCCCAGCGCCGCGCCGCCGATCGAGAACGCCTGCGAGAGTTCGCCGGCGATCGCCGCCGGCGCGGTGCGGTGGAAGAACGACAGCACGTACGCGGCCAGCGCGACGCCGAGGACGACGTGGCGGGATCGGGTGGGCGTGGCCATTCGGGGGATGTCGGGGGCGCGGGTACGCCGCGGCGGGCGCGGCCCGCGACGGCCCGGCCGATGATAGCGCGCGCGCGCCTCGCCGGCGGCGCCGCGCGTGTCGCGTTTCGACGCACGCATCGCGCCGGCGCGCGATCGGGCAGGCTCTGGAATAATCGCCGCTCGAACTGCCGGCCCCGCCCGCTGCGACCCGCGCCCGCGAGACCGCGGCCCGCCCCCCGGCGCGCGACGCGATGCGGCTGCGAACCCGCGCTTCCCCACGGAGACCCCATGACGATCAGGCTCTACGGCATCGCCGCATCACGCACCGCGCGCCCCCTCTGGCTGCTCGAGGAGATCGGCGCCCCCTACGAGCACGTGTCGCAGACGTACCAGGGCGGCGCGACCCGCACGCCCGAATTCCTCGCGCTCAACCCGAACGGCCACATCCCGGTGCTCGTCGACGGCGACGTCGTGGTGTGGGAGTCGATGGCGATCACGCTGTACCTCGCGCGCAAGCTCGGCGGCCCGCTCGCGCCGGCGAACGCGGCCGAGGAGGCCGAGGTGCTGCGCTGGACCTTCTGGGTCGTGACCGAGTGCGAGAAGGACGCGCTCGCGGTGCTGATGCACCGTGTCGCGATGCCCGCCGACAAGCGCGACCCCGAGGTCGCTGCGCGCGCCGAGGGCGCGCTGAAGAGGCCGCTCGCGGTCCTCGACGCGCACCTCGCGGGCCGGCCGTATATCGCCGGCGAGCGCTTCACGGTCGCCGACGTGAACGTCGCGTCGGTGCTCGCGTGGGCTCAGTCGTCGCGCACGCTGATGGACGCCGCGCCGAACGTCGCCGCGTGGCTCGAGCGCTGCCTCGCGCGTCCGGCGCAGCAGACGGTTCGCGGGCTGGCGAAGGCCGGCCGTTGACGAACCCCGCGCGCGAACGCCGACCCGCGTTGGACGTCGCCGAGCTGCTGCAGGCCGGGCCCGTGATCCCGGTGATCGTGGTCGAGCGCGTCGACGACGCGGTGCCGCTCGCGCGCGCGCTGGTCGCCGGCGGCGTGCGCGTGCTCGAGCTCACGCTGCGGACCGCGTGCGCGATCGACGCGATCCGCGCGATCGCCGCTCAGGTCGACGGCGCGATCGTCGGCGCGGGCACGATCACGCGTCCCGAGGAGTTCGACGCCTGCCGGCGTGC
This sequence comes from Burkholderiaceae bacterium, assembly GCA_046348465.1. GTDB lineage: Bacteria > Pseudomonadota > Gammaproteobacteria > Burkholderiales > Burkholderiaceae_E > Quisquiliibacterium. The sequence continues at coordinate 111,380 of JAXMEE010000016.1, forward strand.
GGGTGCGGCCTTCGGCGTGAGCCCGGGCCTCACGCCCGCCCTCGCGCTCGCGGCGTCCGAGAGCGCCCTGCCGTTCCTGCCGGGCGTGATGACGCCGTCCGAAGTGATCGCCGCGCGCGCGGCCGGCTTCCGGCACCTGAAGCTCTTTCCCGCCCGCGAGGCCGGCGGCGTCGCGATGCTCCAGGCGCTGGGCGGTCCCTTCCCGGACGTGCGCTTCTGCCCCACCGGCGGCATCGGCGCGACGAACGCGCGCGACTACCTCGCGCTCGACAACGTCGTGTGCGTGGGCGGATCGTGGCTCGCCCCCCGGGACGCGGTCGCGCAGGGCGACTGGGCGCGGATCACGCGGCTCGCGCGCGAGGCGCAGGCGCTGCGAAGCTGAGCGGGCCGTCGCCGGCGCGGGCGGGCTTCGCCGCCCGCCCGCGGCACGATCACTGCACCGGCCTGTCGACGTGCAGGCGCGCGAGCAGCGCGCGCAGCTGCTTCGACTGCGCGTCGAGGAACGCGGCGAAATCGGTCCGCGACATCGGCGCCGGCTCGACCCCCAGCGCGCGCATCGGGTCGGCCTGCGCGTCGTCGTTCACGAGCCCGATCACCGCCGCCTGCAGGACGGCCGCGATCCCGTCGGGCACGCCGTCCGGCGCGAACAGCCCGTACCACTGCGAGAAGTCCGCGCCCCGGATGCCGAGCTCGGCGAGCGTCGGCACCTGAGGCAGGGTCGGCAGCCGCCGCCCGTGCGCGACCGCGAGCGCGCGCACGCCGCCCCCCGCGAGCACCGTCCGCACCGAGCCCGACGGCACGAACATCAGCTGGACCTCGCCGGCCACGAGCGCCCGCAGCGCGGGGTTCGTCCCCGGATACGGCACGTGCAGCCAGCGTCCGCCGGTGCGCTCCATGAACAGTTCCGCGGCGAGGTGCGACGAGTGCCCGAAGCCCGCGGACGCGTACGCGAGGCGGCCGTCGCGCGAACGCGCGTCGCCCAGCAGTGCCGGCAGCCCGCCCGCGCCGACCGACGCGTGCGCGACGAGCACGTTCGGCGACGTCGCGATCCTGGCGACCGGCGCGAAGTCCGCGCGCGGGTCGTAGCCCGGCGAACGGTGCAGCGTCGGGCTGACCAGGTGGCCGACGCCGGTGAGCAGCAGCGTGTGGCCGTCGGCGTCGGCGCGCGCGACGCTCGCCGCGCCGATCATGCCGCTGGCGCCGGGGCGATTGACCACGACGAACGGCTGCGCGAAGCGCTCGCCCAGACCCCGCGCCAGCCAGCGCGCGACCTGGTCGATGCCGCCCCCCGGCTCGGCCGGCACGACGATCTGGACCGGTCGCGCCGGGTAGCCCGTGCCCGCGGCCCGGGCCGGCGCCGCCCAAGCGAGCACCGCGAGCACGAGCAGGCAGGGCAGGAGACGGGCGAGACGGGCGAGTATCGGCATGAGGTGCGCGCGGTGCGCGGCGCGAGCGGCCGCTTCAGCAGGCCCGAACATACCTGATCACGGTCTCGACCACACACTCGCGTCGCCGCGCGGCCGCCCGCGCGGACGCCGTGTCGCGCCTGAAGATCAGCGAGAACGTGTGCCGGTTCGACACGTTGAAGAACGACAGCGCGGAAATCGTCATGTGCAGGTCGACCGCGTCCAGGCCCGGGCGGAACACCCCCTGCGCGACCCCCCGCTCGCAGATGCCGCGCACCGCGTCGATCGCGGGCACGTTCAGCCGTCGGATCACGCCCGAGCGGCGCAGGTACTCGCCGCGGTGGATGTTCTCGTTCATCACCAGTCGAACGAAGTCGGGGTGCGCGCGCTGGTAGTCGAACGTGAACTCCACCAGCCGCCGCAGCGCGGCCTCCGGCGGCAGGTGGTCCACGTCGAGCGCGGCCTCGCTCTCGCGCATCCGTCGGTACGCGTCCTCGAGCACCGCGACGTACAGCCCCTCCTTGCCGCCGAAGTGGTAGTAGATCGTGCGCTTGCTCGTGGCCATGCGCGCGGCGATCTCGTCGACGCGCGCGCCGGCCAGCCCCTTGGCGGCGAACTCCTCGGTCGCGATCGCGAGGATGTCGCGGACCGTGTCGCGGGTCGCCGCGGGCGGGGTGCGAGCGCGCGCGGCGCCCGGCGCGCGCGCGGCGGGCGGCGCCGCACGACGCGTGGACTTCGCGGACGGCGCGCGCATCCCGGATCCTTTCGCGGGGGGTCAGCCGTCGAGCCGCGCGAGCGCGCGCAACTCGTCGGGCGTCGCGACCGGCAGCCCGAAGAACTCGAGGTACGCCGGAATCTGCTCGAACAGCATGTCGGTCCCGACCTGGACCGGGCAGCCGCGCTCGAGCGCGGCGCGCAGGAACGGCGTCACCGTGTCCTTCATCACGACCTCGCCCACGAAGGTCTCCGGTGCCAGGCGCGTCACGTCCAGGGGCAGCGGGTCGCCGTCGCGCATCCCGAGCGGGGTGGCGTTCACCACGACGCCGAATCCCGACGGGTCGCGCGAGCCCGTGCGCACGTCGAGCCCGGGGTGGTGGGCGCGCAACCGCGCCGCGAGGGCCTGCACGCGCGCGGCGTCGACGTCGAAGAGCGCGAGTGCCGCCACGCCTGCCGCGGCCAGCGACGCCGCGATCGCGCAGCCGACTCCGCCGGCGCCGACGACGAGCGCACGCGCCCCATCGAGCACGACGCCCTTCCTTCTCGCCCCGCGCACGAAGCCCTCGCCGTCGAAGAGGTCGCCGACGAGGCGGCCGTCGCCGTCGCGGCGCACCGCGTTGCACGCCCCCGCGATCGAGACCTCCGCGGACGCCTCGTCGAGCAGCGCGACCGTCGCCGCCTTGTGCGGCATGGTGATCAGCGCGCCGGCGATGTTCGTGAGCCTGAACACGGCGCGCAGGAACGCCGGGTAGTCGGGCGCGCGGCAGCCCATCGGCACGACGACCGCGTCGATGCGGGCGGACTCGAAATACGGGTTGTAGATCATCGGCGACTTGAACGCGTGCGTGGGGTCGCCGATGTGCGCGATGAGCGAAGTGGTGCCGCGGATCATGGTCGCGTCGGGGCGGGAGGATCGGAGCGTGAGGAAACGGTGCGGCGGCTCGGTGGCCCGGAGCCGGCGGCGCGCGGCACCGCCGCCGCACCCGCCTACTTGCGCGCGGCGGCGATCGCCGACTGGATCTCGCGCACCAGCGCCTCGCCGACGCTCGCCGCGTGCCGGTCGATCACGGGCTTCATCTTCTCGCGCAGCCTGGCCGTCTCGGCCGGGGTGAACTCGCTCACCTGCATGCCGGCCTTCCTCAGCTGCTCGAGCGCTCCGGAAGCCGCGTCGCGCGAGACCTGGCGCTGGAACCTCGCGGCCTCGTGCGCCGCGTCCTGCAGGATGCGGCGCTCGTCGGCCGACAGCGTGTCCCAGACCTTGCGGCTGAAGATCACCGACTGCGGGTTGTACTGGTGGTGCGTGAGCGTCAGGTACTTCTGCACCTCGGCGAACTTGTTGGCGAGGATCACGCTGACCGGATTCTCCTGGCCGTCGACCGCCTTCTGCTCGAGCGCCGCGTACAGCTCCGGGAACGCGAGCGGCGTGGGGTTCGCGCCCAGCGCCTTGACCCAGTCGACGTTGATCGCGTTCGGGATCACGCGCAGCTTGAGCCCGGCGATGTCGTCGACCTTCGTGATCGCGCGCCGGCTGTTCGTCAGGTCGCGAAAGCCGAGCTCCCAGTACGCGAGGCCGACGATTCCCTTGTCCGCCAGCATCGCGTGCAGCTTCGTCCCGAACGGGCCGTCGACGACGGCGTCGGCCTCCTGCGGCGTCGCGAACATGAACGGGAAGTCGTAGATCTCGAAGGCCTTCACCTGCGAGGCCAGGATCCCGGAATTCAGGATCACGATCTCGACGGTGCCGCCCTGCAGCGCGGACACCGACGCCGCGTCGCTGCCCAGCGTGCCGCCGGGGAACAGGTTCAGCTTGAGCTTCCCGCCGCTCTTCGCGGCGACGATCTCCGCGAACTTCTCCGCGCCGGTGACCAGCGGGTGGCCCTTGGGATTCTGCAACGCGACCTTGAAGGCGCGCTCTTTCACGTCCTGCGCGTTCGCGGCGCACAGCGTTCCCGCCGCGACCGCGGCAGCCAGGGTCTTCAGGATCAATCGCTTCATCGCGTGGTCTCGCTCCGTCGTGGGGGTCGAATCTTGCGGGGGCCGGCGTCAGCCGGCGAACCACTTCGCGGGCACGGTGACCAGCGAGGGGAAGAGCACCATCAGGAACAGCACGGCGAACTCGGCCACCATGAACGGCAGCACGCCGCGCGTGACGTCGTCGATCTTCATGCGGCCCACGCCGGCGACGACGTTGAGCACCGTGCCCACCGGCGGCGTCACCAGCCCGATCGAGTTGTTGATGATGAAGAGCACGCCGAAATACACCGGGTCGATGCCGGCGGCCTTGACCACCGGCATCAGCACCGGCGTGAGGATCAGGATCGTCGGCGTCATGTCCATCGCGGTGCCGACGATCATCACCAGCACCATGATCGCCGCCATCAGCAGCGTCGGGTTGCCCATGAACGGCTCGAGCAGCCCCACCACCGCGGCGGGCAGGTTCGCGACCGTGATCAGCCACGCCGAGACCATCGCGGAGGCGACCAGCAGCATGATCACCGACGTGGTCTTCGCGCTGGTCACGAAGATCGACGTGAGCTGCGAGAGCTTCAGCTCGCGATAGACGGCGACCGCGACGAACAGCGCGTACACGGCCGCGACGACCGCGGCCTCGGTGGGCGTGAACACGCCGAAGCGCAGCCCGACCAGGATGATCACCGGCAGCATCAGCGCCCACGCGGACTCGCGCAGCGCACGCAGGATCTCGGCGCGCGACTTGCGCGGCGGGACCTCGATGCGCTCGCCGCGCCCGAGCCACCACCACGTCGCCCACAACGCGGCGCCGATCCACAGCCCCGGCACGATGCCCGCGAGAAAGAGCTTGGAGATCGAAACGTTGGCCGCGACGCCGAAGATCACGAATCCGATCGACGGCGGGATCACCGGCCCGATGACGCCGGACGCCGCGATCAGGCCGCCGGCGCGCGCCTTGTCGTGACCGTTCCTCACCATCATCGGCAGCAGCAGCGCGGTGAGCGCGGCGGCGTCGGCGACCGCCGACCCCGACAGCGCCGACAGCAGGCACGCGGACAGGATCGTCACGTAGCCGAGCCCGCCGCGGATGTGGCCCACCAGCGCCAGTGCGACGTTGACGATGCGCTGCGACAGCCCGCCGACGTTCATGATCTCGCCGGCGAGCATGAAGAAGGGCACCGCGAGCAGCGGGAAGCTGTCGGCGCCGTTGACCAGGTTCTGCGCCAGGATCTGCGCGTCGAACATGTCGAGGTGCCACATCAGCGCGACGCCGGTGGCGAGCAGCGCGAACGCGATCGGGATGCCGAGCGCCATCGCGGCCGCGAGCGCGCCGACGAAGACCGCGATCGTCAACGCGCGCCCCCGGCGGGCGGGAGCGTGGGCGGCACGGCGGCGTGCTCGCGCGCGAGCTCGGCCTGCAGCGCCTCGAGCTCGCCCTGCTCCTCGGAGTCCTTCACCATGACGAGCTCGGACTCGCCGAGCTGCCCGGTGAGCGCGCGCCAGAGGTCGCTGGCGAGGATGAGCGCGGCCGACACCGAGAACACGCAGCCGGCCGCGTAGAAGATGCCGACCGACGCGCCCGACACCGGCGCCTCGACCTCCCAGTTGATGCGCACCTGCTCGAGGCTGCCCCGGAACAGAAGCCACGCGACGTACAGCATCAGGACGTGACCGGCGACGACGCACGCGCGCCGTCCGGCGACCGGCAGCCGCGACACGAGCAGGTCGGTGCCCAGGTGCGCGTGCTCGCGCAGCGCGACGACGCCGCCCAGGAACGTGAGCCACACGAACAGCCAGCGCGAGACCTCCTCGGAGACCGTGATCCCGGAGTCGAAACCGTAGCGAAGCACCACGTTGCCGAAGACGAGCACGACCATCGCCGCGAGCAAGACGGCGATCAGGTATTCGAGGGCTCGGCAGTACAGGGCGAGCGCGCGGCTCACGGCGGTTGTTCCCGGTCGGAGGATCGGCGGAGCGAGAGTATGTACGAACCGGTACGTGCGGACAACCTTTTGGGGGGGAGACCGAGCGGGCGAGGGCGCGGGCGCTGCCCCGTGCGGGCGCGCCCTTGCCGATGCGGTGGGGGTGTGAGGGAGAGAAGAACCTTATCGCACGGCACGGTGTCTCTCGCGAGGGCGTGCCCGGTGGGCGTTCGGGGGCGCATCGTGGACCGCCGAGGAGCGCAGTTTCCGGGGCCGCGCGCGCCAGCGCGCACGTCTTCATTCTCGCAGCCGTTGTCTGAGCGGAGCTTGCGGCACGCAAGCGCAGCGAGTTCGGCTGCGGGCCCCGGAAACGAGCACCGCAGGGCAGCCCCCGAAGGGGGCCGGTCCGCTAAGCCCCCGAACGCCCGCCGGGCACGCCCTCGCGCGCCCGGTCCCCGAACGAACGTCCTCGCGCGCCCGGTCCGCCAACGCCCGCCCTCACGGCTCCACGACGTTGAACATCGGATCGAAGTCGTCGAGCGTCTCGACGAACCGGCGCAGCAGGGCACGGTCGCCGCTCACGTCGAGCTCGCCCGCGTCGAGCACGGCGAGAAAGGCATCGCGCCCCGCCAGCAGCCGCGCGAGTTCGGCGCGCGAAGTGCGCACGACCGCGTGCGCGGCGTCGCCGTGGCTGCCCGGCAGGTGATTGAGCGCGCCGTTGGACAGCGTCACCTTCTCGCACTCGCGCCCGTCGAGGTGCCAGTCCAGTCGCAGCGCGAGGTCCTGGGCCTTCGTGCCGTCGACGCGAATCGCGATGAACTCCAGGAAACTGCGCAGCGGCAGCATCGCGAGCACGTCGCCGCCGATCAGTTGCGTCGACGCGGCCGGTGCGCGCGTGCGCGAGCGCAGCTCGCGCGCGCCGAGCAGGTAGGCGTTGCGCCAGGTCGCCGACTCGGCCTGGTAGCCGAGCTGCTCCATCGCGTCGGCGGCGAGCTCGCGCGCGGGGCCGTTCGCGGGATCGGCGAAGACCACGTGCTTGAGCGCCTCGACGACCCAGCGGAACGCGCCCGCTTCGAAGTCGCGGCGCGCGCGCACGAGCACGGCGTCCGCGCCGCCCATGTACTCGACGTACTTGAGCGCCGCGTCGACCGGCGGCAGCGGGTGGAGGTTCGCCGGGTTCCCGTCGTAAGGCCCCAGGTAGTGCGCGTAGACCGCCGCGACGTTGTGCGCGACCGCCCCGTAGTAGCCGCGCGCGAACCACTGCGCCGACAGGCGGCTCGGCATCATCAGCGCCGCGCCGATCTCCGCGGGCGTCATCCCGTGGCTCATCAGGCGCAGCGTCTGGTCGTGCAGGTAGCGGTACATGTCGCGCTGCCCGGCGACGAACTCGACGATGCGCTCGCGCCCCCACACCGGCCAGTGGTGCTGCGCGAGCACCACGTCGGCGCCCGGGACGAACGCGTCGAGCGCCTCGTCGAGATAGCGCGCCCACGCCAGCGTGTCGCGCGTCTTGGCGCCGCGCAGCGGGCACAGGTTGTGCATCGTGTGGCAGCCGTTCTCGGCCAGGTTCAGCGCGCGCAGGCCGGGGAAGAACAGGTGCATCTCCGCCGGCGCCTCGGTGCCCGGCGTGAGCTGGAAGACGATCTCGACGCCGTCGACCACGTGCGTCTCGCGCGGCTCGCGCACGAGCCGGTTCGGGACGATGAAGCCGTCGGCCCCACGCCCGGCCGCCTTGCCCAGCCCGCTGTCGACGTGCGCCATCGGGCCGGGGGCGAGCGTATGGCCGAACTGGAACAGCGAGCGGCGCCTCATCGCGACGCCGGCGAGCATCGACTCGGAGAACGCCTCCTCGGTGAAGCCCTCGGGCGCGATCACCGGCACGCCGCGCGCCTCGACGTCCTGCGGCGAGATCACGCCGCGCACGCCGCCGTAGTGGTCGCGGTGGCTGTGCGTGTACACGATCGCGACGACCGGCCGGCGGCCGCGATGCGCGAAGTAGAGCTCGATCGCCGCGCGCGCGTGCTCCTCGAACGTGAGCGGGTCGATCACGACGACGCCGGTGTCGCCCTCGACGAAGGTGACGTTGGCGAGGCAGAAGCCGCGCACCTGCCAGATGCGCTCCGTGACCTCGAACAGGCCGTGGATCGCGTTCAGCCGCGACTGCCGCCACAGGCTCGGATTGACCGTGTCGGGCGCGTCGCCGTCGAGGAATCCGTACGGGCGCATGCTCCACGCGAGCCCGCCCGCGTTCGCCGGGAACTCCGCGTGCGCGATCGTGCCGACGAAGCCGCGGCGCGCGTCGTCGAAGTCGCGCGTGTCGGAGAAGTCGAGTTCTTCGGACACGCGCGCGTTCAGCGCGCGGGTCGCGGGGTGCGCGGGCTTCATTTCGAACGTCGGCGCGTCACTCGACCGTGATCTTCGTCTCGGCCTGGAACTTCTTCCACCGCTCGAGCTCGGAGCGGATCTCGCGCCCGAAGTGATCGGGCCGCATGTTCGGCGCGACCTCGACGCCCTGCGCGACGACCTTCGCGCGCAGCGCCTCGTCGGCGAACCCGGCGGCGAGCTCGCCGCTGATGCGCTCGACGACGTCGGCCGGCGTGCCGGCCGGCGCGACGATGCCGATCCAGCTCATCATGCCGACGTTCGGGTAGCCGAGCTCGGCGAGCGTCGGCAGGTTCGGTTCGGTCGGCAGCCGTTGCGTTCCCGTGACCGCGAGCGCCTGCACTCGGCCGGTCTTCGCCATCTGCAGGCCCGCGGGGTCCGTGAACGCGAAGTCGATGCTGCCGCCGGCGAGCTCGGTCATGATCTGGCCCTGGCCCTTGTACGGCACGTGCACCGCCTGCAGGTGCTCGGCGCGCACCAGCATCTCGGCGCTCAGGTGCGCGAGCGTGCCCACGCCCAGCGAGCCGTAGGTGAGCGAGCGCGTGCGCCCGAGCTCGACCAGCTGCTTCAGGGTCTTCGCCTTCGCGGGGTCGGAGAAGAGCACGTTGCGCGACATCCACACCATCGACACCGGCGTGAAGTCGCGGATCGGGTCGTAGCGCAGGGCCTTGAAGAACGCCGGATTGATCGCCATCGAGCTCGCGGTCACCATCAGCAGCGTGTAGCCGTCGGGCGGCGCCGCGGCCACGAGCTCGGTGCCGATCGCCGCGTTGCCACCCGGCTTGAACTCCGCGTACACGCGGGTCTTCAGGCGCGCGGTCAGCACGTCGGTCACCATGTTCGCGAACACCGTGCCCATGCCGCCGCCGCCGTACGGGACGACGAGGCGCACCGGCTTGTCGGGCCACGCGGCGCGCGCGGGGCCCGAGGCCCCCGCGAGCGACGCGCCGGCCAGCAGCGCGAGAAGCGAGCGTCTGCGTGAACTATGCATCCTGATGCTCCATGAATGCGGATTACTTGCCCTTGACGAATTCGCAGCCGCCCTCGGCGAGCGGGCGCCACAGCTGCGCGGCCGGGATCTCCGCGCCGGGCTTGTAGTAGTCCCACGGGCCCCTGGACTCGGCCGGCGACTTGATCGTCATCGCGTACATCGGGCGCATCACCTGCCCGTCCTCGCGGATGGCCACGTTCTTCATCGAGAAGTCGTTGACCGGCGTCGCCTTCATCTTCGCGGCGACCGCGCCGCCCTCGTCGGTGCCGGCCGCGGCGACCGCCTTCAGGTAGTGCATCGTCGCGCTGTAGCCGCCGGCCATGAAGAACGTCGGCGCCACGCCCTTGTTGCGCGCCATGAAGCGCTTGGACCACGCGCGCGTCTCGTCGTTGCGGTCCCAGTAGAACGGGTCGGCGAACTGCATGCCCTGCGCGATGTCCAGGCCGATCGCCGCGACCGCGTTGATCGTGATGTTCAGCGTCGTGACGATCTGGCCGTTCTTCGCCATCTGGAACTCGTTGGCCTGCTTGAGCGCCGTCGTCAGGTCCGAGCCCGAGTTCAGCAGCACCACCGCCTGCGCCTTGCTCGACTGCGCCTGCAGCAGGAACGACGAGAAGTCGTTGGTGCCCAGCGGGTGCTTGACCGAGCCGAGCACCTTGCCGCCGGCGGCCTCGATGAAGCGCGTGGCCTCGGCCTGCAGCGCGGCGCCGAACGCGTAGTCGACGGTGATGAAGTAGAAGGTCCTGATGCCCTGCGCGAGCAGCACCTGGACGCCGGACTTCGGCAGCGAGTACGAGTCCATCACGAACTGGAAGTTCATCGGCGAGCACGCCTTGCCGGTCAGGTCGCCGGTGTTCGTCCCGGAGATCAGGTACGGCTTGCGCGCCTGGCGCATCAGGTTGTTGACGCCGAGCGCGATCGACGACGCCGAGCCGCCGACGATCGCGTCGACCTTGTCGACGTCGATCCAGTGGCGCGCGGCGTTCAGCCCGACGTCGGGCTTGTTCTGGTCGTCGGCGGTCAGCACCTCGATCGGCATGCCGTTGACCTTGCCGCCGAAGTCCTCGACCGCCATGCGCACGCCCAGCGCCGTGCCCGGGCCCCCGTTCGCCGCGTACGGGCCGGACATGTCGGCCATCACGCCGATGCGCACGACGTTGTCGGAGATCTGCGCGTGCGCGGCGGCGCCGGACGCGGCCAGGGTGGCGGCCAGCAGGGCCTGGAGGGGGTTGAAGCCGGTCATCGTCGGTCTCCGTCGGTCAGAGTGTGGGTCAGTTGGGTGTTGCGTGGGGCTGCGGCGGCGCTCCCGAAGGGTCTTCGAGGCTCGCGAGCAGCGCGTAGACCGGATCGCCGGGCCAGGGCGCGCCGGTCGGCCGGCGCAGCCCGAACGCCTCGGGCTCGAGCGCGTTCGGCAGCGGCGTCTGCCGGATCCAGTCGTAGACGACGGTGCGCGCGGCCACGCGCCACTCGCCGCCGCGGCGCTCGAAGCGGTCGACGTAACGCCCGCACAGCAGCGTCTCGCGCGGCGCGCCGGCGGCGTCGCGCTCGAGCTGGAACGCGAGGAACTGGCTCTCGACCGCGGCGGTGTCGCCGCGCAGCTCGATCAGCACGTTGCCGATCGTGTGCACGCGCCGGCCGGTGCGCAGCCGGGGCAGCGCCTTGTCGATGAAGCCCGACGCGGGGCCGTCGTAGGCGCCGTGGCGGTCGGTCGCGTCGGGCCAGTACGCCGAGCGCAGCGCCTGCTCGTCGGCGCGGTCGATGCCGCGGCAGTACCGGTACAGGCACTCGCGGATCGCCTCGCGATCGAGCAGGGCCTGAAGGCGCTCGGCGGGATCGGGCACGGCGCTCATCGGGACGTCGCGGCGCCGAGCCTGAAGCGCGCGAGCGCCTGGCCCTCCTCGCGCTCCACGCACAGTACGACCGGCGCGTCGCCGCGCAGCGCGTCGTTGGCGTCGACGATGTTGGTGATCAGGCGCGGGCCTTCCTCGAGCTCGACCAGCGCGACGTTGTACGGCAGGCGCGCGGCGAACGCCTCGTGGTAGGCGGTGTGATAGACGACCCAGCTCACGAGGCGGCCGCGGCCGCTCGCGCGCCGCCAACCGGCGGCGTCGGCCAGGCACGTCGGGCAGTGGCGCCGCGCGGGCAGCCACGCGTGGCCCGCGGCGCAGTGCTGGACCACGAGGTGGCCCTGCTCGAGCGCGTCCCAGTACGGGCGGTTGAGTTCGGTGATCTCGGGCTTCGGGAACGCCGGCACCGGCTTCGGCGCGGGCGCGGCGGTCGACTTCGGATCGGGGCTCGTCATGTCAGTTCCCCAGGATCAGCGTTCCGTGCGTGTGCATGGTTCCGCCCTGGTTGCTCACCAGGCAGACCCCGGCGCCCGGCACCTGCAGGCGAGCCGTGCCGCGCATCTGGCGCACGCCCTCGATGATCAGCTGCAGGCCGGGCATGCCGGTCTCGGAGAGAAGCCCGCCGCTGGTGTTGACCGGCAGCGCGCCGCCGAACTCGATCGCGCCGTCGGCGACGAACGGGCCGGACTGGCCCTTCGCGCAGAAGCCGTAGTCCTCGAGCGTCATCAGCACGGTGATCGTGAAGCAGTCGTAGAGCTGGGCGACGTCGACGTCCTTCGGCCCCACGCCGGCCATCTCGAACGCGGTACGCGCCGCGCGCGCCGCCTCGGTGCTCGTGAGCGTCGGGCGCTGCGGCAGCTCGAACGATGTCTGTCCGTGCCCGAAGCCGAGCACCGGCACCGGCTGCGGCACGCCGAGCTCGCGCGCGCGCTTCGCGCTCATCACGACGAGCGCGGCGGCGCCGTCGGAGACGAGCGCGCAGTCGTCGCGGCGCAGGGGATCGACGACCCACGGCGACGACAGGTATGCGTCCATCGTGAGCGGCGAGCGCAGCTGCGCATTCGGGTTGCCCGCCCCGTGCTTGCGGCACGCGAGGGCCACGGCGCCGAAGTGCTCGGGTCGCGTTCCGTGCTCGATCACGTGCCGGCGGTGGATCATCGCGTAGCCGGCGGCGGTGGACAGCCAGCCGTACGCGGCGTCGTCGCCGCGCGGGCGCCCGTAGACCGCGCGGCTGCCGCTGCGCGGGTTGTCCGCATAGCAGATCAGCGCGACCTCGCACTGGCCGGCCTCGATCGCCATGATCGCGAACGAGATCAGCGTGACGTTGGCCGCGCCGCCCTGGTCCCACGCGCCGCCCATGCGCGGCGCGATCCCGAGCGCCTCGGCGACCTTCTGACCGAACATGAACTGGTGCGCCGACGTGGGCACCTTGACGAAGACGGCGTCGACGACGGACTTGTCGACGCGCGCGTCGGCGAGCGCGCCGCGGCACGCCTCGACGTTCAGCGACACGGTGTCGCTGCCGGGCAGCTTGCCGAACGCCGTGTGGCCGACGCCGGCGATCACGTAGCGGCCGCGCAGGCTCATCGCAGGAGCTCCCTCACGTCGTCACTCCCCCTTGAACTTCGGCGCGCGCTTCTCGGCGAACGCGGTGCGGCCTTCCTGCGCGTCTTCGGTGCGCTGCAGGATGTGGTTGACGAACTGCTCGAAGCGCAGGCCGGCGGCCAGCCCCGGCTGGCGCGCGCGCAGCGCGAGCTCCTTGGCCGCCTGCACCGCCAGCGGCGCGTTCGCGGCGATGCGGCGCGCGTAGGCGAGCGCGGCGTCGAGCTCCTGGCCCGACGGCACCACCTGGTTGATCAGGCCCCAGCGCAGGGCGGCCTGCGCGTCGATCGCGTCGCCGGTGAGCAGCATCTCCATCGCGATCGCGTACGGGAGCTGGTCGGGGATGCGCTGCGTGCCGCCGTTGGCCGCGATGATCCCGCGCTTGACCTCGGACAGGCCGAAGGTGGCGTGGCTGGCGCTCACGCGGATGTCGGTGGCCAGCATCAGCGTCATGCCGCCGCCGACGCAGTGCCCGTTGATCGCGGCGATCACGGGCTTCCAGATCTCCAGGCCGCGGTTCAGCAGCATCCCGCGCTGCGTCTGCCACAGCTCGGTCATGCGCACCTTGCGGCCGATCCAGGACTTCAGGTCCGCGCCGGCGCTGAAGACCTTGTCACCCGCCCCCGTGATCACGGCGACGCGGATCTCGTCGTCGTCGCGGACGCGCGTCCACGCGTCCGACAGCGCCTGGTAGTGCTCGGCGTCGAGCGCGTTGCGCTTGTCGGGCCGGTTGATCGTGACGACGGCGATGCCGCCGTCGAGAACGTCCACGTCGATCGACATCGTTCGGCTTCCCCGGGAGCGCGGCGCTCAGCGCCCGCCGAGCAGCTGGCGCGCGAGCACCATCCGGTGCACCTCGGAGGGCCCTTCGCCGATCCGCTTGATGCGCATCTCGCGGTACCAGCGCTCGAGCGGAAGCTCCTTGGCGACGCCCAGCGCACCCATGATCTGGATGCAGCGGTCGATCACGCGGCCGGCGGTCTCGGTGCCGACCACCTTGGCGATCGAGGCGGCGGTCTTCATCTCGCGGCCGAGGTCGCCTTCCCACGCGGCCTGGTAGACGAGCAGGCGCGCCGCGCGCAACTCCATCTCGCTGTCGGCGATCATCCACTGGATCGCCTGCTTGTCGGCGAGCCTGCTGCCGAACGTGGTGCGCTCGCGCGCCCACGCGATCGCGATCTCCAGGGCCTCCTGCGCGATGCCGACGGTGCCGGCCGCGTAGGGCACCCGGCCTTCGACCAGCCACTTCTCGCACAGCGCGAAGCCCTGGCCCTCCTCGCCGAGGCGGTCTTCGACCGGGATCTCGACGTCCTCGAACGTGAGCTCGTACGGGGAGTACGAGCGGATGACCGGGATCGGGCGCAGGCTCATGCCCTTGGGAACGCCGTCGACGATGAAGCAGCTGATGCCGCCGCGGTCGCCCTGCTCGCCGGTGCGCGCGAAGACGAGGCCCCAGTCGGCGCCGTCGGCCCCGGTGATCCACATCTTGCTGCCGTTGAGGACGTAACGATCGCCCTTGCGCACCGCGCGCGCGCGGATCGAGCGCGCGGGGTCGGCGCCGCCGGACGCCTCGCTGATCGCGACGTAGATCTTGCGGCCCTTCTCGACCGCGGGGACCCCGTAGCGCTCGACCTGGCGCGGCGTTCCCAGCCAGATCGCGTTCGGGGGATCGGCGCCGAACGCGCCGCACGCGGGCACGTACGCCCCCATGCGGCAGCGCGCCGCCTCCTCGGCGACCACCGCCTGCCCCAGCAGGTTCAGGCCCGCGCCGCCGTGCTCGGCCGGCGAGCGCACGCACCACAGCCCGATGTCGCGCGCCTTCTTCTGCAGCGGGGCGAGTGCGTCGGCGGGCAGCTCGTAGGCGTCGTGCTCGAGCGTGTCCTCGACGGGCTTGACCTCGGCGCGCATGAACCGGCGGACGGTGTCGCGGATCTGCCGCAACTCCTCGGAGAGTTCCCAACTGTCTGTGCTCATGCGGCTTCCGTCTGGATGGAGAGGGGGCGGGCGGGCGGTGCGCGCACGGCGCATCGTCGTTTCCGAGTCGGCGGGCCGCGGCGCAAAAATTCTTTCACGCGGAATTGGATTCGTCAAACGGAATTCTCGCGTTCGACACGGGGCCGATGTTGACCGAGGCTCGATCCCCTACAATAATGGACGCACTTCCACTGAATGGAACGAGCGTCACGCGGCGGTTCCGCCCGCGAGCGCCGTCCGACTGGCGAGACACTACCGATGCGTCCCTTCGAATTCCTGGTCGCGGCACCGATCGTCGCCCTGCTCGCGCTCGCGAGCGCCCCCCAGAACGCCCGGGCCGCGTTCCCCGAGCGCGCGATCAGGATCGTCGTTCCCTACGCGCCGGGCGGCTTCACCGACGTGCTCTCGCGCCTGCTGTCGGCACGCCTGGCCGAGCGGCTCGGGCAGCCGGTCGTCGTCGAGAACAAGCCGGGCGCGTCGACGATGCTCGGCGCCGAAGCGGTGGCGCGCGCCCCGGCGGACGGCTACACGCTGCTGATGGCGACGACGAGCACGCTGTCGACCAATCCCTTCCTGTTCCGAAAGATGCCGTACAAGGCGTCCGACTTCGCGCCGGTGGCGCTCGCCGGCATGACCGCGTTCATGCTGGTCGCGCACCCGTCGGTGCCCGCGGACGACGTTCGCGGCCTGGTCGCGCTCGCGAAGTCCCGTCCCGGAACCCTGAACGTCGCGATGCTCGGCGTCGGATCCTCCACGCACCTGGTCGACGAGATGTTCCGCGCCGCCGCGCAGGTCGACGTGCGCGACGTTCCCTACAAGGGCTCCGGCCCCGCGAGCGCGGACCTGCTCGCCGGCCACGTGCAGCTGTCGTTCGACGCGGTCTCCACCGCGCTGCCGCGCGTGCGCGCCGGGCAGTTGAAGGCGATCGGAATCACGTCGGAGACGCGCTCGCGGCTCGCGCCGAACGTGCCGACGTTCAAGGAGTCGGGCCTGCCGCAGGTCGTCGCCTACTCGTGGTACGGGCTGATGGCGCCGGCCGGCACGCCCGCGGCGGTCGTCGACGCCCTGAACCACGCGGTCAACGAGGTGCTCGCGCTGCCCGCGGTGCGCGCCGAGGTCGACGCGGCCGACGGCGGCGCCCCGCGCCTGTCGGCGCGCCAGTTCGGCGAGCTGATCGACGAGCACTCGCGCACCTGGGAACGCATCATCCGGCCGCTCAACATCCAGCTCGATTGACGACACCGGGCGGGCGCGCAGCCCGCCGCCCCCCCGCTTCAGGAGAAGAGACCGATGCATTTCAAACGCCTGTTCGCCATCGCACTGTGCGCCGGCGCCGCGCTCGCGGCCGCGCCGGCGCTCGCCCAGAACGTGACCAAGATCGTCGTCCCCTTCAACGCCGGCGGCGCGACCGACAGCTACGTGCGGCTGATCGCCGCCGAGATGTCCAAGCTCGGCGTGCAGACGATCGTCGAGAACAAGCCGGGCGGCTCGGGCCTCATCGCCGCGGGCTACGTCGCGCGCTCGGCCCCCGACGGCCTGACGCTGTTCATGGGCTCGAACAGCACCATGGCGAACAACGTCGTGCTCTTCCAGAAGATGCCGTACGACCCGTTCAAGGACTTCGCGCCGGTCTCGCACATCGGCTACCAGCCGAGCCTGCTGATCGCGCGCGCCAATGCGCCGTTCTCGTCGCTCAAGGAGATGGTCGCCTACGCCAAGGCGAACCCGGACAGGATCAACCGCGCGTCGGTGGGTGCCGGCAACATCACGAACCTGGCCGGCGTGATCGTCGACCGCACCGCGGGCATCCGCACGACGCACGTGCCCTACACCGGCGACACGGTCGCGGTGCAGGGGCTGCTCAGCGACCAGGTCGACACCTACGTCGGCTCGCTCACGCTCGCGCTGCCGCTGCACCAGGCGGGCAAGCTGCGCGTGCTCGGCGTGTTCGACCACAAGCGCCTCGAGCAGCTGCCCGACGTCCCCACGTTCAAGGAGTCCGGCTGGGACATCGAGGTCAACGCGTGGTATTGCCTGGTCGCGCCGGCCGCGACGCCGCCCGAGACGATCACGCGGCTCAACCGCCTCGTGAACCAGATCCTCGAGAGCAAGGAGTTCGCCGAGCGCGCGAAGGCGCTCGGCGTCGAGCGTCGCGGCGGATCCCCCCAGGACCTCGGGCGCTTCATCAGGGCCGAGTACGACCGCTGGGCGCCGATCCTGACCGAGCTCGGCCTGGCCAAGTCGCTCTGACCCCTCTGCCGCCGAAGGAATCGCCATGACCGACCCCACCCCGATCGACGCCGAGGCCCGGGCGCTCGAGCACCTGAAGCAGGCGGAGCTCGCCGCCGCGAAGATCGCCGACCTCCCCGCCGGCACGCCGGTGCGCGCGATCGCGCGCGTGGGCATCGTCGGCGCCGGCACGATGGGCGGCGGCATCGCGATGAGCTTCGCGAGCGCGGGCATCCCGGTCGTGCTCGTCGAGACCCGGCAGGAGGCGCTCGACAAGGGCCTCGCGACGATCCGCCGCAATTACGCGAACACCGTGTCCAAGGGCAGGCTCTCGCAGGCCGACATGGACGCGCGCATGGCGCGCATCGAGCCGACGCTGGAGCTGGCGCGCGTGGCCGGCACCGACCTCGCGATCGAGGCGGTGTTCGAGGACATGGGCGTGAAGAAGGAGCTCTTCGGCAAGCTCGACGCGCTCCTCGGGCCGGACGCGATCCTCGCGACGAACACGTCGCGGCTGAACGTCGACGAGATCGCCGCGGCCACGTCGCGGCCCGCGTCGGTGATCGGGCTGCACTTCTTCAGCCCGGCCAACGTGATGAGGCTCGTCGAGGTGGTGCGCGGGCGCGCCAGCGCGCCCTGGGTGATCGCGACGTCGATGGACGCGGTGCGCCGCATCGGCAAGCTTCCGGTGCTCGTGGGCGTGTGCGACGGCTTCGTCGGCAACCGGATGGTCGCGCAGTACGCGCGCGAGGCGGAGTTCCTGCTCGAGGAGGGCGCGTCGCCCGAGCAGGTCGACGCGGCGCTGAAGGCGTTCGGGCTGGCGATGGGGCGGTTCACGATGTCCGACATGGCCGGCCTCGACATCGCGTGGGCCGGGCGCAAGCGCACCGCCGCGACGCGGCCCGCGCACCTGCGCTACTCGAAGGTGGCCGACCGCCTGTGCGAAATGGGCCGCTTCGGCCAGAAGACCGGCGCGGGCTTCTACCGCTACGCCCAGGGCGATCGCACGCCGATCCCGGATCCGGTCGTCCAGGACGTCATCGAGCAGTGCGCGCGCGAGGCCGGCATCGTGCGGCGTGCGATCGGCGACGACGAGATCGTCGAGCGCACGATGTACGCGCTCGTCAACGAAGGCGCGAAGGTGCTCGACGAGGGCATCGCGCAGCGCGCGTCGGACATCGACCTGATCTACGCGAACGGGTACGGATTCCCGAAGTCGCGCGGCGGCCCGATGCACTGGGCGGATACGGTCGGCCTGCCGAAGGTGCTCGCGCGCATCCGCGAGTTCCACGCAGCGCAGGGCGAGTTCTGGAAGCCGGCGGCGCTGCTCGAACGGCTCGTGCGCGAGGGCAGGACGTTCGCGGACGCGGACGCGGGACGATAGCGTCCCGGCGCGGGCCGGGCCGCCGTCGGGCGGCTCAGTCGGGCGCCGCGGCGATTGCGGGGGCGTCCGCGCTCGCGGCGCGCGCCTTCTTCGAAGACTTCGCGGCGTCCGAAGCGGCCTTCGAAGCCTTCGCGGACTTCGAAGCCTTCGCGGCGTTCGAAGCCTTCGAAGCCTTTGCGGCCTTCGCGGCACCTGCCGCCTTTGCCGGCTTCGCCGCCTGCGGCGGCTTTGCGCCCCGCGGGGACTTCGCCCCCTTCGACGCCTTCGCGACTTTCTCCGCCTTCGCCGCGTCCCTGCCCAGGCGAGGGGCGCGTCGCGCGCCCGCCCCGGACTCCGCGGCGCCCGCCCCCGTGCGGCGCGCGTGCTCGTCCTCGCTCGCCATCGCGTCGGCGAAGTCGGTGACCGCGCTGGGGCTCGCGCCGAGCCGGCTGGAGATGTCGCGGCCGGCGGCCATCAGGATCTCGGCGAAGTCGATGTCGCGCGGATCGACGCGCACCGACGGCCCGGTGAGCGCCAGGCAGTACGGCACACGGCCGTGGATGTCGAAGATCGGCACGGCGATCGCGGTCAGGCCCGGCACCCGCTGGCCGCGGCTCAGCGCGTAGCCCTGGCGGCGAAAGCGCGCGAGCTCGCGCTCGAGTGCCGCGCGGTCGAAGTGGGGATGCCCGGCGGTCGTGATCCCGAGCACCTTGTCGAGTTCGGCCTCGGGCATGTACGCCATCAGGACGCGGTTGCTCGCGCCGAGCAGCATCGGCTGGTGCTGGCCCGGGCGCGCCATCGACATCAGCGGCGCCGGCGTGTCGACCACCTCGAGCACCATGCGCTCGGAGCCCACCGCCGCGTTCAGCGTGATCGTCTCCGACGTCAGGTGATTGACCTCGAGCATCACCGGCCGCGCGATCTCGCGGATGCTGATGGTGCTGCGGACCATGCCGGCCAGGCGCACCAGCTTCAGCGACAGGCAGTACTGCTGGTTGTCCATCCGGACCAGGAAGCCGGCGCGCTCGAGCGTGTTGACCAGTCGGAACGCGGTGGTCTTGGGCATCCGGATCCGCTCGGCGATCTCCTGGAGCGACAGGCTCAGGTGATCGCTGTCGAAGGCGTCGAAGATGGCGAGCGCACGGCCCACTGCACGGATCATTGTTCGCCTCTCGGGCCGGTTCGCGGGCTGCGCGGACTATGGGGTGGCGGCGGGCGGGCGCGCGAGCGCGCCGAACCTGCGCCGGTGAGCGCTCGCGTTGCCGAGCCAGCCCGACAGCACGAGCGCGCGCTTCAGGTACAGCCCGGCATCGTACTCGTCGGTGAATCCGATCGCGCCGTGCAGCTGGATGCACTCGCGCGTGACGCGCAGCCCCGCGTCGCTGGCGCGCGCCTTGCAGCGGCTGGCGATCATCGCCCGCTCCTGCGCGCCGGTGCCGTCGGCGAGCGCGCGCACCGCGTCGTCGAGCACCGCGCGAACGAGTTCCTGCTGCACGTAGAGGTCGGTCGCCTTGTGCTGCAGCGCCTGGAAGCTGCCGATCGGCTTGCCGAACTGAACGCGCGTGCGCATGTAGCCGAGCGCGAGCTCGAACGCGGCCTCGGTCACGCCGAGCATCTCGGCGCTCGCCATCACCGCGGCCTCGTCGAGCGCGCGCTCGAGCGGCGCGAGCCCGCCGGGCCCGGCCGGCTGCAGCACGGCGTCGGCGCCCACGGCGACGTCGTCGAGCTCGACCACGCCGCTCGGCGTCTCGTCGGCCCGCCACTCGTGGCGCAGCGAAACGCCGGGGGCGCTCGCGTCGACCCAGTACAGTCCCGGCCCCGCGTCCGACCGCGCGGACACGACGAATCCGCCCGCGCCCGCCGCGCCGGCGACGAAGCGCTTCACGCCCGACAGCCGGGCCCCGGCGCCGTCGGCACGCGCGCGTGTCTCGATCGCGGCGGCGTCGAGCCCGCCGTTGCCCTCCTGCCACGCCACGCAGGCGAGCAGGCTCGCGTCGGCGATGCCCGGCAGCCGCCGCGCCGCGAGCTCGGCGTTCGCGCCGAGCGCGAGCGTGCGCGCGGCGAGCACCGCCGACGGCAGCAGGGGATCGGCGAGCAGCCCGCGGCCGAGCGCCTGCAGCACGCACGCCATCTCGGCGAAGCCCAGACCGAGCCCGCCGCTCTCCTCGGGCACGAGGATGCCGAACCAGCCGAGGTCGGCCATCTGGCGCGCGAGCGAGGGATCGTAGCCGGGCAGCGTGCCGCGCCGCTCGCGCAGGCGCTTGAAGTCGGTCGAGCCGCGGACGAAATCGGCCGCGCTCTCGCGCAGCATCGACAGCGTGTCGGAGGAGTCGGAGGCTTGCATGGTCGTCGTGGGCGCTCAGCCGGGCAGCTCGAGCACGTTCTTCGCGAGGATGTTGCGCTGGACCTGGCTCGAGCCGCCGTAGATCGTGAACGCGCGACACTCGAGGAACGGATAGAGGATGTCGATCGCCTCGTCGCCGATCGCGACCTCGCCGGTCAGCGTGCCGAGCTCGCCCGCCGCCTCGACCATCAGCTCGGTGACGCGCTGGCAGGTCTCGGTCGCCCAGACCTTGAGCATCGAGACCTCGAACCCGAAGCTGCCGCCGGTGCGCATGATCTGCGCGAAGCGCTCGTACGCGGACGCGGCGTCGAGGACGTCCATTCGCACCTGCACGAGCTTGTCGGCGAACGCCGGGTCGTCGATCTTGCCGCTCAGCCGCGCGTAGCGCTCCAGCCGCAGCAGCGCGAGCGTCGACTGGCGCGGCGAGCCGGACCAGATCCGCTCGAAGCCGAGCAGCGCCTTGGCGACCTGCCAGCCGTCGTTGAGCTCGCCGACGAGGTTCGTGCGCGGCGTGCGCACGTTGTCGAGGAAGACCTCGCACAGCTCCTCGTGGCCCGCGATGTTGCGGATCGGGCGCACCGTGATGCCCGGCTGGTTCATGTCGATCATCACGAAGCTGATGCCGGCCTGCTTCTTGACGGTCTTGTCGGTGCGCACGAGCGCGAACATGTGGGTGGCGTCGAACGCGACGCTGGTCCAGATCTTCTGGCCGTTGATCACGAAGTCGTCGCCGTCGAGCACGGCCTCGGTGCGCAGGCTGGCGAGGTCGGAGCCGGCGTTCGGTTCCGAGTAGCCCTGGCACCACAGGTGCTCGCCGGACAGGATCTTCGGCAGGAACCGGCGCCGCTGCTCGTCGGTGCCGCGCGCGATCAGCACCGGCCCGAGGTTCATCAGGCCCTGGTCCATCACGCGCGGCGCGCCGCTGCGCTCGAGCTCCTCGAGGTAGATCAGCGCCTTGGCCGGCGACAGGCCCATTCCGCCGTGCTCGACCGGCCAGCTCGGCACGAGCCAGCCGTGGCGCGACATCGTCATGTACCAGTCCTTGACCTCCGCCCAGCGCGGCCGCCGGGACAGGTGGGCCAGGTGCCGGGGCACGTGCTCGGCGAAGAACGCCGCGGCGACGCGGCGGAACTCCTCGTCGTCGAGCGCGTTCCAGTCGCGCTGCGCGGCAGCCTGCGGGCTCATGGCGTTCAGATCCCCTTGTAGACGGGGGGCCGCTTCTCGATGAAGGCGAGCGCCGCCTCGTGGTGGTCCTTGGAATTGATCGACAGCATCTCGTAGGCGATCGATGCGTCGAGGATCAGGTTCAGCTGGTGCTTGAGCCACTTGTTGACCGACAGCTTGGTCCAGCGCACCGCGAGCGGCGGCAGCGCGTTGAGCTCGGCCGCCAGCTTGCCGGCGAGCGCCATCACCTCCTCGGCCGGCACGCTGTGGTTGACCAGGCCGAGCTCGAACGCCTCCTTGCCGGTGATCAGGCGCCCGCGCATCAGGAACTCCTTGGCGCGCGTGGGCCCGATCAGCAGCGGCCAGACGACCGCGCCGCCGTCGCCGGCGACCAGCCCGACCTTGACGTGCGAGTCGCCGAACTTGGCGCCCTCGGCGATGATGGTGACGTCGGAGAACAGGCCCAGCGTGGCGCCCAGGCCGACGGCGTCGCCGTTCAGGGCCGCGATGATCGGCTGCGGCACTTCGAGGATGTTCTGGAACATCCTGCGCGTGGACGCGGGCACTTCGAGCGAATAGCGCCAGCCTTCCTCGGAGCCGAAGCGCGCCGCCATCCGCTTGATGTCGCCGCCCGCGGAGAAGGTCTTGCCCGCGCCGGTGAACACGATGATGTTCACGGTGCCGTCGGCGGCGAGGTCGAGCCAGACCTGCTCGAGCTCGGCGTGCATCTCGGCGTGGATCGCGTTCCGGTTGTCGGGCTGGTTGAGCGTCAGCGTCGCGATGCCGTTCTCGCGGGTGATCGAGATGAAGCGATAGCGTGAGTAGTCGGGGGTCATTGCGGGGCTTCTCGGGTGCGGATGTTCGGGGACGTCGCGGGGCGCCGCGACGCGGGGAGCGCTTCCGGCACGTTATGGAATGCGCCCGGGGCTGTCAAGGAGAATTCCATTTTTGCCGCATGCACGCAAATTTCGGAACCCAAGGATTCAACGCGTCCATCGGCGGGACGGGGATCAGACCGCCTGCCGCCCGCCGTCGACCGGCAGCGTCACGCCGTTGACGTAGCTCGCGAGATCCGACGCGAGGAAGAGCGCCGGCCCGGCGACCTCCTCCGGCCGGCCGACCCGGCGCGCGGGGATTCGCGCGAGGAAGCGGGCGAGCCGCTCGGGATCGCCGCGCGTCGCGTCGGTCATCGGGGTGTCGACGATCCCCGGCGCGACCGCGTTCACGCGGATGCCGTCGCCCGCGAGATCGGCCGCCATCGACTGCGTGAGCATCTTCAGCGCGCCCTTCGACGCCGAGTAGCCGACCGTGCCCGGCAGCCCCGAGAGCGCCGCGCCGGACGCGACGTTGACGATGCACCCGCGACGCCGCCGCAGTGCCGGCAGCCAGGCACGGATCGCGTGGAACGCGCCGAAGTAGTTGACCTCCATCATCCGTCGTGCGTTGGCCTCGACGCGCGGGCTGTCGAGCCCCTCGCGGACGATGACGCCGGCGTTGTTGACGAGCACGTCGACGTCGCCGGCGTCGCGCCCGACGCGCTCGGCCAGCGCGAACGCGGCGCCGGCGTCGGTCACGTCGAGCGTGTACGCGAGCCCGTCGGCGCCGAGCTCGCGCACGCGCGCGAGCGTGCCCTCGCAGGCGCGCAGGTCGACGTCGGTCGCGATCACGCGCGCGCCGGCCTGCGCGTACGCCGCACAGATCGCACGGCCGATGCCGCTGCCCGCCCCCGTCACGAGCGCGAGCTTTCCGGCGAGCAGGGGCCCGGCGAGCGTCCGGTCGTCCATCGGGGCACCTCCCGCGCGCGGAGCGCATCGACGATCGGTCGATGCTAGCACACGTTCCGTTTTTTCAGCCCGACGGAAAAAAACGAAATTCGCGCCGCGCGGCCGCGGCGCGCTCCGGCGACCCCGCCGCCCTGGCCGGATCGCGCCGCGCGGGCCCGTGCCCGCGCGCGGCGGGTCAGTCTTCGGGCTGGATCTTCGCGGCCTCGATCGCGGCGCGCCAGACCGCGGCGTCGGCGGCGACGAGACTCGCGAAGTCCGCGCGCGAGACGCGCGGCGTCTCGAAGCGGAAGGTCTCGGCGTGCTTCTGGAACTCCGGCGTGCGCATCGCCGCGTTCACCATCTCGTGCAGCTTGTCGGCGATCGCCGCCGGCATCGCGGGCGGGGCGAACATGCCGAACCACGCGCCGACGACGAAGTCCGGATAGCCGCTCTCGCCCATCGTCGGCACGTCGGGAAACGCGGGCAGGCGCTTCGCGCTCGTGATCACGAGCGGCCGCACGCGCCCGGCGTCCATCTGCGCCTTCAGGCTCGCCGGCGACGCGACCAGGAACTCGTGCTCGCCCGAGACCAGGCCCTGCAGCGACGGCGCCGCGCCCTTGTACGGGACGTGCAGCAGGTCGGCGCCGGTGCGCTGCTTGAAGAGCTCGCACCACAGGTGGCTCGTGGTGCCGAAGCCGTTCGAGCCGTAGTTCATCTTGCGCCGCTTCGTCTCGGCGACGAACTCCTGCACCGTCCTGTACGGCGCACCCGCCTGGACCGCGAAGATCACGTGCGTGTAGGCGACCTGCGCGATCGGGGTCAGGTCCTTCTCGACGCGGTACGGCGGGTTCTTCTTCAGCATCGGGTAGATCGTCGTCGCGTCCGCGAGCGTGAAGAGGATCGTGTAGCCGTCGGGCGGCGCGTTGACCACCGCCTGCACCCCGATCGACCCGGAAGCGCCGGCGCGGTTCTCGATCACCACCGGCACCCCGTGCTGCTCGGCCATCACCTTGCCGAGCGAGCGCGCCATCACGTCGGTGCCTCCGCCCGGCGCGGCGGGAACGACCAGCTTGATCGGGCGCGACGGAAACGCCTGCGCGGCGGCCAGCGCGGGGGCGCCGAGCACGGGGACGCAGGCGAGCGATCTCAGCAGGCGGCGGCGGGAAGATCCGGCGACGGGGCGCGAGGGCATGGCGGACTCCTTTCGGTGCGCGGGCCGCGATGCGCCGCGGACCCCTGGGAAAGTATAGCGACGCGGGTGCGCGCGCCGGGCCGCGGCGCATCGGGTATCGGTACGCCGCGGGCCGGCGAGGACGTTTTCCCTGGAGAACTCCATTCTCGGATTCGCCCGCCGGGGCGCCGGGAGCGCCCGCCCGGCGATAGAATCGACGCCTGACCGCCCCGGGCTCCAGGACGATGAAGAACGAGAGTGCCTCCACCGCCGTCTCGCGCCCGGCCGCGCAGCCCAAGGGCAAGCCGGTCGGGGCCGTCGTGAACGCGGCGAAGATCCTGCGCTTCCTGCGGGCCGCGCAGGGCCCCGCGACCGTGACGCAGGTCGCGCGCGCGGTGCGGGCGAACCCGAGCACCTGCTTCAACATCCTGCGCACGCTCACCCGCGAGGACTTCGTCCAGTTCGACGACACCGCCAAGACCTATCAGCTCAGCCTCGGGCTGGTGGCGCTCGCGCGCGGCGCGCTCGAGCACAGCACCGAGCTGCAGCTGCTCGAGCCGAGAATCGCCCGCCTCGCGCAGGAGCACCGGATGATGGTCGCGATCTGGCGCAAGATCTCCGAGGACCGGATCATGCTCGTGGCCGCCGCCGAGAGCGACGCTCCGATCCGCATCCACGCGCGCGTCGGCGCGCGCTCGCCTTCGCTGCTCGGCGCGTCGGGCCGCGTCTTCACCGCGTTCTCCAGGCTGCCGCGGGCGAAGCTGCGCGAGCGATTCCAGCGGCTGCGCCTGTCGCGCCCGCTCGCGTTCGAGACCTACCTGCGCCAGCTCGACGAGGTCCGGCGCACCGGCTGGGCGCTCGACGACGGCTACACGTACGCGGGCACGGTCACGATCGCCGCGCCGGTGCTCGAACCGGGCGGCACGCTGCGCTACACCTGCGCGGCGATCCTGTTCAACGGCCAGTACGACCGCCACCGCCTGGGCCGGATCGCGGAGGAGCTGCGGGCCGTCGGCCGCACGCTGCTCGAGGCGGCACCCGCGGCGGTCGAAGCGGGCGCCGAGACGGGCGAAGCGGGCGCCGAGGCGCGCGCTTCGGCGCCGGACCCGGTCCGCGCGAGGACCACGCGGCGCGCGAACGCGAAAGCGGCGAGCCCGACGACCGCGAAGAAGCCTCGCGGCCCCGGCGCGAAGAAGCCCCAGGGCCCCGGCGTGAAGAAGCCCCGCGGCCCCGGCGTGAAGAAGCCCCGCGGCCCCGGCGTGAAGAAGCCCCGCGGCCCCGGCGCGAAGAAGCCCTCTTCGCGCACGCGGGGGTGACGCGCGGCGCCCGCCCTCAGGCCCTGAGCAGCTCGCGGCCGATCAGCATCTTCAGGATGTGGTTGCTGCCCGCGGAGATGCGGTTCACGCGCGCGTCGGCGTAGGCACGCGCGATCGGCGTGTCCCAGATGTAGCCGGCGCCGCCGAAGAACTGCAGGCAGCGGTCGATCAGGATGCCCTCGTACTCGGAGGCCCGCAGCTTGACCGCGGCGGCCTCGACCGCGGTGAGATTGCCCGCCATGTGCCGCTCGATGCACCACTCGACGAACACGCGGTGCGCGAGAAAGCCCGACCACAGGTCGGCGAGCTCGAACTGCGTGTTCTGGAACTGCGCGACCGGGCGCCCGAACGCCTCGCGCTCCTTCACGTAGCGGATCGTGTCGTCGAGCGCGACCTGCATCATCGACGTGCATCGGATCGCCGAGCTCAGGCGCTCCTGCACGAGCAGCCCCATCAGCTGGAAGAATCCCTGGCCCTCGTGCTCGCCGAGCAGGTTCGCGCGCGGAACGCGCACGTCGTCGAAGAAGAGCTCGAGCGTGTCCTGCGCCTTGCGGCCGATCTTCTCGAGCGCCTTGCCGCGCACGAAGCCGGGGCGGTCGGTCTCGACCAGCACGAGGCTGATGCCCTTGGCCCCCGCGGACGGATCGGTCTTGCACGCGACGATCACGAGGTGCGCCTGCTGCGCGTTGCTGATGTAGACCTTCTGGCCCCGGATCACGTAGTCGTCGCCGTCGCGGCGCGCCGACGTGCGGATCGCCTGCAGGTCGCTGCCGGCGTGCGGCTCGGTCATCGCGATCGCGACGATCGCCTCGCCGGTGGCCGCGGCGGGCAGCCACCTCGCCTTCTGCGCCTCGGTGCCGTAGCGCGCGATGTACGGCACCGCGACGTCGGAGTGGCCGGAGAACGCCGGCCCGCTGCCGCCGGCGCGCGCCAGTTCCTGCGCGAGCACGACGTTGTGGACGAAGTCGCCGCCCGGCCCGCCCCAGCGCTCGGGAAGGTCGCAGCACAACAGGCCGGACGCGCCGCCCTTGCGCCAGACCTCGCGCGGCACGGTGCCGGCCGCCTCCCACTCGAGCCGGTGCGGCAGGACCTCCTCGTCGACGAAGCGCCGCGCGGTCTGCTGGAAGATGCGGTGGTCGTCCCGGTAGAGGTGTTCGGCGATCATCGGTGCCTCACGGTGCGGAGTGGAATTCGCGCAGCAGGCGCTCGCGGTCCTGGTCGAGCTCCGGCGCGAGCCGCCGCACGGGGGAATCGGGGAAGCCGGAGATCTTCATCGGGTTGCCGACGATCTTCACGGGCCCGAGCACCGGGTCGACGGTCTCGACGAGCATGTTGCGCGCCGCGACCTGCGGCTTGGCGAGCGCCTGCGCGATGTCGTTGATCCGCCCGCACGCGATGCCCAGCGGCTCGAAGCGGGCGACCCACTGCTCGGACGTGGCGCCGGCGAGCGTGCGCTCGATCTCGGCGCGCAGCGCGGGGCGGTGGCGCACGCGCAGGTCGTTGGTGGCGTAGTCGGGGTGGGCGGCGAGGTCCTCGCGGTGGATCGCCGCGCAGAACTGGCGGAACAGGCGGTCGTTGCCGCACGCGAGCGCGACGTGCCCGTCGCCGGTGGCGAAAGCCTCGAACGGCATGATCGCCGGGTGCGTCGCGCCCATGCGCCCGAGCACCTCGCCGGCCATCAGGTAGCGCGTGATCGGGCTCTCCATGATCGCGAGCATGCAGTCGAACATCGCGAGGTCGATGCGGCGCGCCTCGCCGGTGCGCTCGCGGTGCAGCAGCGCGGCGTTGACCGCGACCGCCGCGAACACGCCCGAGCCGACGTCGGCGATCGACACCCCGGTGCGGCACGGGCCGCCGTCCGCCTCGCCGGTGATGCTCATCATGCCGGCGACCGCCTGCATCACCATGTCGTAGCCGGGCTTGTCGCGCTCGGGCCCGGTCTGCCCGTAGCCCGAGACCGACGCGTAGACGACGCGCGGGAAGCGCCGGTGCACCTCGTCCCAGCCGTAGCCGAGCTTGTCCATCACGCCGGGGCGGAAGTTCTCCGCGAGCACGTCGGCGCGCGCGAGCAGCGACTCGAACACCGCGCGGTCGGCGTCCACGCGCAGGTCGAGCGCGATCGACTCCTTGCCGCGGTTGATCGAGTTGAAGTAGCAGGGCCGGCCCTGGACGAACGGGCCGTACGCGCGCGTGTCGTCGCCGCGGCCCGGCTCCTCGATCTTGATCACGCGCGCGCCGAGCTCGCCGAGCAGCATCGTGCAGTAGGGGCCGGCGAGCACCCGCGTCAGGTCGACGACCGTGATTCCATCCAGGGGCCCGATGACTTCGCTCACGCGCGGCGCTCCGTGCTTTGCGCGGGCCGCGGTGCCGCCCGCCGCGATCGGTGGCATCATGCCACAACGCGAGAATGAGATTCCGCCCGGAGAATGCATTGCGCGACGACACCGACCGCGAATCGCTCGAGCCCCGCCTGCGGGCCTTCCTGGCCGCGTCGCTGCCGCGCGCCCGCGGGCTTCGCATCGACGGGCTCACGCGCACTTCGTCGGGCAAGTCGCGCGAGAATTGGACCTTCGACGCCGGCTGGAGCGAGCCCGGCGGCGAACGGCGCCTCGCGCTGATCCTGCGCCGCGACCCGGTCGGCAGCCTGCTGCGCACGCGGCGCCGGCCCGAGTTCGACGTGCTCGCCGCGCTCCACGGCAGCGGCGTGCCGGTGCCGCGCGCGCACTTCCTCGACGCCGACGGCGCGGCGCTCGGCCGCCCGTCGCTCGTGATGGAGCGCGTCGACGGCGACTGCGAGTGGGAAGTGCTCAACGGCACCGCGCCGCTCGCGCGGCGGCTCGAGCTCGCGCGCGGCTTCGTCGCGCTGCTGGCGGCGGTCCAGGCGGCGGACTGGCGCGCCCTCGGGCTCGCGGCCACGCTCGGCGAGCCGTCGCCGGACGCGGGGCTGGCCGAGCTCGCGAAGTGGTCCGCGCTGCTGCGCGAGGTGCAGCTCGAGCCGCTGCCGGAGCTCGAGATCGTGGCCGCGTGGCTGCGCGAGCGCGCCCGCCCGGCCGACGCCCTCGTGCTGGTGCACGGCGACTTCAAGCCCGGCAACGCGCTGCTGCGCGACGGCCGCGTCGCGGCGCTGCTCGACTGGGAAACCGCGCACCTGGGCGACCCGCTCGAGGACCTCGGCTGGGTGCTCAACCCGACGCGCGCGCGCGAGCACCAGATCGCCGGGCACTGGGAACGCGCGCAGATCGTCGCCGAGTTCGAGCGCGTCACCGGGCGGCGCGTGGACCCCGCCGCCCTGGACTGGTGGATCGCGTTCTCGAACTTCAAGGCCGCGGTGATCCTGCTGACCGGCGTGCGCGAGTTCGTCGAAGGGCGCCTCGACCAGGCCTACCTCGCCCCCACCTGGGTCTTCAAGACGCTGCTCGAAACGGTGCGAAGGAGCTGACCGCGATGCGCCCCGACGTGTCCGAACTGCTCGGCGGCGTGCGCCGCATCCTCGACGAGACGGTCGCACCCGAGGTCGGCTCGGCGTACGCGCTCGACGTCCTGCGCGGCGCGGCCGCGACGCTCCTTGCGCTGGAGAAGGGATGGGCGCGCGTGCCCGCGTTCCTCGCGTGGGACAACGCCGCCACGGCGGCGCTGCTGCGCCGCGTGCGCGACACGGCGCCGGCCGAGGTCGCGCGGCGCATCGGCGCGACCCTGGACGCCGGCGAGGCCGATCCCCTCGACGTGGCCGCGTCGAGCGCCCGCAACGACGCGCTGCGGGCGCTGCTCGCCGAACTGATCGCCGCCGCGGGCACCGGTGCCGAAGCGCTCGGGGCGGCCCCGCCCGCTGCCCCGCCCGCTGCCCCGCCCGCCGCCCCGCCCGCCGCCCCGCCCGCTGCCCACGCCGGCGTCGCCGCCGCCCTCGCCCCGCACCGCGAGGCGATCTCGCTCCACCTCGAGGAGCGCGCCCGGCGCTCGCCGATCCGGCTCGTGCCGCTCACGCCCGGCCGAGCGCCCCGCAAGGAGCCCTGAATGCTCACGTCCCTGGACGACACCCTCTGGCACCAGTTGCCCACCACCTTCGACCACGTCCACACCAGCGACCCGCGCTTCTACGACCGCTACTGGTTCGCGTGCTACGCGCGCGACGGGCACGCCGCGCTGCAGGCGACGCTCGGCGCCTACCGGAACATGAACGTGATGGACATGGGCTTCGTCGTCACGCACGCGGGCCGCCAGCACAACGTGCGCGCCTCGCGTTCGCTGGGGCGCGAGATCGTGCCCGCGTGCGGGCCGCTGACGGTCAGGCCGATCGTGCCGTTGCAGGAGTTCGAGTTCGAACTCGCGCCGGGCGCGCACGGCGTGTCGGGCAGGATCCGCTGGGTGGGCATCGCGCCCGCCGCCGAGGAACGGCACCACTTCGAGCGCCTGCGCGGGCGCGTCGTCGAGGACTACGCGCGCTTCGACCAGATCGGGCGCGCCGACGGCTGGGTCGAGATCGCGGGCGAGCGTCTCGTCGTCGACGACTGGTGGACCTGCCGCGACCACTCCTGGGGCGTGCGCCCGCGCATCGGCGTGCGCGAGCCCGTGACCGGGCCGGTGCGCGATCTCGACCAGGAAGGCTTCGTGTTCGCGCTGCTCTTCTTCTCCACCGACGACATCGTCGGCCACGTGCTGTTCAGCCGGCGCGGCGAGCAGGCGCCTTACGTCACCGGCGACCTGCGGCGCACGAGCGACGGCGCCGAGCGCACCGTGAACCGCATCGACCTCGACGTGGACCTTCACGCGGGAACGCGGCGCTTCCGGCAGTGCCGGATGTCGCTCGGGCTGGACGACGGCGGGCAGGTGTCGCTCGAGTCCACCGCGATCGGCGCCGCGATCGCGATGCAGGGGCTGGGCTACAGCGGCGGCTTCGACGACCGCAAGGGCCTGGGCGTGTGGCGCGGCGAGGATCATCTCGAGCACGACGTCTGGGACGTCTCGCACCCGGCCGACATCGTCTACCCCGACGGCAAGAAGAACGCGCACTGGCACCGGATCCAGCCGGTGGCGGTCGCGAGCCGCGACGGCGCGACGCTCGCGCACGGCACCGGCAGCCTCACGCTGCTGATGAGCGGGCACCTGCCGCAGTACGGGCTCGCCTGAACGCGCCCTTTCGAAGGAGATCCCGCATGGACCTGCGCTCGCGCTACCCCGGCCTGCCCGACCCGCCCGCGTCCGGCCGGCCGATGCTGCCGCCGGGCACGTACGACGGCAAGACGATCCTCGTCACCGGCGGCGGCACCGGGCTGGGCAAGGCGATGGCGATCGAGTTCGCGCGCCTGGGCGGCAACGTCGTGATCGCGAGCCGCAAGCCGGACCACCACGCGGCCGGCGTCGCGGCGGTGGAGGCAGCGGGCGGGCGCGCGATCGCGGTACCGCTCGACGTCCGGCACCCCGACCAGATCGAGCGCGCGTTCGACGCCGCCGAGCGGGCGTTCGGCGGGGTGGACGTGCTGATCAACAACGCGGCCGGCAATTTCCCGGTGCCCGCGGCGGACCTGAGCCCGAACGGGTGGCGCGCGGTCACCGGCATCGTGCTGGACGGCACCTTCTTCTGCAGCCAGGCGTTCGCGCGCCGCTGCGTCGCCGCGCGCAAGCCCGGCGCGATCCTGAACATCCTGGTCGCGTACGCGACCGGCGCCGCCCCCGGCCACGCGCACAGCGCCGCGGCCAAGGCCGGCGTGCTGAGCCTGACCGCGACGCTCGCGGTCGAGTGGGCACCCGACGGCATCCGCGTCAACGCGCTGTCGCCCGGCGTCTTTCCCCACGGCGACCACAGTCCCGACATGCTCCGGCAGCGTCCCGAAGGCTACGAAGCCGAGTGGCGGCGCATCCCCGCGCTGCGCACCGGGCGCACGCACGAGCTCGGCTGGGCCGCGACCTACCTGTGCTCGCCGTACGCGGCCTACGTGAGCGGGATGGACTTCGTGCTCGACGGCGCGGAGCGGATGCGCCGCTCGCTGCGCATGCCGGAGTTCGTGCCGATCCGCGAGCAGGTGCCGGCGCGCGAGCGAAGGCCCTGAACACGAAACGCGGGCGACCCCGCCCGCGACGGGCCGTGCGCCGCGATGCGCTCGCGCCCCGCCCCCGACAGAACAGGAGACGACATGAACCGACTCACGTGGATGCGCGCGCTGCTCGCGGGCGGCTGCGCACTGATGCTCGCGGCGACGGCGGCGCACGCGCAGACGTTCCCGTCCAAGACCATCCGGCTCGTCGTGCCGGCCGCCGCCGGCGGACCCACCGACACGCTCGGGCGCATCCTCGCGCAGATCATGGCCGAGCAGTCGCGCGTGCCGGTGGTCGTCGAGAACAAGGCCGGCGCGTCGGGGTCGATCGGCGTGGGCGCCGTGGTGCAGTCGCCGCCCGACGGCTACACGCTGCTGATCTCGGTGCCGGACGCGATCACGGTGTACCCCCAGGTGAAGAAGAACCCGCCGTACCGCGGCGAGAAGGACCTCACGCCGATCGCGATGGTCGCGGGCACGAACTACCTCTTCGTCGTCGGCGCGCAGTCGCCGGCGCAGACGATGAAGGACTTCGCGGCGCTCGCGAAGACGAAGTCGCTGTCGTTCTCGAGCCCCGGCGCGGGGAGCTCGGGCCACATCGTGCTCGAGATGCTGCGCAATCGCCTCGGCGTCGAGATGCTGCACGTGCCGTACAAGGGCGCGGGCCCCGCGCTGCAGGCGGTCGCGGCCGGCGAGACCGACTTCAGCGCGAGTTCCCCGATCACGATCAAGGGTCTCGTCGAGGCCGGCAAGCTGCGCCCGCTGGCGGTGACGAGCGAGCGCCGCAACACGGTGCTGCCGCAGGCGCCGACGATGGCCGAGGCGGGCGTCCCGGACTTCGTCGTGTCGGCGTGGTTCGCGGTGTTCGCGCCGGCGGGGGTGCCCGAGCCCCTCGCCGACCGGCTGCACGAGATGGTCACGAAGGCGATGCGCACGCCCGAGTTCCTCAACCGCGTGAACGCGCTCGGACTGGACATCGACCCGATCGGGCGGCGCGAGTTCGCGCAGATGATCTCGGCCGAGACCGGGCGCTGGAAGCGGCTGATCGAGTCGGCGAACATCTCGGTCAACGAGTAGCGCGGTTCGGGCGGGGCGGTTCGGGCGGGGCGCAGCGGGAACCGACCCGCGCGGCCGGTGCCACGGATCGTCGCGGCGCGCGGCGCGGCCCGGCCGGCACCGCGCGCCGCCCGCGCCGCTACATGTCCATCGCCTGCGCGATCTCGATCGACCCGCCCGCCTTCAGCAGCGGGCAGCCGCTCGCCTTGCGGTGCGCGTCGGCCAGGCTCGACGCCTCGATCAGGCTGTAGCCGCTCGCGGGGTTCGCGCCTCCGCCGCTCGCGAGCGAGCCGTCGGACTTCACGGTGCTCGACGGGCCGACCGGATTGCCGCCGTCGATGACCGCGGCCCCGAGCGAGCCGAACCACGCGCTCCACGCGTCCATCACCGCCTTCATCTCTTCCTTGTTCGCGGGCGGATTGCCACCGCCGTGATAGACGAACAGGTATTTCGCCATGACGAGCCTCCTGGGTTCGAAGCGATGGCGAACGCCGCCACCGTGCCTGTAAGCTATCACCAGGATTTTCCTGTGTTGAGGTCGATTTCCTCCTGAAAATCAAGCGATGACTGTGAACTCTTCACATCGACGATCGGAGAGCCCGCCCGCGTTCGAAGCGCTGCGGCAGGTGCTCGGCCAGCTGGCGCGGGCCGCGATCGTGCCGCGCGCGGGCGCCGCGCTGGCGGGCTCGGAGAACGTCGTGCGCGGCGAACTGCGCGACGCCGTGATCGCCGAAGTGCCGGCGTTCTCGAGCTCGCACAACCCGCAGGTGATCCCCGCGCTCGAGCGCCACATCGACGAGCACGTGAGCGAGATCCGGCGGCTGATGGGCGGCGGCGAGGTCGGGGACTTCGCGTTCGTGCGGCTGCACGCGCGCCAGCGCGCCGAGCAGCGGTTCCCGCTCGAAGCCACGTTGCACGCATACCGCTGCGGCCAGAAGGCGTTCTCGCACTGGCTGCGCGACGCCGCGGTCTCGCTCGCCGCGCGCTCGCGCCGCCGGGAGCAGGCGGTGTCCGCGGTCGCGGACTTCGCGATCGAATACACGAACGCGGTCAGCACCGCGATGACCTCGGAGTACGTCGCGCACACCCGCGCGCTCGCCGAGGCCGACGGCGACCTGCGCAAGGAGCTGCTCGAGATCCTGCTCGGCGGCTACGACGAGTCCGACGGGCGGGTCGCGCAACTGCTGCGCCGCGCGGGGTTCCTCGAGCAGCGGCAGTCGTACTGCGTCGTCGTCGCGCAGTCGGCGAACGCGCAGGAGATGGAGAGCCGCGAGCGCGCGCAGCGGATCGCGCGGGCCGTCACCGACGAGTTCGCCGGCACGTCGATCCGCACGCTCGCGGGCCAGCGCGCCCACCTCGTCACCTTCGTGATGTCGGCCGCCCGCCGGCAGTCCGGGTGGACCGCACCGCAGGCCGCGCTCGCCGATCGCGTGGAAGCGGCCTTGCGCGTGCTGGGGCCCGCGGTGCTCGTCGGGATCAGCGCCGACCACCCCTCGACCGCGTTCCTGCCGCGCGCGCTGCAGGAAGCGACGAGCGCGCTCGAGTTCGCGAGCGTCACGCGCCGCGTCGTGCAGTTCTCGCGCCTGCCCATTCGTGCGCTGCTCGTTCACCGCGGCGCGGACTTCGTGCGCTCGACGCCGCCGCCGTGGGTCGCGGCGTTCGTCGACGCGGACGCGAAGCAGGACGGCGAGATCGTCCGCACGCTGCGCGCGGTCGCCGACGCCGACATGAACGTCCAGCAGGCCGCCCGCGCGCTGGGCAAGCACCCGAACACGGTCTACGGGCGACTGCAGCGCATCGCCGACGCCACGGGCCTGGATCCGAGGCGGTACCGCGACATCACCGAGCTGCTGCTCGCGGCGGAGTGCTGGCGGCGCTGATATGGGGCCCGCCCCCCCATTGCCCTAAGGGAAATGCCCGCGATTCCTGGTGCGCCGCCGATGGAAGCGCCAGGCCCGTGCGCCTAGGATCGTGGCATGGATCTCTTCGACCACGCACTGCTGCAGGCGCTGCGTCACTGCTCGCCGGCCGAGTTCGCGGCCTGGCTCGAAAGGCAGCGGGGCTGCGACTGGACGCTCGAGGACGAAGCCGAGCTGCAGACCCGGCTCGTGCTGCTGCGCGCCCGCCAGAGCTCGCGGTACGCCGTTCCCGCCGACGACGCGGACGCCTCGCCCCGCCACCACTGAGCCGGGGCGAACGCACCGCACGCCGCACCGCGCGGCGTGCCCGGGCGTGTCGCGCGGGGCATCTGCGCCCGGCCGGGACTCGCGGGCCCCGATGCGCCGCCCGGGAACCTCCGTCGCGCGACAATGCGGCATGCACACCGCCGCCCCCCGCCGCCACAGCCCCGCCGCCGACCGAAACGGCCCGCCGATCCTCGACCAGCTTCGGAGGCTGCTCCCCGCAAGCGGCCTGATGCTCGAAATCGCGAGCGGCACCGGCCAGCACGCGGCATTCCTGGCCGCCGGGCTGCCCGGCTGGACCTGGCAACCCACCGACGGCGACGCCGAGTCGCTCGCGTCGATTCGCGCGTGGTGCGCCGGGATGGCACGCGTTCGCGAGCCCCTGCTGCTCGACGTGCTGGACGACCCGTGGCCCCCCGAGCTGCCGCGCGAGGTCGACGCGGTGTTCTGCGCGAACATGATCCACATCGCGCCGTGGGCGTGCACGCGCGCGCTGATGCGCGGTGCCGCGGGGCGGCTCGCACCGGACGGCGTGCTCGTGACCTACGGCCCCTACCTCGAGGACGACGTGCCGACGGCGCCCGGCAACGTCGCCTTCGACGCCGGCCTGCGGGCGCGCGACCCCGCTTGGGGCGTGCGTCGGCTGTCCGCGGTCGCCGACGAGGCGCGCGGCGCCGGGCTGCGCCTGCGCGAGCGGGCGGAGATGCCGGCGAACAACCTGCTGCTCGTGTGGGCGCGCGCGTCCGGCGACGCTCGCGCGTGAGGCCGTGACCGCGCTGCGCTACCTGGCGGGATACCCGCCGCAGGTGCTCGAGCAGGCCGCCGCACTGCTGTCGCAGGGGCGGCTGCGCGACACGGTCGCGCGCCGCCACCCGGAGCCGCACGCGGTGCGCAACGACCGCGCGCTCGCGGACTACGTGGGGGAACTGAAATCGCGCTTCATGAGGAGCTCGCCGCCGCTGGCGCGCGTGAAGTACGACGATCGACTGCACCTGACGCACAAGGCGCTGGGCACCCACACCACGGTCTCGCGCGTGCAGGGCGCGTCGCTGAAGGCCCGGCGCGAGATCCGCATCGCGAGCGTCTTCAAGGACGCCCCGGCCGCGTTCCTGCGGATGATCGTGGTGCACGAACTCGCGCACCAGCGCGAGCGCGAGCACGACAAGGCGTTCTACGCGCTGTGCCGGCACATGGAACCGGACTACCACCGGCTCGAGCTGGACACGCGGCTGTGGCTGACCGCGCTGGAGGTGGAAGGCGCGCCGGCGCGGGGAACCGCGCCGACCTAGCGCGCGCTCAGTCGCCCAGGTCGATCACCGCGCTCCAGCGCACGTCGTCCAGGCCCGCGGGCACCTCGTGGTCGGCGACGACCCAGACCCGCGTGGCGCTCGTCGTCGCCTCGTCGAGCACCTCGCACAGCACGCCGCGCGAGCGCGCGTCGAGCGCGGCGAACGGCATGTCGAGCAGCGTCAGCGGCGCGCCGCTCGCCACCGCCGCCGCGAGCACCGCCTTGCGGCGGCTGCCGGCCGACAGCATGTGGAAGGTCTTGCCGACGTGCTCGGTCAGGCGCAGGGCCTCGACCAGCCGTTGCGCGAGCGGCTCGCGCCATCCGGGAAAGCACGCGGCACGCTCACGCAGCCAGTCCGAGACCACGACGTCGTCGAGCGCGGGCGCCGACGCGGCTTCGAAGAACACCGGCCCGGTCCCGCGCACGAGCGTGCCCGACGTCGGCTCGAGCGCACCCGCCAGCAGCCGCAGCAGCACGGTCTTGCCGCGCCCCTCGCCGCCGCGCACGAGCGCCAGGCCGGCACGCAACTCGAAATTCAGGCCCTGCAGCACGATACGCTGCGCGCTCGCGAAGCCCAGGCCCTCGGCGCGTACGGCGGCGCGCATCAGGCCGCCGGCGCACGCACGCGGATGCGCACGCCCGAGACCTCGACCACTCGACCGGCGCGCAGCTTGCAGCGGCGCCGAAGCTCGACGACGCCGTCGACCCGGACCTCGCCGCGGGTGACCAGGTGCTTGGCGGCGCCGCCGCTGTCGGTGACGCCGCTGGCCTTGAGCAGCGCGTCCAGCGGGATGAATTCGCCGCGCAGTTCGAAGTCGATCGTTTGCATGGAGGAGGTATGCCCTCGTGGGATGGACTCACGACGCCCGCTGCCGGGGCCAACTTCGCGATGATTCGTCGGCCTCGAGCCCGCTGGCCGCATTACCGTCCCAGCAGCCTTCGCGCCAGGAGCGACTGCATGTCCCTGCGACCGTCGGCGATCATGTAGACGACGACCTCTCGACCCAAAACGCGATAGATCACCCGATACGGCTTGAACGAGGTCTGGCGATATTCGCGAATGCCCAGCGCGACCAGTTCCCGGGGGAAGTCGCCACGCTCCGGAAAGCGTGACAGGCGTTCCACGACGCTCATCAGCTTGTCCAGCAGGCGATTGGCGCTGGCCACGCTGACGGCATTGGCGACGTAGTCGTGGAGGGACTCCAGGTCCTGCTCGGCGCCCGCGGTGAGCACCACCGCGTATCGGGCGGACGCGCGTGGCATCAGTCGCCCGCGTGCTTCGCGCGCAGGCGCGCGACGACCTCCGCCACCGGCTTGAGCTTGCCAGCGGCCACGTCCTGGTTCCCCAGCGCCAGGATCTTCAGCAGGGCCAGGGACTCCTGCGTCTCGACGAACGAGGCGACGTCCTGGAGCACCGCGCGCGCCTCCCCGTTCTGCGTGATGACCAGGGGCTCGCGCCGATCGGCGATGTCGGCGAGAACCTCCGCGGCGTGAGCCTTCAGGAAGCTGATCGGCTTGATTCTGGTCGAGTAGCGCAAGATGTCGCCCAATCTCCGATGGGGAGACCGAATTTAGTCCTTTTGGGGTCCGATCACAAGGCGCCGCCGCAGCGGCATCGGCCTGAAAGGATCAGTCGCGCGAGCCGACCACGGGCCCGACGACGCCGTCGAGGTTCTGCTCCAGCGCCTTGCGGTACTCGGACACGTAGAAGTCGACCGCGCGCGCCCGGTTCTCCGGCACGCCGTCGCGCGTGACGAAGTTGAACGCGTTGTAGCGCCCGGCGGCGAACAGGATCGCGGCGCTGACCTCGCCGGGGTCGCGGTTCTCGGCGAGGCGGTTGGCGAGCGCGACGAACTCGTCGACGAGGGTGAGGAACTCGGGGGGATAGGGCATCGGGGCGAACTCCAGTCGGATGGCGGCGGCGGCTATCTTGCCATCGGCTCGCCGAACGGCACCCACGACTTGCCGTCGAAGCGCTGCAGGCGGATGGCGCCGTAGATCTCGTAGTCGTCGGGCCCGGTGGTGAGCGACACGCCGGGCAGCATCACCGGCGTCGTGAAGTCCTTCAGGCTCAGCATCTGGCGCATCACGTTCTCGCGCGTGAGCTCGTCGCCGCAGCGGCGCAGCACCTCGGCGAGCACGCGCGCCATCGAGTACGCGCTCAGGTTGAGCGAGTCGTCGGCGTCCAGGCCCGGCGCCCAGCGCTTCATGAACTCGAGGTATTCCTTCAGGCCCGCGTCGTCGCGCCACTGCGGATCGAGCGGGTTCTTCACGTTCGCGACCGTGATCGCGCCGACTGCGTGCTCCGCGCCCGCGGGCCGCAGGATCGACGCGATCGACGTCGAGCCGGCGGGCAGGTAGACCTGCGGCTTCCAGCCGAGCTCGCCGGCGCGCCGCAGCGACTGCACGGTGAACTTCCCGTTCGAGAAGTTGAAGAACACGTTCGCGCCGGAGGCCCTGAGCGCGATGATCTGCGAGTCGACGGTCGGGTCGGTGGTCTCGTACGTCGCCTCGGCGACGATCATCGACTTCGCGCGCTCGCCGAGCAGCGAGCGCAGCCCGTGCGTGAAGTCGCGACCGAAGTCGTCGTTCTGCGCGAGCACCGCGATGCGCGGCGACGCGACCGTCGCCAGCATGTGCCGCGCGTACATGCGCGCCTCGGCCTGGTACGACAGCATCCCCGAAAGCGTCCACGGGAAGTTCTTCGGGTCGTTCCAGCGGTTGGCGCCCGACATGATCAGCAGGTGCGGCACCTTGCGACCGTTCAGGTAGCGGTGGATCGCGAGGTTCGTCGGCGTGCCGATGTTGTTGAAGATCAGCAGCACCTCGTCGTTCTCGACCAGCCGGCGGGTGGCCTCGATCGCCTTCGGCGGGCTGTAGCCGTCGTCCAGCGAGATCAGCTTCACCTTGCGGCCGCGGATCCCGCCCTCGGCGTTGACCTTCTCGAAGTACGCGGCCGCGGCCTTGCCCATCGTGCCGAGCATGGAGATCGGGCCCGAGTACGGCATCGACTGCCCGATGCGGATCTCGGTGTCGCTCGCGCCGGGGTCGTAGCGCTTCTGGGCCCGCACGCGCGCGGCGAGCGTCGCGCCCGCGGCGGCGGCGGCGGTGCGCAGGACCGTGCGCCGGCCGGACGGCCGGATCGATTCGGGTCGGGTCATTCGAACGTGATCTCCATTCAGGCGGTGCGCGATCGGCACCGTTCAATTCTCGACGACGACGCCGGACTGACGGACGACGTCGCCCCACATCGCGACCTCGCGCGCGAACTCGTCCGCGAAGTGCTCGGCCGTCCCGGAGCCCGGGTCCATGCCGAATCGGCCCCGCACCGTACACTGCCACGTTCGCGCATCGTGCGCCTTGGAACCGACTCGATGAAAT
Source organism: Burkholderiaceae bacterium (assembly GCA_046348465.1). Taxonomy (GTDB): domain Bacteria; phylum Pseudomonadota; class Gammaproteobacteria; order Burkholderiales; family Burkholderiaceae_E; genus Quisquiliibacterium. Next base: position 151,479 of record JAXMEE010000016.1, read on the forward strand.
TCCGAATGGCCGAGAATTCGCTGTTCGCGATCCTGCTGCGCTCGCCGTGGTGGGCGAGCTTCGCGATCGCGGCGGCACTGGCGGCGGTCGCCGCGGCGCTGCTGCCGGCCGAGTACAAGGTCGTCGGCGCGATGTCCTCGCTGCCCTTCGTCGTGATCGGCACGATCGCCGCGCGGCGCCAATGGTCGCAGCCGAGCGCGGCCCGGGTCGCGAAGACGCGCGAGGCGCTCGCCGCGATGGCCTGGGCGCAGTTCTCGTCGGCGCTCGACGCCGCGTTCCGGCGCGAGGGCTTTTCGGTGCGCGCCGGCGCGGGCGCGCCGGTGGATTTCGAGCTCGAGCGCGCGGGACGCCGGACGCTGGTGTGCGCGCGGAAGTGGAAGTCCGCCCGTACGGGGCTCGAGGCGCTGCGCGCGCTGCAGGCGGCGCGCGACGCGAGCGACGCCACGGACGCGATCTACGTGTGCGTGGGCGAGCTCAGCGAGAACGCGCTGCCGTACGCGAAGCAGCACCGGATCGAGGTGTGGCGGGCGGAGGAACTGACGCGACGACTGGGCCGGTCGCCGTCGCGCCGCGCCGTGAACGAGAAATGCTCAGGCCGCGAGCGCCTTGCGCAGCAGCTCGGCCACCATCTCGTCGACGCTGACCGAACGCTCGACCGCCTTCGCGCGCACCTGCTCGGCGAGCGCCCCGTCGATCTTGACCGCGAAGGGGATCAGGCCCTGCGCCTGCTCGAGGCGGCGGCGCTCGCGGCGGCTCACCTCGGCCGCGCCGGCCTCGCTGCCGAAGCGCGCCGGCGAGCGCTGGCGCTCGCTCTCGATGCGCGCGGCGTTCAGCCTTTCCATGTCGGTCTTCTTCATCGCGTGCGCGCCTCGAATCGTCGTGGGGGTCGCGAATGATACAAGGTGGAGACGCCCGCGATCGGGCGAGCCCCGGCCGGCGCGCGGCCGGCCGAGGCCCGGCACGAGTGCGCTACTGGGTCCGGCCCTTGCCGCCGCCCTTCGTCTCGTTGACGCAGATGTCGATGTAGGTGAGGCTGTAGCCCGCACGGTTGTACACCACCGGCGTGTAGAGCGGCCCGGACTCGCTCGCCTCGGCGGCCAGCAGCACCATCAGGGCCGACGAAGCGGTCGGAAGACTGACCGGCGAGCCGTCGGGGATGGCGGGCGGCGCCAGCGCAATGCCGTCCGGGAAGCCGATCACGCCGAGTGCGTGGAACGTCAGCCGCCACCACCCGCCCTTGCCGATTTCAGCCGGCACAACGTCGGACTTCAGCGACCAGTTGAATCCATACACGTACTTGCCGCCGATGTTCAGTTCGGGCGTGAACGGGACGTTGTCGTAGAGCACGAACGTGTTGCCTCCGGCCCACGCGCTGCCGTCCCAGGTCAGGCCCTGGGCCTGCGGTCCGGGGTTCGTCGTCGGGCACGAGGCCGGCTGCGGCCCCGGCAGTTTGGTGATGTTCAGCCGGGCGGAGTTCGTCCTGACGATTGCCGAGTCCGACAGGTATCCGTAGGCGAGTCCGGCGTCGGTCGCACGAACGCCCCAGAGTTCGTTCGTTCCCGATCCGAAGACGTGCCACATCTGCAGCCCGCGCCGCTGGACGACGGGCGCGAACGGCGTGGTCTCGACCCGGATCACCGAATTCGAGGTCCAGGAACGGCTTTCGAGATTGTCACCCCAGTCCACGGCGCTCGCGTCGACGACCGGGGCACCGAGCACCGAGTCGGACGACCACACGTTGTCGGACGTCTTCTGCCAGTAGATGCGGTCCAGTGCGGACGCCGCGAAGCCCTCGCACGGCATGCCCGCCGCGACGCACTGGCTCGCGGAGTAGTAGGTCTTCCCGTCCGCGCTCGCGCACGACGTGTTCGCGAACGTGCGGCCCGCGACCGACGTCGTGTCTTCCTTCGCGCAACCGTACGAATAGGTCTTGCCCAGCGTGCCCGGCACGGCCGCCTTGAAGTACGCCGACACCGGCGTGGTCGTTGCCAGGTCCAGGACCGGGTACGACAGATTGTTCACCGCGCTCGTGTGCCCCCCGCCGCCACCGCCGGCGCCGGGTGGCTTGCTGCCTTGCGCGTGCGCCGCCGGAATCGCCAGCGAGACCGCGCCCGCGAGCGCCGCGAGCACCATCAGACGCTTCGAAGACTTCGTTGACATCGTCGATCTCCTCGATCGGATGGGACGCCGGCCGGCGCCCCTGCGCCCCCGAAGGGGCAATTTCCGCCGCGCTGCGACTCGTCCGGCTTGGCATCGACGTCCGATCGACGAGTCGTCAGGCGCCGGTCAGTACGCGCCCGTCTCCATCGGTGATCCGACGATCTGCTGATAGACCGCCGCCGGCAGGTATTGCGGCACGTACACGATCCCCCTCGCCTCGAGCGCCGATGCGAACGAGCGCAGGTGGTTGCGCGACGCCTTCAGCAGGTTCTCGAACACGATCGTGATGTCGCGGTTGTCGACCATCGTCAGCTGTCGAGTCAGGTCGACGATGTCGACCTCCTCGATGTTCGCGCCGACTGCGAGCGCCGCGACCAGGCTGGTTCGCCCGCGTGCGACCAGGGAGTCGTAGAGCGCCTGCAAGTCCGGGTTCACGAACATCCCGGGAGGCGTCGACGCCGCGGGGTCGGGTATCGAGTAGCGAACCAGCAGCGTCCGCACGGCTTCGGTGTGCGTCTGCTCGCTCGACGCGATGTTCGGGAAGATCGGCAGCGTGTACGACGCCGCGAACAGCTCGTAGACGTCGCGCGCGAGCTTTTCCTCCTCGCGCGAGAACTTCAGGCTCGCGATCTCGTCCGCCGAGAGCGTCTCGATCGGAAGCGCGACCAGCGCCTGCGCGAAGATCTTCGTGTCGATCGGCGCGCTGCCGTCGCTGCGACTGGCGAGCAGATTCGGCGACGAGGTTCCGTCCCCGTTGCCGCACGAGGCGGCCAGCAGGACGATCGTCACAGCGGCAAAGGCCCGCGCGAGGCGCGAGAAGGGGGTGGGCATCGTCCGACGAGGTTTCTTCATGGCATCGGCTCCAGGAGTTCAGGGCGGCGGATCGCGCAGCAGCCACACGATCGAATCCGCGCCGGGGGTGCACCGATCGTCGCCAATCCGCGGGGCGCGCGGAATGACATGATCATGTGATGAAGAAGCGGCAGGTCGTCCGGACCTGCGGGCGACCGTCACCCCCGGGCGCCCGCGGCGCGGACTCCCACGGCGTGCGCGATCGCATGAACATGCGATGTACAGCGGCCGGAACGGTGTAAAGTCGACGCCGACGCCCTCGTTTCGCCCAGGCCGTGGGAGGACACGTGTGGAAGGTGCTCGTCGTCGAGGACGACCGCCGCGCGCGGGATTTCTTCTGTGACTGCGTCAGGCGCTCGGACGAACTGTCGCTCGCGGGAGCCTTCGCGACGGTCGAGTCGTCGCTGAACTGGCTGCGGAACCCCGCGAACAGTGTCGACGTCCTGCTCGTGGACCTCGGACTGCCCGACGGCAGCGGGCTCGACGTGATCCGGGCCGCGGTCGAGTTCCACCCGCGGTGCGAGCCGCTCGTGGTCTCGATGTTCGCCGACGAGGAGAACGTGCTGGCGAGCGTCGAGGCGGGCGCGCTGGGGTACATCCACAAGGACTCGTCGCCGGACGACATCGCGCGCGTCATCGTCGACATGAAGCACGGGTGCTCGCCGATCTCGCCGATGATCGCGCGCAGGGTCCTGGAGAAGTACCGCAGCCGCGCCGCGATGGACCACGGCGCCGGCGTGCAGGTCCGTGCGCGTTCCGGCCCGCCGGAAATCGTCCTCTCCGAGCGCGAACGCGAGGTGCTCGACCTCATCGCGCGAGGATTCTCCTACTCGGAGGTCGCGCGAATCAAGACGATGAGCGTCGACACGGTCCGTTCCCACATCAAGCGCCTCTACGAGAAGCTCGCCGTCCACTCGCGCAGCGAGGCGGTCTACGAGGCGACGCGGATGGGTCTCCTCTGACGCCTCATGGCCGAATCGGCGCGCAATGATCGAGCCGTCGGCGGCGGCCGGCCGTCGTCCGCACGCTGGCGCTCGACCCTGCTCCTCGGCCTGCCCGCGATCGTGATGGTCTTCGCGGCCCTCCTGATCAGCGTGTACGAGCGCACCGCCCTGCTCGCGACCGAGGGCGTCGTCACGCTCGACTCGGCCCGGGCGGAGATCGACGTCGACGGGCGGCACGTCGCCGAGACCGTCCGGCTGCCGTACGCGTGGGACCGGCACCATCCCGGCCGACGGGGACACGCGACTTTCACGCTCACGTTCACTCGTCCCGAAACGACGTTCGAGCGCTGGGCCCTCCAGATCCCGAAGGTGGGAAACGCCTTCGAGGTGCGCCTGAACGGGTCGAGGCTCGAGACGCAGGGCGACGTCGCACGTCACGACGGCGAGGACTCGACGCTGTTTCCGCGCCACGTTTCGCTCGGCCGTCTGCTCCGGGCGGGCGCGAACGAGATCACGATCCTGATTCGCGCGGATCGCGAGCGAGGGGCGGGTCTTTCGCAGGTGCTGATGGGTCCGGCGGACGAGATCCGCGCGGATCGCCGCCAGCGCTACAACTGGATGCTGACCAGCCTGTCCGCGGCCGCCGCGTTGAGCCTCGGCGTCGGGCTGCTTTCGATCGGCCTGTGGCGAAGCGTCGTCGCGTCGCCGGACGAAGGCGGGCACGACGACGCGTCGCTGTACAGGTACGCCGCCCTCGCGGAACTGACCGGCGGGGCCGCCGCCGCAGCGGGCTTGCTGTCCTCGCCCCCGATCGCGTGGCCGTGGTGGGGCGTGATCCTCGTCACCGCCGCCTGCGCGGCTGCAGGTTGGACCGTGCTCTCGTGCGTCGAGATCGCAGGCTGGGGCGCGAGCCCCCACGCGCGAAGGCTGCGCCGCTGGCTGGTGGCGCTCGTGCTCGCGTGCCCCGCGGTCGCGTACGCGGCGCTGGGTCTCGGGCACGCGTGGGCATTGACCGCGTGGTACGGCCTGCTGGGCCTGGCTGCGATCGCGTTCTCGGCGGTCTTCGTCGGGCACACTGCACGCACGGCCACCGTCGAGCAGCAGCTCGCGTCGATCGCGATCGCGGTGAACGTGGCGGCCGCCATTCACGACTTCTACGCGTTCAATTTCGCGAGCGACTACCTGCACATCACGATGCTCGCGTACTCGTCGAGCCTGTTCGACCTCACGCTCGGCGCGATCGTGATCCTTCGCTTCAGGGCCGCCCACCGGAGAGTCTTCGATCTCACGCGAACACTCGCCGACCGCGTCAAGAAGCGGGAGCAGGAGCTCGAGGCGAGCTACCTGAAGCTCGAGGCGCTGGCGCGACAGCAGGCGCGCATGCAGGAGCGGGCGAGCATCCTTCGCGACATGCACGACGGGGTCGGCGCCCACCTGTCGATGGCCATCCGGCAGCTGGAATCCGGGCGCGGCGATCGCCGCGAGCTCATGCCCCCGCTGCGCGACGCGCTCGACCAGCTCAAGCTGACGATCGACAACGTCAACCTGCCCCCGGGCGACGTCGCCAGCCTCATGGGCAACCTGCGCTACCGGCTCGGTCCGCGCATCGAGGCCGCCGGGATCGCATTGCACTGGAACGTCGAGCCGATCGCCCCGATCGAGCGGCTGGACGCACAGGACATGCGCGAGCTGATGTTCATCCTGTTCGAGGCGATCTCCAACGCGCTCCAGCACTCGCGTGCGAGCGAGCTGCGGATCGAGGCGCGCGAGGCGGGCGGCCGGATCGGACTGCGCGTCGTCGACGACGGAATCGGCTTCGACGTGGCGTGGGCCGCGGAGAGGGGACTCCTGTCCTACCGGAACCGTGCCGAGCGCATCGGAGCGCGCTTCGGCATCCGCAGCAGGCCCGGCGAGACCGCGGTCGAGATCGACATCCCGCGCGAGACGACGGCGGCCGCCGGGCTCGCACGGCCACGAGCGGCGTGAACGCAGCCCTCCTCGAACGGGAACGGGCGGCGAGAACGAGCGGGCGATGAATCCGTACGACCGATTCATCCTTCCCAGGCTGACGAACTGCGTCTGCGGCGGCTCGAGGGTCACACGCCTGCGGCAGCTCGTCGTTCCGCGGGCCCGCGGCCGGGTGCTCGAGATCGGATTCGGCTCGGGGCTGAACCTCGCCCATTACGACCGCTCGTGCGTCGATCGGATCTGGGCGCTCGAGCCGTCCGCCCAGATGCGCGCGCTCGCGATGCCGCGGGTGGCGCGAAGCGGCCTCGACGTGCGCATCATCGACGCACCGGCCGAGCGGCTGCCGCTCGAAGCCGGCAGCGTCGACACCGTCGTCGCCACGTTCGTGCTGTGCACGATCCCCGACCCGTCGGCCGCGCTCGCGTGCGCCCTCAGGGCATTGCGCCCCGGCGGTCAGCTGCTCTTCTGCGAGCACGGGGCCGCCCCGGACGCGGACGTGCGCCGATGGCAGGACCGCCTGAACCGACCGTGGCGTCGCCTGGCCGGAGGCTGCCACCTGAATCGCGACATCGCCGGGCTGATCGAGTCCGCGGGCTTTCGCATCGGCGAGCTCGACAGTGCGTATCTGCCTTCGGCGCCACGGTTCGTCGGCTACGTGAGTCGGGGAGTCGCCTTTCCCTCTCGAGCGCTCACGGGCGGATGACGGTCGGGACTTCCGGCCGAACCTGATCCGCCGCAGCCGGATCGGCCGCTCGAAGTCGCCGCCGAGCGTCGGACGCGCCGACGCCCCGGCGCCGCAACCGCTCGGAACGCCCGCGGTCGAGACGCAGGCGGTGACGTCGGCCCCGGCGATCTCGGCGCCGTTGACCGCGGCGCGCGCGCTCAGCGTCCGGAGCGCGCGCGGACCAGGACGGCGTCGACCTGCCCGCGCCAGGCCGACAGCGACACGTGCGAAGCGCGGCCGAGGAACGCGGAGCGCACCGCCCGCAGTTCGGGGATCCGGCGCGCGGCGATCGCGTATCGCCGCCACTCGGGCTTGCTCTCGAGATCCGCATCCGACAAGTAGATCGGGCGCCGGCGAAAGTTCACCAGCCCCAGCACGCGCGTGATGCGAGCCACCGCCCGGGCAACGCCGTCGGCGTCGGCGGGCGGGTCTTCGCCGGGCGCCGCGAGGCGGAAGAAATAGGTCGCCCGGCCCGCGCGCGACGACGCCTCCCAGGCGACGACGTCGGGCAGCGCGCCACCGCTCGCCGCGATCGGAAAGAAGAACCAGTACAGCGCCGGCGGGCCGGCGGCGTCGGCATCGGGCGCTCCGGGGGCGGCACCGGTCGCATCGGCGGCCGGGCCGTCGTCCGACGCGCCAGCGTCCGCGGACGGCGGGTCGGCCCCCGGAGCCGAGGCGTCGTCTCCGACGGCGCCGTCCTCGTCCTCGGGCCGGATCAGCTTGTACCCGACCTGGACCTGCTCGCGAACGCAGCGCTCGAGCAGTGCTTCGTAGTAGGGCGCGAGCGACGCGTCCACCGCGTTGGCCGCCAGCACCTGCGCAATGCGCGAATCCACCGCGGACAGTTCGGACACCCGGGCCGAATGCCCCTCGGGCAGCAGCCGATGCGCCGCCTGAAGCCGGTTGGCGTCGAGGAAGGGCAGGATCGCCCCCAGCGCCCGAGCGCCCTCGACGGCCAGCGCCTGCAGCGACTCGCGCACCGCGCGCACGAACGGGTCGGTCTGGCGCCCGAGCCGGCCAAGACGCAGAACGTCGCCGTCGCGCCGCAGGACCAGTTCGTAGCGCTGCGCGTCGAACCCGTGCGACGTCACGTCGGCGAGCCGCCACTGGAACGGCGCCGACTCGAGCGGAAGCACCGCGAGGTTGGACCGGTACAGCCGGAGCTCGGCCGCGCCGGCCACCGCGCCGGCCACCGCGCCGGGCGCGCCCGACTCGAGCTCGAAACGACCGTCGACGCGGAAGACCTGCTCGAGGTCGGCGAGCAGCAGGCATCGGATCGAGCGCTCGCGCCACGCCTCGAGCAGCTCGCGCACGAGATCCTGGGTCGCCTTGCCGAACTGCTGCAGCAGCAACGCGTTGCCGGTGAACAGCGTCGCGCGCACGGTGAAGTCGGCGGCGACGAGGGCGTCGACGTCGCCGAGGTCGAAGACCAGCGGCGGCCCGTCGTCGGGCGCAAGCGAGAAGATCGCGTCGTCGAAGCGGACCTCGCAGCCTCCCTGCTGCAGCACCTCGCCGCCGGGCGACAGGTACTGGAAGCGGCCGCGGCGTGCGGGCATCAGCCGGCCTTGTTGCCGCACTCCGGACAGAACTTGGTTCCCGCCTCGAACTTCGTTCCGCAACGGCTGCACTCGGTCTTCGGCCGCAGCGGCTTGCCGCACTCGGGGCAGAACTTGGCCCCCTGCGTGTGTGCGCCGCACGACGGGCAGGAAGCCACCGCGTCGCTGGTCAGGTCGATGTCCTTCGTCAGGTCCTGCAGGCGGACCTTCTCGCGAATCTGCTCGGCGGTGGCCTGCGCCTGAGCCGACGCCAGTTCGGTGTCGACGTCGGGCGCGCACTCGAAGCACAGCGAGCGCAGGGAATTCCAGCAGGTCGACTTGCACACCCACTTCGAGCACTTCGGGCACTGGCTGAAGTTCGGCTTGGCCTCGCCGACCGCCTCGCGGAACGCGCCGTCGTGCGCCGGCCCCTGGATGGCGCGTTCGATCTCGTAGGCGCTCGACCCCGCCGAGCCGAGGATGCCGCCGAACAGGCTGCCCGCCGCGCGCAGCGCGCTGGCGGCCATGCCCATCGCCGAGGGCTTGAACTCGGACTTGAACCCGTTGCCGCAGCGATCGCAGAAGAACTCGAACTGGTAGCCCTTGTCGGTCGAGTGATCGGTGTGATTGCGAGTGAACTGGATCAGCGACATCGGCTCCTCCGGCATTGCGGTGGGCACGTCACGACGATCCGATGAATTCTGGGCGCGGCGCCGCCGTCGCGCAAGGGCGCGCGAGGGCGTACCCGCCGCTGCACGCCTCGCGAGGCTCGCGTCGCCGGACGGCAGGCGCTGCGTCGTTTACGGGGTCAGTGCCGGTGAACGTGGTGCGCGTCCGGCACGTGCGGGTGAGCGTGCCGAGTGGCCTCGTGCCGGTGCGCGTGGCTGTGGGGGCCGACGGGCATCGGGTCGTGCAGGTGCGCGTGGTGCCCGTCGTCGTGCGTGTGCGCGTGCTCGTGCTCGATCGGCGCGTGGACGTGCTCGTGGGCGTGCGATTCCGCGAGATGGAGCAGTACGCCCAGCAGCATCAGCCCGCCGCCGGCGAGCATCCCGGGCGTCGTCTCGCGGTCGCCGAGGAGCACCGCGATCGCCGCGCCCACGAACGGCGCGAAGGCGAACACCGAGCCGGTGCGTGCCGCGCCGAAGGCGCGCTGGGCGAGCAGATAGAGACGAAGGCTCAGCCCGTAGCCCGTGGCGCCGAGGACGAACACACCGAGCGCCGCCGGCCCTGCGATCGCTCGCTCGCCCGCGACCATCGCCAGCGCCGCACTGATCGCCGCACCCAGCGCGGACTTGAGCAGGACGACACGGCCCGGGTCGCGATCTGCGACCGCGCGCGACAGCGTGTTGTCCAGGCCCCAGGCGGCCGTGGCGCACGCGACCGCCAGCAACCCGAGCCACCGGGTGTCGCCCCCGAGCCTGCGGTCCAGCACCAGGACCACGCCCCCGGCGGCCAGCAGCGTCATCGCAGCCCAGACCCGGCGCCCCATCGCCTCGCCGTAGAAGGCACGCGCGAGCACCGCCGTGAAGACGGCCTCGAGCGCGAGGATCAGCGACGCGCTCGCGCCGCTCGTACGCTGAAGGCCCCAGGCGAGCGCGACCGGGCCGATCGCCCCTCCGAATGCCGCCATCGTGACGATCCGGGGAAGGTCGCCGCGGCGCAGGCTCGCCTCGCGCTCGACCGGGCGCACGAATGCCGCTCCGACGACGGCGGCACCGGCGTAGAGCAGTGCGGCCGTCGAGAATGCGCCGACGTCCTTCCCGACGAGCTGGAGCAGCGGAGTGCTCGCGCCGAACAGGATCGCCGCGGCCAGCGCGAGGAGGCCGCCACGCAGGGCGGGAGACGCGGGGGTCACGCGGGGGCCTGGTCGTCTCTCACCGGGAAGACACGACCGCAGTGGTGCGGCGTTGCGCTGACGTCGTCGCATCGCCTCGATCGGGTGTCGCGCTCGCGGCGCCTGCGTCCCAGGCTGCGCAGACCAGCCCATGCATCCAGACCAGTTCCAGTGCGACCCAGTGGCGCGCGACCGCGATGCCGTTGGCGCCATAGTCTGCGCGGTCCAGTCCCGGTTCGTCGACCCAATGCACGAGAATCCGAGCGTACCGAAGTGTTCCGCGATGAGGTGACTCTTGGAGCCGGCTGGGGAACAGGGCGTCCTCCGGTTTCAGCGCTGCCTGCCCGATCCACGCCTGCAGTGCTCCTCGGGTGGCCTGCGGGATCTCGAACTGTACCGGGCGTTGGGTCTTGTGCCGCATAGCGATGGCGCGAGTCGCCATCTGGCCGGGTCGTCTGGCCGGACCTTGCAACGCCAATACAGAAATCTGTATCATCTCTCCATGAAGACCACCCTTGATCTGAACGATCAGCTTGCCGATGCCAAGGGCACTCGCGGCCCAGCGAGCGCACGAGCCTGACTCGGCTGATCGAGGAAGGCCTGCAACTGCGGATTCGCGCCCAGGCGAGCGCCCCGAAGCGCCGGCGAGTCCGCCTGCCCGCTTACAAGGGGCGCGGAGGCTGGTTGCAGGTGTAAACCCACTGAGCAACAAGGCATTGCTCGAGGCGTTGGGCGATGACGCCTGACGTCAATGTGCTGGTCGCCGCTTCCCGCAGCGATCATCCACATCATGTCGTGGCGCGCGATTGGCTCGAAGAGGCGATCGGTGCATCCGAGGCCGGCTCGGCCTTGACGCTGATGCCAATGGTAATGGCCAGCTTTCTGCGGCTGGTGACCAGCCCGAGAATCTTCCGGTTCGAAACACCGATTCCGGATGCCGTAGCGTTCGTCGATGCCCTGATGGAGTCGCCCGGCGTGCAACTGGCGGCCTTGGGCCCCGAGTGGTCGAAACTCCGCAAGCTATGCCTCGACAAACAGCTGGGCGGCAACGATGTGCCCGATGCCTGGTTGTCGGCCGCCGTCGTGCACTTGGGCGAGCACCTTGTCAGCTTCGATCGAGACTTCCGGAAGTTGCTCCCGCGCGGCCAATTCACGTTGCTCACGCCCGCATAGTCGCGAGCGACCGCCGTGGCCGCTTCGCGGCGGGACTTTCGACGGCATCGCCTTCGAGACCGGTCGCCTCAGGCGCGACCGCCTGCGGGCGCATCTGCATCTACCTCAGACGCACCAACCCATCGACCGTATCGGCCGGCGAACGCGTCGGGATCGAGGAGGTCGACGACGGCATCAGGATCGTCAGCTTCATGCACCGCGATCTCGGCTACATCGACCCTGAGCAGCAAACCCTGCAACCCGTGGACAACACGTTCGGTGCGAGGTTGTCACCCATGTCTCAGGTACGGACCGTTACCGATGTCTCCGGTCCGTACAAATGACGTGAAGTGGGCCCGGTGGGACTCGAACCCACGACCAAAGGATATGAGCGAAACGGCTCGCGTTCGTCGACCGCGACTTTTCGATCAGCCAGGCGCGAGGGCGAGCGAAAGCTGGATCTTCAGACCGGGCAGGTCATCAGACACCGTGGCCCAGAGAATGTCGCGGTCAACGTCGAAATAGGCATGAATCAGGCGATTGCGCATCCCCACGACGGCAGCCCATCGAACGGCTGGGACCTCCGCGCGAGCTTCAAGACTGACCTTCGACGCAGCTTCGCCGAGCACTTCCACCGCACGGACCAACGCGAACAAGAGCATCTCGTCGCGGTCGAGGTCCTCGCGAGCCTTGCCCGAGACGAAGCGCAAGGCCGACGAAGCGGCGTCTCGCATGTGGGCCAGGCGAACGCGATCCTCAGGCTGCATACTGGACCAGCGCCTCGCTGACCACCTGGTCTCGGAAGTAGCGGCTCAATTCCTGCGGCGTCCTGAGGTCGACCCGAACGCCGCCGAACAACTCCGAGAGCTCGATCTCGATCTCCGCCAGGTCGAGCAATGTCGGTCGCGCGCCCTGCTCGAATTCGATCAGCAGGTCGACGTCGCTATCCGGTCGAGCGGCGCCCTTCAGTCGCGACCCGAACAGCGACAGTTTGCGGACGTGTCGACGCCTGCAGAGGCTGGCGAGTTGTTCCCTGTCGACCGGCGGGAGCACGTTCATTGAATCGTCCCTGGTTTCGCTGAGCAGGAGTGGGCCCGGTGGGACTCGAACCCACGACCAAAGGATTATGAGTCCTCTGCTCTAACCGGCTGAGCTACAGGCCCCGCGCGCGACCGGCAGCGAGTATACCCGCCGGTCCGCGGGGCACGAGCGCGCGGGCGCGCGCTCCTGCGAGCGCGCACCGGGCTCCGGCGCGCGCCGCGAAACGACGGCTTACTTCGAGTAGTCGGTGACGTTGGTCCAGCGGCCGTTCTCGACGCGCGACAGCCGCGCCTGGTCCTGCCCCATGCGCTTGCTCTGGCTCCACGCGAGCTCGGGCGTGCGCAGGAAGCTGCGCGGGTACGGGTTCTTCTCGAGCGAGGTCGCGACCGCTTCGGCGGTGAGATTGCCGGGGGTCTTCTCGACCGCCTTCGCGAAGATGTCGAGCATCAGCCATCCGTACACGCTGTACAGGTCCGGCTCCTCGTTGAAGCGCGCCTTGTAGGCGTCCATCCAGTCGTTGAGCGCCTTGGAGTTCGTCGGGTCGTCGCGGTAGGGCGCGGTGACGGTGCTGACCGCGTACAGGCCCTCGACCGCCTTGCCGCCGGCCTTGGGCACGAGCGGCTGGTACGCGGCTTCGCTGCCGAAGAAGTCGCCCGTGTAGCCGAGCTGCCGGGCCGTGGCCATCGCGCCGATCGTCTCGCGGATGATCGTCGCCAGCACGATGAGGTCGGGGTTCGCCGCCTTCAGCTTCTGCATCTGCGACGAGAAGTCGGTCGCGCCGCGCTTGTACGACGTCTTCTCGACCAGCGCCAGCCCGAGGTCCTTCAGCGCGGCCTCGGTGCCGCGCACCACGTCCTGGCCGTACTCGTCGTCCTGGTAGATGATGCCGACGCGCTTGTAGTTGCCGCGTTTCATCATCAGGTTCAGCCCGATGCGCGTCGTGTTCGGATACGGATTCGACGCCGAGAACTTCAGCTTGTGGTACGGCTCGAAATTGCCGGTGTGCGCGGTGATCGGGAACAGGTGAAGCACGCTCTTGTCCAGGCAGATCGGCAGCGTCGCGAGCGACACCGGCGAGCCCATCGTCGCGACCATCGCGAAGATCTTGTCCTGGTTGACCAGCTTCTGCGCGGCGAGCACGCCCTTCTTCGGGTCGTAGCCCGAGTCCTCGACGACCAGCTTGATCTTGCGCCCGTTGATGCCGCCCTGCGCGTTGATCTGCTCGGCGCGCAGGATCATGCCGTTCTGCACGGGCTTGCCCAGCGACGCGATCGGGCCGGAGAGGTCCTGGATCGAGCCGACGACGATTTCGCCCTTCGACACGCCCTGAGTGGCGCGCGCCCCCACCGGAAGGACGAGCGCGGCACTGCCCGCGGCGGCAAGGGAAGAGGTGTGGACGAGGAAGGAACGGCGGTCGGTCATGGCGTCTCCTGATGTCGAATGTGCGCTCCCGTCTTCGTGGGATGGCGCGCGAACTCGAAGCCGGGCGCACGCGAGGCTGCGTGCGCCCGACGGGGAAGCGCCTGTAAAGCGGCTCGCCCGGGCCTGCGCAAGCCCCCGGGCGACCCGTGTTAACCCTAAGGCCGGGCCTCAGCCCATCTTGTAGACGCAGAGCTTGTTGCCGTCGAGGTCGCGGAAATAGCCGCCGTAGAACGTGGGCCCGCGCGGGCCGGCGGGGCCTTCGTCGGCGGCGCCGAGCTCGAGCGCGAGCTTGTAGACCGCGTCGACCTGCTCGCGGCTCTCGGCGGCGAGCGAGATCATCACGCCGTTGCCGACCGACGCCGGCTTGCCGTCGTACGGCTTCATCACCGAGATCATCGGGCCCTTGCCGTTGCCCCAGCCGATGCCGCGGTCGTTCTTGAAGACGCGCTTGGCGCCGAGGCTGCCGAGCAGCTTGTCGTAGAACGCGCTGGCGCGCTCGAGGTCGTTGGTGCCGAGCGTCACGTACCCGATCATGGGTTGTCTCCTGTCGTTGGATGTCGATCGCGGCCGCGGGGCGCGGCGCTCGCGACAGTTTAGAGCGAGACCGGCGTGCGCGCCGCGCGCCGGCGGGGCACGGTGCGCTCCGCCGGCCGGCCGGGTGCGCCGACCTCGGCGGCGGGCCGGCTCAGATCCCGAGCAGCCACTGGATGAGGGTCTTGGCGATGAAACCGAGCATGCCGAAAGCGAGCACGAAGAAGAGGACGAAGGTCCCGAGACGGCCGGCGTTGGACTTGCGCGCGAGGTCCCAGATGATGAAGAGCATGTAGCCGATGAACGCGGCCAGCCCGAAGGTCACGCCGAAATTGGCGACCTGCTCCTCGCTGAATCCGAACATCTCGCCTTCTCGCCTCGCTCAGACCCTCGGGGGAAGTTGCGACGCGTCGACCACGTCCACGTAAGCGTGCCACGTCGCGTGCCCGATCACGGGAACGAGCACGACCATCGGCAGCACCGTCGCGACGCTCGCCAGCGTGAGCGTCATCACGAGCGCTGCCCACACGAACATCGGCACCGGATTGGCGCCGACCGCGCGCACGCTGGTGAGCGCCGCCGTGCGAATGCCGACCTCGCGGTCGAGCATCATCGGCACCGACACCGCGGCCAGCGCGAACACGATCGCCGCGAACAGGCCTCCCGCGGCGAGCCAGAGCGCGAACGCGAGCGAGTTGCCCGAGAGCACGAAGCGGCGCACGAACTCGCCGACGCCGGCCTGCTCGGCGCCGAGCACGCCGAGGATGATCAGGGACGACAGCACGACCCACGCGGTGCCGGCGAGCGCGAGCAGCACGCCGAAGCGGGCCATCGCGCCGCGGCCGCGCAGCCACACGGTGGCGACGTCGGCGAGCGTCGGCGTCTCGCCGCGGGCGAGGCGCCGGCTCACCTCGTACAGGCCGGTGGCGAGCATCGGCGCGACCAGCAGGAAACCGGAGAACGCGCTCGCGAGCAGCGAGTGCCGGCCCCACCCGATCGCGGCGATCAGCGCGCCCGCGGCGAGGAACAGCACGCCGTGCACGGCGCTGGGCAGCGGGGCGCGCGTGAAGTCGCGCCAGCCCAGCGCGAGCCAGCGCAGCGGCCGGCCCGCGTCGATCGCGCGGACCGGGGCGGGCTCGACGATCACGGGGCCGCGCCGAGCTTGCGCGCGAGGTAGCCGACGACGTCGTCGAGCGTGACCAGGCGCGCGTAGTCGGCCTCGGGAATCTCGACCGCGAGCCGCTCGTGCAGCGCGACGAGGAAGTTCAGCCAGTCCATGGAGTCGAGGTCGACCTGCTGGCGCAGCGGGCGCGCCGGCGCGATCTCGCCGGGCTCGACCTCGGGTGCGATCGAGCACAGCGTCGCCAGCGTGATCTCGCGCAGTTGACGTTCGTCCATCGCGGCGTCCTGGAGGGTGGCCCGCGAGCCGCGGGCGGGAACAGGGCGAATCGTACCAGCGCGCGCCCGGGCGACCTGCGTCGGGGCGACGGACCACCGCGACGGACCGACGCGACGGACCCGTGCGGCGGATCGGCGCCGCGCCTCTCCCGCGGTCAGCCCAGCACGCGCACGAGCCAGTGGTTCAGGTCGGCGATCTCTTCGTCGCACACCGCGTGCGGCATCGGGTAGTCGTGCCACTCGGGCGCGTGGCCGAGCGCGGCGAGCGCCTCGCGAGAGCGCTCGCCGCGCGCGATCGGGACCACGTCGTCGTCGCTGCCGTGCGCGAGGAAGATCGGCAGCGCGAGGCTCGCCTCGCTGCGCTCGGCGGCGGTGCTCGCCGCGAGCGGCAGGTAGCCGGACAGCCCCGCGACGCCGGCCAGCGGCCCCGCGTGCCGCAACGCGGTCGCAAGCGCGATCGCGCAGCCCTGGGAGAAGCCGACCAGCGCGATCCGCGACGGCGGCACGCCGCGCGAGACTTCGCGCGCGATCAGCGCATTGACGTCGCCGATCGAGGCGCGCAGCCCGGACTCGTCCTCGACGGACGCGCCCCCGAGTCCGAGGATGTCGTACCACGCGCGCATCACGTAGCCGCCGTTGATCGTGACCGGGCGCTCGGGCGCGTGCGGCAGGACGAAGCGCACCGGGCCCGCGGCCCCGAGGTCCAGCGCCTCGCACACCGGCACGAAGTCGTAGCCGTCCGCGCCCAGCCCGTGCAGCACGATCACGCTCGCGCGCGGTTCGTCGCCGGTCTCGATCTCGATCGCTTCGAGGGTCATCGTGTCGACTCCTTGCGGTGGATCCGCCCGCGGCCCGCGGGCGCTCAATCGCGTCCGTCCAGCCAGCGGTAGTACAGCATCGCTGCGAGCGCAGTGCGCCGCGCCAGCGCGTGCGCGGGGATCGGTCGAAGCGGCTCGAACGGCAGCGCGTCGAGCGCGGGCTTCGAGCCCATCGCGGCGTCGGCGAGCACCGGCCCGAGCGCGGTGCCGAACGCGACGCCGCGGCCGTTGCAGCCGAGCCAGGTGACGAGCCCGTCGCCGAGGCGGTGGAAGCGCGGCAGCTTGTCGACGGTGGCGGCGAAGTAGCCGTGCCAGACGTGCTCGAAGCGGATCTCGCCGGCCGCCTCGAGCTGCGGGAACATGCGCACGAGGCGCGCGCCGATGCGCGCGCGCAGCCGCGTCTCGTAGCCCGCGGCGATCACGAGCGCGCCGCCGGTGACGAACCGTCCGCGTGCGTCGAAGTGCCCGAAGTGCAGGTCCGCGTGCGTGTCCGACATCGCCGCGTTGCCGGGCAGCACCGTCCTGCGGACGTCGTCGGGCAGCGGCCGGGTCGCCATCTGGTACGAGCGCGCGGGCACGATGCACTTGCGCACGCCCGGCCACGCGTCCGGGGCGAACAGGCCGCTGTAGCCGTGCGTGGCCAGCACGACGAAGCGCGCGCGCACGCAGCCCGCAGGTGTGTCGACGCGCCAGCGATCGCCCTCGCGCACGATGCCGGCGGCGGGCGTTCGCGTGTGCACGCGCGCGCCGGCGGCGATCGCGGCGCGCGCGAGCCCGCGCGCGAACGCGAGCGGGTTGAGGTGCCCGCCGGTCGCGGCCCTCCAGCCGCCGTACCAGAAGCGCGAGCCGGTGAGCTCGGCGACGCGGTCGCGGTCGAGCAGCTCGACCGCCGCGCCGCGCCGGCGCCACTGCTCGAAGCGCGAGCGCGACAGCGCGAGCCGGCTCTCGCGGTGCGCGGGCTGGATCCAGCCGGTCTGCGCCGCCTCGCAATCGATCCCGTGGCGGCGCACGAGATCGAACAGCGTCTGCGCGGAGTCGCGCAGGATCGCGACCACCGACTCGCCCTTCTCGGGCCCGAACTCGGCGACCAGCACGTCGGGGTCGGCGCGCGTGAGCGCGGGGATCGCCAGGCCGTTGTTGCGGCCGGACGCGCCCCACCCGATCTCGCTCGCCTCGAGCACGACGACGTCCGTGCCGCGCTGCGCGGCGTGCAGCGCGGCCGACAGGCCGGTGAAGCCGGCGCCGATCACGGCCAGGTCGGCGACGTGCTCGCCCGGCGCGAGCGGCGCGGTCGGCGGCGCGTCGGGCGCGGTCGCGGCCCACAAAGACGGGGCGTGGCGCGACGGGTCGAGGTTGGGGTCGGTCATGGCGGTGGCGGGCGTCGGTCGCGGGGCGCGGGCGGGCGCGGCGTTCGCGGTGCCCGATGATGCCAGACGATCGCGTGCGCCGCGCGTGGCCGCCGGACGTGTGCTGCGCGAGATCGTCGGCCGGCCGCGACGCGGGCTGCAGCGCTTCCTGCGCGCGACGGGCACGCGCTGCAACCGCGTCGGGCTCCGCGACGGACTCACGCCGTAACCGTTTCGGCATTCGCGACGAATTCACCCTCACATCCAGCGTCGTCGCCTCGCGCCCGCCCAGGGCGACGCGGCGCGGCCCATCGGGAGTTGCCGACGATGAATCCGCGCTTCGCCGCCGCCTGCCTTTCGCTCGCCGCGTTCGCCGTCGCCCCCGGCACGGGCGCGGCCGCCGCGTGCACCGCCTCGAGCGGCGCGCGCACCGCCGCGCTCGTCGAGCTGTACACGTCGGAGGGCTGCTCGAGCTGCCCGCCCGCGGACCGCCAGCTGGGCGCGCTGCCGACCGCGCTCGACCCGGGCGCGCTCGCGATCCCGCTCGCGCTGCACGTCGCGTACTGGGACGAGCTCGGCTGGAGAGACCCGTTCGCGCAGCGGGTCTTCGACGAGCGCCAGCGCACGCTCGCGCGCGCCAACGGGCTGCGCAGCGTGTACACGCCGGGCTTCTTCGTTTCAGGCGTCGAGGCGCGGCGCTGGCCGGCGGCGCTGCGCGAGTCCGTTCGCGCGGTCAACGCGCGACCGGCCGCCGCGACGATCCGGCTGAGCTCGCGAACGGCCGGCACCGACCGCCTCGAACTCGCAGTGCACGCGGACGCGGGCCCCGAGCGCGCGGGCGCGTCGCTCTACGTCGCCGTGACCGAGAGCGGGCTCGCGTCGAAAGTCGCGCGAGGCGAGAACGGCGGCGCCACGCTCGCGCACGACCACGTGGTGCGCACGCTGATCGGGCCGATTGCGCTCGAGCACGGAAGGGCCGATGCACGCCGCGAGATCGCGCTGCCGGCGGCGTGGCGACGCGAGCGCCTGAGCGTCGTCGCGTTCGTGCAGGACGCGCGCGAAGGCCGGGTGCTGCAGGCGTTGTCCGCGCCCGCGTGTGCGGGGGCCTGAGCGATGAGACGCAGGCCCGGCGTACCCGTGTCGCCGACGATCGTGCAGCCCGCGTGGGTCCGGATCGCGCACTGGCTGAACGCGCTGGCCGGGCGCCTCGTGCGTCGGTTCCTCCCGCTGTCGCCGCGCGCGGTCGCGAAGGACCTCGCCGACGCGCTGCGCGGTCGCCTGTCGCACGACGACCCCGCGCACTACAACGCGGTGCAACGGGCCGCGTACCTGGCCGTGGTGCTGGACCTCGCGCTGCTCGTGGTGTCGGGGCTGGTGCTGTGGAAGTCGGTGCAGTTCCCGCTGCTGCGCGAACTCATGGGCGGCTACGAGTCCGCCCGGCGCGTGCACTTCGCCGCGATGGCGGCGCTGGTCGCGTTCGTCGTCGTCCACCTCGCGATGGTCGCGCTCGTGCCGCGCACGCTGCGGCTGATGATCCGCGGACGCTGAAGGAGCCCTGATGAAAGACGTCTCTCCGAAGCGTGTCGTCGCCTTCAACGGCGAATCGGCACTGTCCGACGCGCGGCGCGCGATCGAGCGCCGGCTCGGCGACCCGGCCCGCCGGACGATCCTGCGCCGTGCGCTCACGCTGGGCGGACTGTCGATGCTGACCGGGTGCACGCTCACGGACGACGACAGCGTCGAACGCGCGCTCGCCGCCGTCTCGCGCCTGAACGACCGCGCGCAGGCCTGGCTGTTCGATCCCGCGCGGCTCGCGCCGACGTACCCGGCGTCGATGATCACGCGCCCGTTCCCGTTCAACGCGTACTACGGCGAGAACGAGGTGCCGGTGGTCGACGAGGCCGACTTCCGCCTCGAAGTCGCGGGCCGCGTCGCCGACCGCCACGCGTGGTCGCTCGCAGAGCTGCGCCGGCTGCCGCAGGCCGAGCAGATCACGCGCCACATCTGCGTCGAGGGCTGGAGCGCGATCGGGCGCTGGGGCGGAGTGCCGTTCGCGACGTTCCTCGCGCGCGTCGGCGCCGACACGAGCGCGAAGTACGTCGGCTTCAAGTGCGCGGACGACTACGCGACCAGCATCGACATGGCGACCGCGCTGCACCCGCAGACGCTGCTCGCGCTGACGTGGGACGGCGCGCCGCTGCCCGCGCGCTACGGATTCCCGATGAAGCTGCGCATGCCCACGAAGCTCGGCTACAAGAACCCGAAGCACGTGCGCGCGATCTTCGTCACCGACACGTACCCCGGAGGCTACTGGGAAGACCAGGGGTACAACTGGTTCGGAGGCAGCTGAGCAGCGCTCGGCGCCGTCGAAGCACCCCGGCCCGCGGGCCGGACCCCTCGTGAGTCTCAATGGAGTCTGCAATGAAGCGCATCACCGCCGCCGTGTTTTCCGCCCTGTTCGCGACCGCGTCCTTCTCGGCCCTCGCGGCCGACGACATGAAGGGCATGGGCAAGGACGGGATGAAGATGGATTCGATGAAGAAGGATGCGATGAAGAAGGATGCGATGGGCAAGGACGGCATGGGAAAGGACGCGATGAAGAAGGACGCGATGGGCAAGGACATGATGAAGAAGTAGCCCGGCCCTGCGGGCTCGCTGCTTCAGGCCCCGGCGTCGAGCGACTCGGGGTGTTGAAGCAACTCCCGCAGCTCGAGCAGGAACAGCGCGCCGCGGTGGCCGTCCGAGACCCGGTGGTCCGCCGCCAGGCTCGCGTCGACCACCGGCATCGCGCGCAGCGCCCCGTCCTGCGCCCACGCGCGTTCGGTCACGCGCCCGAATCCCACGAGCGCGACCTGCGGGGGATAGATCACGCCGAACACGGTCTCGCTGCCCTGGTCGCCGAGGTTGGTCACGGTGATCGTCGGGTCGGTCAGCTCGGAGCCGCGCAGCGAGAACACGCGCGCGCGGCGCACGAGATCGGAGAGCTCGCGCATCAGGCGGTCCAGCGACTTGTCGCGCACGTCGTGGATCGCGGGTGCGACCAGACCGCCGCCGCGCAGCGAGATCGCGACGCCCACGTGCACCGCGTCGGCGGGCACGAACGCTTCGTCGCGGTAGAAACCGTTGAGCTCCGGCGCGCGCGCGAGTGCGCACGCGACCGCCTTGAGCTGCAGCACCGCGGGCAGCACGCGCTCGGTGATCGGGCGCTGCGCGTTGCGCTGCGCGAGCCAGTCGAGCGCGCGCGCCATCGGGATCGATTCACCGAGGTAGTAGTGCGGGATCTCGCGCTTGGAACGGCTCATCGCCGCGGCGATCGCGCGGCGCATCTGGCGGGCGCGGTCGGCGGCGGCGGCGGGCGACGCAGCGGGCGCTGCGGTCGGCGTCGGCGCCGACGCCGCAGCCGGCGGGACGGTGGACGGGGTGGCGGCCGGCGGCGCGGCGCCCGGCGCACGCGCCTTGGCGGCACGCTCGACGTCCGCGATCGTGACGGCGCCGCCGGGCCCGGTCCCGCTCACGCGCGTGGAATCGACGTCGAGTTCGCGCGCGCGACGTCGCGCGGCCGGCGACACCGGGTGGCGCGCCGCCGCGGTCAGTTCCGCCGCGGGGGGAAGATGCGATGGAATCGCCGGCTCGTTCGGCGCGGCCGCTACGGCCGGTACGGCCGGTGCGACCGGTGCGGCCGGTGCGACCGGTGCGACCGGTGCGACCGGTGCGGCCGGTGCGACCGGTGCGACCGGTGCAATCGGTGCGACCGTGGCGCCCCCGGCCTGCGCCTCCCCCGCCGCCAGGATCCTCGCCATCGTCGTCCCGACCGGGATCCGTTCGCCCGGCGACACCAGCAACTCGCCCACGACCCCGTCGTGCCAAACCTCGACGTCGACCGCGGCCTTGGACGTGTCGACCACTGCGATCACCTGCCCGCGCACGACCTTCTCGCCGGGCGCCACCTTCCACTCGAGCAGCGTGCCTTCGTCCATGTCGGCGCCGAGCGACGGCAGCGTGAAGTCGATCAAGGCGCGGCTCCCATGAGCGCACGCACGGCCGCGACGATCTTCTCCGGCTGCGGCAGCGCCGCCTCCTCGAGGTGGCGCGCGTACGGGATCGGGACCTCCTCGGTGCACACGCGCGCGGGCGGCGCGTCGAGGTCGTAGAACGCCTGCTCGACGAGCCGTGTGATCACCTCGGACGCGAGACTGCCCGAACGCCAGCCCTCGTCGACGACGACCACGCGGTGGCACTTGCGCACCGACGCGACCAGCGTCGCGGTGTCGAGCGGGCGCAGCACGCGCAGGTCGACCACCTCGGCGTCGACGCCTTCCTTGGCGAGCAGGCCGGCGGCCGCGAGCGTCTTGGGCAGGCAGCCGCCGTACGTGACGAGGCTCACGTCGCGCCCCGGCCGGCGCACGCGCGCGGCGCGGATGTCGGCGTCCCACGGTTCGGGCAGGTCGTCCTCGAGGTTGTACAACCCCGCGTGCTCGAAGATC
>JAXMEE010000017.1:0-161518 GCA_046348465.1 Burkholderiaceae bacterium
GTCGACCGGCTGGCGCGGGCGCATCCGCAAGTCGCGCAGACGCCTGCCTGCCTTCTGGTACGCGTCGGGCTCGGCCGGATCGGCGTACACCATCGGGTCCTCGCGACCCGTTGACTTTCAACGAAACGGGCTTGCGGACTTCGCACACCCAAAGTCCGCAAGGTTCAGAGAAAAGAGGGCGGGAAAGGGCGAAAACCCCCGAGAATCGGGGGCCGCGCACGGACCCGAAGTCCGCAAGCGAACCCCCGAAACCCGCGCCAGGCTTGGCGCTCGGCGGGGTGGGGCGGAATCCGGAGAGGGTGTCTCCGGACCCTGAAATGGTGGAGCCGGCGGGAATCGAACCCGCGTCCGCAAGTCATCCACGAACAGTTCTACATGCGTAGTCGATCTACTTGGATCTCGGCACGCGCTTAGCCGGTCGACAGGCCGACGCGCACCCAGTCACCTTGAGTTTCGCCCGTGAGCAAAGTGACCCTGCCCAGGGGCTATCCGGCTGAGGTTACACCGCAGCCCTTCCGGTTGCCCGGTCAGGCCCAGCCCGTCGGCTGACTGTTGCGGCGCTCGCGGGGATTAAGCCGCGAGGGCGAAACGCTCGTCGTTGGCGTTTGTAGATTTGCCAATGGATTTACGAGGAAAAGGCGCCTCGGCATGCCCTGTGCCGCTTCAATACCCACGTCGAAACCAGGTCGGCCCCGGAAATCGTGTGTTCGTCGCTTCAGCACCGCGCGGTCGACATCCGCGCTGAACTTCAAGTATAGGCCTTCGCGCGGATTTCAAGGGTGCGGCCGGCTACCATTCGTCCGATGCAGATCTGGGTCGATGCCGACGCGTGTCCGGGCGTCATCAAGGACATCCTCTTTCGTGCGGCGGTTCGCACGAAGCTCACCGTGACGCTCGTGGCCAACCGCTGGCTGCAGACGCCGCCGTCGCCGTTCATCCGCTCGCTGCAGGTGGCCGGCGGTTTCGACGTGGCCGACCGCGAGATCGTCGCGCGGATGTCGCCCGGGGATCTGGTCGTCACCGCGGACATCCCGCTCGCGTCGCAGGTGATCGCCGCCGGCGGCGTCGCGCTCAACCCGCGCGGCGAGCTCTACTCCGAGGCGAACATCGCCGAGCACCTCGCGCGGCGCAACTTCCTCGACGAGCTGCGCTCCTCGGGGGTGGTCACCGGCGGGCCGCCGCCGTTCGATCCGCGCGACCAGAAGGCGTTCGCCGGCGCGCTCGACCGATTTCTCGCCCGGCACGCGCGCCGGGGCTGAATCGAGGCCCGCGCGCGCGCGATTGCCGCCGCCCGCACCGGCGCGCGACGTTCGGTGCGCGCCGGCCGGCGGCAGGCCGGCAGGCCCTCGCGCTCACACGGGCTTGCCCGTGCCCCCCGGCCGCAGCGCCAGGAACAGCTCCATCCCGCCGCGCTTGATCAGCAGCGGCACCGGCTTGTCGGCCGGCAGTGCCGCGACGATCGCTTTCAGGCTGTCGACGCCGGTGATCGGGCGCTCGCCCACCGACAGCAGCACGTCGCCCGGCATCACGCCGGCCGCGGCCGCGGTTCCGTGCCCGACTTGCCGCACGAGCACGCCGCCGCTGGGCACGTCGAGCGCCTTGCGCGCCCGCGCGTCGAGCTCCGCGACCGTGATGTTGATGCCGGCGCGCGCGCGCGGCTTCTCGTCGGACGCCTTCTTCAGCCCGCCCTCGTCCGGCAGGCGCGCGATCTGAACGTCGAGCTTCTTCTCGGCGCCGTGGCGCAGCACCGTCATCGTCACGCGCTGACCGGGCGCGGTGCGCGCGATCAGCGGTGGCAGGTCGCCGTTGTTCTCGATGCGCGTGTCGCCGAACGCGACGACGACGTCGCCCGGCTTCAGGCCGGCGGCACGCGCCGGGCTCTCGGCGCCGACCGACGAGACCAGCGCGCCGCGCGCGCGTTCCATGCCGAACGACTGCGCGAGGTCCTGGTCGAGGTCCTGGGTGATCACGCCGAGCCAGCCGCGCTCGACGCGACCGCGCTCGGCGAGCTGCACCGCGACGCCGACCGCGACGTCGATCGGGATCGCGAACGACAGGCCCATGTAGCCGCCCGAGCGCGTGTAGATCTGGCTGTTGATGCCGACGACGCGTCCGGCCGTGTCGAACAGCGGCCCGCCGGAGTTGCCGGGGTTGATCGGGACGTCGGTCTGGATGAAGGGCACGTAGGTCTCGCCGGGCAGGCTGCGCTTCAGGGCCGACACGATGCCCTGCGTCGCGGTACGGTCGAAGCCGAACGGCGCGCCGATCGCGAGCACCCACTGGCCGACCTGCAGCGCGTTCGCGTCGCCCAGGCGCACCGTGGGCAGGGCGCGCGCGTCGATCTTGACGACCGCGACGTCGCTGTGGCGATCGACCCCGAGCACGCGGCCGCGGAACTCGCGCCGGTCGGCGAGCTTGACGACGATGTCGGTCGCGTCGGCGACCACGTGCGCGTTGGTCAGCACGATGCCGTCGGGCGTCAGGACGAAACCCGAGCCCAGGCCCTCGCGCAGGGGCGGCGGCGTGCCGCTGCCGCGCGCCGCGCCGCCGAAGCGGCGCAGCAGGTCGCCGAGCGGGGAGCCGTCGGGGACGTCGATCGGGACCGCGTCGTTCTCGCCTTCCCGTGCGGGGGCGCGCACGCTGATGTGCACGACCGCGGGCGAGTTCTCGGCGACGATGCGCGCGAAGTCGGGCAGCGGCGCCGACGCGGGCGGCGCGAGCTGCACCGGCGCGCTCGGCAGCACCAGCCGCACCGACTCCGCGTGCGCCGCGTGCAGTCCGGCGAGCGCACCGCCGGCGAAGGCGACCGCGACCGTCGCGGCCGCGGCGGCGACCCGTTTGACCAGTGGCTTCATGTTGGCTCCTGCTGCGAATCCGACGGGCCGCGTCGCGACCGGTGCGCGGGGCCGGCGGCGGGACGCGGGCCATCCCGCGGCGCATCGCCGATGCGCCGCAAGATACTCAGCGTCCTCTGACGCTGCGCTGACATTTACAAAGCGTAACGCCCGTTACGGCTGCGCGCGAAAGGGCTCGCCGCGGTCTCGGTTCACGCAACGCTCACGCCGATCAGCCGGCCGATGAGGAACGTGGCGGCACCGGCGGCCGCGCCGATCGCGAGCATGCGCACGCCCGACGCGAACGCGCTGCGCCCGGTGAAGAACGACAGTGCGGCGCCGACGCCGAACAGCGACGCGCCTGCGAGCGCGATCGAGGCGCCGAACGCGACCCCGCTGCCCGCGACGAGCCAGGGCACGAGCGGGATCGCCGCGCCGGCGGCGAACGCGAGGAACGAGTACGTCGCCGCGCCCCAGGGCGAGCCGAGCTCGTCGGGATTCAGCCCGAGCTCCTCGCGCGCGAGCGTGTCGAGCGCGCGCTCGGGGTCCGCGATCAGTCCCTGCGCGAGGCGGCGCGCGTCTTCGGCCGGAAAGCCCTTGGCCGCGTAGATCAGCGCGAGCTCGTCGGCTTCGGCCTGCGGGTATTCCTGCAGCTCCTCGCGCTCGAGCCCGATCTGGTACTCGAAGACCTCGCGCTGCGAGCGCACCGACACGTATTCGCCGGCGGCCATCGAGAACGCGCCCGCGAGCAGGCCCGCGACGCCGGTCAGCAGCAGCGTGCGCGCGTCGGCCTGCGCGCCCGCCATGCCCATGATCAGGCTCGCGTTCGACACCAGGCCGTCGTTGATGCCGAAGACGGCCGCGCGCAGGTTGCCGCCGCCGGTTCGGTGGCGACGGCCGATCTCGGTGGCGTCGGTGGCGCGCGGGTGGCCCGCCGGGGCCGGCGACGAGTACACCGACAGCCCGCGCACCTTCAGTGCGGCGAACACGCCGCGCATCGGGCGCACGCCGATGCGCCGTGCGAGCGACAGCGCGGTGCCCGCGCGAAAGCCCAGCGGCACCGCGTCGGGCACCGGCTGGCCGTTCGCGCGCAGCTTCTCCGCCCACACGAGCGCCTGCTCGGACGCCGCGTGCGCGAGTTCGCGAAACAGGTTCGCGATGCGCCGGTCGGTCTCGATCTCGGCGAGCGCGAGGTAGAGCTGCGTCGAGCGCCGTTCCTCGGCGTAGCCCTCGGCGGCCGTTTCGTGGGATCCGCTCACGTCAGCTCGGCCCGCCGGCACGCCGGTGCGATGCTTGGGATCACGTCACTCCGCCTTCCCGATGCGCCGGACCGCGTCGGCCATGACGCGCGTCTCGGACTCGACGTAGCGGCGGAACTCCGGCTGGTCGAGGTATTGGATCGGGCTGCCCGCGGTGCCGATCGACTGCACGACGCGCGCGTCCTGCGCCGCCGCGCGCGACGCCTCGCGCAGCTTCGCGACCACGCCCGCCGGCGTGCCCGCGGGAACGAACAGGCCCGCCCACTGCGCGAACGCGACCGGCTGCCCCAGCTCCTTGAGGCTCGGGACGTCGGGCAGCGACGCCAGGCGCCCTTCGCCCCAGTGCGCGAGCGCGCGCAGGCGTCCCGAGCGCACGTGCTGCGCGATGGTCGCGGGGCCGGTGGACAGGGCGTCGATCTGGCCGCCGAGCAGGCCGACCACCGCGGGGCCCGCGCCGGTGTACGGCACGTGGACCATGAACGTCTTCGTCGCGCCCTTGAGCATCTCCATCGGCACGTGCATCGTGCCGTAGGTGCCCGACGAGCCGAACGTGATGCGCCCCGGGTTCGCGCGCGCGTGGGCGACGAATTCGGCGAAGGTCTTCCACGGGCTGTCCGCGCGCACGACGAGCACGGTCGGGTCCGCGGTGAAGCGCGCGATCGGCTCGAGCTGCGCGAGCTGGAACAGCGGCGCGCGCCCCAGCACCTTGTCGGCCTCGGGCAGGATCGTGATCGACGACAGCGCCATCAGCACCGTGTAGCCGTCGGGCCGCGCCTTCGCGACCTGCGCCATGCCGATGCCGCCGCCCGCGCCCGCCTTGTTCTCGACGACGACGGGCTGGTGCAGCAGCCGCCCCAGCGCCTCGGCCACCGGCCGTGCGACCAGGTCGGCGACGCCGCCCGGCGGGAACGGCACCACCATCGTGAGCGGCCGCGCCGGATAGTCTTCCTGGGCGGAGGCGGGAACGCGGGCGAGTGCGGCGAGCGACGCCGCGCCCAGGTGGGCGAGCGCGTGTCGGCGCGGGGTGCGGAACGTGATCATGGCGGGGGTCTGCTGAAGGCGTACGGCGGTCTGCCATCATAATCGACGCGTCGCGCGCGGGGCGGGCGTGGGGGAGGGGCGTGGAGCAGTCGTCGTCGATCAGGTGCGAAGTGGCGATCGTCGGGGCCGGGCCGGTCGGCATGGTGCTCGCGATCGAGCTCGGCCGCCGCGGCGTCCCGGCGGTGCTCGTCAACGACCGCCCGGGCACGTCGGCGCACCCGGCCGCGAACGCGACGCAGGCGCGCACGATGGAGCACTTCCGCCGCCTCGGGCTCGCGGCGCGCATCCGTGCGCTCGGGCTGCCCGCCGACTACCCCACCGACATCACGTACTTCACGCGCTACGCGCGCCACGAGCTCGCGCGCTTCTCGCTGCCGTCGTCGCGCGACGCGAGCTCGCTGGTGCGCACGCTGTCGGGGTCGTGGAGCGCGGCGGAGCTCCCGCACCGCTGCTCGCAGATGTACATCGAGGAGGTGCTGCTCGACGCGGTGCGCGCGCTGCCCTCGGTGCGCCTGCTCTTCGGGATGCGCGCGACGCGCCTCGAGGAGCACGCCGACGGCGTGCGCGCGTGGGCCGAGCCGGCCGACGGCGTGGCCGGGGCCGCCGCGCACGCGCCGCCCCGTGCCGGGCAGGCGCGGCCCGGCGCCGAGGCCGGCTCGCATTCGCAGGCACACGCCCCGCACTCGGGCCCGGTGCGCATCGACGCGCGCTGGCTCGTCGGCTGCGACGGCGCGCGCAGCGCGGTGCGCCGCCACCTCGGGCTCGAGTACGCCGGCCAGACCGGCGTCGTGCGCGACTTCATGGGCGGGCGCATGCACTCGATCCACGTGCGCGGCCCGGCGCTGTACCGCGTGATCGACCGCCCCCCCGCGTGGATGTACTGGTCGTTCAATCCCGAGCGGCGCAGCTTCATGGCCGCGATCGACGGGCGCGGCGAGTTCGTGTATCACGCGCAGCTGCGCGCCGACGAGGACGCCGACGCCTGGAGCGACGAGCGCGCGTGCGCGATGCTCTACCAGTCGCTCGGGACGCAGTGCCCGGTCGAGGTGCTGTCGCGCTCGTCGTGGAACGCGGGGCACGCGCTGGTCGCCGAGCGGCTGCGCGCGGGCCGCGTGTTCCTCGCCGGCGACGCGGCGCACCTGTTCACGCCCACCGGCGGGCTCGGCTACAACACCGGCGTCGAGGACGCGATCAACCTCGCGTGGAAGCTCGCGATGGTCGCGCGCGGCCAGGCGCCCGAGACGCTGCTCGACAGCTACGAGCCCGAGCGCCGCCCGGTCGCGCTGCGCAACACCGCGTTCGCGCGCGCGTTCGCCGACTCGATCGGCCTGTACGCGCCCGCGCCCGGCCTCGAGGACGACGACGAGCGCGGCGCGGCGCTGCGCGCGCAGGCCGGCGAATACCTCGGGCGCCACGCGCGCGCCGAGTTCGACATCCCCGGCATCACGTTCGGCGCGCGCTACGACGCCTCGCCGATCGTCGTCGGCGACGGCGAGGCGCCTCCGCCCGACCGCGCCAACGTCTACGAGCCGACGTCGGTGCCCGGCGGGCGCCCGCCGCACCTGTGGCTCGCCGACGGCGTGTCGCTGTTCGACCGCTTCGGCCCGGAGTTCACGCTGCTCGACACCGGCGAGCCGGACGCGACGTCGGCCGCGATGCAGGCGCAGCTCGCGCGCACGCGCTGGCCGGTGCAGTACCTGGGCGTCGAGTCCGGCGCGCTGCGGCGGCTCTACCGTCGCCGCTACGCGCTGATCCGCCCCGACCAGGTCATCGCCTGGCGCGGCGACACGCCACCCGACGACTTCGGCGCGCTGATGCGCCGGGTCAGTGGTCACCGGGCCGCGTGAGGTCGGCGCGAACCGATGAATCTCGACCCGCACGCGCGTCCGCGCCGCCGCTGCCCCGCGCCACCGAATCCGATGGAGGAACCGGCATGAACGACACGCAGGCCGATCGCCTCGCGATCGCCGAAGTGGTGCAGAACTGGGCGATCTGGCGCGACGCCGGTGACTGGGAGCGTTTCCGCACCGTGTGGCACGACGACGGCTGGATGAGCGCGACCTGGCTGCAGGGGCCGGCCGCCACGTTCATCGAGGCGAGCCGCGCCGGCTTCGAGCGCGGCGTGAGCATCCTGCACTTCCTGGGCGGTACGAGCGTCGACCTCGCGGGCGCGCGCGCGATCGCGCAGACGAAGATGACGATCAACCAGCGCGCCGACGTCGACGGCGTCGCGTGCGACGTGGTCTGCACCGGGCGCTTCTACGACTTCTTCGAGAAGCGCGCCGGTCGCTGGGCGATCGTGCGCCGGCAGCCGATCTACGAGAAGGACCGCCTCGACCCGGTCGACCCGGCGGCGGTGCCGGCGATCGACCGCGCGCTGCTCGCCACGTTTCCCGAGGGGTACCGGCACCTCGCGTACCTGCAGACGCGCATCGGCTTCACGATCAAGATGGACATGCCGCAACTGAAGGGTCCCGAGGTGGGCAGGCTCTACGCGCAGGGGGCCGCGTGGCTCGCGGGCGCGGCGACGGCGTTTCCCGTGGTCGGCTGACGCACCGTGGCACGCCGGGCCTGCGGCGCCCGGCGCGCCTGGCCCGCGTCGCGCGCAGCGTCGGGCCCGCGGTACGGGGCGGCTCAGCGCCCGTCCGCGAACAGTGCGACGAGTTCGACCGGCGCGTCGATCAGGCGGTCGGCGCCCCACGCGTGCGGCGGGCTCGCGTCGCCGCAGAACCCGTACGCGGCCGCGATCGTGTACATCCCGGCCGCGCGCCCGGCCTCGACGTCGCGCGCATCGTCGCCGACGTAGACGCAGCGGCCCGGATCGGCGCGTGCCGCGCGTGCCGCGTGCAGCAGCGGCTCGGGGTGCGGCTTGGCGTGCGCGGTCGTGTCGCCGCCGATCGCGGCGACCGAGCGTTCGAGCACGCCGAGGTGCGCCATGATCGGGCGCACGTAGCGCTCGACCTTGTTGCTGACCACGCCCCAGGCGATGCCGCGGGCGTCGAGCAGCTCGAGCACCTGCGCCATGCCGTCGAACAGCCGCGTGCGCACGCACATCGCGGCCTCGTAGCGGGCGAGGAAGTCGTCGCGCAGCGCCGCGAAGCGCGGGTCCTCGCGCTCGACGCCCAGGCCGCGGCCGATCAGCCCGCGCGCGCCCATCGACGCGAACGGGCGCAGCTCGGCCAGCGGCAGCGGCGGCAGCCCGCGCTCGGCGCGCATCGCATTGACCGGCGCGGACAGGTCCTCGGCGGTGTCGGCGAGCGTGCCGTCGAGGTCGAAGAAGACGGCCTGCGGCCGCCAGGCGAGGCTCATCCCTTCCTGAACGCCGCCAGGTAGTTCACCGACAGGTCGCCGTCGACGAGCCGGTAGCGCCGGTTCACCGGGTTGTAGGTGAGGCCGGTGGCGCGCACCATCGCCAGCCCGCTGCGGCGCGCGACGTCGGCGAGCTCGCTCGGGCGGATGAACTTCTCGAAGTGGTGGCTGCCGCGCGGCAGCAGCTTGAGCACGTACTCGGCGCCGACGATCGCGAACAGGAA
Organism: Burkholderiaceae bacterium; assembly: GCA_046348465.1. Classification (GTDB taxonomy): domain Bacteria; phylum Pseudomonadota; class Gammaproteobacteria; order Burkholderiales; family Burkholderiaceae_E; genus Quisquiliibacterium. The sequence goes on from JAXMEE010000017.1 coordinate 8,668, forward strand.
CGACTTCGGGTTGCGGTTCAGCGTGGAGAAGACCACGTGGCCGCCCGGGCGCACGAGCCGCGCGCAGGCGCGCACGACCGACGCCGGGTCGGGCACGTGCTCGAGCATCTCCATGCAGGTGACGACGTCGTACGCGGCGGGCTCGCGCTCGGCGAGCGCCTCGGCCGCGATGCGCTCGTAGCGCACCTGGACGCCGCTCTCGAGCCCGTGGAGCTCGGCGACCTTGAGCAGCTTCTCGCCGAGGTCGATGCCCCTGACCTGGGCGCCGTGCTGCGCCATGGCCTCGGCGAGGATGCCGCCGCCGCAGCCGACGTCGAGCACCTGCTTGCCGGCGATCGACGCGACGCGGTCGATCCAGTCGAGCCGCAGCGGGTTGATCGCGTGCAGCGTGCCGAACTCCGATCCGGGATCCCACCAGCGCGATGCGTACGACGCGAACAGCGCGAGCTCGGCCGGATCGGCGTTGGTGTCGGGCGGGAGGCTGGCGGCGGGCTGGGGCATGGCGGCGAAGGAGGAAACGCGATCGATGCGCAGGATTCTATGCCAGCGCGGCGGCGGGGCCGGGACGGCGCTCGCGCGCCGCGACGCGCTCCGAGCGTGCCCGAAAAGAGAAAGCCCCGCGCGAGGCGGGGCTTTCCGTCAGCGCGAAGCCCGATTACTTCTTCGGACGCGTACCGACGACCTCGATCTCCACGCGACGGTTCTTCGCGCGGCCTTCGGCGGTCTTGTTGTCGGCGGCGGGCTGCTTCTCGCCCTTGCCTTCCGTGTAGACGCGGTTGGCTTCGATGCCCTTGCTCACCAGGTAGGCCTTGACCGACTCGGCGCGCTTGACCGACAGCTTCTGGTTGTACGCATCGGTGCCGACGCTGTCGGTGTGGCCGACCGCGATGATCACCTCGAGCGTGATGCCTTTCAGCTTGCCGACCAGGTCGTCGAGCTTGGCCTTGCCTTCGGGCTTCAGCACGGACTTGTCGAAGTCGAAGAACGCATCGGCCGCGAACGTGACCTTCTCGCTCGTCGGGGCGGCGGCAGCGGGCGCCGGACGCGGAGCGGCGGCCGGAGCGGCCGGCGTCGCGGGCCGGGACGGGGCGGGCGCGGCCGGGCGTGCCGGGGCGGCCGGAGCACCCGGGGCGGCGCCGGGCGCGGCCTTCGGCAGCAGGTCGTCGTCGCAACCGGCGATCGCCATCGCGGGCGCGAAGTAGCCGGTGCGCCAGCACAGGCCGAACGGGTTCTTCACGACCTGGCCGCTGGGGCTCAGCACGTACCCGCTGTTCTGCGGATTGGCGGTCTGGGCGCTGGCCACGCCGCAGGCGGCCACCAGCATGACCGCAGCCACGCGCGCAAGAGTGATCGGTTTGTTCATGTTTCTCCTCTCGGTTACGAACGAATCCAGACGGGTAGATTCAGACGGGTGCGCCGACCTAGCCGGTTGTTCGAATAATGCCCCGCGGGCCGTCCGGCAGAATCTCGACGACGCGATTGTGCCATAGGCGGCAGCGCCCGGTCACTTCGGCGACCTGGGCCCGGATCCCATCCGAAACCAGCTGTCGCATGCGGACAACAGGTCGGCCCGCGACCCAGACGTCGGAAACGTGCTCGCGGCCGGCCGCGTAGACCAGGTGCGAGACCGGGTCGAAAACAGGGGCGATGTCGAGTCCGCCCAGGTCGACGGCGACCAGGTCCGCGTCCTTGCCGGGCTCGATCGAGCCGATCCGCTGCGCGAGCCCGAGCGCGCGCGCGCCGGCCAGCGTCATCGCGTGCAGGGTGTCGTGCGCGGCCCAGGCGGAGGCGTCGCCGCTCGCGCCCTTGGCGAGCAGCGCGGCGGTGCGCGCCTCCAGCAGAACGTCGAGGCGGTTGTTGCTCGCCGCGCCGTCGGTGCCGATGCCCACGTTGATGCCCAGGGCGCGCATCTTCGCGGCCGGGGCGATGCCGCTGGCGAGCTTCAGGTTCGAGTGCGGGCAGTGCGCGACCGACGCGCCGTGCTCGGCCAGCAGCGCGAGGTCGGCGTCGTTCACGTGCACCGCGTGCACCGCGATCAGTTCCGGGCCGAGCAGCCCGAGGTCGGCGACGCGGCGCAGCGGGCGCACACCGTGCCGCGCGACGCTCTCCTCGACCTCGTGCGCGGTCTCGTGCAGGTGGATGTGCACCGGCAGGCCGAGCTCGGCGGCGACGCTGGCGAGCCGGCGAAACGTCTCGTCGCTCACGGTGTACGGCGCGTGCGGGGCGAGGCAGAAGCTCGCGAGCGGCTCGTCGCGCAGGCGGTCGCGCAGCTCCAGCCCCTTGCGCAGGTAGTCGGCCGCCCCCGTCCCGTACGGGGAAGGGAATTCCACCGCGATGATCCCCAGCGACGCGCGAATGCCGACCGCGGTCGCGGCGCGCGCGGTCTCCTCGGGGAAGAAGTACATGTCGTTGAAGCAGGTCACGCCGCCGAGCGCCATCTCGGCGCACGCGATCAGGCTGCCGTCGAGCACGAACTCCGGCGACATCAGCCGGCCCTCGAGCGGCCAGATCCGGCCCTCGAGCCACTGCTTCAGCGGCAGGTCGTCGCCGACGCCGCGCAGCAGCGACATCGCGGCGTGCGTGTGCAGGTTCACCAGCCCCGGCACGAGCAGGTGGCCGGGCAGGCGCACGCAGGCGGCGTCCGGGTACGCGGCGAGCGCCTCGCCGGCCGGCAGCAGCGCCGCGATTCGCCCGCCTTCGACCGCGACCGCGTGGTCGGCGAGCAGCGCGCCGTGCGGCACCACCGGCGCGATCCATTCCGGAATGATCAGCTCCATGGGCGGAAGTTAACCACAGCCGCCGTCCGGGGCGAACCCGGTCACATGTTAAAATTCAAAGGTTTAACGATCGTCGCGCGGTTCGACGATCGCCACCCCGAGGGCCGGGGCGCAGCTTCCCGGGCCGTCGTGCGGTGCCGCCGCCGAACCCCGGCGCGCCGGGCGAGGGCCCGCCGGCGCGCTCCCCGGATCCCGGAATCCCGAGCCGTCGCCTTCGTCGAAGCATGGACCAGTTCGCCAAAGAAACCCTGCCGATCAGCCTCGAAGAGGAGATGCGGCGCTCGTACCTCGACTACGCGATGAGCGTCATCGTGGGCCGCGCGCTGCCCGACGTGCGAGACGGCCTGAAGCCCGTGCACCGGCGCGTGCTGTTCGCGATGCACGAGTCGAACAACGTCTGGAACCGCCCGTACGTGAAGTGCGCGCGCGTGGTCGGCGACGTGATGGGGAAATACCACCCGCACGGCGACTCCGCCATCTACGACACCCTCGTGCGCATGGCGCAGGACTTCTCGCTGCGCTACCCGCTGGTGGACGGGCAGGGCAACTTCGGGTCGGTCGACGGCGACAACGCCGCGGCGATGCGCTACACCGAGTGCCGGCTCGAGAAGATCGCCGCCGAGATGCTCGCCGACATCGACAAGGAGACGGTCGACTTCCAGCCGAACTACGACGGCAAGGAGCAGGAGCCCACGGTCCTGCCGGCGCGCATTCCGAACCTGCTGATCAACGGCTCGGCCGGCATCGCGGTCGGCATGGCGACGAACATCCCGCCGCACAACCTCGGCGAGATCCTCGACGCGTGCCAGCACCTGCTGCGCAACCCCGACGCCGACATCGAAGAACTGATCGAGCGCGTGCCGGCGCCCGACTTCCCCACGGCCGGCATCATCTACGGCGTGGCCGGGGTGCGCGAGGGCTACCGCACCGGGCGCGGGCGCGTGGTGATGCGCGCCACGACGCACTTCGAGGACGTCGACCGCGGCAACCGCCAGGCGATCATCGTCGACGAGCTGCCGTACCAGGTGAACAAGCGCCTGCTGCTCGAGCGCATCGCCGAGCTCGTCAACGAGAAGAAGCTCGAGGGCATCTCCGACATCCGCGACGAGTCCGACAAGTCCGGCATGCGCGTGGTGATCGAACTGAAGCGCGGCGAGCTGCCCGAGATCGTCCTGAACAACCTGTACAAGAACACGCAGCTGCAGGACACCTTCGGCATCAACATGGTCGCGCTCGTGGACGGCCAGCCGCGGCTGCTGAACCTCAAGCAGATGCTGCAGTACTTCCTCGCGCACCGGCGCGAGGTGGTCACGCGGCGCACCGTGTTCGAGCTGCGCCGCGCGCGCGAGCGCGGCCACGTGCTCGAGGGATTGGCGGTCGCGATCGCCAACGTCGACGACATGATCGAGCTGATCAAGGCGTCGCCCACCCCGCCGATCGCCAAGGAGCGCCTGATGGCGCGCGACTGGGCCGCGGGCGTCGCGCGCGAGATGCTCGAGCGCGCCGGCTCCGACGTGAGCGCGTACAAGCCCGAGGGGCTGGACCCCGGCGTGGGCCTGCGCGGCACGACGTACCGGCTGTCGGACGTGCAGGCGCAGGAGATCCTGCAGATGCGCCTGCAGCGCCTCACCGGGCTGGAGCAGGACAAGATCGTCCAGGAGTACCGCGAGGTGATCGGCCAGATCACCGACCTGCTCGACATCCTCGCCCGGCCCGAGCGCATCACCGGCATCATCCAGGACGAGCTCGCGCAGATCCGCGCCGAGTTCGCCGACGGCAAGGGCGACGCGCGCCGCTCGCGCATCGAGCTCAACGCCACCGAGCTCGACACCGAGGACCTGATCCAGCCCACCGACATGGTGGTCACGCTCTCGCACTCGGGCTACATCAAGAGCCAGCCGCTGTCGGAGTACCGTGCGCAGAAGCGCGGCGGGCGCGGCAAGCAGGCCGCGTCGACGAAGGACGAAGACTGGATCGACCAGCTCTTCATCGCGAACACGCACGACTACGTGCTGTGCTTCTCGAACCGCGGGCGCGTGTACCGGATGAAGGTCTGGGAGCTGCCGCAGGGCGCGCGCAACGCGCGCGGCAAGCCGATCGTCAACCTGTTCCCGCTCGCGCCGGACGAGAAGATCAACGTGGTGCTGCCGGTGCCCGCGTCCGAGTTCGGCGCGGTCCGGTTCGTGTTCATGGCGACCAGCCAGGGCACCGTCAAGAAGACCGCGCTGGCCGAGTTCTCCGAGGTGCGCGCGCAGGGCAAGATCGCGGTCAAGCTCGACGCCGGAGACTTCCTCATCGGCGCCGCGGTCACCGACGGCCAGCACGACGTGATGCTGTTCTCCGACGGCGGCAAGGCGGTGCGCTTCGACGAGAACGACGTGCGCCCGCTCGGGCGCGACACGCGCGGCGTGCGCGGCATGATGCTCGACGAGGGCCAGCAGCTGATCGCGATGCTGGTGGCCGAGAACGAGCGGCAGTCGGTGCTCACCGCGACCGAGAACGGCTTCGGCAAGCGCACCCCGATCGGCGAGTACACGCGCCACGGCCGCGGCACCAAGGGGATGATCGCGATCCAGACCTCCGAGCGCAACGGCCGCGTCGTCGCCGCGGTGCTGGTCGAGGAGAAGGACGAGATCATGCTCATCACCACCGGCGGCGTGCTGGTGCGAACGCGCGTGTCCGAGATCCGCGAGATGGGCCGCGCCACGCAGGGCGTCACGCTGATCTCGGTCGACCAGGGCGCGACGCTCACCGGCGTGCAGCGCGTGGTCGAGTCCGACCCCGAGGACGAATCGGCGGAGCCCGCGGGAGGCGAGGCACCGGCGCGCTGAGGCCGGCCGCGCCGGCGGCGCGGGTCGGGGCGCGGAGCTGCGGCTCGGCGCAGACGTTCGGCCCCGCGCCGCCGCGGCGGATGCGCGAGCGGGGCGCCGCCTCAGCGGCGCCGGCGGCGGGCGATGCCCCAGCCGACGAGGCTCGCGGCCAGCAGCGGCAGCGTCGCCGGCCCGGGGACGTTCGCGATCAGCTGGTCCTGGTAGCTCGGGCTGTGCAGGACCTGGAACTTCCACGCCCCGGGGCTCTGGTTCCCCAGGCCCGCGAGCCAGCCGCTCGCGACGGCGCCCGCGGTCCCGGGGGCCAGGTCGGTGTCCCGGAAGTTGCCCGCGCCGAGGTTCAGCGCGCCCAGGCCGCCCGCGCCGTCGTACGTGATCTCCCAGACCGCGACCTGGAACGCCGCGCTGTTGATCGCGCTGCCCTGCGGGCCGTTGACGTCGGTGAGGTGCGACGAGAACAGGCGCGCGAACTCGTCGAGCTGGTTGCCGTTGAAGTACAGCGACGCGTCGTCGAGCGTGTACGTGTTCGAGTACGTCGCCCAGCCGATGTGCTGGTCCAGGTCGACGCAGAACGACGTGAACGGCAGCGAGTCGATCTTCAGGTTCAGCTCGCCGGCCGTGACGCTGGAGCTCGCCGACTTGTAGACGATCGGCACCGAGGCGCTGCCCTGGTGGAAGCCGGTGAACTCGACCGTGACGAACGCGGCGTGCGCGCCGGGCGCGAGCGCGAAGAGCGCGGCGGCGGCGGCCAGTGCGCGCGCCGCTCGCGCGGCTTTCGAGGCGGGGGGGGAGATCGGGGCGGTCGGGGCGGGCATGGGGCGGGCGATCGTTCGTCGTTCTCGGAGGGAAGGCCAATGTAGCGGCCGCGTGCCCGTACGCCCGTGACGTGCATCACGGCGGGCCGATTCGTGCACAGGCGTCTTTGCTAACATGCGCAGTTCTGCCTGTCGGGAAATTTGACGTGTCCGAAACCCCCGCGAACGCCGCCGCCGTCGATGCGCGCCTCGCCGAACTGCGTCGCGACATCGACGCCGTCGATGCGCAGATCGTCGAGCTCCTGAACCGGCGCGCGAGCATCGCGCAGCAGGTCGGCGAAGCCAAGAAGCTCGTCGACGCCCCGGTCTACCGGCCCGAGCGCGAGGCACAGGTGCTCGCGCGCGTGCAGGCGCGCGGCGCCGGCCCGCTGCCGGGCAGCGCGCTCGCCGCGATCTACCGCGAGGTCATGTCGGCGTGCCGCGAGCTCGAGCGGCGCCAGCGCGTCGCGTACCTCGGGCCGCCCGGCACCTTCTCCGAGCAGGCGCTGCTCACGCACTTCGGCAGCGGCGTCGAGGCGATCGCGTGCCCGAGCATCGACGAGGTGTTCCGCTCCACCGAGGCCGGCACCACCGACTTCGGCGTGGCCCCGGTCGAGAACTCCTCGGAGGGCGCGGTCAACCGCTCGCTCGACCTGCTGCTGCAGTCGCCGCTGCGCATCTGCGGCGAAGTGTCGGTGCCGGTGCGCCAGAACCTGCTCGCGCTCGGCGGCTCCCTCGACGGCGTCACCCGCATCTGCGCGCACGCGCAGTCGCTCGCGCAGTGCATCGGCTGGCTCGACCGCAATTGCCCCGGGCTCGAGCGCGTGCCGGTCGCGAGCAACGCCGAGGGCGCCCGGCTCGCGTCGCTCGACGCGCACACCGCGGCGCTCGCCAGCGAGGTCGCCGCGAGCCGCTACGGGCTGCAGGTCGTCGCGGCCGGCATCCAGGACGACCCGCACAACCGCACGCGCTTCGCGATCGTCGGCCGCTACGAGTGCGACCGCTCCGGCGACGACCAGACCTCGCTGATCCTGTCGGTGCCCGATCGCGCCGGCGCGGTGCACGCGCTGATCGAGCCGCTCGCGCGCCACGGCGTCTCGATGAAGCGTTTCGAGTCGCGTCCGGCGCGCCAGGGCACGTGGGAGTACTACTTCTACATCGACGTCATCGGGCACCAGCGCGACCCCGCCGTCGCCGCGGCGCTCGCCGAGCTGAAGTCGAACGCGGCGTTCTTCAAGGTCGCCGGCTCCTACCCGCGCGCCGCCTGAACGCCCGCCCGCGGGCGGGCGGCGCGAGCGCGCCGCCGGCGCCCCGGCCGCACCCGCCCAACATCCCTCCAGGAACCCCGACGCCATGAGCATCCACGCCCCCGACTACGTCCGCAAGATCGCGCCCTACCAGGCCGGCAAGCCGATCTCCGAGCTGGCCCGCGAGTACGGGCTGCAGGAAGAGCGCATCGTCAAGCTCGCGTCGAACGAGAACCCGCTCGGCATGCCCGACAGCGCGCGCGACGCGATGCTCGCGTGCGTCGCCGAGCTCGCGCGCTACCCGGACTCCAACGGCTTCGACCTCAAGGGCGCGATCGGCCGCAAGTACGACGTCCCCGCCGACTGGATCACGCTGGGCAACGGCTCCAACGACATCCTCGAGCTCGCCGCGCACGCGGTGCTGCGCCCGGGCGAGTCCGCGATGTACGCGCAGCACTCGTTCGCGGTCTACGCGCTCGCCACGCAGGAGACCGGCGCGCGCGCGATCGTCGTTCCCGCGAAGGACCTCGGCCACGACCTCGACGCGATGCTCGCGGCGATCGAGCCGGACACGCGCCTGATCTTCCTGGCCAACCCGAACAACCCGACCGGCACCTTCGTGCCGGCCGCGCAGGTCGAGGCGTTCCTCGCGAAGGTGCCCGCCGACGTCGTCGTGGTCCTCGACGAGGCGTACAACGAGTACCTCGCGCCCGCGCTGCGCTTCGACTCCACGAAGTGGCTGCGCCGCCACCCGAACCTGCTGATCTCGCGCACGTTCTCCAAGGCGTACGGGCTGGCCGGCCTGCGCGTGGGCTTCGGACTCGCGCAGCCCGAACTCACCGACCTGCTCAACCGGCTGCGCCAGCCGTTCAACGTCAACTCGATGGCGCAGGCCGCGGCGGTCGCGGCGCTCGGCGACGAGGCCTTCCTCGCGCGCAGCTACGAGGTCAACGCGCAGGGCCTGGCGCGGCTGCAGTCCGCGTTCGACGCGATGGGGCTGCGCTACGTGCCGTCGTACGGCAACTTCGTGCTGGTGCACGTCGGCAACGGCGCCGCCGTCTACGAGAGCCTGCTGCGCCAGGGGGTGATCGTGCGGCCGGTGGGCGGCTACGGCCTGCCGCAGTGGCTGCGCGTCTCGATCGGGCTGCCGCAGGAGAACGAGACCTTCCTCGCCGCGCTCGCCAAGGCGCTCGGGCGCGCGTGAGCGCCCCGGGCGTCGCCGTCGTGGCGAACGACGGCGCCGCGGCGCCCTTCAGGCGCGCGGCGATCCTGGGCGTGGGGCTGATCGGCGGGTCGGTCGCCGCGGCGCTGCGCCGCGCGGGGCTCGCCGGCGAGATCGTCGGCAGCTCGCCCGGCCAGGACGCGCGCACCGCGCACGCGATCGGGCTCGTCGACCGCTGCGAGCCCGACGCCGCGCGCGCGGTGCGCGACGCCGACCTCGTCGTGCTCGCCGCGCCGATCGCCGCGATCGGCCGGCTGTTCCCGGTCATCGCGCCGCACCTCGCCGCCGACGCGCTGGTCACCGACAGCGCGAGCACCAAGGGCAGCACCGTCGAGGCGGCGCGCGCCGCGCTCGGCGACGCGTTCGAGCGCTTCGTCCCCGGCCACCCGATCGCCGGCGGCGAGCGCCACGGCCCGCACGCGGCCCGCGCCGACCTCTTCGAGCGCGCGGTCACCGTGCTGTGCCCGCAGCCTGCCACCGGCGCGGGTCCGCTCGAGCGCGTGCGCGCGCTCTGGACGGCGTTCGGCGCGCGCGTCACCGAGCTCTCGGTGCAGGCGCACGACGAGCTCTTCGCCGAGGTCTCGCACTGGCCGCACGCGGTGGCGTTCGCGCTGTGCGGCGCGATCGCCGCCGGCGAGCGTGCCGAGACCGCGCAGCGCTTCGCCGGGGCCGGGCTGCGCGACACCACGCGCATCGCCGCGTCGTCCGCGGACCTGTGGGCGGGGATCCTGCTCGACAACCGCGAACCGGTGCTCGCGTGCGCGCAGGCGTTCGAGCGCGAGCTCGCCGCGGTGCTCGACGCGCTGCGTCGCGCAGACCGGGACGCGCTGCGGGCCCGCTTCGAGGCGGCCAGCGCCTGGCGGCGCGGTGTCGGCTAGCTCGCTGGGCGCGGGTCCGGGGCGCGTCGGGGTAGCGGCGCGACGGGGCGGGGGCGCGAAGGGGTAGCGGCGCGGCGGGGTAGGAGGCGCGGCGATCAGCGGCGCTGCGCGCGCCCGCGGCAGTCCGGCCGCGCCCTCGGCGAGCCTTGCGCGGTGCGTCGCGCTCAGCGCCCGGCCGGGCGCGGGTGCACCATCGAGAAGTAGTACTGGCGCAGCTCGCCGAGCTCGCGCACGACCTCGAACGGGAAGCCCTGCCGGTCGGGGCGATCGTCGATCAGAAGCGAGTCGATCAGCGCATCGAACGCGCGCGGGTCGTCCCACGCGAGCGCGACGCGGTTGAGCACCCGCGGATACGCGCCGCGCAGCTCGGTCAGGCGCAGCTGCGGCGGCAGCCGCTCGAGCAGCGCCACCGCGGCGTCGTCGAGCTGGCGCGGGCGGCACTCGCGGCGCACGCCCGGTTCCGGGGCCGGCGTCAGCGTCGCGCCGCGCGCGATCCGGCGCAGCAGCTTGCCCACCGTGCCGGCGAGCGCCGCGTCTTCCCGGTTCGCAGTGACCATCGTTGTCCCCCGCTAGAATGACGGCCAGAGGCAGTTCGTCGACCTTCGGCGGCCGATCGATCCCCAGTTTGCGTGAGGCGGCCGCTCCCGCACAGGAAATTTTTCATGTCCAATGCTTTCCGGGCCCGGCCCGGCGGCGCACTGAGCGGTCGCGTCCGCGTTCCCGGCGACAAGTCGATCTCGCACCGTTCGATCATGCTCGGTGCGATCGCGGACGGCACCTCGCACGTCACCGGATTCCTCGAGGGCGCGGACGCGATCTCGACGATGAACGTCTTCCGCGCGCTCGGCGTGCGCATCGAGGGGCCGTCCCGGGGCCGGGTCACGGTGCACGGCGTCGGGGTCGACGGGCTCGCCGGCACCGATTCCGCGCTCGACTGCGGCAACGCCGGCACCGCGATGCGGCTGCTGATGGGGCTGCTGGCCGGCCAGCGCTTCGCGTCCACGCTCGTGGGCGACGAGAGCCTGTCGCGCCGGCCGATGCGCCGCGTCGCGGACCCCCTGGCGCGCATGGGCGCGCGCATCGACACGAACGACGGCCGCCCGCCGGTGCGCATCCACGCGTCGCAGGGGCTGACAGGCATCGACTACGACATGCCGGTCGCGAGCGCGCAGGTGAAGTCCGCGATCCTGCTCGCGGGCCTGTACGCGAACGGGCGCACGTCGGTGACCGAACCCGCGCCCACGCGCGACCACACCGAGCGCATGCTGGCCGGCTTCGGCGTCCCGGTGCTGCGCGAGGGCGCGCGCGTGAGCGTCGAGGGCGGCCGGCGGCTGCGCGCCACCGACATCGACGTCCCCGCCGACATCTCCTCGGCGGCGTTCTTCATGGTCGCCGCGTCGATCGCCCCGGGCTCGGACGTCGTCCTCGAGCACGTCGGCGTGAACCCCACGCGCACCGGCATCCTCGACATCCTGCGCCTGATGGGCGCGAACCTCGAGCTCGTGAACCCGCGCGAGGTCGGCGGCGAGCCGGTCGCCGACCTCCGCGTGCGCGCGGCGCCGCTGCGCGGCATCGCGGTGCCGCCCGAGCTCGTGCCGCTGGCGATCGACGAGTTCCCGGTGCTCTTCGTCGCCGCGGCGTGCGCGCAGGGCCGCACGGTGGTGACCGGCGCCGAGGAGCTGCGCGTCAAGGAGTCCGACCGCATCGCGGTGATGGCCGACGGTTTCGCGGCGCTCGGCGTGGCGGCGCAGCCCACGCCCGACGGCATGGTCATCGAGGGCCGCGGCGGCGAGGCCGCGCCGTTCGGCGGCGGGACGATCGAGTCGCACGGCGACCACCGCATCGCGATGGCGTTCTCGGTCGCGGCGCTGCGTGCCCGCGGCGAGGTGCTGATCCGCGACACCGTCAACGTCGCGACCTCGTTCCCCGGCTTCCCGGCGCTGGCGCGCGGCGCCGGCATGCGCGTCGAGGAGACCGACGCGTGAGCGCGGGCGGGCGGCGGGCGGGCGCTGCGCGATGAGCGCGGGCGGGGCGGGCGCCGCCGGGAACGCGGCCGACGGTTCGGGCGTCCAGACCGTGCCCGTGATCGCGATCGACGGCCCGACCGCGTCGGGCAAGGGAACGATCGCGCAGCGGGTCGCCGAGGCACTGGGCTGGCACTACCTGGACTCCGGCGCGCTGTACCGGATCGCCGCGCTCGCCGCGCTGCGCGCCGGCCGCGACCTCGACGACGGCGCGGGGCTCGCCGCGCTCGCCGCCGGGCTCGCGCCGCGCTTCGAGGGCGGACGCATCGCGCTCGGCGACGACGACGTCACCGACGCGATCCGTGCCGAGGCGGTCGGCGAGGCGGCGTCGCGCATCGCGGTGCACCCGCCGCTGCGCGCCGCGCTCGTCGGGCTGCAGCGCGCCGCGGCGCGCGCGCCCGGGCTGGTCGCCGACGGCCGCGACATGGGCACGGTGATCTTCCCCGGCGCGGTGCTCAAGGTGTACCTGACGGCGAGCGCGCGCGCGCGCGCGACGCGCCGCCATAAGCAGTTGATAGAAAAGGGCTTTTCTGCTAACCTTGCCGACCTTTTGCGGGACCTCGAGGCTCGCGACGCGCGCGACACCCAGCGCGCGGACGCGCCGTTGAGGCCCGCGGAAGGCGCGCTGGTGCTCGATTCCACGCCGCTGACCATCGACGAGACGGTGGCCGCGGTGCTGGACGCGTACCGGCGCGAGGCCGGCGCCTGATCCCGTCCGCGAGGCGGGCGCAGGGGGCGGCCGCAAGGGGCTCTCCCGCGGCCCGGTGCCTCCCGGCCCGGCACGGGCGGGCGTTGGCATGAACTCCGCTGGGCCGATGCGCGCCGCGCACAAGCCAGGTCGGCGACGATCCCCCGGCGTGTTTATCAAGTCTGGATATCTCAATTGAACACTGCTGCTGCTCCCGCTGCTGAAGAAAGTTTCGCCGCACTCTTCGAGGAATCCCTGTCGCGCCAGGAAATGCGCGCCGGCGAGGTCATCACCGCCGAGGTGCTGCGCATCGATCACAACTTCGTCGTGGTCAACGCCGGCCTGAAGTCCGAGAGCTACATCGACATCGAGGAGTTCTACAACGACCGCGGCGAGATCGACGTCAAGGAAGGCGACTACGTCTCCGTGGCGATCGACTCGCTCGAGAACGGCTACGGCGAGACCCGCCTGTCGCGCGATCGCGCCAAGCGGCTGGCGGCGTGGATCAACCTCGAGAAGTCGCTGGATTCCGGCGAGATGGTCTCGGGCACGATCACCGGCAAGGTCAAGGGCGGCCTGACCGTCATGACCAACGGCATCCGCGCGTTCCTGCCCGGATCCCTGATCGACATGCGCCCCGTGAAGGACACGACGCCCTACGAGGGCAAGACGATGGACTTCAAGGTCATCAAGCTCGACCGCAAGCGCAACAACGTCGTGCTGTCGCGCCGCGCCGTCATCGAGCTCACGCAGGGCGAGGAGCGCGCCAAGCTGCTCGAGACGCTGCAGGAAGGCGCGATCGTCAAGGGCACGGTCAAGAACATCACCGACTACGGCGCGTTCATCGACCTCGGCGGCATCGACGGCCTGCTGCACATCACCGACATGGCGTGGCGGCGCGTTCGCCACCCGTCCGAGGTGCTCGCGGTCGGCCAGGAAGTCACCGCCAAGGTCCTCAAGTTCGACCAGGAGAAGAACCGCGTCTCGCTGGGCGTCAAGCAGCTCGGCGACGACCCGTGGGTCGGCATCAGCCGCCGCTACCCGCAGGGCACGCGCATGTTCGGCAAGGTCACGAACATCACCGACTACGGCGCGTTCGTCGAGATCGAGCCCGGCATCGAGGGCCTGGTGCACGTCTCCGAGATGGACTGGACGAACAAGAACGTCAACCCCGGCAAGATCGTCCAGCTCAACGACGAGGTCGAGGTGATGGTGCTCGAGATCGACGAGGACCGCCGCCGCATCTCGCTCGGCATGAAGCAGTGCCGCCCGAACCCGTGGGAGGAGTTCTCCGACAACCACCGCAAGGGCGACAAGGTCCGCGGCACGATCAAGTCGATCACCGACTTCGGCGTGTTCATCGGCCTGCCCGGCGGCATCGACGGCCTGGTCCACCTCTCCGACCTCTCCTGGAACAAGCCGGGCGAGGAAGCCGTGCGCGACTTCAAGAAGGGCGACGAGGTCGACGCGGTCGTGCTGGCCATCGACACCGAGCGCGAGCGCATCTCGCTGGGCGTCAAGCAGCTCGAGGGCGACCCGTTCAACAACTACGCGGGCACGCACGAGAAGGGCGCGCTGGTCAAGGGCGTCATCCGCAGCGTCGAGCCGCGGGGCGCGGTCGTCGACCTCGGCGGCGACATCGAGGGCTACCTGCGCGCGTCGGAGATCTCCCGCGACCGCGTCGAGGATGCCCGCAACATCCTGAAGGAAGGCCAGCAGGTCGAGGCGATGGTGATCAACGTCGATCGCAAGAACCGCTCGATCAGCCTGTCGATCAAGGCGAAGGACAACGTCGAGACCGCCGAGGCCCTGCAGCGCATGCAGGCCGAGAGCGGTGCCGCCACCGGCACGACGAACCTGGGCGCGCTGCTGCGCGCCAAGCTCGACAGCCAGAAGGACCAGTAAGCGAACGGACTCCGACGCTCGCGCACCGTGGAAAACGAAGAGCTCACCGCCGGTTCCCCCACGATGACGAAGTCGGAGCTGATCGCCCGGCTCGCGGAACGCTATCCGCAGCTGGTCGCGAAGGACGCCGAGTTCGCGGTCAAGACGATCCTCGACGCGATGGCCAAGACGCTGTCCGAAGGCCATCGCATCGAGATCCGCGGATTCGGCAGCTTCGCGCTCTCGCACCGGCCGCCGCGCATCGGGCGCAACCCGAAGTCCGGCGAGCGGGTGCTGGTTCCCGAGAAGCGCGTCCCGCACTTCAAGCCCGGCAAGGAGCTGCGCGAACGCGTCGACGCCGCGATCAAGATCGGCGAGTCGTGAGAATCCTCGCCTGGATCTTCCGGTTCCTGCTCTTCCTGGCGGCGCTGGGGTTCGCACTCTCGAATACCGACAAGGCCGAGCTGAGGTTCTTCGGCCTGAACATCCTGTTCGGGCAGGACCTCGTCTGGCGCGCACCGCTCGTGATCTTCCTGCTGGTGTTCTTCGCCGGCGGCGTCGCGCTCGGCGTGCTGGGCGTGGTGCCGACGCTGTTCCGCCAGCGCCGCGAGATCGGCCGCCTGCGCCGCGAGGCGCGTGTGGCGGCCAAGTCCGGCACGGGCGGCGTCGCGCAGCCGCCTTCGCCCGACGTTCCCGGCCCCGCCGCGACGGCCCAGCCGCTGACGCGTCCCTGACCGTCGGGCCCGGCCGATGGAATTCGAATCCTGGTGGCTGCTGGCCATCCCGCTGTTCTTCGGACTGGGCTGGTTCGCGGCGCGCGTCGACCTCAGGCACGCGCCGCGCCCCGGCGGCCAGCTCCCCGACGCCTACTTCCGCGGCCTGAACTTCCTGCTCAACGAGCAGCCCGACAAGGCGATCGACGCGTTCATCGACGTCGTCAAGCTCGACCCCGAGACGATCGAGCTGCACTTCGCGCTCGGCAACCTGTTCCGCCGCCGCGGCGAGACCGACCGCGCGATCCGCGTGCACCTGAACCTCGTCGAGCGCGGCGGCATCGACGCCGCGCAGCGCGAGCACGCGCTCTACGAGCTGGGCCAGGACTACCTCAAGGCGGGGCTGCTCGATCGCGCCGAGGACGCGTTCGTGCGGCTCGACGGCTCGCGCTACGGCGCGCCGGCCCTGCGGCACCGGCTCGAGATCGCGCAGATGGTGCGCGACTGGCCGCTCGCGATCGAGCTCGCGCAGCGCATGGCGCGCGACGCCGGCGAGGGGCAGGCCCGCGAGATCGCGCACTTCCACTGCGAGCTCGCCGCGCAGGCGCTCGCCTCGCAGGAGGCCGGCCGCCTCGAGACCGCGCGCCGCGAGCTCGACGCGGCGCTGCGCGCGGACGCGGATCACCCGCGTGCGCGGCTGCTCGCCGGCGAGCTCGCGCTCGCCGAGGGCGACCCCGACGGCGCGCTGCGCGAGTGGAGCGCGCTCGGCGAGCGCCAGCCGGCGTATCTCGCGCTGGTCGCGGGCGGCTGGCTGCGCGCGCACGACGCGGCCGGCCGCGCCGAGCTCGGCATCGAGACGCTCGAGCGCGTGCACGAGCGCACTCCGTCCGTGGACACGCTCGCCGCGATCGCCCAGGCGCTGGGCGAGCGGCGCGGGCCCGCGGCCGCGCTCGCGTGGGCCGAGCGCGAGCTGCGCCGCCAGCCGTCGCTGCTGGGGCTGGAGAAGCTGCTCGCGCTGAGGCTGGCGGGGGCGGACGCGCGCGCGCGCGACGAGATCGAGCTCACGCAGAAGCTGATCGCACCGCAGGCGCGGCGGCTCGCGCGCTTCGTCTGCGCCCACTGCGGATTCAAGGCGCGGCAGTTCTACTGGCAGTGCCCGGGCTGCAGCCGCTGGGACACCTACGCGCCCAAGCGCACCGAGGAACTGGAGCGCGTGTGACCACTGCAATGAATCCCTCCGGCGCACCGAGCGCCGCGTGCGCGCGCGACGAGGCCGGCGCCGCCGCCGCCGTCGGGCCCCGCGTCCGGGACGCCGTCGGGCGCGTCGACTTCTCCGGCGCGCGCCTGCTCGTCGTCGGCGACGTGATGCTCGACCGCTACTGGTTCGGCGACGTGCATCGAATCTCGCCGGAGGCTCCGGTGCCGGTGGTGCGCGTGACGCGCGCCGAGGAGCGCCTGGGCGGCGCCGCGAACGTCGCGCGCAACGCGGCGGTGCTCGGCGCGCGCGTCGCGCTCGTGGGCGTCGTCGGCGACGACGAGCCCGGCCGGCGGATCGCCGAGCTCGCCGGCGAGATCGGCATCGACTGCCACCTCGCGTGCGATCCGCTCCTGCCCACGACGATCAAGCTGCGCGTGATCGGGCGCCAGCAGCAGCTGCTGCGCATCGACTTCGAGCAGGCGCCCGGCGAGGACACGCTCGCGCGCAAGCTCGCCAGCGTGCGAGACCTCCTGCGCAGCGCCCAGGTGCTCGTGCTGTCCGACTACGGCAAGGGCGGGCTCGCGCAGATCGAGGGCATCGTCGCGAAGGCGCGCGAGCTCGGCACCACCGTCCTCGTCGACCCCAAGGGCGACGACTACTCGCGCTATCGCGGCGTCACGATGCTCACGCCCAACCGCGCCGAACTGCGGCAGGTGGTCGGCACCTGGCGCGACGAAGACGACCTGCGCGCGCGCGCCCACGCGCTGCGCCGCTCGCTCGAGATCCGCCACCTGCTGCTGACCCGCTCCGAGGAGGGCATGACGCTCTTCTCCGACGACGGCGACCTGCACGTGCAGGCGCAGGCGCGCGAGGTCTACGACGTCTCCGGCGCCGGCGACACCGTCGTCGCCGTGATCGCGTCGATGCTCGCGGTGGGGCGCCCGGTCGCCGACGCGGTGCGGCTCGCGAACCGCGCCGGCGGAATCGTCGTCGGCAAGCTCGGCACCGCCGCGGTGTCGCCCGACGAGCTCTTCGCCCCCGCGCGCTGACGCGCGGCAAGCCCCGTCCCAGTGGAGCCCTGCGTCCCATGATCATCGTCACCGGCGCGGCCGGATTCATCGGCAGCAACCTCGTGCACGCGCTGAACCGGCGCGGTCGCACCGACATCGTCGCGGTCGACAACCTCGAGCGTGCCGAGAAGTTCCACAACCTCGTGGACTGCGAGATCGCCGACTACCTCGACAAGCGCGACCTGCTCGCGCGGCTGGCGTCGCTGCCCGACGTCGAGGCGATCCTGCACCAGGGCGCGTGCTCCGACACGATGGAGTCCGACGGGCGCTACATGATGGAGAACAACTTCCGCTTCTCGCTCGCGCTGCTCGAGCACGCGCAGGCGCGGAGGATCCCGTTCGTCTACGCGTCGTCGGCCGCGGTCTACGGCGGCTCGAGCAGGTTCGTGGAGGCGCGCGAGCACGAGCGCCCCCTCAACGTCTACGGCTACTCGAAGTTCCTGTTCGACCAGGTCGTGCGCTCGCGCCCGCGCGCCGACGGCGGCCAGGTCGTGGGCCTGCGCTACTTCAACGTCTACGGGCCGCGCGAGTCGCACAAGGCGCGCATGGCGTCGGTCGCGTTCCACAACCACCACCAGTGGCGCGCCGAGGGCCGCGTGCGGCTGTTCGACGGCTGGGGCGGGTGGGGCGCCGGCGAGCAGAGCCGCGACTTCGTCCACGTCGACGACGTCGTCGCGGTGAACCTGCACTTCCTGGACCACCCGGGCGCGAGCGGCATCTTCAACGTCGGCACCGGGCGCGCGCAGCCGTTCAACGACGTCGCCTCGACGGTCGTCAACGCGCACCGCGCGCTCGCCGGCGAGCACGCGCTGCCGCTGGCCGAACTGGTCGCGCGCGGGCTCGTCGAGTACGTCCCGTTCCCGGACGCGCTCAAGGGCAAGTACCAGAGCTTCACGCAGGCCGACATCACGCAATTGCGCGCGGCCGGCTACGCGGCGCCGTTCATGTCGGTGCAGCAGGGCGTGCGCCGCTACGTCGACTGGCTCGCGGCGCGCGGCTGAACGCGGCGCGGGTGTCAACCGCGCCGCCCGGGGCGGCGTTGAGGCCGCACGGGGTCTTCCCGTAGCCCACACCGTCCCTGGGAGGGACCACCCATGAAGAGAATCCTGCTGGCGATCGCCGCCTTCATCGCGAGCATCGGCTTCGCGTTCGCGGCGGTCGACGCCAACACCGCGACGCAGGCCGAGCTCGACGCGGTCCCGGGCATCGGGCCCGCGCTGTCGCAGCGCATCGTCGACGAGCGCAAGAACGGCCCCTTCAAGGACGTGAACGACCTCGCGTCGCGCGTCAAGGGCATCGGCGAGACCAGCGTGAAGAAGATGGTCGAGGGCGGGCTGACGGTCGGCGGTCGCGGCGGCGCGTCCGCACGCCCGGCGAAGGCCGAGAAGGCCGACAAGCCCGCGAAGGCCGACGCCGCGCCCAAGGCGGCCGAGCCCAAGGCGGCGAAGGCCGAGGAGCCCAAGGCCGCCAGGGCCGACGCGAAGAAGGACGAGCCGAAGGCCGCGAAGGGCGACGCCAAGAAGGACGAGCCCAAGGCCGAGAAGGCCGTGAAGTCCGGGAAGCCCGCCAAGGGCGACAAGGCCGACGCGAAGAAGGACGAGCCGAAGGCGGCGAAATCGGAGAAGGCCGAGAAGCCGGCGAAAGGCGAAGCGAAGAAAGACGACAAGAAGGACGACAAGAAGGACGACGCGAAGAAGGCCGAAGCGAAGAAGTGATCACGGCAGGGCGCCGCCGCGAGGCGGCGCCCGCGTCGTCGCCGCGCCCGGCGCCCTCGCGGTGTCCGGGCGCGTCCTTTTTTCCGGGGCGTTCGCGCCTCGCCGCGCCAACCCGTTAGACTGCGAGTCCGCCGCGCGCACGAGGCCGTCTGCGAGTGAGTTCTTCGACCCTCCCGAACCGACTGGAGCTGTACTGGCGGCTGGTGCGACTGCACCGGCCGATCGGGATCCTGCTGCTGCTGTGGCCGACGCTGTGGGCGCTGATGGTCGCCGCGCACGGCGAGCCCGACCTCCACACGCTGTTCGTGTTCGTCGCGGGCACCGTGCTGATGCGCTCGGCCGGCTGCGCGATCAACGACTACGCCGACCGCGACTTCGACCGCCACGTCGAGCGCACGCGCGACCGCCCGCTCACCGCGGGGCTGATCCGGCCGTGGGAGGCGCTCGCGATCTTCGTCGCGCTGTGCCTGCTGTCGGCGCTCCTGATCGTGCCGATGAACCGCCTGACCTGGGTCCTCGCGTTCGTCGCGGTGTTCCTCGCGGCCACGTACCCGTTCACCAAGCGCTTCCTGTCGCTCCCGCAGGCCTACCTCGGCATGGCGTTCGGCTTCGGGATCCCGATGGCGTTCGCCGCGGTCCAGGATCGCCTCACGCCGACGACCTGGCTGCTGCTCGGCGCGAACGTCGCGTGGGCGCTCGCCTACGACACCGAGTACGCGATGGTCGATCGCGAAGACGACCTGCGCATCGGCATCCGGACGGCGGCGATCACCTTCGGCCGGGCCGACGTCGCCGCGGTGATGACCTGCTACGCGGCCACGATCCTGCTGCTCGCGCTCGCGGGCTGGGTCGAGGAGTTCGGCGCGTTCTATTACGGCGGCCTGGCAGCCGCGGGTGCGATCGCGGCCTATCACTACGCGCTGATCCGCGAGCGCACGCGCGAGGGCTGCTTCAAGGCCTTCAACCACAACAACTGGTTCGGCGCGGCGGTCTTCGCCGGACTGGTGCTCGAGTACTGGATTCCCTGAGGATTCCGGCGAGAAGGGGCACGACGATGGACTTCAAAGAGTGGATCGGCCGTCGCGAGACCGCGGTCGACGTGGTCGGCGCGACGCCGCTCGCCGCGCTGTCGGCGACGCTGGACTGGCCGGTCGAGCGCCCCGCGGACGGCACGCCGCTGCCGGTGCCCTGGCACTGGCTGTACTTCCTGCCGACCGCGCCGCAGGCCGAGATCGGCCCGGACGGCCACCCGAAGCGCGGCGGCTTCCTGCCGCCGGTGCCGCTGCCCCGGCGCATGTGGGCCGCCAGCGAGATGCGCATCGTCGAGCCGCTGCGCGTCGGCGACCGCGTCGAGCGCACCTCGACGATCATCGACGTGACGCAGAAGTCCGGCCGCACCGGCACGCTCGTGTTCGTGAAGGTCGGCCACGAACTGCGCCGCAACGGCTCGGCCGCCGTCGCCCTGAGCGAGACGCAGGACATCGTCTATCGCGAGGCCGCGCAGCCCGGCGACGCCCCGCCGCCGCCGAAGGCGGCGCCCGCCGCGAGCGCGTGGGAGCGGCGCGTCGTGCCCGACCCGGTGCTGCTGTTCCGCTATTCCGCGCTCACGTTCAACGGCCACCGGATCCACTACGACCGTCCGTACGCGACCGGGGTCGAGGGCTACACGGGCCTGGTCGTCCACGGGCCGCTGATCGCGACGCTGCTCGTCGACCTGCTGCGGCGCCGGATGCCCGACGTGCGCGTGACGCGCTTCGACTTCCGCGCGGTTCGCCCGACGATCGACACGCAACCGTTCTTCGTGTGCGGCGATCCCCAGCCCGACGGCCGCACCGTGAAGCTGTGGGGGCGCGACCACGAGGGCTGGCTGACGATGGACGCCACGGTCGAGATCGAGCGCGTCGGCGCAGAGGCGTCACGGTGAGCCTGCCGCGAACCTACCTGTTCGTTCCCGGCAACCGGCCCGAGCGCTTCGACAAGGCGCTCGCGAGCGGCGCCGACGCGGTGATCCTCGACCTCGAGGACGCGGTCGCACCGGCCGACAAGCCGCGTGCGCGCGAGCACGTCGGAACGTGGGCGCGAGCGCGTGCGAGCGGCGTTCGAGCCGGGGCCGGCCCGGGCGACGCCGAGGCGGGCGGCGACGCCGGCGTGCCGGGCGCGGGCGCCCCGCAGGTCTGGGTGCGCGTCAACGACGAATCGACGTCCTGGCACGCGGACGACCTGCGGATGCTGCGCGACGCGGGGCTCGCCGCCGCGATGCTGCCGAAGGCCGAGGACCCGGAGCAGCTCGCCCGCGCGGCCCACGCGATCGGCGAGCGCGCGTCGCTGATCGCGCTGGTCGAGACCGCGCGCGGCGTGCGCGACGTCGACGCGGTCGCGGCCGCGCCGGGCGTCGCGCGCATCGCGTTCGGCACGGTCGACTACGCGCTCGACCTCGACCTGCCCGGCGACGGCCCGGCGATGCTGCACGCCGCGTGCCGCATCGCGATCGCGTCGCGCGCCGCGGGCATCGCGTCCCCGATCGCCGGCGTCACGGTCGCGATCGACGACGCCGCGTCGCTGCTCGACGACCTCGCGCAGGCGCGCGCGTGCGGATTCGGCGCGAAGCTGTGCATCCACCCGAAGCAGGTCGCGGCGATCCACGCCGCGCTCGCGCCGGCCGCGGCCGAGGTCGACTGGGCGCGGCGGGTGCTCGACGCCGCCGCGAGCGGGGCCGGTGCGGTCCAGCTCGACGGCAAGATGGTCGACCGCCCGGTCGTGCTGCGCGCGCAGGCGATCCTGGCGCGGGCGCGGGCGTAGCGACCGGCAGGCCCCGGCCTCAGTCCGTGCCGAACTCGTCGCCGAGCTCGGCCGAGCGCCGGCACGCGGCGCCCAGCGCCTCGACGATGTGCGCGGCCACGCCGCGCTCGCCCATCACCGCGAGCGCCGCCGCGGTCGTGCCGCCCTTGGACGTGACGCGCTCGCGCAGCACCGACGGCGGCTCGTCGGAACCCGCCGCCAGCCGGGCCGCGCCGGCGAACGTCGCCTGCGTGAGGCTGCGCGCCTGCGCGTCGTCCAGGCCGAGCTCGCGCGCGGCACGGTGCATCGCCTCCATGAAATAGAACACGTACGCCGGGCCGCTGCCGCTCACCGCGGTGACCGCGTCCAGCCCCGCCTCGTCGTCGACCCAGAGCGTCTCGCCGACCGCGGCGAGCACCGACTGCGCGGCGTCGCGGTCGGCCGCGACGAGCCCCGGCATCGCCGCCAGCCCGGTGATGCCGGCGCCGATCAGGGCCGGCGTGTTCGGCATGCAGCGCACGATGCGCCGGTGCCCGCCGAGCCAGCGCGAGAGGTCGCGCGCGCGGATCCCGGCCGCGATGCTGATCACGAGCCGGCCGGCGACGAACGGTGCGATCCCGAGCGCGACCTCGCGCATCTGCTGCGGCTTGACGGCGAGCACGACGACGTCGGCGTCGAGCGCCGTGGCGCTCGCCTGCGCGTGCACCGCGACGCCGAAGCGCTGCGCGAGGAGCTCGCGCTGCGCGGCGAGCGGCTCGACGACCGCGATCGTCGCGTCGCCGCCGTGCGGGCCGAGCAGCCCGCCGATCAGCGCCACCGCCATGTTGCCGCCGCCGATGAAGGTGATTCTCATGGGTTCTCCGGTTCGCGTGGTCCTGTTTCCTGGGTGCGGCGCAGGAACTCGCGCGGGCGCACGCCCATCAGCGCGAGCGTCGCCGCGTACATCGCGGCCGCGCCGGCGACGATCCCGAGCACGAGGGCCGCGCGCTCGAGCGGCTGAGCGCGCAGCGCGACCCAGTCGAAGCGGCCGGCGACGGCGAGGAGCGCCGCCGCCATCAGCGCGTTGGCGGCGACCACCCGCGCGCCGAAGCGCCCCCAGCCCGGGCGCGGCGTGTACGCGCCGTGACGGCGCAGCCACACGAGCAGCAGCCCGGCGTTGGCCAGGGCGCCGATCGAGATCGACAGCGTGAGCCCCGCGTGCGCGAACACGGGCACGAGCGCGAGGTTCAGCGCCTGCGTTCCCGCGAGCACGACGATCGCGATGCGCACCGGCGTGCGCGTGTCCTGGCGCGCGTAGAAGCCGGGCGCGAGCACCTTGACCGCGATCAGCCCGAGCAGCCCCGCCGAGTAGCCGATCACCGCCAGACGCGTCATCGCGACGTCGTGCGCCCCGAAGCGCCCGTAGTGGAAGAGCAGCGCCGTCAGCGGCTCGGCCATCGTCGCCAGCCCCACCATGCACGGCAGCGACAGCAGCACCGACAGGCGCAGGCCCCAGTCGAGCAGGCCGCTGAACTCGTCGGCGCGCTCCCGGGCGCCGGCCCGCGACAGGCTCGGCAGCAGCACGGTGCCGAGCGCGACGCCGAGCAGCGCGGTCGGGAACTCCATGAGCCGGTCGGCGTACGTGACCCACGAGACCGCGCCGGGCGCGAGGCGCGACGCGATGTGCGTGTTGATCACGAGGCTCAGCTGCGCGACCGACACGCCGACCAGCGCCGGCGCCATCCGGCCCATCAGCGTGCGCGTGCGCTCGTCGCGGAACGCGGCGAGCGCGCTCGGTCCGATCCGCGGCAGCAGGCCGAGCCGGCGCAGCGCCGGCACCTGGATCGCGAGCTGTGCGATGCCGCCGGCGACGACGCCCGCCGCCAGCGCGTACACCGGGGGGTCGAAGCGGTCGGCGAGCGCGAGCGCCGCGCCGATGAAGCACAGGTTCAGCAGCACCGGCGAGAACGCGGGCAGCGCGAACCGGCGCCAGGTGTTCAGGATGCCGGCCGACAGCGCGACCAGCGAGATGAACAGGATGTACGGGAACATCCAGCGCGTCATCACGACCGCGGCGTCGAAGGCGCGCTCGTCGCGCGCCAGCCCCGACGCCATCGCCCACACCAGCGCCGGCGCGGCCGCGACGCCGGCGGCGCTCACCACCACCAGCGCCCAGAACAGCGCCGTGGCGATGGTGTCGATGGTGCGCTTCGTCGCGGCGTCGTCGCCTTCGGCGCGCAGCTGAGCGAGCATCGGCACGAAGGCCTGCGAGAACGCGCCCTCGGCGAACATCCGGCGCAGCAGGTTGGGCAGCCGGAAGGCGACAAAGAAGGCGTCGGTGTACGCCGACGCGCCGAAGATCGCGGCGGTGAGGTTCTCGCGCAGCAGGCCGGTGATGCGCGACAGCAGGGTCAGGCCGCTGACGGTCGCCGCGGCGCCCAGGAGGTTCAAGCGCCCCCCGGGATTGTGCGAACGTGGCGATCTGGGTTATTATTCAAGGCTTTCCACATTTTGGACGCCGGAAGGCGTTTCCCGCGCAGGCGCGTTGCCCGCGGGAGGCTCCGGCAGAACAGGATTCTCGCATGGCCAACATCGCCTCCGCCCGCAAGCGCGCCCGCCAAGCCGTCGTGCGCAATGCCCAAAACTCGAGCCAGCGCTCGACGCTGCGCACCGCGATCAAGGCGGTTCGCAAGGCGATCGCCGCGGGCGACAAGGCCGCGGCCGCCAAGACGCTGCAGGCGTCGCAGAGCATCATCGACCGCATCGCGGACAAACGCATCGTCCACAAGAACTCGGCGTCGCGCACCAAGAGCCGCCTGGCCGCCGCCATCAAGGCGATGGCCTGAGTTCGCCGCGGCGGCGCCCGCTGCGCCGCCGTCCGCCGGGAGCCGCCGAAGGCGCCCGGTGAAGGCCGGGCCGGTCTGCGCACAGGCTGGAACCGGTCGAGACAACGCCCCGCGACGCGGGGCGTTTGTGTTGGTGCGCCCGGGACGGTCGACCGCGAGTTCAGGCGCCGTCCGGCACCGTCGCCGCCCGCGGCCGTGCCCCGAACAGCGCCGTCCCCACCCGCACGATCGTCGCGCCCTCGGCGATCGCCGCCTCGAGGTCGTCCGACATCCCCATCGACAGCGTGTCGACGTCGAGCCCGCCGGCGCGGATCGCGTCGAACACCGCGCGCACCCTCGCGAACTGCTCGCGCTGGCGGGCGACGTCGTCGGTCGGCTCCGGGATCGCCATCACCCCGCGCAGGGCGAGTCCCGGCATCGCGGCGATCGCGCGCGCGAGCGCCGGCGCCTCCTGCGGGGCACAGCCGCTCTTGGACGCCTCGCCGCTGACGTTGACCTGCACGCAGACCTGCAGCGGCGCGCGCCCCGGCGGGCGCTGTTCCGACAGCCGGCGCGCGATCTTCTCGCGCTCGACGCTGTGCACCCAGTCGAAGGTCTCGGCGATCGGGCGCGTCTTGTTCGACTGGATCGGGCCGACGAAGTGCCACTCGAGGCCCGGATCCGGCCGTTCGTTCGCGCAGCCGGTGATCTTGGGCAGCGCTTCCTGTAGATAACTCTCACCGAACGCGCGCTGGCCGAGCGCCGCGAGCGCGAGCACGTCGTGCGCGCCGAAGGTCTTGCTGACCGCGAGCAGCCGGACCGCGCCGGGGGCGCGGCCCGCGGCGCGGCAGGCCGCGGCGATCCGCTCGCGCAGCGCGCCGTAGCGCATCGACAACGTGGATTCGCCGTTCATCGTTCGATTCTACTGTCCGGCGGGACCCGGCCCCGGGGTCCGGGGGGGCGATCGAGAATCGGGCGAGCACGACCCGTGCCTGCGACGCGCGGGCGTGGCCACCGGAACCGGGAGTTGACGCATGGACATCGCCGAGCTGCTCGCCTTCGCCGTCAAGAACAAGGCCTCCGACCTGCACCTGTCGGCCGGGCTGCCGCCGATGATCCGCGTGCACGGCGACGTGCGGCGCATCAACCTGCCGCCGATGGAGCACCGCGACGTTCACGGGATGATCTACGACATCATGAACGACGCGCAGCGCAAGGACTACGAGGAGAACCTGGAGTGCGACTTCTCGTTCGCGATCCCGGGCCTCGCGCGCTTCCGCGTCAACGCGTTCATCCAGCAGCGCGGTGCGGGCGCGGTGATGCGGACGATTCCGTCGAAGATCCTCACGCTCGAGGAGCTGAAGGCGCCCAAGAGCTTCGCCGAGATCTCGAACCAGCCGCGCGGACTCGTGCTGGTCACCGGCCCGACGGGCTCGGGCAAGTCGACCACGCTCGCGGCGATGATCAACTACATCAACGAGAACCTGTACGGTCACATCCTCACCGTCGAGGACCCGATCGAGTTCGTGCACGAGTCCAAGCGCTGCCTGATCAACCAGCGCGAGGTCGGGCCGCAGACGCTCTCGTTCGCGAACGCGCTGCGCTCCGCGCTGCGCGAGGACCCGGACGTGATCCTGGTGGGCGAGCTGCGCGACCTCGAGACGATCCGGCTGGCGCTGACCGCGGCCGAGACCGGCCACCTCGTGTTCGGAACGCTGCACACGTCGTCGGCGGCCAAGACCATCGACCGGATCGTCGACGTCTTCCCGGCGGCGGAGAAGGAGATGGTGCGCTCGATGCTGTCGGAGTCGCTGCGCGCGGTGATCTCGCAGACGCTGCTCAAGGCCAAGGACGGCAGCGGCCGGCTCGCGGCGCACGAGATCATGGTCGGCACGCCCGCGATCCGCAACCTGATCCGCGAGAACAAGGTCGCGCAGATGAACGCCGCGATCCAGACCGGCGCCGCGCTCGGCATGCAGACGCTCGACCAGTGCCTGGCGGACCTGGTGCGCAAGAGCCAGATCTCCATGGCCGAGGCGCGCAACGCGGCGCAGGTGAAGGAGAACTTCCCGGGCTGACCCCATTGCCCAGGAAGATCCGAACGCAGGCTCGAGCGAGAACTCCCCGGAGATAGCACCATGGAACGAGAACAGGCCTCCAAGTTCCTCCACGACCTGCTGCGCCTGATGGTCGGGCGCAACGGCTCCGACCTCTTCCTGACCGCGGACTTCCCGCCCGCGTTCAAGATCGACGGCAAGCTGGGCCCGGTCTCGAACGTGCCGCTCTCGCCGCAGCACACGATCGAGCTGGCGCGCGCGCTGATGAACGACCGCCAGGCCGCGGAGTTCGAGGCGCACAAGGAAGTGAACTTCGCGATCAGCCCGACCGGCATCGGGCGCTTCCGCGTGAACACGTTCATGCAGCAGGGCCGCGTGGGGATCGTGCTGCGCACGATCAAGTCCGAGATCCCGACGGTGGAGCAGCTGCAGCTGCCCTCGATCCTGAAGGACCTCGCGATGACCAAGCGCGGGCTGATCATCGTCGTCGGCGCGACCGGCTCGGGCAAGTCGAACACGCTCGCCGCGATGATGGGCTACCGCAACGAGAACAGCTACGGGCACATCGTCACGATCGAGGACCCGGTCGAGTTCGTTCACCCGCACAAGAACTGCATCGTCACGCACCGCGAGGTCGGCGTCGACACCGAGAGCTGGGCGGTCGCGCTGAAGAACACGCTGCGCCAGGCGCCCGACGTGATCATGATCGGCGAGATCCGCGACCGCGAGACGATGGAGCACGGCGTCGCGTTCGCCGAGACCGGCCACCTGTGCGTGGCGACGCTGCACTCGAACAGCGCGAACCAGGCGCTCGACCGCATCATCAACTTCTTCCCCGAGGAGCGGCGCCAGCAGCTGCTGATGGACCTGTCGCTGAACCTGAAGGGCATCATCTCGCAGCGCCTGATCCCGATGGCCGCCGGCAAGGGGCGCGTGCCCGCGGTCGAGCTGATGCTGAACTCGCCGCTGATCGCCGACCTGATCTTCAAGGGCGAGGTCGGGACGATCAAGGACATCATGAAGAAGAGCCGCGAGCTCGGCATGCAGACCTTCGACCAGGCGCTGTTCGACCTGTACGAGGCCGGCAAGATCGGCTACGAGGACGCGCTGCGCAACGCCGACTCGGTCAACGACCTGCGCCTGAACATCAAGCTGAACAGCAAGCACTCCGACCGCGACCTCACGCGCGGTCTCGAGCACCTCGACGTGCTGAAGTAGCGCGGCGGCGCGGCCCGGCCGCGCGGCTCGCGCTCAGGCCGCCGGCGCCGGTGCGGGGGAATCCTCGCGCCGCGCGAAGATCTCGAAGCCGAACAGCCGGCACTCGATCGCGCCGTTGTACAGCGGCGCGCGCCGCTTCTCCTTCATGCCCAGGTGCGCCGGCAGGCGCGCGTCGGACGTGAGCACGAACACCTTCCAGCCGGCGAATTCGCGCTTGAGCACGCGCCCGACCTCGCCCCACGCGGCGTCGGGCGAGCCGGCGGCGCGCAGCTCCAGCCGCTCGCCGTACGGCGGGTTCGTCACGACGACGCCGGGTGCGGGCCCCGGCGCGCGCGCCTGGAGGACGTCGCAGCAGCGCAGCGCGAGCGCGTCCGGCGCGAGGCCGGCACGCTGCGCGTTGCGGCGCGCCTGCTCGATCGCGCGCGGGTCGGCGTCGGAGCCGGCGATCGGCGCGGCGCTCGCGCGCGCCGCGCCCGCCTGGACCCGGCGGACGGCGTCGGCGCGCAGGCCCGCCCACAGCGCCGCGTCGTGGTCGAGCAGCGCCTCGAAGCCGAAGCCCCGCGACAGCCCCGGCGCGATGCCGGCCGCGATCTGGCCCGCCTCGATCAGGATCGTGCCGGACCCGCAGAACGGGTCCGCGAGCGGCGTGCCCGGCGTCCATCCCGACAGCGCGATCAGGCCGGCGGCGAGGTTCTCCTTCAGCGGCGCCTCGCCCTTGTCGTCGCGGTCGGCGCGCCAGCCGCGCTTGAACAGCGGCTCGCCGGAGAGGTCGAGGTAGAGCGTCGCCTCGCGCTCGAGCATGAACGCGTACACGCGCACCTGCGGACGCTCGGTGTCGATCGACGGGCGCTCGCCGGTGCGCGCGCGGAAGCGGTCGACGATGCCGTCCTTCACGCGCAGCGTCGCGAAGTTCAGGCTGCGCAGCGGCGAGCGGATCGCGCTCACGTCCACGCGCAGCGTCATCGACGCGTCGAAGTACCGCTCCCACTCGCAGCGCGTCGCGAGCCGGTACAGGTCGTCGTCGCCGCGGTAGCGGCCCGACGCCAGGCGCAGCAGCACGCGGCTCGCGATGCGCGAGTGCAGGTTCGCGAGGTAGCCGATCGCGCGGTCGCCGCTGAACGCGACGCCCGCGGCCGAGACGGCGTCGACCCGCGCGCCGATCGCGCGCAGCTCGGCGGCGAGCGGCTGCTCGAGGCCGCGCGGGCAGGTTGCGAAGTAGGTCGATCCGGACGGCGGCGACGGGGCCGGGCCCGCGGCGACGAAGGCGCTCGCGGCCGACCACGGCCCGGCCGCCTTTCCGGGGCGCCGTCCCGCGCTCAATTCGCGCCCAGCGCGCGGTCCAGGAACTCGAGGCGGTCCTGGCCCCAGAACGGCTCGCCGCGGTAGACGTACCACGGCGCGCCGAAGACCTGCGCGTCGGTCGCGGCCTGCGTGTTGCGGTCGTACTCCTCCTGCGCCGCGGGGGCGAGCGCGCCCGCGGCGAGCGCGGCGGCGTCCAGCCCCTGCTCGCGGGCGATCGCGGCCAGCGTCGCGGGGTCGGCGATGTCGCGCTCCTGCGCCCACACCGCGGCGAGCAGCCCGCCCGCCATCCGCATCGCGGCGGCGTCGCCGCCGGCGGCGCGCGCGGCGACGATCCAGCGCGCGGCGTCGTCGCCGGCGACCGGGAAGAACTTCGGGTGCACGTTCAGCGGCATGCCGAGGAACGTCGACCAGCGCGCGAGCTCGACCAGCCGGTACGACTGGCGCTGCGGCGCGCGCTTGCCCAGCGGCAGGCCGCCGGAGAGCGGGAAGATCCGCCCGAGGTCCATCGGGCGCACGACGACGGCGGCGCCGCGGCGCGCCGCGATCTCGGCCAGGCGTGCGTGGCCCAGGTAGGCCCAGGGGGACTGGGGGACGAGGAAGTAGTCGATCGATTTCATCGGTGCGGTTTCGCTGCGGGGTTGGGGCGCCGCCGGCGCGGCGCGAGACAGGGGCGGACCCGGCGCGCGCCGGGCCCGGACGACTACGTGCGCACCTGGCCCGAGCCCAGGACCACGAACTTCAGCGACGTCAGGCCCTCGAGCCCCACGGGCCCGCGCGCGTGCAGCTTGTCGGTGGAGATGCCGATCTCGGCACCGAGCCCGAACTCGAAGCCGTCGGCGAAGCGCGTCGAGGCGTTGACCATCACGGACGAGGAGTCGACCTCGCGCAGGAAGCGCATCGCGGCCGAATGGTCTTCGGTGACGATCGCGTCGGTGTGGTTCGAGCCGTAGGTGTTGATGTGCTCGATCGCGTCGTCCAGGCCGGCGACGACGCGGATCGACAGGATCGGCGCCAGGTACTCGGTGCGCCAGTCGTCCTCGGTGGCCTCGACGCACGCGATCCCGGCGGCGCCGAGCACTTCGCGCGTGCGCGCGTCGCCGCGCAGCTCGACGCCCTTGTCCGCGTAGATCCGGCCCAGCGGGGGCAGCAGCCGCTGCGCGATCGCGTCGGCGACGAGCAGCGTCTCCATCGTGTTGCACGGCGAGTAGCGCTGCGTCTTGGCGTTGTCGGCGATGCGGATCGCGCGCTCGAGGTCGGCCGCGGCGTCGACGAACACGTGGCAGATGCCGTCGAGGTGCTTGATCGTCGGCACCTTCGACTCGCGCGAGATGCGCTCGGTGAGCGACTTCCCGCCGCGCGGAACGATCACGTCGACCCACTGCGGGCTCGAGATCAGCACACCGACCGCGGCGCGGTCGGTGGTCTCGATCACCTGCACGGCGTCCTCCGGCAGCGCGGCCTCGCGCAGGCCCTCGCGGATCAGCGCGGCGAGCGCCTGGTTGCTGTGGATCGCCTCGGAGCCGCCGCGCAGGATGGTGGCGTTGCCGGACTTGATGCACAGGCCCGCGGCGTCGATGGTCACGTTCGGGCGCGACTCGTAGATGATCCCGATCACGCCCAGCGGCACCCGCATGCGGCCCACCTGGATGCCGGTGGGGCGAAAGCGCAGGTCGGTGATCTCGCCGATCGGGTCGGGCAGGCGCGCGATCTGCTCCAGGCCCGCGGCCATCGACTCGACGACCTTGTCGGTGAGCGCGAGCCGGTCGACGAAGGCCGGGTCCTGGCCCGCGGCGCGCGCGGCGTCGAGGTCGCGCGCGTTGGCCGCCTGCAGCGACGCGGCGTCGCGGCGGATCGCGGCCGCGGTGGCCAGCAGCGCGCGGTCCTTGGCGGCGGTGGACGCCTTGGCCATCGCTCGGCTCGCGGCGCGCGCGCGGCGGCCCACGTCGGCGACGTAGGCGGGGATGTCGAGGGGGCGGATGTCCACGTCAGGGCTCGCTCGGTTGAGGCAGTGCCGGGGCGCCCGCGACCGACGCGGCGAGCGCGGCCATCGCGCTCCAGGCGTCGTCTCGCACGAGCCCCTTGATGATTCTATCGATCCTCGCGGCCTCCCGCAGCGCCGCGTGCAGCGCGGCGGTCGAGTGGCGGGCGAGCGTGAGCTCGTACAGGCGCTCGCGCGGGCCGAAGATGCGCAGCTCGCGCATCATCGTCGAGGCCGGCCGGCCGGCGTCGCGCGCCTCGGCCAGCCGCGCGAGGTTGCGCAGCGCGTCGGCGAGCGCCCACAGCACCAGCGGCTCGGCCTCGCCCTCGGCGCGCAGGCCGTCGAGGGTGCGCAGCACGCGCGCGGCGTCGCCGGCGAGCATCGCGCCGGCGAGGTCGAAGGCGTCGTAGCGCGCGACGTTGAGCACCGCCTGGCGCACCTCGTCGTCGGGCAGCTCGCCTTCGGGGAACAGCAGCGCGAGCTTGGCGATCTCCTGGTGCGCGGCGAGCAGGTTGCCCTCGACGCGCTCGGCGAGGAAGCGCAGCGTCTCGATGTTCGCGCGCTGCTTCTGGCGCGCGAGCCGCTGGCCGATCCACTGCGGCAGCTGCGCGCGCTCGACGGGGACGATCGCGACGACGAGCGCGTGGCGCTCGAGCGCGACGAACCACGCGGACTCGGTGGTGGCGCGGTCCAGTCGCGGGCTGGACACGAGCAGCCGGGTGGCGTCGTCGAGCGTGGCCACGGCGTCGGCGAGCGCGGCGCCGAGCTCCTTGCCCGGCTTGGCCGACATCCGCAGCTCGATCAGCCGGCTGGACGCGAACAGCGACATCGCCTGCGTGTGCGCGAGCAGCTCGGGCACCTTGAAGCTGCGGTCGACCACGAGCACCTCGCGCTCGACGACGCCCGAGGCCCGCAGCCTCGCGCGCGCGAGGTCGGTGGCCTCCATCGCGAGCAGCGGCTCGTCGCCGTGCACCCACACCAGCGGCGGCAGGCGCCGGTCGAGCGCTGCGGCCAGTGCGTCGGCGCGCACCTGCACGTCAGCGCTCCCCGCGGGCGTCTCGGGCCCGGCCGCCGTGCTCGTGCAGGGTCACGTCACGCCCCCGGGCGCTTCACCGCAGCCAGCCGGCGCAGCAGCTGCTGCACGACGTCGGTCTGCATCTCTCGGTACAGCAGCGCCTCTTCCTGCTCCTTGGAGACGATCTGCGTGTCGGTGGTGTTGATCTCGCGGCGCAGCAGCAGCGTGGTCGGCGCGATCAGCTCCTGTCCCCTGGCGTCGAGCAGCCGGAAGACGAAGCGCTGGCGCAGCTGGTACTCGCGCGGGCGTCCGGTGCTCGAGAAGCCGACGATCTCCTTCTCGCGCGACTCGCCGAGCACCTCGAGCCGCGCCTCCGCGGCGTCGGGGCGCTCGACGAGCTGCGTCTCGCCCGAGATGCGCACCAGGCGGCGGAAGTCGGCGCCGATCGCGGACGTGGGCGGGAAACCGGCGTACAGCGTCCTGAACGGCAGCCCCGCCGAGCCGCGCAGCTGGAAGCCGCAGCCGGACGCGCTCGCGGCGAGCGCGACCAGCGCGCCCAGGTGACGCCGCCGCCCGCTCGCCGAGGCAGGCAGCGGACGCACGGGCGGCACGCGGACGGCGGGCCTGGGCACTAGACCACCACGTTGACCAGCCGGCCGGGCACGACCACGACCTTCTTCGCCGCGCGCCCCTCGGCGTGGCGCGCGAACGCGTCGCTCGCGAGCGCGGCCGCCTCGATCGCCGCGCGATCGGCATCGGCCGGCACCGTCACCGCGCCGCGCACCTTGCCGTTGATCTGCAGCACCAGCTCGATCTCGTCGCGCGCGAGCGCGGACTCCTCGACCTGCGGCCAGGGGGCGTCGAGCAGGTCGCCGTGCGCGGCGGCGTAGCCGAGCTGCGTCCACAGTGCGTGCGTGACGTGCGGCACCACCGGGTACAGCGCGCGCAGCAGGATCGACAGGCACTCGCGCACGGTGGCGGCGGACGCCGGCCCCTCGGGCAGCTTCGCGGACTCCAGCGCGTTGAGCATCTTCATCGCGGCCGACACGACGGTGTTGTACTGCAGCCGCTGGTAGTCGTACGTGGCCTGCCTGAGCA
The DNA here is from genome assembly GCA_046348465.1 of Burkholderiaceae bacterium. Classification (GTDB taxonomy): domain Bacteria; phylum Pseudomonadota; class Gammaproteobacteria; order Burkholderiales; family Burkholderiaceae_E; genus Quisquiliibacterium. The sequence continues at coordinate 41,956 of JAXMEE010000017.1, forward strand.
CCGTGTGGATCTCGCGGCGCAGCGCCTTGTGCGCGGGGGCGAGCGCGGCGGCGTCCGGCGGCGCGGCGTCGGCGGCCAGGCGCGCCGACTGCGCGTGCCCGTACGCCCACAGCCGGCGCAGGAAGCGGTGCGCGCCCTCGACGCCGGCGCCCGACCACTCGAGCGTCTGCTCCGGCGGGCTCGCGAACATGACGAACAGGCGCGCGGTGTCGGCGCCGTAGCGGTCGATGAGCTCCTGCGGGTCGACGCCGTTGTTCTTGCTCTTCGACATCGTGCCGACGCCGGCGTAGTCGATCGCGCTGCCGTCGGACTTCAGCTTCGCGCCCGCGATGCGGCCGTCGTCGCCGAAGACGTTCTCGACCTCGTCGGGCCAGAAGTACTCGATGCCGCCGCGCTCGTTCTTGCGCTGGTAGATGTGGTTGAGCACCATCCCCTGGCACAGCAGGCGCGTGAACGGCTCGTCGAACTTCACCAGCCCGCGCGCAGCGTCCCCGGGGAACGCGCCGGGGATGTCGCGCATGACCTTGGTCCAGAAGCGCGCGTACAGCAGGTGCAGCACCGCGTGCTCGATGCCGCCGATGTACTGGTCCATCGGCATCCAGTAGTCGTTGCGCGCGTCGACCATCGAGCCCGCCGCGTCGGGCGAGCAGTAGCGCATGTAGTACCACGACGAGTCGACGAAGGTGTCCATCGTGTCGGTCTCGCGCCGCGCGGGCTTGCCGCACTTCGGGCACGTGCACGCGAGGAAGCGCTCGTCCTTCGCCAGCGGATTGCCGCTGCCGTCGGGCACGAGGTCCTCGGGCAGCTTCACGGGCAGGTCCGCGCAGGGCACCGGCACCGGGCCGCAGGTCTCGCAGTGGATGATCGGGATCGGCGTGCCCCAGTAGCGCTGGCGCGAGATGCCCCAGTCGCGCAGGCGCCACTGCACCTTCTTCTCGCCCAGGCCGAGCGCGCCGAGGTCGGCGGCGATCGCGTCGACGGCGGGCTCGTACGCGAGGCCGTCGTACTTGCCGGAGTTCACGCAGCGCCCGGTCGCCTTGTCCTCGTACCACGGCGCCCACGCCTTGTCCGAGAACGCCTGGCCGCCGACGTCGACGACCTGCCGGATCGGCAGCGAGTACTTGAGCGCGAACGCGAAGTCGCGCTCGTCGTGCGCGGGAACGCCCATCACCGCGCCGTCGCCGTACGACATCAGCACGTAGTTGCCGACCCAGACGTCGACGTCGGCGCCGGTGAGCGGGTGCCTCACCGTGAGCCCGGTGCGAACGCCGCTCTTCTCCATCGTGGCGAGGTCGGCCTCCATCACCGAGCCGCGGCGCGCCTCGTCGACGAACGCGGCGACCTTCGCGTCGCGCGCGGCGGCCACGGTGGCCAGCGGGTGCTCGGGCGCGACCGCGACGAAGGTCACGCCCATGATCGTGTCGGCGCGCGTGGTGAACACGTACATGCGGCCGTCGCCGACGAGCGTGCCGTTCGCGTCGCGGATCTCGTGCGGGAACGCGAAGCGCACGCCCACCGAGCGGCCGATCCAGTTCGACTGCATCGTGCGCACGCGCTCGGGCCAGCCGTCGAGGCGGTTCTCGACGTGCTCGAGCAGCTCGGACGCGTAGTCGGTGATCTTCAGGTAGTAGCCGGGGATCTCGCGCTTCTCGACGACCGCGCCGGTGCGCCAGCCGCGCCCGTCGATGACCTGCTCGTTGGCGAGCACGGTCTGGTCGACCGGGTCCCAGTTCACGACCTGCGTCTTGCGGTACGCGATGCCGCGCTCGAGCATCTGCAGGAACAGCCACTGGTTCCACTTGTAGTAGTTCGGGTCGCAGGCGGCGATCTCGCGCGACCAGTCGATGGCCAGCCCCATCGCCTGCATCTGCTTCTTCATGTAGGCGATGTTCTCGTACGTCCACTTCGCCGGCGCCACGCCGTTCTTCATCGCGGCGTTCTCGGCGGGCAGGCCGAACGCGTCCCAGCCCATCGGCATCAGCACGTTGTACCCGCTCATGCGCAGGTGCCGGTACATGACGTCGTTGATCGTGTAGTTGCGCACGTGGCCCATGTGCAGCTTGCCCGACGGGTACGGCAGCATCGAGCACGCGTAGAACTTGCCTTTCGGGAAGCGCGGGTCGTGCTCGACGGCGCGGTAGGCGTCGATTTCGTTCCAGTGCTGCTGCGCGGCGGACTCGACCGCGCGGGCGTCGTACTTTTCTTGCATGGTGGCGGGGACGCTGGAGGTGGCGGCACGGTCGCCGAACGGACCCGTGCGCAAACCTTTGATTTTACCGCGCTTTCGCACCCCGACGACTTCGGGCGCGGCGCCGCCGGACGCTCAGGTGCAGGCGATCGGCTCGGGCCCGGGCGCGTCGCCGGTGGCGTGTTCCCGCGGCGAGTCGGCCGAATACGAAGAAACGCGGTTGCGGCCGTCGCGCTTGGCCGCGTAGCACGCACGGTCGGCGGCCTCGATGGCCCGGGCGACGTCGGTCACGTCCGGTCCGCACTCGAACAGACCGACGCTCGCGCCGACCTGGAACGCCTCGTCCTGCCAGCGCAGGCGATACTCGTCGACGGCGCGCCTGAGCTGCTCGGCCACGCGCTGCCCGTCCGCCTGCGCGCAGTTCCCCAGGATGAGCGCGAACTCGTCGCCGCCCAGCCGCGCCACGGTGTCGGTGGCGCGAACCCCGGCCTCGAGAAGCCGTGCCACGTCGACCAGCACGCGATCGCCCGCGGCGTGCCCGCCGGTGTCGTTGACGGCCTTGAACCGGTCCAGGTCCAGGAAGAGCACGCACAGCGGGCCGCGATCCGGGCGCGCGAGCGCGTCGCGCAGGCGCGCGTCGAACTCGCGCCGGTTCACCAGCGAGGTCAGGGCGTCGTGGGTCGCGGTCCAGCTCAGGCGCTCGCGCAGCTCGTGCGCCTGCGAGACGTCCTCGATGATCCAGATCGTCCCGGCGGCCGGGTCCGTCGCGTCGACCGCGCTTCCGCGCAGCTTGCCCCAGAATTCGGTCGAGTCCTTGCGCAGCAGGCGGACCTCGTGCTCGACGGTTCCTCCGCCGGGAAAGGTCCGCTGCGCGTGCTCGCCGACTTCGCGGTAGGCGCTCTCGCTCGCGTAGATGCGCCGCGCCGGCATGCCGCAGATCTCGGATGCCGTGTAGCCGAGCAGCCGGCACAGCGAGGGGCTGGCCATCTCGAGGCGGCGCTCGCGCGAGAACGCGATGCCCACCGGCGAGTTCAGCAGGATCGCCTGCATCCGGGCGAGCAGTTCGACGCTCGCCGCGGACATCGCCTCGCGCTCGCGAAGAATGTGCCGGAACACGCGCGAGAGCTCTCCGATCTCGTCGGCGCCGTCGGGCCACCCGGTGTCGACGTTCTCCGACGCCGTGAGCATCGCCTGCGCCCGCCTCTGCAGCTGGCGCATCGGCCCGAGCAGCCGCCACGAGACCCAGAACAGCAGCGCGCCCGCCACGAGCGCGATCGCCGCCGAGCTGCCGAGCGCGATCCGGCGCAGCCGGGTCAGTTCCGCGAGCAGCACGGTGTCGTCCGTGACGCGCAGCACGTTCCAGCCCGAGCCGGGCACCGCCGCGGCCGACACGATCGCACCGGGCTGCCGCTCGACGAGCGACGCCGTGCCTCGCCGCGACGGCAGGCTCTCGGGCGAGGGGAGCGCCGCCGCGACGCCCTGGAGCGCGAAGACCGGCTCGAGCACGCGCTCGTGATCCGGGTGCGACACCACCACGCCGTCGCGGTCGACGATGATCGTCAGCGCGGACGAACCCTCCTGGCGGCGCGTCAGGTCGGCGAACGCCGAGCGCGATTCGGGCGTCAGCGATCCGCCGAAGACCGACACCGGCCGGCCCTCGTCGGAGCGCGACGCGAACACGATCTGCAGGCTGGGCCGCAGCGAGACCTGTCCCTGGGTCGGGGGCGAGACGATCGGCACCACGGACTCCAGGGCCTCGCGGAAATACCCGAGGTCGGCCATCCCGCGCGACGCGGGGTGGAAGCCGTCGCGGTCCAGGTACGCGAGGTAGCGGCCCTGCGCGGACGCGACGAACAGGGCGTCGAACAGCGACAGCAGGTCGCGGCGCGACGCGAGCAGGTGCATCGCCTCCTCGGAGTCCTCGACCGGCTCGGCCGCGCCGCGGATCGCGCGCCGCAGGACGTCCAGCCTGGACTCGACGACGCTGGCCACGCGCCGGGCCTCGAGGACGTCCTCGTGCAGGCGGGCGTCGACGACCTGCTGCTCGACGACCTGGAGCGCGGCGATCACGATCCCGGCCATCGACGCGCCCGCGATGAGCCCGCCGGTGACCGCGAGCCGCACCTTCAGCGAGCGTGCGAGGCGCGCGAGCACGCCCTGGCGGCGCTTCGCGGAGGGTCCGGACGGTGCGCCGGCCTCCCACACGGTGGGATCGTCGCGCGCGCCGTCGTCGCCGTCGATCTCGATCATCGGCCCGCGTCCTCGCGCGAGGCGACCGCTCTGGACCGGGACCGTTGCACGCTGGTCGGAGATCGCATCGGGGATTGGTGGATGTGTGGAGGGAGGATTGCCCGCGCTCAAGGTGAACGCTACCGGTTCGCCGTTCGGGGATCGCGATGAAAAGCGGCGCAATCGCCGCCCGAACCTCGCTTCGCGGGGATGTGCGCGCGGACTTGGTCGCCGCGTCCGGGGCGCCACAGGTCGGCGCGGCGCGATTGCACGCATTTCCCTTTTGTGGTTCGATAGCCTCGCTTCGCACCCCGACGGAGCGCCAATGGGAGAAACCATGAAACACCTGATCGTCGCCGCCACGCTGGCCCTGTTCGGCTCGGCGGCGTTCGCCGCGGACGCCACCTGCGCGGCCCAGGCGGCCGAGAAGAAGCTGGCCGGCGCGGCCAAGAACAGCTTCGTCAAGAAGTGCGCGAACGACGCGAAAACCGCGTGCGAGGCGCAGGCGGCCGAGAAGAAGCTGGCCGGCGCGGCCAAGAACAGCTTCGTGAAGAAGTGCGCGAAGGACGCCGCGGGCTGAGACTCCGGCGCCGGCGCGCCGGGCACGGCGCGCCGCTCGCGATCCGGGCCGGGAATTCCCGGCCCTTCTTATTTCGGACGCTCTCGTCGCGAACGTTCGCCGGTGCCCGCGGCCGGCGGGCCTGCGACCGGCGGGGCGGCCGCGCCCGCCGCCTCGGCCATCGCCTCGCCCATGCGGATCGCCCGCGCCGGGGCCCACTGCGTGTCGAAGCGCAGCGAGTCCGTGCCGAACAGCATCACCACGGTCGATCCCAGCAGGAAGCGTCCCATCTCCGCGCCGCGCGCCAGCTCGACCGGTGCGCCCTCGTAGCGCCACTCGCGCACGCGCCCCGGGCGCGGCGGATTCACCACGCCGTGCCAGACCGTCGCCATGCTGCCGACGATCGTCGCGCCGACGAGCACCATCGCCATCGGGCCGTCGGCGGTGCCGAACGCGCACACGACGCGCTCGTTGCGCGCGAACAGGCCGGGCACCCCGGCCGCCGTGACGGGGTTCACCGAGAACAGGTCGCCCGGCACGTGGATCATGCGCTCGAGCCGCGCGTCGCAGGGCATGTGGATGCGGTGGTAGTCGCGCGGGCTCAGGTAGAGCGTGGCGAAGTGCCCGTTCTCGTAGGCGGCGGCGAGCGTCGCGTCGCCGCCGAGCAGCGTGCGCGCGTCGTAGTGGCGGCCCTTGGCCTGGAACAGGCTTCCGCGTTCGATGCGGCCGAACTGGCTGATCGCGCCGTCGACCGGGCACAGCCAGCGCGAGCTCGCGAGCGGGCGCGCGCCGTCGCGCAGCGGCCGCGTGAAGAAATCGTTGAAGCTCGCGTACGCGCCGGCGTCGGGATTCGCGGCCTCGGACATGTCGACGCCGTAGCGTGCGACGAAGCGGCGGATCGCCCAGCGCGTGAGCGGTCCGGCGCGGGCGCCCGCGAGGACGCCGGCGGCGCGCGTGAGCGCCCGCTTGGGCAGCAGGTACTGGAGGGTGACGAAGGGATCGGGCACGGGCGTCGCGGACGGGCGTGAGAGCGCCTCTCGGGCGAAGGTGCGCCATTCTAGGGCCCTTTGGCGACGCGACCTGCGCGCGGACCGCGGGCCGGGCGCTGCTACACTGGTTCGCGATGGCCTCCCAACGACTGAACGCGCTCGACGCGTCGTGGCTGCTCGTCGAATCGCGCGACACGCCGATGCACGTCGCCGGGCTGATGCCGTTCTCGCTCCCCGAGGGCGCCCCCGACGACTTCCTCACCCGGCTGATGGCGGAACTGCGCGAGTGCACGCGCGTGGCGCCGCCGTGGAGCTACCGGCTGCGCCTGCCGGGCGTGCGGCACCTGCTGCCCGCGTGGGTCGAGGGGCCGGTCGACCTCGAATACCACGTTCGCCACTCCGCGCTCCCGCGCCCGGGCGGCGAGCGCGAGCTCGGCCAGCTCGTGGCGCGCCTGCACAGCCAGCCGCTGGACCTGTCGCGCCCGCCGTGGGAGTTCCACCTGATCGAGGGGCTCGCGGGGCGCCGCTTCGCGGTGTACGCGAAGATGCACCACTCGCTGATCGACGGCATCAGCGGCATCCGGCTGCTGATGCGGTCGATGTCCGAAGACCCGCGCGCGAGCCTCGCGCTCGCGCCGTTCTGGAGCCCGGCGCGCGGGCGCCGCGCCGTGCGGCCCGCGGCGGTGCCGTCTTCCTCGTCCGCGCTCGAAGCGCTGCGCGAAGGTCTCGGCCGGCAGGCGCGCTCGGTGCCGCAGCTCGCGCGCGCCCTCACGCGCCTGGCGGGGGCCGCGCGCGAAGGCGACGCGATGCAGGTGCCCTTCGGCGCGCCGCGCGCGGTGCTCAACGGGCGCGCGAGCGGCCAGCGCAGGGTCGCGACGCAGCGGTTCGAAACCGCGCGCCTGGAGCGGATCGCGAAGGCCGCGCAGTGCACGCTCAACGACGTCGTCCTCGCGTTGTGCGGCGGCGCGCTGCGCGCGTTCCTGCTCGAGGAAGGGACGCTGCCGTCGCGCGCGCTGACCGCGGGCGTGCCGGTGTCGGTGCGCCCCGCCGACGACGACGGCACCGGCAACGCGATCTCGTTCCTGCTCGCGACGCTGGCCACCGACGTCGCCGATCCGCGCGCGCGGCTCGACGCGGTCGTCGACTCGACGCGCAAGGCGAAGGCGCACCTGAAGACGCTGCCGCGCGACGCGATGACGCAGTACACGCTGCTGCTGATGGCGCCCACCACGCTCGCGATGCTCACGCCGCTCGCCGGGCGCATGCGGCCGATGTTCAACGTGACGGTCTCGAACGTGCCCGGCCCGTCGCGCCCCCTGTACTTCCGGGGCGCACGGCTCGAGGCGGTCTATCCGATCTCGCTGATCTCGCACGGGATGGCGCTGAACGTGACCTGCGTGAGCTACGCGGGCACGCTCGCGTTCGCGTTCGTCGGGTGCCGCGACACGGTCCCGCACCTGCAGCGGCTCGCGGTCTGCCTGGCGGAGGCGGCCGACGAGCTCGAAGGCGCGGTGCTCGGGGCGGCGCCGGGCGCGCGGGCGTCGAAGGGCGGGAAGGCGTCGAAGGGCGGGAAGGCGTCGAAGGGCGGGAAGGCGTCGAAGGGCGGGAAGGCGTCGAAGGCGTCGAAGGCGTCGAAGGCGTCGAAGGCGTCGAAGGCGTCGAAGGCCGCGCGCCGGCGCAGCGCCGGCGTCAGGGCGCGCTCGAGCGCCAGCGATTGACGTCGGACGCGGACACGGTGCCCGCGCGGTTCTTCCACGCGCCGCGAATGTAGGACACCACCGCCGCGACCTCCGCGTCGGACAGCGAGATCCCGAACGCGGGCATGCCGTACGGACGCGGGTTGCCCGCGGTCGCGGGCGCGAACCCGCCGAGCAGCACCGCGCGCACCACGTTGCCGGGCCGCGCGAGCGTCACGGCCCGGTTCCCCGACAGCGCGGGGTAGGCCCCGGGGGCGCCTTCGCCGTCGCGGCCGTGGCAGTCGGCGCAGTGGCGCTCGTAGATCCGCGCGCCCGGCGTCGCCGGCGGCGAGGGCATCGCGCTCGAACGATCCTCGCGCGTGCCGTCGCCCGCGCGGACACGGGTGCGCTCCGGCGCGAGCGACGTCAGGTACGCGACGATCGCCGCGATATCGTCGGCGGGCAGGTGCTGCAGGCTCTGCACGACGACCGACGCCATCGGGCCGCTCGCCGACGCGTGCGCGGACACCCCGCGACCGAGGAGCGCGGCCGCCTCGCGCGGGCCCCAGCCGCCGAGTCCCGCCTCGTCGTCCGAGGCCAGCGACGGCGCGTACCAGCCCGACTCGCCGAACTGCCCGCCGCCGAAGTCCGCGGCTCCGAGGTTCGCGCCGAACCGGTTGCGCTGCGAGTGGCAGGCGCTGCAGTGCCCGAGCCCCTGCACGAGATACGCGCCGCGATTCCACTGCGCCGGGCGCCCGGGGTCCGGGCGGAATTCGCCCGGCCGGAACCACAGCGCCCGCCACACCGAGAGCAGCGCGCGCCGGTCGTACGGAAAGCGCAGCGCGTGCGGCCGGTTCGGCTGGCGCACCGGCGCGAGCGAGCGCAGGTAGGCGTGGAGCGCGTCGGCGTCGGCGCGCGTCACCCGCGTGTAGTTCGGGTACGGGAAAGAAGGGTAGAGCGCCGAGCCGTCGCGTGAGCGTCCCTCGTGCAGCGCGCGCCAGAAGTCGTCGGCGCTCCACTTCCCCAGGCCCGTGGCGTCGTCGGGCGTGAGATTGGGCGCGAAGAAGACGCCGAACGGCGACTCGATCGGGCGGCCGCCGGCATAGGGCGCGCCGCCGCGGGCGGTGTGGCAGCCGGCGCAGTTCCCCGCGAGCGCGAGCTGGCGCCCGCGCAGGACGGCGGGGTCGGACGGGGCGTCGCGCGACGCGTCGCCCGGGCGGTTCGCGTCGACCGCATCGGTGCCCGCGTCGCCGCAGCGCAGGGGCGGCGGTTCGGGCGCGGCGGGCGCGGGCGCCTCGTCGGCGGGAGGGGGACGGGACGCGAGCCACGCGGTCACCGCGGCGACGTCGTCGGCGCTCATCCGGCGCGCGACGTCGGCCATGCAGTCGGGCGCGGCGGCACGGCGCAGGCCGTTGCGCCAGGCGCCGAGCTGCGCGTTGAGGTAGTCGCGCGGCAGGCCGAGCAGGCCCGGGACGGCCGGGGTCACGCCGGTGAGCGCGCGGCCGTGGCAGCGGGCGCACGCGGGCACGCCGCGCGCCGGGTCACCGCCGAGCGCGATCCGGCGCCCGCGCTCGAGCACGTCGGCGCCGACCGCGGCGCGCGCGGGCGGCGGGGCCGGCGGATGCTGCGCGGCGAAGTGATCGGCGATCTCGCGCAGGTAGGCGTCGGGCAGCAGCCTGACCATCCACGCCATCGTCGGGTCGCCGCGCCGACCTTCGCGGAAGTTCACGAGCTGGTTGAAGAGGTAGCCGGCCGGCTTGCCGGCGATGCGCGGAAAGTACGTCCCGCCGATCGAGCGCCCCTGCTCGCCGTGGCACGGCGTGCACGCGGCGAGCCGCTGCGCGAGCGTGTCGGGCACCGTCGCCGCGGCGGCCGGCGCGAGACCCGCGAGCGCGAGTGCCCACGCGGGCAGGAGCGCGAACGACGAGTGAACGAGCGTCGCGCCGGCGAGCGACGCGCGAACGATCGCCGCGCGAAGGACCGTCGCGAGAACGATTGCCGCGAGAACGATTGCCGCGAGAACGATTGCCGCGAGAACGATTGCCGCGCGAAGGATCGCCGAGCGAAGGATCGCCGAGCGCACGAGCCGCGCGAGTCCCGGCCGGGCCGCGGCGGGCGCCGCAGCGCGCGCCGTCGCGCGGCCGGTCACTCGCCCGGCGCCCGCGCCGCGCGCGCCACCACGCGCCCCGGGTGCGCGCCGGTCGCGGCGCCGTCGTCCCAGACGGCAGCGCCGTTGACGACCACGGTGCGGATCCCGCGCGCCGGGCGCATCGGATGCGCGTAGTCGGCCTCGTCGCGAACGGTCTGCGCGTCGAACACGACGATGTCGGCGAACGCGCCCGCGCGCAGCTCGCCGCGGTCGCTCAGCCCGAAGTTGCGCGCGGTCAGGCCGGTCATCTTGCGCACCGCCGCCTCGAGCGGGAAGAGCTTCAGGTCGCGGCTGTAATGCCCGAGCACGCGCGGGAACGTGCCCCACAGCCGCGGGTGCGGCGTCGCGTCGTGCGGCAGGCCGTCGGAGCCGACCATCGTGTCCGGGAACGCGAGGATGCGCTGCACGTCGTCTTCGCGCATCGAGAAGTAGACCGCGCCCGCGGGCAGCAGCCGCGCGACCGCCTCGTCCACCGTCACGCCCCATTCGGCGGCGAGCTCGTCGAGGTCGCGTCCGCCGCACTCGGGGTGCGGCCGCGACCAGGTGATCAGCACCTTCGACGCGAGCACCGTGCGGTGGATGTTCAGCACCGTCGACGACGCGTCGTACGGGTAGCAGTCCAGGCACACCGCCTGCTCTCGCATGCGCGCGCCGATCAGCGCGAGCGTCTCGGGCGAGCGGCCGTAGTTCGGCATGCCGATCACCTTGTGGTGCGAGATCACCGCCGGCACGCCGAGCGCGCGCCCGATCGCGAGCGTCTCCTCGATCGACTCGACGACGCGCGCGCCCTCGTCGCGCATGTGCGCGCAGTACACGCCGCCGTGCTCGCGCATCGGCGCCAGGACCTCGACGACTTCCTCGGCGGGCGCCGCGTTCGCCGGCGGGTAGAACAGCCCCGTCGAGCAGCCGACCGCGCCCGCGGCGAGCGCCTCGTCGACGAGCGCGCGCATGCGCGCGATCTCCGCGGCGTCGGCCGGGCGGTCGGTGCGCGTCATCGTCGCGACCCGCAGCGTCGTGTGGCCGACCATCGGCGCGACGTTGGTCGCGGCGGGCGCGTCACGCAGCGCCGACAGGTACGACGCGAAGTCGCGGAACCGGTACCAGTCGCCCTCGACGTCGAGCAGGTCGAGCGGCGCGGGCGTCGGGCGCGGCAGGCCGTCGGGTGCCGGCGCGAGCGAGATGCCGCAGTTGCCGGTGACCACGGTGGTCACGCCCTGGCTCACCTTGGGCGCCATCGCCGGCGCCGACAGCAGCATCCGGTCGTCGTGCGTGTGGCAGTCGATGAAGCCCGGCGCGACGATCATTCCGCTCGCGTCGATCACCCTGCGCGCGGCGGCCGCGCCCGCGGGGCCGACCAGCACGATCCGATCGCCGCGCACGCCGACGTCGGCGGCGAAGCGCGGCGCGCCGGTGCCGTCGATCACCGTGCCGCCGCGGATCAGAAGGTCGAGCGGCGCGCCGTCGTGCGCCGGGTGCATTGCGTCGTTCATGGCATTCGGCCTCCTCGCCGGTCGCCGCGAGCGAGGCCTCGCCCCGGCGGCGCGGGCGCGCCCGTTGCGCGCGCCCGCGCCATTCTACGAGCTCACTTCGTCAGCGCGGGCAGCGCGCCGTCCCGGGGGCCGATGCGGCCGATCGCGGACCGCTTGCGGCCGTTCCATTCCGGTGGAGGGCTGCGAGCACGGCGTGACCGCACGATGACGGTCGCGTGACCGCGCCGCGACGGCCGCGTTGACAACCGTCATTGCCCGGCGGTTCAGGCCCGGCGCAGTCTGATGGGCGGCGCGCAGGCGGGCGTCAGGGCGCCCGCGGGACGGCGCGCCGGCCTGCCGGGCGCAAGCCGCCACTGGAGACGACGATGAGCGTGTTCGCCGAGTTGTTCAAGGACTGGGTCGGCATCCTGTCGCTGCTCGTGATCCTTTTCATCCTGGTCATGGGCGGCTACTTCACCTGGCTGTTCGTCGCCAAGTCGTCCGAGCCGCCCGCGGGCGGCTCGGCGGGAAGCGGCGCGTCCTAGCGCCGCCGCGCCCGCCGCGGCGCGCTACTGGTAGTCCTGGTACTTCGCGAGCAGCCGCACCGGCTTGTTCAGCGCGTCGCGCCGGAACGGGTCGCCGAGCTCGGGGGTGCACATCAGCTCGATCACGGTCGTGCGCCCGTCCTTCTGCGCGGCCGCCGCCGCGCGCAGCGCCGGGCCCACGTCGGAGAGCTTCTCCACGCGCACGCCTTCGCAGCCGAACGCCTTCGCGACCTGCGCCCAGTTCGGGTTCGCGAGGTTCACGCCGAGGAAGCGGTTCGAGTAGAAGTCGACGTGGTTCTTCTTCTCGGCGCCCCACTGCTCGTTGTTGAACAGGCACACGGTGACGCCCACGCGCTCGCGCGCGCAGGTGAGCAGCTCGTTGAAGCTGATGCCCCACGCGCCGTCGCCCACGTACGCGATCGCGGGCCGGTCGGGGGCGGCGAACTTCGCGCCGATCGCGACCGGGAACGCGTAGCCGCAGTTGCCGAACGGCCCCGCGGCGAACATCGAGCGCGGCCGCTCGAAGCGCAGGTACGAGTTCGCGACCTGGCAGATGTTGCCGATGTCGGTCGAGACCATCGCGTCGGCCGGCATCGCGCGCTCGAGCTCGCGCAGCACCTGGCGCGGGTGCATCCGCGCCGATCCCTTCACGACCTCCAGCGACCACGGGTCCTGTTCCTGGTCCCAGCCGGCGAGCTCGTCCTCCCAGCGCTTGCGCTCGGCGGCGCGCACCGCGTCGCGCTCGGCGCGATTCGCGTGGCACGCGAGCGCGCGGCCCTGCAGGCGCTCGACGAGCGCGGCGGCGACCGCGCGCGCGTCGCCGGCCAGCCCGACCGAGATCGCCTTGACCAGCCCGAGCATCTTCGGGTCCGCGTCGACCTGGATGATCTTCGCGCCCTTGGGCCAGTAGTCCATCCCGTATTGCGGCAGCGTGCCGAAGGGCCCGAGGCGCGAGCCGAGCGCGAGCACGACGTCGGCCTTCGCGACGATGTTCATCGCCGCCTTCGAGCCGTGGTAGCCGATCGGGCCGCACCACAGCGGGTGCGACGCCGGGAACGCGTCGTTGTGCAGGTAGCTGCAGATCACCGGCGCCTGCAGCAGCTCGGCGAGCGCGATCGCCTGCGACTGCCCGTCGGACATGATCACGCCGCCGCCCGACAGGATCACGGGGAACTTCGCGCCGGCGAGCAGCTCGACCGCCTGCGCGAGCGCGTCCTCGCCGCCCGCGCCGCGCTCGATGCGGATCGGCTTCGGGATCTCGATCTCGGCGTCGCCGTAGAAGTAGTCGCGCGGGATGTTGATCTGCGCGGGCCCGAGGTCGAGCAGCGCGCGGTCGAACGCGCGCCCGGTGAGCTCGGCGATGCGGCGCGGGTTGTTGATGTGCGCCTGGAACTTCGTGATCTTGGAGAAGATCGGCAGCTGCTCGGTCTCCTGGAAACCGCCCAGGCCGCTGGTCAGGCTGCCGGTCTCGGGCGTGATCGCGATCACCGGGCTGTGCGACCAGTACGCGGCGGCGATCGCGGTCACGAAGTTCGTGATGCCGGGCCCGTTCTGCCCGATGCACACGCCGTGGCGGCCCGAGACGCGCGCGTAGCCGTCGGCCATGTGCGCCGCGCCCTGCTCGTGAGCCACCGGCACGAAGCGGATGCCGGCCGCCGGGAACAGGTCGAGCGCGTCCATGTACGCGGAGCCGACGATGCCGAAGACGTCGGTCACGCCCTGGGCGACGAGCGTCTCGATGAACGCCTCGGAGTAGGTCATGCGGGTCTTGCCCGGGGTGACGATGCGATTGGGCGACTGGGGGGCGTTCATGTCGGCGGGCTCCGGCGTTCAGGGGTCGGACGATTGTCCTCGGCCCGCTCGCGCGAGCAAGCAGGATCCTGGGTTTTCGATCCGCAGTGTTCCGGATTTCGCGCCGATTACCGGACCTGGGCACGCGCCGGCACGCACCCCGGGGGCGATCAGGGGGCCAGTTTCAATTTGTCGGCACTTCCGGCGGGTCAGTTCCATTTTGACGCCAACTGCGCGGACATTTCATTTTCGACATAATCCGGTCGGCATACGTAGTCATAACAGGAGACAGCCTTGACGACCGAAGTCATCCCCCAATCGGACGAGGCAGTACCGGCCGGTTCCGCGATCCTGCGGGCGGTGAGGGTGCTCGAGGCGATCGCTCGCCAGGACGCGCCGCCGCAGCTCTCGGAGATCTGCCGCGAAGTCGACCTGCCCAAGCCGACCGTCTACCGGATCCTCACCACGCTCGAGCACGCCGGCCTGATCGGGCGCGAGCCGGGCTCCAAGCGCTACACCTGCGCGGAGCGCCTGAACGCGCTCGCCGGCGAGACGCTGCTGCGCTCGCCGAATCGCGCCGCGCGCCGTGCCGTGCTCGAGGAGCTGGTCGAGCAGGTCGGCGAGACCTGCAACCTCACGATCCCGAACAACAACTCGGTGCTGTACCTCGATCGCGTCGAGGCGTCGTGGCCACTGCGCATCTCGCTGGGGGCGGGGTCCAAGGTGCCGCTGTACGCGTCCGCGAGCGGCAAGATGTTCCTGAGCTACCTGCCCAAGCGCAGCCGCGAGCGCTTCCTGCGCGTGACGCCGCTGATCCGGCACACGCAGAACACGCTCACCGACCCGTCGCGGCTGTCGCGCGAATTCGAGCAGATCCGCGCCAACGGGTATTCGGTCGACAACGAGGAATACCTCGCCGGCATCTGCTGCCTCGCGGTGCCGGTCCGGGACTCCGACGGCCGCGTCGTCGCAGGCGTCGCGGTGCACGCGCCGGCCACGCGCATGCGCCTGGACCAGGCGATGGAATTCCTGCCGACGCTGCGCCAGGCGGCCGACGCGATCTCCCAGACCATCGACTGGTGAGCGGAGGCGACACCATGGGACACTCGGACGCACAACTCGACGCGCAGGCCCGGCAGCCGTTCTGGATGCCGTTCTCGGCGAACAAGGAATTCAAGCAGGAACCGCGGATGTTCGTCCGCGCGCAGGGCATGTACTGCTACACGCCCGACGGCCGCGAGGTCATCGACGCCTCCAGCGGCCTGTTCTGCGTGGCGGCCGGCCACTGCCGCCCGGAGATCGCGCGCGCGGTCGCCGCGCAGCTCGGCACGCTCGACTTCGTCGCGCCGTTCCTGCGCGCGCACCCGAAGGCGTTCGAGCTCGCGCAGCGCGTCACCGAGTACACGCCGCCGGGACTGAACCGGGTGTTCTTCGTGAACTCGGGCTCCGAGTCGGTGGACACCGCCATGAAGATGGCGCTGATGTACCACCGCGTGAAGGGCCAGCCGCAGCGCCAGCTGTTCGTGTCGCGCGAGCGCGCGTATCACGGCGTGAACATGGGCGGCGTGTCGCTGGCCGGCATGGTCAACAACCGCCGCGCGTTCGGCACCGGGATCGCCGGCGTGTACCACATGCGGCACACGGGCCTGCCCGAGAACCGCTTCGTGCGCGGGCAGCCCGAGCACGGCGCGGAGCTCGCCGAGGACCTGCTGCGCTTCTGCCAGCTCTACGGCGGCGAGAACATCGCCGCGGTGTTCGTCGAGCCCGCCGCGGGCTCGTACGGCTGCCTGCCGCCGCCCCGGGGCTACCTGAACCGGCTGCGCGAGATCTGCGACGCCCACGGCATCCTGCTCGTGTTCGACGAGGTCATCACCGGCTGGGGGCGGATGGGCGAGAACTTCGGCGCGCAGGCGTTCGGCGTGACGCCCGACCTGATGACGATGGCCAAGGCGCTCACCAACGGCGCGCAGCCGATGGGCGCGGTCGCCGCGAAGCAGTCGATCTACGACGCCATCACCGAGGCCGGGCCGGAGCGCGGCGTCGAGTTCTTCCACGGCTACACGTACTCGGCGCACCCGGCGTCGTGCGCGGCGGGCCTGGCGATGATGGACATCTTCCGCGACGAGAAGCTGATCGACCGCGCGCGCGACACGAGCCCGGCGTTCCTCGACGCGATCTGGTCGCTGAAGGACCTGCCGGTGGTCGCCGACATCCGCGGCATCGGGATGATGGCGGCGATCGAGGTGGCGCCCGACAAGGCGCCGGGCGCGCGCGGCCACGAGGCGCAGAAGCGCCTGTACGACGCCGGTCTGAACCTGAAGAGCACCGGCGATGCGCTGATCGTCGCGCCGCCGTTCATCGCGGAACCGAGGCACATCGACGAGATCGCGCAGAAGCTGCGCGGGGTGCTGGCCGGGCTCTGATTGACGTCGTGACGGGTTCGCATCATGATGCATTGATGCGAACCACGATCGATCTGCCGGTCGACCTGCACGATGCCCTGCGCTCGATCGCCGCGAGCAATCGCACGAGCCTGAGCCAGACCGCCGTCGAGCTGATGCGGCGCGGCCTCGAGGGACCCGCTCCGGCGCCGGGATCCGGCGGGCGTTCGCCCGACACGAGCCCCGTCACCGGGCTGCCGCGGGTTCACCTTCCGCGAGCGGTCTCGCCCGAGGACGTCCGCGCGCTCGAGGACGACGCGTGAAGGCACGCGAGCCGGCCCGCGGCCGGCGCGCGCCGACAGCGGTCCACCTGCTCGACGGCAACGTGCTCGTCGCGCTGCTCAGCGACTCGCACGTTCACCACGCGGCCGCCGAGCGATGGTTCGTCGAGCACGACGTGCCGTTCGCGACCTGCCCGATCACGCAGGGCACGCTGCTGCGCATCCTGATCAATCTCGGCGGACTGGATTCGCTCGCCGCGGCGGCCGTGCTGGCCCGACTGGTCGAGCACCCGCGCCATCGCTTCTGGCCAGACGCCATCGGCTACGCCGACGTCCGCTGGCGCGGCGTCGTCGGGCACCGGCAGGTCACCGATGCCTACCTCGCGGCGCTCGCGCGGCACTTCGAGGGCAGGCTCGTGACCTTCGATCGCGGGCTCGGTGCGATGCACGACGACGTCGCGTGGGTCCTCGCGACGAGCTGACCCGGCGGGCGCGCGCGCCTCACCGGTTCGCCCGCGCCCAGCGCCGCGCGAACTCGATGAACCCCAGGGCCGCCGCGCCGCGGTAGCGCTGCGGGTTCACCACCAGCAGGAACTCGCGCGTGAGCGCGCGGCGCATCAGCGCCGACGCGAGCGTCACCTCCACCAGCGTACCCGCGGCGAGCTCGGCGGCGACCGCGCGCCGGCTCAGGCAGCCGATCCAGTCGTCGAGCGCGACCACGCGCTTGAGCACTTCGTTGTCGGCGGCCTCGACGCCGACCTGAAGCCGGCCCATCGCGGTGGCCGCGCGCAGCACGACTTCGCGCGTGCCGGAGTTGCGCTCGCGCAGCGCCCACGGCCAGCGCGCCAGCTCGGCGGGTGTCCAGCCGCGCTCGCGGTGCGCGGCGCCCGCGCGCCCGCGCCCGAGCAGCGGGTGCCCCTTGCGCACGAAGACCACGAGCTCGTCGGCGAGCCAGGCCTCGCGCTGGAACGCGGGGTCGAGCACCTCGCCCTCGACGAACGCGACGTCGAGCTCGAAGCTCGCCACCCGCGCGAGCACCTCCTCGGTGTTGCCGATCGCGAGCGCGAAGCGCGCGCCGCCGTGCTCGCGGCGGTAGTCGGTGACCAGGCGCGGCATCAGCGCGGCGCCGATCGTGCGCGTGGCGCCGATCGCGAGCCGGCTCGCCGCGGCGGCGTCGCCGGGGGCGTCGCCGGCGCGCTGGAGGTCGTCGGCGCGCAGCAGCAGCTCGTCCGCGCGCGGCAGCAGCCGCTCGCCCGCGGCGGTGAGCGCCAGGCCGCGCCCGACGCGCTGGACGAGCGCCACGCCGAGCGCCTGCTGGAGGTCGCGCAGCGCCATGCTGACCGCGGACTGCGTGCGCCCGAGCTCGAGCGCCGCGCGCGCGACGCTGCCGCTGCTCGCGAGCGCGCGGAACGCCTCGAGCTGGCGGATCGAGAAGCGGGCGCGGACGGCGGTGCGGGCGGAAGCCGGAACGGGACGCACGTCACTTCAGGAATAATGAAATAACACATCAGTGTATATCGATTTTCCTGATGCGTCGGGCGCCGTATCATCGGCGTCGACCGTGGGGGCAGCGGCCCCGACGCAGGCGCGCACGGCGCGCGAAGGACGCCCGATGACCCGCCCTCCGTCGACCCCCGCGGCCGAGAGACCGATCCGCTTCGAGGACCGCAGCCGCGACGAGGTCGCGTTCACCACCTGCTACATGTGCGCGTGCCGCTGCGGCGTGCAGGTGACGCTCAAGGACGGCCGCGTGCGCTTCATCCAGGGCAACCGCGACCACCCGGTGAACCAGGGCGTGGTGTGCGCCAAGGGCAGCGCCGGGATCATGAAGCAGTACTCGCCGGCGCGGCTGTCGCACCCGCTGATCCGGCGCCCCGGCACCGAGCGCGGCGCCGGCGTGTTCGACCCGATCTCCTGGGACGACGCGCTCGAGATGCTCACCGCGCGCCTGGCGCGCATCCGCGCCAGCGACCCCAAGCGGCTCGCGTTCTTCACCGGCCGCGACCAGATGCAGGCGCTCACGGGCCTGTGGGCGCAGCAGTTCGGCACGCCGAACTGGGCCGCGCACGGCGGGTTCTGCTCGGTGAACGTCGCCGCCGCCGGCCTGTACTCGATCGGCTACTCGTTCTGGGAGTTCGGCGCGCCCGACTGGGACCGCGCGAAGTACTTCGTGCTGTGGGGCGTCGCCGAGGACCACGGCAGCAACCCGATCAAGATCGGGCTCGACAAGCTCAAGCGCAACGGCGCGAAGTTCGTGTCGGTGAACCCGGTGCGCACCGGCTACTCGGCGATCGCCGACGAGTGGGTGCCGGTGCGCCCCGGCACCGACGGGCTGCTCGCGCTGGCGATCGTGCACGTGCTGCTGTCGCGCGAGCTCTTCGACTGGGACTTCCTCGTCCGCACCACGAACGCCGCGTGGCTGGTGCGCGAGGCGCCGGGAACGGCGCACGACGGGCTCTTCCTGCGCGACGAGCGCGGCCGGCCGCTCGTGATGGACCAGGCGAGCGGGCGGCCCGCGCCGATGGAGCACGGCGTGCAGCCGGCGCTGTTCGGCGCCTGGGACGTGAGCGGTGGGCGCGTGCGCACCGTGATGTCGCTGGCGGCCGAGCGCTACCTCGACGAGCGCTATTCGCCGGCGGCGGTCGCGCAGCGCTGCGGCGTTCCCGCCGCGACGATCGAGCGCATGGCGCTCGAGATGGCCGCGGTCGCCTTCGAGCAGACGATCGAGCTGCCGATCGCCTGGACCGACGTCTGGGGCAACGCGCACGACAAGGTCGTCGGGCGCCCGGTCGCGATGTACGCGATGCGCGGCGTGGCCGCGCACTCGAACGGGTTCCAGACCTGCCGCGCGCTGCACCTGATCCAGATGCTGCTCGGCGCGCTCGACGGGCCGGGCAACTTCCGCTCGCGCGCGCCGTTCCCCAAGCCGGTGCCGCCGCCGCAGCTGCCCGAGAACGACACCGCGGCCATCGACGCCCCCGACACGCCGCTGCCGCGCACGCCGCTCGGATTCCCGACCCGCCCCGAGGAGCTCGCGATCGACGCCCAGGGACGGCCGCTGCGCATCGACAAGGCCTACTCGTGGGAGAGCCCGATCGCCGCGCACGGGCTGATGCACATGGTGATCCGCAACGCGGTCGAGGGCGACCCGTACACGATCGACACGCTGATCCTGTTCATGGCGAACATGGCGTGGAACTCGTCGATGAACACCGCGCGAACGCAGGACATGCTGCGCGCGCGCGGCGACGACGGCGAGTACCGGATTCCCTTCGTCGTCGTCGCCGACGCGTTCGACTCCGAGACCGTGCGCTTCGCCGACCTGGTACTGCCCGACACCACGTACCTCGAGCGGCACGACGCGATCTCGATCCTCGACCGCCCGATCTCGGAGCCCGACGCGGTCGCCGACGCGATCCGCCACCCGCTCGTCGCGCCCGATCGCGACGTGCGCCCCTGGCAGGAGGTGCTCGTCGACCTCGCGTCGCGGCTGAAGTTCCCCGCGTTCACGAACGCCGACGGCACCCGGCGCTTCCGCGACTACCCGGACTTCATCGTGCGCTACGAGCGTGCGCCCGGCATCGGGTTCCTCGCCGGCTGGCGCGGCGAGAACGGCGACCAGCACCTGCGCGGCGCGCCCAACCCGAAGCAGTGGGACGCGTACAAGGAGGGCAAGAGCTTCTTCGCGAAGCACTGGCCGCCGAACATGATGTTCGATCGCGGCATCAACCGCGACTATCTCGAGGCCGCGACGCAGGCCGGCTTCATCGGGCGCGCCGACCCGATCGTGATGCAGATCTGGTCGGAGCCGCTGCAGAAATTCAGGCTCGCGGGGCAGGGCGTGTACGAGGGCCCGCGGCCGGTGCGCGCGCAGGACCGCGAGCGCCTCGCGCGCTATTTCGACCCGCTGCCCGACTGGTACCCGCCGCTGGAGACCGAGGGGCTCGAGGACCCGGCGCGCTGGCCGCTGCACGCGATCACGCAGCGCCCGATGGTGATGTACCACGCGTGGGACTCCCAGAACGCGTGGCTGCGCCAGATCATGGCGCGCAACTACCTGTACATGAACGCCGACACCGCCGCGGCGATGGGGCTGGCCGACGACGACTGGGTCTGGGTCGAGTCGCACAACGGCCGCATCCGCGGGCAGCTGCGCACGATGGCCGGCTGCGAGGCGAACACCGTGTGGACCTGGAACGCGATCGGCAAGATGTCGGGCGCGTGGGGGCTGGCAACGGACGCTTCCGAGGCCACGCACGGGTTCCTGCTCAACCACCTGATCGCCGAGAGCCTGCCCGGGCGCTCGGGCGAGGCGCCGGTCACGAACTCGGACCCGATCACCGGCCAGGCCGCCTGGTACGACGTGAAGGTGCGGGTCTGGAAGGCCGCGCCCGGCGAGACCGGGGTGTGGCCGAAGCTCGAGTTCGGCGCGGGCGCGCCCGCGGGCTCGCGGGGGGCGACCGGGGCGAGCGGTGCGACCGGGGCGAGCGGTGCGACCGGTGCGACCGGTGCGACCGGTGCGACCGGTGCGACCGGTGCGACCGGTGCCGCGGCGGCCGGCGGGGAGGGCGCGCGATGAAGCTCGGCCTGGTCGTCGACCTCGACACCTGCGTGGGCTGCCACGCGTGCGCGGTCGCGTGCAAGGAGTGGAACGGCGAGTCGGCGATGGCCGGCGGATCGCCCGACCGCGATCCGTACGGCGCCGTACCGTCGGGCGTGTGGTTCAACCGCGTGCGCCACTTCGAGGTGCTGTCCGACGCGCCGCGCGACGCCGCGAGCGGGCACCTGAACCTGTCGAAGACCGTCAACGTGCCGTTGTCGTGCATGCACTGCGAGGACGCCGACTGCGTGACCGTGTGCCCGACGGGCGCGTCGTACAAGCGCGCCGAGGACGGCATCGTGCTGATCGACCCCGAGCGCTGCATGGGCTGCAACTACTGCGCGTGGGCGTGCCCGTACGGCGCGCGCGAGCTCGACCCTTCCAGCGGCACGATGCGCAAGTGCACGCTGTGCGTGGACCGGATCTACGACGCCGCGCTGCCCGCCGAGGAGCGGCAGCCCGCGTGCGTGCTCGCGTGCCCGGCGCACGCGCGCCACTTCGGCGACTTCGACGACCCGGCGTCCGCGGTCTCGACGCTGTCGCGCGAGCGCGGCGGCGGCGCGCTGATGCCCGCGCTCGGCTACCGGCCCGTGAACCGCTACCTGCCGCCGCGCGCGCCGGCGCAGGTCGACGTCTCGCGCCTGCCGGCCGCGCCGACGCTGCGCGAGCGCCTCGCTTCGCTGGTCAACCGCGTGGTGTCGCTGTGAGGCCCGCGCTCTCGGTGGTCTTCTTCACGGTGAGCGCCGGCGCGGGGCTCGGCCTGGCCGTGTGGCTGGTGCTCGCGCGCGCGCTCGGCGCGGCGGGCGACGACGCGACGTTCTGGCGCACCGCCGCGTGCGCATTCGTTCTGGTGTCCGCGGGCTTCGCGTCGTCGACGCTGCACCTGGCGAACCGGCGCAACGCGTGGCGCGCGCTCGCGTGCTGGCGCACGTCGTGGCTGTCGCGCGAGGGCGTCGCCGCGATCGGCTTCTACGCGGCGAGCGGGGCGTACCTCGCGGCCGCGGCGCTGCGCGCCGACGCGGCGCTCGCGCTCGCGGGCGCGCTCGTCGTCGCGTTCGCGGCGGGCACGTTCGTGTCCACCGCGATGATCTACGCGTGCCTGAAGACGATCCCGCAGTGGCGCACCTGGCACACGCGCGTGGCGTTTCCCCTGCTCGGCCTGGCGGCGGGGCTGGTCGCGTGGATCGCGGTCCGCGGGCCCGCGGCACCGCAGGGGCTCGCCGCGGGCTCGGGCGTCGACCTCTGGCGCGAGCTCGCCGTGGCGCTGCTCGCGGCCGGGGGCGCGCTCAAGCTCGCGTACTGGGCGAAGTTTCCGGGCCCGGACGCGGCACCGAGCCCCAACGACGCGCTCGGCCTGCGCGACGGCACGATCCGCCTGCTCGACGCCGGCCACTCGCACGGCACTTTCCTCACCGACGAGTTCTGCTTTCGCGTCGCGCGCGAGCGGGCCCGCACGCTGCGCGCGGCCGCCCTGGTCGCGGGCTTCGTGGCCCCGATGGCGCTGCTCGAGCTCGCGACGGGCGCGTGGAGCGGCGCCGCGGCCGCCGTGCTGTGCGTGGCCGGCCTGTTCGTCGAGCGCTGGCTGTTCTTCGCGGAGGCCCGCCACGTGGTGCGCCTCTATCACGGGATCCGGGACTGACGATGGGGCGCCGCTGGCTGCCGTTCCTGCTGTGGTGGCCGATGCTGCGCGAGCGCGGCGTGCTGCGCGCCGACCTGCTCGCGGGGCTGACCGGCGCGATCATCGTCTTGCCGCAGGGGCTCGCGTTCGCGACGCTCGCGGGCGTGCCGCCGCAGCACGGCCTGTACGCGGCGATGCTTCCCTGCCTGGTCGCCGCGCTGTGGGGCTCGAGCCGGATGATGGTGACGGGGCCGGCGAACGCGATCTCGCTGACGACGATGGCGCTGATCGCGCCGCTCGCGGTTCCGGGGAGCGATCTGTACGTCGGGTACGTGCTGACGCTCAGCCTGCTGGTGGGCATCGTCCAGCTCGCGCTCGGGCTGGCGCGCGCCGGCGCGCTCGTCGACCTCGTACCGCACTCGGTCATCGTCGGCTTCACGACCGGCGCCGCGGTGCTGATCGCGTCGACGCAGGCCGGCCCCTTCGTCGGGGTCGAGCTGCCGCGCGGGATCTCGGTCGCGGGCACGGTCTCGGCGCTCGCCGAGCGCGTCGACCGCTTCAACCCGGTCGCGATCGCCGTGGGCGTGGCGACGATCGCCGTGATTCGCGCGTGGGCACCGCTGAACCGCTTCGTGCCCGCGATGCTGGTCGGTGTCGTCGCCGGCTCGCTCGCCGCGTGGGGCGTCGAGGCGCTCGCGCCCCAGTTCCCGCGCCTGCGCACCGTGCCGCCGCTGCCCGGCGCGCTGCCCACGCCTTCGATTCCGACGCTGTCGCTGGACACGCTGCGCCAGCTCTTCTCGGCGACGCTCGTGATGACGCTGCTGGGGCTGACCGAAGCGGTCGCGATCGCGCGCGCGCTCGCGCTGCGCCACGGGCACTCGATCGACGGCAGCCAGGAGTTCATCGGGCAGGGGCTCGCGAACATCGCCGGCGCGTTCTGCTCGGCGATCCCCGCCAGCGGCTCGTTCAACCGTTCGGCGGTGAACGCGGCGTCGGGCGCCCGGACGCCGTTCGCGGCGGTGTGCGCGTCGGTGCTGCTCGTCGTGCTGCTCGCCGGGGTCGCACCGCTGGCGCGCCACCTGCCGCTGGCGGTGATCGCCGCGCTGCTGTTCATGGTCGCGTGGGGGCTCGTCGACCGCCTCGAGATCGCGCGGATCTGGCGCGAGGAGCCGCGCGAGCGCGCGCCGCTCGCGGTGACCGCGCTCGCGACCGTCGTGCTGTCGCTGGAGTGGGCGCTGCTGCTGGGAATGCTCGCGGCGCTGCTGGCGCGGCGCTGGCCGCTGACCGCGGCGTCGAAGTAGGCGCTCAGCCGCTGCGCCCGAGCGCCGCCTTGCCCAGGTCCCAGATCGGCAGGAACACGCCGAGCGCGAGCACCAGCACGATCGCGCCGAGCACGACGATCAGGATCGGCTCGATCGCCGACGACAGCCGCGCGAGGTCGTAGTCGACGTCCTCCTCGTAGAACGTCGCGACGTGCTCGAGCATCTCGTCGACCGTTCCCGACTCCTCGCCGACCGCGATCATCTGCAGCACCAGCGGCGTGAACGCGCGCGTGCCCGAGCACGCGCGCAGCAGGCTCTCGCCGCGCTCGATGCCGGTGCGCACGCGCTCGAGCCGGTTCGACATGTACGCATTGCCCACGGTGTGCGCGACGAGCTGGATGCCCTGCGACGCCGGCAGGCCGCTGCGCAGCGTCATCGACAGGCTGCGCGCGAAGCGCGCGAGCGCCGCGTGGCGCAGGATGCGCCCGGCGATCGGCACGCGCAGGACCCACTGGTCGAAGAGCGCGCGCCCGCCGTCCGTGCGCTTCCACGTGCGGAACGCCCAGGCGCCGCCGGCCACGCCGGCCAGCAGCAGCGGCCAGCTCCCGACCATGAAGTCGGAGAAGCCGATCAGCAGCTGCGTCATCCACGGCAGGTCGACCTTCATCGACTTGTACACGCCGGCGAAGCGCGGGATCACGAACAGGTTGACCACCACGAGCGCGATCGCCATCGCGGCGACGACGAAGCTCGGGTAGCGCAGCGCCGCCTTCACGCGCTCGCGCGACTTGCGGTCGAACTCGAGCCAGCCGGCGAGCTGGCGCAGGATGTCGTCGAGGCGGCCGGTCTGCTCGCCGACGCGCACCATCGCGACGTACAGCGGCGGGAAGTCCTGCGGGTGTCTTGCCATCGCGGCCGACAGTTCGCGGCCCTGGTCCAGGCTCGACGACAGCTCGCCCAGCATCGCGCCGAGCGCGGGGCGCGTCGCCGAGTCCTGCATCGCCGACAGCGCGCGCATGATCGGCAGGCCGCCGCGCAGCAGCGCGTGCAGCTGGCGCGAGAACAGCTGCAGTTCGTCGATCGTCATGCGCGCGGCCCGGCGTGCGGGGCGCGCCGACGATTCGCGCGACCCCGTGCCCGCGCCCGCGAGCGCCGCGATCCGCACCGGCGTGATCCCGCGCCCGGCGAGCACCATCGCCGCGGCGTCGGGCGTCGCGACCTCGAGCGTCCCGCTCACGCGTTCGCCGCTGCCGTCGCGGCCCTCGTACTGGAACTGCGGCATCAGGCGTCCTCGACGTCCTGCGCCGCCACGCGCATCGCCTCGTGCACGCTGGTCACGCCCGCACGAACCAGCCGCGCGGCGTCGTGCGCGAGCCGCTGGCCTTCGAGCTGCCCGCGTGCGGCGCGCATGTACGCCTGCTGGTCGCCGCGCGCGAGCGCGTCGGCGATCGGGCGCGTGACTTCCAGCGACTCGTACACCGGGATCCGTCCCAGGAACCCGGTGTTGTTGCAGTTCGAGCAGCCCTGGCCGGTGTGCGCGGCCACCGTGTCCGCCACCGACTCGCCCAGCGTCTCGACGAGCCACGCGCGCTCCTGCGGCGTCGGCGTCGCCGGCTGGCGGCACTGCGGGCACAGCCGGCGCAGCAGCCGCTGCGCGAGCAGCAGTTGCAGCGAGGTCGCGAGCAGGTACGGCGGGATGCCCATGTCGGTGAGGCGCGCGGGGGTGCTCGGCGCGTCGTTGGTGTGCAGCGTCGACAGCACCAGGTGGCCGGTCATCGCGGCGCGCACGCCGATCTCGGCGGTGACGGTGTCGCGCATCTCGCCGACCATCACCACGTCCGGGTCGTGGCGCAGCACCGAGCGCAGCACGCGCGGGAACGAGAGGTCGATGCGCTCGTTGACCTGCACCTGCGTGATGCCCGGCAGCCTGAACTCGATCGGGTCCTCGACCGTGACGAGCTTGCGCTCCTCGCCGCGCAGCGCGTTGAGCAGCGCGTACAGCGTCGTCGTCTTGCCCGAGCCGGTCGGCCCGGTGACGAGGATCATCCCGCGCGCGCGCTCGATCGCGCGGCGCACCTGCGCCTCGACCGACGGGCGCATGCCGACGCGCTCGATGCTCGGCAGCTCCTGGGTCGTGTTCAGCAGCCGCAGCACCACCGATTCGCCCCAGTGCGACGGCATGATCGAGATCCGCATGTCGACCGGGGTGTTGCGCACCATCACCTCGAAGCGGCCGTCCTGCGGCAGGCGCTTCTCCGCGATGTCGAGGTTCGAGATCAGCTTGAGGCGCAGCGCGAGCGCGCCCGCGATCTCGGCGTCGAAGCGCGCGTGGCCGTGCAGCACGCCGTCGACGCGCAGGCGCACCTGCAGGTGGTCGGACTGCGGCTCGAAGTGGACGTCGGACGCGCGCGCGCGCACCGCGTCCTCGAACACGGTCGCGAGCAGCCGCGCGACCGCGGTCGTGTCGTCGGGGCCGGAAGACGCGAGCTGGGCCAGCAGCGACTGGTCCGGGGCGAGGTCCGCCTTGAGCTCGCGCGCGAGGTCCGCGAGGCCCTCGGTCGCCTCGTAGACGCGGTCGATCATCGACAGCAGCTGCGACTCCGACAGCGCGCACAGCTCGATCTCGCAGCGCAGCACGCGGACCAGGTCGTCGTACGCCTGCAGGTCCGTCGGGTCGGCCATGCCGACGCGCAGCCCGCCGCTCGCGGAGCGGCCGAGCACCAGCGCGCGGAAGCGCCGCGCCTGCTGCTCGGGCAGCTTGCGCACGGCCTCGCGGTCGATCTGCGCGCTGCGCAGGTCGACGTAGTCGATGCCGAGCTGCTCGGCGAGCATCTTCGCGAGCCGCGTCTCGTCGACGGTGCCGGCCTCGACCAGCACCCGCCCGAGCCGGCGGCCGGTGCGCTTCTGCTCGTCGA
Organism: Burkholderiaceae bacterium; assembly: GCA_046348465.1. Lineage (GTDB taxonomy): Bacteria > Pseudomonadota > Gammaproteobacteria > Burkholderiales > Burkholderiaceae_E > Quisquiliibacterium. Next base: position 68,608 of record JAXMEE010000017.1, read on the forward strand.
GCGCCTGAGCGAGCTGCTCGGGCGTGACGACGCCGGCGTTGACGAGCATCTCGCCGATCCGGATCTTTCGTGGCAGGGGCATGCGCGGGCTCGAAGGAAGTCTCTCCGGGCAGCTTACGGGCGCGCGCGGCGTGGACAGCGGCGGAAAAAGCGGGCACGACCCGGCCTGTTCCGCGTGCAGCGCGCGACACGTCCGCGGTCTACTGGCCAGTGCATGGAAAGGATCGACACTCCCTGCGCGGGCGCGCGTGCGCCGGCGCCCGACGTTCTTCACGCTCACGCGCGCGGACGCGGGAAGGCGCACGCGCGCGGCTTCACGATCGTCGAGCTCGTCGCGGTGCTCGCGGTGGTGGGCATCCTCGCGGTGGTCGCGGTGTCGCGCATGCCCTCGGGCGACACGTTCTCGCTCGCGTCGGCGGGCGACACGCTGGCCGGGACGATCCGCTACGCGCACAAGCGCGCGATCGCCGCGCGCACCACGGTCTGGGTGCGCGTCGACACCGCGGCGGGCACGGTGCGGGTCTGCGCCGACGCCGCGCCCGCGTGCGCGCAGCCGCTCACGGATCCGGGGGCGAGCGGCGCGCTGGTCTTCACCGCGCCGGCGGGCGCGGCGCTTTCGGTGCAGCCGCCGGCGGTCACCGCGTTCGCGTTCGACGGGCTCGGGCGGGTGCAGTCGGGCTCGGGGCAGACGACGCAGCTCGTGCTCGACGGCGCGTCGGCGACCGCCGTGGTGCTGACCTGGAACGAGACGGGGCTCACCGAGACCTCGTGGACGAACAAGTGATCACGCGCGCACGCCTCGGACGCCAGCGCGGCGTCACGCTGATCGAGACCACGATGACGATCGTGATCGGCGGCATCGTGCTCGCGAGCATCGCCGGCGCGCTCGCGTGGGCCGCGTCGCGCGGCGGCGACACCTGGCCGCAGAAGCAGTCGCTCGCGGTGGCCGAGGCGCTGATGAGCGAGATCGGGCTGAAGGCGTACACGCGCTGCGACGCCGACGGGCCGCCGCCCGTGGGCTCGTCCACGTGCACGATCGCGGACGCCTCCGGGCCCGAGACGGGCGAGAGCCGCTTCAGCTACACCGCCCCGTTCGACCACCCGGACGACTACGACGGCTTCTCGATGGCGTCGCCACCGGGCATCCGCTCGCTCGACGGCACCGCGGTCGCGGGCCTGTCCGCGTACTCGGCGTCGGTGAGCGTGCAGGCGCAGGCGCTCGACAACATCCCGTCCGGCGAGGGCCTGTGGGTCAGCGTCACGGTCACCGGGCCCGGCGGCGGCAGCGTGCGCCTGCAGACCTTCCGCGCGAGGGTCCGGCCGTGACGCGCGCCGGCGCGGTGCGGCACGCGGCCTCGCGCGCGGGCGTCGCCGGTCGGCGCGCGCGAACGCGCCGCCCGCGCGGCTTCACGCTGGTCGAGCTCGTGCTCGTCATGGTGCTGGTCGGCATCGTCGGCTCGCTGGGCGCGACCTTCATCTCGCGCGCGATCGACATGTACCGCTCGAGCATCGTGCGCGCGGAGCTCTCGGACCAGGCCGACGTGGCGCTGCGCCGCCTGGCGCGCGAGCTCGCCGCGGCGCTGCCCAACAGCGCCCGCGTCGCGATCGCCGACGGCGGCACCTACCTCGAGCTCGTGCCGGTGCTGGCGGCGGGCCGCTACCGGGCGTTCGCGTCGGTGAGCGCCGAGCCCGCGGGCAACGACCCGCTGGACTTCTACGCGAGCCCGCCGGACACCTCGTTCCAGGTCGTCGGGCCGCCGGTGGACGTCGCCGCGGGCAGCGCGCTCGTCGTCTACAACCTGGGCACGCCCGCCGCCGACGTCTACTCGGGCAACAACCGGCGCACGCCGACGTCGACCGGCGCGGCGCTCGCGACGATCGTGTTCGACGCCGCCGGCGCGAGCTTTCCGCTGGCGTCGCCGGACCAGCGCTTCTTCGTCGTTTCCACGCCGGTCAGCTACTTCTGCGGCCCCGACGGCGTCGTGACCCGCTTCAGCGCGTACGGCTGGTCGGCGTCGCAGCCGACGACGGGCGGCGGCGGGCTGGCCGCCGCGACCACGTCGCGGCTGGCGGCCAACGCGTCGGCGTGCGCGCTCGCGGTCGACTCCGGCCTGGCCAACATCGGCTCGGTGCAGCTGCGGCTGGCGCTCACGCGCGGCGGCGAGACCGTGTCCCTGATCCAGCAGGTGAACGTCGATGCGACGCCCTGACCCGCGCCGCCACCGCGCGCCGGCCGCGCAGCGCGGCTCGATGCTGCTCGCGATCGTCTTCTTCATGGTCGTCGGCGGCGCGCTCGCGGCGGCGCTGCTGTCGGTGCAGCGCTTCCAGTCGAGCGACTTCGCGTCGGACCTGCAGGGCGAGCGCGCGTACTGGGCCGCGCGCAGCGGCATCGAGTGGGGCACGTACCAGGTGCTCGACCCGAACAACGCGCAGGCGCTCGCGGCGAGCGCGCTGCCGGCGTGCTTCGTGTCGCCCAAGACGCTGGCGCTGCCCGGCGACCTCGCGGCGTTCACCGTCACCGTCACCTGTGCGCGCCACCCGTCCAGCGGCTCGCACGAGGAGCAGCAGAACCGCGTCGCCGGGTACGTGCTGGTGGCCACCGCGAGCTTCGGGACGGCCGGCGCGCCCGACCGCGTCGAGCGGCGCATCGAGTCGCGCGTGATCAAGTGCAAGAACCCGGTCGCGGGGACGGCGCCGAACTATGAGTGCTAGCGCCCGCGCCGCGACGATCGTCGCGTCCGGCGTCGCGCGGTGGTGCGCGCTCGCGCCCGCGGTCCGCGTCGCGAGGCGGATCGTGCCCGCGATCGCCCTCGCACTGGGCCTGGCCACCGTGCCCGCGCTCGCGGGCGCGGCGAGCTACGGCTATACCACCGAGCCGTACGCGTGGGTGCCGACGACCGGCGCGACCACGGTCACCTGGTCCAGGACTGCGCAGTGCAGCGGCGGGGGTGCGGCCGTCGACGACGACATCACCGCCGAGCTGCCCATCGGATTCACCTACGTGTTCGGAACGACGTCGTACACGACGGTGCGGATCATGTCGAACGGCCGGCTGCAATTCAACAACAACTTCTGCGGCCACGGCACGCAGACGACGTCGCCGGTCACCTACCCGTACAACTACCCGGGCGCCAACGTCGCGAGGACGATGCGCGTCTACGGCGCGGACTTCGACACGTCGATCGGCGGCGTGGTCACGTACGCGACGCTCGGCAGCGCGCCGAATCGCCGTTTCGTCGCGACCTGGTCGAACATCTCGGAGTGGAACCAGACGACCGACAGCCGCTTCAACGTGCAGATCATCCTCGAGGAGTCGGGTGACTTCATCTACCAGTGGGGCGCGTCGAACAACACGTCGGGCGGCAAGGCGCAGATCGGCTGGGAACTCACGACCGCCGACTACGGACTGGTCACGTTCACGAACATCGGCTCGCTGGTCGGCACCGCGGTCCGTTTCAAGTCGATCGCGTCCTCGACGCCGCCGCGCGGCTTCAACGTGTTCGACACCGGCACCGCGTCCGGCGCGGTGACCGGCGTCCTGCAGACCAAGGTCGCCGGCCAGTCGTTCGCGGTCGACGTCGTCGCGATCAACTCGGGCGGCACCGGAGTTCTGACGACCTTCGTCGGGTCCGTCACCCTGGAACTGCTCAATTCGAGCGACAACGGCGGCGCGCTGAACGCGACCACCGGCTGCCGAAGCTCGTGGACCACCGCGCAGTCGCTGGGAACTCAGGCCTTCGTCGCCGCCAGCGCGGGCCGCATCCGCGTGTCCGGCATCGTCGAGCCCGAGGCGTGGCGCGACGCCCGGTTCAGGGTCACGTACACGCCGGCCACTGGCAGCGCAATCGTCGGTTGCTCGACCGACAACTTCGCGATCCGGCCGGCGTCGTTCACGACACCGGTGGCGACCGACGGCGACTGGCAGACGACGGGCACGGCGCGAATGCTGTCGAACACCTCGGCCAGCGGCGGCGTCGTGCACGCGGCCGGCCAGCCGTTCCGGATCACGATGACCGCGCTGAACGCCGCCGGCGTGACGACGGCCGGCTACACGGGGGCGCCGCAGATGATCTTCGACGGCTGCGTCGTTCCGTCGCCATGCACGACCGCGAGTGTCGCGAACCTGGTCGCGCCGTTCACGAGCGCCTCCGGCGTCGCCACGAGTGCCGGCGCGTTCTTCACCGAGGTCGGTGCGTTCAGGACCCACGCCGAGGACACGACCTTCGCGTCGGTCGACGCGAGCGACGGCACGCCCGCGGCGCAGCGCCTGATCAGCTCCCCCGCGACCAGCATCGGCCGCTTCGTCCCGGCGCGCTTCCTGCTCACGCTGTCGCGCACTCCGTCGTTCACGCCCGGCCAGTCCACCGCGTGCACGACCCGCGCGGACTGGAACTTCACGTGGATCGGACAGGCGTTCGCGTGGGCGACGACGCCGGTCGTCACGCTGACCGCGCAGGCGTCCGACGGGCAGACGACGCGCCAGTACGCCGGCACGCTCTTCAAGCTCGCGGCGTCGGCGATCGTGCCGACGTGGGGATCGAACGCCCCGGCGAGTGCGCCGTTCTCCGCGACCGGCCAGACCGTCGCGGTCGCGTCCAGCGGCTCGGGACTGGGCAGCGCCACCTTCGGCAGCGCCGCGTCGTTCGTGTTTACGCGCCCGGCGACGCCGGTGGCGCCGTTCAACGCGGTGATCTCGCTGACCGTCGACGTGTCCGACGCGAGCGAGGCCGGCACGACCGGCAACGGCACGATCGGCGCGCTCGCCGCGCTCGTGATCAACGGCGGCGGCGCGGGCATCGCCTTCACGGGCACGAATGCGCAGGGGGCGAACGCCCAGCTCTACGGGCGGCTGCAGGTCTCGAGCGCGCACGGCGACAGCCGCCGCGCCTTGTGGATGCCGTACGAGACGCAGGCGTGGAGCGGCGGCGCGTGGTACCGGAATCACCGCGACAGCTGCGCGACGCCGCCGGCGTCCGCGATCGCGATGTCGAACTGGGGCGGCGCGCTCGCCGCGTGCGACGTCTCGGTGTCCGCGGTGACGCAGGCGAGCAAGGGGCAGGGATGGATCCAACTGACGGCGCCCGCGTCCGCGAAGACCGGCGGGCTGGACGTCGCCCTGCGGCTCGGCGCGGCGTCCGGCAGCCGTTGCGCCGCGGGGGCCTCGGTCGCGAGCGGGTCCGCCGGGCTGCCGTGGCTGCAGGGGCCGTGGACCAGCGCGCCGAACTACACGAGCGATCCGGCCGGGCGGGCGAGCTTCGGCAGCCTGCGGGTCGACAGCCTGATCCGGCGCGAGCTGTTCTGATTCGCCGCGCGCCGGCAGGACGCGGCGCGCGTGTCCGTTCCGATGCGCGCGCCCGATCCGGCGCGCGTCCGATCCGGCGCGCGTCCGATCCGGCGCGCGACCGATCCGGCGCGCGTCCGATCCGGCGCGCGCCAGGTGAAGCCGTGCTTCAGCGCAGGTTCGCGAGCCGCTCGCGGGCGAAGTCCGCGGACTCCGCCGCGAGCCTGCCGAGCGCGAGCGCGCGCTCGTAGGCGGGCCGCGCGTCGCCGGGGCGGGCGTCGGCCTCGAGGGCGATCGCCAGGCCCAGCCACCACTCGCCCTGCATCGGCGAGCGCTTGAGTGCCGCCATCCAATACGGCACGGCTTCGCGGTCGCGACGGGCGCGCGCGAGCAGCCCGGCGAGCGTCGCGTTCAGCTCGGCCGGGCTCGACTCGCCGGCGGCCGACTGGAGCGTGCGGATCGCCGCGTCCGGGTCGCCGGCGCGCATCGAGATCTGCGCCGACAGCTGCGCGAACTGCGCGTTGCGCGGGTCGATCGCGAGCCCTTCGGCGAGCACCGATTGCGCCTGGGCCCAGTCGCGGCGGTCGACGTACAGCGCCGCGAGCGCGCGCCGCGCGCTCGCGAAGCGCGGGTCTTCGGCCAGTGCGATCCGGAAGAGCTGCGCGGCCGCGGCGAAGTCGCCGGCGTTGTAGCGCGCGAGCCCCTGCCGATACGCGGCCTCGGGGCCGGAATCGGCGCCGGTCGTGCGGCTCGAGCGCTCGATCCTCGCCGGGTCCGCAGCGCCCGCCGCCTTCGCGGAGTCGGCGGGCGCCGACTTCGCGGGCTTCGCTTCACGCTCCTGGGCGGCGTCGACGCGAATCCCGGCGACGATCGTCTCGGCCGGCCGCTCCGGCGACGACGGATCGGTCCTGCGCGACGCGGTGCCGGTCGCCGGTACGGCCGTGCCGCCCGCGGCGCGAGCCGCTTGCGCCTCCGGCGCATCCGCGCGCGCGGGCGTGTCTCGTACCGCGTCGGCCCGCGCCGAAACTTCGCGCGCGGAGACCTCGTGCGTGGAGACTTCGCGCGCGGAGATTTCGCGCGAATCCGGGGCGCGCGAACGTGCCGCGTCGGACGCCGGCGCGACGCGCGATCCGGCCGTGCCCTTGCGTGCCACCGGCGCCGCCGGCGCATGCTCGCGCATCCACGCGTCGATCGCCGCCGATTCCACCCACGCGCCCGACTGCGCCCACGGCGCCGTCTCGTCGCGCGCCGGCGTCGCGGGCGCCGTCTCGTGCGCCCAGGTCCACGCCTTCACGGCGCCGAGCACCGCGATCATCACCGAGACCGCGGCCAGCGTTCGCGGCAGGTTGCGCGAGCGCGGCACGAGCGCGGTCGTGACCGGCGGCTCGGCCTCGAAAACGGTGTCCGCGAGCGGCACGCGGCGCTCGTCCAGGTCCTGGAGCATACGGTTGACGACACTCATCGATCGGGTCCTTCGCCGGCGTTCAGCCGACCGCCTGCATCGCCGACAGCATTCCGAGCCCCGCCCACGCGGGCAGCCGGTACAGGCGGGGATTGCGCGAGTCCGCGGTGTCGCGGGCGGCGAGCCAGGCTTCGCGCGGGCCGACCTCGGCGACGCCGCGGCCGTACGCGAGCATCAGGCTCTTGTTCGCGAGGATGTTGACCAGGCGCGGCACGCCGCCGCTCGCCGCGTGCAGGATCCGCGTCGCCTGGGGCGTGAAGACGCGCGCGCCCTCGCGGCCGGCGACGCGCAGGCGGTGCTCGACGTACGCGTCGACCTCCTCCTCGCTCATCGCGCGCATCCGGTAGCTGAACGCGATGCGCTGGCGCAGCTGGCGCACCGAAGGCTTGGCCAGGCGCCGGTCGAGCTCGGGCTGGCCGAACATGACCAGCTGCATCATCTTCGACTTCTCGGTCTCGAGGTTCGACAGCAGCCGCAGGATCTCGAGGCTCTGCGAAGGGATCGTCTGCGCCTCGTCGAGGCAGATCACGACGCGCCGGCCCGCGTGCGCGTGCTCGATCATCGCGGCCTCGAGCTTCAGGCGCATGTCGTACTCGGTGGCCCGCGCGGGCACCGGGATGCGCAGCTCCTGCGTCAGCGCGAACAGCAGCGGCCGCGGGCGCAGCGCGGGGTTCGGGATGTACGCGCTCACCGTGCCCTCGGGCAGCTTCGCGAGGAAGCGCCGGCACAGCAGCGTCTTGCCGGTGCCGACCTCGCCGACGATCTTGATGAAGCCCTCGCCGAGCTGCAGCGCGACGAGCAGCGTGTTCAGCGCGCGCTGGTGCGAACGGGACCGGAACGCGTACGCGGTGTCCGGCGTGATGACGAAGGGAAGTTCTCTCAGTCCGAAGTGGGTCAGGTACATGCCAAGACTCCGGTCACTTGCGTGCCGTCGCGTCCTCCCTCGGCGCGGCGTAGCCCGACACGCGCTCGCGCGCCGCCGCGATGTCCTCGGCCCAGTCGCGCTCGCCGTGGATCACCGTGGGCTTGATCAGGATGACGAGCTCGCGCTTGGTGAACGTGCGGCTGCGGTTGCCGAACAGGCCGCCGAGCACCGGCGCGTCGCCCGCGCCCGGGATCTGCGCGCGCGACTCCTCCTGCTGCTGCGACATCAGCCCGCCGATCGCGGCGACGTTGCCGTCGGGCACCTTGACGATGCTGTCGGTCTCGTTGACGCTGCTCGACGCGAGCGGCAGCGTGTAGTTGCCGAGCGTGCCGAGGTTGATGTTCTTGTTGCGCTCCGTGACCGCGCTCACCGACGGGTGCACGTGCAGCGTGATCTGGTCGTTGTCGTCGATCTGCGGGGTCACGTCGAGGGCGACGCCGGAGAAGAACGGCTGCACCGTGATCGACGGCGAGCTCGTCGTCGCCGCGCCGCTGGCCACCGTCGACGTGGTCACGTTGGTGACGAAGAAGTCGTCGGTGCCGACCTTGAGCACGGCCTTCTGGTTGTTCAGCGTCGCGATGCGCGGGCTCGACAGCACGTGCACGTTGCCCTGTGACTCCAGGAACTGGATCAGCGCCTGGAAGCTCGACGTCTGGAACGCCAGGCCGAACAGCCCGTTGGTCGTGCGTCCGGCGGCGGTGGTCACGCCGCTGCCCAGCAGCTGCGACAGCGTGCCGGCGGCGCTGCGATCCTGCCCGATCACCGTCGCGTCGCTGCCGAGCGAGGCGCGGTGCGCGCCGCCCGCGTCGAATGCGGCCCAGTTGATGCCGCTCTGGAATCCGTCGCGCAGCGAGACCTCGACGATCTTCGCCTCGAGCATGACCTGGCGCTCGATCGCGACCTGCATCGCGCGCAGGAACGACTCGACCTGCCGCTGCTCGGCCGCCGGCGCGCGCACGACGATCACGCCCGACATCGAGTTGACGACGACGCTGCGCCCGCCCTGCGTGCCGACGATCGTCTGCAGCGAGGTCGTCAGCGTCGACCACAGGTCCGAGTCGGTCTGGGTGATCAGCCGGCTCGCCTCGACCGCGCGCTGGCCGGCGGCCGGCGCACCGGGCATCCCGGGCAGCGCGGTCGGCAGCGCGCCGGGAACGCCGGCCCCGGGCGCCGGCGCCGCGGCGAGCGAGCTCGAGCTCACGCGCACGTCCGTCTGCCCCTGGCGCTTCATCGCGAGGTAGTTGACCTTGAAGATCCGCGTCTGCAGCCCCTGCGGCTGCACGTACACGCGCTTGCCGTCGATGCGGTAGTCGTAGCCGTAGAGCTCGCGCAGCGCGTCGAGCGCCTCGCGCACCGTGACGTCCTTCAGGTGGATCGTGACGCTGCCCGGCAGGTCCGGCGGCAGCAGCATGCTGTAGCGGGTGTCGCTCGCGATCGCGAGGAAGACCTGTGCGGCCGGCGCATTGCTCACCGACAGGTCGAAGCGCGGCTCGGGCAGCCACGACGGCGGCGCGGCCACCGGTGCGGTCTCGGCCGCGGGGGCCGCGAGCTGGCGGCGCACGGCCTCGGGCACCGCGGGCGCGCGCGGCGCGGGCGCGGCGAGCGTGCGGTCGATGTCGGCGAGCACGCGGCCCGGCGCCGACGCGGGCGGCATCGGGCCGGCACAGCCGGCGAGCACGGCGAGCGAGCACGCCAGCAGCCTCAGGGCGAAGCGGGCGCAGGTCCGGTTCATCATGAATTCCCCTTGTTCTTCCGGCCGCGGGCGGGCGCCGGGGCGGCCGCTGCGGGCGGGTCCACGTGCTCGCTGCGCCTGACCTCCGGGGTCAGCGACAGCCGCACGCGCTCGCCGCCGACCAGGACGTCGGCGTGCGATTCCCCGACCGCCGCCAGCTTCACGCCGTTGACGGACTGGCCGGGTCGAAGGATCCAACCGTTGATCATCGCGCCCGGGGGGTGCCCGGGCTTGCGCAGCACCGCCTGCAGCGCCAGTCCGTCCGCGCGCGGCGCGGCGGCGGGGGCGCCGCGCGCCGGCGCGATCAGCTCGGGCGGCGGCCGCGTCGGGTCTTCGGCGAGCACGGGCGCGGCGGCGAGCGCCAGCACCGCGAGGAGCGCGCGCTTCACAATTGCATCCATGCCGGGTCCATGCTGAGGGTGTGCAGGCGAAGCCGCAGCGCGATCTGCGGGTATTGACGGACCTTCAGGTCGAGTTGTCCCCAGAGCAGCCGCTTCGGCGAGCGCTCGGCCGTCGCGACCCACGACTGCAGGTCGCTCCACGAGCCTTCGAGGTCGATCTCGATGCCGTGCCGGTACAGCGCGGACTGCGCCGCGCCGGTCGGGCCGGCGGGGGTCGCCGCGGCCACCGCGGCACCGGCGCCCGGCGCCGGGGCGTCGGCGTCGCGCCACGGCTCGGACGCGAGCGAGCGCAGCGCGACGAGCTTCACGCCCGGCGCCTTGCGCACCAGCGACTCGATCAGCCGCGGCATCTCGGCCGGCGGCACCAGCAGTCCGGAGCGCGCCGTCACGCGTGCGTGCTCGTCGCGGATGCGGGCCTCGAGCGCGCGCAGCTCGGCTTCGGCCGCGCGGTTCGGATCGGCGGGCGACGCCGGGCCGGCCGGGAGGCCGCGCAGGTGCGCGGCTTCCATCGACAGCACCTGCGTGGCGCGCCACTGAGGCTCGGCCAGGGCCATCACGATCGCGATCGGCACCACGAGCACGAGCACCGCGGCGACCGCGAGCCGCTCGCGCAGCGACAGCGCCGCGAAGCGATCGAGCAGCGACTTCCAGCGCGACTTCACGATCCGCTCCCCCGCGTTGCGCGCCCGGGCCCCTGCGACGTGTCCGACTGCAGGCGAAAGTCGACGACCCGTACGCCGTCGCCCGCCGGCGCGGCGGCGGACTCGGCGCGCGGCGGGCCGCCGGCAGGCGTGCGGTCCTCGAGCTCGAGCGACGCGAAGCGCCGGCTCTGGAACGCGGGCTCGCGCTGGAGCCGCTGCAGGTAGCCGGGCACGAGCTCGGGCGACAGCGCGCGGCCGGCCATGACGATCCGGCGGTTCGGCCCGTCGGCCGAGAACGCGGTCAGCCACACGCCGGGCATCGTCTGCCGCGACAGCGCGTCGAAGAAGATCGAGAACTTCTCGGGGGCGGTCGCGTCGAGATCGCCCAGGCGCGACTCGGCCTGAAGGAGCAGCGCGGAGCGCGCGCGCGCCTCGTCGAGCCTGCGCGCGAGCGCCGCGTCGATCGTCGCCGCGGGCCGGCCCTTGACGGCCTCGCGCGCGGCCGCCTGCTGCTTGAGCGAGGCGATCTCGCGCCCGAGCCGGGCGACTTCGGGGCGCCACCAGGCCGACGCGAGCGCGGCGAGCGCGAGCGCGGCGAGTGTCGCCCACAGCACGTTCGGCAGCGTGACCGCGTCGCGCGCGGACTCGCCGCTCGGCGGCAGGAGGTTGATGTGCTGGGTCATCGCGCGTCCCCGTCCGCGGCGCGCAGCGCCGCCCCGACCGCCAGGCACGCGGTGCGGTTCGCATTCGCGGTCGCGAGCACCCCGGCGTCGCCGCCGGTGCAGACGTCGGCGAGCGCGAGCGGCTCGACCGGGGACGTCAGCGACGAGCGCAGCGAGTCGATCATCGCCTGCTGGACCGTCTCGCTCATCACGAGCACGCGCTCGATCGGCCCGGCGTTGTACTGGCGCTCGACGTTGTCGAACGTGCGCTGCAGCTCCAGCGCGAGCCGGTCGAACAGCGCGGGCCGGCGCTCGTCGTCCGCGGCGGTGAGCGCCGCGGCGAGCGGGTCGAAGTGGCGGGCGGCGAGCACGCCGTCGTCGCGGCTCACCGTCAGCAGGCCGCGCTGCGCGTCCAACGTGAGCAGCGCGACCGTGCGGTCCGGCGGCGCCAGGCGCGCGGCGAGGTTGCGCTGCGCGAGCTCGTCGACGTCGACCGCCTCGATCGGGATGCCGGCGCGCGCCAGCGGCGACACCAGTTCGGTCACGCGCGCCGCACGCGCCGCGACCACCATCCACAGGCCGTGCTCGCTGCCCTGGTAGCTGACCGGCGCGGTGACGCAGTCGATCACCGCGTCGTCGGCCGGGAAGTCGAACTCGTCCTTCATGCGCCAGCGCAGCGCCTCGCGGCGCTCGTGCGCGGCGACCGGAAGCCCGGGGATGAACGCGACGCGATAGTCGTCGGTGGGCAGCAGCAGCGAGCAGTCGGCGCGCGGCTTCGAGAGCGCCATCGCGACGTCGGCCGCGCGCCGCGCCGGGTGCGCGCCCCCGGCCGACAGCGTCTGCACCTGGGTGAGCGCGAGCCGGCCGTCGGGCCCCGCGACCACGTGCGCGGCGACCATTCCGTCCGGCCCGGTCGCGAGCCCCCACCAGCCGGAGGACGACACGCGCAGGCCGCGAGCCAGCCTGCGCAGGACGCCGGGAAGTCGGGGAACCACGTTGGTCACCGTGCCGATCGGAGTTGTCGATGGGGCAACTGTCGCAGCCGGGCGCCGGGGCATTGACCGGATAAGCGCCACTGGACCCCGCCGATTCCCGCCGACGCCCGGTCGGCGCCCGCTCGTCGGCCGCGGCCGGCCGCCGGTGCGTGATCGCGGTGCCCCGCGGCACTCGAGACGGAATCCCGTCGGCCGACGCGCGCGCTGCCCGCGCACAACACTTCCAGTGATCCGCCGCCCCGTGAAACCCCCTGGGGTCCAACCCCAGCTCCCCGAGGCCGGGGAGGGGGTCGATCCGCCGCTCGTCGCCGCCGCTCGTCTGCCAGCGCGATTTGCGGGGGCTTTGCGCCGCTTTACCGCCCTATAGCCGATCAGGGACTTGCCGAAGATTGGGGTGTACCAAATCGAGTGCCTCGACCCCCAATGAACCGCGGGTGTCGGTCGGCCGAATCGGCGGTTCGTGACGCAATACGGAGAATTCACAATGCATGCCAGCCGGCTCCAGAAGGGCTTCACGCTCGTCGAACTGGTCGTCGTCATCGTCGTCCTCGGCATCCTCGCCGCGGTCGCGCTGCCGAGGTTCATCGGCCTTCAGGGCGACGCCCGCTTCGCCAAGGGGCAGGCCGTCCTCGGGGCCGTGCGCAGCGCATCGGCGCTCGCGCGTGCCGCGGCCGTCGTGCGCAGCCAGACCGGTGCCACCGGCACCGTGACGATGGAAGCCGCGACGGTGAACGTGGTCAACGGCTACCCGGCCGCGACCGCCGCCGGCATCGAAGTCGCCGCGAACCTCGGCACGATCGACGGCGTCACGGTCACGCACAACGCCGGGTCGAAGACCACGACGATTCAGGTCAGCGGCGCGGCGACCCCGGCGAACTGCCAGATCACGTACGTGGAATCGGCCGCCGCCGACACGCCGCCGACGATCTCGTTCAACGGCTCGGCCGCGAACTGCGGCTGACCGCGACGACGGCTTCGCGCCGGCCGCGCGACGCGCGCCCGGCGCCGCCCGCGACCGCGAGGACGCGGGCAGGGAACACCGGGCGACGCCCGACGGGGACGGGAGACCGACCTCGCCGGGCGTCGTCGCGCGTGTCGCACCGGCCGGCACCGTGCGGCTCACTGTGTAAAATCACAGTCTCCGAGCCCCCCGCATGGCCAACCTCCTCGCGAACCTCAACGAGCAGCAGCTCGCCGCCGTCACGCTTCCCGCCCAGCACGCGCTGATCCTCGCCGGCGCCGGCAGCGGCAAGACGCGCGTGCTCACGACGCGCATCGCGTGGCTGATCTCCACGCAGCAGGTCGGCCCGCACGGCGTGCTCGCGGTCACGTTCACGAACAAGGCGGCGCGCGAGATGCACACGCGCCTGGCCGCGATGCTGCCGATCAACACGCGCGGCATGTGGATCGGCACCTTCCACGGCCTGTGCAACCGGATGCTGCGCGCGCACCACCGCGACGCCGCGCTGCCCCAGACCTTCCAGATCCTGGACGCCCAGGACCAGCTCGCCGCGATCAAGCGCCTGCTGAAGGCCGCCAACGTCGACGACGAGAAGTACCCGCCGCGCAACCTCCAGTACTTCATCAACGGCGCCAAGGAGGAAGGGCTGCGCCCGAAGGACGTCGCCGCCGGCGACGACTACGAGCGGCGCTGCGTCGAGCTCTACGCCGCGTACGACGACCAGTGCCAGCGCGAGGGCGTGACCGACTTCGCCGAGCTGATGCTGCGCAGCTACGAGCTCCTGCAGCGCAACCAACTGCTGCGCGAGCACTACCAGCAGCGCTTCCGCCACATCCTGGTCGACGAGTTCCAGGACACCAACCGGCTGCAGTACAAGTGGCTCGCGCTGCTCGCCGGCGGCGGCGCCGCGGTGTTCGCGGTCGGCGACGACGACCAGAGCATCTACGCGTTCCGCGGCGCCAACGTCGGCAACATGGCCGCGTTCGAGCGCGAGTTCCGCGTCGCGAACCTGATCAAGCTCGAGCAGAACTACCGCTCGCACGGCAACATCCTCGCGTGCGCGAACGCGCTGATCGAACACAACCGCAAGCGGCTGGGCAAGAATCTCTGGACCGACGCCGGCGACGGCGAGCCGGTGCGCGTCTACGAGGCGATGACCGACGGCCAGGAGGCGCAGTGGCTGCTCGAGGAGATCCGCGCGCTGGTGCGCGACGGCGCGCGCCGCGACGAGGTCGCGGTGCTGTACCGCTCCAACGCGCAGTCGCGCGTGATCGAGCACGCGCTGTTCTCCGCCGGCGTGCCGTACAAGGTCTACGGCGGGCTGCGCTTCTTCGAGCGCGCCGAGATCAAGCACGCGCTCGCGTACCTGCGCCTGATGGAGAACCCCAACGACGACGGCGCGTTCCTGCGCGTCGTCAACTTCCCGGCGCGCGGCATCGGCGCGCGCACGCTCGAGCAGCTGCAGGACGCCGCGCGCGCGAACAACCTGAGCCTGAGCGCGGCGGTCGAGTCGATGTCGGGCGCCGCCGCCGGCAAGCTCGGCGCCTTCACGAAGCTGATCGCGACGCTGCGCGCGGGCACGCGCGCGATGCCGCTGCCGCCGCTGGTCGAGCACGTGATCGACGGCAGCGGGCTGGCCGCGCACTACGCCGCCGAGAAGGAAGGCCAGGAGCGGGTGGAGAACCTGCGCGAGCTCGTCAACGCGGCGGCCGCGTTCCTGTCCGAGGAAGGGATCGGGCAGGACGTCCCGGCCGACCTGGGCGTGGCCGACGCCGCCGCGCCCGCGGCCGGCCCCGCCCTCGCCCCCGACGGCGTCCCCGACGGCGTCCCCGCCGCGGCGCCCGGCGTCGTCCAGCTCACGCCGCTCGCCGCGTTCCTGTCGCACGCCTCGCTCGAGGCCGGCGAGAACCAGGCGGGCGAGGGCGAGGACGCGGTGCAGCTGATGACGGTGCACGCGGCCAAGGGGCTGGAGTTCGACGCGGTGTTCATCACCGGCCTCGAGGAGGGACTGTTCCCGCACGAGAACTCGGCGGCCGAGGACGACGGCCTCGAGGAGGAGCGGCGCCTGATGTACGTCGCGATCACGCGCGCGCGCAAGCGGCTGTACGTGTCGTTCTCGCAGACCCGGATGCTGCACGGCCAGACCCGCTACAGCCTGAAGTCGCGCTTCCTCGAGGAGCTGCCGCAGGCCACGCTCAAGTGGCTGACGCCGCGCGTGCAGAACCGCGGCGGCTCGCGCGAGGGCTGGGGCGGCGCCTGGGAGGGCTTCGACGCGCGCGGCGGGCGCGCCGCGAACTACGGCGACACCGGTCGCCCCGGGCAGCAGGACATCCGTGCCGCGCAGCGTTTCGACCGCGGCATCGCGTACCGCGTCGGCCAGAGCGTCGCGCACGCCCGCTTCGGCGAGGGCGTGATCGTCAACATCGAGGGCAGCGGCAGCGACGCCCGCGTGCAGGTCAACTTCGGGCGCGAGGGCATGAAGTGGCTCGCGCTGTCGGTCGCGAAGCTGCAGGCGATCTGACCCTGCCGGCCCCCTCGTCGCGCGTGGCCCGATTCCGATGATCCCTGGCCGCTCGAGGTCGATCTCCCCACCCGTCGTCGACGGGTCCGTTCGCGAGCGCTATCACGCGGCGAAGTTCGCCGACCAGCGCGCCTTCTCGGCGAGCCTCGGGTTCGCGAGCTGCCTGGTGGCGCCGTCGCTGTGGATCTGGGACCGGGTCGTCGATCCGGTGCACGCGCCCGAGACGCTGCTGCTTCGGCTGCTGATGGGGGCGCTGATGCTGGCCTACCCGCTGGCGGTGCTGGCGGGCGTCGCGCGCCGCCGGCTGCTGCCGCTGATGGTCGGGTGCGCCTTCGCGATGCAGCTGCTCTTCGCGGCGATCCTCGATCGCCTCGACGGCGGCGCGCTGCTCGGGCCGGGCGGCTACCTGTTCTTCCAGCTGATCGCGCCGCTGATCATGATTCCGTTCCCGCCGCGCGGCAGCGTGCTCGCGGTCGTGGGGCTGTTCGTGCTGCCGCTCGCCGCGTCGTTCGCCGGGCTGCCCGCCGGGCTCGATCGTTCGATGTACCTGGTGATGAACGGCGCGGCCGCGCTCGTCGCGGTCTTCAGCGTGCTGGTGCTCGATCGCCTGACGCTGCGAAACTACCTGGGCCAGGTCGAGCTGCAGCGACTGAGCGAGCGTGCGCTCGAAGACAGCCAGCGTCAGTACCGGGCGATCTTCGACGGCGCGGTCGAGGGCATCTTCCGGATCGCGCCCGACGGCCGATTCGAGGCCGCGAATCCGGCGCTCGCCGCGCTGCTGGGCTACGAATCCCCGCGGGCGCTCGGCGAGGCGCTGCCGTCCGGTTTCTACCAGGCGTGGTCGCGGCGCGAAGACGTCGAGCGCTGCGTCGCGGCGCTCGAGCGCGACGGCCTGGTGCGGCGCTTCGAGTGCCCGATGACGCGGCGCGACGGGTTGCAGCGCTGGTGCCAGGTGAATGCACGGCTCGTGCGCGACGCTCAGGGGCGGCCCGCCGGCGTCGAGGGCTTCGTCCAGGACGTGACCGACCAGCACGAGGCGACCCAGGCCCGCGAGCGGGCGCTGGTCGCCGCCGAGGACCTGGCGCGCGCGCGGCGCGAATTCATCGCCAACGTGAGCCACGAGCTGCGCACGCCGCTCAACGGCGTGCTCGGCTACGCGCAGATCGGGCAGGCGCACTGCGGCGACGCGCAGAAGACGCGCAAGGCGTTCGACGCGATCGCCGACTGCGGTCAGCGCCTGGCCGGCGTCGTCGACTCGCTGCTGGACTTCTCCCGCCTCGAGACCGGCAGGCTCGTCGTCGAGCCGGTGGCGACCTCGCCGCGGACGATCGTCGACGGCGCCGCCGCCGTCGCCGGGGAGCGCGCGCGCGCCAAGGGGCTCGCGTTCTCGGCGGACTGCGCGCCGGACCTCCCGGAGCGCTGCGTCGTCGACCCGCAACGGCTGCGCCAGGTGCTCGACATCGTGCTCGACAACGCGCTCAAGTTCACGTCGGGCGGCCGGGTCTCGCTGTGGGCGGGGCGCGCCGGCGCCGACGTCGTCCTGCGCATCGCCGACACCGGCATCGGAATGGACGACGACCAGGTACGGCGCCTGTTCACGCCCTTCCGGCAGGCCGACGGCTCCGCGACCCGTCCGTACGGCGGCTCGGGACTGGGGCTCGCGCTCGCCGCGCGCCTGCTCGACCTCATGGGCGGACGGATCGACGTCGCCAGCGCGCCGGGCGCGGGCACGACGGTGGAAGTGCGGTTTCCGTGCGCCGAGGCCGCGTCCGCCGGCGCCGCCGCCCCGGCCGCGTGACGCTCAGGGCGAGACCGCGTCCCGGTACGTCGGCCAGAACGAGCAGTACAGCCCGGTGAGCACCACCAGCGACAGCGGCGAGAGCACCAGCGAGATCAGCAGCGGCGACGTCCCGAACGCCCACTTCAGCCCCTGCACCAGCAGCGACGCGACCAGCGCGACGCCGAACCAGCCGAGCGCGAACTGCAGGAACGCGCCCTTGTTGCGCGCGACCGCCATCAGGCTGAAGAACATCGCCTTGCCCGGCGTGACCCGGTGCCACGCGCAGAAGAGCGGCGCGTACCACAGCGCCATCTGCACCGGGGTGTAGAGCAGCAGGAACACCGCGGAGGCGACCAGCAGCGACGCCTCCTGCAGCGACGGGTCGTCGCTCGTGGACAGGCCGGTCGCGATCTTCAGCAGCGTGCCGCCGTCGGCGAGCGACGCGCACGCGAGCGACGCGAGCGTCGAGAACACGTTGACCATGCCGAGCAGCAGCAGCGGCTTCCAGGCGCGCCCGCCGTCCTCGCCGATCCCGGCGAAGAGCATCGGCGGCGACGGCACGCGGCCCTGGTCCGCGCTGCGCACCGCGTGCATCATGCCGACCGCGAGCAGCGGCGTGAGCAGCATCGGCGCGAACGGCCCGACCAGCGGGACGATGGTCGTGACCATCAGCAGCAGCAGGTACAGGAACGTGATCGCGAGCAGCGGCAGCGGCTGCCGCCTCAGGAGCCGGAACCCGTCGATGACCCAGCGGCGCCCCGCCGCGGCTGGAAGTTGTGCGATCTGCATGATGGCCCCAGGCGGCAATGCTACGCGAGTGCGGGCGCGTGCGCCCGCCGCAGGCGCAGGATGCGCTCGAAGTGCGACGGATCCTTCGGGTGGACGATCTGCGCGGGGCGCGGCCCGTGCCGGTCGGCGAGCCGCGAGAGCCAGAAGCGCAGCGCCGCGGCGCGCAGCATCGGGCCCCAGAGCTCGCGCTCGCCCGCGACGAACGGGCGCGCGCCGGCGTACGCGCCGACGAGCGCCGCCAGCCGCGGCGGGTCGAACGCGCCGCTCGCCTGTTCGATGCACCAGTCGTTGCAGACGACCGCGAGGTCGAACAGCCACGCGTCGCGGCCGGCGAAGTAGAAGTCCACGACGCCGCCGACGCGCTCGCCGTCGAACAGCACGTTGTCGCGGAACAGGTCCGCGTGCACGGCGCCCGCCGGCAGCGTGCACACCGCGTCCGCGACCTCGCGCTCGAGCGCGAGCTCGTCGTCGGCGAGCTCGCGCTGGGCGTCGTCCATCACCGGGCGCAGCTCGGCGGCGCAGGCGCGGCGCCACGCGGCCCCGCGCGGGTTCGCGTGCCCGCCGTCGTAGTCGGCGCCGGCCAGGTGCATCGCGGCGAGCAGCGCGCCGACGCGCGCGCACTGCGCGGGCGTCGGGTCGTCGACCGAGGCACCGGCCAGCCGCGTGACCAGCGCGGCCGGCTTGCCCTCGAGGAAGGCGCTCAGCGCGCCCGCGCGGTCCGCGACCGGATCGGGGCACGGGATGCCGCGCGCGGCGAGGTGGCGCATCAGCCCGAGGTAGTACGGCAGCTCGGCGGCGGACAGGCGCTCGAACAGCGTCAGCACGTAACGCCCGCGCTCGGTGTCGACGAAGTAGTTGGTGTTCTCGATGCCGGTCTCGATCCCGCGCAGGTCGGCCAGGCGCCCGAGGTCGTAGCCCTGCAGCCAGCGCTCGAGGCGCGCGGGGGGCACCGGCGTGTAGACCGCCATCGAAGGTTCCGGGTGTCGGGGCCGCGGGCGGCGCTACAGGTACAGCAGCAGCTCGCGCTCGTGCGTCGTCGCGCCGAACCCGCGGTCCTGGTAGAAGTCGAAGATCGCCTCGACCGCCTGCGAGGGGTCGTCGACCAGCCTGACCAGATCGAGATCCGCGGCGTCGATCAGCCCGTTGCCCAGCAGCGCGTCGCGCATCCAGTCGAGCAGGCCGCGCCAGAACGCGGAGTCGACGAGCAGGATCGGGATGTGCCGGCCCATTCGCGTCTGCACCAGCACCAGCATCTCGGCGAGCTCGTCGAGCGTGCCGAACCCGCCGGGCACCGCGACGAACGCCGACGCGTACTTCGCGAACGCGACCTTGCGCGCGAAGAAGTGGCGGAACGACAGCGAGATGTTCTGGTAGTCGTTGCCCATCTGCTCGTGCGGCAGCTGGATGTTCAGGCCGACCGACGGCGAGTGGCCCTCGAAGGCGCCGCGGTTGGCGGCCTCCATGATGCCGGGGCCGCCGCCGGAGATCACGGCGAAGCCCGCGTCCGAGAGGCGGCGGGCGAGGTCGACCGTCAGTTCGTACCAGCGGTGGCCGGGCCCGACGCGCGCGCTGCCGAAGATCGAGACCGCGGGGCGGATCTCGGCCAGGCGCTCGGTCGCCTCGACGAACTCTGAGATAATCCCCAGGATATGCCACGATTCGCGCGCCTTCAGCGACGTCGAGCGCTCGAGGCTCGGAATCGCCCGCAACTGCGGCACGTGCTTGGTGCTGGACATGACTGACAAAACGCTCCTGCTGGTGGACGGCTCGAGCTTCCTGTACCGCGCGTTCCACGCCCTGCCCGACCTGCGCAACGCGCAGGGCGAACCGACCGGCGCCATCCACGGAATGGTCGCGATGCTAAGGCGTCTGCGATCCGACGGCAAATTGGGTGGCGGCGCCACGCACGGCGCCGTGGTGTTCGACGCCCCGGGGCGCACCTTCCGCGACGACTGGTACGACCAGTACAAGGCGAACCGCAAGGCGATGCCCGAGGACCTCGCCGCGCAGATCCCGGCGATCCACGCGTTCGTGCGCGCGCTCGGATGGCCGCTGGTGATGATCTCGGGCATCGAGGCCGACGACGTCATCGGCACCCTCGCCGAGCAGGCGCACCGGCAGGCGATGCGCACCGTGATCTCCACCGGCGACAAGGACCTCGCGCAGCTCGTCGGCGACCACGTCGTGCTCGTGAACACGATGACCCCGCGCGGCGGCCCGCCCGAGCGCCTGGACCGCGACGGCGTCATCGCCAAGTTCGGCGTGCCGCCCGAGCGCATCGTCGACTACCTGTCGCTGGTCGGCGACTCCGTCGACAACGTTCCCGGCGTCGACAAGGTCGGCCCCAAGACCGCGGTGAAGTGGCTCGAGCAGTTCGGCTCGCTCGACGGCGTCGTTGCGCACGCCGCCGAGATCCCCGGCGCCGTCGGCGAGAACCTGCGCCGCGCGCTCGACTGGCTGCCGATGGCGCGCCGGCTCGTCACGGTGAAGACCGACTGCGAGCTCGCGCCGCACGTCGACTCCATCGACGCGTCGCTCGACCTTCGCGAGGAAGACCGCGCCGAGCTGCGCGCGCTCTTCGAGCGCTGGGGCTTCCGCAGGATGCTGGCCGAGCTCGGCGAGGTGCCGGGCGCGGGCGGCGGCGCGCGGGGCGCGGCGACCGGCGCGGTCCGCGGCGCGGTCCTCGGGGTGCGGCGGCCGACGGCGCGGCGGCCGACGGTGCGGCCTCGCCGGCCGGCACCGCGGCGCCCGCCCCGGCGCGGCCGCGGCGCCGGGCGCCGCCGGCGAGCCCTCGCGCACGACTACGAAATGGTCGTCACCGACGAAGCGCTCGAGCGCTGGCTCGCGATCGTCGACGCCGCGCCGCTCACCGCCCTCGACACCGAGACGACGTCGCTCGACGCGATGGCCGCGCAGCTCGTCGGCATCTCGCTCGCGGTCGAGCCCGGGCGCGCGTGCTACATCCCGCTCGCGCACGCGTACGCCGGCGCGCCGCCGCAGCTCGACCGCGAGCGCGTGCTCGCGCGCATGCGCGGCTGGCTCGAGGACGACGCGAAGAAGAAGGTCGGCCAGCACCTGAAGTACGACACGCACGTGCTCGAGAACCACGGCGTGCGCCTGGCCGGCGTCGAGCACGACACGCTGCTGCAGTCGTACGTGCTCGAGGCGCACCGCAACCACGACCTGGGCTCGCTCGCGTCGCGCCACCTGAACCGCGCGACGATCCCGTACGAGGCCGTCGCCGGCAAGGGCGCGAGCCAGATCGGCTTCGAGCAGGTCGCGGTCGAGCGCGCCACCGAGTACTCGGCCGAGGACGCCGACGTCACCGTGCACGTGCACCGCGTGCTGTACCCGCGCATCGCGGCCGATCCCAAGCTCGAGTTCGTGTATCGCGAGATCGAGATGCCGAGCTCGCGCGTGCTGCAGCGCATGGAGCGCAACGGCGTGCTCGTCGACGCGCCGGCGCTCGCCGCGCAGTCCGACGAGCTCGGCCGCAAGATGCTCGCGATCGAGGCGCGCGCCTACGAGGTCGCGGGCAGCCCGTTCAACCTGAACTCGCCCCGGCAGCTCGGCGAGATCCTGTTCGAGCGCCAGGGCCTGCCGGTGGTCAAGAAGACCGCGGGCGGCGCGCCGTCCACCGACGAAGAGGTGCTCGCGAAGCTCGCCGAGGACTACCCGCTGCCCAAGGTCGTGCTCGAGTACCGCGCGCTGTCCAAGCTGAAGTCCACGTACACCGACAAGCTGCCGCGCATGGTCAACCCGCGCACCGGGCGCGTGCACACCAGCTACTCGCAGGCGGTCGCGGTCACCGGGCGGCTGGCCTCCAGCGACCCGAACCTGCAGAACATCCCGGTGCGCACGCCCGAGGGCCGGCGCATCCGCGAGGCGTTCGTCGCGGGCCCGGGCAACGTGATCGTGTCGGCCGACTACTCGCAGATCGAGCTGCGCATCATGGCGCACATCTCGGGCGACGAGACGCTGCGCGCCGCGTTCGCGCAGGGCCTCGACGTCCACCGGGCCACCGCCTCCGAGGTCTTCGGCGTGCCGGTGCCCGACGTGAGCCCGGAGCAGCGCCGCTACGCGAAGGTGATCAACTTCGGGCTCATCTACGGCATGAGCGCGTTCGGCCTGGCGTCCAACCTGGGCATCGAGCGCGACGCCGCGAAGAACTACATCGACCGCTACTTCGCGCGCTATCCGCGCGTGAAGGCCTACATGGACGGCACCCGCGAGACCGCCCGCGCGCAGGGCTGGGTCGAGACCGTGTTCGGGCGGCGCCTGTGGCTGGCCGAGATCAACGGCCCGAGCGGCCCGCGACGCCAGCAGGCCGAGCGCGCCGCGATCAACGCGCCGATGCAGGGCACCGCGGCCGACCTCATCAAGCTCGCGATGATCCGGGTGCAGGGCTGGCTCGAAGACGCGCGCCTCGCCACGCGGCTGGTCATGCAGGTGCACGACGAGCTCGTGCTCGAGGTCCCCGAGACCGAGCTCGCGGCGGTGCGCGAGCGCCTGCCGGGCCTGATGACCGGCGTCGCCGAGCTCGCGGTGCCGCTCGAGGTCGAGGTCGGCGCCGGCCCGAACTGGGAAAGGGCGCACTGAAGTGACGCTCGCGTGGATCGTGCTGGCCACGCTGTTCGCCGGCGCCGCCAGCGTGATGGCCGCGGCCTGGCTGTCGATGTCGGTGCTGACGGGCGCGATCGGCCGGCTCGTGAGCCTGTCGGCCGGCATGCTGCTCGCCACCGCGCTGCTGCAGCTGGTGCCCGAGGCGCTCGAATCGCGCGAGAGCGTGCACGCGCTGTGCGCGACACTGCTCGCGGGCCTGATCGCGTTCTTCGTGCTCGAGAAGCTCGCGGTGATGCGCCACAGCCACCACCACGAGGGCGACGGCCACGACCACCACCACGGCCACGATCGCGACGAGGCCGGGCCGGGGGGCGCGCTGATCCTCGTCGGCGACGCGATCCACAACTTCGCCGACGGCGTGCTGATCGCGGCCGCGTTCCTCGCCGACACGAAGCTCGGGCTGCTCACCGCACTGGCGATCGCCGCGCACGAGGTGCCGCAGGAGATCGGCGACTTCATCGTGCTCCTCAACGCCGGCTACCGGCGCGGCCGCGCGCTTCTGTTCAACCTGCTATCGAGCCTGGCGGGCGTGGCGGGCGGCGTGATCGGGTACTTCGCGCTCGAGCGCGGCACGCAGTGGCTGCCGTACGTGCTGATGCTCGCGGCGGCGAGCTTCGTCTACATCGCGCTCGCCGACCTCGTTCCCGACCTGCACCGCGCGAGCCGGCGCCACCGCACCGAGTGGCTGCGCCAGTTCGCGCTGATGAGCGCGGGCGTGGCGGTCATCGCGCTGCTCACGACGCAGACCCATGCGCACTGACGGGGCCGATCCCGCGGCGGGCGCCGAGCGTGCGGCGGGCGCGTCTCGCGCGGCGCCGCCCGGCCCCGGCGGCGAAGACGGCGCCGCGGGGCACCGGCCGTTCCGCCTGACGCGCTGGTTCGCGCTCGCGAGCCTGGGGTCGATCGCGCTCGTCGGCTTCGTCTCCGCATCGCTGCTGTCCACGTTCCTCGCCCACCGGATGCTGCACCGCACCGGCGAAGTCACGATGGAATTCGTGCACAGCCTGATGCGTATACACGACGGCACGCGCTTCTTCGCCGACGGCCCGGCCGACGCCGAGCGCTTCGCCGAGATCGAGCGGGTGTTCCTGCAGGTCTCGCGGATGCAGGACGTCATCCACGTCAACCTCTACGACCCGCAGCAGCGGCTGGTCTGGTCGACGAACCGCGAGGCGATCGGGCGCTCGTTCGACTTCAACCCGGAGCTCGCGGAGGCGCTCCGGGGCGAGCTCGCGGTCGAGAGCGACATCCTCACCCCGATCAACTACATCAAGCCCGAGCACATGTTCCTCACGAGCGCCAAGCGCGCGCACGCGGTCGAGTACTACGTCCCGGTGTTCGGCGCCGGCGGCGAGGTCGCCGGCGTGGTCGAGCTGTACATGTCGCCGCGCTCGCTGTTCGAGGACATCGAGCAGCTGTCCAGGCGTGTCTGGCTGTCGTCCGCGGGGGCGAGCCTGTTCCTCTTCCTCGTGCTGCTGGGCATCGTGCGCCGGGCCGACGCCGTGATGCAGTCGCAGCAGCGCCG
Source organism: Burkholderiaceae bacterium (assembly GCA_046348465.1). GTDB lineage: Bacteria > Pseudomonadota > Gammaproteobacteria > Burkholderiales > Burkholderiaceae_E > Quisquiliibacterium. The sequence goes on from JAXMEE010000017.1 coordinate 92,906, forward strand.
CCTGATCGAGCGCGAGTCGATGGCCGCGGTGGGCGAGATGGCGTCCGCCGTCGCGCACGGCATCCGCAACCCGATGGCGATCATCCGCTCGTCCGCCGAGCTGGTCGCCGACGACGACGCGCCCGGCGCCGAGCAGGCGCGCGACATCATCCGTCAGGTCGACCGCCTCGAGGGCTGGGTGCGCCGGCTGCTCGCGTACGCCTACCAGAGCCAGCGCGAGCCCGAGCCGCTCGCGATCGAAGACGTGCTGGGGGCGGCGGCGGCGTCGTTCGCGCGCGAATTCGAGCGCCGTCGCGTCGAGCTCGTGCTCGAGCCGGGGCCCGGCCTGCCGCGCGTGCCGGCCGAGCGCGATTCCCTCGAGCACGCGTTCTCGAACCTGATCGCCAACGCGATCGAGGCGATGCCCGACGGCGGGCGGCTCGTGCTCTCGACGCGGCTCGCGCCCGACGGCCGCGCGGTCGTCGTCGAGTTCACCGACACCGGAGTCGGCATGTCCGAGGAGCGGCTCGCCAGGCTCTTCCAGCCGTTCCAGACGACCAAGAGCACCGGGCTGGGGGTCGGCACGCGGCTGGTCAAGCGCACGGTCGAGCGGCTCGGCGGTTCGATCGCCGTTCGCAGCCGGCCGGGGGCCGGGTCCACGTTCTCACTGACGCTGCCGCTGAAGACGCCACGATGAACTGCGCCGTGCTGCTGATCGAGGACGAGGAAGTCCTCGCCCGCAACATCCAGCTCTACCTCGAGCGCTACGGCTTCGAGGTCCGGCTCGCGCACAGCGCCGAGGCCGGGCTGCTGGCGCTCGACGACATGCGCCCCGACGTCGTCGTGCTCGATTTCAACCTGCCGGGCGCCGACGGCCTGGACGCGCTCGCGCGCATCCGGCAGCGCGCGCCGGACGCCGTGGTCGTGATGACGACCGGCCACGGCAGCGAGCAGGTCGCCGTCGACGCGATGAAGCGCGGCGCCTACGACTACCTGACGAAGCCGGTCTCGCTGGGCAAGCTCAAGCTCGTGATCGAGCGCGCGCTGCAGGAAGTGCGCCGCGAGGGCGAGCTCTCGTACTACCGCCGCCGCGAGGCCGACGAGAACGGACTGGGGGCGCTGATCGGGGAGTCCGAGCCGATGCAGCGCCTGCGCGCGATGATCCTGCGCGTCGTCGACGCCGAGCGGGCCATGGCGGACGGCGTCGCGCCGGCGGTGCTGATCCAGGGCGAGACCGGCACCGGCAAGGAACTGGTCGCGCGCGCGCTGCACCTGGAGGGCCCGCGCCGGGACGCGCCCTTCGTCGAAATCAATTGCGCGACGCTGCCGGCACAACTGCTCGAGGCCGAGCTCTTCGGCTACGAGCGCGGCGCGTTCACCGACGCCAAGGAGCGCAAGCTCGGGCTGATCGAGTCCGCCGAAGGCGGCACGCTCTTCCTCGACGAGGTCGGCGAGATGGACCTCGGCCTGCAGTCGAAGCTGCTCAAGCTGCTCGAAGACCGCAAGGTGCGCCGGCTCGGCAGCGTGCGCGAGCAGGTGGTGTCGGTGCGCATCCTCGCCGCGACCAACCGCGACCTCGAGGCGGCGGTGCGCGAGGGGCGCTTCCGTTCCGACCTCTTCTTCAGGCTGCGCATCCTGCAGGTGCGCACGACACCGCTGCGCGAGCGCGGCGACGACGCGGTGCTGCTCGCGCGCCACTTCCTCGAACGCATGCGCCAGCGCTACGGCAAGCCTCGGCTCGCGTTCTCGCCGCAGGCGCTCGCGGCTCTGCGCGACCACGACTGGCCAGGCAATGTGCGCGAATTGCGCAACGTCGTCGAACAGTGCGCGATCATGGCGCATTCCGACGTCATCGAGCCGGAACTTCTCGCGTTGAGCCGATTCGACGCGCCCGCTTCGGGGGCCGCGCACGCGCCCGCGGGCGCCGACGACGCGGGCGCGATCACCGGGACGCTGCCCGAGATCGAGCGCCGGATGCTGGTCAAGGCGCTGGAGGCGAGCCGCTGGAACGTCACGCGCGCCGCGCGCGAGCTCGGCATCTCGCGCGACACCCTGCGTTACCGGATCGAGAAGTTCGGGCTCCGGCAGTCCGACTGACCGGCGCCTCGCGGAATTCGTCCGGCGTCTTTGGGGGTGGGTGGGGCAGGCTCCGCACACGCCTGTCGTTCGGGGCAGATGCCCCACCTGGATCGTCGTGCACCGTCGCCCCGGGGGCGGTAAATTTTCATTTCAAATCAATCAGATGGTTCTCGTCGGCGGGGTTGGGCGCCCCGTTGGCACGGTCGATGCAACGGAGAAAATGGGATCCAGTCCCAATTATCCACAGTCAAAGCCGTCAACCAGGAGAACACCATGAACGCACGCCTCATCAAGTCGCTCGCCCTGCTCGTCGCCGCGACCGCCGCGCTGAGCGCCAACGTCGCCTTTGCCCGCGGCGCCGACGACACCGGCACCGACACGCGCCGCGAAGACCGCCGCGCCGACCGCCGCGCCTCCTGACGCACCGAGGGACCCGCGCGATGGAGGCATCGCACCGCCGGTCGCCGCCAGCGCGCGGCGACCACGCGCGCTGTCGACGGCGAGCCCGAATCTGCGTGCCGGTCGGGTTCGCCGTCCACGCGGCGTTCGTGCACGCCGCACCGGGGGCCGGTGCGCTGAACAGCGAGCAGGTGGACCCGTTCGCGCCGTTCGTGCGCACCGTGCCTGTCACGATGCGGGCGCGGATGCCGTCGATGGACATCGACACGCGCGTGATCTACGCGCAGCCCTACGCGCTGCCGGCGGCCGCCGCCTCGGGGGCCGGCCTCGGGCTTCCGGGGTCGTCCCGGGCGCCGCGCACAGGGGGGCCGGCCGGCGACGCCGCGCTCGCGGTCGGCGGGCTGTCGCTGCCGGCGAGCTCGCTCTACGTGCGCGAGGTCTCCGCGAACGCGACGTGGCTGATGCCGTCGTTTCTTCCGTTCGGGCTGAACGCGGACCTGATCCAGGGCGTGAGGCTGCGAAGCCCGGACCGATCCATCGAAGGTCCGGGGCCGGGGCGCATCGTCAACGTCGAATTCGCGGTCTGGCGCCGGTTCGGCCGCTGGACGATGGACGCGGGCGCGGGTTACCGCTGGCGAACGGCCGACGACGGGTACGAGTCGCGCCGCGGCCGATACGCGTTCGCGGGGGGCGTCCTGCGGGTGCGCGAGGCCACCCGCGTCGAAATCTACGTCGACGAGCGCGCCGATGGCCTGGCGGGCGACCCGCCCCTGCGCCAGCTCTCCGTCGCGCTGACGCACACCCCGGACCGTCTCACGCGCATCCAGGGGTTCTACACCCGCGACCTCGACCTGCTCGAGCGTCCGCCCGAGATCGGAATCAGCGTGTCGCGCCGGTTCTGACGCCCGCCGTCAGGGCGTCGGGCCGCGCCCGACCGGCCGCGAAGGATCCGCGCACCACTCGCTCCACGAGCCGGCGTACAGCGCGCTGCCCGCCAGCCCCGCGATCTCCATCGCGAGCAGGTTGTGGCAGGCGGCGACGCCGGATCCGCACGAGTGCACGACCTGCGCCGCGGGCCGCCCGGCGAGCAGGGCGTCGAACTCGGCGCGCAGCACCTCGGCGGGCTTGAAGCGGCCGTCGGGGCGAAGATTGGCGCCGATGAAACGGTTCAGCGCGCCGGGGATGCGGCCGGCGACCGGGTCGATCGGCTCGGTGTCGCCGCGCCAGCGATCCGCCGAGCGGGCATCGACGACCACGTACGCCTTCGTCGCGAGATTCGCCATCACCTGGTCGACGTCGAGCGCGGGCATCGCCGGCGCGCCGGCGACGATGCCGCCCGCCCGCGGGGCCGGCACCTCGGCCGTCGTCGGGAACCCGGCCGCCTTCCACGCCGCGATCCCGCCGTCGAGCACCGCGACCCGCGCGTGCCCGATCCAGCGCGCCATCCACCACAGGCGCGCGGCGAAGCCGCCGTCGTAGGCGACGAGCAGCTGCCCGGGCGCGAGCCCGGTCGAGCGCAGCTTCGCCGCGAAGGTCTCGCGATCGGGCAGCGGGTGGCGCCCGTTGCGCCCGTTCGGCGGCCCGGCGAGGTCGTGGTCGCCGTGCAGGAAGTGCGCGCCGGGGATGTGCGCGGCCGCGTAGGCCTGCGCGCCGGCGTCCGGCTTGCCGAGCTCGTGGCGGCAGTCGACGACGACGCAGCGGTCGATCGCCGCGGCGAGCTCCTCGGCGCTGATCAGGGCGGCCTGGCTCATCGGAACGACGCCGCGTGCTCGCCGGACAGGCGGCGGTAGAACTCGTGGAAGTGCTGCATGCCGTCCTCCATCGGGCTCTGGTACGGACCGACCTCGCTCGTGCCGCGCATCATCAGCGCGCGCCGGCCGGCGTCCATGCGCAGCGCGATCTCGTCGTCCTCGATGCAGGTCTCCATGTACGCGGCACGCTCGGCCTCGATGAACTCGCGCTCGAACAGGACGATCTCTTCCGGGTAGTAGAACTCGACGATGTTCGTCGTCTTCTGCGGGCCGCGCGGGATCACGGTGGAGATCGCGAGCACGTTCGGGTACCACTCGACCATGATGTTCGGGTAGTACGTGAGCCAGACCGCGCCGTACTTGGGCAGCTTGCCGCCGCGGTAGCGCAGCACCTGGTCGTGCCAGCGGCGGTACGTGGGCGTGCCGGGGCGCGCGAGCGCGTCGTGGATGCCGACCGTCTGCACCGAGTGCCACTCGCCGAACTGCCAGCTCAGGTCGCCGCAGGACACGAACTTGCCCAGCCCCGGGTGGAACGGCTCGACGTGGTAGTCCTCGAGGTAGACCTCGATGAACGTCTTCCAGTTGTAGTCGCACTCGTGGACCTCGACGTGGTCCAGCATGTACCCGTCGAAGGAGAACTCCTCGTCCAGGCCCAGGCCGGCGAGGTCGCGGGCGACGTCGCGCGGGCCCTCGAACAGCAGGCCGCGCCACTCCTGCAGCGGCTTGCGCGCCAGGTTCAGGCACGGCTGGGTGTCGAAGTGCGGGGCGCCGAGCAGCGTGCCGTCGAGGTCGTACGTCCAGCGGTGCAGCGGGCAGACGATGTTCGTGCCGTTGCCGCGGCCGTTGAGCATCACCGCCTGGCGGTGGCGGCACACGTTGGAGACCAGGCCGATGCCGCCGGGGCCGTGCACGAGCGCACGGCCCTCGTTCTCGGCGGGCAGCGCGTAGTAGTCGCCGGTTTCCGGCACCATGAGGCGGTGGCCGATGTAGCCGGGGCCGTTGCGAAAGAAGACGTCGAGCTCGCGCTGGAAGAGCGCTTCGTCGAAATACACGTGGACGGGAAGCTGCGCACGCGAAGGCGACAGCAACTCACGCCGACCCAGATCCGACATCCCAAACCTCCCGGTCAAGCAAGCCGAAAAGCCGAACCAAGTCACTGCTGGCCGACATCGGACGATATCCTTCACCGAAAGCGGCCGGCCGGCCGATCGAAGGGGGGGGATCATACCCCAAACGGGCCGCCCGGGCACCTCGCGGCGCGGCGCCGGGCTCGATTCGGTCACATCCCGCGCGCCGAGGCCGGTCAATGCCGACTTGGGGTCGCGGATCGGCAGTAAAATCGCGGGGATTCGCCGCATTCCGGCGATTTCCCGACCCGCAGAGCTTCGATCCATGGCCAGGAAACCCGGCGAGCCCGCCGATGCCTCCCGCGACGGCGCGCCGTCCGCGGCGCCCGCCGCCGACGACCCGCTCGCCGCGATCCCGTTCGAGCAGGCGCTCGCCGAGCTCGAGTCGATCGTCGCGCGCATGGAGGGCGGCAGCCTGTCGCTCGAGGACTCCCTGGCCGAATACCGGCGCGGCGCCGCGCTCGTCGCGCGCTGCCGGCGCACGCTCGCCGACGTCCAGCAGCAGGTCAGGGTCCTCGAGGACGGCCTGCTGGTCCCCTTCGACGTCGACGCACCGGCCGGAGGCCCCGCGTGAGCGGCGCGCCCGCGTTCGACGACTGGATGCGCGCGCGCGCCGAACGCACCGAGCGCGCGCTCGAGGCGCTGCTGCCGCCGGCCACGCAGGTGCCGGAGCGGCTGCACGAGGCGATGCGCTACGCGGTCCTGGGAGCGGGCAAGCGGGTGCGTCCGCTGCTGGTGCACGCGGCGGGCGAACTGGTCGGCGCGAGCGCGGGCGCGCTCGACGCGGCCGCGTGCGCCGTCGAGTGCATCCACGCGTATTCGCTGGTCCACGACGACCTGCCGTGCATGGACGACGACGTCCTTCGCCGCGGCAAGCCCACGGTTCACGTCGCGTACGGCGAGGCGCTCGCGATGCTCGTCGGCGACGCGCTGCAGGCGCTCGCGTTCGAGTCGGTCGCGGCGGCCGGGCCCGCGGGGGCGTCGGCGGCCTCGGTCGTGCGCATGACCGCCGAGCTCGCGCGCGCCGCGGGCAGCACCGGGATGGCCGGCGGCCAGGCGATCGACCTCGCGTCGGTGGGCGTCGCGCTCGGGCGCGACGCGCTCGAGGACATGCACCGCCGCAAGACCGGCGCGATGCTCGTCGCGTCGGTGCGCCTGGGGGCGCTCGCCGGCCGGCCGCTGCCCGACGACGACGCCGCGGCGCTCGGGCGCTACGCGGGCGCGATCGGCCTCGCGTTCCAGGTCGTCGACGACATCCTCGACGTCGAGTCCGATTCCGCCACGCTCGGCAAGACCGCCGGCAAGGATCGCGAGCACAACAAGCCCACGTACGTGTCGGTGCTCGGCCTGCAGCCCTCGCGCGAGCTCGCCGCCGCGCTGCTCGACGACGCGCGCCGCGCGCTCGAGCGCTTCGGCGCGCCGGCGCGCCGCCTGCGCGAGCTCGCCGACCTGATCGTGCTGCGCAAGTCCTGAAGGAGCCCTGACCTCGATGCCGCAGTCCTCGCCCGCCGCCGTCCACCCCCTGCTCGACCGGATCGACGATCCCCGCGACCTGCGCGCGCTCGACCGCGCGCAGCTGCGCCAGGTCGCGGCCGAGCTGCGCGCCTACGTGATCGAGTCGGTGTCGCGCACCGGCGGCCACCTGTCGTCGAACCTCGGCACCGTCGAGCTCGCGATCGCGCTGCACTACGTGTTCGACACCCCCCAGGACCGCCTGGTCTGGGACGTCGGCCACCAGAGCTACCCGCACAAGATCCTGACCGGCCGGCGCGCGGGAATGGCGACGCTGCGCCAGTACGGCGGCATCTCGGGCTTCCCGCGCCGCAGCGAGTCCGAGTACGACACCTTCGGCACCGCGCACTCGTCGACGTCGATCTCCGCCGCGCTGGGCATGGCGGTCGCGTCGCGCAACAAGGGCGAGAACCAGGGGCCGGGCCGGCGCCGCCACGTCGCGGTCATCGGCGACGGCGCGATGACCGCCGGCATGGTGTTCGAGGCGATGAACAACGCGGGCGTCACGCCCGACGTCGACCTGCTCGTGATCCTCAACGACAACGACATGTCGATCTCGCCGCCGGTGGGCGCGCTCAACCGCTACTTCGCGCGCCTGATGTCGGGGCACTTCTACGCGCGCGCCAAGGACGTCGGCCGCGCGGTGCTCTCGAAGATGCCGGGCGTGTTCGAGCTGGCGCGCCGCCTCGAGGAGCACGCCAAGGGCATGGTCGTGCCGTGCACGATGTTCGAGGAGCTCGGCTTCAACTACGTCGGCCCCATCGACGGCCACGACCTCGACTCCCTGATCCCGACGCTGCAGAACCTGCGCGAGCTGCGCGGGCCGCAGTTCCTGCACATCGTCACGCGCAAGGGCCAGGGCTACAAGCTCGCCGAGGCCGACCCGGTGCTCTACCACGGCCCGGGCAAGTTCAACCCGGCCGAGGGGATCAAGAGCGGCGGCTCGCCGAGCCGGCCGTCGTACACGCAGATCTTCTCCGACTGGGTCTGCGACATGGGCGCCGCGGACGCGCGGCTGGTCGCGATCACGCCCGCGATGCGCGAGGGCTCGGGCCTGGTCGAGTTCGAGAAGCGCTTCCCGAAGCGCTACTTCGACGTCGGCATCGCCGAGCAGCACGCGGTCACGTTCGCCGCGGGGCTGGCCTGCGAGGGCGTCAAGCCCGTGGTCGCGATCTACTCCACGTTCCTGCAGCGCGCGTACGACCAGCTCATCCACGACGTGGCGCTGCAGAACCTGCCGGTGGTGTTCGCGCTCGACCGCGCGGGGCTCGTCGGCGCCGACGGCGCCACGCACGCGGGCGTGTTCGACTACGCGTTCCTGCGCTGCGTGCCCAACATGATCGTTCTCGCGCCGGCCGACGAGAACGAGTGCCGGCAGATGCTCTACACCGCGTTCATGCACGAGGGCCCGAGCGCGGTGCGCTACCCGCGCGGCGGCGGCATGGGCGTCGAGGTGCGCAAGGAGATGGCGTGCCTGCCGTTCGGCAAGGCGCAGGTGCGCCGCGAGGGCCGGCGGGTCGCGATCCTGTCCTTCGGCACCATGCTCGCGGCCGCGCTCGGCGCGGGCGAGGCGCTCGACGCCACCGTCGTCAACATGCGCTGGGTCAAGCCCCTCGACCGCGAGCTGCTGGCCGAGCTCGCGCGCACCCACGACGCCTTCGTCACCGTCGAGGAGCACGTCGTCGACGGCGGCGCCGGCGCGGCCGTCGCCGAGGCGATGGCCGCCGAGGGCATCGTGCGCCCGCTGCTGCTGCTCGGCCTGCCCGACCGTTTCACCGAGCACGGCGAGCAGGCGCAGCTGCTGCGGCTCTACGGGCTCGACGCCGCCGGCATCGAATCGTCGGTGCGCACGCGCTTTCCGGACCTCGCCGCCGGGGCCGGCCCCCGGCTGGTCTCGAATCGCGCGGGCTGAAAGACCCCGGCGCGCGCGTCCTGATAAAGTCCGCGGGAGCGGTCAGGAACCGGCGCGCGCCGCGACGCACGGGTTCGGCGCGTCCGGGCGCGCCCGGCGATAGCACGTCATAATGGCAATTCGAAAGGTTCTGGAGTGCACATGAACACTCGCGATCAACACTCGCTGCTGCGCGGCGCGATGCCGGATGTGCAGGGCAGCGTCGATGCGAGGCAGCTGCCGATCCAGCGCGTCGGCGTCAAGGGCGTGCGCTATCCGCTGCGCTGGCGCACCGCCGCCGGCCTCGACCAGCCCGCCGTCGGGACGTTCAACCTGTACGTCGCGCTGCCCGCCGAGCAGAAGGGCACGCACATGTCGCGCTTCATCGAGATGCTCGAGCACGCGATCGCGCCCGACAAGCCCGGCTTCGACGTCGCGTCGATGAAGGCGCTGCACGCCGACATGCTGCGCCGGCTCGAGGCGAGCGCCGGCCGCATCGAGCTGTCGTTCGCGCTGTTCGTGAAGAAGTCGGCGCCGGTGTCCGGCGTCGAGAGCCTCCTGGATTACGAAGTCTCGGTCACCGTCGACGGCACCGCGAGCGACGCCGCGGTCACGCTGTCGGTGCTGGTGCCGGTCAAGAGCCTGTGCCCGTGCTCGAAGAGCATCTCCGACTACGGCGCGCACAACCAGCGCTCGCACGTGACGATGTCGGTGCGCTCGCACGCGCCGGTCGGGCCCGAGGAGCTGATCCGCATCGCCGAGCAGGAGGCGTCGAGCGAGATCTACGGGCTGCTCAAGCGCGTCGACGAGAAGTACGTCACCGAGCGCGCCTACGACAACCCGAAGTTCGTCGAGGACCTCGTGCGCGACGTCGCCGCGCGCCTGAAGGCCGACGCCCGGATCGAGTCCTTCGTCGCCGAGGCCGAGAACTTCGAGTCGATCCACAACCACTCGGCGTACGCGCGCATCGAGTCGTAGCGCCGGCCCGGCCGCGGCGCACGCCGGGCGCCGCCGGGCCCGGCGACGCCCGGGAGGCGCGCAGTCCCGACGCGTCGCGTCGCGCACCCCGGCGAGGCGACCCCGATGAACCGAAGACCCTTCTGGCCGTCGTTCTGGCGCCTCGCCCGGCCGTACTTCGTCTCCGAAGACCGCCGCGCGGCGTGGGCGCTGCTCGCGTCGATCACGGCGCTGTCGCTCGCGATCATCTGGGTCAACGTGCAGCTGAACACGTGGAACGGCGCGTTCTTCAACAGCCTGCAGGACCGCAAGTTCGACGACTTCCAGCGCCTGCTCGTGCAGTTCGCCGGCTGGGCGGTGCTGTACATCGTGCTCGCGGTCTACCAGCTCTACCTGAACCAGATGCTGCAGATGCGCTGGCGGCGCTGGCTCACCGATCACTTCGTCCGGCAGTGGCTCGCCGACGCCGCCCACTACCGGCTGTCGCTGGCGGACTTCGGCACCGACAACCCCGACCAGCGGATCGCCGAGGACTTCCGCGAGTTCGTCGACGACACGCTCGCGCTGTTCTTCGGGCTGCTGTCCTCGACGGTGAGCTTCCTCGCGTTCGTCGGCATCCTGTGGGCGCTGTCCGGCCCGATCACGCTCGCGGGCGTGACCGTGCCCGGCTACATGGTGTGGGTCGCGATCGGCTACGCGTTCGCCGGCAGCGTGCTCGCGCACCGGGTCGGCCGGCCGCTGATCGGGCTGAACTTCCGGCAGCAGCGCTACGAGGCCGACTTCCGCTTCTCGCTGGTGCGCGCGCGCGAGAACGCCGAGGGCATCGCGCTCTACCGCGGCGAGGCCGACGAGCTCGAAGGGTTTCGCGCGCGCTTCGGGCGGGTGGTCGGCAACTGGTGGCAGATCATGCTCGCGCAGAAGCGCTTCACGTGGTTCTCGTCGTTCTACGGCCAGCTCGCGATCGTGTTCCCGTTCCTGGTGGCGGCGCCGCGCTACTTCTCCGGCGCGATCCAGCTCGGCGGCCTGATGCAGATCGGCAACGCGTTCGGCGAGGTGCAGAAGGCGCTGTCGTGGTTCGTCGACGCGTACGTGCGGCTCGCGTCGTGGCGGGCGTCGATCGAGCGCCTGGACGGCTTCATCGACGCGGTCGAGCGCGCGCGCCTGCTCGGCGCCGGGCTGACGGTGCGCGAGGGCGACGTGATCGCGTTCGACACGGTTCGCGTCGACGTGCCGCTGCGCGCGCAGACCGACGCGGAGGCCCTGGAGACCGCGGACGACCCGATGGCCGTGCGGGGGGCCGGCGCGGGGCGCCGGGGCGCAGGCGCGACCGGCGGCGACGACGCGCGCCGCGCCGGCACTGCGCCCGCGAACGGCGTGGTCGCGACGCGCCCGCTGGTCGCGGCCGGCGGCGAGCGCATCGAGCCGGGCCGGCACACGCTGGTGAGCGGGCCGTCGGGCTGCGGCAAGAGCACGCTGTTCCGGGTGCTCGCCGGCATCTGGCCGTTCGGCGAGGGCGAGTGCACCGGCCCGCGCCGCGACGCGGCGCTGTTCCTGCCGCAGAAGCCCTACCTGCCGGTCGACACCCTGCGCGCGGCGCTGCTCTACCCGCACGCGCCCGAGGGCGTCGACGACGCGCGCCTGCGCGAGGTGCTCGCCCAGGTGCGGCTCGACGACTTCACCGGCCGCCTCGACGAATCCGCGAACTGGGCGCTGCGGATGTCGCCGGGCGAGCAGCAGCGGCTCGCGATCGCGCGCGCTGCTGCAGCGTCCGCGCTGGCTCTTCCTCGACGAGGCGACCAGCGCCCTCGACGAGGACACCGAGCGCGCGATGTATGCGCTGCTGCGCGACGACCTCGAGGCCACGACGCTGGTCTCGATCGCGCACCGCCCGTCGGTGGCGGCCTACCACGTGCAGCGGCTGGCGGTGACGCCGCGCGCGGGCAGGCCGGCGTCGCTGGCGCTGCGCCCGTTGTAGGCGGCGGGCGCGCGTCCCGGCCGCCCGGCGCCCGGCCGCCGGCCGCCCGGCGGTGCCGCGCGCCGCCGGCCGGACCCGCGTCGCGTGCGCGGCCGCCGTCGCGTGCGGTTCAGCGGCGCCGGGCGCCCGCCGCGCCGCCCAGGCCCGCGGCCAGCGCGCGGGCGCGGCTCGTGTCGGCGCGGACCTCGTCGTGCATCGCCTGCAGGCGCCCGCGTTCGGACGCGGTCTCGTCGTCGGGCGCCGTCGAGGCGCCGGGCCATCGAGGTGCCGGGCGTCGAGGTGCCGGGCGTCGAGGCGCGCCGGGCGTCGAGGCAGTCGTGCTCGCCGCGACCGCCGTCGTCGCGCCCGGCTTCGCGGCACCGGCCCCCGGCGCCGATCGCGCCGGCGCGCGCGCGGCGCGAACCGGCGGCTCCGGGTCCGCGTTCGCGCCGCCGGAACGCGCGCGGCCGGCCACGACCGAGCCGGGGCCGACGCGCAGGTCGCGGACCTCGACCGGCGCGTCGCAGCCCCGGTCCGTGTAGGTGACGTAGCCGTCGGCGTCGCGGCACTTGAGCATCATCTTCTGCGCGTCCGCGTCGCCGGGCGCGAGCACCGCCGCGAGCGCCAGGACGAAGGCTGCGATTCGCGCGGCCGCGGCCGATCGGGGGACGTCGTTCTTCATCGGGGACCTCCGCGCGCCGGGCCTGGCCGCCGAGGCGAGGCCCCCGGCCGCGGGAATGCGGCCGCCGACGACAGCGTCGCCGATCGCGCGTGCCGCCGCGCCTGCGCCCCGACCGACGGCCGCCCCGCGTCGGTCCGCCGGCGGCCGTCCGCGGGCACCGCGCCGGTCGCCGTCAGTGGGCGATGCGCCAGGCGTTGCGCCCGCCGGCGTCGCCCGCCCGCTAGACCACGTACCCCAGGTCGATCAGCCCGCCGGTCGTGTCGTGCGCGATGCGCTGCTCGCCCGCGCCGTAGATCAGGAAGTGCGCGATCGCGCCGTTCGTGCGGCTGCCGAGGAAGTCCGGCAGGTGCGCGTCGACGTAGGCGGCCACGTCCGGGTTCTCGGCGAGGTAGCGCGCGCCGTCGAAGCGATCGAACGCCGGTCCCGGCGAGCGGCCCTCCCAGACGCCGAACTTGTTGAAGTGCCGGAACAGCATGACGTCGTCGAGGTGCAGCGCGGCGAGGTCCGCGTAGTGGCTCGAATAGGCGTCGGCGTCGAACCAGCTCGCCGGTGCGTCGCCCGCGGCCGCGCCGCTCGAGACCCAGTGCTGCCAGGCGCTCGACAGCGTCTGCGCGGGCACCAGGTCCGGGTTCGACAGCAGGTAGTACACGCCGTCGAACAGGAAGTGGTCGTCGATGCCCGACTGCGGCGCGGCGTCGCGCGGCAGGTTGGCGAGCTCGAAGCGCTTGTCGGTGAACCACAGCGATTCCACCGTCGAGAGCGTGTCGGCGCCGCCGTTGCCGGCGTTGTCGGTGACCTTCCACTGCAGCCCGGTCTTCTCGATCCGGAACTCGCTGCGCTGGCCGTTCTCGATCGCGGTGTCGCGGCCCGTGCCGCCGTCGATCGTGTCGTTGCCCGCCGCGCCGAAGAGCAGGTCGTCGCCGCCGCCGCCCGAGAGCAGGTCGCCGCTCGACGAGCCGGTCAGCGTGTCGGACGCGCTGGTGCCGGCCATCGAGTTCGCGCCGCCCGAGACGACGATGAAGAAGTCGCCGCTCGCGGTCAGCCCCGCGCGGTCGGCCGCGGTGACGCGCAGCAGGTACGCGCCGGCGTCGCCGGCCACGGGCTCGCCGGTGAGCGCCGTGCCGGCCGGGTTCGCGGTCAGCCACGACGGCGGCGCGCTGCCGTCGGCGCGCGAGACCGAGTACGTGAAGTCGTCGCCCGGGTCGGGGTCCTGGAACGTGCCCGGCGGCACCGTGTACGTGAGCGTCGCGCCGACCGCGCCCACCCCCGCCGGCGGGCGCAGCGCGAGCACCGGCGCGTGGTCGGGGGCGATCGTCAGCGTGAACTCGTCGGAGACCTTCGCGCCGGACTTGTCGGTCGCGGTGGCCTTCAGCGCCAGCGTGCCGACGTCGGCGTGCGTCGAGCGCCCGCTGAGCGTGCGCGTGGCGGCGTCGAACGTCATCCACGCCGGCAGCGGCGTGCCGTCGGCGCGCGACGCCGACCACGTGATCGCGTCGCCCGCGTCGACGTCGAAGAACGTGCTCGCGGGCAGCTGGAACGAGAACGGCCACTGCTCGACCGTGGAGCGGTCGGCCAGCGGGATCGACACCACCGGCGCGTCGTTCGTGTTCGTGATCGTGACGTCGAAGTCGTCGCTCGCGGAGAAGCCCGAGCGGTCGCTCACCGTCACGCGCAGGCCGAGCGTGCCGACGTCGCCGTTCGTCGGCGTGCCCAGGAACGAGCGCGTCACGCTGAAGAACTTCAGCCACTCCGGCAGCGGATCGCCGCGCGTGGTCGTCGCCGACCACGTGAGCGCGTCGCCCGCGTCGTTGTCGGCGAAGGTCTGCGCCGGCAGTACGATCGACAGCTCCGAGTCCTCGGCCACGGTGCGGTCGGGCAGCGGCGTGACCAGCACCGGCGGGGTGTTCGAGCCCAGCGACAGCGCCGAGCCCGCCGCCGACAGCGTCGTCTGGCCCGCGGAGTGGTCGAAGACGATGATCTCGTCGGCGCCGGCGGTCGCGTCCAGCCCCAGGTAGGCGGTCAGCTTGCCGTCGACGACCGCGTACTGCACTTCGTTGAGCGCGACCGACGCGCCGTTGCCCGCCGTCGGCGCCTTGAACGCCGCGCCGGTCACGATCAGCTGGTCGTCCAGGCCGAAATCGGTCAGCACGGTCGTTCCGTGGTCCGACATCGTGAACACGAACCGGTCGCTGCCGCCGCCGCCGGTGATCTCGTCGTCTCCGGAGCCGCCCGAGAGCGTGTCGTCGCCCGAGCCGCCGTAGATCACGTCGTCGAACGCCGAGCCGGTCAGCGCGACCGCGGTCGCGACGCCGCCGTTGTTCAGCGTGTAGCCGTTCGGGCCGGCCGCGCGCGAGAGGTCCGCGGAGTATCCCGACGTCATCAGCTGCGCGAGCCCGCCGTTGAGCGTGAACGCGTTCGCCTTGAAGTCGCCGACCAGCGTCGCGATCACGCCCGCGCTGCCGCCGACCTGCAGGGTGTCGGCGCCGTAGCCGAGGTCGGTGACGAGGTCGGTGCCCGAGTCGCACACGAAGGTGTCGTTGCCCGCGCCGCCGACGAGGACGTCCGCGCCCTTGCCGCCGGTGATCGTGTCGGCGCCGCCGTGCCCGTCGAGGCGGTTGATCGCGTCGTTGCCGACGATCACGTCGTCGCCGGTGCCGCCGATCGCGTTCTCGATCGTCACGCCGAACGCGATCGCGACCGTGCGCTTGTCGGTCCACGAGTGCAGAGAGTCGGCGTCCCAGTACTTGAGCGGGTTGCCGATCTCGCTGAACTGGCCCGCGCGCAGGTCGATCAGCGCGCCCTGGCTGCTCGCGCTCCACTCGATCGTGTCGATGCCGCCCGCGTCCCAGATCGTCTGGAAGTAGGCGCTCCCCTGCACGAACTCGTAGGTGTCGTCGCCCGTGTGCCAGGTCGTGTTCGCGCCGTACATGTTCTGGATCGCGAGCACGTCGTAGAGCATCGGCGTCGTCGGGTTGAACTCGACCCACGAGTTCAGCGACAGCGGGAACGCGCCCGGGTTCATCACCGAGTAGAAGTACGCCTGCTCGCTCGGCGGCGCGACGACCGCGCCGGCGTCCGGCGACTTCAGCCCGAGCGCGATCCCGATCGCCCGCTGCAGGTCGAGGAACGCGTCGCTGCCCGCGTTCCAGAACGCGTCCCAGGTCGCCGACGAGTTCAGCCACACGTCGGCGGCCTTCGCGACCGTGCTCGGCGCGTACGCGTGCGTGGGCGTCGTGCCGCCGAGCGCGGACCACGCGAAGCGGAGCTCGCCCACCGTCGTGGCGTCGTCGGGGACCTCGCCGAACTTGACGTTGGCCACGTTCGACCACGTCGCGAGCGCCGTGCGCACCGCTTCCTTCTGCGGGCCGGTCAGCGCGGCGACCCCGGTGTAGGGCTCGCTGCCCGTGCCCGCCAGCCCGTACTCGTCGGCGGCGCTGTCCCAGACGCTCGTCGCGCTCGCGAAGCTGTACGCGAGGGTCACGCCGGGCTCGGTGCCCCAGCGCATGCCGGCGACGAGCGACGCGATCCGGTAGTCCGCGGACGCGGCGACGGGCTGGACGGCAACGGAATTGGTGGTCGGAGTCGACATGAGGCTTTCTTTCGTTGGGGGGCGCGACGCGTCGTCAGTCGCGGAAATTCTGGTACGCGAGCGGCACGTCGGTGATCTCCTTGCGCAGCAGCGCGATCGCCGCCTGCAGGTCGTCGCGCTTGGCGCCGGTCACGCGCACCGTGTCGCCCTGGATGCTCGCCTGCACCTTCAGCTTGCTGTCCTTGACGAGGCGCACGATCTTCTTGGCGAGGTCGCCGGCGACGCCGTGGCGAACGGTGATCGGCTGCCTGACCTTGTCGCCGCCGACCTTCTGCACGTCGCCGTAGTCGAGGAAGCGGACGTCGACGTTGCGGCGCGCGAACTTCGCGAGCAGCACGTCGCGCACCTGCCCGAGCTTGAAGTCGTCGTCCGCGTACGCGACGAGCTCGCGCTCGGCCTGCTCGATGCGAGCGTCGGATCCCTTGAAGTCGAACCGGTTGGAGATCTCCTTGTTCGCCTGCTCGATCGCGTTGCGGACCTCGACGAGGTTGGCTTCGGAGACGACGTCGAACGATGGCATCGCGGGCTCCCTGGGGCGGTCGTTTCAGTAGAACTTCTTCTCGAAGAACTGCGCGCGCCCGAGCTCGGGGTCGAGCGCGTAGGGCGCGAAACCGGCCTTCAGGTACGCGTGGATCGCCGCGTGGTTGCCGGAGAGCACCTCCAGCGTCAGCTTGCAGCACCCGCGCGCCATCGCCTCGCGCTCGGCGGCCGCGATCAGCGCGGTGGCGACGCCGCGCCGCCGGAACTTCGGCGCGACGACGATGTCGTGCAGGTTCAGCAGCGGCTGCGCGCGGAACGTCGACACGCCCTCGAAGCAGTTGATCAGCCCCGCCGGCTGGCCGCCGACGAACGCGACCCAGCCGAGGTAGTTCGGGCGCTGCGCGAGCATGCCCGGCAGGCGCGCGCGCGCGGCCGCGTCCAGGCCTTCGCCGCGGCCGGTGGGGCCGCCCGCGTACTCGTCGAGGAGGTCGAGCAGCGCGGTGACGTGGGCCGGGTCGTTGAGGTCGATGCGCTGGATCGAGACGGCGGACATGGTGGCGGGGGCTCCGTGGCGCGTTAGGCTACCCGAATTAGGCCGGGCGACTTAGGCTGACCGCCCGATGGCGGGCCGGGACGGTCGCCGGTACGGTCAGGCGTAAGTCTAGCCAACCCGGAGCCCCGCCATGCCCGTCCCGTCCGAGCGCCCGCTGCCGGCGCGTGCCTGCCACCACGGTTTCGTCCCTCCGCACCTGCTCCACGAGCTGGCCCGCCGGGGCGGCGAGCGCGAGCGCGAATGGGCGCTCGCCACGCTCGCCATCGACGCGACCCTGCGAGCCGCCCGCCTGGGCTGGGCGGCGCTGCCCGCGCGCCCGTCCGGCGAGCGCACCCTTCCGGTGCCCGCGCGCGGCGTTCCGCAGCGCGTGATCTTCGACGCCCGCCACCACCAGGATCTCCCCGGGCGGCGGGTGCGTGCCGAGGGCCAGCCGCCCGTGCCCGACACCACCGTCGACGACGCCTTCGACGCCCTGGGCAGCGTGCACCGCTTCTGGTGGCAGTGCTTCGGGCGCGACTCCATCGACGACGCCGGGCTCGTGCTGCTGGCGTCGGTGCACTTCGGGCGTGCGCACCGCAACGCCTTCTGGAACGGCGAGGAAATGGTCTTCGGCGACGGCGACGGCGTCGTGTTCCGGGGCTTCGCGCACTCGGTCGACGTCGTCGGCCACGAGCTCGCCCACGGCGTCACCCAGCGCCTGGCGGGGCTGGCGTACTTCGGCCAGGCCGGGGCGCTGAACGAGTCGCTGTCCGACGTCTTCGGCGCGCTCGCGCGCCAGTTCGTGCGCGGCGAGTCGGCGGCCGACGCCGACTGGCTGATCGGTGCCGACGTCTTCGGCCCGAGCGTCGGCGGGCGCGCCCTGCGCTCGATGAAGGCGCCCGGCACCGCCTACGACGACCCGCGCCTGGGCCGGGATCCCCAGCCCGCCCACATGCGCCACTACGTGCGCATGGTCGAGGACAACGGCGGCGTGCACGTGAACTCCGGCATCCCGAACCACGCGTTCTACCGGGCCGCGGTCGCGATCGGCGGCGCCGCGTGGGAGCGGGCCGGGCGCATCTGGTACGACACCCTGCGCGACGCCCGCCTGGCGCGCGACGCCGGCTTCGACGCCTTCGCCGGCCTCACGCTCGCGAACGCCCGCCGCCTGCACGGGGCGGCGTCGCCCGAGGCGGGCGCGGTCGACGACGCCTGGCGCGCGGTCGGCATCGTGCCGCTGGCGGCCGCCGCCCGCCGCCACGCGCTGCAGGCCTGACGCCGCACGGGCGGGCCGCACGGCACTCACGCGCGCGCCTCGAGGGCCTCCCAGCGCTCCAGGCACTCGAGCAGCTCGGCCTCGATCTCGCCCACGCGCTCGTTCATCGCCTTCAGGTCGCCGGCGGCCCCGCCCTGGTAGGTCGCGGGGTCGGCGAGCCGGGCGCTCAGCGCCGCCTGCTCGGCCTCGAGCGCGGCGATCCGCGCGGGCAGCGCGTCGAGCTCGCGCTGCTCCTTGTACGAGAGCTTCGCGCGCACCGGCCGCGCCGCGCCCGCCGCGCCCGTTGCGCCGGCCTCCCGCCCCGAAGACCCCGAAGACGCCGAGGACCCCGAAGACGCCGAAGGCCGCTCGCGGCCGGCAGCGGGCGCGGCGTCCGCCCGGGCCGCCTCGCGCGAGCGCGCGAGCAGGTAGTCGGCGTAGCCGCCGGCGTACTCGAGCCAGCGGCCGTCGCCCACGGCCGCGATCGTCTGCGTCACGACGTTGTCGAGGAACGCGCGGTCGTGGCTGACGATCAGGATCGTGCCGGCGTAGTCGGCGAGCAGTTCCTCGAGCAGCTCCAGCGTCTCGATGTCGAGGTCGTTGGTCGGCTCGTCGAGCACGAGCAGGTTCGCGGGGCGCGCGAACAGCCGCGCCAGCAGCAGCCGGTTGCGCTCGCCGCCCGAGAGCGTGCGCACCGGCGAGCGCGCGCGCTCGGGCGCGAACAGGAACCGGCCCAGGTACGTCATCACGTGCGTGCGCTGCTCGCCGATCTCGACCCAGTCGGAGCCGGGGCTGATCGTCTGCGCGAGCGAGGCCGCGTCGTCGAGCTGCTCGCGCAGCTGGTCGAAGTACGCCACCTGCCGGTTCGTCCCGGTCAGCACCGTGCCGGCGTCGGGCTCGAGCTCGCCGAGGATCAGCTTGAGCAGCGTCGTCTTGCCCGCGCCGTTGGGGCCGATCAGGCCGACGCGGTCGCCGCGCTGGATCACCGTCGAGAAGCCGTCGACGACCTTGCGCCCGCCGAACGACTTGCTGACGTCGATCAGCTCCGCGACGCGCTTGCCGGAGCGCTCGCCCGAGTCCAGCGAGAGCTCCACGCGGCCGAGCCGCTCGCGGCGCTCGGCGCGCAGCGTGCGCAACGACTCCAGCCGGCGCACGCGGCCCTCGTTGCGCGTGCGGCGCGCCTCGACGCCCTTGCGGATCCAGACCTCCTCCTGCGCCAGGAACTTGTCGGCCTTGGCGTCGATCACCGCTTCCTGCTCGAGCTCGTCGGCCTTGCGCGCCTGGTAAGCGGCGAAGCTGCCGGGATAGCTGCGCAGGCGGCCGCGGTCGAGCTCGACGATGCGCGTCGCGACGCGGTCGAGGAAGCGGCGGTCGTGCGTGATCACGAGCACCGCGCCGCGGAACGCGACCAGCAGGTCCTCGAGCCACGCGATCGAGTCGATGTCGAGGTGGTTGGTCGGCTCGTCGAGCAGCAGCAGGTCCGGCTCGCGCACCAGGGCCCGCGCGAGCGCGACGCGCTTGCGCGTGCCGCCCGAGAGCGTCGCGACGCCCGCGGTGCCGTCGAGCGACAGGCGCGAGAGCACGCGCTCGATGCGGTGCGTGAGCGCCCACGCGCCGCTCGACTCGAGTGCGTGCTGCAGTTCCGCCAGGCGCGCCACCTGCTCGGGCGCGTCGTCGCCGTGCGCGATCGCGGCGGCCAGGCGCTCGTACTCGGCGACCTGGCGCGCGTCGTCGTCCAGGCCCGCGGCCACGGCGTCGAACACGGTGTGCGACGGGTCGAGCGCGGGCTCCTGCGGCACGAACGCGACGCTCGCGCCGGCTTGGCGCACGATCTGCCCGTCGTCGAGCGCGATCTCGCCGGCGATCGCGCGCAGCAGCGACGACTTCCCGCTGCCGTTGCGGCCGATCAGCGCGACGCGCTCGCCCGGCTCGATCGCGAGGTCGACCGCGTCGAGCAGCGCGACGTGGCCGAACGCGAGGTGGGCGCCGAGGACGGTGACGAGCGGCATGCGGGTGGCGGCGGCGGGCGGCGGTGCCCGGGGAGCGGGCGCCGGAAGGCCGCGAGGGCGTGACGAGGGGCTCGATTATAGGTCCGCCGCGGGGCAGGCCCCCGTCTCCGGTGCGGCGTCCCCGGGTGCGGCATCCCCGCGTGCGCCCGATCGCCCGTCCCGCCGTCAGCCCGGCCCCGTGCTCTCCATCGTCAGCGAGCGGTAGACCTTCGTCAGCTCGCCGGGGAGGTCGGCGATGTCGTCGATGACCAGGTAGCGGTGCTCGCGGCACATCCGGCGCAGGTAGTCGTAACCGGCCGGGTCGATCGTGATGCAGAACGCGCGCACGCCCTCGCGCTCGGCCTCCTGCAGCGCCTTCGCGGTGTCCTGGATGCCGTACTCGTCGTCGGTGCGGTCGGGGCCGTAGTCGTCGTCCTGCGGGTAGCCGTCGGACACCACGATCAGCACCTTCACGCGCACCGGCTGGCGGCGCAGCTTCGCGAGCGCGTGGCGGATCGCCGGGCCCATCCGCGTCGAGCGGCGCGGCTCCATCGCGGCGAGCGCCGACCAGGTGCGCGGCGAGACGCGGTCCTCGAAGTCCTTGGCGACGTGCACCTCCACGCGCTGGCGGCCCTCGCCCGAGAAGCCGTAGATCGCGTAACCGTCGCCGAGCGTCGCGAGCGCGTCGCCCATCAGCACCAGCGCTTCCTTGGCGACGTCGATCACGCGCCGCTTGCGCACGGGCTGCGCGGGCACGGCGCCGGCGTCCGGGGCGCCGGCGGCGTACAGGTACGGGTAGGGCTCGTTCTCGGGATCGCCCGTGCCCGCGGCCGCGGACGGCGCCGCCGTCGCGGGCGCCACGGCGCGCGGGTCCGGCACCGGGATGTCGGTGGACGCGCTCATGTCGACCAGGAACGCCGCGGCGACGTCGCGCAGCGCCTTGTCGCGGCGCACGTACACGTGCTCGTCGCCGGCGTGGCCGCTGCGGCGGTCCAGCGTCGCTTCGATCAGGCCGTCGAGGTCGAGCTCGTCGCCTTCGCTCACGCGGTGCACCCGCCGGCGCGACTCCGGCCGGATGAAGCGGAAGCGCCGCCGCACCTGCTGCGCGAGCTCGGCGTGGCGCCGGCGCACGTCGCCGACGAACGCGAAGTCGTCGCCCGCGAGCCGCAGCTCGTACAGGCGGCACCAGCCCTTGAGGTACGCCTGCCGGTGATAGTCCCACTCGTCGTACAGGAAGGTGCGCGCCTCGGGGTCGGGCGCGGGCGCGCCGGCCGCCGGCCACTGAAGCGATCGCGCCGGGTCGGCGGCCGCGTCGCGCGGCTCGTCGTCGGGCGGCGGGCCGGACGTGTCGGTGCCCTCGGGCAGCGCGCCGGCGACGCCGATCATCGCGAGGTGCCGGACGAACTCGGCGTCGAAGTCGCCGCGAAACGGCACCGCCATCACGGCGCGCGCGTCCTCGTCGTTCGGCGCGCGCAGGCCGTCGCCCGCCGGCGGCTCGACGCCCACGCCGCTGGCGTCGCCGGGTGCGGAGCTCGCCGCGTCGAGCGCGAAGTCGTCGTCGCCGGGCGACGCGCCGGCGGCGCGCACCAGCGCGTGCCAGCAGGCGAGGGCGGCGCAGGCGCTGTCGAGCACGCCGGCGCCGGGCCGCGCGAGCGCGTCGGCGGCGTCGAGCATCTCGGTGCGTGCCGGCTCGGGGCCGAGGTGCGCGAGCGCGTCGCGCGGCGCGCCCAGCGAGCGGCGCACGAGCGCCTCGAGCAGCTGCGACACCGGCCCCGCCGGGGGCGGCTCGGGCCGGTCCGCCAGCGCGGCGCCGAGCACGCGGGCGCTGTCGGCGCGCGCGCCGGGGTAGCGCTCGCGCAGCGACGCGTCCACGCGCAGGTCTTCGAGCGTCGCGAACACGCGCCGCATCAGCACGGGGGCCGGCCACAGCGCGAAGAAGCGCTCGAGGTCGTGCACGGGCCTGGGCGGGCGCACGCGCACGCCGGGCACCGGCGGCGGCGGCTCGGGGGAACGGGGAAGGCCGGGCTCGCGGGCGCGCAGGGCCTCGAGCCGGAAGCCCGCGGTGCCGAGCTCGACGTAGCCGATCTGGTGCAGCACCGCGACGCGGTACGCGCCGAAGTTCTCGCGCTCGACCGCAAAGCGCGCGATCGACGCCGGCAGCGCGAGCTCGGGGAGGTCGGTGCGCGGGTCGATCGGCCGGTAGCCGCCCACGAGCGCGTCGCTGGTGCGCAGTTGCAGCGCGCGGCCGGCCAGTCCCTGCGCGAACAGGCCCAGCACGCGCTGGACGTCGGAGAGGTGGACCGTGCCGGGCGCGGCGTCGGCCGCGGCGGGGACGGCGGCCGGAGCGGTCACGAAGCAGCCGCGCCCGCGCGCGGCGCGACGCGAGTCGCCGGGCTCGCCGCCGGGGAAGGCCGGCGCATCGCGCTGCCCCGCGCGCGCGTCACGGCATCAGCACGTCGACGATCTCGGCGAGCGCGCGTTGAACCTCGGCGTCGTCGGTGACCGCGCGGATGATCGCGGCGTCGCAAGCGCGGCGCGGCGCGATGCCGGCCGCGACGAGCTGCGCGGCGTACACGAGCAGCCGCGTGCTCACGCCTTCCTCGAAGCCGTGCTCGCGCAGGTGGCGCGCCTTGTGGCCGATCAGCGCGAGCCGGCGCGCGGTCTGCGCGTCGACCCCGCCCTCGTGGGCGACGATCTCGCCCTCCGCCTCGACGCCGGGGTAGTCGAACTCCAGGCTCACGAAGCGCTGGCGCGTGGAGGGCTTCAGGTCCTTGAGCACGCTCTGGTAGCCCGGGTTGTACGAGATCACGAGCAGGAAGTCGGGGTGCGCGCTCACGAGCTCGCCGGTCTTGTCGATCGGCAGCAGCCGCCGGTGGTCGGTGAGCGAGTGGATCACGACCGTGGTGTCCTTGCGCGCCTCGACGACCTCGTCGAGGTAGCAGATCGCGCCGGTGCGCACCGCGCGCGTGAGCGAGCCGTCGGTCCACACGGTCTCGTCGCCCGACAGCAGGAAGCGCCCCACGAGGTCGGTGGCCGTGAGGTCCTCGTGGCACGCGACCGTGATCAGCGGGGTGTCCAGCGCGCGGCGCGGGGTGTCCTGGCCGCGGTACAGCCGCCACGCCATGTGCTCGACGAAGCGCGTCTTGCCGCAGCCGGTCGGGCCCTTGAGCAGCACCGGCAGCCGTGCACGGTAGGCCGCCTCGAAGACCTGCACCTCGTCGCCGTGCGGCAGGTACCAGGGCTCGGCATCGAGGCGGTGGGCGTCGCCCGCGAGGGGCTGCGGGAAGTGGGTCATGGGCGTGGCTCGTCGTCGTGCCCGATTCTACGTCGCGGTCAGGGCGGCTCCGCGCCGAGCGCGGTCCGGATCCGGGCGACGACGTCGTCCCACTGCCCGCGTGTCGACTGCCGGAACAGGCGCGCCGTCGGGTACCACGGGGAGTCGTCGCGCCCGAGCATCCAGCGCCAGTCGGGCGCGCTCGGCAGCAGGATCCACGTCGGGCGCCCGAGCGAGGCCGCGAGGTGCGCCACCGAGGTGTCGACCGCGACGACGAGGTCCACGCACGCGAGCAGCGCCGCGGTCTGCGCGAAGTCGGTCAGCGCGCCGTCGAACACGCGCACGCGCGCGTCGGCGGCGAGCGCCGGCGCGTCCTCGTCGCGCACGCGGTCCTGCACGCAGACGAAGTCGGCGTCCGCGTCCAGCAGCCGGCGCAGGCTCGCGTACGGCAGCGAGCGGTTCGCGTCGTTCGCGTGCCCGCGCGCGCCGCTCCACGCGAGCCCCACGCGACGGCGCGTTCGCGGGCCGAGCGCGCGCGACCAGCGCTCGACGAGGCTCGGATCGGCGCGCAGGCCCGGCGCCGGCGGCGGCACGTCGGCGAGCGTCGTGCGGAACGCGAACGGCAGGCTCCCCATCGGGCACTCGAGGTCGGGGCGCGGGATCGGGTCGCCCATCGCGAAGACCGCGTCCACGCCGTCGAGCCCGCGCAGCAGCCCGGCCAGCGGGCGCTGCACCTCGAGCGTCACGCGCGCGCCGGCCCGCGCCGCGATCGGCGCGTAGCGGCAGAACTGGATCGTGTCGCCCAGCCCCTGCTCGGCGTGCAGCAGCAGGTGGCGGCCGGCGAGGGGCGCGTCGCCGCGCCACGGCGCCACCTGAGCGTGCCGCGGCGCCGGGTTCGCCGGGCGGCGCCAGCGCCACTCGTAGAGCTCGAGCCCGCGCTCGAGCTCGCCGCGCAGCAGGTGCACGAGACCGGTGCCGAAGCGCGACTCCGCGTGGGCCGGGTCGATCGCGATCGCGCGTGCGTAGGCGTCTCGCGCGTCGTCGAGCCGCCCGAGCGCGATCAGCGTGTGCGCGCGGTTCGCGTGCGCGTCGACGTAGCCCGGGCGCGCGTCGAGCGCGCGCTCGAACGACGCGAGCGCCGACACCGGGCGCGCCAGCAGCCGCAGCGCGATCCCGCGGCCATTGTGCGCGGGCGCGTAGCCGGGCTCGAGCGCGAGCGCGCGGTCGTAGCCGGCGAGCGCCTCGCGCGGCCAGCCCTGCGCGCGCAGCGCGTCCGCCCGGGCGGCGTGCGCCCGCGCGAAGCCGGGCGCGAGGCGAAGCGCGGCGTCGAAGCCGGAGATCGCCGCATCGTGACGGCGCAGCTCCGCGAGCGTGACCGCGCGGTTGTGGTGGGTGCGGGCGACCGACGCGTCGAGCGCGAGCGCCTCGTCGAACAGCGCGAGCGCTTCTTCGCGGCGGCCGCGGGCCGCGACCACGTTGGCGAGCTCGGCCAGTGCGAGCGGGCCGCGCGGGCCGGCGGCGAGCGCCTCGCGCAGGCCGCGCTCGGCGTCGGCGAGGCGCCCGGCGCGCGCGAGCTCGAGGGCGGCGCGCGCGGCTTCGGCGTCGCGGCCGGTGCCGTCGCTGCCCGCGGGCCCGCTCACGGCGCCGCCCCCGCGCCCGTCACCGGTCGCGCACCCGCCTGCTCCAGGATCGCGGCCATGCGCGCGAGGAACGCATCCATCGGGTAGCGCCGCGCGACCTCGCGTGCCGCGTGCCCCAGCGCCGCGCGCAGCGGCGCGTCCAGCGCGAGCGCGCGCAGGTTGCGCGCCAGGTGCTCGACGTCGCCCGGTGCGTGCATCAGGCAGTCGGTGCCGTCGGTCCAGATCCCCTCGTACGCGGGCAGCCGCGAGATCGCGGCGGGCAGGCCGAAGTGCGCGGCCTCCAGCGTCGCCATCGCCTGCGTCTCGTCACCCGACGGGTGGCAGAAGAAGTCGCTCGACGCGAGCCACGCGGGCAGGTCTTCGTCCTCGACCGCGCCGAGCAGCCGGAAGCGATCCGGGTGCGCGGTCATCGCCGCGCGGTCGGCCGCGCCGAAGCGGTCGAGCCGGTCGGTGGCGCCGATCGCGACGCACTCGAGGTCGACGTCGTCGAGGCGCGCGATCGCCCGCGCGAGGTCGGCGACGCGCTTGCGCGGGTGCACGCTGCCGACGAACGCGACGCGCGCGCCGTGCTCGCGCCGGGCGATCGGCCCGTGCGCGGGCGAGGCCGGCGTCGTGTGCGCGGGCGAGACGGGCGATCCGCGCGCGTGCGCGGTCAGGTCCCGCACCCCGCAGGGCACGACGTGCACGCGGCGCAGGTCGGCGTCCGACAGGAACGACGCGAACACGCGCGACGCCTGCCACGCGCACTGCACGACGATCGCGCGGGCGGCGGCGAACGCGGCCGCGAGCGCGCGCGGCGTCGCGTCGGTGTTCGCGACGTAGCTGCGGCCCTCGTGCACCCACAGCACCACCGGCAGTGCCCGCGCGAGCTGGCCGACCATCGCGTGGCCGACGATCGAGTTGACGAGCGCGACGTCGTAGTCGGCGCGCGCGGCGCGCTCGACGAAGCGCACGCCGAGCGCGCGCAGCGGTTGCGCCAGCGGACCGTCGCCGGGGTGCAGGACGTCGACCGCCCAGCCCTGCCGCTCGCGCAGGTGCGCGATCAGCTCGCACAGGATCAGCGCCGCGCCTTCGCGCCGGAACGAGTGCGTGGCGACCAGCAGTCTCACGGTCAGGGGATCCGGTCGGGCGATGCGGGGCGGGCCCGCGGGGACGGCAACGATTCTAGTCGAACGGCCGGGCCCGCCACGCTCACTCGAACGTGAACGCCGCCTGCGGAACGTCGACGGCGGCCTCGCCCGCGGGGCGCTCGAGCTTGCCCAGGCGCACGCCGAGCAGGCGCAGGCGGCGCGAGAGATCCACCCGCTTCAGACACAGGCCGGCGGTGCGCCGGATCTCGGCGGCGCCGGCGACCGGCACCGGCAGCGTCGTGTCGCGCGTCACCGTCCTGAAGTCGTCGAAGCGCAGCTTGATGCCCACGGTGCGGGCCACGTAGCCCTTGCGCTGCAGGTCCGCCGCGAGCTGCTCGCACAGCCGCGTGAACGCGGCGCCCAGGTCGGCCCTGTCGCGGACCGCGTGCAGGTCGCGCTCGAACGTCGTCTCGCGGCTGATCGACACCGGTTCGCTGTGCGTGGTCAGCGGACGGTCGTCGATGCCGTGCGACGCCTGGTTCAGCCAGCGCCCGTACGAACGCCCGAAGTGCTCGACCAGCTCGGCGACGTCGCGCGCGGCGAGGTCGCCGATCGTCTCGATGCCCATCGACGACAGTCGCGCCGCGGCCTTCGGGCCGATGCCGTTGATGCGCCGCGCCGGCAGCGGCCAGATGCGCGCCTCGACGTCGCCGGGCGTGATGACCGTGACGCCGTCCGGCTTGTTCATGTCGGACGAGAGCTTGGCCAGCAGCTTGTTCGGCGCGACACCCACCGAGCAGGTCAGCCCGGTCGCCGCGCGCACGGCATCCTTGATGCGCATCGCGATGCCCGTCGAGTCGCCCGGCAGGTCGGTGACGTCCGCGTAGACCTCGTCGATGCCGATGTCCTGGATCACGGGGCTCACCGATCGGACCGCGTCCTTGAACAGGCGCGAGTAGCGCCGATAGAGATCGAAGTTCACCGGCAGAAGCACGGCGTCGGGGGCGAGCTTCGCGGCCTTCATCGTCGGCATGCCCGAGTGCACGCCGAGCGCGCGCGCCTCGTACGTGGCGGTGGTCAGCACGCCTCGGCCCGCGTACTGGCGCAGGCGCGAGAACTCGCGCGAGCCGTCGGCGAGCAGCAGCGGCGCGTGCCGGCGGTGCCCGGCGACGACCATCGGCACGCCGCGCAGCTCGGGGTACTGCGAGAGCTCGCAGGACGCGAAGAACGCGTCCATGTCGATGTGCGCGATGCGGCGCGGCGCGCAGGCGGCCATCGCCGCGGGGTCAGGCGCCGCTCGGGCGCCGGGCATGCACGCGGCGGCGGGTCACGCGGCGGTCGTTCACGCCGCGGCCATTTGCGCGGCGGTCAATTGCGCGGCGGTCGTTCACGGCGGGGCTCACGCCGCCTGCGGCAGCTCGATGTAGAACGTCGCCCCGCGCCCCGGCTGGCTGCGCAACCCGGCGCTGCCGCCGTGCAGCTCGGCGACGCGCTTGACGATCGCCAGGCCGAGCCCGGAGCTGCCGCGCTGCTCGCGGTGCCGGCTGGCCTGGTAGAAGCGCTCGAACACGCGCGGCTGGTCCTCGAGCGCGACGCCGGGACCGGTGTCGGTGACTTCCAGGCGCACGCCGGTGGCGTCGGGGATCGCGCGCACCGCGACCGTGCCGCCCGCGGGCGTCACGCGCAGTGCGTTGTCGAGCAGGTTCGCGAGCGCGCGCTCGATCAGCGCGGCGTCCACGCGCGTGAGCGGCAGCCCGTCGGGGTAGTCGACCTCCAGCTTCAGGCCGGCTTCCGCCGCGCGCGACGCGAAGCGCTGCACGACGTCGTCGGCGAGCTCGCCGAGCGCGATCGGCTCGGGGTGCGTCTCGAAGTCGGGGCTGTCCAGGCGCGCGAGGTCGGCGAGCGCGTCGGTGAGACGGCGCAGGTGCTGGGCGTTCTGCAGCGCGCGCAGGAAGAGCGCCTGCTGCTCGTCCTTGGACAGCGCGTCGCCCTTCATGCGGATGGTCTCGAGCTGGCCCATCAGCGCGGTGAGCGGCGTGCGCAGGTCGTGCGAGACGCTGGCCACCATCTCGCGGCGCTTGGCGTCGGTCTGCTTGACGCGCAGCATCTCCACGTGCAGCCGCTCGAAGGTCTCGCGAAACGCCCGCGACAGCCGCCCGACCTCGTCCTCGCGCCCGCACCCGGGAACGATCGAGCCGCACAGCTCCTCGGAGAAGCCCGAGTTGCGCACCTTCTCGACGACCGCCGTCAGCCCGAGCAGCGGGCGCGTGAGCACCGCGATCATCGCGATCGTGAGCAGCACGCCGATCGACAGCGTGACCAGCGCGACCGTCACCGCGGTGCGGATCGCGTAGCTCTTCACCATCTCGGGCGCGTACGACGCGATGTCGGCCGTTCGCGCGACCACGTACAGCCAGCCCGCCTGGCGCGTGCCGTCGAGCACCGGGCGCGCGACGACCAGGCAGCGGCGGCCCTGGACGTCGGGGTCGTCGGACACCACCGGCGCGTCGGACTCCTCGGCGCGCGACGCGAGCACCGGCGCGAGGTCCACCCGGTAGTTGCTCCAGAACAGGCGCCCCTCGCCCGCGGACGCGAGCACGCGCCCGTCGTTGTCGAGCAGGTACAGGCCGGTGTTCGGCGAATACAGGATGTACTCGCGCAGGCGGGCGCCGAACGTCGCGGGGTTCTCGCGGTACGACGACCAGAGGTCGGGGTGCATCTCGATCACGCGCTCGACGAAGCGCGCGGTCTTCTCGTGCGTGACGTCCATGTAGTAGCCGCGCACCGATGCGAACATGATCGCGGCCAGCAGCACCGCGGTCGCCAGGCCGAAGCCGGCCACCAGCGCGAGCACTCTGAAGCGCAGCGATTTCACGGGTGCGCGTCCTTCAGCGGGCGTCCGCGAAGCGGTAGCCGACGCCGCGCACGGTGAGCACGTAGCGCGGGTTGGCGGGGTCGGCTTCGATCTTGGAGCGCAGCCGGTTGATGTGCGTGTTCACGTTGTGCTCGTAGCCCTCGAACGTGGTGCTCCAGACGGCGTCGAGCAGCTGCATGCGCGTGAACGCGCGCCCCGGGTGGCGCGCGAAGTGCAGCAGCAGCTCGAACTCCTTGGCGGTGAGCGGCACGGGCCGGCCGCCGAGCGTGACCTCGCGGCTGGCGCAGTCGATCTCGAGCTCGCCGGCGACGATGCGCTCGGGCGCCTCGCCGCCCGCGGACGCCGCGCTCGCCTGGCGCTCGATGCGGCGCAGGATCGCCTTCACGCGCGCCTGCAGCTCGGGGATCGAGAACGGCTTGGTCAGGTAGTCGTCGGCGCCGAGCTCCAGGCCGAGCACGCGGTCGATCTCGGTGGAGCGGGCGGTGAGCATCAGCACCGGGGTGTCGATGCGGTCCATGCGCAGCGTGCGCACGATCTCCAGGCCGTCGCGCACCGGCAGCATGACGTCGAGCACGATCAGGTCGTACTGGCCGCTGCGCGCCGACTCCAGCCCCTTGCCGCCGTCGTGGACGCAATCCACCGCGTGGCCGAGGTCGCGCAGGTGCATCGCGATCAGTTCCGCGATGTCCTTCTGGTCTTCGACGACGAGGATCCGGCGTTCCATGGTGCGGGCAGGATAGCAAAGGCGCCGCTCGCGAAGCGTGCCGTGATTCCCACTCCACCAATTGTTATCAATTCGTGATCTTCGCGTGATCGCGCTGCAAGACGGCGTCGGCAGACTGCAACGCATCGCCAACCCCGTTCCATGAGGATCCGAGTGACGACCGCCGCCCTGAATCCCGTCGTGTTCGACCCCGCCGCCTTCGCCTCCGGCGCCCTGGCGAGGATCGGCGCCATCGACTTCGCGTCGCACCGGGGCGCGATGCTGCGCTTCGCCCGGCGCAAGATCCGGGACGAGGACCTCGCCGAGGACGCCGTCCAGGACGCGCTGGTCGCGGCGCTGGCCGCCCGCGAGAGCTTCCAGGGCAAGTCCGCGCTGCGCACCTGGCTGTTCGGCATTCTGAACCACAAGATCCAGGACGTGTTCCGGCGCGAGTCGCGCTACGTCCGCCCGTCGACCCCCGAGCCCGGCGACGGCGACAGCCTCGAGGAGTCCCTGCCCCAGACGCTCGCCGCCCTGGACGCCGCCGCCGAGACCGACCCGTCGCGCGAAGTGGCGCGCCGGCGCATGCACGAGGTGCTCGCGCGCGAGATCGAAGCCTTGCCGCCGACGCTGCGCGAAGTGTTCCGCATGCAGGTGATCGAGGGGCTGCCCACCGACGAAGTGTGCCGGCGCCTGGGCATCACCGAGGCCAACTGCTGGGTGCGGCTGCACCGCGCGCGCAAGCGGCTGGCCGAACGGATGCGCGAGCACCTCGAGTAAGGCCGAACCGAGCCCGGGTCATTCGAGCCGGGCTCCGGTCGGGCCGCACCGGGGCCGGGCGCATCGCGCCGGGCTCCGGCCGGGCCGAGCCGGGTCCGGGCGCGTCGGCTGCCGGCGGGACGTCGTCCCCCGCGCGGCGGGCGTGCCCGGACCCTTCGCGAGGCCGAAGCGCGCCCGGCGCGGATTCGCACGCGCAGGCGCCCGATTTGCTAAGGTGGCGGTCCCCCGAAGAACCCCCGCAACGGACCGCGCCGATGAAATACCGCCGCCTGGGCAGCTCGCACCTCGAAGTCTCCGAACTGTGCCTGGGCACGATGATGTTCGGCGACCAGACCGACGCGGCCGCGTCGGCCGACATCGTCGCCGCGGCACGCGAGCGCGGCGTGAACTTCGTCGACACCGCCGACGTCTACGGCACCGGCGCGAGCGAGCGCATCCTCGCGCCGCTGCTGGCCCCCGACCGTGACCGCTGGGTGCTCGCGACCAAGCTCGGCAACAGGATGTCGAACACGCCGAACGAGGGCCGCTACTCGCGCAAGTGGGTCGTGCGCGCCGCCGAAGACAGCCTGCGCCGGCTCGGCACCGATTACCTCGACGTCTACTACCTGCACCGCGACTTCGAGGAGATGCCGCTCGAGGAGCCGCTGCGCGCCCTTGACGACCTGATCCGCGCCGGCAAGGTCCGTTACTGGGGCCTGTCGAACCACCGCGGCTGGCGCATCGCCGAGGCGGTGCGGGTGGCCGACGCGATCGGCATGCCGCGCCCGGTGGTCTGCCAGCCGTACTACAACCTGCTCAACCGCATGCCCGAGAACGAGATCATCCCGGCGTGCGCGAACTACGGGCTGGGCGTCGTCCCGTACAGCCCGATCGCGCGCGGCGTGCTCACCGGCAAGTACGCGCCCGGCCAGCCCGCGCCCGAAGGCACGCGCGCGGCGCGCAAGGACGCGCGGATGATGCAGACCGAGTGGCGCCCGGAGTCGCTCGAGATCGCGCGCAGGCTGCAGGCGCACGCGCAGGCGCGCGGCCTCGGCCTGGGCCAGTTCGCGGTCGCGTGGGTGCTCGCCAACCGCCCGGTGAGCTCGGTGATCGCCGGCCCGCGAACCCTCGAGCAGTGGCTCGACTACTTCGGCGCGATCGGGTTCGCGTGGAGCGCCGAGGACGAAGCGGCGGTCGACGCGCTGGTCGCGCCCGGGCATCCGTCGACGCCCGGGTACAGCGATCCGGCGTATCCGCTGACTGGGCGTAGAGTCTGACCCGGGCGTGCGCCTGCGCGCGAAGGCGCGAGTCGTTCGTCCCTGTTCGTGAGCTTTCCATTCACAGGCGGTCGTCGGCGTCGAGACCGGCTGCGCGCAAGGAACCGGCCCAGCGACGAATCCTTGTGCGCAGCGTGCGCATTTCGTCGTCGGGAATGGGCATTGTCGGCAATAGTTCCAACGCGCGCTCCAGCTTGACGTAGCCGTACGCCAGCAGTGCCGTGCAGAACTCCCGATCCTTCTCGCGCCCCGCCGCCGCTTTCGACAGGAACAGATCGACCGGGTCGAGGCAATAGGCGACCCGATCGTTCGTGTTGGCGTTCTGCACTCGGCAGACGCGCCGTTGCCATTCGGCGGGCAGAATCGCGGTTCGCGGACCCACGCCTTCGGCGTAGTAGCCGTGGAGTTCATGGAACCGCGAGCCTTCGCCTATGGCCCCCTCGATCTCGTCGGCCAATTCGGGCGCCTGCCTGGGGTAGATGTCCACCTCCATCGACACGGCGAGCACCGCCGGAGGCTCGGGGACAGACCCGAGAATCGACTGGCTGCCGACGACGACGAACTCGTACTGCCCGGTGATCTCGGCACACGCGCGGATGATGTGTTCCAGCTGCTCTCGCGTCATCGAGCGCCCGGCGAGCTTTCTCGCGATGCGACTTCGCCGTCCTGGGGTTTCGACGTTCCGCCGAGCGCAATGCCCCTTTCGAGGCCACTCACCTCGGCGAGAATTCTCCGGCGCACCTCGTCCGGAACAGTGGTGACGAGCGGTGAGGCCTGCCGCAGTTGCTGCGCATGCTGATTGCGACCGAGGACCTTTCGCCATGCCCTGGCTTCGAGGATTCTCTGCCATTCGATCCACAGGCCAGCCGAGCGTGGATCGCCTCCTGCCAGCCAACGCCGAACCGTCGTCACGGCTTCTTCGATCACGGCCGGGTCAGCCTTGGCCCGGCGCACCGCTTCCACATGGAGTGCCAGACTCTGAAGATCCTGGAGCTGGTGCCGACCATCGTTCGCCGCCACCCGAATCTCGACCAACGGCCTCGCTCGCCGCGATCGTGCCGCGGCCGAGCCCGCCGGCGGCGGCACGAGCGTATCGCCGGCCAGCAGCGCCAACTCGCCACCGACGCCGAGAACCGACATCACGCGCAGGTAGGTTCCGATCGCAGTGGCCGGGTCGCCGGTCTCGACCGCCCGAAGCGTGTTGCGCGTGATGCCGACGCGCGCGGCCATTTCTACCGTGCCCAACCCCTGCGCCTTGCGAAGGTGCTTGAGTCGATCCCCGAGCTGCAGCAACAGCTGTCGGTCGAGGGGTCGGAGGACTTCCGCATTGATCATTTGGTGAATATGTTAACCAAATCCTTGGATTTTGGATATCATATTAACCAGAAGTCCATCCGGCCCGCCAAGCCCGCGCGGACCTTCGACCACGGGCGAGCGGAGTATCGGGGTCGTCGCGCGCGTCTCGCGTTGACCCCTGCTCGGGCCTCCCTGGGGCCGCGCGCCCCCGCTTCAGGCGTGCGCGCCCCGGCTCAAGCCCACACCACCGGCTTGCTCTGCGAGTACCACTTGTCGAGATCCCGCTCGACCACGTTCTCGATCTTCGCGCGCTTGATCTTCATCGTCGGCGTGAGCATGCCGTTCTCGATCGAGAACGGCTCGCGCGCGACGACGATCATCTTCAGCTGCTCGTAGTCGGCGACCTGCCGGTTCACCGCGGCCAGGCGCTCGGCGAGCTCGCGCTCGACCTCGGCGCGCACCGCCGGATCGTTCACGCGCGGGCGGATCTCCTCGGCGAGCACCACCAGCGCGTACGCGGCCGGCTGGCCCACGCCCGAGACCATCACCGACTCGACCAGCGTGCTCTGCGCGATGATGTTCTCGATCGGCGCGGGCGCGACGTACTTGCCCTTGGCGGTCTTGAACAGTTCCTTGGCGCGGCCCGTGAGCTTGAGCAGCCCCTGCGCGTTGCGCTCGCCGAGGTCGCCGGTGCGGAAGTAGCCGTCCGGCGTCATCGACTGCGCGGTGAGGTCGGGCTGCTTGTAGTAGCCGACCATCTGGCCCGGGGACTTGATCAGCACCTCGCCGTTCTCGTCGATCTTGACCTCGACGCCGGGGTAGGGCAGCCCGACGTAGCCGGGCGCGTGCGCGTCCGGGCGCGACGTGTGCGAGTACGCGAAGTCCTCGGTCATCGCGTACCCCTCGATCAGGTTCACGCCGAGCCGGCGATACCAGGAGATGACCTCGGGCGCGATCGGCGCCGAGCCGCTGCCCGCGATGCGCACCTGGTCCAGGCCCAGCCCGTCGAGGATCTTCTTGCGCACGATGTTGTTCAGGATCGGGATCTTGAGCATCGTGTCGAGCTTCTTCTGCGGCATCTTCGCGAGCACGCCCTGCTGGAACTTCACCCACAGGCGCGGCACCGAGATGAACAGCGTCGGGCGCGCGCGGCGCACGTCGGCGACGAAGGTCTCGAGCGACTCCGAGAAGTACACGTGCGGCGACGCGACGATCGACGCGCACTCGATGAACGCGCGCTCGAACACGTGCGCGAGCGGCAGGTACGAGATCACGCGGTCCTGCGCGACGAAGCCGCTCTCGTCGCTCTCGACGATGCGCTCGGCCGCCTCCGAGACGCGCCCGAACGCGTGCATCACGCCCTTGGGCGTGCCGGTGGAGCCCGACGTGTAGATGATCATCGCGAGCTCGTCGGGGCGGCGCTGCGTGCGGCCCTCCAGCGGCTTCGTGCGCGCCATGATCGCGTCCCACGACTCGCCCGCGTTCGGCGGCGCGAGCGGCAGCGCGATGCGCGGCATGCCCGCGGGAACGCCGGGCGCCTGCTGCGGCCAGGTGTCGAGCTTGCCGACGAACAGCAGCTTCGCGTCGCTGTGCTCGAGCACGTAGCGGATGGTGTCCGGGCCTTCGGTCGGGAAGATCGCGACCGTGGTGCCGCCGGCCATCCAGATCGCCATCTCGGCGATGAAGAAGTGGGCACAGTTCTTCGACAGCAGACCCACGTGCGCGCCGTCGCCCACGCCGATCGAGCGCAGGTGCGCGGCCATGCGCCGGGCCTCGTCGACGACCTGGCCCCAGGTGTAGTCGATGGTCTTGCCGCCGTCGTACGGCTGCGTCAGGTAGACGCGGTCGCGATCGTTCTGTTCGTGCTCGTAGACGTAGTCGAGAATCAGCTTGCCGGTCGGCATGGTCCCCCCTGGAGAGCCCCGTCTTGTTCGAGCCGCCAGACTACCCGAAAACGGGGCAGGGGGCCAAGCGCAGGAGAACCCGCAGGCGTGCCGGGCAGGCGTGGCGGGCGCCGCGGGCGTCTCGCGCGCCGCGCTCAGTGGCGCGTCGACGGCAGCGGGGTCGCGGGAACGCGCGGCAGCGCGCGCCCCACCACGCGGCCGGCCTCGCGCGGGCCGATCTCGAGCGCCCAGCGCGCGAGCAACTCGCTCAGGCGCTCGCCGTCGGCGCAGCGCGCGCGCGCGCAGAACTCGACGAAGCGGCGGTCGGGCACCGCGAGCGACCAGTCCGCGAGCCCGGCGTCGTCGAATTCGCTGAAGTCGCGCAGGATCACGTGGTTGGAACCGGGCAGCTGCAGGCACACGCCGGACTTGCGCCAGCGCACCGGCCGGCGCGCGTGCACGCACTCGAGCGCCGCGTCCCAGCCGCCCTCGTGCGGGATCCAGACGATCAGGCCGCCGTCGCCGCGCAGCTCCTTGGGCAGCACCGGGTAGACGCGGTGCCAGACGCGCACCGGAACCTCCACCTGCAGGCCTCGGCGAATGGTCGCCTGATCGCGGTCGGGCGCGCCGGCGTGGACCGCGAAGACGACGATCTCCTCGCACGCGCCCTGCGCGCGCGGCGCGGACGTGCCGGCGTCCGCGGCGAACCATCTCCTGCCCATTGCGTGCTGCTCCCCGGGAATCGCCCCTCGCGGGCCACGGGCCGCCCTTCGTCGTGCTGCGAGGGGGCGGCTCCGGCCGGATTCTAGTCAAAACCGCCCGCCCGCCCGGGTCGGCGGATGCCGCCAAAGGGTCTTCAGAGCCTGCCGAGCAACAGGTACTCCATCAGCGCCTTCTGCGTGTGCAGGCGGTTCTCGGCCTCGTCCCAGACCACCGAGCGCGGTCCGTCGATGACCTCGGCGGCGACTTCCTCGCCGCGGTGCGCGGGCAGGCAGTGCATGAAGAGGGCGTCGTCGCGCGCGGCGGCCATCATCTCGGCGTCGACGCTCCAGTCCGCGAACGCGGCGAGCCGCTTCTCGTTCTCGGCCTCGAAGCCCATGCTGGTCCAGACGTCGGTGGTGACCAGGTGCGCGCCGCGGGCGGCGTCCATCGGGTCTTCGAACGCGCGCAGCCGCGACGCCGAGCTGCCTGCGAAGGCGGGGTCCACCGTGTAGCCCGGCGGGCTGGACGCGTGCACCGTGAAGTCCATCAGCTCGGCGGCCTGCAGCCACGTGTAGAGCATGTTGTTGGAGTCGCCGATCCAGGCGACCGTCTTGCCGCGGATCGAGCCGCGGTGCTCGACGAACGTGAACACGTCGGCGAGGATCTGGCACGGGTGGTACTGGTTCGTCAGCCCGTTGATCACCGGCACGCGCGAGTTCGCCGCGAAGCGCTCGACGATGCTCTGCTCGTAGGTGCGGATCATGACGAGGTCGCACATGCGCGAGATCACCTGCGCGGCGTCTTCCACCGGCTCGCCGCGGCCGAGCTGGGAGTCGCGCGTGTTCAGGAAGATCGCGGCGCCGCCGAGCTGGTGCATGCCGGCCTCGAACGACAGCCGCGTGCGCGTGCTCGCCTTCTCGAAGATCATCACGAGCGTGCGGTCGGCCAGCGGCGCGTAGGGCTCGTAGCGCTTGAAGCGCTCCTTGATGATCCGCGTGCGCCCGAACAGGTACTCGAGCTCGGCGGCGTCGAAGTCGCGCAGCTGCAGGAAGTGCTTGACGGTCATGATCGCCTCCCGGGCCCTCAGGCCGGCCGCGCCTCGCCTTGCCCCAGGTGACGGCGGATCAGCGGCACCAGCGTCTCGACGACGCGGTCGGCGTGATCCTTCGTGAAGATCAGCGGCGGCAGCATGCGCACGACGGTGTCGGCGGTGACGTTGAGCACGAGGCCGGCGTCCAGGCACTGCCTGACCAGTTCGTTGCAGGGCCGGGCGAGCTCGATGCCGATCATCAGGCCGCGCCCGCGCACCTCGACGAAGCCGGGCACGCCGGCGAGCTCGCGCCGCAGCGCGCCCATCAGGTGCTCGCCCACGCGCGCCGCGTTGCCCATGAGGTCGTCGTCCTGCATCACCTGCATCGTGACCAGGCCGGCGCGCATCGCGAGCGGGTTGCCGCCGAACGTGGTGCCGTGCGAGCCCGGCGTGAGCACCTCGGCCGCGGCGCCGTGCGCGACCACCGCGCCCACCGGCACGCCGGACGACAGCCCCTTGGCCAGCGGCATGACGTCGGGCAGCACGCCGGCCCACTGGTGCGCGAACCACTTGCCGGTGCGCCCGGTGCCGCACTGCACCTCGTCGATCATCAGCAGCCAGCCGTGCTGGTCGCAGAGCTTGCGCACCTCGCGCAGGTACTCGATGCGCGCCTCGTTGATGCCGCCCTCGCCCTGGATCGCCTCGAGGAAAACCGCGACCACGTTGGGGCGCTCGGCGGCCACGCGGCGGATCGCGTCGGCGTCGTTGAGCGGCACGCGCACGAAGCCCTCGACCAGCGGCTCGAACCCTTTCTGCACCTTCTCGTTGCCGGTGGCCGACAGCGTCGCGAGCGAGCGGCCGTGGAAGGCCTTCTCGTAGACGACGATCTCGGGGCGGTCGATGCCGCGGCCGTGGCCGTACTTGCGCGCGATCTTGATCGCGGCCTCGTTGGCCTCCAAGCCCGAGTTGCAGAAGAAGACGTTGGTCATGCCGGAGACGTCGACGAGGCGCTGCGCGAGCTCCTCGCGCAGCGGGATCTCGAAGAGGTTCGAGCAGTGCATGATCCGGCCGACCTGCTCGCGCAGCGCGGCCACGAGCCGCGGGTGGTTGTGCCCGAGCGTGTTGACCGCGATGCCGGCGAGGCAGTCGAGGTAGCGCTTGCCGTTGGTGTCGAACAGCCAGGCGCCGTCGCCGTGGCTGAACGCGACCGGCTGCGGCGCATAAGTGGGCATCAGGGGCGATGAAGCGGCCATCTCGGGCTCCCGGCAGGTGTCGGCCGGGCCCGCTCCCCGCGCCGACAGAAACGAGAACGGCGGCCCCGAGCCGCCGTCCGAAAGTCATTGATTGTATTGGAAATCCGACGCCCGCGGAACTCTTGCCGCCCGCACCCCTATAATGGGGCGCCGCCCGCTTTGCACGCGCCGCGGCGCCTGCTGCGCGCCCCATGCTCCCCGCCGCGTCACCTCCGAAGTCGTTCGTGATCCTGGGCATCAACCGGGAGGGCCGGACGTTCCGCCCGAGCGACTGGGCCGAGCGCCTGTGCGGCGTGATGTCCGGCTTCCGCCCGCAGGCGGCGGGGCCGCAGTCCCACCTCACGTACTCCCCGTACGTGATGCCCGGTGTGCACGAAAATTCAAAGTGCGTGCACGTCGACGCCCGCATCCACGACCTCGAGCCGATGGCCTACAAGTTCCTCGTGGGCTTCGCGCGCGACAACGACCTCCGGGTGATCGACGCCCCATAAGCCGGGCGGCGGCGAGCGCGCGCATCGCCGAACTTGGTGTCCAACTTAAGGTTTTGCCCCTAAGTCTCTGCCTGCAATGAGTTTTTTCTGCCGAAATGTTGCGCGCGACGCGCACTTCGGCGATACAATCGGCGCCCAGAGCACGACGCCCGTTCGAACGAACAGAGCGTTGCCGGAGGAGGAATGCCGATCCCGCACCACACTGGAGCACCCCCCGCGGGCCCTGGGCCGGGGGCGGGCGCCCCCGCGCCGGCAGACCCGCGCCCGCAGATTCGCGTCGCGGTCTTCGGGCTGGCGGGCAAGTTCCAGCGGCTGATGGAGATCGTGCTGCGCCACGCGCGCCACAACCAGTACCGGTACGTGGTCGCACCGTCGCCGGGGCCGGGCGACTACGACATCGCGCTCGTCGACATGACGTCCGCCGGCGGCCCGGAGGTCGCGAGCACGCTGAAGCGGCTGCCGCACGCGCGCCCGGTGGTGCGCATGGGGCGGCGCAACGACGTCGTCCGCGGCCGCGACGACCTCCTCCAGGCCAGCTTCACCGCGAACCTGCTCAAGACGCTGAACCGGGTGGTGGAAGAGGCGCTGCTCGGGCGCGGCGGGCTCGGGCTGGAATTCGGCGCGCCGCGCTTCGGGGCGGCGGCGGAGCCGGCGCCGCGCGCGCGCGTGCTGATCGTCGACGACAGCCCCACGGTGCGCCGGCAGCTCGCGGTCGCGCTGCAGCAGATGGGGCTGGACAGCGAAGGCGTGGGCAGCGCGCGCGAGGCGCTCGACACCCTCACCACGCGCCGCTACGACCTCGTCTTCGTCGACGTCGTCATGCCCGAGATCGACGGCTACAAGCTCACGCGCGAGATCAAGCGCAACCGGCTGCTGCGCCCGGTGCCGGTGATCATCCTCACCAGCCGGTCCTCGCCCTTCGACCTCGCCCGCGGCGCGCTCTCGGGCTGCAACAGCTACCTGGTCAAGCCGGTGTCGCTGCGGTCGCTGCGCGAGACGGTGGCGCGGCACCTGAAGGCCTCGGCGGCGCGGGGCGGGGCGGGGCGGTTGAGCACGGCCTGAGCGGGGCGGGGCCGACGGGCCTAGGCCTGACGTATCGGATCGGTCCGAGCGGGCAGGATTTTTCTATACTGTCCGTCACCCTACTCGATCGATCCGGGGATTCGTCATGGCCAGCGCCGTCGCGAGAATCGTCGTTCAAACCACGCCGCAAGACAAGAAAGCGATCGCCGCCAAGGCGAAGAAGCTCAACCTGCCTGTGTCGGAACTCATGCGCAGGGCGGCCTTTGCGTACGAACCCGAGGAACTGACCGACGAATTGGCGGTGGTCGCCGATGCCGCGCGCGAAGCGGCCGACCGCGCGGGCGCCGCGATCGACGACGCACTGGATTTCATCAGAGCGAGCAATCGGCGAATCGCGCGCATGGAGGCGCGAGCGGCGAGGGAATCCTTGCGGCGAAGCGTGACAGCGTGAGCGTCATCGTCAAGGTCTGGGGCGCGCTCGCCGCCATGATCAAGCTGGAAGACAAGGTCAACCGGCAGGCCGAAGCCGTGAAGATTCAGCAGCAGAAGATCGAGGATCTCACCGGCCGCGTCATCCGTCTCGAAGCTCAAGTTGAACTGATGACCGGCGCCGCGCTGGTCAGGCGACTCGAAGGCCACTAGCTCAATGCAAACGGGCCGCCCCGTCAGGGGCGGCCCGCTCTCTGAAAAGCCGTCAGAAGATCACTTCACCCGGTTGCGATACTCCGCGGTGCGGGTGTCGATCTCGATCTTGTCGCCGATGTTCACGAACGCCGGCACCTGCACCACGAAGCCGGTGGGCTTGATGCGCGCGGGCTTGAGGACCTTGCCGGAGGTGTCGCCCTTCACGGCGGGCTCGGTGTACTCGACCTCGCGCACCACGCTGTTGGCCATCTCGACGGAGATCGCGCGGCCGTCGTAGAAGGTGACGTCGCAGGGCATGCCTTCGTCGAGGTAGTTGAGCACGTCGCCCATGCTCTCGGCCTCGATCTCGTACTGGTTGTACTCGGAGTCCATGAACACGTACATCGGGTCGGCGAAGTACGAGTACGTGACTTCCTTCTTGTCGAGCACGAGCACGTCGAACTTCTCGTCGGCCTTGTAGACCGACTCGGTCGCGGAGCCGTTCAGCAGGTTCTTCAGCTTCATCTTCACGACCGCGGCGTTGCGGCCGGACTTGTTGAACTCGGCCTTCTGCACGACCATCGGATCCTTGCCGATCATCACGACGTTGCCGGTGCGCAGTTCCTGGGCGATCTTCATCTCTGGGTTTCCTCGGGCGCTGGACGGTGCGGCACGCTTGTGGTGTGGGGAGAGGCTTCGTCGCGAGACGGACGGCCGCGGTCAGCGAAACAGGAGATTATAGCCTGTTTTTGCAGAACTCCGCCAATTGGGCCACGAGGTCCGGCTGCCCGGCGAGGTGTGCGCACCAGCGGCGGTGCAGCGCCTGGAGCGCGCCGGCGGCGCGCTCGTACGCGGCCCAAGCGGCGGCGAGGTCGCCGTCGCCGCTCCAGGCGCGAAAGAGGGCGGCGGCGGCGTGCGCGGCGATGCGAAGGGCGCGTGGATCGCGCACTTCACCGACCCCGGCCGTCCGGCCGTCGAGCGCAACAGCGCATCCACCGCCTTCGGTGCTCCCCGTCCGGGCCACCTGCGGAACTTCCCCTGCCACCGCCGTCATCCGAGCGAGGAACGCGTCGAGCTTGGCGAAGTGCGCGCCCGCCGCCTGCGGGTACGGCTGCCAGACGAAGGGCGCGCCGGCCCACTGCGCGCGCACCCACGAGTCTTCGCCGCGCACGAAGTTGACCGCGCAACTCCACAGCAGCCGGTCGTAATCGTCGGGCGTGAGCAGCGCGAAGCGCCGCAGCGTGAGCGCGCCGCGCGCACGCTCGTGCCCGGCGGCGAGCGGCGCCCCGAAGAACGCCTCGATCGCCGCGTCGCCCACGCCCGCGGGCACGAACACGCGCGTGGCGCGCGAACCGGCGGCGATCGTCTCCAGCAGCGCCGCGAGCGGTGCCGACGGATAGCAGAACACCGACACGCGCCGCTCGCCCGGCCGGCTCGCCAGGCCGCGCGCCGCGAGCCACGCGTCGCGCTCGCCGGACGCGAGGAACGCGTCGCGCGCCGCGAGCAGACCGCGCTCGCGCGGCAGGCCGCCGGTGCGCGCCGTGTAGCCGGGGCAGAAGCAGTGCTCGAGCGCGCCGTCGGCAGGCTGCGCGGACGCGAGCCCGTGGCAGCCGTCGACCCAGTCCTCGGCGCTCAGGTACTCGAGGTTCACCCACAGCGGCGCGTGCGGGCCGCCGTCGGCCACACGCCGGCGAACGCCCGCGGGCAGCGCGCAGCCGAACGCGGAGACGACGACGCAGCGGGCGGCGACGGACGGCGGGTTCGTCTCCGGCTCGGCCTCGGCGCCGACATCCCACCGCTCGATCTCCACCCCGTCGACCCGCGCCCCCGACTTCGCGCGCGGCTCGAACGCCGCGAGCGTCTCGACGCGGTCGATCCACAGCCGCACAGCGAAGCCGTGCTCGCGCGCGAGCTGCCGGGCCACGCGCCAGCACACGCCGGCGTCGCCGTAGTTGTCGACGACGCGGCAGAAGATCTCGAAGCGCAACGGGGCCGCCGGCACGAGCGGGGAGGTACGGCCGCGCGCGGCGCGCGTCAGCCGCCCTTGGGCGGCCCGAAGAGATCGTCGAGCCGGGCCCTGGCGTCGGCCGAGCTCGCGTGCGAGCCGGGCGCCGACGGGTACTCGTCGGCGATGCGGTCCTCGAAGTACGACGCCGGGTTCGGCGACGACAGCAGGCGCCGCCACACTTCCTCCGGCACGCCCTTGAAGACGCGGATCGAGCCGTCGACGAACTCGAGCTCCAGGCGCTTCTCGCGCTCGTCGTAGGCGCCCGAGCGCAGCTTGCCCCCTCTCAGCGTCTTGCGTTCCATCGCCCGCTCCCGACACGGCCGGACCGCTCGCGCGACTCGCGCCGCGCACCGGCGATCCCTCGGGCCATGATAGCGTACCGCCCGACCCGTCCCGGCCCGCGCGCCGGGGCGCCGAACACTCCCGGAACACGAAGCCACGCCATGACCACGACCCCTCTGCGCGCCACCGCCGCCGCGGTGGCCAACGGCGCCGTCACCGCCGCCTCGCTGCTGCGCGCGGCCCGCGACGCCGCGCTGCGCCACGCGGACCTGAACCCGATCGCCCACGCCGACTGGGACGCCGCCGAGCGCGCCGCCGCCGCGATCGACGCGCTCGCGCCGGGCGCGCGCGCCGACAAGCCGCTACTCGGCCTGCCGATCAGCGTCAAGGACCTGTTCAGCGTGCGCGGCATGCCCACGCGCGCCGGCACGCGCGCGCCGCTGCCCGACCTCGGCGGCGACGAGTCCACGCTCGTCACGCGCCTGCGCGACGCCGGCGCCGTGATCTTCGCCAAGACGAACATGCACGAGATCGCGCTCGGCGCCACCGGCGAGAACCGCTGGACCGGCGACGTGAAGAACCCGCACGACCCCGCGCGCATGACCGGCGGCTCGTCGAGCGGCGCCGCGGCGTGCGTGGCCACCGGCATCGGCGCCGCCGCGATCGGCAGCGACACCGGCGGCTCGGTGCGCATTCCCGCCGCGCTGTGCGGCGTCACCGGCTTCAAGCCGAGCTACGGCGCGATCCCGCTCGACGCCGCGCTGTACCTGTCGTGGACCTGCGATCACGCCGGGCCGCTGGCGCGCAGCGTCGACGACTGCGCGCTGC
The DNA here is from genome assembly GCA_046348465.1 of Burkholderiaceae bacterium. GTDB lineage: Bacteria > Pseudomonadota > Gammaproteobacteria > Burkholderiales > Burkholderiaceae_E > Quisquiliibacterium. Next base: position 136,099 of record JAXMEE010000017.1, read on the forward strand.
TGTACGAAGTGATGTCGGGGCGCCGCGCCGACCACGGCGCCGTGCCGCGCGCGCCGCGCCTGGCGGTGCCGCGCAAGTGGCTCGCGCCGCGGCTCGCGGACCCGGTGCGCGAGCGCTTCGAGCGCACGCTCGCCGCGCTCGAGGCCGCCGGCGCGCAGCTCGAAGACGTCGACAGCGACGCGTTCGCGCTCGCGTGGACCTGCTACACGCCGATCGTGCGCGCCGAGGCCGCGTACGTGCACCGCGCCGCGCTCGCCCGGGGCGGCGAGGGCTTCTCCGAGATGGTGCTGCCGCCGATGGTCGAAGGCGGGCGCATGAGCGCGCTGGCGTACCTGGAAGCGATGCACCAGCGCGAGCAGGTGCGCGCCGCGATCGCCGCGATCCTCGCGAAGGCCGACGCGATCGTGCTGCCGACCACGTCGACGCCCGCGCCACTGCGCGGCCAGGTGGAGGTGGACGCCGCCGGCGCCACGAAGATCAGCGCGCGCGAGGCGCTGCTCGGCCAGACCGTGCCGTTCAGCCTGGTGGGCCTGCCCGCGCTCAGCGTGCCCACCGGCAGCGCCGCCGGCCTGCCCGCCGCGCTGCAGATCGTGGGCGCGGCGGACGCCGACGCGCGCGTGCTCGCGCTGGGGCGGTGGGTGGAGGCGCGGGTGGCGTGAACCAGGGGGCGCGAGGCGTGAGCCGGGGGCGCGTAGCGTGAACCAGGGGCGCGTGGCGTGAACCGGGGTGCGCGTGGCGTGAACCTGCTCGGGCGCCGGACCGGCCCGCGGGGTGCCGGCTCGGGCACCGGCCCGCCTTTCGCCGGGGGCGCGCTCGCGGGAGTGCCTGCGCGGCGCGCGTGCGTTCGGCACATTCGGGGCCGTCCTTAACCAATCAGGGGTAAGGGCGCGCCGCGCGCCGTCTTTTCGCGGATACAAGGATCCTCATATCGACTCGAGAGGGCGCCACGCGCCCGTGCAGGGTCTAGAATGAACCAAGCTCGGGGCACTGCCGCCGCTCGGCGTCGAAAGCGTCCCGAACTCCAGGTCAAGCGAGGACACGCGATGCTCGGCGCGGCGAAGGCGGGCAGGTCGAACGGCCAGGACTCCGGCGGCAACCCGACGGGCGTGCTGCATGACGCCGCCACGGGCGCCCGGCCGCTGCGGATCGCGGACGCCCACCGCCTCGGCCCCGCGCTGCCGGCGCACCTCTTCTCCAGGCTGTGCGCGCACGGCACCCACCGGCGCGTGCCCAAGGGCGCGATCGTCTGCCACGACGGCGACACCCGCGACACCTTCCACGTCGTGCGCTCCGGCCGGCTCAGCATGGCGCTGGCCACCGACGACGGGCGCTCGGTGCTGATCGGCGAGCTCGGCCCCGGCGACTGCTTCGGCGAGACCATCGTCGACGGCGGCCCGCGTGCGGCCACCGTCACCACGCTCGTGCCGACCGAGCTCGTGTGCCTGACGCGGCGCGAGTTCGTCGAGCTGCTCTCCGAGGACGCCGACTTCAACAAGTACGTGCTGCGCAAGCTCTCGGGGCGGCTGCGCACGCTCAAGGCGCTCACGCACCAGCTCGCGCTGATGGAGACCGACGAGCGCATCCGCGCGCTGCTCGACGAGGCCGCGCAGGCCGAGGGCGCGCTGCGGGTGGTCGAGCCGCCGCCCACGCAGCAGGCGATCGCGGACCGCGTCGGCGCGTCGCGCAGCATGGTCAACCGCGTGCTGAAGTCGTTCGCGCGCGCCGGCGAAGTCGAGCTCGGCGAGGCCCGCTGGATCCTGCACGAGCGGCGCCCGCCGGGGCCCTCGGGCCGCGCCGCCGCGCGCCGCACTGTATAGCCGGCCGACACCCTAAAACGGGGGTTGACTCCCATCACCGTTCGGCGAGAATGACACCACGCGGTGCACAACCGCCGCGCGTTGATTTCAGTCAACCTGGTCGAGCCGAGCCATGCGGTCCTCCGAATCGATGCTGTCCTCCTCCCCGATGTCGTCGCGCGAAACCGGAGAATTCGAGCGCGGCGACGCGTCAGACGCCTCGGAGTTGCAGCTCCCGACGTCGCGGAGCACGCCGCCGGCACGGCGCGGCCCGTTCGCGGCGTCGTCGCTCGCCTCGCCGCTGCCCGGCGACCTCGCCGCCGACATCGCGGTGCGCGGCACCGGCCGGCGCGTGCCCGCCAACACGATCATCGCCCACGAGGGCGAGTCGAGCGACGCGCTGTGCCTGGTGCGGCGCGGGCGCGTTCGCGTCTCGATGATGTCCGACGACGGCCGCACCGTCGTCATCGACGAGCTCGGCCCCGGCCACTACTTCGGGGAATCCGTCTTCGACGACGCGGTGCGCGACACCACCGTCACCACGCTCGAGAGCTGCGACCTCGTCTACCTGCCGCGGCGCCAGTACCTCGAACTGCTCGCGATGCGCTCGGACTTCAACAAGCACGTGATGGTGACCATCGCGCGGCGCGTGCGCCACCTCGGCAAGCTGGTCAAGCGCCTCGCGCTGCTCGACGTCAACGACCGCGTGCGCCTGCTGCTCACCGAGATGGCGCGGCGCGACGAAGCGGGCCTCGTCGTCTCGCCGCGGCCGAGCCAGCAGATGATCGCCGACCACGTCGGCGCGTCGCGCAGCATGATCAACCGGGTGGTCAAGGAACTCTCCGCCGAGGGGTGGCTCGACGTCCGGGACGACGCGCTCGTCATCCGCACGCGCGAGTCGCACGCCGCGCGCGCCGGCGCGTCCGCGTACGGCGCCGTGTCGGCAATGTCCGAATAGGTGTCAGCTAAACGTCAGTTTAGGACGTTTGGTTAGGCCGAATAGGGGAATTCCGAGTCAATAGTCAACTCCGGGCGGGTTCAAGGTCAACAGGATCTGCCTGTCCGAATGACGCCGGCGTCCCGGCCGCGGGCCGACCCGGCGGCCGAATCGATCGCGGGATCCGCGAGCCCGTTCCACCGGGCCCGGCGGGGCCCGCCGGACCTGCCGGCCCCGCCCGCGCCCCGCCTCCGCCCGCGCCTCCCCCCGCGCCTCCGCCCGCGCCCGCGCCCCGCCTCCGCCCCCGCCGGCCATCCCAGCCGCATCCCCTCCCGTCCGCCCGCCGGGCGCGCCCGCGCCTTCCGCACGATAATCGAGGCGCCCCGCCGCCCCGAGCGGCGCCACCGACGCGCGCCCGCCGATGTCCACGCCCTTCACGAACACCGTTCCCGTCGTCTCCATCGCCGCCAGCGCGGACTACCGGATCTCGTCGCTGCTCGACGGCGAGCGCTGGGGCAGCGGCGGCCCCGGCCAGCCGGTCACGCTCACGTACAGCTTCGCCGGCCCCGCGAGCACCTGGGACACCGCGGCCGACGAGTACAGCGCCGCCAGCGGCAGCGTCGAGCCCTTCGCCGGCCTCGCGGCGCTGACGCCCTCCGAGCGCGACTCGGTGCGCGCCGCGCTCGCCGCGTGGGGCGCGGTCGCGAACATCCGCTTCAACGAGGTCACCGAGACGCCGACCGCGGTCGGCGAACTGCGCTTCGCGTGGACGCAGATCGACCCGTCGCTGCAGTCGGTGGCGTACGAGCCGGCGACGAACGCCAAGGGCGGCGACGTGTGGCTGAACGCGATGGCGCCCTGGGACGCGACGTGGGGCGACGGCAGCTACGAATTCTCGACGCTGCTGCACGAGATCGGCCACGCGCTCGGCCTGAAGCACCCGTTCGAGGACACCCCCACGCTGCCGGTGCCCGAGGACGGCTACACGAACACCGTGATGACGTACACCGCATACGCGGGGTCGGACGGCTCGTGGACCGAGTTCGAGCCGACGACGCCGATGCTCTACGACGTCCTCGCGCTGCAGTACGTCTACGGCCCGAACACCACCTGGCACGCGGGCGACGACGTCTACGGATATCACCAGGGCACCGGCTACTTCCAGACGATCTGGGACGCCGGCGGCAACGACACGATCATCTGGGACGCCACCACCGAGAGCGGCGCGATCGACCTGCGCGCGGGCCGCTTCAGCGACCTCGGCGACAGCGTCACCTACTGGGACGCCGACTTCGTCAACCACTGGACCGACACGCGCACCGTCGCGATCGCGTTCGGCGTCACGATCGAGAACGCGACCGGCGGCGCCGCGCAGGACCTGCTCGTGGGCAACGACGCCGCCAACCGCCTCGTGGGCAACGCGGGCAACGACACGATCGACGGCGGCGCCGGCGACGACACCCTGAACGGCGGCGACGGCAGCGACCAGCTCGCCGGCGGCCCCGGCACCGACACCGCGATCTTCGGCGGCGTGCGCTCGCGCTACCAGGTCTCGACCGCCGGCGACACCACCACCGTCTTCGACACCACGGGCGCCGAGGGCACCGACACGCTCACCGGCGTGGAGTACCTGAAGTTCACCGACGTCACGCTCGCGCTCGGCAACCTGCCGCCGGTGGCCGCGAACACCACGATCGTGCTCGACGAGGACGACGCGCGCGCCGGCACGCTGCCCGCCGCGACGGACCCGAACGACGACCCCGTGACGTACGCCGCCGGCAACCTGCCGACGCACGGCGCGCTCACCGTGGAAGCGAACGGCGCGTACACGTACACGCCGGCCGCGAACTGGAGCGGCAGCGACAGCTTCGGCTACCTGGTGAGCGACAACCACGGGGGCGCGAACTCGTACACGGTGAGCGTCGTCGTCGTGCCGGTGAACGACCCGCCGGCGTCGGCGAGCGTCGCGTTCGCGACGAGCGAAGACACCGCGAAGAGCGGCACGCTGCCCGCCGCCACCGACCCCGACGGCGACCCCGTCACGTACGCGCTCGCCACCGCGCCCGCGCACGGCAGCGCGAGCGTGAGCGCCGCGGGCGCATACACGTACACGCCGGCGGCCGACTACTTCGGCGCCGACGGCTTCGTGTTCTCGGTGAGCGACGGCAAGGGCGGCGGCTCGCTCTACAACGCGAGCGTGACGGTGAGCCCGGTCAACGACGCGCCGGTGTCTTCAGCGGCCGCGATCACCGCGGACATGAACGGCTCGAAGAGCGGCACGCTCCCGGCGGCGAACGACGCCGAGGGCGACGCGATCACGTACGCGCTGGCCGGCGGCGCGCAGCACGGCGCGGCGAGCGTGGGCGCGGGCGGCACGTACACCTACACGCCCGCCGCGGGCTACGTCGGCAACGACACGTTCGGCTTCTCGGTGCGGGACTCTGCCGGCGCGTCGAACACGTACACGGTGAGCGTGTCCGTGGCGGACCCCGCGCACATGATCGGCGGACCCGGCAACGACACGCTGACCGGCACCGCCGGCGACGACACGCTGATCGGCAACGGCGGCAACGACTTCCTCGACGGCCTCGCCGGCACCGACACCGCGCGCTATGCCGGCGCGCGCACCGGCTTCACGGTGCAGAAGACGGGCCTGCTGTGGCGCGTCACGGACAAGAGCGGCCCCGAGGGCAGCGACACGCTCTCGCACATGGAGACGCTGCAGTTCTCGGACAAGAGCTTCACGCTCGTCGAGCCCGCGCACCCGGACCTCGCGACGTACGCGGCGAGCCGCGACTTCCTCTTCGACCCGGTGTACTACCTGCTCGCCAATTCGGACCTCGTGCCTGGCGTGAAGCTCGCGGGCGCGATCGACCAGTACCTCACGCTCGGCGCCGACCAGGGGCGGGCGCCGAACAGCTGGTTCGACGCGACGTACTACGAGAACAAGTGGGCGGACCTGGGGGCGCTGCATCTGGATGATGCGACGCTGTTCGTGCACTTCCAGCGGTACGGGGTTTGGGAGGGGCGGTCTCCGGGGCCGGAGTTCGACCACTTCGACGGGGCGCGGTATCTGCGCGAGAACCCGGACGTGGCGGGGTATGTGAATGCGCACCTGCCGGATTTTCTGGGGAGTGCGACGAACGGGGCGATTGCGCACTTCATTATTTATGGGGCGGGGGAGTTGAGGGTGGCGTATGAGACGACGGGGGGGGTGGTCGATCTCGGATACGTCATATAGCCGCTGGCGACACCGCGTGGAACCCGACACGCGGCCAATGCCCATCACCCCGTTTGTGGGTTACGCTCCCATTTCCCTCTCTCTCCTCTCCTGGAGCCCAGTGCCATGGCCGGTTCCCCCATCATCCTCACCACCACCGTCCCCGTCTCCCTGACCTCCTCCGGCGCCGCCGCCAATGGCGACTCGATCGTCTCCGACGTCAGCGCCGACGGCCGCTACGTGCTCGTCGGCACGCTCGCCACCAATTTCTGGATCAGCGACGGCAACGGCCTGTTCGACTGGTACCGCAAGGACCTGCTGACCGGGGCGATGCAGACCGTGTCGGAGAAGGGAGCGTATTCCGGCGGGCTCGGCACCCCGCCCGAGGCGGCGATCAGCGGCGACGGCCGATTCGTGCTGTTCGTGAGCGACTCGATCAACCTCACGCCGCTCGACCTCAACGGCTCGAAGGACGTGTTCCTGCGCGACATGCAGACCAACGCGGTGACGCTGGTCTCGAGCAGCAGCGCCAACGTGCAGGGCGAGCGTGATTCCTACGCGCCCGACATCAGCACCGACGGGCGCTACGCGGTGTTCACCAGCTTCTCGCCGAACCTCGTGGCCGGCGACACGAACGGCACCTACGACATCTTCCGCAAGGACCTGCTCACCGGGCTGACCGAGCGCGTGTCCGCAAGTTCCACCGGCGTGCTGGGCAACGCGCGCTCCGAGAATGCGTCGGTCAGTGCCGACGGCCGCTACGTGGTGTTCGAGAGCTTCGCCGACAACCTCGTGGCCGGCGACACCAACGGCGTGCTCGACGTCTTCCGCAAGGACATGCTCACCGGCGCGATCGACCTCGTGTCGAAGTCCGCGTTCGGCGTGCCGGGCAGCGCGAACTCGTACATGGCGTCGGTGAGCGCCAACGGGCGCTACGTTGCGTTCGTGTCGCAGGCGACGAATCTCGTGGCCGGCGACACCAATGGCACGACGGACGTGTTCGTGAAGGACTTGACCACCGGCGCGCTGGTGGTCGCGTCGAGTTCGGGCGACGGCGTGCTGGGCGACCAGGCTTCGCTCTTCCCGGTGATCTCGGACAACGGCCGCTACGTGGCGTTCGCCAGCAACGCCGGCAACCTCGCCGACGGCGACGGCAACGGCGCGACCGACGTCTTCCGCAAGGACGTCTTCAGCGGCGACCTGATCCTCGTCTCGCACAACGACGCCGGCGCGGCCGGCAACGCGTCGTCGTACCTGCCCGCGATCAGCCCCGACGGCAGCAGGATCACGTTCACGTCCGACGCGGTCAACCTCAGCACCGTCGACTCGCTCCTCGCGCGCGACATCTTCGAGGTGGCGATCACCGAGATCTCCACGTTCTCGATCGAGACGATCGACACGCTGCGCGCCGAGGGCGACAGCGGCAGCGTGTCGTTCAAGTTCCAGGTCTCGCGCACCGGCCCGGCGGACGCGTTCGCGTCGGTGAAGTACTCGGTGGTGCCGCTCTCTGCGGACGGGGCCGACTTCGCGGGCGGGCAGCTGCCGAACGGCACGGTCAGCTTCTTCGAGGGCGAGTCCGTCAAGACCATCACGATCAGCGTGGCGGGCGACCTCTCCATCGAGCAGAACGAGCAGTTCGCGGTGTCGCTGTCGGAGCCGTCCGCCGGCACGCAGATCGCGACCGGCAGCGCCACTGCCATGATCCGCGACGACGACAACGGCCTGAAGGTGATCGGCACGCCCGACGCCGACACGCTCGTGGGCTCGGCCGGCAGCGACCACTTCGACGGCGGCTCGGGCGCCGACACGGTGAGCTTCCCGTTCACGCGCAACGAAGCGCACGTGACGAAGTCCGGCACGACCTGGCTCGTGGACAACAGCGTCGCGATCGACACGCTCAAGAGCATCGAGCAGCTGCAGTTCGCGGACAAGTCGTTCTTCCTGCAGAACCCGCCGCTCGGCCACGCGCCGGACTACGGCAAGGACACGAGCTTCCTGTTCGACAGCGTCTACTACCTGCTCGCGAATCCCTCGAAGGTGCCCACGGTCTCGCTCGCGGGCGCCGCGCAGGACTGGTACGCGGTGGGCGCGGCGCAGCACCTGAAGCCGAACGCGTGGTTCGACGCGTCGTACTACTCGGCGAAGTGGGCCGACCTGGCGCCGCTGCACCTGGACGACGCGACGCTGTTCATGCACTACAACCTGTACGGCGTGTGGGAGGGCCGCTCGGCGGGGCCCGCGTTCGACCACTTCGACGGCAACCGCTACCTGACCGACTGGCCCGACGTGGCCGCGTACGTCGACGCGAACCTGCCGGCGTTCCTGGGCAGCCGCACCAACGGCGCGATCGCGCACTTCATCATCTACGGGGCGAACGAGCAGCGCACGGCGTACGACACGGACGGGACGCTGATTGATATGGGGTATACGCTTTGAAGCGTCGCCGAGCCAAGGGCAAGCTTCTCGAAGACCTCGAGGTCGAGGCGGCATCGTTGAGCGATTCGGATCGCGCAGCGCTGGCGCTCCGCCTGATCGAATCGCTCGAGCCCGCAGACGCTACCGACTGGGCTGGGGCGTGGCAGGTGGAGTGTGACGCGCGCTGGGCGCTCTACGAGCAAGGCCTCGACAAAGGGACCACGGCCGCCGATGCGTTGGCGAGGGCTCGGGCAGCGTTGCGTTGAAGACGGTCCGGCTGCTCAGGGCCGCCGAATTCGAACTCGTCGAGTCTGCGCGCTTCTACGTATTCCGCGATCTATCGCGATGGCGCCGATGCGATCGTCTGCGTCGCCATCGCCCATGATCGCCGTGAACCCGGCTACTGGCAGCGCCGTCGGCAGCCTGCGGCGTGAGCGCGGCCGGGCGCCTGCGGCCCGGCCGCACCGTCACCTCACTTCGCGATCGTGTACTCCGCCTTGAACTCGCCCCACGCGTCCATCGACGACAAGCCCTTGCCGACCGACGTGGTCTGGCCCGTGATGCCCGCGAAGCGTCCCGTTCCTCCGACGAACGCGCCGGCGCCGGACTGGTCGGCGTACTTGCCGGGGTTGCCCGTCGTCTTCCCCTTGCCCTGCTGGACGATGGTCGAGCCGTCCTCGAAGGTGTAGGTGAGCTTCACGTCGTAGGTCATCGTGCGGCCGTCGGAGGCCATCGAGCTGCCCTCGAGCCTGGCCGCGGCGAGATCGCCGTTCGGGAACGCCGCGACGCCGCGCCTGACGAAGGTGCGCGCGGCCGGGTCGTTCGCTTCGAGCACGCTCACGACGGTCCAGGTCATCTGTTCGGCGAGCGCCGCGCCTGCGAACCCTGCGACGGCGAGCGCGATGAGCGCGCGCCGGCGGCTCCTGCCGATGATTCTTTGCAGTGTCATCTCGGTCTCCCGTTGGGCGGGCGCGCAGCGTGCCCGCGCAAGCTCATCCTGAGCGCGTTCTCGCAGGCACGAGATGACCGTTGTCATTGCGCGCGAGGCGGTGCGCGCGGGGGTTCACAGCGCCCGACGCGGCGTGCAGCCGGCGTGTCAGGATCCGCGCGGGCGGCCTCCGCGCGCGCCGTTCGCGCGGGCCGCGGCGGCTTTCGCGTCGGAGCGCACGCGGCCGCCGGCGCGGCCGAGTTGTGCCATCCACTGGCGGCTGCCGAGCACGCCTTGGAGGAGCCCCGGCACGCCGAGGTCGGCGCTCCTACACCTCGAACCGCTCCACCAGCTCGCGCAACCCCGCCGCCTGCGCGCGCAGCGCCTGCGACGCGGCCGCGGCCTGCTCGACCATCGCGGCGTTCTGCTGCGTGCCCTCGTCCATCTGCGAGACCGAGTCGCTGATCTGCGCGATGCCCGCGGCCTGCGCTTCGGACGCGGTCGCGATCGCGCCCACGATCGTCGCCACTTCGCGCACGGAATCGAGCACCTTGTCCATCGACTTGCCCACCGACGCGACGAGCGCGCTGCCGTCGCGCACGTGGCCCGACGAGGTGCCGATCAGCGTGCGGATCTCGCGCGAGGCCTCGGCGCTGCGGCTCGCGAGCGTGCGCACCTCGGAGGCCACCACCGCGAAGCCGCGCCCGGCTTCGCCCGCGCGCGCGGCCTCGACCGCCGCGTTCAGCGCCAGGATGTTGGTCTGGAACGCGATGCCGTCGATGACCGCGACGATCTGCTCGATGCGCCGTGCGCTCTCGTCGATCGTGCTCATCGTCGCGACCGTGCGCTGCACGAGCTCGCCCACCGCCTGCGTCTGGCGCGCGGACTCCTCCGCGAGCCGCGCGGCGCTGGCCGCGTGCGCGTGGTTCTCGCGCACGGTCCCCGAGAGCGACTCGGTGGACGACGACGTCTGCTGAAGGCTCGACGCCTGGTGCTCGGTGCGCGACGACAGGTCCGCGTTGCCCTGCGCGATCTCGCCGGACGCGCGGTCGATCGACTCGGCGCGCTCGCGGATCTCGACCACGGTCGCGGTCAGGCGCTCCATGCTCGAGTTGTACGAGCGCGCGAAGCGCGCGATCTCGTCGCGGCCCTCGGCGGGCAGGCGCCTGCCGAGCCGGCCGTCGGCGAGTTCGCGCACGGCGCCTTCCGCGCCGCCCAGGCCGCGCGCGAGCGTGCGCACGAACCACCACGCCATCAGCACGAACCCGGCGAGCACCGCGCCCGTCACCGGCACCTGCAGCGCCAGCATTCGCGCCGACGCCGACGCGTGGTGCTCGTACGTGGCCTTGACCGACGCGACGCTCATCGGGATCAGCGTCTCCAGCGGCTTGACCAGCGCCGTGTGCACCGCGGGCCAGTGGTCCTCGAGCATCTCTTCCATCGCCTTGCGGTCGCCCTTCGCGTAGGCGCCGTCGAGCCGGCCCAGGAACTCGAGGGCCTTCGCGACGCCGGCGTCCACGCGCTCGTGCAGCGCGGAGCGCTCGCCCGGCGCGCCGATGCCGCCCGACGCCTGCGCGGCCTGGTAGCGCTTCCAGGCCTCGGGAAGCTCCTTCGCCGCGGCCTGCGCGTGCTGACGCGAGCTCGGCAGCGGCAGCTGGTCGAGCAGCACGCCGGCGAGCCGGAAGCGCACGTCCTTCAGCGCGGCGTCGATCCGCGTGAGCTCGAGCATCGGCTGCACTTCGCGATCGTGGATGTCGCGCAGCGCCCGCTGCGTCTCGCGCTCGCGCCAGATCGAGCCGGCACCGAGCGCGGCGATCACGAATGCGCCGAACGCCGCGACGACGACGATCCGGGTCTTCAGGGTCCAGGCGGACAGTTTCATGGAAGCGCTCCTGGTGGAGGGCGCCGCGGCCGGTGCGGCGTTCGCGGGGCGGTCGAGCCGGGCTCGCCGCCCCGTCGTTCTCATCACTGCGTGGGAAGGCCCTTGGAGGTCCACTCGGGCATTCCGCCGCGGAACCAGTTCACCTGCTTGTAGCCCGCCTTGATCGCGACCACGGACGCCTTGTAGCTCTTCCAGCACTCGCCGGCGTTGCAGTAGAAGACGATCGGCGCGGCCTTGTCGGCGGGCAGCTTCGCGAGGTCGAACGCGTCCTGCGCGGCGTCGAAGTCGGCCGCCTTGGCGCTCTTCTCCTTGTAGGGAACGCTCCTCGCGCCCTTGATGGCCTTCTCGGCGTACTCGGCGGCCACGCGCGTGTCGATGACGGGCACGCCGGCGTCGAGCATCTTCCTGACCTGATCGGCGTTGACGACCTTCGCGCCCTGCAGCGCTTCGGGCGTGTGGCTCGCCGCCGCGGGGGCCGCGAACGACAGGCAGGCCGCGCCCGCGAGCAGGGCGAGGAATCGGCGGGTTCCAGGATTCGTGGGCATGAGGGTTCTCCTGAGGCGGTTGGGGCGACGCACGGCGTCGTCCCAGGGTCTACGGCAGGCGAACCCGTGTGCTGATGGCGCAGGGACGCCTTCGGCACCGCGGCGGGCGCCGCCGATCGGCGTTCGGAGCGCGGATCGGTGCGACTGGGGGCGCCCGGGAAGGGGTGAGAAGGGGTGCCCGGGCCCGGGCGCAAGGGGAATCCCGAGGCGGACTGCGCGGGGCGTGCCCGGGACGCCTCGGGGGCGCGCGCGGCCGTGCCGGCCGCGCGAGTGCGTCAGACCTCGAACTGATCCACCAGTTCCCGCAGCCCCGCCGCCTGCCCCTGCAGCGCCTGCGACGCCGCCGCGGCTTCCTCGACCATCGCGGCGTTCTGCTGCGTGCCCTGGTCCATCTGGGAGACGGCCTCGCTGATCTGCGCGATGCCGGCGGCCTGCGACTCCGACGCGGTGGCGATCGCGCCCACGAGCGTGGCGACCTCGCGCGCCGAGTCGAGCACCTTGCCCATCGAGTCGCCCACCGACGTGACCAGCGTGCTGCCTTCGGCCACGCGCGCGGTGGACGTGCCGACGAGGTCGCGGATCTCGCGCGACGCCTCGGCGCTGCGGCCCGCGAGCGTGCGCACCTCCGAGGCCACCACCGCGAATCCGCGCCCGGCCTCGCCCGCACGCGCGGCCTCGACCGCGGCGTTCAGCGCGAGGATGTTGGTCTGGAACGCGATGCCGTCGATGACGGCGACGATCTGCCCGATGCGCCGCGCGCTCTCGTCGATCGTGCCCATCGTCGCGACCGCGCGCTGCACGGTCTCGCCGACCTCCTGCGCCTGCTGCGCGGACTCGCCCGCGAGCCGCGCGGCGTTGGCCGCGTGCGCGTGGTTGTCGCGCACCGTGTCCGAGAGCTCGCCCGTGGACGCGGACGTCTGCGCGAGGTGCGACGCCTGCTGCTCGGTGCGCGACGACAGGTCCTGGTTGCCCTGCGCGATCTCGCCGGCGGCGCGGTCGATGGACTCGGCCCGCTCGCGGATCTCGGCCATCGCACCCGACAGGCGCTCCATGCTCGCGTTGAATGCGTTCGCGAACTGCGCGATCTCGTCCTTGCCGCCCACCGGCAGGCGCGCGTCGAGGCGGCCCTCCGCGAGCCGTTCCACTGCGCGCGCGGCGTCGCCGAGCCCGCGGTCGATCGTCATGATGAACCACCAGGCGATCACCGCGAACGCGACCAGCACGCCGGCGATCACGGCCATCTCCACGGCGCGCGCCTTCGACGCGCGAGACTCCTGCACCTCGTAGGTCGCCTTCACCGACGCGGCGGCCATCGGCAGCAGCGCCTCCAGCGGGTTCACCAGCGCGGCCTGGACCTTGGGCCACTCGTCGCTGAGGAAGCTCGCGAGCTGCCCGTCGTCGGCCTGCGCCGCGTAGGCCTTCTCGAGCTCGCGCATGAACTCGACCGCCTTGCCGACGCCCTTACCGACGCGCGCGTTCAGCTCGGCGCGCTCCGCGGGCAGCGCGTCGCCCTTCTGGCTCGCCTCGTACGCGCTCCACGCCGCGGGCAGGTCGCGCATCGCGTTCTGCAGGTGCTGGCGCGCGCCCGGCACGGGCACCTGGTCGAGCAGCACGCCGCTCAGGCGGAAGCGCACGTCCTTCATCGTCGCGTCGATGCGCTGCAGCGTCTGCATCGGCTGCACCTGGCGGTCGTGGATCTCGCGCATCGCGTCCGAGAACTGGTGCTCTCGCCAGAGCACGCCGCCGCCCAGCGCGGCGAGCACCAGCGCGCCCAGCAGCGAGGCGATCGCCACGCGCCGGCGCAGCGTCCAGCGGCGCAGGAATTCGTCGAGCCACTTCATGGCCGGACGGCGGAGCGCGTGGCGCGTTCCGCGACTTGGGCGGGGGAGGGGGCGGGCATCGGGGCCTCCACGGTGGATTGGGGACAAATGTGTCCTGGATACATGATTGTCGGCACGCGTCGCCAGAATTCGAGAGCACGGCGGCTCGCCGATTCCCGGCGGCGGACGGGCGCATCTTCGTCGAAGTCTAGGCGCGCGCGCGAGCGGCGTCCGTGAGATAAGCGGACTCGGACCGCCGCTTTCCGGCGATTGGCGCGCAGTGGCGGACGGGCGGCGCCGGCTGTTCCGACCGCGCGGCTTCGGGGTACAGCGACGGTTCGCGGACGGAAGGGAGTTCGGGGGCTACGCCAGCAGGGCGGCGCCACCGACCTTTGAGAAAGCCTTGTCGAAGGTCCAGAGCGGCTGCTCACCGGCCTGCGCCGCCAGTGCGAGGTGCAGACAGTCAGCGAAGTCCGCTGCCGAACTGCGATACAACTCGAGGGCCACCTCGAGCGCCTGCTCGGACTCGCACGACAACTCGGCGGCCGAGAAGAGGGCCGACAGCACGCGAATGGTCTCGGGCTTGCCGTAACCGAAGCTGGAGCGCAGGACCCACTCCAGTTCGAGCGTCACGGTCACCGGGACGAACAGCGCCTGCTGTTCGCTCACGCACCTGCGGATGAGCCGCCGCGCGGCCGCCGACTGGGCGGAGTCGTCCTGAACGATGTATCGAACGAGGACGTTGGTGTCGAGCGCCGGCATCAGCGCCAGGGGTTCATGTCTTCGACCGAGACACGCTTGCCTTTCGGGGCCTCGAGCATGCCGGCCATGTCGAGGATGGACTTGGTCTTCGCGCGAACGATGATGGTGCCGTCGGGCGTGACCGACCACACCAGCTTCGTGCCGGGCTTCGCGTGCACCAGGGCGCGCACGTCAGCCGGCACCGTGGTCTGTCCTTTGGCGGTGAGAGTGGACTCTGTCATGGCGACGCCTTACTTTGATGGTCATGGTAATGCGTCCGGCCGGCGCTGGCAAGCCGGCGCTTCCTGCGACGAATTCCTGCAGCGTCCGGGGAATCAGGTCGTCGGCATCAACACCTCGAGGCAATGCCCGGTCTTGACAGAGGGTCTCCCCGCGGCCGGACGAAAAACCCCCGCGACCTGCGCCGCGGGGGCTCGTGAGGCATCCTCGCGCGATCACCCTCGCGGGCGCCGCGCCCGGGGCGTCACTTCGGCGCCATGCGGATCGCACCGTCGAGGCGGATCGTCTCGCCGTTGAGCATGGTGTTCGCGAAGATCTGCCCGACCAGCGCGGCGTATTCCGACGGGCGGCCCAGCCGCGGCGGGAACGGCACCTGCTTGCCGAGCGACTCCTGCGCGGCCGGCGGCAGGCCCTGCATCATCGGCGTGAGGAACAGGCCCGGCGCGATCGTGAGCACGCGGATGCCGTCGCGCGAGAGGTCGCGCGCGATCGGCAGCGTCATGCCGACGATGCCGCCCTTCGACGCCGAGTACGCGGCCTGGCCGATCTGGCCGTCGAACGCGGCGACCGACGCGGTGTTGACGATGACGCCGCGCTCGCCGTCCTCGTTCGGGTCGTTCTTCGACATCGCGACCGCCGCGAGCCGGATCAGGTTGAACGAGCCGATGAGGTTGATGCTGATGACCTTGGAGAAGAGCGCGAGCGGGTGCGCGCCGTCCTTGCCGACGGTCTTCATCGCGATGCCCACGCCGGCGCAATTCACCAGGCCCACGAGCCTGCCCATGCCGACCGCGGCGTCGACCGCGGCCTGGCCGTCGGCCTCGGAGGTGACGTCGCACTTGACGAACTTCGCGTTCGCGCCGAGTTCGGCCGCGGTCTTCTCGCCCTGCGCCGCGTTGACGTCGGCGATCAGGACCTTGCCGCCCGCGTCGACGATCAGCTTGCTGGTGGCGCCGCCCAGGCCGGACGCGCCGCCGGTGACGATGACCACGTTGTCCTTGAATTGCATCGCTTGTCTCCGAAGGAAAGGGCGCGGGCACCGGGCGCCGCGCCGGGGATGAATCGTCGGGTGAACCTGAAAGTCTAGCAGGTGCGTCCGACGGGCTCCTGCGACGTGCGTGCAGAGCGGAGTCAGGCCATCGGATCGATTTCCGGGCGCGCTTTTCTCGGAAAGAATCGGGCGATGCGAGCCTGCGCGGACGTGCGCGCGGACACGCCAATATCGATTGATGACATTCGGCACACAGACTTATGATCGAGTTCGTGAAGACGCTGAACTGGAGCGTGCAGAAGAACGCCCGCCTGCAGTCGGAGCGCGGCGTGAGCTTCGAAGAGGTCGTCGCTTCGATCGCGGGCGGCGGCCTGCTCGACGTTCTGGATTATCCGAATCGCGAGCGCTACCCCGGACAGCGTCTGTTCGTCGTGCGAATTCGCGGCTACGCCTGGCTCGTTCCCTTCGTCGAGTCTGGCGACGAAATCTTCCTGAAAAGCATCATTCCGAGTCGCAAGGCGACGCGGGACTACTTGAGCGAGGCGCATTGACATGTCCCAGGAACGCCGTCTGGAAGAAGAGATCCTCGCGTCGTACGACCGTGGCGAGTGGCGCAGCGTGCCGCGCGCGAAGACGGACATCGCCCGGTATGCGCAGTACGCGCAGAGCGCGCTGCTGAAGGATCGCAGGGTGAATATCCGGATCTCGTCGCGCGATCTCGAGGACCTCCAGGCGCGGGCGGCCGTCGAAGGCATTCCGTACCAGACGCTCATGGCGAGCGTGCTGCACAAATTCGTCACGGGGCGGCTCGTGGACCTCGGGGCCTTGGAGGGCGTACGAGGTCGCCGACTTGCTGCCCGGCGCGAGTCCGAAGGCGCGTCGGAGGGCAAGCCCGTCGCGCGCTGGCGGCGCGGCACCTGATCGCCGAGGCAGCCGCACGCTCCCGCGCAGGGTTGCGTGACTTCGATAGGTGTGGCTCGCTCGTGCGAGCATGGCGTCTGCGCCGGAGCCGCGGGAAGTCCGTCCGGGTATCGGCGCTGTCGACGATTGACCCTTGCCGCCATGGCGGGAGCCTCCGTTTGCCCGAACCCGACACCGAAGTCTTCCTGAACCGCGTCGCCGCGGTGCCCTGGGCCGTCGCGGCGTGCTTCGCCGGCGCCGTCGCCCTGCAGAGCGCGCGCGTGGCGCTCGACGGCGCCCCCGCGGGCTGGACGATGCCCGTCATGCTCGCGTTGCTGGCGGGCTTCTGGTTGGTCACCGCGGGCATGCTCGTGTGGGCCGCGCGATCGGCCTTCGTGACGGTGGAGGTCGGCGCGCTCGGCCCGGTGCGGGTGAGCCGGCGCTATCCCCTTCGCCGCGAGTCCCTCGAGGTGCCGCGCGCCGCCGTCGGCGCGGCCGCGCTCGAGACGGACGACGGCTCGGACGGGGGCTATTACTACCGCGCGAGCTTCGCGCTGCCCGACGGCAAGCAGGTCGTGCTCGTCGAGGGGCAGCAGCGTTCGGATTGCCTGGCCGCGTGCGCGCGGTTCAACGCGGCGCTCGGGCGCGGAGGGTAGCCGCCCGACGCGGGCGCAGCGCAGGCGCAGGCTCGCCCGATCGTCGCGCACGAGGGCACGCGCGGGGACGCGCTGCCACGGGCACCGGCGCGCGTCCGCCGGCCGATGAAGAAAGAGAAAGGGCGCCTCGCGGCGCCCTTCCCGAACCGGATTCGGCTTTTCGCCGAGCCGGATTACTTCTTCTCCTCGGCCTTCGGCGCCTCCGCCGGGGCGGTCGGGGCCGCGTCGGCCTTCGGCGCGGGCGCGGCGGCCGGCGCCGCGGCGTCGGCCTTCGGCGCTTCGGCGGGGGCCGTCGCGGGCGCGGCCGCCGGGGCCGTGACCGGCACCGGCGTGGTGTGCGCGGGCGCGGCGCCCGGCTTGCCGCCGTACATCACGCCCATCAGCGGCACGAGCAGCAGCGCCACGATGTTGATGATCTTGATCAGCGGGTTCACCGCGGGGCCGGCCGTGTCCTTGTACGGGTCGCCGACGGTGTCGCCGGTGACCGCGGCCTTGTGCGCGTCGGAGCCCTTGCCGCCGTGGTTGCCTTCCTCGATGTACTTCTTGGCGTTGTCCCACGCGCCGCCGCCGGTGCACATCGAGATCGCGACGAACAGGCCCGTGACGATCGTGCCCATCAGCACGCCGCCCAGCGCCTGCGGGCCGAGGATGACGCCCACCGCCACCGGCACCGCGACCGGCAGCAGCGACGGGATCATCATCTCCTTGATCGCCGCGCTCGTGAGCAGGTCCACCGCGCGCGAGTAGTCGGGCTTGGCGGTGCCTTCCATGATGCCCTTGATCTCGCGGAACTGGCGGCGCACTTCCTCCACCACCGCGCCCGCCGAGCGGCCCACCGCTTCCATCGCCATCGCGCCGAACAGGAACGGGATCAGGCCGCCGATGAACAGGCCGACGATCACCATGTGGTTCGACAGGTCGAACGTGGACGCCAGGCCCACCGACTCCAGGCCGTGCGTGTAGTCGGCGAAGAGCACCAGCGCCGCGAGGCCGGCGGAGCCGATCGCGTAGCCCTTGGTGACCGCCTTCGTCGTGTTGCCGACGGCGTCCAGGGGATCGGTGATGTTGCGAACGGAGTCGGGCAGCTCGGCCATCTCGGCGATGCCGCCGGCGTTGTCGGTGATCGGGCCGTAGGCGTCGAGCGCGACGACGATGCCGGCCATCGACAGCATCGACGTGGCCGACACGGCGATGCCGTACAGCCCGCCGAGCTTGTACGACGCGATGATCGCGGCGCACACCATCAGCACCGGCCACGCGGTGGACTTCATCGACACCGCGATGCCCGCGATGATGTTGGTCGCGTGGCCCGTGGTGGACGCCTGCGCGACGTACTTGACCGGGTGGTATTCGGTGCCCGTGTAGTACTCGGTGATGTAGACGATCAGGCCCGTGAGCACCATGCCGACGACCACGCACAGCCACAGGTTCATCACCGACAGGCCGCTCGCGGCGATGTCGGCGCCGCCGAAGACCCACGACGTGATCGGGTACGCGGCCACCGTGGCGAGCGCGCCCGCGACGATCAGGCCCTTGTACAGCGCGGTCATGATCTTGGAGCCCGGCGAGGCCTTCACGAAGAAGGTGCCGACCACCGACGCGATGATCGAGAAGCCGCCCAGCACCAGCGGGTACATCACGGCCTGGCCTTCGGCGCCCTTGACCATCAGCGCGCCCAGCAGCATCGTCGCGATCAGCGTGACCGCGTACGTCTCGAAGAGGTCGGCCGCCATGCCGGCGCAGTCGCCGACGTTGTCGCCGACGTTGTCGGCGATCACCGCGGGGTTGCGGGGGTCGTCTTCGGGGATGCCCGCCTCGACCTTGCCGACGAGGTCGGCGCCGACGTCGGCGCCCTTGGTGAAGATGCCGCCGCCCAGACGCGCGAAGATCGAGATCAGCGACGAGCCGAACGCCAGGCCCACCAGCGGCTTGAGCACCGTGTGCAGGTCCTTGGTGTCGGCCGGCGCGGCGCCGACGAGGATCGCGTAGTAGCCGGCGACGCCCAGCAGGCCCAGGCCGACCACCAGCATGCCGGTGATCGCGCCGCCCTTGAACGCGACGTCCAGCGCCTGGTTCAGGCCCAGCGTGGCCGCCTGCGCAGTGCGCACGTTGGAGCGCACCGACACGTTCATGCCGATGAAGCCCGCGGCGCCGGAGAGGATCGCGCCGATCGCGAAGCCGACCGCGGTGCTCATCCCGAGGCCGGGAACGAAGAGGATCACGACGAACAGCACGACGCCGACGATGCCGATCGTCCGGTACTGGCGGCTCAGGTAGGCCTGGGCGCCGGTCTGGACGGCCGCGGCGATTTCCTGCATGCGGGCGTTGCCGGCCGGAAGCGCGAGGATCGACCGGGTGGTGACGATGCCGTAGAGCACCGCCAGCACCCCGCAGATCAGCGCGAACCAGGTGCCTGCGTTCGAGGCTGCTGACATCGGGGGACCTCCAAGAATGTTATCGGAATGAAGTGATGGGGATCAGGACAAACCCAGGATTTTCGCCAATTCCGGCCGGAGTTGGCAAGCCGCGGCCGCGTTCGCGGCGCGCCGGCGACGCGGCGGGGGCGGGGCCGACGGCGTGATCGGGGTGATCGGGCCGCCGGTTTCGCCCCGGTGCCGGGGCGCCGGGGCGGGCGCCCGCGGCTTGCGTCAGCGCAGCGCGTCGAGCGCGCGCGTGCGGATGTCCTCGACCGTGCCGAGCCCGCCGATGCGCCGATACTTCGGCGCGCCGGGCTGGCCCGTGGAAGCCCACGAGTTGTAGTAGTCGACCAGCTGCTTGGTCTGCGAGTGGTACACGGACAGGCGCTTGCGCACCGTCTCTTCCTGGTCGTCGTCGCGCTGGATCAGCGGTTCGCCGGTGACGTCGTCCTTGCCCGCGACCTTCGGCGGATTGAACTTGACGTGGTAGGTGCGCCCGCTCGCGACGTGCACGCGCCGCCCGCTCATGCGCTCGATGATCTCCTCGTCGGGGACGTCGATCTCGAGCACGAAGTCGATCCCGACGCCGGCGGCCTTCATCGCGTCGGCCTGCGGGATCGTGCGCGGGAAGCCGTCGAACAGGTAGCCGTCGCGGCAGTCGGGCTCCTTCAGGCGGTCTTTGACCAGCCCGATGATGATGTCGTCGGACACGAGCCCGCCGGAGTCCATCACCTTCTTGGCCGCCAGCCCCAGCGGCGTGCCGGCCTTGACGGCGGCGCGCAGCATGTCTCCGGTGGAGATCTGGGGGATGCCGAACTTCTCCTTGATGAAGGCCGCCTGCGTGCCTTTGCCGGCTCCCGGCGCTCCGAGCAGAATCAGTCGCATGAACGCTACCTGGACAATGTGAATTCGGGTGGGGGCGCGCCGCGGGACGCGGCCGCGCGGGCGGGACGCGGCGCCGTCCTCCAGGGAAGGCTGTCGGGTTCCTGACGCCAGCCGGCGAAAGGTAACGTCAAAGCGCCGGGGCGGTCAAACGATCCGGCGACGATCCGGCGACGGTCGGGCGACGGTCGGGCGACGGTCGGGCGACGGTCGGGCGACGGTCAGGCGACGGTCAGGCGACGGCACGGCACCCGCGGACGGGGACCCCGGCGAGGCTAGCGGGACGGCTCGCCCGCGACCAGCGCGCGCACCCGCGCCAGGTCCTCGGGGGTGTCGACGCCGCCGGGCGGCGCGTGCTCGACGCGCATCACCGCGATCTGGAAGCCGTGCCAGAGCGCGCGCAGCTGCTCGAGCGACTCGATCGCCTCGAGCGGCGAGCGCGCCAGCCCCGGGAACGCGCGCAGGAACGACACGCGGTACGCGTAGAGGCCGATGTGGCGCAGCGGCGGGTTCGCGGCCAATTCGGGCGACAGCGCACCCGGCAGCGTCGCGGGGAAGCCTTTCATCGCGTCGCGGTCGAAGGGGATCGGCGCGCGCGAGAAGTAGGCGGCGCGCCCGCGCGCGTCGGTGACGACCTTGACGAAGTTCGGGTTCAGGTACTCGTCGACCGTCTCGACCGGGTGCGCGGCGGTCGCGATCGCGCACTCGGGCGAGGCCTCGAGCGCGCGCGCGACGTCGGCGACCAGCGCGGGCGGGATGAGCGGCTCGTCGCCCTGCACGTTGACGACGATGCACGCGTCGGGCAGGCCGAGCGCGTCGGCGGCCTCGGTGAGGCGGTCGGTGCCCGAGGGGTGGTCGGCGCGCGTCATCAGCGCCTCGACGCCGTGGGCGCGCGCGGCGTGGGCGATGCTGCCGGCGTCGGTCGCGACGACGACGCGGCGCGCGCCGGACTCGGCGGCGCGGCGCGCGACGCGCACGATCATCGGCACGCCGCCGATGTCGGCGAGCGGCTTGTCCGGCAGCCGCGTCGACGCGAGGCGGGCCGGGATCAGGGCGACGAACTCGGGCATCGCCGCGGTCTCGGGAGTGTCGGGGCGCCGGGGCTCAGGGCGCGGGCGGCGCCAGGCGGCGCGCTTCGTCCTCGAGCATCACCGGGATGCCGTCGCGGATCGGGAACGCGAGGCGGTCGTGGCGGCACACGAGCTCCTGCGCGGTGCGGTCGACTTCGAGCGGGCCCTTGCACACCGGGCACACCAGGATTTCAAGCAGGCGGTTGTCCACGCAGTCGCTCCTCGAGCCACACGACGAACGCCGGGTCGATGCGGGCGGCGATCTCGAGCGCCCAGCAACGCTCGTCGGCGAATGCCCGGCATTTTACGGCGTCTTTGTCCGTCATCAGAACGAGGCCGGCGTCCAGGCCCGCGAGCAGCGCCGCGTCGAGCCGGGCGTGGTCGGCGAGCGGCAGCGCGCGAGCGCTGATCGAGAGCGCGGCCAGCGTGTCGAAGAAGCGGCCGGGCCGAGCGATGCCGGCGAGCGCGACGGCCGGCTGCCCGCGCGCGAACTCGGCGAACGCCTCGCAGCTCATCGCGCGCGCGCCGTTCACCGCGCGCCAGCGTGCCGGGTGCAGGTCGACGCGGAACGCGGGCGCGGGCGTCTCGCAGGGGCGGCGCCCGGTGCCCACGAGCAGCAGGGCGTCGAGCTCGCGGGCGCGCGCCAGCGGCTCGCGCAGCGGGCCCGCGGGCAGCAGGCGCCCGTTGCCGGCACCGCGCGCGTCGAACACCGCGATCTCGAGCGTGCGCGGCAGGCTCGCGTGCTGCAGCCCGTCGTCGCTCAGCACCACGTCGAGCGACGGGTGCGTAGCGGCCAGCAGCGCGAGCGCGTCGCCGCGGCGCCGGCCCGCCGCGACCGGCAGCCCGGTCGCGCGCGCGAGCAGCACCGGCTCGTCGCCGTGCTCGGTGGCGTCGGCATCCGCGCCGACCAGGCGCGCGTCGTCGCGGCGCGCACGGTAACCGCGCGCGACCAGCCCCACGCGCCAGCCGCGCTCGGCGAGCGTGCGCGCCAGCGCGATCGTCGTCGGCGTCTTGCCGGTGCCGCCCGCGACCAGGTTGCCGACGACGACGACCGCGGGGCGCGTCGGGCGCGGCAGGCGCTCGATCGCCGCGCGGCGGCGGCGCGCGCCGCGCCCGACGAGGGCGGACAGCGGGGAGAGCAGGGCGAGCAGCAGGGTGTCCGCGAACCCCGGCGCGGGGCCGGGCGCGGCACCGGGCGTGGCACCGGGCTCGGCAACGGGCGCGGCAACGGGCGCGGCAACGGGCGCGGCAACGGGCGCGGCACCGGGCGCGGCACCAGGCGCACCTCCGTACCAGAGCCGCTCCAGGCGGCGCTCGAGCGCGGCGCGCAGCGCGTCGGGCACGCGACGGCGGGCTACTTCGCGGGGGCGCTGCCGGGCGCCTGCGCGGCGAAGGTGACGCGTGCCAGGCCCGCGAGCCGCGCCGCCTCCAGCACGTTGACCACCGACTGGTGCGTGGCGCCCGCGTCCGCGTAGATCACGATCGTGGGTTCCTTCTCGGCGCCCGCGGCCCGGCGCAGCTCGGCGGCGAACCCGTTCGCGGACGCGAATCCCACGGGCCGGTCGTCGACGAGGTAGCGGCCGTCGTGCGAGATCGCGATCGTGATCTCGCGCGGGCGCTGGTCGGGCTTGTCGGCGCCCGCCGACGGCAGGTTCACCTGAAGCTCCGTGAACTTCGAGTACGTGGTGGTGACCATCAGGAAGATGAGGATCACCAGGAGCAGGTCGATGAGCGGGATGAAGTTGATCTCCGGCTCGTCGCGCCGGATCGAGCGGCGGAAGTTCACCGGCGGCCTCCGCGCGTCACTGCTTGGCGGCGCGCGGCGTGCGCGGGGCGCGCGGGCGCGGCGCGGCGGTGCTTTCCGCGAGCGTGGCGCCGGCCGCGGCGGTGCCCGCGGCGCCCGCCGGCGTCGCGCCCGCGCCCAGCACCGGCTGCGTGGACGGCGCCGCCGGCGCGTGCGCGGACTGCATCGAGGCGAGGTGCTGCAGCCGCACGGTGTCGATGAGCCGCAGCGACTGCTGCTCCATCTCGACCAGGTAGCCGTCGACGCGCGCGCGGAAGTGCCTGTAGCAGATCATCGCGGGGATCGCGATCACGAGCCCGAAGGCGGTGTTGTACAGCGCCACCGAGATGCCGTGCGCGAGCTGCTGCGGGTTCGAGCCCGACGGCGCCTGCGCGCCGAAGATCTCGATCATGCCGACGACGGTGCCGAACAGGCCCATCAGCGGCGCGATCGACGCGATGGTGCCGAGCGCGGACAGGTACTTCTCGAGGTCGTGCGCGACGGCGCGGCCGGTCTCTTCCATCGCCTCCTTCATCACGTCGCGCGGGGCGAGCTCGTGGCGCAGGCCGGTCGCGAACACGCGGCCGATCGGGGCGCTCGCCTCGAGGCGCTGGACCATGTCGGGGGTGATCTGCTGGTTGCGGTGCAGCGCGAGGACGTCGTCGAGCAGGCGCGGGGGCAGGACCTTGTCGCGCTTGAGCGAAAGGAAGCGCTCGACGATCAGCGCGACCGCGGCCACCGAGACCGCGATCAGGAACCAAATCGGCCAGCCGGCGGCCTGGATCAGCGAGAACACAATCGGACTCCCGGAGCCCGGCACGGCGCAAGCGCGGCGGGGCTGTCAACACCGTTCGGAGCCCCTGCTTCCCGCGGTCGGCAACGAAGCGGGGGCGCATCCATTGTCCGGGTTTTGACGGCCTCGCTGCAAGTTGGCCGATGCCTCGTCGCGGGCGGGCCGACGGCCGGTATGATCTCTCCACACAAGCTGTGGAAAAACTTGTGCACATCGTCGTGCCCCCGGCCGGAAAAGCGCGAGAAATCGTGCTCCCGGTGGGGTGCCCAAATCGTAAGCAGGTTCGTTGGTCAATGAAATCAATGACTTCCACGAACATTCGCGCTCCGCGCGGCCTAGTCCGAAAGGACCCAGCACCGGCGCGGGTTTGTGGACAGGTGCCCTGCGGAGGCCCGATTGGCGCCTGATTCCACGGGGGTCCCCCCGGACGTCGCGCAGCGCCTGGCGGCCCGCGAAACACTCTCGGTGTCGCAGCTGAATCGCGCCGTCGCGGCGCTGCTCGAGCACGGCCTGCCGCCGCTCGGCGTCGTCGGCGAGATCTCGAACTTCACGCGCGCGGCGAGCGGCCACTGGTACTTCACGCTCAAGGACGCCGGCGCGCAGGTGCGCGCCGTCATGTTCCGCGGGCGCGCGCAGGGCGTCGGGTTCGTGCCGCGCGAAGGCGACCGCGTCGAGGTCCGCGCACTCGCCGGCCTGTACGCGGCGCGCGGCGACTTCCAGCTCACCGTCGAGGCGATGCGCCGCGCCGGCGCGGGCGATCTGTTCCAGCGCTTCCTTCAGCTCAAGGAGAAGCTGCAGCGCGAGGGCCTCTTCGACGCCGAGCGCAAGCGCGCTCTGCCGGCGCTTCCGCGCGCGGTCGGCGTGGTCACTTCGCCGCAGGCGGCCGCGCTGCGCGACGTGCTCACCACGCTGCGCCGGCGCGCGCCGCAGGTGCCGGTGATCCTGTACCCGAGCGCGGTGCAGGGGGCGGACGCGCCGGCGGCGCTGCTCGCGGCGCTCGCCGCCGCCGGCGCCCGCGGCGAGTGCGACGTGCTGCTGCTCGTGCGCGGCGGCGGCTCGATCGAGGACCTGTGGGCGTTCAACGACGAGGCGCTCGCGCGCGCGATCGCCGCGTCGCCCGTTCCCGTGGTGAGCGGGGTCGGGCACGAGACCGACTTCACGATCGCGGACTTCGTCGCCGACGCGCGCGCGCCCACGCCGACCGCGGCCGCCGCGCTCGCGGTGCCCGACCGGCGCGAGCTCGCCGAGCGCGCGGGCGCGCTCGCCCGCCGCCTGGCGCACGCGTGGACGCGGGCGTCGGACGCGCGCGAGCAGCGGCTGGACACCGCGGCGCGGCTGCTGCGCTCGCCGTCCGCGTATCGCGCCGCGCGTGCGCAGGCGCTCGCGTCCGCGGCCGCGCGCCTG
>JAXMEE010000018.1:0-153501 GCA_046348465.1 Burkholderiaceae bacterium
GCTGGAGTCGCGCGCGACGGTGGGCGCGACCGTGCTGGTGCCCTGACGGGCGGCCGGCCCGCCCCGCGCACCGTCGTCGGACGAGGGCGGCGCGCGCGGCAGGCGGGCGCGGCGTGCTCCCGCCCGCAGGCTTCAGGCGGGCGCCACCTCGCCGAGCAGCCGGTCCGCGAGCCGCGCGCGGTGATGCGCGGCATCGCCGTGCAGCGATTGCAGCCACAGCGCGCGCCGCAGGTACAGCTGCGCGTCGCAGTCCCAGGTGAACCCGAAGCCGCCGTGGAACTGGACGGCGCGATCGCCGGCGAACAGCAGGCCCTCGCAGGCCTCGACCTTCGCCATGCGCAGCGCGACCTCGGCGTCGCCGCGCGCCGCGATCACGGTCGCCGCGTGCGCGACGTGCGAACGGCTGCGCTCGAGCCCGACGAGCATCTCGGCGCAGCCGTGCTTGAGCGCCTGGTAGCCGCCGATCTTGCGGCCGAACGCGGCGCGCGTGTTCAGGTACGGCACGACGACGTCGAGCACGCCGGCGATGCCGCCCGCGGCCTCGGCGCTCGCGATCAGCAGCGCGCACGCGCGGATCATCGCGAGCGCGACCAGAGCGGCCTCGCCGGTGATCGCCGCGGCTGCCGGCACGCGAACGCCGTCGAGGGTGACGTCGAAGGCGCGCCGGGTCTCGTCGATCACGGTGTCGCGGCGCAGACGGGCTTCGCCGAGCGCCTCGCGCGGCACGAGCACGAGCGCCGGCGCGCCGTCCAGCGAGACCGACGCCAGCAGCGCGTCGGCGACGCCGGCGTCGCACACCAGCGTCTTCAGGCCCGAGAGCTCGAGCGTCTCGCCGTTGCGCACCGCGCGCGCGCCGATCCGCGTGAGGTCCCAGTCGCCGTCGGCCTCGAACAGCGCGACCGTGCCGATCGCGCCCTCGCACACGCGCGGCAGCCACTCGGCCTGCAGTGCGGCGCTGCCGCCCGCGAGCAGCGCCTGCGCGAACTGCTGCGTGCTGCCGAACGGGGTGGCCATCAGGTGCCGGCCCATCGGCTCGGCCACCGTGGCGACCTCGGCGAGCGTGAGCCCGCTGCCGCCGAACCGCTCGGGCACCGCGATGCCCGGCCAGCCGAGCTCGACGACGCGCCGCCACAGTGCCGGCTCGAAGCCGTCGGGCATCTCCATGCGCCGGCGCACGTCGGCGACCGTCGACTGCTCGCGCGCGAACGCGGCCGCGCTCTCGAGCAGCATCGCCTGCTCTTCGCCGAAGCGGATCGGGGGGGCGTCGCCGGCGCGGATCGCGTCGTCGGTGTTCGCCGGGCCGCCGTTCGCGGCCGGGTTCGTCGTCGTGCTCATGGTCAGTCCTTGGGCAGGCCGAGCACGCGCTCGCCGATGATGTTGGCCTGGATCTGGCTGGTGCCGCCGCCGATCGTGGACGCGAACGCGTTGAAGTAGGCGCGCGGCCACTTGCCGCCGTCGACCGCGGCGGCGTCGCCGACCCAGCGCGCGGCGTTCGCGCCCGACAGCGCGATCGAGAACTGCAACAGCCGCCGCTTGTGCTCCGAGAAGCGCAGCTTGTGCGACAGCGGGATCGCGTCGGGGCGCTCGCTGCACAGCGCCGGGATCTTGCCGCGCGCCGCGCACAGGCGGTCGCCCTGGTCCTCGATCAGCAGCCGCACGAGCTGGTCGCGCACCCACGGGTCCTCGATCGCGGGTCGCCCGTTGCGGCGCGTGCGCCGCGCGAGGTCGACCACGTCCTCGACGCCGATGTGCATGCGCGAAAGCCCCCCGGCCTGCCCGCCGCTCACGCCGCGCTCGAACGTGAGCGTGAGCATCGCGACCTTCCAGCCCTCGCCTTCGCGGCCGATCAGGCAGTCGGCCGGCACGCGCGCGTCGGTGAAGAACGTCTGCGTGAAGCCGTGCTCGCCGGTGAGCTTGCGGATCGGGCGCGTCTCGATGCCGGGCACGCGCATCGGAATCAGGAAGTACGACAGCCCGGCGGTGCGCCGGCTGCCGGGCTCGGTGCGCGCGAGCAGGATCATGTACTTCGCGTGGCTGCCCAGGCTCGTCCAGATCTTCGAGCCGTTGAGCACCCAGTGGTCGCCGTCGCGCGCGGCGCGCGTCTGCGTGGCGGCGAGGTCCGAGCCGTTGTCGGGCTCCGAGAAGCCCTGGCACCAGATGTCGTCGGCGCTCAGGATGCCGGGGATGAAGCGCTTCTTCTGCGCCTCGGAGCCGATCGCGAGGATCAGCGGGCCGGCCCAGTTCAGCCCGATCGTGTTCGTCACGAACGGCATCTTCAGGCGCGCCATCGTGCGGTCGACGACGTCCTGGTACGCCTGCGGGCGGCTGCCGCCGCCGTACTCCTTCGGCCAGGCCATGCCGAGGTAGCCGGCCTCCCAGACCTTGCGCTGCCACGCGCGCAGGTACTCGAACTGCGCGTCGGTGCCGACCTCCATGAACGACTCCGGCAGCAGGAAGCCGGGATCGGGCGGGCGGTTCGCCTGCATCCAGTCCTCGACTTCGCGGCGGAAGGCTTCGAGTTCGCTCATCGCTTCGTCTCCTCGATCGTGCACTTCGTTCGGCGGGTGCCGCGCCGGGTCACCGCGGCCGCGGCGCCCGGCGGGCGCGGCCGGCGTCAGCCCGTCACCCACTTCGGCTTGCGCTTCTCGCGGAACGCGGCCATGCCTTCCGCGGCTTCGGGCGTCATGAACATGCGCTTGCTCCACTCGGCCATCTCGACGAAGCCCTCGTCGACGGTGAGCTGCGGCACCCGCCGCACGAGCTTCTTGCACTCGACGACCGCGTTCGGGCCGCCCAGCCGGATCATGTCGACCTCCTGCTGGACTGCCGCGCGCAACTCGGCCTTGGGCACCGCGCGGTGCGCGAAGCCCATCTCGACCGCGCGCCTGCCGTTGAAGCGCTCGCCGGTGAGGATCAGCTTCATGCCGTGGTGCGTTCCGAGCTTGGGCAGGCACACGACCGCGATGATCGCCGGGATCACGCCGATGCGCACCTCGGAGAAGCTGTACTCGGCCTCTTCCGCGGTGATCACGATGTCGGCCGCGCCGACCAGGCCGAGCCCGCCCGCGAACGCCGAGCCGTTGACCGCGGCGATGACGGGCTTGGGGCTGTCGAGCACGCGCTTGAGCACGTCCTGGTAGGGCACGCCGCGCTTGCCGTCGGCGACCGAGCCGGGGGGGCTCTTGAGGTCGGCGCCGGCGCAGAACGCGGGGTCGGTGCCGGTGACGACGATGCAGCGCGCGGCCGCGTCGTCGTTGGCCGCGGCGAGGTGCTCGTAGAGCTCGTTGACCAGCGCGGCGGACAGCGCGTTGCGGTTCTCCGGGCGGTTCAGCGTGATCCACGCGGCGCCGTCTCGGACTTCGTAGCGGGTGGCTTCGGTGGTCGGCATGTTCTGCTTCTCCTTGGGAATCAGGTGGGGCGTTCGTGCTTGAGCGCTGCGTGCTTGGGTGATTCGTCCGCGAGTGATTCGTGCGCGAGACCGGGCGCGCGAGGCCGTGCCCGGGGGGCGATCGGGGGCTTAGCGGACCGGCCCCTTCGGGGCTGCCCTGCGGTGCTCGTTTCCGGGGCCCGCAGCCGAACTCGCTGCGCTTGCGTACCGCAAGCTCCGCTCAGACAACGGCTGCGAGAATGAAGACGTGCGCGCTGGCGCGCGCGGCCCCGGAAACTGCGCTCCTCGGCGGTCCGCGATGCGCCCCCGAACGCCCCCCGGGCACGGCCTCGCGAGAGGCGTCGAGGCGTGCGACGAATTCGTGCGAGCCGGGCGTCGTGGAACGAGGCATCGGACGTGTCCGATCGCCGCATCGAGCATTGCTGAAATATAGAGCGCGCGGAGACTTCCGCGCTCGACAAGCCACGGCCGATTCGATTCACCGCATCGTGCGGCGATGCACGCACGGTCATTGCCACGGACCTTCCGGGCAGCCCACCACCGTCTCGGCAAGGGCGCGAGCGGTCCGCTGATCGGGCGCTCGCGAGGCGAGCACCGCAGGGGAGCCCCCGAAGGGGGCCGCCGACCGCGCCCGAGCAGCGGACCGCTCGCGCCCTTGCCCGCGCCGATCCGCGCACGAATCCAGGCGCCCGCGCCCCGTCGTCACTCGTCGATCTCGATCAGCACCGCCCCGTTCGCGACCTGCTCGCCGACCGCGACCTTGAGCGCGCGGATCGTGCCGTCGGTCGGGGCCGAGATGCGGTGCTCCATCTTCATCGCCTCGAGCACGACGAGCGGCTGGCCGCGCCTGACCGCGTCGCCGGCGGCGACCATCAGCGCGAGCACCTTGCCCGGCATCGGCGCCTTCAGGCCGCCGCTGAAGTGGCCGCGCGCGCCCTCGGGGAAGCGCGGCTGCTCGACGAGCTCGAGGTCGCCGTCGGGGCCGTGCAGCAGCACCCGGTCGCCGGCGCGCGCGACCGCCAGCCGAACCCGCAGGCCGTCGATCGCGACGTCCACGCCGCCCTCGTCCGCGTGCATCAGCGCGGCGCGGTACGCGCGCCCGCTCACCGAGAAGTCGAACTCGCCGTCGCGACGATTGCGGTACTCGACCGCGAGCTCGGTCTCGCCGGCGCGGTAGCGCACGCGCTGCGGCGGCATCGACGAGTTGCGGAACCCGCCGGGGATCGTGCGCATCACGGGGGCGGCGGCGCGGCGCAGCGCGCGCGCGTGCAGCGCGGCGCCGATCGCGGCCGCGTCGAGCGCGCCCGCGCCGGGATCACGCCGCGCGGGCAGCGCGACGCGCTCGAGGAAGTCGGTGGTCGTGTCGCCGGCGAGGAACTCCGGCGAGCGCAGGATCGCGACCAGGTAGTCGCGGTTGTGGACGACACCCTGCAGCCGCGTCGCCTCGAGCGCGCGCGCCAGCCGCATCGCGGCCTCGCGGCGCGTGGGCGCCTTGACGATCACCTTGGCGATCATCGGGTCGAACTCGATGCCGATCTCGCTGCCGGACTCGATGCCGGCGTCGAAGCGCACGTCGTCGCCGGGCGCGGGCGCCCACGCCGAGACCGTGCCCGGCGTGGGCAGGAAGCCCTGCGCCGGGTCCTCGGCGCACACGCGCACCTCGATCGCGTGGCCGTCCATCTTCAGGTCGCGCTGCGTGTAGCCCAGCGGCTCGCCCTGCGCGACGCGCAGCTGCTCGCGCACGAGGTCCAGCCCGGTGATCGCCTCGGTGACCGGGTGCTCGACCTGCAGGCGCGTGTTCACCTCGAGGAAGAAGAACTCGCGCCCCGCGACCAGGAACTCCGCGGTGCCGGCGCTCTGGTAGCCGATGTGGCGCGCGGCGGCGAGCGCGGCCTGCGTCATGCGCTCGCGCAACTCGGGGTCGAGCGCCACCGACGGCGCCTCCTCGAGGATCTTCTGGTGGCGGCGCTGGATCGAGCACTCGCGCTCGAACAGGTGCACGAGGTTGCCGTGCGCGTCGCCCAGGATCTGGATCTCGACGTGGCGCGAGCGCTCCAGCCACCGCTCGAGGAACACCGTGCCGTCGCCGAACGACGCCGCGGCCTCGCGGCGCGCGCTCTCGATCGCCGCCGCGAGCTCGGCGGGGTCGCGGATCACGCGCATGCCGCGCCCGCCGCCGCCGGCCGCCGCCTTGATCAGCACCGGGTAGCCGATGCGCTGCGCGGCCGACGCGGCGTCGGCGCCCGGCGCGAGCTCGAACGCGTCGAGCGTGGGCACGCCCACTTCGTGCACGACGCGCTTGGCGGCGAGCTTGTCGCCCAGCCCGCGGATCGCGGCGGGCGGCGGGCCGACCCAGGTCATCCCGGCGTCGATCACCGCCTGCGCGAAGCCCGCGTTCTCCGACAGGAACCCGTAGCCGGGGTGGACCGCGTCGGCGCCCGTGCGCCGGCACGCGTCGAGCACCTTGGCGACGTCGAGGTAGGTCTCGGCCGACGTGCGCCCGACCAGCGCCACCGCGCGGTCGGCCTCGCGCACGAACGGCGAGCGAGCGTCGCCGTCGGCGTAGATCGCGACCGTCTCGATGCCCATTCGCCGCGCGGTGCGGAACACGCGCCGCGCGATCTCGCCGCGATTGGCGACCAGCAGCCGACGGATCGGCTCGAGAGCTACATCCGCCATGTGCCGAACTCCTTGGTGCCTTGAACCACGTTGTTGTGGCACGCGCTCAACGCGATGCCGAGCACGGTTCGGGTGTCGCGCGGGTCGATCATGCCGTCGTCGGAGACGCGCGACGTCGCGAACAGGCCCTTGGAGCGCTCCTCGGCCCAGTGCTCGACCGACGCCACGCGCTTGTCGTTGGCGGCCTCGTCGAAGACCTCGCCGCGCCGCTCGGTGGCCGCGCGCTGGACGATCGTCATCACTCCGGCCATCTGCTTGGGGCCCATCACCGCGATCTTCGCGGTCGGCCACGTGAAGACGAAGCGGGTGCCGAACGCGCGCCCGCTCATCCCGTAGTTGCCGGCGCCGTACGAGGCGCCGACGATCACCGACAGGTGCGGCACGGTCGAGTTCGACACCGCGTTGATCATCTTGGAGCCGTTCTTCGTGATGCCGCGCTGCTCGAAGTCGGTGCCGACGATGTAGCCGGTGATGTTGTGCAGGAACAGCAGCGGCACGTCGATCTGGTTGCACAGCTGGATGAACTGCGCGGCCTTCTCCGACGACTCCGAGAAGAGCGCGCCGTTGTTGCCGAGGATCCCGACGGGATAGCCGTGGATCGACGCCCACCCGGTGACGAGCGTCGGCCCGTAGAGCGGCTTGAACTCCTCGAAGCGCGAGCCGTCGACGACGCGCGCGATCACCTCGCGGATGTCGAAGGGCTGGCGCAGGTCGCGCCCGACGATGCCGAGCAGCTCCTCGGGGTCGCAGGCCGGCGGGTCGGCCGGCAGCGTCGGGCCCGGGCCCTTCTTGCGCCAGTTCAGGTGCCGGACCACGTCGCGCAGCAGCCGCACGCCGTCGGTCTCGTCCTCGGCGAGGTAGTCGCCCAGGCCGGAGACCGCGCAGTGCATCTGCGCGCCGCCCAGGCTCTCTTCGTCGGCGTCCTCGCCGGTGGCCATCTTCACCAGCGGCGGGCCGCCGAGGAACACCTTGGACTGCCCGCGGATGAAGATGTTGTAGTCGCTCATCCCCGGCTGGTACGCGCCGCCCGCGGTGGACGCGCCGAACACGACCGAGATCGTCGGGATGCGCATCTTCGAGAGCTCGGTGATCTCGTAGAACAGGCGCCCCGACTCCGCGAAGTGACCGAGCTCGCGCCGGATCGCGGCTTCCGGGTCGCGCCCGCCGCCTTCGCCGCGAAGGTCGGCCCCGGCGGACTCGACGAACTGCACGTACGGCATGCGGTTCACGCGCGCGATCTCCAGGCCGCGCATCAGCTTCTTCGCGTTGAACTGGTTGAACGCGCCGGCGCGCACCGACGGGTCGTGGCCCAGGATCACGCACTCGACGCCCTCGATGACGCCGATGCCGACGACGAAGCCGGAGCCGACGTCGAAGTCGGAGCGCCACGCGGCCAGCGGGCTCACCTCGAGGAAGGGAGAGTCGGGGTCGAGCGCGAGCGAGATGCGCTCGCGCAGCGGCATCTTGCCGCGCCTGGCCATGCGTGCGAGCGCTTCCTCGTCGCCGCCGCGCGCGGCCTGGTCGTAGAGCGCGTCGAGCTCGCCGAGCGCCTCGAGCATCTGCTCGCGATTGCGCGCGAACTGCTCGGAGCGCGTCTCCAGCTTCGATTCGATGACGGGCATCGGTGCCTTCCTCCTGCGTTCGGGGTCCGTCGCGGCCCCGCTCCTGTCGGTACTCTCGCGGGGCCAGCGTACCTCAGCGCGCGGTCACGGGCGCAGCACGCCGGCCGCCCGCAGCGCGTCGACCTCGTCGCGCGTGAAGCCGGCCTCGAGCAGCACCTCGGTGCCGTGCTCGCCCAGCCGCGGCGCGGCACGCGTCGCCGGCACCGGCGACTCGGCCATCGTGTACGGCAGCCGCAGCGTGCGATAGCCGGGCTCGTCGCCGCGCGGCTCGACGTCGGCGATCAGGCCGTTGGCGACCACGTCGGCGCTGTCGCGCGCCTGCGCGAACCCGCGCACCGCGCCGACCACGATCTGCTGCTCGGCGAGCAGGCGCACGCACTCGTCGCTGGTCGAGTGCGACAGGCACTCGCCGAGGATCTCGTGCATCGCGGCCCGGTTCGCCACCCGCTGGGCGTTGGTCGCGAAGCGCGGGTCGGCGACCATCTCGGGCCGGCCGATCGCCTTGCACAGCCGCGCCCAGTGGTCGTCGGTGAACGCCGACAGCACGATCTGGCCGTCGGCCGTGCGCACGATGTCGGCCGCGGGCGCCGCGGCCGGCTGTCCGTTGCCGACGCGCCGGGGCTCGGGCCCGCCGTTCAGGTACCAGCCCCACGACGGCAGCATCAGGTGCATCGCGGTGCCGAGCAGCGACGCCTCGATCGTGTCGCCGACGCCGGTGCGGGCGCGCTGCAGGAGCGCGGCGAGCACCGCCTGCGCGCCCAGGTGAGCCGTGGTGGAGTCGATGATCGGCGAGCCGACCTTGTGCGGCGTGCCGTCGGGGTCGCCGATCATCGACATCATCCCGCTCTCGGCCTGCGCGGCGATGTCGAAGCCGGGCCGGTTCGCGGACGGGCCGTTGCGGCCGAACCCGGTCACCGACAGGTAGATCACGCGCGGGTGCAGCGCGCGCACCTGCGCCGGCCCCAGCCCGAACTTCTCGATCACGCCGGGGCGCAGGTTCTGGATGACGACGTCGGCGTCGGCGATCAGGCGCATCACCGCTGCGCTGCCGCGCGGGTCGGCGAGGTCGATCGCGATCGAGCGCTTGTTGCGGTTGTAGGCCCTGACCATCGACTGGCCCATCGGGCCGATGCCGCGCGCGGCGTCGCCGGCCGGGGGCTCGACCTTGATCACGTCGGCGCCGAGTTCGGCGAGCACCATGCCGGCGCCCGGGCCGGCGATGTACTGGCCGAAGTCGATCACCTTCACGCCGGTGAGCGGGCGACCCGCACCGGCGTTCGCGGACTGCGTCATTCTCGTCTCCTCCTCGGAGCCGACACTCTACTCCGCGCCCGCCGCGTCCCCGGGCCCGGGCGGCACGCGCGGCGTTCCGCTATTTCGCGCCGCTCGCGAGCATCGGCCGATTCTCGCGCCAGCGGCCGAACCGGTAGTAGCCGACCGCCAGCAGCGCCGACGCGATCGAGCCGAACGGGAAGCTCCACCAGATCGCGGCCTCGCCGAGCAGCGGCTGCAGCAGCGACGCGAACGGCACGCGGATGCCCCACATCGTGACCGCGAAGATCAGCGTGGGCGCGAGCATCGCCGCGTTCGCGCGCACGATCGCGGCCAGCCCCATCGACACCGACAGCACGATCCAGCCCCACAGCGCGACGTGGTTGATCGTGCGCGCGATCGCGAGCACCTCGCCGCCCTGCGGGATGAACAGGCCGAGCACCCGGTCGCCGAGCGCGTAGATCGCGAGCGTGGCCGCGGCGGCGAACGACGCGCTGATCGCGCAGCCCACGCCCGCGACGCGCGCGACCCGGTCCCAGCGGCCGGCACCGATGTTGATCGCGGCCATCGCGGACATGCCGGCGGCGATCGCGTTCGCGGGCAGCTGCACGTAGACCCACAGCTGCGCCGCGCCGCCGTACGCGGCCGCGGTCTCGGTCCCGTAGCGATTGACCATGCCGATCAGCGTGAAGTAGGCGCCCTGCACGATCAGCGCCTCGGCCGCCATCGGCAGCCCCCGGCGCACGATCATCGACGCGAGCGCGGGGTCGGGGCGCAGGTGGCGCAGCTCCGGCCCGCGCAGCGCGAGCGGGTGGCGGGTCGAGTACACGAACCACAGCAGCGCGGCGAGCGCGATCGTGTTCGCGGCGAGCCCGCCGAGCGCGACCCCGGCGATGCCCAGCCGCGGCGCGCCCAGCGCGCCGGTGAGCAGCAGCGGCGACAGCGCGAGGTTCAGGCCGATCGCCATCATCGAGAAGCGGAACGGCGTGCGCGCGTCGCCGCTGCCGCGCATCATCATGATCGTCACGTAGAACGTGAACGTCACCGGCATCGCGACGCAGTTCAGGCGCAGCAGCGTCGTCGCGTGCTCGAGCGCGGGCGCCGGCGTGCGCATCAGCGCGAGGATCGACGGCGTGCCGATCCAGCCGGCGGCGCCGAGCACGGTCGCGACCGCGAGCACGACGCCGAGCGCGGTACCGGCGACCCGGCGGCCCGCGGCCAGGTCGCCGGCGCCGCGCGATTGCCCGATGGCCACGCCCGCCGCGGTGCCGATGCCCATCGCCGCGCCCATCGTCATCCACAGGAACACGTTCGACGTCACGACCGCGGCCAGCGCGGTCGCGCCCAGCGCGTGGCTGATCCAGATCGCGGCCCAGGTGCCGGACAGCGAGTGCAGGAAGTTGGTCGCGAGCACCGGCAGCGAGAAGCGCACCAGCGTGCGCGCGATCGGGCCGTCGAGCAGCTCGCTCGGCGCGCGGTGGGCGCGCGGGTCGCGCGGCGGCGCGGCGGCGTCGCTCATCGCGCGCCGGTGCCCGCGTTCACGGCGACGGCGCCGCTTCGCGCGACCAGGGCGTCGGCGCCGGTTCGCGCGACCGCGCAGGTGCGGCGGGCGCGGGCACGGCGCGTCAGCCCGCGGGCGGCGAATCGCCCGCGGCGAGCGCCGCCACCGCCTCGTCGCGCAGCTGCCGCTTCAGGACCTTGCCCGACGGCGTGCGCGGCAGCGGGCCGTCGCTCAGCCGCAGGTAGCGGGGCACTTCGAAGTGCGCGAGGTGCCGCGCGAGGTACTCGCGCAGCGCGGACGGGTCCAGGCCCGGCGCGCCGTGGACCGTGGCGCCGACTTCCTCGCCCAGGCGCTCGTCGGGCACCGCGTAGACCGCGGCCTCGTGAACGTCGGGATGCGCGAGCAGCGCCGCCTCGACGTGGCCGCAGCCGATGTTCTCGCCGCCGCGGATGATGAGGTCCTTGATCCGGTCGACGATGAACAGGTAGCCCTCGTCGTCGAGAAAGGCGACGTCGCCGGTGCGGAACCAGCCGTCGGCGTCGAACATCTGCGCGTCGACGTCGGGGCGCCCCCAGTAGCCGCGGAACACCGCCGTGCCGCGCACCAGCAGCTCGCCGCGCTCGCCGGCGGGCAGCGCCGCGCCCCGCTCGTCGACGATCTTCAGCTCGAGCACGGCCGAGCAGCGCCCCGAGCTCGCCGGGCGGCGCAGGTAGTCGGGCCCGCCGATGCCGGTGCCGATCGCGTTGGTCTCGGTCATGCCCCAGCCGGTGCCGGGCTGCGCCCGCGCGAACGACGCGTCGATTTGCCGCACCTGCTCGGGCGCGCGCGGCGCGCCGCCCCCGCCCACCGACATCAGCGAAGACAGGTCGTGGCGCGTGGACGCCGCGACGCGCACGAGGTCGCCGGTCATCGCCGCCGGCGCGACGAACGACGTGATCCGCTCGCGCTCGATGATCTCCGCGGCCTGCGCCGGGTCCCACTTGTACATGCACACCAGCCGGCGCTGCAGCCGGTACGACATCAGGAACACCGCGTGCGAGCCGGTCGCGTGGAAGAGCGGCACCGCGAGCAGCGTCGCCGGCTGGCCGGGCGGCGACGGCGGCTCGACGCCGGTCGCGAGCGCGGCCGCGCGCGCGTCGAGCTCCCAGGAGCCGAGCGCGGCGAGCACGTTGCGGTGCGACGACAGCACGCCCTTCGGGTGGCCGGTCGAGCCCGACGTGTAGAAGATCGTCGCCGGGTCGGACGGGTCGATCGACGCGGCCGGCATGCCGGCGCGCGCCGGGCGCGCGAGCCACTCGGCGACGTCGATCACGCCCGCGGGCGTCGCCCCGGCGCGCACGCCGACCACGTGCAGGCCCGCCGGCACGCCGGCCCGTGCGAGCCGCGCGAGGCGCTCGCCGTCGGCGAACAGCACCTTCGCGCCGCAGTCGGCCAGTCCGTAGGCCATCTCCTCGGGCTGCCAGAACGCGTTCATCGCGACCGCGATCGCGCCGATCGACGTCGCCGCGCAGAAGGCGAGCACCCACTCCGGGTAATTGCGCATCGAGATCGCGACGCGGTCGCCCGCGCGCACGCCGCAGTCGTCGACGAGGCGCTGCGCGATGCGCGCCGACGCGTCCCAGGCCTGCGCGAACGTCAGCGTCTCGTCGTCCCACACGAGGAACGGCGCGTCGCTCGCGGTCTGTTCGAAGAGATCGCGCAGCGTGCGCGGCCCGTTGCGGAACATGCGCACGCGCCGGCCGTTCTCGACGACCCACTCGAGCTCGTACGGCTCGCCCGGCGCGGTCAGCGCCGCGATCGCCTCGTCGCGCGTCATCGGCATCGCGGCCTCGCGTTGCGTTCAGCGGCCCTTGAAGACCGGCTCGCGCTTCTCGACGAAGGCGCGCGCCGCCTCGCGGTGGTCTTCGGTCTGGCCGCAGTGGATGTGGTGCGTCGCCTCCAGGTCGAGGCAGTCGTCGGCCTCGCCGTGCATCGCGCGGTTCAGGTTCTCCTTCATGTAGCGGTAGGCGACCGTGGGGCCCTTCGCGAGCCGCAGCGCGATCTCGCGCGTCTTCGCCGCGAGCTCCTCGGGCGCGCAGACCCAGTTCGTCAGGCCCAGGCGCAGCGCCTCGTCGGCGCTCACGCGATCGGACAGGAAGTAGAGTTCGCGCGCCTTCGCCGAGCCGACCAGCTGCGTGAGGAAGTAGGTGCCGCCGTAGTCGCCGGAGAAGCCCACGCGCGCGAACGCGGTGGTGAGGATCGCGGTGCTCGACATGATCCGCAGGTCGCACGCGAGCGCGAAGGCCAGCCCCGCGCCCGCGGCCGGGCCGGGCAGCGAGGCGATCGTCGGCTTCGGCATCTTGAAGAGCTTGCCGGACGTGGCGCGCTGGTTCACGCGCTGCCGGTGGATCGCCTGGTCGATGGTCATCGCGCCGACGGTGCCGTCGCCGGCCGCGGCCATGCCCTTGACGTCGCCGCCGGCGCAGAAGCCCTTGCCCGCGCCGGTGAGCACGAGGCACTTGACCTCGGGGTCGAGCTCGGCCGCGGCGAGCTGCTGCGAGAGCGCCTCGTTCATCGCGCGCGACATCGCGTTGCGGGCGTCGGGGCGGTTCAGCGTCAGCGTGAGCACGCCCTCGTCGAGGTGGGCGAGCAGGTCCTGGGTGCCGGTGTCGATCTGTCGGGCGGTCA
The DNA here is from genome assembly GCA_046348465.1 of Burkholderiaceae bacterium. Lineage (GTDB taxonomy): Bacteria > Pseudomonadota > Gammaproteobacteria > Burkholderiales > Burkholderiaceae_E > Quisquiliibacterium. The sequence goes on from JAXMEE010000018.1 coordinate 13,130, forward strand.
TGTCGGTCTCCTCGATCCGGGGGCGCGGGAATGGCGCGCGGGGGGGCGCGGGCGGGCGGGCGCGCAGCGGGGCGGCGCGCCAGCGGCGATGCTAACCCGGCGCGGCGGGGGCGCGATTCCGCGAATTCGCGCGCCGGTTCGCGTGCGCGCCCGGTAGCACTACAATCCGCCCCACAGTCGGGGGAGGCGAGGATGGCGAGGTACGACGCGAAGTCGGCGCTGCCGGGCGGAGCGCCCGGCCCCTGGAGCGAGCCGGTCGAGATCCGCTACGACACGCGCGACGTGCTGCTGTACGCGGTCGGCATCGGCTGCGACGACCTGCGCTTCGTCTACGAGAAGCACCCGCAGTTCGCGGTGTTCCCGACGTTCTCGATCCGCTGGGGCGGCGCCGGGCTCGCGATCGACCGCGCGCTGATCCCGCCGTCGCCCGGGCCGCTCACGATCGACGCCGAGCGCACGCTCGAGCGGCTGCGGCCGTTGCCGCTCGCGGGTTCCGTGCGGGTGACGTCGCGCCTGCTCGCGGCGCATCCGCGCGGCAAGGGCGCCGCGTTCGTCGAGGTCGAGAGCCGGGTGCTCGACGCGAGCGGCGACGTCTGCGTGCGAATGGTGAGCGGATCGTTCCGGCGCGGCGTCGAGCGGCTCGGCGACATCGAGCCGTTCGAGGGGGCCGGGCAGAGCCTCTCGGAGCGCATCGACCCGCCGGCCCGGGCGCCGGACCTCGAGCTGCCGATCGCGATCGCGTCCAGCCAGGCGCTGATCTACCGGCTCTCGGGCGACTACAACCCGCTGCACGTCGACCCGGACGCCGCGAAGTTCGGCGGCTTCGACGCGCCGATCCTCCACGGGCTGTGCACGTTCGGGCAGTCGGCGCGCACGCTGGTCGGCGCGCTGTGCGACGGCGACCCGGCGCGCTTCGGCCGGCTCAGGCTGCGCTTCTCGTCGCCGGTGTACCCCGGCGACCGGCTCGACCTGCGGGTGTGGAACGACCGCCCGGGGCGGGTCGTGTTCCAGGTGGCCTGCGGCGAGCGCGTGGTGGTGTCGAACGCGGCGTTCGAGTACGCGTAGCGCGTCCGTCGTCCCGGGCCTGCCCGGCCGCGCCGGACCCGGGCGGGCCGTGGGTCCGCCCGGCGTGGCTCAGGCACGCCCGAGCTGCGCGGCCTCCGCCTCGTAGTTCGCGTACGACGCCTTGAACACGGCGCCGTTCAGGATCTGCTCGGCAACCAGCGCGCCGCTCGCGCCGTCGAAGATGCGCGAGCGCACCCAGCTCGACTCGGTGCGCGCGCTCTCGCTCAGCGCGACCACCTCGCGCTCGATTTCGTACGGGTGGTCGACGAACAGCGGCCCGGCCACCAGCCTGATCTCCTGCCCTGCGAACAGCCCGATCGACGGGCCGCGCGCGCGAAAGCCGGCGCGCGCGCTCGTGGTGCCGCACAGCACGCTGATCATCTCGATCGGGATGATCGGCCGGCCCCACGGCGAGGATGCGCCGTGCTCGCGCGTGTACCACGCGCACGGCTCGGTGATCGCGGCGAGCTTGGCGTCGAGCGTGAACGGGTACAGGTCGCCCATGTGCTGGTCGAACGCCATGCGCACCGGCTCGCGGCCGGCCGCACCCTTCTGGCCCACCTTCAGGTCGCGCAGCAGCACCAGCCGCTGCGGCGGGCGCAGCCGCGCGATGCGGCCCGCGATCTCGGTCTCGCCGGCGTCGGCGCCCACGGACGCGGTGCCGGTCAGCACCGGCGTGCCGTCGCGCTTCTCCGCCCAGATCCGCGTCGCGCGCGCGCCCGCTTCCGGCACCCGCACGAACGCGCGCACCTCCTCGCCCTCGACGACCATGTTCTGGTAGTGCGCGCTGATGCAGCCGGTCTCGAACCACGCGCGCCCGAACAGGTGGTGCAGCAGGGGATCGAACTGGCTGAAGTGCGTCGGCCCCTCGATCGGGCCGGCGCGCAGGCCGAGCTTCTCCGCGGTCGCGTCGTCGTGCAGCGACGCGTGACCGTCGTAGGTCTGCTCGCGCAGCATGTTGACGGGCTTGCGGAACTCGCCGCAGACGATGGGGCGGTCGGCGAACGGGGCGGTCATCGGGGTCTCCTGAAACGGGGCCGGACGTCATGCTAGCCTCTCCGGCTTGCCTGGAGAAAGCACATGCACGAGAACCTGATCGGCGGCGAGTGGGTCGAGGGCGCGGGGGTCAACCGCAACGTCAATCCCTCGGACACGCGCGACACCGTCGGCGAGTACGCGCAGGCCGACGCGCAGCAGGCGCGCGCCGCGATCGCCGCCGCCGCCGCCGCCGCCCCCTCGTGGGGGCTGTCCACGCCGCAGCAGCGCTTCGACGTCCTCGACGCTGCCGGCAGCGAGATCCTCGCGCGGCGCGCCGAGCTCGGCGACCTGCTCGCGCGCGAGGAGGGCAAGACGCTGCCCGAGGCGGTCGGCGAGGTGGCCCGCGCCGGCTACATCTTCAAGTTCTTCGCCGGCGAGGCGCTGCGCGTGCAGGGCGACGCGGTCGCGTCGGTGCGCCCGGGCGTCGGCGTCGAGGTCACGCGCGAGCCGGTCGGCGTCGTCGGGCTGATCACGCCGTGGAACTTCCCGATCGCGATCCCCGCGTGGAAGATCGCGCCCGCGCTCGCGTTCGGCAACACGGTCGTGTTCAAGCCGGCCGACCTGGTCCCGGGCAGCGCGTGGGCGATCGCCGACATCCTCGTGCGCGCGGGCCTGCCCAAGGGCGTGCTCAACCTCGTGATGGGGCGCGGCTCGGTCGTCGGCGCGGCGATGCTCGACGACGCGCGCGTGAACGCGGTCAGCTTCACCGGCTCGGTCGCGACCGGCCGGCAGGTCGCCGCCGCGTGCACGGCCCGGCTCGCGAAGGTCCAGCTCGAGATGGGCGGCAAGAACCCGTTCGTCGTCCTCGACGACGCCGACCTGGGCGTCGCGGTGAACTGCGCCGTCAACTCGGGCTTCTTCTCCACCGGGCAGCGCTGCACCGCGTCGTCGCGGATCGTCGTCACCGACGGCATCCACGACCGCTTCGTCGCCGCGATGATCGAGAAGATGAAGACGCTGAAGGTCGACGACGCGCGCGCGCCGGGCACCGACATCGGCCCGGTCGTCGACGACCGCCAGCTCGCGCAGGACGTCGAGTACATCGGCGTCGGCAAGGCCGAGGGCGCGAAGCTCGCGTTCGGCGGCGAGGTGCTCGAGCGCAACGCGTCGGGCGCGCCCGGCTGGTACCTGCGCCCGGCGATCTTCACCGACACGAGCCCGTCGATGCGCATCAATCGCGAGGAGATCTTCGGCCCCGTCGTGAGCGTGATCCGCGCGAAGGACTACGACGAAGCGCTCGCGATCGCCAACGACACCGAGTTCGGGCTGTCGTCCGGCATCGCGACGACGTCGCTCAAGCACGCGGCCCACTTCAGGCGCCACGCGAACGCCGGCATGGTGATGGTCAACCTGCCGACCGCGGGCGTCGACTACCACGTGCCGTTCGGCGGCCGCAAGGGCTCGAGCTACGGACCGCGCGAGCAGGGCCGCTACGCGGCGGAGTTCTACACGACGGTGAAGACGGCCTACACGCAGGCGTGATCGCCCGCGACGCCGCGCCCCGTCAGGCGTGCGGGGGCTCGCCCGCGCCGAGCCTGAACACCTCGACGGCGCCGACCAGCTCGCGCGCCTGCGCCTTCAGGCTCGCGGCGGCCGCGGCGCTCTGCTCGACCAGCGCCGCGTTCTGCTGCGTGGTCTGGTCCATCGATCGCACCGCCTCGCCGATCTGAGCGACGCCCTCGCTCTGCTCGGTGCTGGCCGCGCTGATCTCCGCGATCAGGTCGGACACGCGCTTGATCGACGCGACGATCTCGGTCATCGTCGCCCCGGCCTGGTCGACCTGCTGCGTGCCGCGCCCGACGCGCTCGACGCTCGACGAGATCAGTTCCTTGATCTCGCGCGCGGCGCTCGCGCTGCGCCGGGCGAGCGTCTGGACCTCGTTGGCGACCACCGCGAAGCCGCGCCCGTGCTCGCCCGCGCGTGCCGCCTCGACGGCGGCGTTGAGCGCGAGCAGGTTGGTCTGGAACGCGATGCCGTCGATGACCCCGGTGATGTCGGCGATGCGGCCCGAGCTCTCCTGGATGCCGCGCATGGTCTCCACGACCTGGCCCACGACCTCGCCGCCGCTGCGCGCGACGCCGCTCGCGTCGAGCGCGAGCTGGCTCGCGTGGCGGGCGGCCTCGGCGTTGCGCTTCACGGTCGTGCCGAGCTGCTGCATCGACGCGGTGGTCTCCTCGAGCGCGCTCGCCTGCGACTCGGTGCGCGCCGACAGGTCGCTGTTGCCCTGCGCGATCTCCGAGCTCGCGGTCGCGACGTGGTCGGCGTTGCCGCGCACCGTCCCGACGATGCGCGCGAGGTTGCCGTTCATCGCCGCGAGCGAGCGCAGCAGTTCGGCGGTCTCGTCGCGCCCGTTCGCCTCGACGTGGTGCGTCAGGTCGCCGGCGGCGACCGCCTGCGCGAGGGCCAGTGCCTCGTGCACCGACGCGGTGGTCGTGCGGCTGACCATCGTCATGAGCCAGGCCGCGAGACCGGCGATCGAGGCCAGGCCGACGCCGAACGCGATCAGCGCGTTGCGCGCCTGCGCCGCCGCCGCGTCCAGGCGCGCGCGAAGCACGTCGAACGCCGCGGTGATCAGCGCGAACTGCGCGTCGATCGCGCGGGTCATCTCGCCGAAGTACTCGGCCGACGGGTAGTCGAGCGCCTGCGCGCGCACGACCCGCTCGTCGACGGCCTTCAGCCCCCGCTGCGCCGCTTCGGCGGCCGCGGCGGCCGGGCCGGCGAGCGCGCTCTTCAGGGCGGGCGCCGCGTCGAGCGCCGAGTCGAGCGCCTTGCTCGCGCCCGCGGTGCTGGCACGCGACGCGGTCACGATCGACGCGAGCCGCGCGCGCTCCTCCGGCGACGCCGTGCCGCGCGCGAGCGCGTTCGACCCGAGCGCGCGCATCTGGCCCATCGTCTCGGTGAGCGCGGGCAGGTGCTGCAGCACCGCGATCTGCAGGAAGTGCCCGACCGGCTCGGCGTGCATCGAGATGCCGGAGGCGTTCGCGACGTCGTCGAGCAGCTCGAGCTGGATCGCGACCAGCGCGGTGTGGCGCGCGAAGCTCTCGGGGGCGGCGATCGACTTCGCGCCGATCGCCGCGGACAGCGGCTTCCACGCCGCATCGATCGCGTCGACCCGCTGGCGCAGGCGGGCGTCTTCCGACGTCGACACCGAGCGCCGGACCTGCTCGAGCGCGCGGTCGAGTTCGCCCTGCTTGGCCGCGCGCGCGCCCGCCTGGGCCTCGTTGCCGCCGAGCACCATCGCGGTCATTCCGCGGTGCTGCTGGGTGAGCTGGATCAGCTTCAGCGTGTCGCCCGCGGGGGCGATGCCGGACGCCTCGCGGCCGGCGAGCGCGAGGTCGTGGCGCTCGGCCTGGACGACGAACCACGCGGGCACCGCGAACGCCAGCGCCGCGAGCGCCCCGATCAGCAGGAATTTCTGGGCGAACTTCAGGTTGCGGACGAAGGTCTTCACGGGCTGTCTCCACGGTCTGTGCGGCTGCCCGGGGCGGTACCGCGACGAATTCCGCGGGGTGCGCGGCGCAGGCCCCGAGGTGGCTCCGAGATGGATTCGATCGTGCCCGCCCGGCGCGCGCCTGCATTCGTGAAAGTGCGGCGCAGATACCGCTTAAATTGCCTTTGCCGGTGCGGTGCCGGAGGACGCCTCGCGGCGTTCGAGGGGAACCCCCAGGCGCGGCTCCGGGAATGCTCGCGTCGGCGCGTCGCGGACCCGCGTCACGGACCGGACGGGCCGCCGCGCACGCGGAGGATCACGCCGCCGGAGCCGGCGTCGCGGCGATGAAGTCCGCGATCGCGCGGGCGAGCTCCGCGCCCTTGTCCTCCTGCAGGAAGTGCCCGGCGCCGCGCGTGGTCGCGTGCGGCTGCCCGCGCGCGCCCGGCACCCGCTGCTGCCACACGCGCTCGCCGCCGCGCGTGACCGGATCGCGGCTGCTGAACAGCGTGAGGAAGGGCTTGTGCCACTGCTCGAACACGCCCCACGCGCGCTCGTTGGCGGCGCGTTCGGGATCGTCGGGCGTGCTCGGCACGAAGCCCGGCATCACGCGTGCCGCGACCTTGTAGCGTGCGGACGGGAACGGCGCGTCGTACGCGGCCCGCTCGCGCTCGCCCAGGCCGCGCGCGCAGCCCGCCTTCACGATCCGCCCGATCGGGAACCACGGCGACCAGCGCGAGAACGCGCGCCAGATCAGGAACGCGCGCGGCAGCGGCGTCGTGCCGGTGGGCAGGCCGCCGTTGGCGAGCACGACGCGATCGAATCGATCCGGTGCGTCGGCGACCATGCGCAGCCCGATCAGCGAGCCCCAGTCCTGGCAGAACATCGTCACGCCGTCGAGGTCGAGCGCGGCCAGCCACGCGTTCATCCACAGCACGTGGTGGCGGTACGAGTAGTCGCCCGCGCGCGCCGGCTTGTCGGAGCGTCCGAAGCCGACGAGGTCGGGCGCGATCGCGCGGCATCCGCGCGCGACCAGCCCGGGGATCATCTTGCGGTAGAGGAACGACCACGTCGGCTCGCCGTGCATCAGCAGCACGACCGGCCCGTCGCGCGGGCCCTCGTCGACGTGCGCGATGCGCAGCCCGCCGAGCTCGGTGTAGCGCGGCTCGAAGGGGAAGTCCGGCAGGTCGGCGAAGCGCTGCTCGGGCGTTCGCAGCACGCGCGCGACGACGGGCAGTGCGGTCATCGGGGGGGCCCGGGGCGCATGCTCAGAAGCGCCGGCTCGCGCTCACCTCGCGCGAGCCCGCGGGCAGGCTGACGAGGTCGCCGTCGGCGGCGACGCGGATCGGCCCGGAGAAGACGTCGGCGGCACCGGCGAGGAACGCCTTCTCCATGCCGGGCAGCGGCAGCGGCGGCACCACGTGGTTCAGGAGCAGGAAGCGCACCTTCGCGTCGCGCGCAATCTCGGCGGCCTGCTCCGGCGACGTGTGGTAGTCGATGACGTCGGCGAAGATGCGCACGAGGTTCGGCCGGCCGGCGCGCTGCGCGCCCTCCTGCAGCACGCCGACCAGCGGCGCGGAGAGCGCTTCGTGCACCAGCAGGTCGGCGCCGGCGGCCTCGCGCTGCACCGACGCCGACTTGCGCGTGTCGCCGCTGAGCACCGCGCTGCGGTCCTTGTAGCGGATGCGGTAGCCCGCGGCGGGCTTGACCGGCGAGTGGTCGACGCCGAACGCCGCGATCTCGAGGTCGCCGTCCTTGAGCAGCACGACCGCGTCGTCGGGGCCGACCTCGAAGGGGCGCGCGTGGCCGCCGAAGCCGCCGGGCGGCACCACCGCCTCGCCGTGGTGCGCGACGCGGTACTGGCGGTCGGGCGCGTACGCCTGCATCAGCCCGCCGACGACGACGTCCACGCCGGCCGGTCCGTGAACCGGCACCGGCGCCGGGTTGCCGCCGGCGACCCAGCGCTGCAGCAGCAGCTCGCCCAGCCCGTCGATGTGGTCGGAGTGCAGGTGCGTGAGGAAGATCGCCTCGATGCGCCCGTGGTTGACGCCCATCTTGCCGAGGTTGCGCACGGCGCCGCTGCCGGCGTCGAACACGAACACGCGCTTGCCCGCGATGACGAGCGTGCAGGGCCCGGAGCGGCGGTCGTCGGGGAACGGCGAGCCGGCCCCGCAGGTGCCCACGTGCAGGCCGTCGGGAAGCTCGGCGATCGGGTCCGCGGCCAGGCGCGCGGCCGCCAGCCGGGTCGCGAGCGCGACCGACAGCGGCGCGCGCATCAGGTACGCGCCGGCGCCGGCGAGCGCCAGCAGCGCGAGCAGCGCCCACAGGATCCTTCGAAGGGTCATCGCGAGACTCCGCGGCAGTTCGTTCAATACACTAGTGTACGGTGAAACCCGGGATCGTGCGTGACGGACGCCGCGGCCGCCGGGGCCGCGCGGCGCCCGCGAGCGCCATCACGCGGCCCAGACGCGCGCGACGCGGCCCATCGAGCACCAGTACAGGTCGCGCGACCACCCGACCGACGGGAACACCACGCCCTGGAACACGCCGCCGGTGCGCACGCGCGCGCGCTCGTCGCCGGTCTCGACGTCGAGCACGACGACCTCCTCGCCGAAGCGGCGCCAGTCGTTGACGACCATCTCGCCGCTGTCCGGGTACAGGATCATGTGGCTCGCGCAGCCGAAGGCGGACTTCGACCACAGCGGCGCGAGCGCGCGCGTCGCGCGGTCGATCCGCCACGCGCGCATCTCGCGGTTCGCGGAGTCGTAGCCGACGACGACCTCGCGCCGCGTGTCGACCAGCGGCGGGTTCGTGATCGCGCCGCCGGCGAGCCCGCACACGTCGATCGCGCCGGCGTCGCGCGTGTCGGCGAGCGACACGCGGATCAGCCGGTTCGACTCGCGATTGGCGCCGGCGCCGACCATCGTGTGGCGGTAGCGGTGCCGGCCGTTGTCCATGAACCAGGCGTCGCGCCCGTCGACGACGGCGTCCCAGCCGTAGCTGCGGCCGCAGTCGCCGAGGTAGTCGGTGCGCCAGCCGGCGTCGGCCTCGAGACGGGCGCGCGCGGCGTCCCAGCGATAGCGCATGACCGAGCGCACGCCGACCACGTAGACGGTGTCGCCGTCGGCGCTCAGCCGCGCGATCGACGGCTCCGGGCACTCGACGTCGGCGCACGCGCGCGACAGCGTCCCGGGCTCGAGCACCGTCAGCCGCGCGTTCACGGTGTCGGACAGGTTCTTCGTGACGATCAGGCCGTTGTCGAGCACGACGAACGAGTTGTACGGCAGCGCCATCGGCAGCTCGAACGACGCGCGCGGCGCGCACCCGCGGTCGAGCCGGTGCGCGTGGCGGCCGTAGACGACGTAGAGGTCGCCGTCGCGGTGCACCGCGAGCCCGCCGGGCCACATCGGCCCGCCGGCCAGGCGCGGCGAGCGCGCGAGCGGCGCGAGCGTGACGGGGTCGATGCGCTCGACGCACGCGGTGGTCGGCAGGCCCAGGTTCGAGCGGATCGCCGAGTGCGTGAGCAGGAACACCTCGCCCGGCGCGCCGAGCACGGTCATCGTCGTCATCAGCGCGCGCCGCGACGTGCACGCGAGCTCGAGCCGGCCCGCGCCGCCGAGCACGCGCGCGTCGCGCGGCACCTGCAGCCGCCGCGGGCCGCCGTCCTCGGCGGGCCAGGGGCTGTCGAAGTAGCCGCTCACCGCGTCGAGCCCGCCGGGCCGCTTCGCCGCACGGCGCGCACGTCAGCCCCGCGCGGCGGCGGCGCGGCGCGCGCGGCGCCGCACGATCCAGGCCGCGAGCGCGACCAGCACCGCCGCGGCGGCGATCGCGGGCGTGCGAAAGCGCGGCAGGTAGACGTTGTAGAACGCGTTGACCTGGACCTGCTGTGTCGGCTCGTAGCCGTCGGGCATCGGCAGCACGCCGTTGTCGCGCGCGTACGCCGCGTAGTCGGCCTGCATCGCGCGGAACGCGTCCGGCAACGTCGTCTGCAGGTCGCGCGTCTCGCCGGGGTCGCGGCGGATGTCGTAGAGGTGCCAGCGGCCGTCGCCCACCGGCGGGATATTGCGGATCAGCTTGAGGTCGCCCTTGAACAGCGCCTGATTGCCCGACAGCTCGTAGCCGATCGGCTCGTCGGGCGCGTGCACGCGCTCGGCGCGGCCCTGCACCACGGGCAGCAGGCTCGCCCCGGTGGGCGCGTGGATGCGCCGGCCCTGGTAGGTGTCGCCCGGCCGCGGAACGCCCGCGAGCTCGAGCAGCGTCGGAACCACGTCGTTGACGTGCGCGAAGCCGTCGTGCACGCGGCCGGCCTGCGCGCCGGGCACGCCGGCGACGATCAGCGGCACGCGGATCCCGCCCTCGCCCGAGTAGAACTTGTACGTCGACAGCGGCGAGACCGCGGCGCTCGCCCAGCTCGGGCCGATCACCGTGTAGGCGCCGGGGCCGCCGAGCCGGTCGATGTCGCGCGAGTACTGCCAGTCGAGCCACCAGCGCCCGGTCGCGAACGCGTACGGGTCCGACGCCTCGGCGCCGTTGTCGGACAGGAACACGAACACGGTGTCGTCGTAGCGGCCGCTCGACTTCAGGTACTCGACGAGGCGGCCGACGTGGTGGTCCATCGCCTCGGCCATGCCCGCGTAGACCTCCATGCGGCGCGACTCGTAGCGCTTCTCCTCGGGCGTGAGCGCGTTCCAGTCGCGCGTGGTCGACATCTCGGCCATCGGGGTGTCGGCGGGGACGATGCCGAGCGCGGCCGCGCGCGCGCGGCGCGCCTGGCGCAGCGCGGTCCAGCCGTCCTTGTACGCGCCGCGGTACCTGTCGACGAACTCGCGCGGCGCCTGCACGGGGATGTGGTTCGCCTGGAAGGCCACGTAGGCGAAGAACGGGCGCGGGTCGGCCGCGTCCTGGCGCAGGTACTCGATCGTCCTGTCGACGAAGAACTGCGACGAGTAGTAGCGCTCGGGCATCGTCGCCGGCTTGCCGTTCTCGAACCAGTAGACCTTGTCGGTGAGCGACAGGTAGCGCCGGGCCGTCTCCCAGTTGTCCGAGCCGCTGTCGCCCTGCACGAGCGAGCGCTCGAACCCGCGCCGGTCGGGCAGGTTGTGCGGCTCCTTGCCGACGTGCCACTTCCCGGCCGCGTAGGTGCGGTAGCCCGCGTCGCGCAGCAGCGTCGCGATCGTCACGACGTCCTCGTTGAGCACGGTCAGGTAGCCGGGCTGCCCGGCGTGCTCGCGCGGGATCGTCTCGCGCATGTTGCCGACGCCGTTGCGGTGGTTGTCGACGCCGGTCAGCAGCATCGCGCGCGTGGGCGAGCACGACGCGCTCACGTGGAAGTTCGAGAAGCGCACGCCGCGGTGCGCGAGCGCGTCGAGGTTGGGCGTGGCCATCTCGCCGCCGAACGCGCCGACGTCGGTGAAGCCCCAGTCGTCGGCGAGGAGCACGACGATGTTCGGGCGTCGCGGTGCGGCGGGTGCGGCGGGTGCAGCGGGTGCGGCGAGTGCAGCGGGTGCGACGGTCGGTGCGGCGGTCGGTGCGGCGGTCGGTGCGGCGGCGGGGGCGCCGGCGGCGAGCGGTCCCGTCGCGCCCGACACGCCGGCGCAGAGCGCGAGCCCCACGGCGAGTGCGATCGCGGCGCGCTTCACGACGCGCTCCCGGCGACGGCGCTGCCGCCGCACAGCGCGTCGCGCACCGCCCACAGGCGGTCCTGGCCCCACACCGAGGTGTCGCGCACGCTGAACGACGGCACGCCCCACAGCCCCAGCGCGAAGAGCTCGGCACGGTGCCGCTCGGCGTCGCGGCGCCAGGCCTCGTCGGCGAGGGCGGCGCGCGCGTCGCTCCACGCCAGGCCGGCCCGTTCGGCGATGCGGCGCAGGCCCGCGTCGCCGCCGGCGTCCAGCCCCTCGGCCCACACGCCGCGCATGAACGAGCTCACGTAGGCCTGGCCCTGCCCGAGGCGCTGCGCGAGCGGGATCAGCGCCAGCCCGCGCTCGGTGGGCCGGCCGACGGGGTCGTTGATGCGTCCGAACGCGATCCCGCGCTCGAACGCCTCGCGCGCCGCGTCCTGCGCGATGTACGCGCGCTTGGCGCGCGGCACCGGCAGGCCGCGCATCACCATCGGCAGCACGTACTTCAGGCGCACCGGCGCGCCCGTCAGCCGGCCGAGTTCGAACACGCGCGGCGCGGCGATCGCCGAGTACGGGCTGCGCAGCGAAAAGTAGAAGTCGATCGGCGCCGGCGCCGCCACTGCGATCGGCGCGAGCGGGTCGGCGTCCGCCGGGAACAGCGGCTCGCGCCCGGCGTCGCGCCGCGCGCCGAGCTCGGCGAGGCGGCGTTCGAGGTGGTGGAGACGGTCGAGGCCCCAGTACCACTCGCCGCCGTAGTGGAACGTCGCGCCCAGGTAGTGGCCCAGGCGCGCGCGCAGTGCACCGGCGGCGGCGAGGTGCGCGGCGACCGCCTCGGGCGGCGCGCCGGGGACGCCCGGGTCGGCGCGGGCCGCGGGATCCTCGGCCGCCGCACCCGCCGCACCGGCCGCACCGGCACCGGCCGCACCGGCCGCCCCCCCGCCGCGCCCGCCGCGCCCGCCGCGCGCCACAGCGCGCCCGACACCGCGCCCGCGACGTCGACGAAGCGCCCGGCGCCGATCGCGGCGACCAGCCGCGACGTCGCGCGCGCGATCGCGTCGGGCGCCGGCTGCGCGCCGGGGTCGAAGAATTCGAGGCCGAAGCGGCGCGCGAGCAGTGCTGCGTCGCGGCGGCTGTACGCGACCAGCCGCTCGCGCTCGGGGGCCGCGTCGTCGGGCGGCGGGCCGACGACGTGCGCCGCGATCTCGACGTCGTAGCGTGCCGCGAGCGCCGGCAGCGCTGCGGCGGCGAGCGCGCTGTAAGGGTCGTCGACCTGGTGGAAGTAGTGGACGCGGTGCGGCTCGCCGCGCGCGCGCCGGGCACGCTCGGCACGTGCGCGCCGCGCGAGCAGCCGCTCCCGCGACAGCAGCCGCTGGGAGACGACGGGCATCAGCAGGCTCCTGATCGACATCGTTCCCCCGCTTCCGTACACTAGTGTATTGTCGTCAAGTATAGCGGATCCGCCGTCCCGGCGCGGTCCGTACAATCGAGGCCGCGATGAAGCCCACGAAATCCCCGCGCCGGCGTACCGAGGCGTCGCGCCTGTCGCGCGACGACTGGCTCGACGCCGCGTTCGAAGCGGTCGTGGAGGGCGGCTTCGACGCCGTGCGGGTGCTGGTGCTCGCCGACGCGCTCGGCGTCACGCGCGGCAGCTTCTACTGGCACTTCACCGACCACGCCGACCTCGTCGCGTCGCTGGTCGAGCGCTGGCACGGGCGCGAGATCGACGAGGGCCGGCGCCTGCAGGCCGACGTCACCGACGACCCGCGCGCCGACCTCGTGCGGCTGCTCGACGTCGCGCTCGCGCGCGGCGGCGCCGACGTCAAGGACATGCGCTTCGAGCTCGCGCTGCGCGGCCTGGGCCGGCGCGACGCCGCGGTCGCGCGGCGCCTGCTCGAGGTCGACGCGGCGCGCATGGCGCTGTTCGAGGGCATGTTCCGGCGCCTGACCGGCGACGCGCAGGCCGCGGCCGACCAGGCGGTGATGTTCTACCTCGCGATCACCGGCGGCATCCAGGCGCTCGCCCGCCCGTCGGCGTCGGCGGGCGTCGCCGAGCGCATCCGCCGCGTGATCGCCGAGCAGGTGATCGGGCGCGCGGTGCCGGCGCGCCGCGCGCGCGCGGCCGCGGGCCGCTGACGCCCGCGCCGGGCCGGGCGCCGCGCCGGCGGCCGCCCCCGGCGACGCGCGCCCGCACGCCGCGTTCACTCGAGCCGCTCCACCGGCGGCATCGACCAGCGCCCGTCGAGCGCCTGCGCCCGCGGCCGGTACAGGCGCGCGTTGAGCACGAAGTCCTGGCCGGCCTTCACCGGCAGCCAGTTCGCGCGCCGCTCCGGCGGCGGGGGGTCGGCCTGCACGAGGAGTTCGATCGAGCCGTCGGCGCCGGCGACGAGCGGGTCTCGGTCGCCGAGCGCGTAGCGGTTCAGCGGGTTGTCGATCAGGAAGTCGTCCGGCCCGTACGCGGTCACGGACCAGAAGGCGTCCACCGGCGGCAGCGCCCCGGCGGCGAAGCGCAGCCGGTAGCGCCGGCTGCCGTTCAGCGGCTCGCCGGCGGCGTCGACGCGCGTGTTCGGATACGTGGCGTCCTCGGGCAGGTTCGCGCCGAGCCCGACCATCGCGACCACCGCGCGCACGTCGTACTGCGTCCCGTAGCGTCCGAGGATCGCGGGCGGCGTCGACCAGCCGTTCACGACGTTGCGCGGGCGCGCGAGCTCGCGCGCGATGCGCCAGTCGGCGACGCGCCGCCCGAGCGCCGCCGCCCAGCGCTCGGCCACGCTCCAGCGCGGCGGCCGGCCCGGCGCGACGCCCAGGCGCGCCAGCCGCGCGAGCATCGGCGCGTCCGCCGCGCGCGGCGGGTTGTCGGTCATCAGCCGCGCGAGGCGCGAGAAGAACGCGTCGACGTCCATTGCGCGCATCTGCTCGACGGGCGGCGCAGGCGCCGGCTGCGCCGCGCGCCAGTCCGGCGCCGGTTCGTCTCGGCCCGCGCGCCACGCGGCCAGCGGGCGCAGCGTCACGCCGTCCTGCAGCCGGTGCACGAGCGGGAAGTCGGCGGCGCCGTTCGTCTGCGTGCGCCCGATCAGCCACACGATCCGCGTCGGCGCGCGCACCAGCTCGAGCCCCGCGGGCACGTCGCCGCGCCATCCGGGCGCCGCGATCAGCAGGCGCGCGCCCGAGGCGCCGCTCGTGCGCGTGCCCGGGGTCGCGATCACGTCGGTCCACGCGTCGAGGAACGGCATCACCTCGTAGCGCAGCGCGTTCGGCGCCATCTCGAACACCCACGGCCCGCGCGCGGTGTCGATGAACGCGGTCGTGTACAGCGTGTCGACGTTCGGGCGCACGACGTCGCGAAAGCGCGCGTCGGGGAACGCGCGCACGCGCCGCAGCGCGTTCTCCGGCCCGATGACCTGCGCGGCGTTCGCGCGCGTGACGTCCATCACGACCAGCGGGTAGCCGAACACGTAGCCCTCGGCGGCCAGGACGATCGTCTCGCGCTGCCACGCGGCGAAGCCGCCGAGCGCGGCCGCGGCGATCGCGAGCGCGGTCGCGGCGAGCGCGGTCGCGCGCCGCGAGACCGCCGGCAGCCGGCGCGTCACCGGGCGCCTCCCGGCCCCGGCGCGTCGAGCACGGTGCGAAAGCCCACGTGCGCGGTGGCGAGGTCCGCCTCCTGCGGCTGGCGTGCGCCGGCGCGGTAGCGGCGGCAGTAGTTCGGCGCGCACAGGTACGAGCCGCCCTTGATCACGCGCGCGGGCGCGCTCGCGTCGCGCGGCGGCGCGACGTCGCCGACCGGGGCGGGGTCGCCCGCGTGGTCGGGGCGCCAGGCGTCGGCGGTGAGCTCCCACGCGTTTCCGATCATGTCGAACACGCCCAGCGCATTGGCCGCGTAGCAGCCGACCGGCGCGAGCCCGACGAACCCGTCGTCGGCGGAGTTCGCGACCGGGAACAGGCCCTGCCAGGTGTTCGCCGCCGCCGGCTGCGCGGGGTCGCGCGGCGCCTGCGCGCGCGCGCCGAGGGCTGCCCACTCCCACTCGCGCTCGGTCGGCAGGCGCCGGCCCTTCCAGCGCGCGTAGGCCTGCGCGTCCTCCCACGCGACCGCGACCACCGGCCACGCGCCGCGCCCGGTCACGCCGGTGCCGGGGCCGCCCGGGTGGCGCCACTGCGCGCCGGGCACGTAGCGCCACCACTGGGAAACGTCGCCGCCCCCGCGCACCTCGTTGGGCATCGTGAAGACGACCGCGCCGGGCCGCCGCATCTCGGGCGGGAGTCCGGGGTGCGCCGCCGCGTCGACCTCGCGCTCGGCGACGGTGACGTAGCCGGTCTCGCGAACGAAGCGCGCGAACTCGTCGTTGGTCACCTCGGTGCGGTCGATCCAGAAGCCGGCGACGTCGACGGCGCGCGGCGGCCGCTCCTCGGGGTACACGTCGTCGCCGAACTCGAAGCGCCCGCCCGGCACCCACGCCATGCCGGGGTGCGGGCTCGCGGGGTCCGCCGGCGCGAGCGCGCAGGCGTCGCGCTCGGCGCGGGCGTGCTGCGCGGTGCGCGCGCCGCTCGAGTACCAGCCCGCGGCCGCGGCGGCGGCGAGCGCGGCGGAGGTCGCGATCAGCACCGCGAGCACGCGCCGCCGCGCGAAGCCGCGCACGCGCCCGGGAAGCACCGCGGGCGTCAAACCTCGCCGCCGAAGCGCTCGATCAGGTTCGCGACGTAGCGGTCGATCAGCTTCTCGTTCTCGGCGATCACCATCGGCGCGACCACCGCCTTCATCAGTGCGGGCAGCGGCACGCGCAGCTCGCCGTCGATCTTCAGCACCACACGGGTGGCCTTCTTCTTCAGGTCGGTGATCGTCCAGCTGCCGCCGATCGAGGCGTTGCCGACGCCGTCGACCGGCGTCCACGCGACCGTGCCCTTCTTCGCGTCGGACACGTAGCGCGACGCGTACACGGTCTGCACGCTCATCTTCGCCGGGCCGACCTTCTCCATCTCCCACCGGTACGCGCCGCCGCCCAGGTCGACGAGCCTGTCGACCTTCGGGAAGTGGCTCGCCGACAGCGGGACGTCGGCGAGCACGGCGAAGACGTCGCGTGCGCTCGCCTTGACGTCGAATTCGTAGGACAGGTCGAACGGGACCGTGATCGCCATGGGGAGCTCCGGCAGAGGGGGGCGGCGCGCGTCAGTTTAGCCAGTAAGTGACCTCGTCGGCCGGGGTCAGCGGCTGGTCCAGCGTCTTGTCGATCGCGACCGGCAGCTCGATGACCGACGGCCACAGCGGCGGCGGCATCTTCGCGTGGTGCGCGTCGAGCAGCGACTGCAGCCGCGCGACCCGCGCCGGCTCGCGCGCGGAGAGGTCGTTGCGCTCGGTCGGGTCGGCGCCCAGGTCGAACAGCCAGCGTCGCGCGGGGCGCGCCGAGACGATCAGCTTCCAGCCGTCGTCGATCACCGAGCGGTACGCGCCGTCGCGCCAGAAGAGCGGGCGCGGCGCCAGCGCGGCCCCGCCCGCGGCGAGGTGCGGCAGGAGGTCGACGCCGTCGATCGGGCGGTCGTTCGGCGCCTTCGCGCCCGCGGCCGCCGCGATCGTCGGCAGCAGGTCGATGCTGGAGACCGGCGCGCCGAAGCGCGTCCCGGCCGGGATGCGCGCCGGCCACTTCATCGCGTAGGGCACGCGCACGCCGCCCTCGAACAGCGTCAGCTTCCAGCCGCGGTACGGCCGGTTCACCTCGGGCAGCCCGATGTAGTTCGGCGCGCCGTTGTCGCTGGTGAAGACGACGATCGTGTTGCGCTCCAGCCCCTCCTCGCGCAGCGCGCCGAGCACGCGCCCGACGCCGCGGTCGAGCGCGCGCACCATCGCCGCGTAGACGCGCCGGCGGTGGTCGGGGATGTGCGCGAGCGCGTCGTAGTCCTCGCGCGCCGCCTGCAGCGGCGTGTGCACGCCCCAGTGAGCCAGGTACATGAAGAACGGCCGGTGGCGGTTGGCGCGGATCGCGGCCACCGCCTCGTCGGTGTAGTAGTCGGTCAGGTACTTCGGCGGCTCGTACCACCTGCCCGCGTTGTAGCTCGCGGCGAAGCGCATGTTCGGCCACAGGAAGCGGTCGATCGGGTCGAAGTCCTGCTTCGAGTTGACCACGCGCGGGTCGTCCTCGGGCAGGTACAGCGCGCTCTCGAGGAACACGCTCTCGTCGAAGCCCTGGTGGTTCGGGCGCATCTCGGGCGTGCTGCCCAGGTGCCACTTGCCGATGTGCACCGTGTGGTAGCCGCGGTCCTTGAGCACTTCCGCGATCGTGCGCTCGGACGCCGGCATTCCCTGCTCGTTGAAGTCCTTGGCGGCGCGCGCCCGGGCTTCGTCGACGAGCACCGGGTGCAGCGCGTTCGGGTCGGCGAAGAGCCGCCCCGCGACCCGCGCCATCGCGCCCGGCGTCGGCGTGAACTCGGTGCCGAAGCGCCACGGGTAGCGGCCGGTCAGCAGCGCGGCGCGCGAAGGGGTGCACACGGCGGCGCTCGCGTAGCCGCGCTCGAAGACGACGCCGTCGCGCGCGATGGAGTCGATCGCGGGCGTGGGCACGCCGAGCGCGGCCATGCCGCCGCCGTTCGTCGAGACGTCGTTGATGCCGAGGTCGTCGGCGAGGATCACGACGACGTTCGGGGGACGCTCGTCGGCGGGGCGCGCGGGGGCCTCGGGGCCGGGCTGCCACGCGAGCGGCCGGTACGCCTCGCGCGGGTGGACGACGTCGGTGGTCCAGCCGAGCGAGTACTGCAGCACCCACATCCGGTTCGACCACGCGAACGCGCCGAGCGCCGCGACCGCGACCCCCGCCGCCGCCAGCCGGCGGCGCCACTTCATCGCGACCCTCGCGGCCACCGCCCGCCCGTCATGCGAGCGCCAGCGCGAGCGCGGTGCCGGCGAGCGCGAGCAGCGCGGCGACCCCCGTGCGCACGACGATCAGGCTCGCCATCGGGCGCACCGGGAACACGTGCGTCTTCTCGATCGCCGCCCACTTGTGGACGACGATGTCGTCGCGCTCGATCGCGAGCGCGAAGCGGAGGAAGTCGCGCCGGCTGCGGTAGCGCACCATCGCGACGTAGTGCCAGTCGTCGCAGCCGTCGGGCTCGATGAAGCGCCCGGCGCGGCGCGCGATGAACACCGGGTGGCTGCCGTTCCTGAGCAGCGGCCAGAGGATCAGGCGGCCGTAGCGGCGGTCGGCCTCGCGGGGGTCGTCGCCGAACCCCGAGCCGGGCGGATACGCGGCCTTCGCCCGGTGGCGGACGAGGTTCTGCATCACGAACTCGCGCCCGTCGTCGCGCTCGACCAGCGCGCGCACCGCGTCGAGCGCGGCGCGGCTCGCGTCGTCGTTCGCGCGCGCGCCGAGTTCGGCGAGGAAGCGCTCGGTCTCGTCGCGCGTGAGCGCCTTGCCGCGCCCGCCGTACCAGGCGAGGAAGAGCGCGTAGAGCGCGATCGTCGCGACCGCGACGCCGATCCAGCCCGGCATCGTCAGCGGGCCTGCCCGACGACCGTGTACTGCGCCGCGTGGCCGGCCAGCCACTCGCGCGAGCGGCGGTCGTCGTGCTGCGAGGGGTGGAAGGCGGGGGCCTTGTAGGCGCGCCACGCGGCGACGTTGCCGCGCACCATGCCGTCTTCGGAGAACAGGAAGCGCCAGGCGCTCTTCCACGTGCTCCAGCGCAGCAGCGCGCGGTCGTGCCAGAGGTTGCGGATCGTCTGGCGGGTGACGTCGGCGAGGAAGGTCACGGTCACGTAGTGGAACAGCCTGACCCGCCACTCGTGGTTGCCGCCGGCCGCGACGTAGAGGTCGAACGCGGTGCAGCGGTGCTCGGACTCCTCGGCCGCGTGCCAGTGCCACAGCGTGCGCAGGCGGTCTTCGGCGCCGTCGAGCGACTCCGGGTGGCGCAGCAGCCAGTCGGCGAGCAGCGCGGTGAAGTGCTCGGTGGCGGCGGTGGCGGCCAGGTGCAGGCGCGCATCGCGGTGAGCGTTCGCCTCGATCCGGCGGCCGGCGCGGCGCTCGATCTCGTTGCGGTAGCCCTGCTTCTCGAGGTGGCCGTTGAACAGGCCGTGCAGCCGCCGGTGCGTCGCCTCCTGGCCGATGAAGCCCTGGACCTCGGCGGCCAGCCGCTCGCGCTCGGCGTCGGGCAGCCCCTTCAGGCCGGCGCGCACCGAGTCGATGAAGTACTGCTCGCCGACCGGGAAGCTCATCGACAGCGCGTTGAACAGCGCCGATCGGAACGCGTCGCCGCCGTTCCAGCGCGCGGGGAACGGGGTGTTCAGGTCGATCAGCAGGCGGCGAACGACGAGGTCGGTCATGGCGCGCTCCGGGCCGGCGAAGGGACAATACAGTAGTGTACGGTATTGCCGCTGTCAACGCGGCCCGGCGCCGCGGGCCGCGCCGCTCAGTTCCACCAGTACACGACCTCGTCGTCCGCCAGCATCCGCTCCTTCAGCGTCTTGTCGACGGTGATCGGCACCTCGATCAGCGAAGGCCAGATCCGCGGCGCCTGCCCGCGCTCGAAGCCCGCGAGCTGCGCGCGCAGCTCGGCGACCCTGCCCGGCTCGGCCCGCGCGCGGTCGCGCCGCTCGGTCGGGTCGTCGGACAGCAGGAACAGCCGCTCGTGCGCGGGCCGCCCGACCACCTGCAGCTTCCAGTCGCCCGAGCGGATCGCACGGTAGTCGCCGGAACGCCAGAACAGCGTCTCGTGCGGGCGCCCGGGGCGCGCGCCGGCCACGAAGGGCATCAGGTCCACGCCGTCGATCGGGCGATCCGACGGCGGCGCCACGCCGGCGGCGGCCGCGACGGTGGCGAACACGTCGAAGTGCGACACCGGCGCCTCGAACGCGGTGCGCTTCGGGATCGCTCGCGGCCAGCGCATGAAGAACGGCACGCGCACGCCGCCCTCGTAGAACGTCGCCTTCCACCCGCGGTACGGCTTGTTCAGGTCGGGCAGCCCGACGTAGTGGGCGCCGCCGTTGTCGCTGGTGAAGATCACCAGCGTGTCGTCGGCGAGGCCCTGCGCGGCGAGCGCGTCCAGCACGCGGCCGACGTTGCGGTCGAGCGAGCGGATCATCGCCGCGTACACGCGCAGCACCGGATCGCGGATCTGCCCGAGCGCTTCCCAGTCGTCGCGAAGCGCCTGCAGCGGCGTGTGCGGCGCGTTGTACGCGAGGTAGAGGAAGAACGGCCGGTTCCGGTTCGCCGAGATCGCGGCGATCGCCTCGTCGGTCAGGTAGTCGGTCATGTAGCGGGCGGGCTGGAACGACGCGCCGCCGTTGAAGCGCACGTAGTACGGGTGCGCGGCCCACAGGAACTGGTCGATCGGGTCGAAACCCTGGCGCGAGTTGACGACGTCCGGGTGGTTCTCGGACAGGAACATCGACGCGCCCGCCATGAACCCGAGGCTGTCGTCGAAGCCGTGCGCGTTCGGCGACGACTCCGGCGTTTCGCCGAGGTGCCACTTGCCGACGTGCATCGTCCGGTAGCCGGCGCTCTTGAGCAGCTTCGCGATCGTCACCTCGCTCGCCGGCAGCGCCATCCGCTCGTACGGCGGCGACGTGCGCTCGAGCTCCGAGTGGTACACCGAGCGGTACGCCGAGCCGGGCGCGACGTGGCCGGCGACGAGGCGCGAGAACGCGACCGGGACCGGCGTGAACTCGAACCCGAACCGGGTCGGGTAGCGCCCGGTCAGCAGCGCCGCGCGCGACGGCGAGCAGGTGGCGTTGCCCGCGTAGCCGGTGCGGAAGTCCACGCCGTCGCGCGCGATCGAGTCGATGCGCGGCGTCGGCACCGCGCCGCCGGCGACACCCCCGCCGGCGAACGTCAGGTCGTTGATGCCGAGGTCGTCGGCGACGATCAGCACCACGTTCGGCGGGCGGCGCCCGGCGCCCGGCGCCGCAGGCGGCGCGCCCGCCCACGTCACCGCCCGGGGCGGCGCCGCCTGCTCGCGCACCACCAGCCGCGCGTACAGCAGCAGCACGCCCTGCGTGCCGCCGACGCCGGCGAAGACCGAGGCCGCGAGCAGCGCGAGCGCGAGCAGCGTGAAGGCGAGTCGTTTCAGCACGGTGCGAGCTCCCGGTCGCGCGGGGCCGGCGCCGGCGCGCCCGGACGGGTCGGTGCCGTGGTGCTCGCGGACGCTCCCGCGGAGGAGGGCGCGGACGCTCCCGCGGAGGAGGGCGCGGACGCCGGGCACGGTGCTGCGTGCGCCATCGGCGCGCGGGCGAAAGGCGCGCAGCCGGGGCGCGCGGGGGCGGGATTCGGGTTCATGGGCGAAGCGCGTGGCGCGAAGCGTGGGTTTCCTGACGGGGGCACGAGGATATTCCGGAAAACCCTCGATGTGTGGTGCGCGGACCACTTCGCAATGACAGGGGCTGGACCGTCCGCAATGCGAAATGTCAAATTGTCGTCAGCGTGACTGTTCGGAATTCGTGGCGCGGTTAGTCTCGCCGCGTGTTCCGGACCGTCGGAGGCCGCGCCGTGCGGGCCCGCGGGTCACGGACAACGCTAAACGAAGGCAAGAGGGAGACAGCAGATGCGTCGCAGTCTGGTGGGTATCGCGCTCGCCGCCGTGGGCACCACGGCGATCGCGCAGGAGAACACGTCCGTCCTGTACGGTGTCGTCGACTCCTACGTCGGCTACGGAAAGTCCGGCTCCAACGTCAGCGCGGTGCGCGTCGGCGACGGCGGCATCCTGGCGTCGCAGTACGGCTTCCGCGGCCGCGACGGCCTGGGCGGCGGCTACACCGCGCTGTACGACCTGCAAGGCGGGTTCGACCCGAGCACCGGCCAGGCCGCGCTCGGCCTGAACCTCGGGGCGGCGCAGGCCGGCTTCATGCGCCAGGCTTACGTGGGCATGGAAGCCCCCTGGGGCACCATCACGCTGGGCCGCCAGTACACGCCGATCTTCCTCCAGACGCTGAAGGTCGATCCGTTCGGCAACAACACCGTGTTCTCGCCGGTGATCCTGTGGGCGCAGACCGACGCGCAGACCGGCCTGCTGCCGTGGGCGGCGCGGGCCGACAACGCGGTCCTGTACGCGTCGCCGGGCAAGTTTCCCGTGCAGGGCAAGTTCATGTACGCGCCGGGCGAGTCCCAGATCAACAGCAAGTCGAGCGGGAATTACGTGAGCGGCAGCCTGGCCTACGCCAACGGCCCGTGGCACGTGGGCTTCGGCGCGCAGCAGCGCAAGAGCGGCACCGGCGCCGCGCCGGTGGCCAGCCCCACGACGTCGAAGTCGTACGTGCTGGGCGCGCACTACCAGGGCAAGCAGTGGTGGGTCGGCGGCTCCTGGGGCAAGCAGAGCACCGACGTCGCCGGCGTGCCCGACGCCACGCTGCTGAACCTGAGCGTGCAGTACTCGTTCGGAACCTCGCGCGCGATCGCGGGCGCGGTGTGGCGCAACGTGCAGAACAGCGCGCGCGACCAGGTCGCCGTGACGCTCGGCTACGACTACGACCTGAGCAAGCGCACGACGCTGTACGGCCGCCTGCTGCTGCTGAACAACAAGGACGTCTCGGCGGTCTCGCTGGGCGGCGTGACGACCCAGAACGGCGGCGACAACGCGCAGCTCTGGGGCTTCGGCATCACGCACCGCTTCTGAACGTGACCCGCCTCCGCGCCGGTGCCCTCACGGGCCGGCGGTCGGGGGACACGAGGCGAGCGCGCGGGCTTTCGGGCCCGCGTTGTCCATCCGCGTCATCCCTGATCCGTCGGCGCCGGGGCGGCGCGATACCATCGCCGTCGGACGCCCTTCGGCCCGACACCGCGGGGGCGCTCCCGCCTCATGCCGCCCAGACCCGCTTCGCCCCACCTCACGAAGAAGAAGCCGGCCGACGCCTGCGCGGACGAGATCCTGCGCGACGTGCCCTGGATCGCGGCGACCGGCGAGGAAACGCTGCTGCGGCTGGCGGCGGCGAGCAAGCTGCGGCGCTACGGCGCGGGCGAGCCCGTCCAGCATCGCGACGCGTCGGCGGACCACGTGCTGGTGGTCGCCGCGGGCCGCCTCGAGATCAGCGTCACGAACGTCGAGGGGCGGCGCCTGATCGTCGCCTACCTCGGGCCGGGACGGGTCTCGAGCCTGGTGCCGGTGATCGACGGCAGGCCGTCCACGTACACGGCGACGGCGCACGACGACGACACGGCGGTGCTGCTGATCCCGCGCGAAGTGTTCCTCGCGACGATGCGCGACGAGCCCGCGCTGGCGCAGGGTGTGATCGCGCACCTGTGCCGGCGCGCGCGCAACGCCTACAACTTCCTCGCCGACAGCTCCCTGCTGCCCTCGCAGCAGCGGATCGCCCGGCTGCTGCTGTCGCTGCACCGCGCGTCCGCGGGCCGCGTGCGGGGCTCGGCCGGGTTCTCGGTGGACCTGTCTCAGGAGTCGCTCGCCGGCATGCTGAGCGTGTCGCGGCAGCGGCTGAACCTGGAACTGAAGGCGCTCGAACGCGAGGGCGTGCTGCGGCTCGCCTATGCGCGCATCGACGTGATCGACGCGCCGGCGCTCGCCAGGATCGCCGGCGAATAGCTCGTCGGGCCGGCCCTTCGGCCAGCCGGCGGACATTACAGGAGGACCCTCGATGAAGACGATCCAGACGTCGGCGCGTCGCCGACTGCTCGCGGTGCTGCCGGCACTCCCCCTCGCCGGCGCCTGGCGGCCCGCCGGCGCGCAGGCGTGGCCGGGCAGCGGCACGATCCGCGTGGTCATCCCCAGCGGGGCCGGAGGCGGCGCCGACCTCTTCGCGCGGCCGATGGCCGAGTACTTCGCGCGCGAGCTGAAGACGAACTGCGTCGTCGACAACAAGCCGGGCGCCAACGGCATCCTCGCGCACGAGGCGGTGGTGCGCCAGCCGCCCGACGGGTACACGCTGCTGATCTCGTTCTCGGCGGCGCTGATCGGCAACAAGCTGCTGCTGCCGAAGATGTCGCACGACCCGCTCGTGGACTTCGCGCCGATCGGACGCATCGGCGGCGGCGGCGGCAACGTGCTGATCGTCCACCCCGACGTGCCGGCGCGCAACCTCAAGGAACTCGTCGAGTGGACGAAAACGAAGGGCGACACGCTGACGTACGCGTCGTGGGGCATCGCGTCCGGCGGTCACCTGGTCATGGAGATGGTCAAGAACCGCACCGGGCTGCGTGCCGCGCACGTGCCCTACAAAACGGTGTCGCAGATCTCGCCCGACGTCATCTCGGGCGTCGTGCCGATCGCGTGGATCGACTCGGCGTCGCCGATGCCGCACATTCGCTCCGGAAAGGTGCGCGCGATCGCCGTCGCCTCGCAAAAGCGCCTGCCTCAGATTCTCGACGTCGCGACGCTCGGCGAGCAGGGCATCCCGAGCGAGGCGCAGGCGTCCTACGGGTTGTTCGCGCCGAAAGGCACGCCCGCGCCGGTGATCGCGCGGCTGAACCAGGTGCTCAATGCGTGGCTGAAGCTGCCCGAGACGATCGCGTTCTTCGAGCAGCGCCAGAACGCGCCGGCGCCGATGCTGACGACGCCGGAAGAGTACGCCGCCGTGCTGCAGTCCGACCTGGTCGCGTGGAAGCAGCTGATCGCCGACTCGAAAGTGACGCCCTGAACCCGCCGCGCGGGCGCGCGCATCACTGACGTCCCGCAATCCGCGCCCGCCGCGCCCGCCGCGCGCGCCGGGCGCCGGGCCCAACCGGCCGCGAAGGAACCCGTCGATGAAACTGACCGATCGCTGCATCGTGATCACCGGCGCCGCCAGCGGCATCGGCCGCGCGCTCGCCGTGCGCTTCGCCGCCGAGCGGCCGCGCGGGCTCGTGCTCGCCGACGTCGCCCCCCGGCGCGACGCGCTCGACGCGCTGGCCGCGGAGCTCGCGCGCGACGGTGCGGGCGCGGGCGCAGCGGTTCCCGCGCTCGCGGTGCCCTGCGACGTCGGCGACGAGGCGCAGGTGCGCGCGCTCGTGGCCGCCGCGGACGCGCGTTTCGGCCACGTCGACGCGTTCTTCTCGAACGCCGGCCTGATCCGCGACGGCGACGAGACCACGCCGGACGCCGACTGGCAGCTCAACTGGCAGGTGCACGTGATGGCGCACCTGTACGCGGCGCGGGCGGTGCTGCCGGGCATGCGCGCGCGCGGCGAGGGCTACCTGCTGTCGACCGCGTCGGCCGCGGGGCTGCTGACGTCGCTGCCGTCGGCGACCTACGCGGTCAGCAAGCACGCGGCGGTCGCGCTCGCCGAGTGGCTGTCGGTGAAGTACGGCGCGCAGGGCATCCGCGTGTCGGTGCTGTGCCCGCAGGCGGTGGACACGCCGATGATCAGCGGGCGCGCCGGATCGTCGGCGGCGCGCGCCGACGGCGTGATGTCGGTCGAAGACGTCGCCGACTGCGTGGTCGCCGGCATCGAGCGCGAGGAGTTCCTGATCCTGCCGCACCCGCAGGTGATCGAGTACTTCCAGCGCAAGGCCGGCGGCTACGACCGCTGGCTCGGCGGCATGCGCAAGTTCGCGGCGCGGCTCGCGGGCGGAAAGGGCTGACCTCAGGTCAGGTAGCTCGACCGGAACTGGATGCCCCAGTGCCCCGCCTGGCGGGTCGCGATCCACAGCGTCGGGAAATCCGCGTAGACCGTGCCGTCGACGTGATGGCGCGTGAATCGCATGCTCAGGTGGACCTTGTCGCGGCCGGCGTGCACCACCTCGATCGACTCGAGCACCGTGTGGTGCCAGCCCTCGTCGCGCAGCGCGGCGTTGACCGGCGCGCGCCGCCCGAGGAAGTCCGCGCGGTCGGCGAACGAGGTGAACGCGCCGCCGGCCAGCCGCACGTGCGGGAAGTTGAATGCGTCGGCGATCGCCGGCTGATCGCCGCGATTGAACGCGTCGACGAACGCGTGCACCGCGGCGCGTGCGGCGTCGATCGCGGTGCCGATCTCGGGATCCGGGCGGGCAGCTTCGGGCATGGTTCGCGGGCCTCGTGCGTGCGGTCTGCCGATTATGGGTCGCCGGACGGACCCGCAGCAGCGCGTCCGCGCGATCGCGTTCCGTTCGGTGTCGCGCCGTCCGGTGCGCAGCGTCGCGTTCGGCGCGCCGCCGCGAGGGCGGCCGGAATTGTCGGCTTCGTGACTGTCTGCGCGTGCGCGTTCGACCATGCTGCGCGAGTCGGCCGGCCGCGCGCGATGGCGGTCGCGGCGCGATGGCGGTCGCGGCGCCGCGCCGCCTGCCGCGGATCGCGGAGGCCGACGCGCTCGGCGAGCCGGGCAGCGCGTTCCTCGAGCATGCGCAGAACCGGCGCGTGACGCGCTGACGCCGGACATCACCGATCCCATGGAGACCCTGCGATGACGACCCCCGGCACGACCCTCTACCCCGACTTCCAGGGCCGCATCGGCCGCACGCGCGAGGAATCGCAGCCGTGGTGGCCGGCGCCGAAGACCGCGCGCCCCGGCAGCCCGAACATCGTCGTGATCTACATGGACGACATGGGCTACTCCGACCTCGGCTGCTACGGCTCGGAGATCGCCACGCCGAACATCGACGCGCTCGCGCGGCGCGGCGTGCGCTTCAACCACTACACGACGCACCCGATCTGCTCGCCGGCGCGCGCGGCCCTCCTGACGGGGCGCAACGCGCACGCGGTCGCCACCGGCTGGCTCGCGAACAACAACCCCGGCTTCCCCGGCTACTCGGGCGACATCCCGCTCGAGGCGCCGACGATCGCCGAGACGCTGAAGGCCGCCGGCTACGCGACGATCGGCATCGGCAAGTGGCACAACTCGACCAACGGCGCGACGCCCAACGAGACCTGGCCGACTCAGCGCGGCTTCGAGCGCTTCTACGGCTTCCTCGAGGGCGAGACCAGCTACTTCTTCCCGGCGCGGATCATGCACAACAACATGCTCGCGCCGATCGACGAGTACCCGCCCGACTACTATGCGACCGACGACTGGACCGACAAGGCGATGTCGTTCGTGCGCACCGTGCGCAACGACGACGCGGCGCAGCCGTTCTTCCTCTACCTCGCGTACAACGCGGTGCACGGCCCGCTGCAGGCCAAGGACTGCGACCTCGCGAAGTACCGCGGCCGCTACGACGCCGGCTGGGACGCGGTCCGCGCGGCGCGCCTGGCCAAGCAGAAGTCGATGGGGCTGGTGCCGGCGGACGCGCAGCTCTCGCCGCGCGACCCGTCGGTGCCCGCGTGGGAAGACGTGCCGGCCGAGCAGCGCGAGCTCTTCGTGCGCCACATGGAGACGTACGCGGCGATGCTCGACTGCGTCGACCAGAACGTCGGCCGGCTGGTCGCGCAGATCGACGCGATGGGCGAGCTCGAGAACACGATCTTCGTCTTCTCGTCCGACAACGGCGGCACGAGCTCGGGCGGGCCGGCGGGCGCGATCCACTTCAACCGCCGCTTCGCGGGCCTGTCGCCGCTGCCGGTCGACCACGACGTCGGCATGCGCGAGCACATCGGCACCGGCCGCGTGTCGGCGCTCTACCCGATGGGCTGGGGCCAGGTCAGCAACACGCCTTTCCCGTCGTTCAAGACCTACACCGGCGGCGGCGGGCGGCGCGTGTGCATGATCGTGTCCTGGCCGAAGGAAATCGCCGATCGCGACGCGGTGCGCACGCAGTTCACGCACGTGACCGACGTGATGCCGACGCTGCTGGATCTCGCCGGCGTGCCGGCGCTCACGACCTCGCACGGCAAGCCGGCGATGCCGATCCAGGGCGTGAGCTTCGCGCCTTCGCTGCGCGACGCGCGCGCGCCGTCGGCGCGCGCCGAGCAGTACTACGAGTGCTGGGCGAACCGCGCGTTCTACCGCGACGGCTGGGTCGCGGTGTCGCTGCAGGTGCGCGGCGGCCCGATCGACTTCGACCGCTGGACGCTGCACCGGCACGCCGACGACTTCTCGGAGTCCGTGGACCTCGGCGCGAAGCACCCGGACAAGCTGCGCGAGCTGGTCGAGGCGTTCGACGCGACCGCGTGGGGCAACGCGGTCTACCCGCTGGACAACCGGCTGCCGATCCAGAAGTTCAACCAGCTGCCGCCGCACCTGCGCCCGCCCGAGTCGGGCACGCGCCGCTTCCTGCCGGGCTCGCAGACCGTGCACCGCTGGCGCGTGGTGCCGCTGGTGGCGGACCGCTCGTTCAAGATCCACACGACGTTCCGCTACGGTCCCGGCGACGAGGGCGTGCTGTTCGCGCTCGGCGAGGTGATGGGCGGCATGGTGATGTACGTCGAGGACGGCGCGCTGAAGTTCTTCTACAACGGCTTCGGCGAGTACCGCACGCTCGAGCCGATGGCGATCGCGGCCGGCGGCGGCGAGCGCCGCGCGACGATCGAGTACGAGGCGCTGGGCGGGCGCAGGGGACGCGGGCGCATGGTGATCGACGGCACGAACGCCGGGGCGTGGCAGGACCTGAGCCCGACGCTGATGTACGGCTTCCACGAGGGCCTGGACATCGGCATCGACCGGCGCGCGCCGGTGAGCTGGGCGCTGCGCGAGAAGCACGGCGCGTTCCGCTACAGCGGCGAGATCGTCGACGTGAAGGTGGAGTCGGGGGCGTTCGCGCCGGATTCCGCATTTGCGAAAGGGTGACGCCGCCCGATGACCTATCATCGGCCGCGCGCGACACTGCGCGGCGCGTGACCGTGCGACGAGGAGACGAACCGTGAACCCGATCAGGATCGACCGCCACGACGGCTGGGCCGAACTGGTGATGAACCGCCCCGATCGCAAGAACGCGATCGACGGCCCGTTCGCGCAGGCGATGCTCGCGGCGCTGAACGAGCTGAACGCCGACGACGCGGTGCGCGCGATCGTGCTGCGCGGCGAGGGCGGGGCGTTCTGCTCCGGCCTCGACCTCAAGGCGTTCAACGAGACGCCCGCCCCCGACTGGGTCGCGGGCTTCACCTCCTTGTGGCACGAGGTTCACTGCGCGCTGATCGAGAGCCGCAAGGCGATCGTCGGCGCGCTCGAGCGTTACGCGATCAACGGCGGCGCGGCGCTCGCGATCGCGGCCGACCTGCTCGTGTGCGGCGAGACCGCGTTCCTGCAGGTGGGCGAGGTGCAGCTCGGCATGGGGGCGCCGAAGAACATCGCGTGGCTGCTGCTGCGGCACTCCGAGGCGGTGGCCGCGCGGCTCGCGCTGCTCGGCGACCGCGTCGCCGGCCCCGAGCTCGTGCGCCTCGGCGTCGCGACCGAGGCCGTGCCGGACGCGCAGGTGGTCGAGCGCGCGTGCGCGCTCGCGCAGCGCATCGCCGCGTTCCCGCCCCAGGGCGTCGCGCGGATCAAGTCGTCGATCCGCGCGGCGGGCGCCTTGCGTGCCCCGCGCGAGTGGTTCGACACGGCGGCCGCGCACGACCCGCTCGCCGCGACCGCGTCGCGCAAGCCCGGGAGGGTGTCGTGAGCCCGGCCGAGCTCGACGCGCTGTGCGCGAAGGTGCGCGCTTTCGTCGAGGAGTGCGCGATCCCGCGCGAGGACATGTCCCGCGGCCACGACATCGGGTGGCTCGACGACGTCACGCGCGAGCTGCGCGCGCAGGCGCGCGCACGCGGCCTCGTGCTGCCGCAGCTCGCGCCCGAGCACGGCGGGCTGGGACTGAACTGGGTCGAGTGCGTGCGCGTGTTCGGCGAGGCCGGGCGCAGCTTCCTCGGCGCCGGCGCGCTCGGCTGCGCGGCCCCCGACCAGCCGAACATCGACACGCTGCTGCGGATCGCGTCGCCGGCTCAGCGCGGGCGCTGGCTGCCGCCGCTGCTCGACGGGCGCGTGCGCTCGGGGTTCTCGATGACCGAGCCCGCGCCCGGCGTCGGCTCCGATCCGCGCATGATCCGCACCACCGCGCGCCGCGTCGCGGGCGGCTGGGTCCTCGACGGCCACAAGTGGTTCAGCTCGGGCGCGGTCGGCGCCGCGTTCACGATCGTGGTCGCGCGCGCCGACGAGGGCGTGACCTGGTTCCTGGTCGAGGCCGGCAACCCCGGCTTCGAGGTCGTGCGCAGCGTGCCGTCGATCGACCCGTTCTCGCACGGCGGCCACGGCGAGGTGCGCCTGCGCGATTGCTTCGTCGCCGACGACGCGCTGATCGGCGAACCCGGCAAGGGGCTCGAGTACGCGCAGCTGCGCCTGGAGGGCGCGCGCCTGTTCCACTGCATGCGCTCGACCGGGCTGGCCGCGCGCGCGCTCGAGGTCGCGCAGGGCTACGTCGCGACGCGCGAGTCGTTCGGCGCGCGGCTCGCCGAGCACCAGCAGGTGCAGGCGATGATCGCGGACTCGCACATGGACCTGTACGCCGCGCGGCTGATGACCACCGACGTCGCCCGCCGGCTCGACGCCGGCGAGTCGATCCGCCACGAGTCGTCGATGGCGAAGGTGTTCGTCAGCGAGGCGGTCAACCGCGTGGCGGACCGTGCCGCGCAGCTCACCGGCGCGCTGGGCATGAGCGGCGACGCGCCGATCGCGGCCATCGTCCTGAAGCTGCGCCCGTTCCGGATCTACGACGGCGCCTCCGAGGTTCACCGCGCCGCGATCGGCAAGCGCATCATCGCCCGGCGGGTGAGGCCGTGAGCGACCTGCAGGCGTTTCGCGACGAGGTGCGCGAGTTCGTCCGCGCGCAGCTCCCGGCGCGCGTGCGCGAGAAGGTGCGCCTGGGCGTCGAGCTCGACAAGTCCGAGCACCTCGAGTGGCTCGGGCGGCTGCGCGATCGCGGCTGGCTGGTGCCGAACTGGCCGCAGCGCTGGGGCGGCCCGGGCTGGACGCCGGCGCAGCGCGCGGTGTTCCAGGAGGAGCTCGTGCTCGGCCACGCGCCCGAGGGCGCCGGGATCACGTTCGAGATGGTCGGGCCGATCCTGATCCACCACGGCTCGCCCGCGCAGCAGCAGCACTTCCTGCCGAAGATCCTGTCGCTCGAGCACTGGTGGTGCCAGGGCTACTCGGAGCCGAACGCGGGCTCGGACCTCGCGTCGCTCGCCACGCGCGCGGTGCGCGACGGCGACGACTACGTCGTCGACGGCAGCAAGATCTGGACCTCCGGTGCGCAGTACGCGGACTGGATCTTCTGCCTGGTGCGCACCGACCGCGAGGCGCGCCCGCAGCAGGGCATCAGCGTGCTGCTGATCGACATGAAGAGCCCCGGCGTGACGCTGCGCCCGATCATTGGCATCCACGGCTGGCGCTACTTCAACCAGGTGTTCTTCGACGGCGTGCGCGTGCCGGTGGACCACCGCGTCGGCGACGAGAACCACGGCTGGAGCGTGGCGAAGTCGCTGCTCGAGCACGAGCGGCTGAACCTCTCGCGCGTGGGCGAGAACCGGCGCCGGCTCGCGCGGCTGCGCGCGATCGGGCGCGAGGTGCGCGAGGCCGGCGAGCCGCTCGAGCGCCGCGCGTGGTTCCAGCGGCGCTACCGCGAGCTCGAGGTGCGGCTGGAAGCCTTGTCGGCGACCGTGCTGCGCTACCGGCGCATCGTCGAATCCGGCCAGGGGCTGGGGCCGGAGACCGGCATGCTCAAGCTGGTCGGCAGCCGGCTGATCCAGGACATGGAGAACCTGACCGTGGACGCGATCGGGCCGGACTCGGTCGCGTACGACGCGCGCGCGCACCGCGAGCTGCCGTCGCCGGCGGCCGCCGGCAGCGACCCGTTCGCCGATGCGCCGCGCCACGAGTTCGCGGCGACCGCGTCGGCGCGCCGCTTCGTCACGCGCGGCTACACGATCGCCGGAGGCAGCAGCGAGGTGCAGCACAACGTGCTCGCCAAGCAGGTGCTGGGGCTGTGAGGGGGGCACGATGACGCAGATCACGGCACCGGGCGCGGCGAGCCTGCTCGACGACGAGCAGCGGATGCTGCTGGACGCGGCGCGCAAGTGGGCCGAGCGACGCTACGGCTTCGAGCAGCGCCAGGCGGCGCTCGCGAGCACGGACGGCTTCTCGCGCGAGCACTGGCGCGAGATGGCCGAGATGGGCTGGCTCGGGCTCGGGCTGCCCGAGGCCTGCGGCGGCTATGGCGGCGCGCTCGAGGCGGCGCTGGTCGCCGAGCAGCTGGGGGGCGCGCTGTCCGCCGAACCTTGGCTCGCGAACACCGGGCTCGCCGGCCCGCTGCTCGCGGCGCTGCACGCGCAGGGCGCGACGGCGGCCGCGCCGCTGCTGTCGGCGCTCGCCGCAGGCGAGTCGATGCTCGCGCTCGCCGCGTTCGAGCGCCAGGGCCGCCACGACGCGTTCGACGTCGCGACGCGCGCGCTGCCCGGCGCGGACGGCAGCCTGCTGATCGACGGCCGCAAGACGCTGGTGCTGGGCGGCGGCGCCGCGCGCACGCTGCTCGTGCTCGCGCGCGAGCACGGCGACGCGCGGGCCACCGACGGACTGTCGCTGTTCGCGGTGCCGGCGGACGCCCCGGGCGTCCACGTGCGCGCGCTGCCCACGTACGACGGGCGCCAGACCGCGGACGTCGCGCTGCGCGGCGTGCGCGTGCCGCCGGCGGCGCGCCTGGGTGCGGCCGGCGGCGCGTGGTCCGCGGTCGAGGCCGCGCTCGACCACGCGACCGCGATGCTGTGCGCCGAGTGTGTCGGCGCGATGGACCGCCTGATCGACATGACGCGCGAGTACGTGCTCGCGCGCAAGCAGTTCGGGCGCACGATCGCGTCGAACCAGGTGATCCAGCACCGGCTCGTCGACCTGTGGGTCGCCGCGCAGCAGGCGCGCGCGCTGACCGCGGCGGCGGTCGACGCGCTGGCCGACACCGCCCCGCGGCGCGCGCGCGCCGTGTCGCTCGCCAAGGCGTTCGTGTGCGCGCAGGGCCGCGCCGTCGGCGAGGACGGCGTGCAGCTGCACGGCGCGATCGGCATGACCGACGAGTACGCGGTCGGCCACTACTACAAGCGCCTCGCGGCCGCGGCGAACCTGTTCGGCGACGAACCCTGGCACCTGGCGCGGCTCGACGCGCTGGAGCGCTCGCAAGGCTGACGCCGGCGGCGCTCCCCGGCGGGCGCCGACGCGCGCACGGGGCGACGAACGAATCGAGGCGACGAGGAACGATCGATGGCGGGCACCGACATCCTGATGCAGAAGAACCCGGCGGTGCAGTGGGCGCCGGGCGTTTGGACGATCGGCGGGCAGGGCAACAGCCTCGCCGTGTCGAACGGCGACGGCCTCGTGCTGGTCGACGCCGGCCCCGGCAAGGAAGTGACGGCGCGGATGATCTCGCACGTGCGCGCGGTGAGCGAGCTGCCGGTCACGCACATCGTCTACAGCCACGGGCACGTCGGCTACAACAACGGCGCCGAGGACTGGTTCGACGAGGCGCGCGCACGCGGTGACCGCCCGCCGTGCGTGGTCGCGCACGAGCGGCTGCCGCATCGCTACCGGCGCTACCGCGAGACCGGCGGGCTGCAGGCGCTCACGCACACGCGCCAGTTCCGCTCGCCGTATCCGGCGGACCCGCCGGCGCGCTGGTTCCGGATGCCCGACGTCACGTTCCGCGACGAGCACGTGATCCCGGGGCGCACGCGCGACGTCGTCGTGATGCACGCGCCGTCGGAGACCGACGACGCGGTCGCGGTCTGGCTGCCCGACGTGAAGCTGCTGTGGGGCGGCTGCGCGTTCATCAAGAGCCTGCCGAACGCGGGCTCGCCGTTCCGCACCTTCCGCGACCCGATCCGCTGGGCCGGCACGCTCGAGCGCTTCCTGGCGATGGAGCCCGCGATCCTCGTTCCCGAGTTCGGCAAGCCGCTGACCGACGCGGCCGAGATCCGCGAGGCGCTGTCGGTGCCGGCGAAGGCGTTGCGCTGGCTGCGCGCGCAGGTGGTCGAGCGCATGAACCGCGGCATGGGCGAGCTCGAGATCCTGCGCGACGTCGAGCTGCCGGCCGAGCTGTTCGCGAACCGGTACATGAAGCCCGGCTACGGCTGCCCCGACTACCTGATCCGCGAGATCTGGCGCAGCGAGAACGGCTGGTGGGACCGCAATCCGACGAGCCTGCACCCGAGCCGCCCGCAGGCGGCGGCCGACGCGCGCTACGACGCGCTGCCCGACCCGGCGCGCGTGCTCGCGAAGGCGCGCGCGCTCGCCGATGCCGGCGAGGTGCAGCGCGCGCTGCAGGTCGTGGACCTGCTCGTGGCCGCGGCGCCTTCGCCGCAGCGCGCCCAGGTCGGGCCGGCGCGCGAACTGAAGGCGGCGCTGCTGGACCGGCGCGCCGCGCAGATGACGTCGGCGGTGTCGCGCCAGGTGATGCAGAGCGACGCCGAGATGCTGCGCGGGCAGGCGATCGGCGACACCGACCGCGCGCGCGGCGACACGCCGTTCGAGTGGACCTGAGGAGGCCGGCGGGCATGAGCGACTCCCATCCCTGCGCCGCGAAGACCGCGGCGAACGGCGCGTCCGGCGCCGCCCCGACGGCGGCGGCGGGCGCGCGCCCCGACGCGGCCCCGCGCGGCGGGCGCCTGCTGATCGCGAGCGACACTTTCGCGAACGTCGTGCCCGGCGTGCACGTGCTGCCCGGCCAGGGCAACACGATCGCGATGGAGACCGCGCGCGGCGTCGTCGTCGTCGACGCCGGCCCCGGCGGGCGCGTGACCGCCGCGCTGATCGCGAAGCTGCGCGAGCTCACCGACAAGCCGGTCAGTCACCTCGTCTACAGCCACGGCCACGGCGGCTACAACTACGGCGTGCGCGACTGGATCGCCGCGGCCGCGGCGCGCGGCGAGCCGCGCCCGCAGGTGGTCGCGCAGCGCGGCGTGCGCGCGCGCTACCGGCGCTACCTCGAGACCGCCGGCCTGCAGCAGTGGCTGAACAGCCGGCAGTTCCGCGGCGTGGTTCCGTTGCCGGCGGCCGAGCTCTACGTGATGCCGGACCTCGCGTTCGACGAGCGCCTCGTGATCGACGGCGGCGACCGCGACGTCGAGCTGATCGCGGCGCCGTCCGAGACCGACGACGCGCTCGCGGTGTGGCTGGCGTCGGAGCGCTTCCTGTACGGCGGCGCCGCGGTGATGCGCAGCATCCCGAACGTGGGCACGCCGCTGCGCACGATGCGCGATGCCGTGCGCTGGGCGCGCACGCTCGAGACGCTGCACGCGCTGCGCCCGGCGGTGATCGCGACCGAGTTCGGCGCGCCGATCACGGACCCGAAGGACGTCGAGGACGTGCTGCGCGTGCCGATCGCCGGGCTGCGCTGGCTGCGCGACGCGGTGGTCGCGCGCATGAACGCCGGAATGTCGCTCGACGACATCGTCCACGACGTCGAGCTGCCGGACGCGATCTTCGGGCACAAGTTCATGCGCCCGATCTACGGCGCGCCCGAGTACGTGATCCGCGACATCTGGCGCTCCGAGAACGGCTGGTGGGACCGCAACCCGACGACGCTGCACCCGGTGGCGCCCGCGCTCGCGGCCGCGGACCTGCACGAGGCGATGTTCGGCGGCGACGCCGACGCGCAGGCGGTGATCGCGCGTGCGAAGGCGCTCGCCGACGCCGGCGACACGCAGCTCGCGCTGCACGTGCTGGACCTGGTCGCGCTCGGGCCGGACGACGGCGCGGGCGTGGCGCAGGCACGCGCGCTCAAGGCGGACCTGCTCGACGCGCGCGCGGTCCAGGTGCCGACGGTGGTCTCGCGCAACCTGTACCGCAGCGCCGCCGAGGAACTGCGCGGCCAGCCGATCGGCTCGACGCGCGCACAGGACCCGATCGGAAACTTCAGCTGGGACTGACACGATGAAAAGCACCTCACGTTCCCGTTTCCTGCGCGCCGCCGCCGCGGCGGCCGCGCTCCCGGCGCTCGCGCCGCTCGCGCACGCGCAGGGGGCCGACGCCTATCCGAACCGCAGCGTGCGCGTGGTCGTGCCGTTCGCGCCCGGCGGCGCGCTCGACACCGTCGCGCGGCTGGTCGCCGGCAAGCTCGCCGAGCGCCTGGGCCAGCCCTTCGTCGTCGAGAACAAGCCCGGCGCCGCGAACGTGATCGGCAACGACACGGTCGCGAAGGCCGCGCCCGACGGCTACACGCTGCTGTTCGCCGCGGCCCCGCTGGCGCTGAACACCGCGCTCGGCATGAAGCTGCCGTACGACCCGTTCACCGACTTCGCGCCGATCTCGCTGGTGGCGACGATCCCGGCGCTGATCGTCACGCACCCCGGCACGCCGTACCGCACGCTGAAGGACGTCGTCGACGCGGCGCGCGCCAAGCCGGGCGGCCTGAACTACGCGACCGCCGGCGTCGGGTCGATGCCGCACCTGCTCGGCGAGGCGCTGCGAACGAAGGCCGGCGTGCCGCTCGCGCACATCGGCTACAAGGGCGCCGCACCGGCGCTCCAGGACGCGATCGCCGGCACCGTGCCGATCTTCATCGACGCCTACATCCCGACCGGCACGCAGGTGGTCGCGGGCAAGCTGCGCGCGATCGCAATTGCCTCCGAGAAGCGCTCGCCGGTGCTGCCGGACGTCCCGACCACCGCCGAGCAGGGCTATCCGGAGCTGGTCGGCAACGGCTTCTACGGCCTGCTCGCACCCGCGAAGACGCCGCCGGCGATCGTCGAGAAGCTGCACGCGGCGGTCGTCGACGCGGTCAACAAGACCGACGTGCGCGAGCGCCTGGTGCAGATGGGCTACGACGTCCCGGCGTCGACGCCGGCGCAGTACACCGCGTACGTGAAGCGCGAGATCGACCGCTGGACGCCCGTCGTCAAGGCGGCGGGCATCAGGCCCGAGTGACGCGCGGCGTGCCGTCCTGCGCGCGCTCGCGCCGCCGGTGAGCGCGCCGCCTTCCGCCGGGCCCGGCGCCGCGCCGCCGGCCTCGCCCGGCGCGCCGCGCGCCGCGCTGCCGATCCTCGTCGGCGCCGCGCTGATGGTCAGTCTCGCGATGGGGCTGCGCCAGAGCCTGGGCCTGTTCATGCCGCCGATCACGCGCGACATCGGCGTGACGGTCGCGCAGTTCACGTTCGCGGTCGCGGTCCAGAACCTCGCGTGGGGCGTGCTGCAGCCGTTCGCCGGCGCGCTCGCGGTGCGGGTCGGCTTCCGTCCGATCATGACCGCGGGCGCGCTGCTGTACGTCGCCGGCATGCTCGCGCTCGCGACCGCGCAGGGCGTCGCCGGAGTCGTCGTCGGGGCCGGCGTGCTGATCGGCGCGTCGATGGCGTGCAACGGCACCGCGATGGCGCTCGCGGTCGCGTCGCGCAGCGTGACGCCGGCGCGCCGCAGCCTCGTGCTCGGCATCGTGTCGGCCGCCGGGTCGCTCGGGACGATGTTCGCGGCGCCGCTGGGCCAGGTGCTCTCGAGCCACGTCGGCTGGCGCGGCGGCGTGCTCGGGTTCGCGCTGCTCGCCGCGGCGATGCTGCCGGCCGCGTGGATCGCCGGGCGCACCGACGCGACGGCCCTGCCGCCCCGTCCGCCGGGCGCGGGCGCCGAGGCCGCCGGGCCGGGGCAGGCGCTCGCGCAGGCGCTGCGGCACGCACCGTTCGTCGTGATGGCGCTCGCGTACTTCGTGTGCGGGATGCAGCTGATCTTCCTCACCACGCACCTGCCGGCGTACCTCGACCTGTGCGGCATGGACCCGATGCTCGGCGCGCAGGCGCTCGGCGTGATCGGCGCGTTCAACGTCCTGGGCAGCCTCTTCTTCGGCTGGGCGGGCGGGCGCTGGAACAAGCTCGTGCTGCTCGGCGGCATCTACGCGTCGCGATCGGTCGTCCTCGCCGTGTACTTCGTGCAGCCGCCGACGCCCGGCGGCACGCTGCTGTTCGCCGCCGTGATGGGATTCCTGTGGCTGGGCGTCGGCCCGCTGGTCGCCGGCGCGGTCGCGGAGATGTTCGGCCTGCGCTGGCAGGCGATGATCCAGGGCCTGGCGTTCGTCAGCCACCAGCTCGGCAGCTTCGCCGGCGCGTTCGGCGGCGGCTGGCTGTTCGACGCGCTCGGGTCCTACGAGCTGGCCTGGCGCATCGGCGTCGGGCTCGGCCTGGCGGCCGGCGCCGTCCAGATCGCGACCGCGCTGGCGCGCCCGCCCGGCGGGCCGCGGGTGCGCGCCGGCGTGCCGCGAATCGCGACCGCGCCGCGCGGGGATTGACGCCGCGCGCCGGTGCCCCTGTATCATCGGGGAATGGACCGCTTGCGCCGACACCTGCGTGAGGCCGCCTGGCTGGCCGCGATCGCGCTCGTCTGGGGCGCGCTCGCCCCCACGGTCTACGCCGCGGCCCGGCAGTCCGACCCGATCACGTTCGGCGAGATCTGCGGCAGCGCCGCGCGCGTGGCCGCGGCGCTCGCGGGCGACGACGCCCCCGCGCCGATGGGTGCGTCGACGGGCGGCTGCGCGTTCTGCCTGCTCGGCGCGGGCCCGGCCGCGCCGCCGCTCGCCGAGGTCGCGCGCCTGGCGCCGTTCGACGCGACCTTCGCGCTCCCCGCGGACGATCACGCGTTCGTGCTGCCCGCGGCCGAGCCCACGACCGCGCGCTCGCGCGCCCCGCCCGCGCGCCTCGTCTGACCGCTGCCGCCCGCCGAGGGCGACGTCGGGGCTCGTGCGCGAAGCGATCGCGCCGCCCCGCCCGGCGGCCCTCCCGAGGGCCAGGACGATGCACCAGGGGAAACGGATGAATTGCCCGGTTGAGATGGAAGTCGAGCCCCAGTCGCTCGACGTGGCGCGCCTTCTGCGCGCGGGGCCCGGCGCCGGCTGCCGGCGGCAGGTCTTCGAGGCGGGCCAGCGGGTCCACGCCGCCGGCCAGCCCGGCTGCGGCAAGCGCGTGCTGCGCGGCGCGGTGCGGCTCGAGCGCGTGGCGGCCGACGGCTCGCGCGAGTTCGCCGGCCTGGCGGTTCGCGGCGACGTGTTCGGCGCCGAGACGCTCACGAGCGGCCACTACGGCTTCGACGCGTTCGCGCTCGTCGACGCCGAGCTCGGCTGCTGGTCCCACCCGGCCCGGCTGCCCGCGGCGCCGGCGCTGGCCCTGGCGCTCGACGGCCTCGAGCGCCGTGCGGCCGACGCGCTCGCGCTGCGCAGCGGCGCGCCGGTCGAGCGCGTGCGCCGGCTGATCCTGATGCTCGCCGACGGCGGCGTCGTGCCGATCCCGCCGCTCAAGGACATCGGCGCGATCACCGGCCTGGCCGGCGAGACCGTGTGCCGCGCCCTGGCCGCGCTCAAGCGCAACGGCGACCTGCGCCGCAGCGGACCGAAGCTCGGCGAGGTGCGCCGCGGCCTGCGCCGCGAGGTCGGCGCACGTGCGCCGCGCGCCGCGAGCGTGTCCGCGCGCGCCGAACTCTCCGCCTGAATCCCGTGCGCCTGTTGCCGGCCGCGGCCCGCGGCCGGCGCGCGCGCGCCCTTTCCCTTCCACTTTCGATCGGAGCATTCCATGAAATTCACTCGTCTCGTCGCCGTGTGCGCCGCGTTCGCCGTGTCGCCCGTCTTCGCGCAGGTCAACGTCCAGGACGCCTGGGCA
The DNA here is from genome assembly GCA_046348465.1 of Burkholderiaceae bacterium. Taxonomy (GTDB): domain Bacteria; phylum Pseudomonadota; class Gammaproteobacteria; order Burkholderiales; family Burkholderiaceae_E; genus Quisquiliibacterium. The sequence continues at coordinate 52,604 of JAXMEE010000018.1, forward strand.
CGCGGCACCGTCGCCGGCCAGAAGGCCACCGGCGCGTTCATGAAGCTGGAGGCCGCCAAGGCGTCGCGGCTGGTTTCGGCGAGCTCGCCCGTCGCGGGCGTGGTCGAGATCCACGAGATGGCGATGGAGAACAACGTGATGAAGATGCGCGCGATCCCCGGGCTCGCGCTGCCGGCGGGCAAGACCGTCGAACTGAAGCCCGGCGGCTACCACGTGATGCTGATGGACCTGAAGCAGCCGCTGAAGGCCGGTGAGACGATCGCGCTGACGCTGGTCTTCGAAGCCGAGGACAAGTCGAAGAGCAACGTCGAGCTGAAGGTGCCGGTGCGGGCGCTCGCCGCGCCCGCGAAGGCCGAGCACGGCAAGCACTGACGCGCCGATGCCCGCGCCCCGATCGGGCGTGCCGGGCGTCGCGACGCCCGCCGCCGGCCCGAACGAATTCCCCCTTGTCGCGTCGCCGCGCGCACCGTCGGTCCGGCGGCGCGCGCTGGCCGCGCTCGCGCTCGCCGCGGCGCTGCCGGCGTGCCGCCCGGCGGGTCCGTCGTTCCGTTCGACCGACGTCACCGGCGCCGAGTTCGGCCGCGACTTTGCGCTGCTCGACCCCGACGGGCGCACCCGCCGGCTCGCGGACTTCCGCGGCAAGTTCGTGATGATGTTCTTCGGCTACGTGCAGTGCCCGGACGTGTGCCCGACGGCGCTGTCGCGGGCGGTCGCGGTGCGCGAGAAGCTCGGCGCGGACGGCGCACGGCTGCAGGTGATCTTCATGACCGTCGACCCGGAGCGCGACACGCCGACCATCCTGCGCGCGTACGCGGCGGCGTTCTCGCCGGACTTCCTGGGCCTGTACGGGGACCTGCCGACGACCCAGGCGACCGCCAAGGCGTTCCGCGTGTTCTACCAGAAGGTCCCGAACGGCGCGTCCTATACCGTGGACCACACGGCGACGACGTACGTGTTCGACGACGCCGGCCGGCTGCGGCTCGCGGTGCCGCACGCGATGAGCGCCGACGACCTCGCGGCGGACCTGCGTACGCTGATGGGCGCGGGCGGCTGACGGGAGCGGCCGTCCGGGCTACTCGAACGCGGCGAGCACTGCCGGCACCCTGGCCCGTTCGTCCGCCGGCGGGGTCGCATCGGAGCGCAGCCCGACGAGGGCCGCCCGCGAGGCGCGCCACGCAGGCCACGGGTGCGCCGCCGTCGACGGGTCGGCGCCGTGCACGAACGCGGCCCAGGCGTCGCCCACGCGCTGCGCGAGCGCTTCGACCGCGGGCCCGTGCCCGAGCTTGGCCGCGAGGTGCGGGTGGCCGGTGGTTCCGAACACGAAGGGTACGTCACACGCGTGCGGGCTGCCGCGCCCGGGCGGCGCGAGGGGCTGCGAGAACTCGTAGACGAAGGTCGGCGCGCCGGCGTTCGCGTGCCGGTTCGCGAAGTGCAGGATCGGAGCGCGGAAGACGACGTCGGTGTAGATCGCGTTCCACGCGGCGTCGGTCGACGCGGGGTCGACGGGCGCCGGCGCTGCCGGCCGCGCGTGCGCCGACCCGGCACGGTACGCGGCGATCACGTCGCCGGCGCCGGGGGCCGCTTCGAACGGGTAGTACAGGCGCAGCAGCTTCGCCACCTCGGCATGCAGCGCGGCGGCGTCGCCGGGGACGGGCAGCGGCGACAGCACGCGCCCCTGCGCGTCGCGAAGGTCGTGCCAGAAGCGGGACTCGTCGCGGGTCCAGCCGATCAGCAGCGGCAGCGGCGACGGCGCCGCGTGGTACGGCCAGTCCCGGACCAGGTCCCCGTCGCGCACCGGTGCGGTCCGGGGCCGGCCGATGCGTGCCATCAGGTCCTTCGACGCGAGCAGCGCGGCTTCCGCGTCGAACAGCGCCTGGCCTTCGAGCCGTGCGAGCCGGTCGACGGTCACGCCCGCGTGCGACGCCAGCAGCTCGGTGTACTGCGCGGCGTCGTCGAACTCGGCGAACATCGGCGACTGGAACAGCGGCGGGCTCTGGGCGATCACACCCGCGAAGAGGCCGCCGAGCGCCGGGTTCGCCGCGATCATCACCGCGTTGGTCGCGCCGGACGACTGGCCGGCGATCGTGACGCGCGCGGGGTCGCCGCCGAAGGCTTCGACGTTGCCGCTCACCCAGCGCAACGCCGCGATCTTGTCCTGCATCCCCCAGTTGGCGCGGTGCCCGGTGTCGGGGTCCGCGAGCGCCGGGTGCGCGAGGCCGCCGAGCGCGCCGAGACGGTAGCTCACCGTGACGACGACGACGCCGCGGCGCGCGAGCGCCGTGCCGTCGAACGCGGCCGCCGCGCCGTGGCCGTTGCGCGTCGCGCCGCCGTGGAACCACACGAGCACCGGCGCGTGGCCGGCGAGCGACGGCGTCCAGACGTTCAGCGTCAGGCAGTCTTCGGAGGTGCCGGGCAGCGCGTCGTACAGCCAGGTCTGGCTGCCGCCGAGCTTCTGCAGCGCCGCCGGGGCCGGCGCGAGCGCGTCGCGCACGCCGCTCCAGGCGTCGGGGGCGGCGGGCGAGCGCAGCCGGCGCGCGCCGACCGGCGCCGCCGCGTACGGCACGCCCAGGAAGCGCGCGACGCCGCCCTGCGCGGCGCCGCGCACGCGCCCGTGGCGCGTGCTCGCGACGGGATCGGCGGGCGTCATTCGAGCCGGATCCCGGCGCCGCGGATCACGCCGCCCCAGCGCTCGCGCGCCTTCGCGACCCACCCGGCGGCGTCCTTCTGGCGCACCGTCGTCACCGCGTAGTCGGCCGCGCGCAGCTTCTCCTGCACGTCGGGCAGCGCGAGGGCACGCTCGAGCTCCGCGTGCAGCAGCGCGAGCACCGGCTCGGGCGTGCCGCGCGGCGCCGCGACGACGTACGCGAACGACGCGTCGAAGCCGGGGTAGCCGAGCTCGGCGACGCTCGCGACTTCGGGCGCCAGCGGCGAGCGCGTCGCCGACGAGACCGCCAGCGCGCGCAGCCGCCCGCCGCGCACCTGCGGCAGCACCGCGGTCGTCACGGTGAACACCGCGTCGACGTTGCCCGCGACCGTGTCGACGACCGCCTGCTGGCCGCCCTTGTACGGCACGTGCTGGACGTCGACGCCGGCGGTGGCGAGGAAGTACGCGAAGGTCAGGTGCGTCGGCGAGCCGTTGCCCCCCGACCCGTAGTTCAGCTTGCGCGTGCGTGCCAGCGCGACGAACTCCGCGACGCTCGTCGCGGGCACCGACGGATTCACCGCGAGCATCTGCCCGAACGTGACCGGCACCCCGACGAACGCGAAGTCCGCGGCGGGGTCGAACGCGAGCTTCGGGTACAGGTGCGGGTTGACGGTGAACGTGGTGTCGATCGCGAACAGCAGCGTGTGGCCGTCCGGCTGCGCGCGCGCGACCGCCTCGGCGCCGATGTTGCCGCCGGCGCCGGGCCGGTTCTCGACGACGAAGGGCTGGTGCAGGCGCTCGGCGAGCTTCTCGCCGAGCTGGCGCGCGAACGCGTCGAGCGGGCCGGGCGGCGTGGGCACGACGATTCGAACCGGGCGCGAGGGCCACGACTGCGCGTGGGCGGCGCCGGCGGCGGCGAAGGTCGCGGCGAGCGCCGCGGCGAGGAGACGGCGAAGGGCGTGCATGCGGCGGCGTCCTGGAGTCGTGGCGATCGGATTGGTCAATATACCAAGGCGTGATTGGTCAAACAACCAATTCGCGGCACGATCCGCGCGTGTGACACAATTCGCCGCGATGAAGAAGACCAGCGCAGGCGCCGCGGCGGGGCCGGCCCGCGGGTCGGCGCGCGCCGCCGCCCGCGGCGCGCCCCGCCGGCCGCCCGCCGCCCGGAAGAACGGGGCCGCCCGCGCGCCGGCCGGGCCCGGCGCGCCGGTGCGCGAGCGCATCGTCGAAGCGGGGCTGGCGCTGCTGCGCGCGGAGGGTGCGGCCGGGCTCCGCAGCACCGCGTCGCGCGCGCCGCGGGCGTTCGGCAGTCGCACGTGACGTACTACTTCCCGCACCGCACCGATCTGGTCACCGCGCTCGCGCAGGCCGCCGTCGCCGGGATCACCACGCCGGCGCGCGCCGGGCGCGCGCGCGGCCGGGCCGACGGCCTCGAGCGCATCGGCCACGGCATCGCCGGGACCGACCACATGCGCATGCACCTCGCGCTGGTCGCCGAGGCCGACCGCGATCCCGCGCTGCGCGAGGTGCTGGTCGAGGCGACCCGGCCGATGCTCGAGGCGCTCGCGGCCGAGCTCGGAGTCCCCGCGAGCGATCCGCGCGCCGCCGCCGTGCTGGCCGCACTGTGGGGCGTCGGCATGTACCGCTTCCTGGTGGCGCCGGCGGCGCGCGACGACGGCGTCGCCGCGCTGCTCGCGCTCGTCGGGGCCCCGTGCGAGCGCGGCGCCCGGCCGTCGCCGCCGCGCGCCCGCGCGAAGGCGCCGGGAAGTCAGCGCTCCCGCTGAGCGCGGCGGTCGCAGCGCACTCGTGCCCGTCACGATCGATCCCGTGCCCGTCCCGATTCCAAAGCTGCTGACCCTCGCGTGCCTGGCGTGCGTGACCTGCCTCGTGCTCCTTCCGACGCGGGCCGGCCCGTGGGCGCGCGCCTTCGCCAAGCTCGGCGCGAGCACCTGCTTCGTCGCGCTGGCGGTCGTGCTCGGGGCGACGTCCACGCGCTACGGCCAGTTCGTCCTGGCCGCGCTGCTGCTCAGCTGGATCGGGGACGCGCTGCTCCTGTCGGGACGAAGCGCCGCCTTCACCGGCGGCCTGGCGGCCTTCCTCACGGCGCACCTGCTCTACGCCAGCGCGTTCCTGCTCGGCGAGACGGGTGCCGTGGCGATGGCCGTCGCGGCGGCGGCCGCTCTGCCTGCCGCCGCGGGGGTGCTGCGCTGGCTGCTGCCGCGCGTGCCCGCCGGCATGAAGGCGCCGGTGGTCGCGTATGTGCTGGTCATCCTCGCGATGTGCGTCGTGGCGTCGGGCTTCTCGCAGTCCTCCGGACGCTGGTCCGTGCTGGCGGGCGCGCTGATCTTCGCGGCGTCGGACGTGGCGGTCGCGCGCGAGCGCTTCGTCAGGGCCTCGCCCTTCAACCCGGCCTGGGGATTGCCGGCCTACTTCGTCGCGCAGCTGCTGCTGGCGTGGTCGGTGGCCGGCTCGCCGTAGACGAGGGCGTCACATCAGCGCCACGCCCTTGATCTGCGCGTACAGCGCGTCGCCGGGCGTGAGCGCGAGCGTCTCGGCGCTGCGCCGCGTGATGCGCGCGAGCAGCCGCGTGCCGTCCGCGTCCGGCGGTCGCAGCCGCAGCACCGCGGTGTGCCGCTCGACGCGCAGGTCCTCGAGCACCACCGGCAGCACGTTGATCACGCTGGTGTCGACGGGCGCCTGCCGCGTGACGCTGACGTCGCGCGCGAGCACGCGCGCGCGCACCCGCGCACCAGGCCGCGCGGCGGTCTCGCCGACCCACAGCGATCCGCCCGAGAACGCCACGCGCGTGAGGCCGTAGCGCGCGTCGTGCTCGGCGACGCGGCCCTCGATCACGACGCCCGCGTCGTCCGGCCGCGCGAGCGGCAGGTCGGCGCGCGACGTGAGCTCCGCGAGCGGGCCGGACGCGAGCACCGCGCCCTCGCGCATCAGCACGAGGTGGTCGGCGAGCCGCGCGACCTCGTCCATCGCGTGCGTCACGTACACCACGGGCAGCGCGAGCTCGACGTGCAGGCGCTCGAGGTACGGCAGGATCTCGGCCTTGCGCTGCGCGTCGAGCGCGGCGAGCGGCTCGTCCATCAGCAGCAGCCGCGGGCTGCACGCGAGCGCCCGCGCGATCGCGACGCGCTGGCGCTCGCCGCCGGACAGCGTCGCCGGCCGGCGCGCGAGCAGGTGGCCGATGCCCAGCAGCTCGATCACCTGGCCGGCCGCGACGCGCCGGTCCGCCGCCGCGATGCGGCGCGCGCCGTAGTCGAGGTTGGCGCGCACGTCGAGGTGCGGAAAGAGCGCCGCCTCCTGGATCACGTAGCCGATCGCGCGCCGGTGCGGCGGCACGAAGACGCGGGCGTCGTCGTCCTGCCAGACCTCGTCGCCGAGCCCGACGCGCCCGGCAGCCCGCTCCAGCCCGGCGAGCGCGCGCAGCAGCGTCGTCTTGCCGCAGCCCGAGGGGCCGAAGAGCGCGCTCACGCCGCGCCCGGGAAGCTCGAGCGCGACGTCGAGCGAGAAGTGTCGCCGCGGCAGGCGAAGCTTCGCGTCGATCACTTCGTCGGCTCCGCGCCGCGCTCGCGCGACGGCACTTCGGCGTCGTCGCGCACCGGCCGGTTCAACCGGTACAGCGTCACCAGCACGATCATCGCGAACGCGACCATGCCGGCGGCGAGCCGGTGGGCGTCGGCGAACTCGGTCGCCTCGACGTGGTCGTAGATCGCCACCGACAGCACGCGCGTCGCGCCGGGGATGTTGCCGCCGATCATCAGCACGACGCCGAACTCGCCGACCGTGTGCGCGAAGCCGAGCACGCTCGCGGTCAGCACGCCGGGGCGCGCGAGCGGCAGCGCCACCGAGAAGAAGCGGTCCCAGGGGCCGGCGCGCAGCGTGGCGGCGGCCTCCAGCGTGCGCTCGGGGATCGCCTCGAACGCCTGCTGCAGCGGCTGCACGACGAAGGGCATCGAGTAGATGACCGAGGCCACCACCAGCCCGCCGAACGTGAACGGCAGGCGTCCGAGCCCGAGCGACTGCGTGAGCTGGCCAACCGGCCCGTACGGGCCCATCAGCAGCAGCAGGTAGAAGCCGAGGACGGTCGGCGGCAGCACCAGCGGCATCGCGACCAGCGCTGCCCACACCGGCTTGGCGCGCGAGCGGGTGCGCGCGAGCCACCACGCGAGCGGCGTGCCGACGACGAGCAGCAGCAGCGTCGTGACCGCGGCGAGCGACGCGGTCAGGCGGATCGCGGTCCAGTCGGCGGGTGTCAACGGTCGTAGCCGTAGGCCCTGATGACCTCGAGGGCCGGCGGGCTCTTCAGGTACGCGAGCAGTGCGGCGGCGGCGGGACTCTTCTCGCCGGTTTTCAGCAGCACCGCGTCCTGTCGGATCTGGCCGTAGAGCGACTGCGGAACGACCCAGTACGAACCCGAGACCGGCTTGCCCGGCACCGCCACCTGCGACAGCGCGACGAAGCCGAGCTCGGCGTTGCCGGTGGCGACGAACTGGTAGGCCTGCGCGATGCTCTCGGCAGTGACGAGCCTGGGCGTGATCGCGGCGGTGAGCTTGCGCGCCTCGATCACTTCGAGGCCGGCCTGGCCGTACGGCGCGATCTTCGGGTTCGCGATCGCGAGGTGCGCGAAGCGCCCGGACGCGAGGACCTCGCCGTTGGCGTCGACGTACCCCGGCTGCGCGCTCCAGAGCACGAGCTTGCCGATCGCGTACGTGAAGTTCGTGCCCGCGACCGCGTGGCCCTCGGCGACGAGCTTCTTCGGCGTCTCGTCGTCGGCGGCGATCAGCACCTGGAACGGCGCGCCGGCGACGATCTGCGAGTAGAAGCGGCCGGTCGCGCCCGACGAAATCTTCAGCGTGTGGCCTGTCGCGGCGGCGAAGCCTTCGGCGATGCGCGCGAGCGGGCCGGCGAAGTTCGCGGCCACCGCGACCGGGACTTCGTCGGCACGCGCGCCGGCGCACGCGGCCACCGCCGCGGCGAGGGCGAACCGAAGGGCGACGCGCGCTGCGGCGCGCAGGCGGGCGGCGAGCGGGGTGCCGCGGGTCGGAGGGGGCGTCATGGTCCTGCTCCTTTCCTCGATGCGATCGGTCTTCGTCGACGTCAGTCGACCACGGCGAGGATCACGCTCGAGACCTTGAACGCCGCGCAGGCGCGCACGCCCACGGCGAGTTCGAGCGTCTTCACCGATTCGTTCGTCACCACGGCGGTCGCGCTGCGCCCGGCGCCGAGGTCGAGGGTGACCTCGGCGTTCACCGGGCCGGCGACGATCCGCTGCACCGTGCCCCACAGCCGGTTGCGCGCGCTGACCTTCAGCGTCTCGTCGGTGAGCAGCATCAGCGACGACGCCTTGACCAGCGCGATCGCCTCGCTGCCGATCGCCAGGCCCAGCGCCTCGGCGGACTCGCGCGTGACGACCGCGACGATCTCGAGCCCGTCGTCGACCCGAAGACGCACTTCGAAGTCGACCGGCCCCTCGCGCAGCCCGCACACGGTGCCCACGTACTGGTTGCGCGCGCTGGTGCGCACCGACATCCGGCGCAGCAGCCGCTGAAAGGCGCGCATGTCGCCGACCGGCTCGGACGCGAAGCGCGACGCGAGCCGGTCGAGCGCCTGCTGGTACTCGGCCTCGACCGCCCGGTAGAGCGCGACGACGCGCCGGCCGTAGTCGGTGAGCCGCGTGCCGCCGCCGTCGCGCCCGCCGGTGGTGCGCTCCACCAGCGGCTGGTCGGCGAGGTTGTTCATCGCGTCGACCGCGTCCCACGCGGTCTTGTACGAGACCGGCACGTGCTTCGCCGCCTGCGAGATCGACCCGTGCGTCTCGATCGCCTCGAGCAGGCGCACCCGCGTGTCGCCGAGGAAGGCGCCGAGGTCGGTGCCGACCTCGAGGCGGGCGGTCAGATGAGGGGCGACGCGACGCGGCTTCATGGTTGTTTCATTACCTATACGACGATCGACGTGCGCGCCCCGCGGAACTGACCGGCTCGGCGATTGCACCGGCGAGGTGCGTTTCGCTGTGGTTGCGTCGACATGAGGCACGAGGGTAGCGTTGCAGGGTCGCAAAGACGACAATCGTCGTATCTTCCAGAACATAACGCAAGTCGCGTGCCACGCGACGCCCTCCTCGAAGGATCCGCATCGTGAAGATCAGTGCCCGCAACGTGTTCGAAGGCCAGATCGAGTCGGTGGTCTCCGGCCCGGTCAATGCCGAGGTCACGCTCGCGCTGGCCGGCGGCGACCGCATCGTCGCGGTCGTCACCCAAGGCAGCGTGCGCTCGCTCGGGCTCGCGGTCGGCACGCGCGCGTACGCGATCGTCAAGGCGCCCTGGGTGATCGTCGCCGCCGGCGACGGCGGCCCGCGCTTCTCCGCGCGCAACCAGCTCGCCGGCACCGTGGCGTCGGTGAAGGCCGGCCCGATCAACGCCGAGGTCGAGATCCGGCTGCCGGGCGGCGCGGCGGTTCAGGCGATCGTCACGAAGGAAGCCGCCGACGAGCTCGGGCTCGCGCCGGGCGTGGCCGCGCGCGCGATGATCCAGGCGAGCCACGTGGTGCTCGCGGTCTGACGCGGCCGCGGCCATCTTCGCCGGCGCGGGCCGTGCGAAGCCCTTCGGCGCCGTGCCTCCTCGCGCCCGCGCCGCCGCGCGGGGCGCTCCCCTGTCCGTCCGTCGGGCGTGCGGCCGCGCTCCGGTGGCCGGCACCGGGCGGGTCGTCTATGCTAGCGATCATGGAAGAAAACCCGATCGCGGCGATCCACGACGACGGCGGTGCCGACGCCGACGCACTGCTCGCGTCCGTCGCATTCGCGCAGCAGCGCGCCGGCCGTCGCGTGGCCGGCCTCGTGATGCGCTATCGCGGCGAGCGCGGCGATTGCGCGCGCGACATGATCCTCGTCGACGTCGCCACCGGCGACGAGTACCTGGCGTCGCAGTCGCTCGGCAGCGGGTCCAAGTCGTGCCGCGTCGACCCCCAGGCGTTCGCGCACGCGAGCCGCGTGCTGCGCGCGATCGGCGACCCGGCGCCCGACCTCGTCGTGTGCAACCGCTTCGGCAACCTCGAGCGACAGGGCCAGGGATTCGCCAGCGAACTGCTCTCGCTGATGGCGCGCGGCGTGCCGCTGCTGACCGTGGTGTCGACTCGGCATCTCGACGCCTGGGCGGAGTTCACCGGGGGGGCGACGGTGCTGCCGGCGGATGCGGCGGCCGTCGCCGCCTGGCTCGAGGGCGCGCTGGCAACGTCCGCGTCGTAGCGGCGCCCGGGTGTCACGCGCCCAGCAGGAGGGGCCTGATCCTCACGCGCGATGCATTGCCGGCCATGACCCTGTCGAGCGTCGCCAGCGCCTTCGCTCCCGAGCGCTCGGCGCACGCCAGGTGAAGCGCGTCACCGGCGCGCACGCCGCGCGTGGCGTCGAGCGTCAGCAGCGCGGCCCGGCGGAAGTCCGCCGGCTCGACCGGCAGCAGGCGCAGGTCGTTCGCGACGAGGCGCTCGAACCGCTCCCAGGCCGCTCGGGCCTGGTCGGCGTGGAGCTGGGAGGCGCGCTGCTTCAAACCCAGCGCGCTGCCGAACTCGGTGACACACCACGCGGCCGACACGAGCTCGCTGCGGGTCGACAGGTACCAGGCCGATACCGCGGGACTGCCAGGCTCGTTGACGATCAGCGCGATCAGCGCGATCAGCGTCGAGGTGTCGACATAGATCATCAGTACCTGGCCTCGCGGCGCAACTCGTCGAGCACCGGCTGGCTCACCGGAAGCGCATCACGCGCCCGGGACGAGGGCTCCCGCCGGCCCGACGCTCCCCGGCGCGCTAAGATCGGGCGACCGAGACACTCCTGACCGCGCACATCATGCCGACGGACCGTTCCCCGCCGGGGCGCCGACGCGCCCTGCAACTTCTTCCTCTGGCGGCGCTGGCGACCCCGTATCGCCTCGCCCGCGCCGCCGAGCGTCCGCTGCGCCTGGTCGTCGGCTTCGCCGCCGGAGGCTCGCTCGACCTGATCGCGCGCGCGCTCGCCGAGCGACTGCGCGAAGAGCTCGGCCAGCCGGTGATCGTCGAGAACAAGGCGGGCGCCGGCAGCCTGCTCGCCGCCGAGACGGTGGCGCGCGCCGAGCCCGACGCCACGACGCTGCTGATCGCGCCGGTCGTCGTCACCGCGTTCTTCCCGCACCTGTACCGCAAGCTCTCGTTCGACCCGCTCAAGGACCTCGTGCCGGTCGCGCAGCTCGGCACGTTCCAGTTCGCGCTCGCGGTCGGCGCGCGCGACCCCGCGCCCGACCTCGCCGCGTTCGTGCGGCGCGCGAAGGCGAACCCCGGCAAGGGCACGTTCGGCTCGGTGTCGCCGGGCACGCCGTCGCACTTCCTGGGCGTGATGTTCAACCGCGCGGTCGGCACCGACCTTCAGCACGTGCCGTACAAGGGCGCGGCGCCGGCGCTCACCGCGCTGCAGGGCGGCGAGATCGAGTCCGCGTTCGTGCCCGCGGGCAACGTCGTCGAGCTGCAGCGCGCGGGCCGCGTGAAGGTGCTCGCGGTGACCGGGCGCACGCGCTCGCCGATGCTGCCGGACGTGCCGACGTTCGACGAGGGCGAGCTCGCGCTCAAGGCGATGCAGGACGCGTCGCTGTGGTACGGATTCTTCGCGCCGGCGCGCAGCACGCCGGCCGACGTCGAGCGCCTGTCGGCGGCGCTGGCGCGCGCGCTCGCGAACCCGGAGGTCGCGTCGCGGGTGTCGAAGCTCGACGTCGCCGTCGCCCACCTGCCGCCCGCGGACTTCGCGCGCGTGGTCCGGCGCGACGCCGAGCAGTGGGGCGCGGTGATCCGGGCCAGCGGCTTCACGCTCTCGGACTGACGGCGTGCGCCTGAGCGTCCAGCTGCTGGGCACCGGCGGCCCGCGCCCCGACCCGCGCCGCTGCGGGCCGGCGACGCTGATCCGCGCCGGCGACGAGCCGATCCTGTTCGACGCCGGCCGCGGCGTCGCGGTGCAGCTGGTGCGCGCCGGCGTGCCGCTCGAGCGCCTGCGCACCGTGTTCGTCACGCACCACCACTTCGACCACATCGGCGACCTCTACGACCTGGCGCTGAACACGTGGATGGCGGGGCGGCGCGAGCCATTGCGCATCGTCGGGCCGCCGGAGACGCGCCGGATCGTGAACGCGCTGCTGACGCAGGTCTACGACAAGGACATCGAGTGGCGCAGCGACGGCGAGCCGTCGTTCGGCGGCTGGGCGCCGGTCGACGCGACCGACGTCGGCACCGGCCTCGTGCACGACGCGGGCCACTGGCGCGTGCACGCGGACACCGTCGTTCACGGCCACGGCCTCGCCCTCTCGCCCGCGTTCCTGAAGCGCTGGACCTGCTACGGCTACCGCTTCGAGTGCGAGGGCAAGGTGATCACGGTGAGCGGCGACACCGTCGACTGCGGCGGGCTGCAGCGGCTCGCGCGCGACGCCGACGTGCTCGTGCAGTGCTGCCTGCTCGCCGGCCCCGAGATCCGCGGCGAGCACTTCGAGCGGCTCGCGAAGATGACGCTCGCGTGCGGCGACACCGTCGGCAAGATCGCGACCGCCGCGAACGTGAAGACGCTCGTGCTCACGCACCACCGCCCGCGCGCCGACGACGCCATGATCGAGCGGCTGCGCGAGGAGGTGTCGCGCGACTTCAAGGGCCGGCTCGTGATCGCGCGCGACCTCGACGTGGTCGGGGTCGGCGAGTGAGCGCGTCGCCCGTGCGCGGCCCCTGAGTGGACGCGCCGGCGGCGGCGCCCGCCCCGCGCGCGGCGCTCGCGCTCGCGGTCGTCTGCGCGGGCGCGATGCTCGGGCCGCTGGACACGTCGGTCAACATCGCGTTCCCGGCGATCACGGCCGCGTTCGCGCTGGCGCCGCGCGACATCCAGTGGGTGGTGCTCGCGTTCGTGCTCGCGCAGTCGAGCCTGGCGATCGTGTTCGGCCGGCTCGGCGACCTGCACGGGCACCGGCGCGTGTTCGCGCTGGGCATGGTCGCGTGCGCGCTCACCCACGCGGCGGCCGGCTTCGCGCCGGATTACGCGACGCTGGTCGGGCTGCGCGCGCTGCAGGGCATCGCGGTCGGGGTCGCGATCGCCTGCGGACCGGCGCTGGCCGCGTCGCTCTACCCGGAGCGCGACAAGCGGCGCGTGCTGTCGATCTACGCGAGCGCGTTCGGCGCGGGGCTGGCGATCGGGCCGCTCGCCGGCGGCTGGCTGGTCGACGCGCTCGGCTGGCCGGGGGTGTTCTGGTTCCGCGCGCCGCTGGCGCTCGCGGTGCTGCTGGCGCTGCCGCTGCTGCCCGGCGGCGCGCGCGTGGTCGGGGCGCCCGCGTCGGCCCGATTCGACGCGCCCGGTGCCGCGCTGCTCGCCGCGGCGCTCGTCGGCGCGAGCGTTTTCGTGATCGCGCTCACGCAGCCGGGCGTGCCGGCGGCCGCGCGCGCCGTCGCGGCGGCCGCGAGCGTGGCGCTCGTGGTCGCGTTCGTGCGGCACGCCCGCCGCAGCCCCGCGCCGGTGATGCGCGTCGAGCCGTTCGCGCAGCCGCGCTTCGCCGCGCTGCAGGCCGGCTCGGTGCTGATCAACCTCGCGTGCTTCTCGATCCTGCTGCTGGTGCCGTACGTGCTGGTCGCGTGGCCCGCGACGTCGACATCCGGGGCCGGCGTGGTGCTGGCCGCGTATCCGGCGGGGTCGCTCGCCGGCAGCGCCGCTGCGGGCCGGTTCGCGAGCGCGCGCACCAGCTCGTCCGTGCTCGCGCTCGGCGGCATCGCCGCGGCGGGGCTGGGGCTGCTCGCGACCGCGGCCTGCCTGCCCTGGCAGGCGCCGGCGGCGCTCGCGGCGGCGCTCGCGCTCGCCGGCGCGGGGCTCGGCGTGTTCCAGGTCGGCTACCTCGACGCGACGACGTCGATGCTGCCGCCGGCCGAGCGCGGGGTCGCGGGCAGCCTCGTGAGCGTCACGCGCCTGCTCGGCATCGTGCTCGGCGTCACCGGGATCGGCGTGCTCGCGGCGGCGCTCGGCGACGTGCCGGCGACGGTCGCGGCGGCCGGTGCGGGGCTCGTCGCCTGCGCGGCGGGCGGCGCCGCGGCGAGGTCGCTCGCCGCGAGACGGCGCTGACGCGCGCTCGCGCGCCCCGCCGGCCGCGCCGGTGCGGGCACGCGAGGCGGCCCGACGCCGGCGCACGCGCGGCCCGCCGCGTCGGCGCGCGCGCGGAACCGAGACGGCGCCGTCCCCCGCCCGATGCCGTTGCAGTAGAGTACGAACGCAGGCCGCCGGCCGCCCCGTCCCCGGGCCGCGCGCTCCGGGCCGGCCCTTGAATTCGGATCGGCGCCCCGTCGCGGGCGCACTCAACGGGAGAGCAAACGATGGGAATGCTGGACGGAAGAGTCGTCGTCGTCACCGGCGCCGGCCGCGGGATCGGCCGTGACTTCGCGCTGCTGATGGCCAAGGAAGGTGCGCAGGTCGTCGTCAACGACCCCGGCGTCAACGAGCGCGGCGACGGCCACGACAACGGCCCCGCCGAGCAGGTCGTCGCCGAGATCCGCAAGGCCGGCGGCATCGCGGTCGCGAACACCGACAGCGTCGCCGACTGGGACGCCGCCAATCGCATCATCAAGACCGCGGTCGACACCTACGGCACCGTGCACGCGGTGGTCAACAACGCCGGCATCCTGCGCGACCGGATCTTCCACAACATGTCGGTCGACGAGTGGAAGGCGGTCATCGACGTCCACCTGAACGGCAGCTTCTACATGGCGCGCGCGGTCGCGCCGATCTTCAAGAGCGAGGAGCGCGGCGCGTTCGTCCACATGACGTCGACGTCGGGTCTGGTCGGCAACTTCGGGCAGGCGAACTACGCGGCGGCCAAGCTCGGCATCATCGGCCTGTCGAAGTCGATCGCGCTCGACATGCAGCGCTTCAACGTGCGCTCGAACTGCATCTCGCCGTTCGCGTGGAGCCGCCTGATCGGCACGATCCCGTCGGACACGCCCGAGCAGCAGGCGCGCCTGGCCAAGATCAAGGCGATGGACACCGCGCTGATCGCGCCGCTCGCCGCCTACCTGGTCAGCGACGCCGCCAAGGACGTCACCGGCCAGATCTTCGCGGTGCGCGCCAACGAGATCTTCCTGATGAGCCAGAGCCGCCCGCTGCGCTCGGTGCACCGCTCGGAGGGCTGGACGCCCGAGACCGTCGGCACGCACGCGATCCCCGCGCTGCGCGCTCACTTCTACAAGCTCGACCGCTCGCAGGACGTCTTCACCTGGGATCCGATCTGATGCAGGACGGGATCACGCGCTCCGCCGCGACGCTCGCCGAGATGCAGGCGCGCGTCGGCACCGACTTCGGCGTCACCGACTGGTTCCTGATGGACCAGCCGAAGGTCGACACCTTCGCGAAGCTCACGCAGGACGAGTACTTCATCCACGTCGACCCCGAGCGCGCGAAGCGCGAGACCCCGTACGGCGGCACGATCGTCCACGGCTTCTTCACGCTGTCGATGCTCGCGCAGATGGGCTACCAGGCGTGCCCGGCGGTCGAGGGCACGAAGTCCGGCGTCAACTACGGCTTCAACCGGCTGAGATTCGTCGCGCCGGTGAAGGTCGGGTCGCGCGTGCGCGGGCACTTCCGGCTCAAGAGCTTCGACGTCGACCCGGGCAAGCGCTGGAACGCGACCTGGGACGTCAACGTCGAGATCGAGGGCTCGGACAAGCCCGCGATCGTCGCGGAGTGGCTGAACGCCGGGTTCCTCTGAAGGCGTGACCGGGCCGCTCGCGTGCGGGCGGCCCGGATTTGACAGCCCCGCCCCGCGTCAGTACCTTTGTCGGTCGCGCCGATTTGAGCACCAGCTTGCGGGCGCGTAACAAATACGGCTAAAGCGGCAGGCGCATCCCCCCGAGAGCCCGACCGAGCCGAAGCAAGCTGGTCGGGCTTTTCGCTTTCCGATGACGACCTCACCTCCACCGAACCTGCCGCCGACGTCGGTCGGCGCCGTCAAGCCGCAGCGGATCCGCTTCGCCGACCCGCTGCGGCTGAGCTGCGGCGCCGACATCGCCGACTACGAGCTCGTCTACGAGACCTACGGCACGCTGAACGCCGACCGCTCCAACGCGGTGCTCGTGTGCCACGCGCTGAACGCGTCGCACCACGTCGCCGGCTGGTACGCGGACGCGCCGGACGACGTCGGCTGGTGGGACAACATCGTGGGGCCGGGCAAGCCGCTGGACACGCGGCACTTCTTCGTCGTCGGCGTCAACAACCTGGGCAGCTGCTTCGGCTCCACCGGGCCGATGTCGGCGAACCCGGCGACCGGCCGGCCGTACGGCCCGGACTTCCCGGTGGTCACCGTCGACGACTGGGTGCACTCGCAGGCGCGCCTGGCCGACGCGCTGGGCATCGAGCGCTTCGCCGCGGTGATGGGCGGCAGCCTCGGCGGCATGCAGGCGCTCGCGTGGTCGATCCTGTACCCGGACCGTCTCGCGCACTGCCTGTCGATCGCGTCCACGCCCAAGCTCTCGGCGCAGAACATCGCGTTCAACGAGGTCGCGCGGCGCGCGATCATCACCGACCCCGACTTCCACGGCGGGCGCTTCTACGAGCACGGCGTGGTTCCCCGGCGCGGGCTGCAGGTCGCGCGCATGATCGGCCACATCACGTACCTGTCGGACGACGTCATGGCCGAGCGCTTCGGGCGGGCCCTGAAGCGCGGCGACTACGGCTTCTCGTTCGACGTCGAGTTCGAGATCGAGTCGTACCTGCGCTACCAGGGCGAGAAGTTCTCGAACTACTTCGACGCGAACACCTACCTGCTGATCACGCGCGCGCTCGACTACTTCGACCCCGCGCAGGCCTGCGGCGGCGACCTCGCCGCGGCGCTCGCGCCCGCGACCGCGCAGTTCTTCGTCGCGTCGTTCAGCACCGACTGGCGCTTCTCGCCGGAGCGCGGGCGCGAGATCGTGCAGGCGCTGCTCGCGAACCGGCGCGACGTCACCTACGCCGAGATCGAGGCGCCGCACGGGCACGACGCGTTCCTGCTCGACGACGCGCAGTACCACGCGCTGGTGCGCGCCTACTTCGAGCGCGTCGCCGAAGAGGTGCCGGCACCTTCCCAGGGGGCCACATGAGCCCGCACCCGCACGCACCGGCCGCGCTGCGGCCCGACCTCGGCGTGATCGCCGGCTGGATCGAGCGCGACGCGCACGTGCTCGACCTCGGCTGCGGCGACGGCGCGCTGCTCGCGCACCTGCAGGCGACCAAGGGCTGCCAGGGCTACGGCGTCGAGATCGCCGACGACGCGGTGCTCGCGTGCGTGAGGCGCGGCGTCAACGTCGTCCAGCGCAACATCGAGGCCGGGCTGGGGATGTTCGCGGCCGGCCGCTTCGACGTCGTCGTGCTGTCGATGGCGATCCAGGCCACGCACAAGACCGAGCACGTGCTGCGCGAGATGAGCGCGGTCGGCCGCGAGGGTGTCGTGTCGTTCCCGAACTTCGGGCACTGGTCGCACGCGGTGTCGATCCTGCGCGGGCGCATGCCGATGTCGCGCGAGATGCCGTACCAGTGGTACGACACGCCCAACCTGCACCTCGCGACGGTGCGCGACTTCGAGGACCTGCTCGGCAAGCTGGGGCTCGCGATCACCGCGCGCGCGTTCCTCGCCGACGGCCGGCCGGTGTCGTGGCTGCCGAGCCTGCGCTCGACGCAGGCGATCTACCGCTTCAGGCGGCGCTGAGCGGGCGCCCGGTCCCTCGCCGCGCCGCGCCCGCTCTCCGCACCCGCCGATCGATCACGCCGGCACGAGCTTCAGCAGCCGCCCGTCCGGCGCATCGGTCAGCAGCCAGATCGTGCCGTCGGGCCCCTCGCGCACGTCGCGCACGCGCTGCCCGAGGTTCGCGAGCAGGCGCTCCTCGCGCACCACGCGCTCGCCGTCGAGTTCGAGGCGCGAGAGCAGCATGAACTTCAGCGCGCCCGCGAGCAGGCTTCCCTTCCAGCCCGGATGGCGGTCGGTGGTGCAGAACGCCATGCCGCTGGGCGCGATCGACGGCGTCCACTGCCACAGCGGCGGCTCCATGCCCGGCCTGGCCGTGCCCTCGCCGATCGCGCTGCCGGTCACGTACTCGCGCCCGAACGTGACCACCGGCCAGCCGTAGTTGCGTCCCGCGCGCACGACGTTGACCTCGTCGCCGCCCTGCGGCCCGTGCTCGTGCGCCCACAGCGCGCCGGTCCGCGGATGGAGCGCCGCGCCCTGCACGTTGCGGTGGCCGAGCGACCAGATCTCGGGCAGCGCGCCCGGCGTGCGCACGAACGGGTTGTCGGCCGGCACCGAGCCGTCGGCGTTCAGGCGCACGATCTTGCCCAGGTGCGTGGAGAGGTCCTGCGCCTTCGCGCGCTCGGTGAAGCGCTCGCCCAGCGTGACGAACAGCGTGCCGTCGCGGGCGAACACGAGCCGCGAGCCGAAGTGCAGGCCGCCGATCACTTCGGGCTTCTGGCGGAAGATCACGCGCACGTCGCGCAGCGCGTCGCCGACGAGCTCGGCGCGCGCGACCGCGGTGCGCGCGCTCGCGATCCCCACCGGCTCGGCGTAGGACAGAACCAGCGTGCGGTCGCGCTCGAACGCGGGCGAGAGCGCGACGTCGAGCAGCCCGCCCTGCTGGAACGCGCGCACCGCGGGCACGCCGGCGATCGGCGCCGACAGCGCGCCCGACGGCGAGACGCGCCGCAGTCGCCCCGGGCGCTCGGTGACGAGCATCGCGCCGTCGGGGAGGAACGCGAGCGACCACGGGTGCTCGAGCCCGGCGGCGACCTCGACGACGCGCGGCTCGCGTGGCTGGGCGCGAACGATCGCGGGCGCGAACGCGGCCAGGCTCCCCGCCGAGAGGCCGGCGAGCGTCCGACGGCGGGCCGGCGGGGCCGGCGACCTGGGCGCGGCGGGTCTTCGCACGGTGCGTCAGGCGCGCACGAACGCCGCGACCGCCGGATCGGCCGCGAGCGCCGCGAGCTCGTCGCGCGTGGGCAGCTGCGGGCGGTCGCGGTCCTTGTCGACCAGGCACAGGAACCCGAGCGGCGCGTCGTCGTCGGCGCGGAACTGGTGCCAGGTCATCGGCGGCACGTGCACGAGGTCGCGCTCGGCGAGCGCGTGGATCGCGCCGCCGACGAGGCAGCGGCCGCGCCCGCGCAGCACCATCACCGCGTGCGGGTGCGCGTGGCGCTCGAGCGTGCTGTGCCCGCCCGGCGCGACCTCGAAGTAGCGCCACTCGCCGGCCATGCCGGGGACGTCGAACAGCACCTGGCGGGTGACGTCGCGAAACGGCGCGCTGCCCGCGTCCTTGTAGCGGGTGACGTCGACGCCGTCCCAGCGGAACGCGTCGCGTGCCTTGCGCACCGGCGAGGGGCTCGCGCCGTCGGGCGCGCCGGGAGGGGTCGGCCCGGCACTCATCGTGCGGCCTCCACCGCCTCGACGAACGCCCGCGCCCGTGCGTCGATCGACGCGTCGCCGGCCTCGAGCAGGTTCGACCCGATCAGCAGCATGACGTCGGCGCCGAAGGCCTCGCGCATCTCGGCCACGCGCTCGACGTTCATGCCGCCGGCGGGCACGGGCAGCGTCGCGCGGTGCCCGCCGAGCGGCTCGCGCGCGGCGTCGGCGATCGCGGCGCAGGTGCGGCGGTCGTAGGTGAAGCGCCCGCCGAAGTTCGGGAAGATCGTCGCGTCGGCGCCGAACAAACGGAACAGCCGGCCGAGCAGCAGCGCCGGGGCGATGCGCGCGGCGCCGGCGAGCGCCGGGTGCGCGATCACCGCGGGGGCGCCGCTCGCCGAGAACGCCTCGACGAACGCGGGCACGCCGGCGAGCATCGGGCACGCGAGCACGACGCGCACGCCGGCGTCGCGTGCGATCGCGAGCTGCGCCGCAACGCGCGCGGGCCCGCCGCTCACGCTCGGCGCGTACAGCGTGCGGCCGCCGCGCACGGCGTTCGCGCGCTCGACGGCCGCCTGCACGCGCGGCACCCGCTCGGCGAACGGCGCGTAGCGCTGGTCCGCGATGCCGTGGTCGTCCTTGATCACGTCGAGGCCGGCGAGCGCGAAGCGGTGCGCGAGGCCGGCGAGCGCCTCCGGCGCGAGGCCCTGCGGCTTGAGCGCGGTGCACGTCAGCGCACGGCCGTGCGCGCCGGCGAGTTCGCGCAGCCCCGCGATGCCGAAGCGCGGGCCCGGGAACGCGGCGAGCAGCGCCGGCGGCAGCTGCGCGTCGACGAGTTCGACGTCGGGCTGCAGCGACGTGTTGCCGAACAGCATGTTCAGGAGCTGGCCCGCCTCGTCGCCGACCGTCCCGGCGGCGAGGCCGACGACGACGCGCCAGGCGGGCAGGGGTGCGCCGCCGGGATGGCCGTCCGAGGCACCGCCGTCCGGGCGGACCGCGCCGCCGGGATGGCCTTCCGAGGCACCGCCGTCCGGGCGGACCGCGCCGCCCGGCCCGATCCCGCCGGCCGCCGCGCCCGCCTCGTCGCGCTCGATCGTCTCGTCGCGCTCGATCGCCTCGACGCGCCCGACCACGTTCTCGAGCACGAACGCGTCGCGCACCGCACCGGCCGGCATCTCGACGCTCTGCTCGAGTGCGATCGAGCGCGCGCGCGCCTCGATCGCCGCCGCCGCCGCGCGGACGCGGTACGTGACGCGCAAGCGGGGCGTGTCGCCGACGCTCACTCGAGCTTCACCCCGGCGTCCCGGACGATGCGCGCGTACTTCGCGATCTCGTCGCGGATGAACTGCGCGAACTGCTCGGGCGTGCCGCCGCCGTCTTCGGCGCCGACGCTGTCGAGCTTCTCCTTGACGTCGGGCAGCGTCAGGATCCGGTTCACCTCGCGGTTCAGCCGCGCGACGACGTCGGCCGGCGTTCCGGCCGGCGCGACCAGGCCGTACCAGGTGGAGACGTCGAAGCCGGGGTAGCCGAGCTCGACCATCGTCGGCAGGTTCGGGTAGGCGCCGGAGCGCTTCGGGCGCGTGGTCGCGATCGGCACGACCTTGCCGGACTTCACGTGCGGCGTGATCGCGGTCATGGTGTCGAAGCTGTAGCCGATCTGGCCGGCGATGAGGTCCGGGATCAGCTGGCCGCTGCCCTTGTACGGCACGTGCAGGACGTCGACCTTCGCCGACAGCTTGAACAGCTCGATCGCGAGGTGCTGCGAGCTGCCGGTGCCGGCCGACCCGAACGTGAGCTGCCCGGGGGCGGCCTTCGCCTTCGCCACGAGCTCGGCGAGCGACTTCACGCCGGTGCCGAGGTTCGCGACCAGCAGGTTCGGCGTCGTGCCCACGAGCACGATCGGAACGAAGTCGCGCTGCGCGTCGTAGGGCAGCTTCGGCATGGCCCCCGGCGCGATGCCGTGCGAGTTCACGTGCCCCATCAGCAGCGTGTAGCCGTCGCCCGGGGCCTTCGCGGTGAGGTCGGCGGCGAGCACGCCGCTGGCGCCGGCGCGGTTCTCGACGACGACCTGCGCGTTCCACGCCTCGGAGAGCTTCTGGCCGATCAGCCGCGCCATCACGTCGGTGCCGCCGCCGGGGGCGAAGCCGACGAGGATGCGGATCGGGCGCGACGGGTAGGCGGACTGCGCGCCCGCGGGGGCGGCGGCGATGAAGGACGCGAGCACGGCAAGCCAGGCGAGGATTCGCATCGAGGGACTCCTTGGGTTTCCGGGTCGGGGCCGGCCGTCGAGTGTAGCCGAGCGCGGCGCGGCGAAGCAGGCAGGGTTTGCGCGGGGAACGGACCGCGCGCGGGGCGCGACACCGGCGCGGCGCCGGCGGGCGTCAGGGGGCGTCAGGGCGCGTCAGGGCGCGTCAGGGCGCGTCGGCGCGTCGGCGCGCGGCCGGTCGCGCGAGGGAATCCGGTACATCCACGCCGCGAGGCCGACGCCGCACGCGGCGATGACGACCTGCAGCCACAGCGGGCGCACGAAGAAGATCGTCGACACCGCCATCGTCACCGACATCAGCACGATCGAGATCACCTTCGTCCGGTACGGGATGCTGCGGTGGCGGCGCCACTCGACGATCATCGGGCCGAAGGTCCGGTTCGCGAGCAGCCAGCGGTAGAAGCGCGTGGAGGCGCGCGCGTAGCACGCGGCCGCCAGCAGGATGAACGGCGTCGTCGGCAGCAGCGGCGTGAAGATGCCGATCACGCCGAGCACGACGCAGGCGGTGCCGGCGATCACCAGCAGCACGCGCACGGTGAGCGAGCCGTGCTTGCGGACCTCGTCGGCGGGGTCCGTGGCCGTCGAGGCGGCACCGGTCGTCGGGCCGTCGGCGCCCTCGGCCCCGGCGGCGGCTCCCTGCTCCGGCGTTCCCATCGGCTCAGCCGCGCTCGTCGCGCGGACCGGCGACCACGGTGATGCCCAGCCGGCGCAGCGCGCGCCACAGCTCGGGCGCCGTCGCGACCAGCGCTTCGCGCTCGATCGCGAGCAGGCGAGGGCGCAGCCGCCCGACGACGTCGGCGACCGTGGGCTCGCCGTCGTGCGCCGGCGCGAAGCGCTGCAGCGGCTGGCCGCGTTCGCGCCCGAGCGCGGCCAGCGCCTCGTCGATCGCCGCGCGCGCGCCTTCGAGCGACTGCCGCTGCCACACGGTGAGCGGCACGCGCGGCAGCGCGTCGAGCGCGGCCCGCAGCGTCGAGAGCCCGCGCGGCAGCGACTCGACCACGGCCAGCAGCCGGTCTCGCCCCCCGTCGCCGGCGGCCCCGCCGAGCGAGGCCTCGAGCTCGAGGCCGGGCACGCCGATGACGAGCGTGTCGTCCTCGCCGGCACGCTCGAGCGCGGACTGGAGCAGCCGGCCGCGGGCCGTGGCGAACGACCACGCGACCCGCTGGCGCTGCGCGTGCTGCGCGAGCTCGCGGCGCGCCTGCTCGGCCTGGCGCTCGAGCGCGCGGGCGAGGTCCGGAGGCTCGAAGCGGCGCGCCCCGCCCGCGACGACGCCGAGTTCGCGCGTGATCGGCAGCGACGCCGCGTCGAAGAGCTCCGACTCCTCGACGAACAGGCAGTCGACCGGGCGCCCGGTCGCGTGCGCGAGCCGCAGCGCGGCCTCGATCGCGCGCCGCGTGTGCGGCGTGACCGCGCCGATCGCGAGACGGATCGGCCGCCCGCTCACGTGCGCCGCCTCGACTCGCCCGGCCCCGAGCCCGCGCCGCGCCGCGGGGCCGTGCCCGACTGCTCGAGCTGGGCGAGGCGGGCCGCGACGCGCGCGTTGACGGTGTCCTTGGGGAACGCGCCGCGCGCGTCCTCGGTGCCGGCGGGCGTTCCGGTCAGCAGCTCGAGCGCCTCGTCGACGTGCGCGACCGTGTAGATCGCGAAGCGGCCCGCGCGCACCGACTCGATCACGTCGGGCCGCAGCATCAGCTGCTCGCGATTGGTCGCCGGGATGACGACCGCCTGGCGCCCGGTCAGGCCGCGCGCCTTGCAGATCGCGTGGAAGCCCTCGATCTTCTCGTTCACCCCGCCGATGGCCTGGACCCGCCCGTGCTGGTCGATCGACCCCGTGACCGCGAAGTCCTGCCGCAGCGGCACGCCCGACAGCGACGACAGCAGCACGCACAGCTCGGCGACCGACGCGCTGTCGCCGTCGATCATGCTGTACGACTGCTCGAACGACAGCGTCGCCGACAGCGACAGCCCGCGCGGACGGCCGAAGCGCGTCGCGAGGAACGACGACAGCGTCAGCACGCCCTTGGAGTGGATCGCGCCGGAGAGCGCGATCTCGCGCTGGATGTCGACGACCTCGCCCTTGCCGAAGCGCGTCGTCGCGGTGATCCGCTGCGGGAGCGCGAAGCTCGCCGCGCCGACCGAGAACACCGCGAGCCCGTTGACCTGGCCGACGACCGCGCCGTCGGTGTCGATGGTCAGGATGCCGCGCAGCACCATCTCCTGGAGCCGGTCGCGCGTGAGCGACGAGCGCTCGACCCTGGCGTCCGCGGCCTTCAGCACGTCGGGCGCATCGACGACCGCGCGCCCGGCCCGGCCGGCCCAGTAGTCGGACTCCTGCAGCAGCTCCTCGATCGAGCGCACGTGCACCGAGAGCTTGGTCGCGTCGTCGGCCAGGCGCGCGCACTCCTCGGCGATCGCGGCCACGCCCTCGCGGGTGAACGCCTTCAGGCCGCGCCGCTTCGCGATGCCGGCGACGAGCTGCGCGAGCGCGGCCAGCGACGGGTCGGTCCACTGAACGTCCTCGGCGAACTCGGCGGCGACCTTGAACAGCGCGCCGAAGTCCGGGTCGTACGCGAGCAGCATCGGGTACAGCCAGCGCGGCCCGAACAGCACGACCTTGACGTCGAGCGGGATCGGTTGCGGCTCGAGCGACAGCGTCGACACCAGGCTGTAGATCTGGCCGAGCGAGTCGATGCGGATCTCGCGCGTGCGCAGCGCGCGCTTCAGGCCTTCCCACGCGTACGGCTGCTGCAGCAGCTTCTCGGCGTCGATCAGCAGGTAGCCGCCGTTGGCCCGGTGCAGCGACCCGGCGCGCACGAGGCCGAAGTTGGTGACCAGCGCGCCGAGCTGCGCGACGTGCTCGACGCGCCCGACCAGGTTCGCGTACGTGGGGTGGTCCTCGAAGACGATCGGGGCGCTGCGCGCCGGGTCGTTCGAGACCACCAGGTTCACCTTGTAGCGGCCGAAGTCGGCCTCGCCGCGCATCATCATGCCGCCGACCTCGACCGCCTGCTCGGGCGGCTTGCGGAAGTCGTCGACGTGCTCGATCACGTCCTTCTTGGCGGCGTCCAGGTACGCGGCGACCTCCGGCAGGTCCTCGTAGCGGCGCCGCATCTCGGTGGTGATCCGCCCGACCGCGAACTCGACGACCTCGCCGTTGAGCGCGCGGATCGCCTGCGCGCGCTCGCGCCGCCACACCATCACCTGCCTCACCACCGACTCGAGCTCGGCCTCGTAGCGGCGCATCGCCTCGGCGAGCGCGGTCTGCCGCTCCTGCGGCAGCTTGCCGAACTCCTCCGGGGTCATGATGTCGGAGCCCGACAGCGGCGCGAACGAGAAGCCGGTGGGCGTGCGCAGCAGCGCGATGCCCTCGGCCGACGAGCGCTCGCCGATCGCGCCGAAGCTGTGCTGCTGGCGCTCGTTGAACTCGGCGTCGATGCGCCCGAGGCGGTCGCGGTACTCGTCGGTGTCGAACGCGGCGGGGATCGCGTCGCGCAGCTCGGCGAGCCAGTGCGCGATGTCGTCGCGCAGCGCGGCGCCGCGCCCTGCCGGCATCCCGAGCGCGAGCGGGCGCTGCGGGTCGGCGAAGTTGTTCACGTAGCACCAGTCGCGCAGCGTGCCGTCGGTGGGCGGCGCGCTGCCGAGCAGGCGCTCGACCAGCGTGCGCCGCCCGACGCCGGGCGATCCGACCGCGAACAGGTTGTAGCCCGCCTGCCGGATGCCGATGCCGAACTCGATCGCCGCGCGCGCGCGCTCCTGCCCGGGGGCCTGCTCGGGCGCGGCGTCGAGCTCGGCGGTGGTGGCGAACGGGAAGCGCCCCGGGTCGCAGCGTCGCCTCAGCTGGTCTGGGGTCAAGGGCGCGAACGTCATCGGGGGTGTCTCCTGTCGGTCTTCGTATGGCCGGGCGGCTCCGGAGCCGGGCGCGCGGCCCGTGCGCCGGCGGGCGCGCCCTCGCCGGCGCGCGGGAAGCGATCGGCGACGAAGCGCCCGATCACCGCGCCGAGCGCGCCGGGCGCGTCTTCGGCGAACGCGTAGCGCGCGCGCACCAGCGGCTTGTCGATCGGCACCAGCGCGCCGAGGTCCAGCGGCGTGCCGACGACGACCGCGTCCGCCGGCGTCGCCGCGATCGTCGCGCGCAGCAGTTCGAGGTCGTCGGCGCCGTAGCCGAGCGCCGGCAGCACCGGGCCGAGCGCCGGGAAGCGCGCGAGCACCCGTGCGAGCGCGGCCGGCGCGTACGGCCGCGGGTCGACGAGCTCGGCGGCGCCGGCCGCGCGCGCGGCGAGCGCGCCCGCGCCCACGCTCATGCCGCCGTGCGTGAGCGTGGGCCCGTCCTCGACGACGAGCACGCGCGCGCCGCGCACGCGCGCCGGGTCGTCGAGCGTGATCGGCAGGCGGCCGTCCACGCACGGCGCGCGCGGCGCGACCACGGCGACGAGCGCGCGCGCGGGCGGCGGCCGGCGCCGGCGCGGTGTCGACCTTGCTGACGACGACCACGTCGGCCGCCCTGAGCACCGCCTCGCCGGGGTGCCAGCCGAGCGCCTGCTCCGGGCGCCAGGCGTCGACGACCGCGATCGAGAGGTCGGGCCGCACGAAGGCGAAGTCGTTGTTGCCGCCGTCCCAGACGATCACGTCGGCGTCGCGCTCCGCGAGCGCGAGCACGCTCGCGGTGTCGACCCCCGCGTACACGACGTGGCCGGCGTCCAGGTGCGGCTCGTACTCCTCGCGCTCCTCGGCCGTGCAGCCGGCGGCGTCGAGGTCGGCGCGGGTGGCGAAGCGCTGCGCGCGCTGTCGCTCGAGGTCGCCGTAAGGCATCGGGTGGCGGATCACCGCGACGCGCAGCCCGCGCGCGTGCAGCTCGCCCGCGATCCAGCGCGACACGGCCGACTTGCCGCAGCCGGTGCGCACCGCGCACACCGAGACGACCGGCCGCGCGCACGCGATCATCGTGCGCGCCGGGCCCGGCAGCACGAAGTCGGCGCCGGCGGCGAGGCAGCGGGCGCCGACGCGCATCAGGTCGGCGTGGCTCACGTCGCTGTACGCGAACACGACGCGGCGCGCGCCCAGGCGCGCGATCAGCGCCTCGAGCGGCTCCTGCGGCTCGATCGGGATGCCGTCGGGGTACGCCGCGCCGGCGAGCGACGCCGGGTAGCGCCGGTGGTCGATGTGCGGGATCTGCGTCGCGGTGAACGCGACCACGTCGGTGGCCGGGTCGTCGCGATACAGGACGTTGAAGTCGTGGAAGTCGCGCCCGGCCGCCCCGAGGATCAGGGTCCGCACGCGCGCTGGTTCGCTCGTCGTGGGCATCACGGCCAGTATAGCGACCGCGCGGGGGCGAGCGTCGCAATCCCGGATCGGTCAAGATGGAGGTTTGCGCGCCGCTTCGACGTCCCTCGCCATGCCCTCCTTCCCGATGCCGTTCCGCCGCCCGCGCACCCCCGTGCGCGCCCCCGCAGCCTCCCGCGCCGCCGGTGTCGGGCCGGCGCCCCTGCCGAGGCGCGCGGGCGTCGCGGCGGCGCTCGCCGCCGCCGTCGCGCTCGCGGCCCCGGCCGCGCACGCCGCGTGCACCTGGCGCGCGCCGCGCGTCGCGCTCACCGTCGACAACGACAGCCTGACCGCGACCCGCGCCGACGGCGGCTACACCAGCGGCGTTCGCATCGACCTGTTCGACGACGCGCCCGCCTCCGGGTTCGCGCTCGATCGCGCGGTCGAGTCCGCGCTCGGCGCCGGGCTCGACGAGCGCTGCACCGGCGCCGAGGGCGGCGGCGCGGCGCTGCGCGCGATCTCGATCGGGCAGGCGATCTACACGCCGCGCGAGCTCGAGAACCCGGCGCCGCAGCCTCAGGACCGCCCGTGGGCGGGGTGGCTGTACGCGGCGCGCTCCTGGGAGGTGCTCGGCACCGACGGCGGGCGGCTGCGCTCGCGCCGGCTCGACGCCGCGGTCGGCGCGGTCGGCGACGCGTCGCTCGCGCGGCAATCCCAGAAGCTCGTCCACCGGATCCTCGGGTACGCGCAGCCGCAGGGCTGGGACAACCAGCTGCGCAACCAGGTCGGCGTGTCGCTGAACTACCTGGAGCGGGTGTCGTTCGGCGACGAGCGCCGCGACCTCGTCGTGCACTGGGGCGGCAACCTCGGCAACACGCAGACGTACGCGAACGCCGGCGCCACACTGCGCTACGGGCGCGCCCTGTGCGACCTCGGCCCGGGCCCGGGCGCGACGTTCTCCGGCGCCGCCGCCGGGCCGGCGGCGCGCTGCAACGCGGGTTCGGACGCGCTGCGCTGGCAGGTCTTCGCCGGCGTCGACGTGCGCGCGGTCGCGTGGGACCTCTTCCTGCAGGGCGACCCGCGCCGGGGCGAATCCGCGATCGACCCCGCACGCGTGGTCGCCGACGCGCGCATCGGCGCGGCGATCGCGCAGGGCCGCTGGCGCTTCACGTACACGCTGGTGATGCGCAGCCGCGAGTTCGGCGGGCCGAACGCGGTGCGGTATCCGGCGCTGGCGTTCGCGGGGGCGACGCTGTCGTACTAGCGCGCGGCCCGGGCCGCCGCCGGTCGCCCCGTCGCGGCTCGCGCGCCCACATCCGGTAAGCTTCGCCCTCTTTCCGGAAGTCGAGCCATGGCCCAGTACGTTTTCACGATGAACCGCGTCGGCAAGGTCGTCCCGCCGAAGCGCACGATCCTCAAGGACATCTCGCTGTCGTTCTTCCCGGGCGCGAAGATCGGCGTGCTCGGCCTGAACGGCTCGGGCAAGTCGACGCTGCTCAAGATCATGGCGGGCGAGGACAGGGAGATCGAGGGCGAGGCGATCCCGATGCCGGGGATCAAGGTCGGGTTCCTGCCGCAGGAGCCACGCCTCGATCCCGAGAGCACGGTGCGCGAGGCGGTCGAGCAGGGCATGGGCGAGGTGATGGAGGCTCAGAAGAAGCTCGAGGAGATCTACGCCGCCTACGCGGAACCCGACGCCGACTTCGACAAGCTCGCCGCCGAGCAGGCCAAGTACGAGGCGATCCTGTCGACCAGCTCCGGCGACAACGTCGAGCACCAGCTCGAGATCGCCGCCGACGCGCTGCGCCTGCCGCCCTGGGAGGCGAAGGTCGCGAACCTGTCCGGCGGCGAGAAGCGCCGCGTCGCGCTGTGCCGGCTGCTGCTGTCCAAGCCCGACATGCTGCTGCTCGACGAGCCGACCAACCACCTCGACGCCGAGAGCGTCGACTGGCTCGAGCAGTTCCTGCAGAAGTTCCCCGGCACGGTCGTCGCGGTCACCCACGACCGCTACTTCCTCGACAACGCCGCCGAGTGGATCCTCGAGCTCGACCGCGGCTACGGCATCCCGTGGAAGGGCAACTACAGCTCGTGGCTCGAGCAGAAGGAGGATCGCCTGAAGAAGGAGGAGGCGACCGAGTCCGCGCGCCAGAAGACGATCAAGAAGGAGCTCGAGTGGGTGCGCCAGAACCCGAAGGGCCGGCAGGCGAAGTCCAAGGCGCGCCTGGCCCGCTTCGAGGAGCTGAGCTCGCACGAGTACCAGAAGCGCAACGAGACCTCCGAGATCTTCATCCCGGTCGCCGAGCGGCTGGGCGACTCGGTCATCGAGTTCAAGGGCGTGAGCAAGGGCTACGGCGACCGCCTGCTGATCGACGACCTCTCGTTCGCGGTGCCCCCGGGCGCGATCGTCGGCATCATCGGCCCGAACGGCGCCGGCAAGTCGACGCTGTTCCGGATGATCACCGGCAAGGAGACGCCGGACGCCGGCGAGGTGAAGATCGGCCCGACGGTGAAGGTCGCGTACGTCGACCAGTCGCGCGACGCGCTGGAGAACGACAAGACCGTGTGGGAGGCGGTCTCGCACGGCGCCGACATCCTCACCGTGGGCCGCTTCGAGATGCCGTCGCGCGCGTACATCGGGCGCTTCAACTTCAAGGGCGCCGACCAGCAGAAGAAGGTCGGCAACCTCTCGGGCGGCGAGCGCGGGCGGCTGCACCTCGCGCAGACGCTGTCCGAGGGCGGCAACGTGCTGCTGCTCGACGAGCCGTCGAACGACCTCGACGTGGAGACGCTGCGCGCGCTGGAAGACGCGCTGCTCGAGTTCGCCGGCTGCGTGATGGTGATCTCGCACGACCGCTGGTTCCTCGACCGCATCGCCACCCACATCCTCGCCTGCGAGGGCGACTCGAAGTGGGCCTTCTTCAACGGCAACTACCACGAGTACGAGGAAGACAAGAAGCGGCGCCTCGGCGAGGAAGGCGCGCGCCCGCACCGGCTGCGCTTCAAGCCGCTGAAGTAGGGATGCCCGCGGCGCCGCTTCGCCGGCGCATGCGCCGCGAAACCCCGGCTCAGCCCAGCCGCGCGCGCACCATCGAGATGTGCCCGCGCAGCGCGTACAGCTCGTCGGTGTACGACAGCGGCACCGTGATCCGCTCGGCGTGCGCGTCGAGCTCGTCGAGCGCCTTCGACAGGCGCTCGCGGTCCGCGCCCTCGGGCGTGCCCAGCGTCGCGATCTCGTCCTCGATCGAACGCAGCTTCGCGTACCAGCGGAACACGCGCCGGCGCACGCGGAACGTGTAGATCGGCGGCACGACGCGCGACAGCGGGATCAGCACCGCGACGATCGCCGCGAGCACGAGCCACATGCGCTCGATCAGGTTCGCCAGCCAGAACGGCAGGTAGCGCTGCAGGAACGGGCGCCCGTCGCGCAGGAAGCGTCGGGTCACGTCGGAGACCGGGATCTCGCTCGCGTCCGCGCTCGGGAACTGGCCGGCGCGCTGGAACCAGCCGGGCGCGCGGTGAACGTCGGCGGCGGCCTGCATCATCAGCTGCAGCAGCGCCGGGTGCGTGCCTTCGCGCGCGACCAGCGTCGTCGTCGTCGCGACCAGCGGCAGCTCGCGCGGCGGGATGTCGCGTCCGAGGTCGACGATGCCGCGCGGCAGCGCCACGCGCGAGAGGAACTCGAAGCGGCGCGCGTAGGCTTCGGCCTGCGCGAACTCGAAGGTGCCGATCCCCGGCGTCTGCAGCAGCATCTGCACCAGCGGCGACTCGGGCGCGGACGCGAACACCAGCGCGTCGAGGCGGCCGTCGAGCAGCTCGACCACCGCCGGCGTCGGCTCGAGCGTGCGCGTGCTCACCGCGTCGGCGTCCATGCGGTTGGCCTCCATCAGGCGCGCGAACAGGCGCGGAACGCCGCTGCCCTCGGTGCCGACGTTCACGGTCCAGCCGCGCATCTGCGCGAGCTGGCGCAGCCGCGGCGGCGGCGGGCGCGCGGGCCGCGCGCCGGCGGCGGGCCGCTCGGGCGGCGGCAGCGCCGCCTCGCGATAGAAGATCCACACCGGCTCGTAGAAGAGGCTGCCCAGCGAGACCAGCCCGTGCGTGCCCGCCTCGTCGGCGCCGCGCGTGCCGCCCTGCACGAAGCCGAAGTCCACGCTCGCGACGGGGTCGGCGAGCCGCGCGAGGTTCTCGGCGGACCCCGCGGTCGGGAGCAGCTCGAGCGTGATCCCGTAGCGCGCCAGCGACGCCTTGTAGGCGTTGCCGAAGGTCTCGCCGGCGCTGCGCTCGGGGCCGGTCGCGAGCGTCACGCGCCTGGGCGGCGTCGGGTTCATCCACCAGTACGCGAGCACGAGCACTCCGACGGCGAGCACGGCGAACGGCCCGGCGGTCATCACGATCTCGCGGATCGAGACCAGCGCGTAGCGAAGCACTCGTGGCATGGCGGCGGGCGGCTCCGGGGTCGAACGGCGGTGTGCGCATTGTCGCGCATGCGCGCGGCGCGCCGGGTGCGCGGCGCTCGGGTAACCTGACGCCTTCGCACCGCTTCGACCCGAGCCCGCGCCATGAGCGAACCGATCCTGCACCACTACCCGGCGTCGCCGTTCGCCGAAAAGACCCGGCTGATGCTGGGCCTGAAGCGGCTCGCGTGGGCGTCCGTGACGATCCCGATGGTGATGCCCAAGCCCGACCTGCTCGCGCTGACCGGCGGCTACCGCCGCACGCCGGTGCTGCAGGTCGGCGCCGACGTGTACTGCGACACCGCGCTGATCGCGCGGGTGCTCGAGCGGCTGCACCCGTCTGCGCCGATGTTCTCGGACCACACCGCGGCGTCGGACCTCGCGCTCGCGCAGTTCGGCGACCGGCAGCTCTTCACCGCGGCGGTCGCGTACGCGCTGCAGCCCGCGGGCGCGGCCGCGATGTTCGCGGACCAGACGCCGGCCGAGCGCGCGGCCTTCGCGGCCGACCGCAAGGCGTTCCGCGAGGGCGGCAACAGCCCGCGCCCGTCGCTGCCGGAGGCGACGATGCTGCTGATGACGGTGCTGCCGCGGCTCGACGCCCAGCTCGCCGACGGCCGCCGTTTCCTGTCCGGCGAGCACGCGCGCGTCGCGGACTTCTCGGTGTACCACCCGCTGTGGTTCGTGCGGCGCGCCGGCCCGATGGCCGCGGTGATGGACCCGTACCCTCACCTGCGCGGCTGGATGGGGCGCATGGCCGCGATCGGCCACGGCACGCCGCGCGAGATCACCGCCGCGCAGGCGATCGAGGCCGCGCGCGCCGCGTCGCCGGCGATGCTGCCCGGGCGCAGCCTGCGCGAGATCGACGGCGCGGGCGTCGGCGACGCGGTCGTCGTCGCAGCCACCGACTACGGCGTCGAGCCCACGTCCGGGATCCTCGCCGACGCGGACGCGGACTCGATCGCGGTGCGCCGCACCGACCCGCGCGCGGGCGAGGTGGTCGTGCACTTCCCGCGCCTGGGCTACCGGGTGACGAAAGCGTGAGCCGCACGGTCGCACTGCCCTCGGGTGAACGGCTGCCGGCGTTCGGCGTCGGCACCTGGCGGATGGGCGAGCGCGCCGCGTCGCGCGCGACCGAGGTCGCCGCGATCCGTCGTGCGCTCGACCTCGGCGTGCGGCTGGTCGACACCGCCGAGATGTACGGCGACGGCGGCGCGGAAGAGGTGGTCGGCGAGGCGCTCGCCGGCCGGCGCGACGATGTCGTCGTCGTCAGCAAGGTCACGCCCCACAACGCGAGCCGGCGCGGCACCGCGGCCGCGTGCGAGCGCAGCCTCGCGCGGCTGCGCACCGACCGCATCGACCTGTACCTGCTGCACTGGCGTGGCAACTACCCGCTCGCCGAGACGCTGGACGCGTTCGAGCGGCTGAAGGACGCCGGCAAGATCCGCCACTGGGGCGTGAGCAACTTCGACGCCGACGACCTGCGCGAGCTCGCCGCGCTGCCGGCGGGCGGCGCGTGCGCGGCGAACCAGGTCTACTACAGCGCGTCGACGCGCGGCGTCGAGTTCGACGTCGCGCCGTGGCTGCGCGAACGCTCGATGCCGCTGATGGCGTACTGCCCGCTCGACGAGGGGCGGCTGGCCGGCGACGCGACGCTGGCCGCGATCGGCGCGCGGATCGGCGCGAGCGCCGCGCAGGTCGCGATCGCGTGGCTCGCGTCGCGCCCCGGCGTGATCGCGATCCCGAAGGCGAGCGCCGACCGGCACCTGCGCGAGAACGTCGCGGCGGCCGCGCTCGATCTCGACTCGGACGCGCTCGCCGAGATCGAGCGGCGCTTTCCGGCACCGCGCAGGGCAACGGCGCTGCGCATCGTGTGAGTCGCCGCGGGTGCAGTCCGGCGACTCGTGCTCGTCGACGGCGTCGCGTGGATTTCGGCGCGCGGCAATTGTCAGCGTGCAGGGCGGGGTGCGAGCATTGCAGGAAAATCAGTCGGCGCCGGACCGGTCGGGCGCCCGACAAGATATCGGTACCGCGTCAACCCAGGAGGCATGCAGATGGTCACGTTCGGACGGGTCCTCACCGCAGCGCTGCTCGCGCTGTTCGCGGCCAGCGTGGTTGCACAGGGCAAGACCGAGGTTGTCTGGCTCGGCCACGCGGCGTTCCGAATCACGACTCCGGGGGGCAAGGTGATCGTCACCGATCCCTGGGTGACGTCGAATCCGAAGACGCCCCCCGAATGGAAGAACCTCGACGCGTTGGGCAGGGTGGACCTGATCCTGGTCACGCACGCGCACGTCGACCATTTCGCCGATGCGCCGGCACTCGCGAAGCGGCAGAATGCGCCCGTCTGGGGCCCGGCGGGCTTGGCCTTGACGCTGTCGACTCTGGGCGTTCTCCCGACGGAGCTCGCGCCGCAATTCGGCAAGGGCGGGACGATCACGCCGTTCGGCCCCAACGGCCCGAAGATCACCGCGACCCACGCCGAGCATTCCTCGGAGCTGCTGTGGCGCAATCCCGTCACCGGCAAGAGCGAGATCCATCCCGGCGGCGAGCCGGTGGGCTTCATCATCGAGATGGAGAACGGGTTCAAGATCTACCACATGGGCGACACGGCGCTCTTCGGCGACATGAAGCTGATCGGCGAGCGCTACAAGCCCGACCTGCTGCTGGTCCCGATCGGCGGGCACTTCGTGATGGACCCGAAGGACGCGGCGGACGCGACGCGCGACTTCGTCAAGCCGCGCTACGCGATCCCGATGCACTACGGCACGATCCCGCAGCTCAAGGGCACGCCGCAGGAGTACGTGCAGGCGCTCGGCACTGCGCCGGTCAAGGTCTTCGTGCTGAACCCGGGCGAGAAGGTCGACTTCTGAGGAGGGCGGCCGCGGCGGGCGTGCCGCGGCCCGTCGGCCGTGCGCGGGCGGTCCGCGACGCGCCGCGTGCGCCCGGCCCGCGCCCCGGCCGCCGAGCCCGGCTCACTTCGCGCCCAGCGCCTTCTTCACGTCGAGCCCCACGCCCTTGTTGACGAACTCGGTGGTCGCGACCTTTTTCAGGTCCACCTCGCCCGGCTTGTACAGCCTGGCCTTGACCATCTGGTCGTAGAAGTCCCGGATCCGCGCTTCGGTCATCGCGCCGATGCCCATCGTCAGCGCGTCGCCCGAGTCGACGACGCCCTGCTGCCGGATCAGCGCGACCGATTTCTCGAGCTCCTCCTCGGTCATCTCCGGGTTTTCCTTGCGCATCATCTCGTTGGCGGCCTTGCGGTCGCCGTAGAGGTAGTTGACCCAGCCGACGATCGACGCGTCGACGAAGCGCTTCACGAGGTCGGGCTTGTTCTTCACGGTGTCGGTGCGCGCCTCGATCACGGTCGAGTACGTGGAGAAGCCGTGGTCGGCGAGCAGGTGCACCACCGGCTTGAACTTCCCCTGGTTCTCGACGTAGATCGGCTCGGCGACCGAGTAGCCCTGCTGGACCGCGCGCTTGTTCGCGAGGAACGGTGCGAGGTTGTAGTTGTAGGGCTTCAACTGCTCGTCCTTGAAGCCGTGCTGCACCTTCAGCCACTGCCACCACGTGAACTGGCCGTCCTTCGCGACCATGACGATCGGCGCGCTCGACATCGACGAGAACTTCTCGTACCCCTGGCCGGGGTGCGCGAGCAGCGCCTGCGGGTCCTTCTGGAACATCGCGGCGACGACGATCACCGGCAGCCCGTTCTTCACGTTGTCGAACGAGTGCAGCAGGTTGCCGGTCATCAGGAAGTCGATCTTGCCGGCGGGCAGCAGCGGGCGGTTGTTCACCTGCGGCCCGCCCTGCTGGATGGTCACGTCGAGCCCGGCCTTCCTGTAGGTGCCGTCGGCGAGCGCCTGGTAGAAGCCGCCGTGCGCGGCCTGTGCCTTCCAGTTGGTCGCGAAGACGACCTTGTCCTGCGCGAGCGCGATACCGGCATGCGCGAGCGCGCAGGCGGCGAGGACGGCGCCGAACGCGCGGCGGTTGACGAGGACGGTCATCGGGGGAGCCTCCGGGTGTTGCGGTCGAGGTGCGGCGAAGCCGCCAACATAACGCAAGCCCGCGGGGCGCGCACGCCGATGCTGCGAAGCGCCGGGAGGCACCGGCCGATGCCCTCGAGCGCGCGCCCCCCGGCGCAGGCTCGTTCGGAGTGTGACAGGCCCTAGTGCCGCTCGGAGTCGTGCCAGCGCCCGAGCAGCAGGCGGGCGAGCCCGTTGAACAGCACGAAGATCGCGATGCCGGTCAGCGACACCAGCACCAGCGCCGCGAACATCTTCGGCACCTCGGTGCGGAAGCTCGCTTCGAGGATCCGCGACGCGAGTCCGGTCTCGCGCCCGGCCGCGCCGGCGGTGAACTCGGCGACCACCGCGCCGATCAGCGACAGCCCGCCGGCGATCTTCAGCCCGGCGACGAAGTAGGGCAGCGCCGAGGGCACCAGCAGCCAGCGCAGCCGCTGCCAGCGGCTCGCGCGGTACAGCGTGAAGAGGTCGCGCAGGTTCGGGTCGGTCGAGCGCAGCCCGATCACGGTGTTCGACAGCACCGGGAAGAACGCGACGATCCACGCGCAGATCAGCAGCGCCGCGGTGGTGCTGTCGACGTAGATCAGGATCAGCGGCGCGATCGCGACGATCGGCGTGACCTGCAGGATGATCGCGAACGGGAAGAGCGAGAGCTCGATCCAGCGCGACATCGCGAACAGTGCCGCCAGGGCGACGCCCAGCACCGCCGCGAGCAGCAGCGCGCCGAACGTGATCTTCACGGTGAACCACCACGAGTGCGCGAGCGAACCGAGGTTCGCCCACAGCGTCGTCGCGACCAGGCTCGGCGCGGGCAGGATGTAGTGCGGGATCTGGGCGAGGCGAACGAGCGCCTCCCACCCGAGGAGCGCGGCGACGAAGACCGCGGCGGGGACGAGGGCGCGGGTCACGGCGACGCCCCCACGCCGTCCGCGGGCACCGCCGCGATCGCCTCGCGCAGTGCGCGCGAGACCTCGGCGCAGCGCTGCGCATAGCGCTGAGACGTCCGGTACGCGTCGTCGCGCGGGTACGGCTCGTCGATCGGTACCTGCGCGACGAAGCGCCCCGGGCGCGGGCTCATCACGATCACGCGCTGGCTCAGGAACACCGCCTCGAACACGCTGTGGGTCACGAACAGCGCGGACAGCCCGCGCGCGCGCCACCACTCGAGCAGGTCGTCGTTGAGCTTCGCGCGCGTGATCTCGTCGAGCGCGGCGAACGGCTCGTCCATCAGCAGCAGTTCGGGCTGCGAGACCAGCGCGCGCGCGATCGACACGCGCATCTTCATGCCGCCGGACAGCTCGCGCGGGTACGCGGACGCGAAGCCCGCGAGGCCGACGGTCTCGAGCATCGGCTCGATCGCGGCGCGCGCCTGCGCCCGCGAGCGCCCCGCGACGCGCAGCGGCAGCCAGACGTTGTCGTACACGTTCGACCACGGCATCAGCGTGGGCTCCTGGAACACGTACGACAGCGGCGGCGCGCCCGTGGCGCCGGCGGCCGGCGCGTGCACCGCGCCCGACGTGGGCGCGTCCAGCCCCGCGACGATGCGCAGCAGCGTGCTCTTGCCGCAGCCCGAGGGCCCGACGATCGCGACGAACTCGCCGCGTTCGACGCGCAGGCGCGTGCCGGCGAGGGCCTGCGTGCCGTTGGGGAAGCGCTTGCCGACGTCGTCGAGGTCGATCACCGGGGGCATGGCGCGAGACTATCATCGCGCCGTGCGGCGGGTGGGCGCCCGGCGCGGAGGGCCGCGACAGGTTCGCGTGCCGGAGGAAGTTCGCCGAGCGCCGCCGGCACGAGCGGCGTCGCCGCCGCGATCCTCGCGGTAAGCTTGATGGCCGTGCCGAACTTGGCGTCGAAGCCGCGACGTCACTTCACCTTCTTCCGAATGCCGGACCGACGATGATCCGAACGTGCCTGCTGGTCCTGTGGATGCTGGCCGCGCCCGGCGCGGCGCGGGCGGCCGAGGCCTCCGGCGCCGGGGCCTCCGCCGGCGCCGCGCCGGTGCTCGCGAGTGCCTCGGCGCACCACGCGCCGGCGCACGAGGCGCTGCTGGTCGTCGCGAACCGCAACGTCTTCGCGTTTCGCGCGACCTTCGGCGGCGTGCCGCCCGACGCCCGCGCGATCCGCGCGTCCAAGCGCATCGAGGAACTCGACGTCGCCGACGGGGTGCCGCCGATCGACGTGGTCGTATTCGATCAGGACGGCCGCCGCGCGGTCGCGTTGCGTGCGCGCGGGACGGTGCTGTTCGCGGTCACCGAGGGCGACCTCGAGCCCGGCGCGGACACGGACGTCCGCCAGGCGGCGGGGCGATCCCGGCAGGCGCTCGTCGACGCGCTCGAGGTGATGCGCGAGCAGCGGCGCTGGCCGACGATCGCACGCGGCGTCGCGGTGACGATCGGCGCGAGCGGTGCGCTCGCGCTCGCGCTCCACCTGCTGATGCGTGCGGTCGGTGCGCTGCGCGCGCGTGTCGCGCGCTGGTCGGTGGCGTCGCGGCGGGCCGTCGCGACGGCTGCCGCAGGCGCGGCGGACGCGCGCGTCGCGGGGGGCGCGCCCGGAGGCGACGCGGACGCGACGGCCTCGCCGGCCCCGGCGCGCTGGGCCGGCTATGGCGGCGCGCTGCTCGAGCGGCTGCTGCAGCTCGCGATGGTGCTGTTCGCGGGGCTGCTGGTATTCCTGTGGATCGAGGTGGTGCTCTACGCATTTCCGACGACGGTGCCGGTCGGCCGGCGCCTGCTCGGGGCATTCGCAGACTCGGCGTGGCAGATCCTCGACGGCATCGCCACGGCGCTGCCCGGCCTGCTCGTCGCCGGCTTCATCCTGCTGATCGCGCGCGGTCTGGTCGAGGCGTCCGACGCGGTGTTCCGCGGCGTGCGCGAGCGCCGCCTGCAGGTGCCCGGGCTGGTTCCCGAAACCGCCGAGGCCACGCGCAAGCTCGTCCTGATCACCATCTGGGCCTTCGCGCTGGTCGCGGTCTACCCGTACCTGCCGGGCTCCGGCAGCGAGGTCTTCAAGGGCGTCTCCGTGCTGATCGGCGCGATGATCACGCTCGGCTCGACCGGCATCGCCAACCAGCTGATGAGCGGGCTGGTGCTCGTGTACTCGCGCGCGCTGCGCCGCGGCGACTACGTCGTGGTCGGCGACACCGAGGGCGTGGTCGCCGAGGTCGGCACCCTCGCGACGAAGGTCCGCACCATGCGCAACGAGGAGGTCACGATCCCCAACGCGGTGCTGGTCGCCAACCCGATCCGCAACTACTCGAAGCACGCCGGCGAGTCCGGCACCATGATCTCCACGCGCGTGACGATCGGCTACGACGCGCCGTGGCGCCAGGTGCACGCGCTGCTGCTCGCCGCGGCGGCGCGCACGACGGGGCTGCGCGCCGAGCCGGCGCCGTACGTGGTCCAGCGCGCGCTGTCGGACTTCTACGTCGAGTACGAGCTGTTCGTGTTCGTCGACCGCCCGCTCGAGCGCGTGCCGATGCTCTCGGCGCTGCACGCGCAGATCCAGGACGCGTTCAACGAGGCGGGCGTGCAGATCATGTCGCCGCACTTCCTGGCGCAGCCCGACGCCGCGGTCGTCGTGCCGAAGTCGCGCTGGAATCCCGCGGCCGCGGCGCCGGCGTCCGAGTAGGCCGGCGCGATGGCCGGCCCGAACGCGCTCCCCGGATGGTCGATCGTCGCGCCGGCCGCCGGCTGGGCCGCGCTCGCGGGCGCGTGGGCCGGGCTGTCCGGCGCGTACGCGTTCGCGCTCGCCGCGGGTCTGGTCGCGAGCGTGCTGGCGGCGGTCCACCACGCCGAGGTCGTCGCGCTGCGCGTGGGCGAGCCGTTCGGCACGCTGGTGCTCGCGCTCGCGGTGACGGTCATCGAGGTCGCGCTGATCGTCTCGCTGATGCTGGCCGGCGGCGAGGCCGCGTCGGCGCTGCCGCGCGACACCGTGTTCGCCGCGGTGATGATCATCCTCACCGCGATGCTCGGGGCGTGCATGACGGCGGGCGGCTCGCGCCACGGCGAGCAGTCGTTCCGCGTGCACGGCGTGAGCGCGTCGCTGGTCACGCTGGCCGCGATCTGCGTGCTCACGATGGTGCTGCCGAACTACACGGTCACGGTGGGCGGGCCGTACTACAGCGCGTCGCAGCTCGCGTTCGTCGCGGTCGTGTGCGTCGTGCTCTACGGGGCGTTCGTGATGGTCCAGACGGTGCGCCATCGCGACTACTTCCTGCCGGACGACGGGTCCGCCGGCGAGGACGCGCACGCGGCGCCGCCGTCGGCGCGCGTCGCGCTCGCCGCGATGGGGCTGCTCGTCGCGTGCCTCGTCGCGGTGGTGCTGCTCGGCAAGGCGCTCGCGCCGTCGATCGAGGCGGGCGTGGCCGCCGCGGGCGCGCCGAAGGCGCTGGTCGGCGTCGTCGTCGCGGCCGTGGTGCTGATGCCCGAGGGGCTCGCCGCGCTGCGCGCCGCGCGCGCGAACCGGCTGCAGACCAGCCTGAACCTCGCCCTCGGCTCGGCGCTCGCGAGCATCGGCCTGACGATTCCCGCGGTCGCGATCGTCTCGCTCGCGACCGGCTGGACGCTCACGCTCGGCCTCGACGCGAAGTCGACCGTGCTGCTGCTGCTCGCGCTGTTCTGCGCCGCGATCTCGCTGGCGACCGGGCGCACGACGGTGCTGCAGGGCGCGGTTCACCTGGTGATCTTCGCGGTGTACCTTTTCACGACCATCGTTCCCTGACGGGAGACAGCATGCGCGCACGAATCCGGATCGCACGGGCCGTTCCCGTCCTCTTCGCGGCGATGCTCGCCGCGGCGGCGCTGCCGGCGGGCGCGCAGGAGTACCCGAGCCGCCCGGTGCGCATCGTGGTCCCCTTCGCCACCGGCGGCCCGGCCGACGTCTACGCGCGCTTCGTCGGCCAGCGGCTGTCGGAGGCGCTCGGCCAGCCCTTCGTGGTCGAGAACAAGCCCGGCGGCGGCGCGGTGATCGGCACGAACGAGGCGGCGAAGGCCGCGCCGGACGGCTACACGCTGCTGATGATGTCGAACACGCACACGGTCAACGAGACGCTGATCCCGAACCGGCCTTACCAGCTGCTGCGCGACTTCGTCCCGGTGGCGCCGGTCAACTACTCCGACCTCGTGCTGGTCGCGCACCCGTCGCTGGCCGCGAACTCGGTCGCGGAGCTCGTGCGGCTCGCCAAGTCGCAGCCCGGCAAGATCAACTACGCGTCGTCCGGCCCCGGCACGCCGTACCACATGGCCGGCGAGCTCTTCAAGGCGATGGCCGGCGTCGATCTCGTGCACGTGCCGTACAAGGGCAGCTCGGGCGCGCGCACCGACGTCCTCGCCGGCCACGTGCAGATGATGTTCGACGCCGTCACGACGATGGCGCCGCAGGTCAGGGCGGGCAAGGTCAGAGCGCTCGCCACGTCGGGGCGCGCGCGCTCGCCGGTGATGCCCGAGGTGCCGACGGTCGCCGAGGCCGGCGTGCCCGGCTACGAGGCGGTGATCTGGCTCGGGATCATGGCGCCGGCGAAGACGCCGCCGGCGATCGTCGCGAAGCTCAACGCCGAGATCGCGCGCGTCGTGAGTCGCGCCGACGTGCGCCAGGAGTGGGCGCGCCAGGGCGCGGTGCCGATGTCGATGGGCGTCGACGAGTTCGCCCGCTACCTGCGCGAGGACGTCGACAAGTGGGCGCACATCGTGCGCGTGTCCGGCGCGAAGGCCGACGATTGACGGGCGACGCGCGCGAGGATCGTGCCGGGGCGGGGGCGTCGAGCGCGGGTGCACCGGTCGCGTTCGAGCTGAACCGCCGCGCGGTGAGCGTCGACGCGGATCCGCGGCGCACGCTGCTCGACGTGCTGCGCAACGAGCTCGGGGCGACCGGCACGCGCCAGGGCTGCGGCGAGAACCAGTGCGGCGCGTGCCGCGTGCTGGTCGACGGCCGCGCGGTCGCGTCGTGCGACACCCCGCTGTGGGCGGTCGCGGGCAAGCCGGTGACGACGATCGAGGGGCTGGGCACCGAGGCCGCGCCGCACCCGCTGCAGCGCGCGTTCCTCGCCGAGCAGGCCGCGCAGTGCGGGTACTGCACCGCCGGCGTGCTGGTCGGCGCGGCGGCGCTGCTGGCGAGCGAGCCGCACCCGGGCGAAGCGCGCGTTCGCGAGGCGCTGGACGCCCACCTGTGCCGCTGCGGCAGCCACAACCGCATCGTGCGCGCGGTGCTGCGCGCGGCCGCGGGCGAGTTCGGATCGTGAGCGTCGCCGCCGGGCAAGCCTCGCCGGGCGTCGCACCGACCGGCACGCCGAACGCGCCGCGCCTGCCCGGCCACCTCGCCGCGCACCCGCGGCTGTCGCAGTGGATCGCGCTCGGCGCCGACGGCACCGCGACCGTGACCCCGGGCAAGGTCGAGATCGGCCAGGGCATCGTCACCGCGCTCGCGAGCGTCGTCGCCGGCGAGCTCGCGCTGCCGCCCGCGCGCGTGCGCATGGTGCCCGCGAGCACCGCGACCAGCCCGAACGAGGCCGTGACGTCCGGCAGCCTGTCGATGCAGGAGAGCGGCGCGGCGCTGCGCCACGTCGCGGCGCAGCTGCGCACGCGGCTGGTCGAGGCGGCCGCCGCGCGCTGGGGCGTCGCCCCCGAGGGGCTGCGCGTCGACGACGGCCGGGTGCTCGACGGCGCGGGCCGCGCGCTCGGCTACGGCGAGCTCGCCGCGGCGCTCGACCTCGGCGAGCTCGCGGACCCCGCGTTCACCGCGCTCGCCGCGCCCGGCGCGCTCGTGCCGGACGCACCGCGGCGCGACCTGCCGGACAAGGTGTTCGGCCGGGCACGCTTCATCCACGACCTCGCGCTGCCCGGCCTGCTGCACGGGCGCGTGGTACGCCCGCCGTCGCCGGCCGCGACGCTGCGCGCGCTCGACGAGATGCGCGTGCGCGCGTGCCCCGGGCTCCTGGCGCTGGTGCGCGACGGCCGCTTCCTCGGCGTGGTCTGCGCGCGCGAGCACGAGGCGCAGGACGCCGCGCGCGTGCTCGCGCAGGCCGCGTCGTGGGACGAACCGTCGACGCTGCCCGACGCGAACGCCCTGCCGGCGTGGCTGAAGGCGCAGCGCAGCGAGCCGCGCGTCGTCGACGACACCGGGCACGCGGACGCGGAACACGCGCCCGACGCGGTCGACACGCGCTCGGGGACGCGCGGGGGCGCGCGCGCCGCCGACGGCGCGCCCTCGGGATCGCGCGTGAGCGCGCAGGAGGCACCGTCGGCGACGCGCCGCTTCACCGCGCGCTACTCGAAGCCGTTCATCGCGCACGCGTCGATCGGCCCGTCGTGCGCGATCGCGCGCCGCGACGGCGACGCGCTGCACGTGTGGTCGCACGCGCAGGGCCCGTTCAACCTGCGCGCCGACCTCGCGATCGCGTTCGGGCTGCGCGCGGACGCGGTCGTCGTCGAGCACGTCGAGGGCGCGGGCTGCTACGGCCACAACCCGGCCGACGACGTCGCCTACGACGCGGCGCGGCTCGCCGCCGAGGTGCCGGGGCGCCCGGTGCGCGTGCTGTGGTCGCGCGCCGACGAGCTCGCGTGGTGCGCGTTCGGCTCCGCGATGACGATCGAGCTCGACGCGCTCGTCGACGCGCACGGCCGGCTCGCGCAGTGGCGCCACGAGAGCTGGTCGGCCGGGCACGGGCTGCGCCCGGGGCGGGCCGGGACGCCGACGCTGCTCGGCAGCTGGCACCTCGCCGAGCCGTTCCCGGTGCTGCCCGCCTTCGACGCGTCGCCGGCGTCCGGTGGCGGGTCGGACCGCAACGCCGCGCCGGCCTACCGCGTGCCGGTGCGCCGCGTGGTCGCGCATCGCGTCGTCGACGTGCCGATGCGCACGTCGGCGCTGCGCTCGCTCGGCGCGTTCGCCAACGTGTTCGCGATCGAGTCGTTCGTCGACGAGATCGCACGCGCGCTCGGCGCCGACCCGCTCGCGTTCCGGCTCGCGCACCTCGACGACCCGCGCGCGGCGGCGGTGCTCGAGCGCGTCGCGTGCATGTGCGGGTGGGGCGCGCCGCCGGCGCCCGGGCCGGCGGCGCCGTTCCGCCGTGCGAAGGACGGCCACGAGGGCTTCGGCTGCGGCCTCGCCTGGGCCCGCTACAAGAACACCGGCGCGTGGTGCGCGGCTGCCGCGGAAGTCGAAGCGGGCGCGCGGGTGCGCGTGCACCGGCTCGCGATCGCGATCGACGTCGGGCGCGTCGTGAGCCGCGACGGCGTCGTCGCGCAGGCCGAGGGCGGCGCGATCCAGGCGACCAGCTGGACGCTGAAGGAGGCGGTGCGCTTCGACCGCACGCGCGTGACCAGCGACGCGTGGGAGCGCTATCCGATCCTCGCGTTCAGCGAGGTGCCGAGCGTCGACGTCGACGTGATCGACCGCCCCGGCGAGCCGTCGCGCGGCGCCGGCGAGGCGTCGCTCGGGCCGGTCGCGGCGGCGATCGGCAACGCGCTCGCCGACGCGCTCGGCGTGCGCGTGCGCGACCTGCCGATCACGCCCGAGCGCGTGATCGCGGCGATGCAATGAACGAGGGGAGGGATTCGACGATGACGCTGCACATCCTGAGCGCGGGCGCCGCCAAGGGCCTGGTCGGCGGCGTGGCCGCCGGCTTCGAGCGCGCCACCGGCCACGCGATCGAAGGCGCGTTCGGCGCGGTCGGCGCGATGCGCGAGAAGCTCGCCGCGGGCGA
Organism: Burkholderiaceae bacterium; assembly: GCA_046348465.1. Classification (GTDB taxonomy): domain Bacteria; phylum Pseudomonadota; class Gammaproteobacteria; order Burkholderiales; family Burkholderiaceae_E; genus Quisquiliibacterium. The sequence continues at coordinate 96,344 of JAXMEE010000018.1, forward strand.
GCCGTGCGACGTGATCCTGCTCACGGCGGCGATGATCGCCGAGCTCGAGCGCGCCGGCGAGGTCGCCGCCGGCAGCGCGCGCGACCTCGGCCGCGTGCGCACCGGCGTCGCGGTGCCCGAGGGCGCGCCGGTGCCGCCGATCGGCGAGCCGGCCGCGCTCGCGGCCGCGCTCTCGGGCGCGAGCGCGATCTACCTGCCGGACCCGCAGCGCGCGACCGCCGGCATCCACGTGATGAAGGTGATCGGCGCGCTCGGGCTGGCCGACGCGCTCGCGCCGCGGATCCGCGCGTTCCCGAACGGCGCCGCGGCGATGGGCGCGATGGCGCTCGCCGGGGATCCGCGCGCGCTCGGCCTCACGCAGGTGACCGAGATCCTCTACACCGCCGGCGTGCGGCTCGCGGGGCCGCTGCCGGCGCAGTTCGAGCTCGCCACCGTGTACACCGCGGCGGTGACCCGGCGCGCGGCGGACCCGGCGCTCGCCGCGCGGCTCGTCGAGCGGCTCGGCGGACAGGATTCGCTCGCGCTGAGGCGCTCCGGCGGCTTCGAGTGACGCGTCAGCGGCCGCCCGCGGGCTGGCCGCGCAGCAGCACGAACAGGCCCGCGCCGATGATCATCGACGCGCCCGTCCACACGAACGCGTCCGGCACCTCGGCGAACATCAGGTAGCCGACGATCACCGAGCCGACCATCTGCCAGTACTGGAACGGCGAGACGAAGTTCGCCGGCGCGCAGGTCAGCGCGCGCGCCAGGCAGTAGTGGCCCATGCCGCCGAGCACGCCCAGGCTCGCGAGCAGGCCCGCGTCGGTCCACGTCGTCGGCGTGCGCCACGTGAACGGCACGATCGCGCTCATCAGCAGCGTGCCGACCAGTGCCGAGTAGACGACCGACGTCTCCGCGGAGTCGACCCCGGCGAGGCGGCGCGTGAGCACCTGGTAGAGCGCGTAGGAGGCCGCGTTGGCGAGGATCAGCAGCGACGCCCAGTGGAACATCTCGGTGCCGGGCCGGATCACGACCAGCGTGCCGGCGAACCCGACCGCGAGCCCGATCACGCGCACCGGCGTGATCCGCTCGCCGAGCATCGGGCCGGCGAGGATCGCGACGATCAGCGGCGACGTGAACGAGATCGACGCCGCCTGCGCGATCGGCACGTACTTGACCGCGCTGAAGAACAGGAAGCTCGACGTGATCAGCAGGCACGAGCGCACGAACTGCACGCCGGGACGCCGCGTCCGAACGATGCCCCAGCCGTGGCGCGGCACGAACAGCGCGAGCACGAAGACCAGGTGGCCGGTGGTGCGCGCCCACACGACCTGCTCGGACGTGTAGCCCTGGCTCATCAGCTTGGCGACGCCGTTCATCGCGGGCAGGAAGCTGCCCGCCAGGCACATGAACAGGATGCCGAGCAGCGGCCGGCTCGCCGGGGCCGAAGCCGAGGCCGGGGGCGGCGCGGACGCAGGGGCGGACGGGGTCATCGCTCCGAGTGTAGGGGCGGGCACACGGGACCGTCGCCGGCGGGCGTGCCGATGTCGGAACGGGCTGCCGCGCCTGCGCGTGACCCGGGGCGTTCCTGCGCGACTAAGCCGACGCCGCGCGCCCGCGCATCCGCCGCCACAGCCACGCGCCGAGCGGCCAGAGCAGGACCGTGATCGCGCCGGCGGCCAGCCACATCGCGATCGGGCGCGTGAAGAAGACGGTGGCGTCGCCGTCGGACTTGATCATCGACGTGACGAAGTTCTCCTCGGTCATCGTCCCGAGCACGACGCCGAGGATCGTCGGCGCGACCGGGAACCCGTTCTCCTCCATCAGGAAGCCGAGCAGGCCGAACAGGAGGATCAGGACGACCCCGAAGACCGAGTTGTTGATCGCGAACGCGCCGACGATGCAGAACACCAGGATCACCGGCATCAGGATGTTGCGCGCCACGCGCAGGATGTTGGTCGCGAGCCGGATCGTCAGCCATCCGAGCGGGACCATGATCAGGTTCGCGAGGATGAACACCAGGAAGATCGCGTAGATGTTCTGCGGGTTGTTGACGAAGATCGTCGGCCCCGGGTTCATGTTCTTCATGTAGAGCACGCCGATCGCGATCGCCGTGATCGAGTCGCCGGGGATGCCGAAGACGATCGCCGGGATCCACGCGCCGGCGAGCGCCGAATTGTTCGCGGCGCCGGACTCGACGATGCCCTCGATGTGGCCGGTGCCGAACTTCTCCGGCTCCCTGGAGAACTTCTTGCTCACCGCGTACGACATCCACGCGGCCATGTCGGCGCCCGCCCCGGGCTGGATGCCGACGACCGTCCCGAGCGCGCTGCCGCGCACGACCGGCCAGCGGTACTTCACGAGCAGGCCCCACATGCCCTTGAAGACGTTGCCGATGCGGTCGGTGACGATGCGCGCCGGAGGGTCCATGTTGACCACGTAGCGCAGCAGTTCCGAGATGGCGAACATGCCGACCATCATCGGGATGAGCTCGACGCCGCTCATCAGCGACGTGAGGCCGAACGTGAAGCGCGGGTGGCCGGCCGGGTTCTCCAGCCCGATGCACGCGACGAGCAGCCCCAGCAGCAGCGACGTGCACGCCTTGAGCGTGCTCGCGTTGCCGATGAAGACCGCGCTCGCCAGGCCGAGGACGACCAGCCAGAAGTATTCGAACGACGAGAACTTCAGCGCGAACTCCGCCAGCGCGGGCGAGAACAGGATCATGACCGCGGTGCCGAACAGCCCGCCGATCGCGGAGAACACGAGGCCGGCGCCGAGCGCGGTCTCCGCCTGGCCCTTCAGGGTCATCGCGTAGGACTCGTCGGTGTACGCGGCCGACGCGGGCGTCCCCGGTATCCGCAGCAGCGCGCCCGGGATGTCGCCGGAGAAGATCGCCATCGCGGTCGCGGTGACGATCGCGGCCACCGCGGGCACCGGCGGCATGAAGAACGTGACCGGGACGAGCAGCGCGGTCGCCATCGTCGCGGTCAGCCCCGGCACCGCGCCGACGAACAGGCCGAACAGCGACGACGCGATGATCACCATCATCACGTAGGGATCGAAGACGAGCGCGAACGCCTGCCCCCAGACCGCGGCGCTCACGACGGCACTCCGGCGAGGCGTCGTCTCATCGGCTCACCACGCGACGGGCATCAGCACGCCCCACGGGAGCGGCACGCGCAGTCCCTTGTAGAACGCGGTGTGGACGACGAGCGTCGCGACCAGCGCGACCGGCAGGATCAGCCCGCGGCGCACGCCGAGCGTCGCGAACATCGCGACCAGGATCGCGAGCGAGCAGACGATGAAGCCGAGCGCGTCGGACGCGAACACGTAGAAGAGCAGGCAGCCGACGGTGACGAGGAACCCGCGCAGGTGCGCGGCCGAGCGCAGCCAGCCGCCGGGGGCGATCCAGGGCTCGTGCGCGACCTTCTCGCGCACTCCGCGCGCGATCAGGAAGACCGCGCAGACCGCGAGCAGCGACGCGAGCAGCCCCGGGAACGCGCCCGGGCCGATGTTCTGGCCCGGGATCTTCGGGAACGACTGGACGGTCACCAGCACCGCGATCGCGAGCGCCAGCAGCACCGCGCCGGTGATGGCGTCGTTGAACTTCACGGGCGCGGCTCGCGGGCGCGGGCTACTTCGCCAGGCCCACCGCCTTCATCACGGCGCCCATGTCGGCGTCGCCCTTGGCCATGTGGCGGCCGAACTCCTCGCCGTTGCCCCACAGCATGCCGAAGCCGCGCTGAGTCATGAAGTCCTTGTAGTCCTTGCTGTCGTAGATCTTCTTGACGGCCGCCGTCAGCTTGTCGGCGACGTCCTTGGGCAGGCCCTTCGGGGCGGCGATGCCGCGCCAGGCGCCGGTGCCCCAGCTCGAGCCGGTCTGGGACTTCAGCGTCGGGATGGCCGGGTACAGCGCCGACGGGTTCGGGTCCATGATCGCGAGCGAGCGCACCTTGCCGGCGTCGATCAGCGAGCGCGCCTCGGGCAGCGAGCACGGCACGAACTCGACGCCGCCGGCGACGAGGTCGGTCAGCCCCGGCGCGGCGCCGTTCGACGGCACCCACGGCACCGACGCCGGGTCGATCTTCAGGTCGCGCAGCATGCCGGCGAGCGCGAGGTGCCAGATGCCGCCCTGGCCCGTGCCGGAAGCCTTGAACTTGCCCGGGGGGTTCGCCTTGATCGCGGCCAGCGCGTCGTTCACGGTCTTGTACGGGGAGTCGGCGCGCACCTGGAACCCGGCCGGGTCGAGGTTCACGAGTGCGATCGGCGTGAAGTTCGCGTACGTGAGGTCGGTCAGCTTCTGGTGGTGCATCATCGTGATTTCCACGGTGATGAGCCCGATCGTGTAGCCGTCGGGCGCGGCGCCCGCGATCGCCTGGTGCCCGACCACGCCCGAGCCGCCGGTGCGGTTCACGACGTTCACCGGCTGGCCGAGGTCCTTCTCGAGCAGCGTTCCGATCACGCGCGCAACCGCGTCGGTGCCGCCGCCGGCGGCCCACGGAACGATCATCGTGATCGGGCGGGCGGGGTACGCCTGCGAGTGGGCGGCGGGGGCGGCGAGCGTCGCGGCGAGCGCGACCGCCGCCAGCCCGATGACATTTCGGCGTTTCATGAGGTCTCCTCCTCGTTGTTCTCGCGCTCAGGATACTACGCCCGCGGATGTTGTGAATGAAAGAGTCATACGTTGAAGGCTTAGCCAGCTACGGCGGCCCCGAGTCATGCGTGCACGTTCGCGAGGGCGTGGGCGAAGCGTTGACAGGGGTACGCGCGGGCCGGGTATTGAGCCGCGTAATCCATGACCGGGACTTCGGTCCCGGGGTGATCAGGGTGCCGAGGCCGTGGAGACATGCCGAAGGCCACACCGGTGCAGCCGCATTGGCGAGGCTGCAGCGGACCCCGCGCGGTCACAGACCCCGCGCACGCGCGGAAACATCTCGCACGGGAACCGGGAGATCCCGCGACCTGCTGCGGCGGCTCGGGAGAGCCTTGCCGCAGCGCGCATCGTGAAGCCTTCGGGCGTACGACGATGAGCCAGCGGCGCGGGAAGTCGGATCGCGGCGTAGTACCGAAGAAGCTGCCGAACAAGGCCACGGGGAAGTTCCTGCGGCGGCGGAGGCGGTGGAGGAAGGCTGCGAGCCAAGGGAAATGCCTTCGTGGCGCGCATGTCCCGGAGAACCAGCCGGGTCTACGACGTGCAAACGGCGCTCGATGGCATACGACAGACGGCACGAGGCCGTCGCGATGCGAGGTTCGACAACCTGTTGTTCCACATCTACGCCATTGAGCGGCTGCGCGCTGCGTACTACGCCACCCGGCGTGACGCGGCCGCTGGCGTCGATGGTCAAACCTGGCAGGGTTACGGCATGAATCTGGAAGCGAACCTTCTGGACCTGTCGGACCGGCTGGCCCGAGGGGCTACCGCCCCGAGCCTGTGAAGCGGGCGTACATCGACAAGGCCGACGGGAGTAAGCGCCCCTGGGCGTGCCCGCGCTGGAGGACAAGATCGTCCAGCGCGCATCGGCCGAAGTCCTTGGTGCGATCTACGAGCAGGACTTCATCGGGTTCAGCTACGGGTTCAGGCCGGGCCGAAGCGCGCACGACGCGCTGGACGCCGTGGCCGTGGGTGTGACGGCGAGGAAGGTGAACTGGATACTCGATGCGGACATCGCCAAGTTCTTCGACACCATCGAACACGCTTGGCTGATCAAGTTCGTCGAGCATCGCGTGGCCGATGCCCGCGTGATCCGGCTGCTCAAGAAGTGGCTGCACGCGGGCGTGCTGGAAGACGGACAGGTCACGCGCAGTGCGCTGGGGACGGTGCAGGGCGGGAGCATCAGCCCGCTGCTGGCCAACATCTACCTGCACTACGCCTTCGATCTGTGGGCACAGCAGTGGCGGCGGCGCCACGCCAAGGGCGACATGGTCATCGTGCGCTATGCCGATGACTGGGTCGCGGGGTTCGAACACCGTATGGACGCTGAAGCCTTCAAGCGCGACGTGGCCCAGCGGCTCGCGACCTTCGGGCTGGCGCTGCACGAGAACAAGACGCGGCTGATCGAGTTCGGGCGCTTCGCGCGCGCCAACCGCAGCCGACGCGGACAAGGCAAACCCGAGACCTTCGACTTCCTGGGCTTTACGCACTGCTGCGGCAAGAGCAGCAAGGGCAAGTTCATGGTCTTGAGGCTGACCAGTGCCAAACGGCTGCGCGCCAAGCTGCACGCGGTCAAGGACGAGTTGCGAAGGCGCATGCACCGGCCGATCGCCGAGCAGGGCCAATACCTGCGCACGGTGGTCAGCGGGCACAGCCGCTACTTCGCCGTGCCCTGCAACGGGGCGGGTGCAGGTCTTCCGCTTCCAGGTCGCCCGGCTGTGGCATCGCACGTTGTGCCGTCGCAGCCAGGCCAAGCACCTGAGTTGGAAGCGCATGCACCGCATCGTCGAACATTGGCTGCCACGTCCCCGCATCTGCCACCCCTACCCGGGCCAACGTCTGATCGTCACGACCCAAGGCAAGAGCCGTGTGCGGTAGCGCCGCACGCACGGATCTGTGAAGGGGGTGATGGGTGACTGTCATTCCTACTTCGACTCCTCGTTGTTCTCGCGCTCAGGATACTACGCCCGCGGCCGGTCGCCACGTCGTGCGCGCGGCGGCCGGGGCGCGGCGCGGCACGGCCCGCGCCGCGTGACTTTGCATTTGTCCAAATGTAGACTCGTCGGGCGGGCGCTCGGGTGCGGCGCCGCAACCTTCGGAGCGGACGTGCTGCCGAGCTTCGACCCCGCCGGACCGGCGATGGATGACGACGGGCGCGGCCCGGCGCCGGCGATCGACGATCGCGACGTGCGCGCATTCGTCGAGGGACGGCACTGCCGGCTGTATCGCTGGCTCGGCGGCCGCGTCCGCGAGGTCGGCGCGCGCTTCGCGGTCTGGGCGCCGGGGGCGCTGTCGGTGTCGGTGATCGGCGACTTCAACCGGTGGGACGTCGACGCGCACCCCGCGCGCCGGCGCGCCGACGACTCCGGCATCTGGGAGGCCGACGTCGGCGACGCGCTCGCCGGCCAGTGCTACAAGTACGCGATCCGCACCCGCGACGGCCGGCTGCTGCACAAGGCCGACCCCTTCGCCGTCCGCGCGGAGCCGGCACCGGCGACCGCGTCGGTGCTGTGCGCGCCCGACGGCCACGCGTGGGACGACGCGCGCTGGATGCGCGAGCGCGCGCACCGCCAGCGCGCCGACGCGCCGGTCTGCGTCTACGAGGTGCACCTCGGGTCGTGGCGCCGCGACGAGCACGGCGAGACGCTCGGCTACCGGGCCCTCGCGCCGCTGCTCGCGCGCTACGCGGCCGACCTGGGATTCACGCACGTCGAACTGCTGCCGGTCGCCGAGCACCCGTTCTACGGATCCTGGGGCTACCAGTGCACCGGCTACTTCGCGCCGACGTCCAGGTACGGCACGGCGCAGGACTTCAAGTGCTTCGTCGACACCCTGCACCAGGCCGGGGTCGGCGTGATCCTCGACTGGGTGCCGTCGCACTTCCCGGCGGACGCGCACGGCCTCGCGCACTTCGACGGCGGGGCGCTGTTCGAGCCCGCGGATCCGCGCAGGGCGCTCCAGCCCGAGTGGAACTCGTCGGCCTTCGATTACGCGCGCGGCGAGGTCCGCTCGTTCCTGCTGTCGAGCGCCGCGTACTGGCTCGACGAGTTCCACGCCGACGGGCTGCGGGTCGACGCGGTCGCGTCGATGCTCTACCTCGACTACGCGCGACGCGACGGCGAGTGGCTGCCCAATCCCGGCGGCGGGCGCGAGAACCTCGACGCGATCGCGTTCCTGCGCGAGCTCACGCAGACGGTCGGCCGCGAGCGGCCGGGTGCGCTGGTCGTCGCCGAGGAATCCACGGCCTGGCCCGGCGTCACGCGCCCGGTGCCGGAGGGCGGGCTGGGGTTCGACCTGAAGTGGAACATGGGCTGGATGCACGACACGCTGACGTACCTGCGCGAGGACCCGATCCACCGGCGCTGGCATCACCGCGCCTTGACCTTCCCGCTGACGTACGCGTTCAGCGAGCGCTTCATGCTGCCGCTCTCGCACGACGAAGTGGTGCACGGCAAGGGCTCGCTGCTCGGCCGAATGCCGGGCGACGACTGGCAGCGCTTCGCCAACCTGCGCCTGCTGCTCGGCCTGCAGTGGGCCAGTCCGGGCAAGAAGCTGCTGTTCATGGGCGCGGAGTTCGGCCAGCGTGGCGAGTGGGACCACGACCGCGCGCTCGACTGGAGGCTGCTCGAGCACGACGCCCACCGCGCGATGCAGCGCTGGGTGCACGACCTGAACCGCCTGTATCGGGAGGAGCCCGCGATGCACGAGTCCGACTCGCAGGCCGAGGGGTTCGAGTGCGTCGACGGGGACGACGCCGAGCGCAGCACGCTGGCGTTCGTGCGCCGGGCCCGCGGCGGATCCTGCGTGCTGGTCGTCGCCAACTTCACGCCGGTCCCGCGCGACAACCACCTGGTCGCCGTCCCGCGCGCGGGGCGCTGGCGCGAGCGGCTGAACAGCGACGCTTCGACGTACGGCGGAAGCGGGCTCGGCAACCTGGGGGCCGTCGACTCCGTGCCGGTCGCCGGCCGGGGGCACTTCCAGAGCCTGACGCTGCGCCTGCCGCCGCTCGGGCTGCTGGTCCTCTCGCACGAGGGCACGCCGTCGTGACCGGCGCGCCGACAGTGGTGCCGATCGGCGTCGACGACGGGCGCGTGCGCGTCGTGATCGAGGGCGTCGAGCCGACGATCGACGGCGGCCGCTTCCCGGTCAAGCGCGTCCTCGGGGACCTCGTCGAGGTCGAGGCGGACTGTTTCGCGGACGGGCACGACGTCGTCGCCTGCGTGCTGCTCTGGCGGCGCGACGGCGCGCCGCAGTGGCGCGAGACGCCGATGCGTGCGATCGGCAACGACCGCTGGCGTGCCGGCTTCGTCGCCGACCGGCTCGGCGACTGGCAGTTCACGGTGCGCGCGTGGGTGGATCCGTTCCAGTCGTGGCGGCGCGACTACGAGCGTCGCGTCGAGGTCGACGACCTGCGCCTGGCCGCGCGCGCCGGCGCGGCGCTGATCGCGCAGGCCGCCCGGCGCGCCGCGGGCGTCGAGGCGCTCGGCCCCGCCGCCGCCGGGGACGACGACGCGGTCGCGCTCGACGAATGGGGGCGGGCGCTCGCGCGGGCCGCCGACGCGGCCGAGCCCGCGGAGCTGGCGCGGATCGCGCTCGACGCGCGGCTCGCCGGGCTCGCCGCGCGCCACCCCGACCTGCGTCACGCGCACACCCACCCGAAAGTCTTCGGCGTGTGCGTCGAACGCGAGCGCGCGCGCTTTTCGGCGTGGTACGAGTTCTTCCCGCGCTCGGCGTCGGGCGACGGGGCGCGCCACGGAACGTTTTCCGACTGCGTGCAGTGGCTGCCGTACGTGCACCGGATGGGGTTCGACGTCGTCTACTTCCCGCCGATCCACCCGATCGGCCGCACGCGCCGCAAGGGCCGCAACAACGCGCTCGCGGCGCAGCCCGGCGAGCCCGGCAGCCCGTGGGCGATCGGTGCCGCCGAGGGCGGGCACGACGCGGTCCTCGGCGAACTCGGCACGCTCGAGCAGTTCCGCAGCCTGGTGCGCAGCGCCGAGACGTTCGGCATCGAGATCGCGCTGGACGTCGCGCTGCAGTGCTCGCCCGACCACCCCTGGCTCGCGGCGCACCCGCAGTGGTTCCGCGCGCGGCCCGACGGCAGCATCCAGTACGCGGAGAACCCGCCCAAGAAGTACCAGGACATCTACCCGTTCGACTTCGAGACGCCCGACTGGCGCGCGCTCTGGCTCGCGCTCGCCGGTGTGATCGAATTCTGGATCGGCCAGGGCGTGAGGATCTTCCGCGTCGACAATCCCCACACCAAGTCCCTGGCGTTCTGGGAGTGGGTCATCGCGCGGGTGCGTCGTGCGCACCCGGAGGTCGTCTTCCTGTCCGAGGCGTTCACCCGGCCCAAGCTGATGCACCGGCTCGCCAAGCTCGGGTTCAGCCAGAGCTACACGTACTACACGTGGCGCAACACCAAGCGCGAGATCACGGAGTACTTCTCCGGACTGGCGCACGGCCCGTCGCGCGAGTACTTCAGGCCCAACGTGTGGCCGAACACGCCCGACATCCTGCCGGCGGCGCTGCAGTACGGCGGCCGGCCCGCGTTCATGGCGCGCGTCGCGATGGCGGCGACGCTGTCGGCGAACTACGGGATCTACGGCCCGGCGTTCGAGCTGCTCGAGCACGAGGCGATCCACGAGGGTGCCGAGGAGTACCGCGACTCCGAGAAGTACCAGCTCCGGGCGTGGGACCGCCAGCGGCCTGAGTCGCTCGCGCCGTTCGTCGCGGCGCTGAATCGCGCGCGGCGCGAGAACGCGGCGCTGCGCAGCGATGCGGGCCTGCGCTTCCAGCCGATCGACAACGACGCCCTGATCGCGTACTCGAAGTCCACCCCCGATCGCACGAGCGTCGTCGTGTGCGTCGTCAACCTCGATCCGCACCACCCCCAGAGCGGGTGGCTCGAGCTCGACCCGGCCGAATTCGGCCTGGGGCCCGACCAGCCCTACCAGATGCACGACGCGATCAGCCACGCGCACTTCCTCTGGCACGGCGCGCGCAACTATGTCAGTCTGGACCCGGAACGCTGTCCGGTGCACGTGCTCGAGCTGAGGCCCCGCGTGCTGCGCGAGAACGATTTCGACTACTTCCTCTGAAGGTCCGGCCGTTGAAGGCAGACATCCCGTCCGAGCTCGAGGCGACCGGCGACGACGCCGAGCGCGTGCGCGACCCTCTCTGGTACAAGGACGCGGTCGTCTACGAGGTGCACGTGAAGGCGTACGCCGACGCCAACGGCGACGGCATCGGAGACCTGCCCGGGCTGACCGGGCGCCTGGACCACATCCGCTCGCTCGGCGTCAACACGATCTGGCTGCTCCCGTTCTACCCGTCGCCGTTGCGCGACGACGGTTACGACGTGTCCGACTACGAAGGCGTGCACCCCTCGTACGGCACGCTCGACGACTTTCGCGCGTTCGTCGTCGAGGCGCACCGCCGAGGACTGCGAGTGATCACCGAGCTCGTGGTCAACCACACCTCCGACCAGCACCCGTGGTTCCAGGCCGCGCGGCGCGCGCCGCGCGGCTCGCCGCAGCGCGACTTCTACGTCTGGAGCGACACGCCCGACAAGTACGCCGGCACGCGGATCATCTTCACCGACACCGAGAAGTCCAACTGGGCCTGGGACGACGTCGCGCAGCAGTACTACTGGCACCGGTTCTTCAGTCACCAGCCCGACCTGAACTTCGACAACCCCGCGGTGCTCGACGCGGTGCTCAGGACGATGGAGTTCTGGCTCGACACCGGCGTCGACGGCTTCCGGCTCGACGCGGTGCCGTACCTGGTCGAGCGCGACGGCACCTCCAACGAGAACCTGCGCGAGACCCACGACGTCATCAAGGAGATCCGGCGACGGATCGACGCGAAGTACCCCGACCGGCTGCTGCTGGCCGAGGCGAACATGTGGCCCGAGGACGTGCGCGAGTACTTCGGCGACGACGACGAGTGCCACATGGCGTACCACTTCCCGCTGATGCCGCGCATGTACATGGCGATCGCGCAGGAGGACCGTCACCCGGTGGTCGAGATCCTCCAGCAGACGCCGGACATCCCGCCCCACTGCCAGTGGGCGGTCTTCCTGCGCAACCACGACGAGCTGACGCTCGAGATGGTGACGAGCAAGGAGCGCGACTACCTCTACAGCACGTACGCGGCCGACCAGCGCGCCCGCCTGAACCTGGGAATCCGGCGTCGCCTCGCGCCGCTGCTGGAGAACGACCGCAGCCGGATCGAGCTGATGAACAGCCTGCTGCTGTCGATGCCGGGCACGCCGGTGCTCTACTACGGCGACGAGATCGGGATGGGCGACAACATCTTCCTCGGCGACCGCGACGGCGTGCGCACGCCGATGCAGTGGACCAGCGACCGCAACGGCGGGTTCTCCCGCGCCGATCCGCAGCGGCTGTACCTGCCGCCGATCCAGGACCCGATCTACGGCTTCGCGGCCCTCAACGTCGAGGCGCAGGCGCGCGAGCCGTCGTCGCTGCTGAACTGGACGCGCCGGCTGCTCGCGGTACGCGGCACGTTCCGCGCGTTCGGGCGCGGCAGGCTCACGATGCTGCACCCGGGCAACCGCAAGGTCCTCGCGTACGTGCGCGAGCACGACGACGAGGTCATCCTGTGCGTGGCCAACCTGGCCCGGACCGCGCAGCCCGTCGAGCTCGAGCTTCGCGCCTACCGGGGGCGAGTGCCGGTGGAGCTGGTCGGGCGCAACGCGTTCCCGCCGGTCGGCGAGCTGCCCTACCAGCTGACGATGCCGGCGCACGGCTTCTTCTGGTTTCGCCTGGCGACCGACGCGCAGCCGCCGCGCTGGCACTCGGAGCGCCTGCCCGCCGACGACCTGCCGGTGCTGGTGCTCTTCGACGGCTGGAACAGCTTCTTCCGCAGCCGCGTCGTCCCGTGGCGCATCGGAATGGCCGAGAAGACCCGCGCGCAGCTCGAGCGCGAACTGCTGCCGCGCTTCCTGCCGCGGCAGCGGTGGTTCGCGTCGAAGTCCGAGACGCTCGAGCGCGTCGCCCTCGCCGAGTGCGCGGAGCTCGACCACGACGGGCACCGGTGGCTGGTCGCGCTCGCCGACGCGCAGGGGCCGGGCGGGCCGGCGCGCTATTTCCTGCCGCTCGCGCTCGCGTTCGAGGAGCACGACGAGGAGCGCGCGCGCGCGCTCGCCGCGGTCGCGTTCGCGAAGGTGCGGCAGCAGGCCTCGATGGGCGTGCTCGCCGACGCGATGGCCGACGAGCCGTTCTGCCGCGCGCTCGTCGAGTGCGTGGGCGCGCGCCGCGAGCTGAGGACGGATCACGGAACGCTGCGCTTCGTGCCGGCCAGGGGGTTCCACGACGTGATCGGCGACGGGGTCGGCGCGCCGTTGCCGCTGGTGCGCCTGACCACGAGCAGCAATTCGATCACGCTGCTCGGCGACCTGCTGTTCATCAAGGCCTACCGCCGGGTGCGCCCGGGCGTGAACCCCGAGCTCGAGATGGGCCGGCACCTCGCCGAGGCGGTCGGCTACCGCCACTGCGTTCCGGTCGCGGGCAGCGTCGAGTACGTGGCCGCCGACGGCGCGTCGTGGACGCTGGCGATGCTGCAGGCGCGGGTGACCAACCAGGGCGACGCCTGGAGCTTCACCGTCGACCAGCTCTCCGCGATCCTCGAGCTGCGCCGCGCCACCGCCGAGGACGCCGACGGCGCGGCCGACGCGCTGATCGAGCGGATGAAGGTGCTCGCGCGCCGCGTGGCCGAACTGCACGTCGCGCTCGCGCGCCCCACCGGCGCCGCCGCGTTCGACCCCGAGCCGATGCAGCCGTCCGACGTCGCGCGCTGGGCGCGCGAGACCCGCGACGAGTGCCGCCGGACCGTGGAGGTCCTGGCGCGCGAGCGTTGGACGCGCGACAAGCGGCTCGTCGCGCTGGCGCGCCGGGTCGCGCGCGAGGCGCCGCGGCTCGCCGAGCGCATCGAGCGGCTGTCGCGCGCCGCGCCGTCGGGCCTGAAGACCCGCGTCCACGGCGATCTCCACCTCGCGCAGGTGCTGATCGCGCGCGACGACTTCCTGCTCATCGACTTCGAGGGCGAGCCCCAGCGCTCGTCTTGGCGAGCGCCGCGAGCACGAGCTGCGCGACGTCGCTGGAGCGCCGCCGTCGACCTGCTGCTGTTCGCGCGAACCAGGCGGCGCAGGGCGCCGGCGAGACCGGCCGCCTGGCGCCGATCGCGCGCCAGTGGGAGCGCCGGGGTGCGCGCGGAGTTCCTGCGGCGCCTACGGCGAGGCCGCGGTGGCCGGCGGCCTGTACAGCGACGCCGCCGCGTTCGAGGCGGCGGATCGATGCTCGAAGCTGTTCGAGCTCCAGCGCCTTGTACGAGGTCAGGTACGAGGTCGACACCGCCCCGACTGGCGGCCGTGCCGCTCGAGCCTCGCGGCGCTGCTGCCCGCGTGACGGGGCCCGCGACACCGTCAGGAGAACCCGGATGGCGAACATCGATGTCCTGCTCGAGCCGCTGCACGGCCTGCTGCTTCAGGTCGGCGCGTTCCTGCCCCGGCTGGCGGTCGCGGTCGCGGTGCTGCTGGCCGGGTGGCTGCTCGCGAAGGCCGTGCGATTCAGCGTCGTGAAGGCGATGCGCGCGCTGAACTTCCACGTGCTGACCCAGCGCGCCGGGATCGACAACTTCCTGCAGCAGGGCGGCACCGACAAGGACACCACCGACCTGTTCGGGCTGATCGGGTACTGGGTCGTGATCCTGGCGTCGCTGATCGTCGCGTTCAGCGGGCTCGGGCTCTCCCAGGTGACGGACCTCCTGACGCGCGTCATGTTCTTCCTGCCGCGCGTGCTCGTCGCGCTGCTGGTCGTCGTGTTCGGCGCCTATTTCTCGCGCTTCGTCGGCGGCGCGGTGCAGGGCTACTGCCGGAGCGCCGGAATCGGCGACGCCGACCTCCTCGGGCGCGTCGTCCGCTACGCGATCATGACCTTCGTCGTGCTGCTCGCGATCGACCACCTCGACATCGGGGGCGGGCTCATCCAGCAGACCTTCCTGATCCTGCTCGCGGGCGTCGTGTTCGCGGTCGCGCTCGCGCTCGGGCTGGGGGCGCGCGAACGCGCCGCGCATCTGATCGAGCGCTGGTTCCCGCGCGACGACGAGGGGCGCTGATGGCGGCCGGCCTGCCCGTCGACGCGCCGCCGCGGGCGGCTCGAGCGCTGCCCGAGGCCGCCCGATGAGCCGGGTCGAGTCGCTGGCGGCGCGCGCGGGCGTCGAGCCCGAGTACGTCGACGTGTGGGGAAGGGTGCACCCGATCGCGCGCGACACGCTGGTCGCGCTGGTGCGCGCGATGCAGGTGCCGGTCGCCGACGACGCCGCACTCGAGGGCGCGATCGCGCAATGCGAGCGCGAGGCGCGCGAAGCGCCGCTGCCGCGCGTGCGCGTGCTGACCGAAGGCGAGGCGGGCGCCGTCGCCGTGCGGCTGGCCGGCGCCGGCGCCGACGACGCGTTCGCCTGGGCGCTCGAGTGCGAGGACGCGACGACGCGCCGCGGCGAGTTCCGCCCGTCGAGCTCGCGCGGATCGCTGCGGACGACGCGGCCGGGCGCCGACGCGTTCGCGCTCCCGCTGCCGCCGGCGCTGCCTGCGGGCTATCACCGGCTCGAGGTGCTGCGGCGCGAGCGCGTGATCGGGCGCTGCCCGTGGATCGTGGCGCCGCCCGCGTGCCACCGGCCGGCCGTGCTCGACGGCGACGGCCGCGCATGGGGGCGTCGGTCCAGCTGTACGCGGTGCGTTCGCTGCGCAACTGGGGCATCGGCGACTTCACCGACCTCGGCGCGCTGGTCGAGCTCTGGGGATCGCACGGGGCCGACGTCGTCTGCGTCAACCCGCTGCACGCGACGTTCTGGCACAACCCGGAGGGCGCGAGCCCGTACAGCCCGTCGAGCCGGCGCTTCCTGAACCCGCTGTACCTCGACGTCGAGTCGATCGAGGACTTCGCGGAGTGCGGCGCCGCGCGCGAACTCGTCGCCGGCGACGCGTTCCAGGCGCGGCTCGGCGCGCTGCGCGCCGCGGACCTCGTCGACTACTCCGGCGTCGCGGCGGCCAAGCGCGAGGTGCTCGAGGTGCTCTACGCGCACTTCAGCGCGCGGCACCTGTCGGGCGGCACGCCGCGCGGGCGCGAGTTCGAGTCGTTCGTCGAGGCGCGCGGCGAGGCGTTGCACCGGCACGCGCTGTTCGAAGCGCTGCAGGAGCGCTTCCACCGCGACGACCCCGCGGTCTGGGGCTGGCCGGCGTGGCCGCCGGCGTACCGGTCGCCCGACGCGGACGCGGTGCGGCGGTTCGCGCACGAAGCGCGCGAGCGGGTGAACTTCTTCGCGTACCTGCAGTGGCAGGCCGACGTCGCGCTCGCCGCGGTCGCGCGCCGAGCGCTCGACGCGGGCATGAAAATCGGCGTGTGCGGCGACCTCGCGGTCTCGGTCGACCGGGCCGGCTCCGACGCGTGGTCCGGGCAGGCGCTGTTCGCGGCCGGCGCGAGCATCGGCGCGCCGCCCGACGCGTTCAACTTCAGGGGGCAGGACTGGGGGCTGCCGCCGCTGATCCCGCGGCGCCTGGCCGAGGCGTCGTACGCGCCGTTCGCCGACGCCCTGCGCGCCTGCATGCGGCACTGCGGCGCCCTGCGCGTCGATCACGTGATGGCGCTGATGCGGCTGTACTGGATCGCCGAAGGCGGCGACGCCGGCCGCGGCGCGTACGTCCGCTATCCGTTCGACGACCTGCTCGCGATCGTGCGACTCGAGAGCGTCCGCCACCGATGCCTGGTCGTCGGGGAGGACCTCGGCACCGTTCCACCCGAGATCCGGGCGAAGCTCGCCGCCGCCGGCGTGCTGTCGTACCGGCTGCTCTACTTCGAGCGCGACGCCGAGGGCGGATTCCTCGCGCCGTCGGGCTTCGAGACGCGCGCGCTCGTCGCCGCGTCGACGCACGACCTGCCGACGCTGGCGGGATGGTGGGAAGGACGGGACCTCGACGTCCGGACGCGACTCGGCCTGTTCCCGACCCCGCAGGCGCGCGAACGGCAGATCGCCGAGCGCGCGCGCGACCGCGCCGAACTGCTGCGGGCGCTCGCGCGAGAGGGGCTGCTGCCGGCCGGCGCGGGCGTCGGCCCGGCGTCGCCCCCCGCGATGACGCCGGCGTTCGCGCGCGCGGTCCACCGGCTGCTGGCCCGCACGCCGTCCAAGCTCGTCACGGTCCAGCTCGAGGACGTCCTGTGCGTCGCCGAGCAGGTCAACCTTCCGGGCACCACCGACGCGTATCCGAACTGGCGCCGCAAGCTGCCGCTGCCGCTCGAGCAGTGGTCGGCGGACGAGCGCTTCGTCGAGCTCGCGCGCGCGCTCGAGCTCGAGCGCGCGCCGTGAGCGACTTCACGGACGCCGACGCGCTCGCGATCGAACGCTGTCGCGCGGCCTCGCTCGCGCTGCTCGAACGCAACCTCGCCCCCCAGGGAATCCTCGCCGCGTCGCGCAGCGCGCCCGCCGAGGCGCGCCGCTACACTCGGATCTTCGGGCGCGACGCGGCGATCTGCGCGCTCGCGATGTGCGGCAGCGGCGTCGCCGCGCTCGAGCACGGCGCGGTGGCGAGCCTGGACGCGCTCGCGGCGCAGCAGGCGGCCAACGGGCAGATCGCGAAGTACGTCGATCCGTCCGGGCAGGACGCCGACTTCTGGTACCTCGGGTGCATCGACGCGACGCTGTGGTGGCTGATCGCGGCGGACCACCTGCGCCGCGCGAGCCCGGTCGCCGGCACGTCGCAGCGCTGGGCGGGGTCGATCGAGCGCGCGCTCGGCTGGCTGCTCGCGCAGGAACACCAGCGGCTGCGGCTGCTGCAGCAGAACGAGGCGAGCGACTGGGCCGACATCATGCCGCGTTCCGGCTACGTGCTGTACACCAACGCGCTGTGGTACTCGGTCAAGCGCCGCTTCGCGCTGGTCGACGCCGAAGCGACCCGCCACCACTTCAACCACCTGTTCCACCCCTACGGGCGCGACCTGCCCGAGTACCGGCGCGCGCGGCTGCTGCAGCACTACGCGCGGCGCGGACGCCGAGATCCCGGCCTGTACCTGAGCTTCGTGAACTTCGCGGCGGCGGGCGACGAGGGGGACGTGTTCGGGAACGTGCTGGCGATCCTGTGCGGGCTGGCGGACGAATCGATGGGGCAGCGCATCGTGAAGACGGTGCGCGCGGCCGGCGCCGCTCATCCGTATCCGGTTCGGGTCGTGCTCCACCCGCTGTCCCAGCGCAACGAGCTCTGGCGCCCGTACATGGCGCGCCACCGGCAGAACCACCCCGACCAGTACCACAACGGCGGCGTCTGGCCGTTCGTCGGCGGATTCTGGGTGATGGCGCTGCGTCGCCTCGGCCTGCAAGGCTGCGCGCGCGACGCGTTCGTGCGGCTGGCGCACGCGAACCTGCTCGACGACGCCCGCTTCACCGAGTGGTTCCACGGCCGCACGCTGGCGCCGATGGGCATGGCCGGCCAGAGCTGGAACGCGGCGGCGTTCCTGCTCGCGCTTCGCGCGCTGTCCGGGGGGTCGACCACTCTCTGAGCGGCGCGACGCGATCCGCGCTACGGCGCCACCGGCGCGTCGCCGAGCACCTGCGCCTCGAACGCGTGCAGCGCCGGCATGCCGCCGGTGTGCAGGAACAGGACGTTCTCGCCGCGCGCGAAATACCCCTTGCGGCTCAGGTCGATCAGCCCCGCCATCACCTTGCCCGTGTAGACCGGGTCGAGCAGGATCGCCTCGGTCCGGGCGAGCATCTGCACCGCCTCGACCATCTTCGCGTTCGGCACCGAGTACTTGGGCCGCCAGTAGTCGCCGATCGTGAGCACTGCGTCGCGCGGCACGGTCGTGCCGAGCCCGAGCAGGTCGCAGACCGCCTGCGCCTCCCGGTGAACGAGCGGATCCTGGTCCGCCGGGTCCCGCGAGACGCCGATCCCGACGATCGGAGTGAGGATGCGGTTGCCGTGGAACCCCGCGAGCAGGCCGCCGTGCGTGCCTGAGCTGCCGGAGCCGACGACCACCCGGTCGATCGCGACGCCGCGCTCGAAGCACTGCTGCTGCAGTTCCTGCGCGCACGCGACGTAGCCGAGCCCGCCGAGCGCGTTCGATCCGCCGCCGGGGATGACGTAGCCCCTGCGCCCGGCCGCCGCGAGCTCGTCGGCCACCGCGCCCATCGCGGCGGCCATGTCGGTGCCGGCCGGCACGACGGTGATCGCCTCGACCCCCATCAGCCGGAACAGGAAGTGGTTCCCGCTGGCGCGCTCGCCGTAGCTCCCCGGCACGCGCTCCTCGATCACGAAGCGGCACTTCAGCCCCTCCCTGACCGCGGCGGACAGCGTGATCCGGCAGTGGTTCGACTGCGGCGCGCCGCAGGTCACCAGCGTGTCGGCGCCCTGCGCGAGCGCGTCGGCGACCAGGAACTCGAGCTTGCGCGTCTTGTTGCCGCCGGGCGACAGGCCGAGCAGGTCGTCGCGCTTGATCCAGACGTTCGGGCCGCCGAGCGCGCGGGTGAAGTTCGGCAGGAATTCCAGCGGCGTCGCGCCCTCGGTATAGCGGCGGCGGGGAAAGCGGGAGAGGTCCATCGGCGGGTCCTTCGTCTTGCGCCGGACAGGTGCGGCGCGCGCCGGCGATCCGGGCGGCCGTCGTGCGCGGCGTTGCGCGAGGGTACCAATTCGGCGGGCGCAGTGGGCCGCCGATCGGACGCGCCGGCCGGCGACGTGCGGTTCTTGGCGCGGCCCTCGCCTTCGTGCTCGAATTCGTCGGATGCCCGTCGTACGCTGCGCGAAATCCGCCCCGCGACACGCCCCGATGACGAACCCGACTCCGCTCCCGCCGCCGCGCGCCGCCGATCCGGCCGTGGTGAGCAGGCCTCGCGCGCGCGCGCCCCGCCGGCCCCGAGTGCTGCTCGCGCTCGGCGACGGTTTCGAGGCGGACACGCTCGACGCCGCGCGCCGCGCGCTCGAAGCCGGGGGTGTCGACGTGGCGCTCGCCCGGTCCGTGGACGCCGCGCTCGAGGCCGGGATGAGCGAGCTGCCGGACGCGCTGATCGTCGACCCGCGCCTGCCCGCGGCCGACGTGGTCGCGACACTGCGCTTCGCGGGCTACCGGGGGCCGGTCCTCGCGTGGAGCCCCGCCGCCGCCGGTTCGGGTGCCGGGGCGCCCGGTGCCCGGGGAGGCCCCGCGTCGGTCGCGCCGGCATTCGACGCCGACGCGTTCCTGGCCGCGCCGCTGGACGTCGCGGCGCTGCTCGCCGGCCCGCTCGCCGCGCGCGCGACCGACGATGCGGACGACGGCTTCGACGAGCTCCCGGAGTACGCCGAGATGCGCGCGCGCTTCGAACGGGAACTGCCCGGGACGCTGGCGCACGTGGTTTCGCTGGCCCGCCGCGGGGAGTGGGGCGGTCTCGGCCGCGCGCTGCACCGGCTGAAGGGGCATGCGGGTGCGTTCGGCCGGCCCGACCTCACGCGCGACGCGCAGCGGGCCGGCGCGCTGCTCGAGCAGGGGCGCCCCGACGACGCGGCACGGATCTGCGAGTCGATCGCCGCGCCGTTTCTCGCTCCGTCCGGGGTCCCGACCACCGCGCCGCCCGCGGCGACGGGCGGCGACTCCGCGCGAGGAGACTTCACGTGACGCCGCCCGACCCGCCCGCCGTGCCGACCGCCGCCGTGCCGACGCCCGACGCGCAGTCCCCCGACGCGTCGACCCCCGACGCGTCGACCTCGGACGCGTCGACCTCGGACGCGTCGACCTCGGACGCGTCGACCCCGGACGCGTCGACCCCGGACGCGTCGACCCCGGACGCGCCCGTGCTCGACGCGCACGCGATCCCGCCGACGCCGGCCCCCGAGGGGGTGCTGATCGTCGACGACTCCGGAGACAGCCGGCAGCTGCTGATGAGCCTGCTGCGCCGACTCACCGACGCGGAACTGCGACAAGCGCGCAACGGCGAGGACGCCCTGGTCGAGTTCATGACGCGCCCGCCGCGCCTGACCTTCCTCGACATCGACATGGGCGGGCTCGACGGCCTCGAGGTGCTGCGCCGCATACGCGCGGCGTCTCCGGAGGCGTTCGTCGTGATGGTGAGCGGCCGGAGCTCGGCGCAGAACGTGCGCGTCGCGCTCGACGAGGGCGCGGGCGCGTTCGTCGTCAAGCCGTTCAAGCCGCAGCGGATCATCGACGTGCTCGCGAAGTACGTCAAGGAAACCGGCGACCGTTCGATCCTGATCGGCGGCTGAGGAGCGCACGGCGCTTCGGCCGCCCCGCTCCCGAGGGCGCGCACGCGGTCGCGAACGCGCGTGCGCCGCGGTCACTCCATCGTCAGGCCCATCTCGCGCGTGAGCGAGCGATAGCTCGACCAGGTGCGCCGGATGTACGCCGCGAGCGCCGTGCCGACCAGCGGTTCGTCCTCGGCGGTCATCATCTCGCGCACCGCCTTCACCCGCGCCGACTCGGTCACCGACTCGTGGATCAGCTTCGCGACCCGGTCGACCACCTCCTTCGGCGTGCCCGCCGGTCCGAGCACCATGTTGCACTCGGTCAGGTCTTCGAACGCGGGGCCCGTGTAGCCGGCGTCGACCCAGGTCGGCACGCCCGGCAGCTTCGACGTGCGCGTGCCGTAGATGATGACGACCGGCCGCACCGAGCCCTTCTGGATGCCCGGACCCATGCCGACCAGCGAGCCCGCGCCGACCTCGATCTGCCCCGCGTACAGGTCGGCGAGCATCGCGCCGGTGCCCTTGTAGTTGACGACCGAGAACTGCGCGCCGGTCTGCTTCGCGAGCTGCGCGAGCATGATCTGCCAGCCGGAGCCGGTCGCGTAGTTGCCCACGCTCACCGGGCGCTTCTTCGCGAGCGCGACGAGCTCGGCGAGGGTCTTCACGGGAACGTCCTTGTTCACCACCGCGACCACCGGGCCGACGCCGATCGCGCCGATCGGGACGAGGTCCTTGTCGGGGTCGATCGGGAGCTTCTTCAGCAGCACCGGCGCCTGCGCGAGCTGGCTGTGCAGCGTGATCAGGAACGTGTGGCCGTCCCCCGACGAGCGCACCGCCTCGGCCGCGATCATGCCGACGCCGCCGGGGCGGTTCTCGACGACGACCGGCACGCCGAGCTTCGTGGAGAAGTAGTCGGCGAACGCGCGCGCCGACGTGTCGTTCGACGAGCCGGGCGCCTGCGCGGCGACGAGCTTGATCGTCTTCGACGGCCAGGCCTGCGCGCGCGCGGGGCCCGGGATCAGTCCGGCCGCGGCGAGGCCGCCGGCGGCGGCGAGGACCTCGCGCCGGCGCGGGCTCGGAGCGGACGACGATCTGTTCAGGGGCGTGGGGGCATTCACTTCGGTCTCCTCGGATCTCGGGGGTGGGGGCGCTCAGCCCGCGAACAGCGTGCGCACCGACGGCAGCGTCTCGAGCGCGTCCAGGCGCTCGTACAGCGCCGGTCCGTCGATCGCGACCCCGCCGGTCCCGGCGGCGACGCAGTCCATGAACTTCTGCCGCAGGTCGCCGGCCGCGAGCGGGCGCATCGCGTTGCCGAGCGGGAAGCGGATCTCGCCGGAGTCGAACGTGCGCCCGCCGACGGTCTCGACGACGACTCGGTCGGCGTAGCCGAACGCGGGGTCGATCGGGCAGGGGCGCTCGTCGACGGCGACCTCGACCTTCTCGAGCAGGCGCTGCACGTCCTCGCGCAGCACGAACGCGTCGGTGAGCTCGGCCAGCCCCACGCGCCGCGCGACCAGCGGCGCGGCGACCGCGAACTCGGCGCTGAACTTCGCCTCCAGCCCGGTGCGCGGGCGGCGGTTGCGCAGCATCGACGCCTGCGCGGGGCCGATCGTGACGCGCACGCGGCGCACGTCGGCGGGCGCGAGGTTCTCGCGCTGCGCGATCTCGAGCACGCCGTCGATCGTGCGGTGGCCCGAGTAGCAGACCGGGTAGCGCTTGATCGACAGGCGCGTCTGCAGGATGCGCGGGTCGCCGCCGAGCCCGGACGCCGGGCGCTCGCGGTCGGCACGCCCGGCGGGCGAGAGCGCCGTCAGGTAGCCGGCGCGGTGCTCGAAGACGTCGGGCGCCGCGGTCAGTCCCAGCTTCGCCAGCCGCACCGCTTCGATGGCTGCCGCCGCCGCGCGTCCGGCGTGCAGCGGCTTGGTCATCGTGCCGAAGTTCGCGACCAGCCCGCTCGCCATGCTCGCGGCGATCGCCAGCGCAGTGCGCGCGGTCGGCTCGTCGAGCCGGTGCAGGAACGCGACCGCGGCCGCGGCGCCGACGGTGCCGAACACGCCCGTCGGGTGCCAGCCCTTGAGGTGGTACTGGTCGGGCTCGCGGCCGAAGAGTTCCGCCCACACCTCGTAGCCGACCACGTACGCGCGCAGCGCCTCCGCGCCGCTCGAGCCGAGCACGTGGCCTTCGGCGAGGATCGCCGGCACGAACACGGTGCTCGTGTGCCCGGACAGCGCGACGTCGTCGTAGTCGAGCGCGTGCCCGGCGGTGGCGTTCACGCACGCGGCCTGCGGCGCCGGCAGCATGCGGCCCGCGAACGGCACCGGCGCCTCGGCCGGGCCTGCGCCGGCGCCGTAGTGCGCGAGCGCGATGCGTGCGACGTCCTCGCCGCCGCCGGCGAACATCGTCGCGATCGTGTCGACGAAGCCGGTGCGCGCGAGCTCGCACGCGTCGGCCTCGCGCGTGCCGAACGTCGGCTTCGCGACGTAGCGCGCCAGCGCCTGGGTCAGTCCGCTCATGTCGGTCTCCTCGGGATCGCGCGGCTCAGAACGACCGCGGCATGCCGAGCACGTGCTCGGCGACGTACGACAGGATCAGGTTCGTCGAGATCGGCGCGATCTGGAGCAGCCGCGTCTCGCGCCACTTGCGCTCGACGTCGTACTCCTTCGCGTAGCCGAACCCGCCGTGGCTCTGCAGGCACGCCTCCGCCGCGTGCCACGCGGCCTCCGACGCCAGCATCTTGCCCATGTTCGCGTCGTCGCCGCACGGCAGGCCGGCGGCGAAGCGCGCCGCGCCCCGGCGCAGCACCAGGTCGGCGGCCTCGATCTCGGCGTGCGCGCGCGCGATCGGGAACTGCACCGCCTGGTTCTGGCCGATCGGGCGGTCGAACACGCGCCGCTGGTTCACGTAGGCGACCGCGGTCTTCGTGAACCAGCGCGCGTCGCCGATCGCCTCCCCGCCCACGAGCAGCCGTTCGGCGTTCATGCCGTCGAGGATGTACTTCAGGCCCTTGCCCTCCTCGCCGATCAGGCTGTCGGCGGGGATGCGCAGGCCGTCGAAGAACACCTCGGTGGTGTTGTGGTTGACCATCGCCTGCAGCGGGCGGATCTCGAGGCCCTTGCCGAGCGCGCCGCGGATGTCGAGCAGGAACACCGACAGCCCGTCGGACTTGCGCCTGACTTCGTCGAGCGGCGTCGTGCGCGCGAGCAGCAGCATCAGGTCCGAGTGCAGCGCGCGCGAGGTCCACACCTTCTGGCCGTCGATCACGTAGTGGTCGCCGTCGCGCACCGCGCGCGTCTTCAGTTTGGTGGTGTCGGTGCCGGTGGTGGGCTCGGTGACCGCGAACGCCTGCAGGCGCAGCTCGCCCTTGGCGATGCCCGGCAGCCAGCGCCGCTTCTGCGCCTCGCTGCCGTGGCGCAGCAGCGTGCCCATGATGTACATCTGCGCGTGGCACGCGCCCGCGTTGCAGCCCGACGCGTGGATCTCCTCGAGGATGACGGCGCCGGCGCGCAGCGGCATGCCGCTGCCGCCGTACGCCTCGGGGATCAGTGCGCCGAGCCAGCCGGCGCGCGTGAGCGCCTGCACGAACTCGGTCGGGTACGCCTGCGCCTGCTCGAGCCCGCGCCAGTAGGCGCCGGGGAAGTCGGCGCAGATGCGCCTGACCGCCTCGCGGATCTCGGGCCAGTCCTCGCCGACTTCGACCTGCAGCGTGCCGCCGTCACTCATCGCGTGTCCCCCTTCGCGCCGGCCTCAGCGGCCTTTCCACACCGGCTTGCGCTTCTCGTTGAACGCGCGCACGCCCTCCATCCGGTCCTCGGTGTCGACCAGGTGGTTGTACGCCTCGACCTCGAAGCGGAACGCGGTGCGCAGCTCCATCTGCCCGCCGTAGCGCACCGACTTCTTGACCTGCCGGATCGACAGCGGCGCGTTGCCGGCGATCACCGCCGCGGTCTCGAGCGCGTGCGCGAGCACCTGCTCCGGCTCGAAGACTTCGTTGACCAGGCCCCAGGCGAGCGCCCTGGCGGCGTCGAACGGCCGGCCGGTCATCAGGATCTCCTTGGCCCGGCGCTCGCCGAGCGCGCGCGGCAGGTTCTGCGTGCCGCCGGCGCCCGGCATGATGCCCAGCGTGACCTCGGTGAGCGCGAAGCGCGCGGCGCTGCTCGCGTAGATGAAGTCGCACGACAGCGCCATCTCGAGGCCGCCCGCGTACGCGTGGCCGTTGACCGCCGCGATCACCGGCAGCGGGAGGTCGACGAGCGTCCAGAAGCCGCGCTCGAAGAGCTCGTGCTGGCGACGCCACGTCTCGCGCGTCATGCCGTTGCGCTCCTTGAGGTCGCCGCCCGCGCAGAAGATCTTCGTGCCGGCGCCGGTCAGCACGACGCAGCGCACGTCGCCCGGGTCCTCGGTCAGCCTGTTCCAGAGGTCGAGGAGGTCGTGGCCCATCTGCGTGTTCAGCGCGTTGCCGACGTCGGGCCGGTTCAGCACGACCTTCAGCACGTGCTCGGCGGCGGGCTGCGCGAGGATCGTTTCGTAGGCGGGAAGCGTGGTCATGTCGGAGTCCTCGGGTCGCGTGCGTCGCGCCGGGCCTCGCCGAAGACCTGTCGCCGCACGAGTCGGGATCTTGTTCGCATCGCGCCGCCCGGGCAAGTCGACGCGTCCGAAAATGCGCCGACCCGGCGGCGGCTTGAGGAATCTCATTGCGCGCGTCGCGCCGCGACGGGATCTTGTACCCGCGGCCCGCGGCGGCCGAAGGGAGGCCCGATCGTGCGGGTCGTCGTCCTGAACGCAAGCCCGAAGGGCGCGCGAAGCGTGACGATGCAGTACGTGCGCTTCCTGCGGCAGGAGCGCCCGCAGGACGCGTTCGAGCGCGTCGACGTCGCGCTGCACGCCGCCCGTTACGAGCACGACGACGCCGCGCTCGCGCGCGTGTGCGACGCGGTGCGCGGCGCCGACGCAGTGCTGTGGGCCTTCCCGTTGTACTTCTTCCTCGTGTGCTCGCAGGCCAAGCGCTTCATCGAGCTCGTCTTCGAGCGCGGGCACGCGAGCGCGTTCGAGGGGCGCTACGCGGCGTCGCTGTCGACGTCGATCCACGCGATGGACCACGTCGCGCATCGTTACGTCAACGCGGTCTGCGACGACCTCGGCATGCGCTGGCACGGCGAGTTCTCCGCCGACATGTACGACCTGCTCGAGCCCGAGGAGCAGCGCCGGCTGCTCGCGTTCGCCGACGCCTTCCTCGAGGCGGCCCGGCTCGGGCACCCGACGATCCGCCGGCACGCGCCGCTCGCGCCCGTGGCGTGGTGCTACGCGCCGGGGCCGTCCGGGCCGCCGCTGGCGCTCGCCGGACGCCGCGTGACGATCGTCCACGATGCGCGGCCCGAGGACGCCAACCTCGGGCGGATGGTCGCCGCGCTCGCGCGACGCCTCGGCGACGGCGTCGAGGTCGTCGACCTGAACGGCGTCCGGATCCAGGGCGGCTGCCTCGGCTGCATGCGCTGCGCGTACGACGCGCGCTGCGTCTACACCGGAAAGGACGAGTTCGCCGAGTTCTTCGAGCGGGCACTGCGCGGCGCCGACGCGATCGTGCTGGCCGGAACGATCCGCGACCGCTACCTCTCGTCGCGCTGGAAGCTGTTCTTCGACCGCAGCTTCTTCAACAACCACACGCCTTCGCTCCAGGGTCGGCAGGTCGCGCTGCTGGTCTCGGGGCCGCTGGGGCAACTGCCGCACCTGCGCGACGCGATCCAGGCGTGGGCCGAGTTCCAGAGAGCGAACTTCGCCGGCGCGGCGAGCGACGAATCCGGCGACGCCGCGGGCACGGACTCCGACCTGACCGCGCTCGCGCTGCGGGTCGCCGACGGCGTGGCGCGCGGGTACGTCGCGCCGCGCACGTTCCTGGGGGTCGGGCTCGCGAAGGTCTTTCGCGACGACGTCTTCGGCCGGCTGCGCTTTCCGTTCCTCGCCGACGACCGGAACTACCGCGCGCTCGGCCTGTACGACTTCCCGCAGCGACAGGTCGGCGTGCGCGTTCGCAACGCGGCGATGTCGCTGCTGATGAGGAGCGCGCGCCTGCGCGATCGCGTCTACCGCCGCGAGCTCCTGCCGGGGATGCTGCGCCCGTTCGAGCGGCTGTTCGAGCGCGACGACTAGCTGGCGCTCGAGCGGACGCCCGCGTTCACTTCACGCCGGCGCCCGAGAGCCGGCGCGCGGGCCGGTTCTCGGCGCGCGGAGATCAGCCGCGGCGGCGGCGCAGCGCCGCCGCGAGCGCGCCGATCCCCAGCAGCGCGAGGGTGCCGGGCGCGGGCACGTCGGAGACCTCGAACTTGAAGTTCGGGCCGAACCAGCCGTTGCTTGCCCACGCGGTGTCGTCGCCGTTCGGGACGCCGAAGGTGCCGCCCGAGCGTGACACCGCGTGGCCGAAGGTCAGGCCGGGCGCGACGGAGAACGTGCTCCAATCCCACGAATAGTTGGTGAGGTTCGTGTGGAGGAACAGGCCGCCGATGACGAACTCGGTGTTCGCGGCGAGCACGACCGGCGCGATGCTGCCGTAACAGAATCCGCCGTGGCCGGCCGGCTCCTGGTTCGGATAGCACGCACCGACGTTCGCGGACGCCACCGCGCTGCCGCCCGAGGCATTCCAGATCGCGACCGGCAACGGGGCCAGCGATCCGCCGTAGGCCTGCTCCACCCACAGCCCGAGCGCCGTGACCGAAAGCGCTTGCGGGCCGGTCGTGAATGTCCAGCCCAGCGTCCAGTCGGCGTCGTTGGCGAACTGGCCCGAGCCGCTGACCGAGACCGCGGGAGTCGGTGCGGCCTGGGCGGGCAGCGCGGCGGCGAGGGAACCGGCGAGTGCCGCGACGGCCAGCAGGGAACGAGTCGACATGGGAGCCCCCAAAGACGTGACGGATGTCACGCTCGATGCAAGATGCGTGCCGATGAGGAATATCAAGGACTTGGAAGTCCGGTAAGCGTCGAGTGTCAAATTCGTCGACTCACCCCGCGCCGTCGGGCGCCGCGGCGCGCCGAGCTCGTGCGCCCGTGCGCGAAACGAAACGGCCCGCGGCCCCGGGCGCGCCGCGCCACTAGAATGGTCGGCTCTGCATGCCCCTGCGATCCGCCATGGCCCTCGTGCAGCTCACCTGCGTCAGTTCCGCCGCCCGCGAGCCCGGCCCCGCCGACCTCGACGCGATCCTCGAGGCCTCGGTGCGCCGCCACTGCGCCGCCGGCGTTCGCTGAGGGCCCGCGAACCGAACGAACCCACGAGAGGCGACCCATGGCCGAGCCCCGCTACCGAGACGGCGACAAGCCGCTGCACGAGTACCTGCGCGCGCGCGCGCGCCGCCATCCCGAGCGCCCCGCCTTCGTCTGGTACGGCCGCGCGATCACGTACGCCGAGCTCGACCGTCTCAGCGACGCGTTCGCGACACGCCTGCTCGAGCTCGGCGTGGCGCGCGGCGAGCGCGTCGCGCTGTTCATGCAGAACTGCCCGCAGTACGTGATCGCGCACTTCGGCATCCAGAAGATCGGCGCCGTGGTGGGGCCGTGCGGGCCGCTGTTCAAGTCGCACGAGCTGCAGTACCAGCTCGAGGACCTGGGCGCGCGCGTGCTGGTGTGCGCGGACAACCTGCTCGCGGTGGTCGAGGCGGTGCGCGCGAGCACGGCGGTCGCGCACGTGTTCACCACGAACTACACCGACTTCCTCCCGGAGCAGCCGACGATCGCGGTGCCCGACGAGATGCGCGCGCCGAAGCTTCGCCCCCCGGGCACGGCCGACTTCCTCGACGCGCTCGCCGCGCCCGCGGACGCCGCCGCGCTCGCGGCCGCGGCCGGCGCGATCGCCATGGACGACGTCGCGCTGATGACGTACACGTCGGGCACGACCGGCCTGCCGAAGGGCGCGATGCTCACGTACCGCAACGCGCTGTTCAAGACCGCGTGCACCGCCGACTGCAACGGCATCCGCGACGGCGAGGTCGTGCTCGGCATCGCGCCGCTGTATCACATCGCGGGCATGCTGATCCACCTGAACGCGACGATCTACGCGGGCACCAGCACCGTGCTGCTGTACCGCTTCGACCCGCTCGCGGTGCTCCAGGCGATCGAACGCTACAAGGTGAGCTGGTGGTACAGCATGGCGCCGATGAACGTCGCGGTGATGCAGCACCCGGACGCCGCGAAGTTCGACCTCTCGTCGCTGAAGGTGAACCCGGCGACCAGCTTCGGCATCGTGCTCACGCAGCCGCTCGCCGAGCAGTGGACGAAGTTCACCGGCGGGTGCAGGATCTTCGAGGCCGCGTACGGGCTCTCGGAGACGCACACGATGGATACCTTCATGCCGCAGCACGCGATCCGCTGGGGCACGCAGGGCACGCCGTGCCCCGGCGTCGAGATCCGGATCCTCGACCCGGACACCGGCCGCGAGCGCCCGCGCGGCGAGCTCGGCGAGATCGTCGCGCGCAGCCCCGGCAACTTCAAGGGCTACTGGAACAAGCCCGAAGCCACCGCGAAGACGCTGCGCGACGGCTGGGTGCACACCGGCGACATGGGGCGCCTGGACGCCGACGGCTACCTGAGCTTCGTCGGCCGCTTCAAGGAGATGATCAAGGTCTCCGGCTACAGCGTGTTCCCCGAGGAGGTCGAGGTGATGCTGATCCGGCACCCGGCCGTGGCGCAGGCGGCGGTGATCGGCGTGCCCGACGAGACGAAGGGCGAGGTCGTGAAGGCCGCGATCGTGCTCAAGCCCGAAATGAAGGGCAAGGTCGCGGCCGCGGAGATCATCGCGTGGGCGCGCGAGAACATGTCCACCTACAAGGCGCCGCGCGAGATCGAGTTCCGCGACAGCCTGCCGGCGACCGGCGCGGGCAAGGTGCTGCGCCGGCTCCTGAAGGACGCGTGACCGCGCGCGGCGGCACGTCGAAGACACCGACAGCGAAGGAGACAGGGATGGAGACGACGAAGCACGACTGGGCGAAGATGGTCGCCGACCTCGAGCGCCTGCTGAAGCTGCGCAGCAACCCGTTCGGGATGAAGCTGTACGAATCGGTCGCCGACATGGAGGCGATCCCGAAGGTGCGCCGGCCGAAGTCGGTGCACACCGTCGACCAGATCGTCGCGCAGGCCGCCCGGCTGGGCTGGACGGTGGGCATCACCGGCGAGGACCTCGTCGGCGACCAGTGCCGCGCGGTGGTCGGCCTGGGCGCACAGGACGCGCAGTGGCTGTCGGGCAAGCACATGACCGGCGTCTGGTACGCGACGCTCGCCGACGCCGGCGCGCACCAGTCGGCGATGAGCGTGGTGCCGTTCGGCACGTACAAGGCGCTCGCGGTGTCGCCGCTGTCGGCCGGGCGGCTCGATCCGCCGGACATCGTGCTGTTCTACGCGACCCCGGGCGCGATGATGTACTTCATCAACGGGCTGCAGTGGTCCGGGTACAAGCGTTTCGACTGGAGCGTGGTCGGCGAGTCGTCGTGCTCCGACTCCTGGGGCCGCGCGCTGCGCACGCGCACGCCGAGCCTGTCGATCCCGTGCTTCGCCGAGCGCCGCTACGGCGGCGTTCTCGACGACGAGATGCTGATGGCGCTGCCGCCCGACGAAGTCGGGCGCGCGATCGCCGGCATGGAGGCGCTCGCGAAGAACGGCTTCCGCTATCCGTTCCCGCAGTACGGCATCCAGCAGGACGTGCGCGCGGGAATGTCGGTCAGCTACCCGGACCGGGCGGCGAAGAGCTGACGGCGGGCCGGGTTCAGCGCGACGGCGCCGGCCCGGCCGCGTGCGGCCCGGCCGGGCGCGACGGTGCCGGGGAGGCCCGGGCCGCGACGGTCCCGGGCCCGGGTCCTCGGCCCGGTGACGCGCCGGACGCCGGCCCCGGCTCGCGCGCGATCCACACGAACGCGGCGAGCAGCGCGAACAGGCACGCCGAGCCGAAGAACAGCTCGCTGGCCGACAGCATGAACGCCTGCTGGTCCAGCGTGCGGCCGATCGCCGCCAGCGCCTGCTCGGCCGAGAGCCCGGCGGCGCGCAGCGCGGCGATCGTGCGCGCGGTGGCGTCGCTGCCCGCGTTGACCGACTCGGCGAGCTGCGCGTGGTGCAAGGCCGCGCGGTCCTCCCAGAGCGTCGCCGCGATCGACGTTCCGAACGACCCCGCCGACATGCGCACGAAGTTGTACAGCCCCGACGCCGACGGCAGCCTCTCCGGGGGCAGGCCCGCGAGAATGATCGACACCAGCGGGATGAAGAAGAACGCGACCGCGAGCCCCTGCAGGATCGTCGGGACCACGATCGTCGCCAGGTCCGCGTCGGTGTCGAAGCGCGATCGCAGCCACATCACGACCGCGAACGTCAGGAACGAGAACGTCGACATCGCGCGCCGGTCCCACCGGCCGATCATGCGCCCGGCGATCGGCGTGAACACGATCGCGAGCAGGCCCACCGGTGCGACCACGACGCCGGCCATCGTCGCCGTGTAGCCCATCGTCTGCTGCAGCCACAGCGGCAGGATCACGACGCTGCCGAAGAACAGCGCGTACGCGATCGCGAGCGTCGCGACGCCGGTCGCGTAGTTGCGGCGCGCGAACAGCCTCACGTCGACCACCGGGTGCTCGTCGGTCAGTTCCCACGCGAGGAAGAACGCGAAGCCCACCGCCGAGACGATCGCGAGCGTGACGATCGTCGGGGAGCCGAACCAGTCGAGCTCCTTGCCCTTGTCGAGCAGCACCTGGAACGCGCCGACCCAGATCACGAGCAGCACGAGGCCGACGACGTCCACCGGCAGCCGGCGCGTCGGCGACTCGCGCTTGCGGTAGATCGCCAGCGTCAGCGCCGCCGCGGACAGCCCCACCGGGACGTTGATGTAGAAGATCCACGGCCACGTGACGTTGTCGGTGATCCACCCGCCGAGCAGCGGGCCCGCGACCGGCGCGAGCAGCGTCGTCATCGACCAGGTCGCGAGCGCGGTGCCGGCCATCGCGGGCGGGTAGCTCGCGAGCAGCAGCGTCTGCGACAGCGGGATCATCGGGCCGGCGACCAGCCCCTGGATCACGCGGAACGCGATCAGCCACTCGATGCCGGGCGCCAGCCCGCACAGCCACGACGCGAGCGTGAACAGCAGCACGCTCGCGACGAACAGCCGCACCTGCCCCAGGCGCTGCGTGAGCCAGCCGGTCAGCGGCAGCGAGATCGCGTTGGCGACGCCGAAGCTCGTGATCACCCAGGTGCCCTGGCTGATGCTCACGCCGAGGTCGCCGGCGATCGCCGGGATCGACACGTTCGCGATCGAGCTGTCGAGCACGGTCATGAACATCGCCAGCGACAGCGACAGCGTCCCCAGCAGGCGCGCGCCGCCGTACAGCGGCGGCGGCCCGGCCGGCGCGCCCGCGCCGGTGGCCGGGCCGCTCATCGGCGGCCGGCCCGGCGCCCGAGGTTGGCGGCGATGACGGCGCGCACGTCGTCGTCGGCGCCCTTGTCCAGGCCCTCGAAGACGTCGGTCTTCGCGACCGTCTGCTCGCGCGGCGCGCTCGCGAGCACCGGGCCGCCGCGGTCGTGGAGGTCGACCTCGGCGATCATCGACAGCCCGATGCGCAGCGGGTGCTCGGCGACCTGCTTCGGGTCGAGCGCGATGCGCACCGGCAGCCGCTGGACGACCTTGATCCAGTTGCCGGTCGCGTTCTGCGCCGGCAGCAGCGCGAACGCGGCACCGGTGCCGGCGGCCAGCCCCGCGACGCGGCCGGTGAACTCGACCTGCGCGCCGTACAGGTCCGCGGTCAGGCGCACCGGCTGGCCGATGCGCATGTCGCGCAGCTGCTGCTCCTTGAAGTTCGCCTCGACCCAGACCTGCTCGAGCGGCGCGATCGCCATCACCGGCGTGCCCGCCTGCACGCGCTGGCCCACCTGCACGCTGCGGCGCGCGATCCAGCCGCCCACCGGCGCGGGCAGCCCCGAGCGTGCGACCGCGAGCCAGGCCTCGCGCACGCGCGCCGCCGCGCGCAGCACGTTCGGGTGCGTCTCGACGCTCGCGCCGTCGGTGAGCGTGCGGTTCGCCGCGAGCTGCTCTCGCGCGACCACCACCGCGGCCTGCGCGGCCGCGAGCCCCGCGCGCGCGTTCTCCAGCGCGCCGCGCGCGTGCTGCACGTCCTCCAGGCTCACCGCGCCGCCGTCGAGCAGCGCCTCGCGGCGCTCGAGGTCGCCGCTCGTGCGCGCGACGTCGGTGCGCGCACGCGCGACCTCGGCCTCGCGCTGCGCGACGCCGGCCGCGAAGGTCGAGTCGTTGGCGAACGCGGCACGCACTTCGCGCACCGCCTGCCCGAGCTGCGCGCGCGCCTGCTCGAGCGCGACGCGCGCGTCGGACGGGTCGAGGGTGACGAGCGGCTGGCCGGCCTTCACGAGGTCGGTGTCGTCGGCGAGGATCGCGAGCACCGTGCCGGCGACCTGCGGCGTCACCTGCACCAGGTTGCCCTGCACGTACGCGTTGTCGGTGCTCACGGTCCAGCGCCCGGTCGTCATCCACCAGGCGCCGTAGGCGATGCCCGAGACCAGGACCACGACGGTGATCAGCGCCAGTCCGATCCGCCGGCGGGCGCCGCGCGGCAGCTTCGAGGGGGGCGCAGTGTCGTCGGCCATGGAGCCTCAGCGTTGCGCGAGCGGCGCGGCGTCGTCGTAGCCGCCGCCGAGCGCGCGCATCAGGTTGACGTCGGTGTCGAGCACGCGCGCGGCCAGCTCCTGCGCGGCGAGCCTCGCGGCGAGCTCGGCGTCCTCGGCCGCGAGCTCCGGCAGCGCGCCGGCCAGCCCCGCGCGCCGCCGCGCGCGCGCCAGCTCGAGCGACTGCCGCGCGGTCTCCACCAGCGCCGCCAGCTCGGTGCGCTGGCGCGCGAGCGCGCGCAGCGTGTCGACCTGGTCGGCGACGTCGCGCACCGCGTCCGCGAGCGTCGCGTTGTAGCTCTCGACCGCGGCGTCCAGGTCCGCGGTGCGCACGCGCAGGTTCGCGCGCAGGCGGCCGGCGTCGAAGATCGGCAGGCGCACCGCGGGCCCCGCGCCGGCGATCAGGCTCGGTGCCTCGAGCAGCCGCGACAACCCGAGGCTCGACAGCCCGACGAACGCGACGAGATTGACGTTCGGGTGGAACTGCGCGGCCGCCGCGTCGCGGTCGCGCACGCTCGCCTGCACGCGCCAGCGCGCGGCGGTGATGTCGGCGCGGCGCCCGATCAGGTCCAGCGGCAGGCTCGAAGGCAGCGCCGCGCGCGCGAGGTCCGGCAGCGCCGGCGCGCGTTCGGGCAGCGCGCCCGCCGGTTGGGCCGAGAGCGCGGCGAGCGCGTTGCGCGCCAGCGCGATCCGCTCGTCGATCGCGTCGACGCGCTGGCGCGCGAGCGGCAGGTCGGCCTGCGCCTGGCGCAGCTCGACGGCGCTGTCGAGTCCCGCGCGCACCCGGCGTTCGACGAGTGCGGCGCGGCGCTCGCGCAGCCGCGCCACGGACAGCGCGAGCTCGCGCTGCGCCGCGAGCGAGGCCCACTGCATCCACGCGCGCGTGACCTGTGCCGCGAGCAGCGCGCGCGCCGCGGCGAGGTCGGCGCGCGCGGCGTTCGCCTGCCCGAGCGCGGCGTCGAGCGCCGCCTGGTGGCGGCCGAAGAAGTCGAGCTCCCACGAGCCGTTCAGCGCCAGCGTGCTCGCGGTCTGCAGGCTGCCGCCCAGCGGCGGCGGCGGCAGGCCGAAACGCGAGTAGCGCTGGCGGGTGACGTCGAGGGCGCCCGCGACCTGCGGCTGCGCCGCTGCCTGCTCGATCTCCGCGCCGGCCTGCGCGCGCGCGAGCCGCGCGGCCGCGACCCTCAGCGTCGGGTTGCCCGCGAGCGCGCGCTCGACGAGCGCGTCGAGCCGCGGGTCGCCGTACTGGCGCCACCAGTCCGGGGCCGGCCACGGCCAGGGTGTGTCGGTGGAGGCCGCCAGGCCGAGCGACGCGGGGTCCGCGGGCGCCGCCTTCGGCTCCACGCCGGCGGGGCTCGCGCACGCCGCGAGCGCGGCCGCGAGCGCCAGTGCGGCCAGGCGGTGCGCGCGCCTCATCGCTTGCCGGCCTCCAGGCGCAGGCCGTTGTCGACCAGCCGGCGAAGCAGCGTCTCGAGCGAGCGGAACTCCTCGCGGGTGAAGCCGGCGAGGTGCGCGTTGTTCGCCTGCGCCAGCACCGACGGCACCTCCCGGATGGCACGCTCGCCGGCCGGCGTGATCGCGAGGATCACGCGGCGGCGGTCGGTCTGGCTGCGGGTCCGGCGGATCAGCCCCTTGGCCTGCAGGCGGTCGAGCAGACGCGTCATCGCGCCGGCGCTCATGCGCAGCTCGTGCGCGAGCTCGACCGCGGTGCGCGGCCCGTACTGGATCAGCAGCAGCGGTGCCCACTGCGCGTCGGTCAGCCCGAACGCCGCGACCTTCGCGTCGACGTAGCGCGCCAGCGACAGGTTCACCTGCCGGACGAGGAAGCCGACGCTGTCGCCCGCGCGGTAGGTCGCGGGGTCGTAGAAGAGCCGATCCGACATCGGGGGGAAACGCTTGCCTCGGCATTGATTGCCAGGGCAATGAAAATAGGAGCGCGGGCCGCGGGTGTCAATCGCGGGGGCGGGATTCCGGCACGCGGACGCGCGCCTCAGGGCGCGAGCCCGCGATCGGGGCGGTGCGGTGGCGAGACGGTGCGCGTCAGGACACCGAAAGCCGGCGCGGCGCGATCTCGATCGTCTCGCTGTCGGTCGACAGCCAGGCGTGCCCTTCCTGGATCGTGCAGCCGATCTTCATCGCGCGCGCCGCCAGGCGCGCGAGCGCGGCGGTGTCCGCCGGTGCCAGCTCGAACACCGTCAGGTTCTCGCAGCGTGCGAGCGCCGCGCCGTTCTGCGCCCACCACACCTGCATGCGCGCGCCGCCGTACGCGTAGACGATCACCTCGCGCGCCCGCCCGCAGGCCCGGCGCAGCAGCTTCTCGTCCGGCAGCCCGACGTCGATCCACTGCTCGATCACGCCGGTCAGGTCCTTGCGCCAGAGATCCGGTTCGTCGTCGGTCGACAGGCCGCGGCCGAACGCGAGCGCCTCGTCGGCGTTCAGCGCGAACGCCAGCACGCGCACCATCATCCGTTCCTCGGTCTCGGACGGGTGCCGGGCGAGCGTGAGCGCGTGGTCCGCGTAGTGGCCGCGATCGGTGTCGGCCACCTGCAGGTCGAGCTTGTAGACGGTCGAGCGAAGCGCCATGGCGGCCGGCGGGCGGCGAGTGCCGCCCGTGTGCGTCAGGCCTGCGGCGAGCCGTGGCAGAGCTTGTACTTGCGCCCGCTGCCGCACGGGCACGGGTCGTTGCGCCCCACCTTCGCCTCGGTGCGGCGCAGCGGCGCCGCCGGCGCGAGCGCTCGCTCGCGCGCCTCGCGGAAGAACGCGTAGACGTCCATCACGGCGCCGAACATGTCCTCGAGGATGAGCTTGCGGTCGTCGTCGTCGATCGGCTCGGGCGTCTCGTCCTCGTCGTGCTCGACTTCCTCGACCAGCGTCATCATCGGGTCGAGGACGTCGGCGAACTCCTCGTCGTCGTCGAGCGCGTTCCACGCGTCGGGGCGCATCGCCATGCCGCGCACGAAGCCGATCGCCCACGCGTTGCCGGAAGCGCGGCCGTCCTCGTCGTAGGAGAGCACCGGCGCGAAGCTCTCGCCCTCGTAGAGCTGGCCCGCGACCGCGTTCCAGTGGCGCTCGAGCAGCTTGAGCAGCTCGGGCGCGGGGGGCGGGCCGCCGGGGTCGGTGCCGGTGACGAGCGGCAGGTACTCCGCGGCGGGCACCGGCTCGGGGCTGCACGCGAGCGCCGCGAAGAAGCCGTCGACCTCCTCGAGCACCATCGAGCCCTCCGGATTGGCCGCCTCGAGCAGGTCGTCGAGGCGCTGGATTTCGTCGTCGGTGAGCATCGGGACACTTGGGTTCGCGTTCATTCCGCTATGGTACCCGCGCCGGCGCCGGCGCCTCGGGCGCCGCATTGAAGTGCTTGCAATTGAATTGCGTGCAAGTTAATATCGGTTCATGAACCCCGCCGCCGATTCCCCGTCCCGCCGCAACGGCCCGCGGCCCGCCCACCTTCGACTGGACGAGCAGGTGTGCTTCGCGCTGTACTCGGCGTCGCTCGCGATGACCAAGACGTACCGCCCGCTGCTCGAAGCGCTGGGGGTCACGTACCCGCAGTACCTCGCGCTGCTCGCGCTGTGGGAACGTGACGGGATCACGGTCTCGGAACTCGGCGAGCGGCTGCGCCTGGACTCCGGCACGCTCACGCCGCTGCTCAAGCGCCTGCAGGCGGCCGGCGTGGTCGAGCGCAGCCGCAGCGCGGACGACGAGCGCCAGGTGCTCGTGCGGCTGACGCCCGCCGGCCGCGCGCTCGAGCGGCGCGCGCAATCGATCCCCCAGCGCATGCTCGCGCGCACCGGCTGCGCCGCCGCCGAGGTGCACGAGCTGCGCCGGCTGCTGGTGCGGGTGCGCGACGCGCTCGACGCCGCGGCGCCCGACTGACGAATCGCCGTCCCGCGCCGACCGGTCGCCTTGAAGATTGTACGCAATTTAATCGTCAGCAATATGAAATCTCCTCCTCCGAAAGGAAGCCTCATGAAAGTCGAGAAAGTCCTCTGCCGCGCGCAGGCCACGTCCACCGGCGGGCGCGACGGCCGCCCGGGCGCTGGTCGAGAAGGCGCACCAGGCCTGCCCGTACTCGAACGCCACGCGCGGCAACGTCGACGTCACGCTCACGGTGGTCAGAGATGACCGCACCGGGCAGTGGCGGCGCGGCGGCGTCGAAGCCCTCGTCGCGGGCGCCCGCGCCGAGCACCGCGTGGCGCGAGCGCGTCGGTGACGACGAGGCGCGGCGCCACGAGGAGTACGCACGCCTGTTCGAGCGCCTGCAGCAGGCGAAGTCGCGCCGCTTCGGCAACGGCCGCGCGCTTCACCGCAAGCAGGTGCTCGCGCTGCGCGCGCGGCTCGAGGTGCCCGCCGGCCTGCCGGCGCACGCACGCCACGGGCTCTTCGCGGCGCCGGGCGCGCACGACGCGTGGATCCGGCTGTCCAACGGCGGCACCGACCGCGCCCCCGACCGGCGCCCGGACGTGCGCGGCTTCGCGATCAAGGTGCTCGGCGTCGACGGCCCCGGTGCGCTCGACGGCGCGCGCACCGACTGCCAGGACTTCCTGCTGATCAACCACGAGGCGTTCGCGTTTCCGGACAGCCGCGACTTCGTCGGCCTCGTGAGCGCCGCGGCCGGCGGCCCGCTCGCGCTGATCGGGTGGCTCGCGCGCCGCTACGGCCCGATCGGCGCGCTCGGGCGCGTGGCGCACCTGCGGCGGGTGTTCGGCCGTCCGTTCGCGGGATTCGCCGCGAGCGCGTTCCACAGCGCCGCGCCGATCGCGTGCGGCCCGTACGCGGCGCGCGTGCGGCTCGTGCCGGCGCCGGCGAACGGGCCCGCGTCGCGCGGCGCCGACTGGAAGGCGGACGTCGCCGGGCGCCTCGCGAAGGCGCCGCTGCAGTACGAGCTTCAGCTCCAGTTCTTCGTCGACGAGGCCGCCACGCCGATCGAGGACGCGTCGGTGAACTGGCCGCAGGACGCCGCGCCCTACGTGACGGTGGGCCGGCTGACGATCGCGGCCGCGGCGGACGACCCCGACTTCGAGCGCAGGATCGAGGACGCGGTCTTCGACCCGTGGCGCGCGCTCGCGCAGCACCGCCCGCTGGGCGAGGTCATGCGCGCGCGGCGCGCGGTGTATTACGCGAGCCAGCGGACTCGCGGCGCCGCAGGCGGGTGAGCAGCGCCAGCGCGATCGTGAGGTTCACGAGGTTCCAGCCGACGCCGTTGACGAACGCGGCGTCGTAGGAACCGGTGAGGTCGAAGATGCGGCCCGACATCCAGCCGCCGAGCGCCATGCCGAGCATCGTCGCGGTGAGGACGACGCCCACGCGGGTGCCCGCCTGCGCCGGCGGGAACAGCTCGCGCACGATGATCGCGTACGAGGGCACGATGCCGCCCTGGAACAGGCCGAACAGCGCGGAGATCACGAACAGCGACGCGAGCCCGTCGAACGGCAGGAACAGCAGCAGCGCGACGCCCTGCAGGCACGATCCGAGCACCAGCGTGCGCAAGCCGCCGATCCGGTCGCAGATCAGCCCCGAGACCAGCCGGCTCACGATCCCGGCCGCGAGCATCAGCGACAGCATCTGGGCGCCGCGCGCGGGGCCGTAGCCGAGGTCTCCGCAGTACGCGACGATGTGGACCTGCGGCATCGACATCGCGACGCAGCAGGCCACGCCGGCGACGCTGAGCAGCGCGGTGAGCGCGCCGGGCGAGAGCCCGAGCGGGCGCTCGTCGCCCGCATCGCCCGCTCCGGCGGCGGCCGGTGCCACCGCGGGCATCGGGCGCGGCCGCCGCAGCCCGAGCGCGAGCGCGATCACGATCAGCGAACTCGCGATGCCGATGCCGAGGTAGGTGCCGCGCCAGCCCTCGGTGTCGATGAAGTGCTGGATCACCGGCGGCCACAGTGCGCCGCCCAGGTAGTTGCCGCTGGCCGAGATCGCGACCGCGATGCCGCGCCGGCGCGCGAACCAGAACGAGGTGTCGGTCAGCAGCGGCACGAACGCGGCCGAGCTGCCGACGCCGATCATCAGCCCCTGCGCCGCGGCGAACGACGCGAGGCTGCCCGCGAACGCGGCCCACGCGAAGCCCACGCCGAGCATGGCCGCGCCGAGCACGGTCGGCACGAACACGCCGAAGCGGTCGGTGAGCCGGCCCATGATCAGGCTGCCGCCGCCGTAGCCGATCAGCGTCATCGCATACGGCAGCGACGCGTCGGCGCGCGCGATGCCGAACTCCGCCTGCACCGCGGGCAGCACGACGACGACGACGTACATGCCGACGCTGCCGATCGTGATCACCGCGACCGCGATCGCGAGCCGCAGCCACGCGCGCAACGAGTCGACGTCGTCGGCGCCGTGGCCGGGGTCGAACGTCGTGACCGGCGCGGGTGCGCAATCGTGGGGGGACGGCTGGCTCATCGTCGTGCGGTGTGTCGGGACCGGGTGCCGCGGGGCCTCCGGGCGAGCGTGGCCGGCGATTGTATCGGCGCGCCGGCGCCGGCGTGCATAATCCTGCGTCCGTTCGGACCGGCGGGCCCGCCGGCCGCTGACCGCCGTCCGCCGCCCCGCGAGGAGGATCGCCGCCGTGAAGCCCCCGTTCAGAGCCGATCAGGTCGGCAGCCTGCTGCGGCCCGCGCACCTGGCGCAGGCCCGCGCGCGCTGGCGCCGCGGCGAGCTCGACGCGGCCGAGCTCGCGTCGATCGAGGACGACGCGATCCGCGACGCGGTCGCGCGCCAGGAGGCGATCGGGCTCGAGGGAATCACCGACGGCGAGTTCCGCCGCGACTGGTGGCACCTGGACTTCCTCGCGCAGCTCGAAGGCGTCGAGCTCGCCGACAACCGCGGCGCCCGCTTCAGGTTCGCCGGCCAGGACGAGCAGCCGCCGATCGCGTCGGTGACCGGGAAGATCGCGTGCACCCGCCCGATCATGGCCGGGCACTTCGCGTTCCTGAAGTCGGCGACGTCGCGCACCGCGAAGATGACGATCCCGTCGCCGTCGATGCTGCACCTGCGCGGCGGGCGCGCCGCGATCTCGCGCGAGGCCTACCCGGACCTGGACGGGTTCTGGGACGACGTCGCCGCCGCGTATCGCACCGCGATCCGCCACCTCGCGGAGCAGGGCTGCACCTACCTGCAGCTCGACGACATCACGTTCGCGTACCTGTGCGACCCGAAGATCCAGGAGAACTGCCGGCGCAACGGCGACGACCCGTCCACGCTGCCGGCGACGTACGCGCGCACGATCAACGCCGCGCTCGCGGGCCGGCCGCCCG
This sequence comes from Burkholderiaceae bacterium, assembly GCA_046348465.1. Lineage (GTDB taxonomy): Bacteria > Pseudomonadota > Gammaproteobacteria > Burkholderiales > Burkholderiaceae_E > Quisquiliibacterium. Next base: position 137,085 of record JAXMEE010000018.1, read on the forward strand.
GCATGACCGTGACGATCCACACCTGCCGCGGCAACTTCAAGAGTGCGTGGGTGGCGGAGGGCGGCTACGACCCGGTTGCGCAGGCGATGTTCTCGACCGACGTCGACGGCTGGTTCATGGAATTCGACAGCGCGCGCGCCGGCGGCTTCGAGCCGTTGCGGCACGTGCCGCGCGGGCGCAAGGTCGTGCTCGGGCTGGTGAGCACCAAGCTCGGGGAGCTCGAATCGAAGGACGCGATCCTGCGCCGGATCGACGAGGCGTCACGGCACGTGCCGCTCGAGGACCTGTGCCTGTCGCCTCAGTGCGGCTTCTCGAGCACGCACCACGGCAACGCGCTGTCGCACGACGACCAGTGGCGCAAGCTCGAGCGCGTGGTCGAGGTCGCGCGCGAGGTCTGGCGCTGAGCGGGGGGCCTGGCCTGGGGCCGGGCCGGGGTTTCGCACCGCACGGCGGTGCGCCGTCCGAGCGGGCCCGGCGTACTCGCCGGGCACCGGGTCGAGGCGCGGGCGCCGCGACCCGTCGACGCGCTTACTTGCGCGCCGATCCGCCCTTGGCGGCCTTGCCGAGGTTCGACTCGGCGGCGCTGACGAACTGCTTGGTCGCCGAGTTGACCTGCTCGTACGCGGCGCTGGCCGCGCCCATCGCCTGGCGGATGAAGCCGACGGCGCCTTCGGTGCCCGCGGGTGCGTTCTTCGCGATCGACTCGATCGCGGCCGCGAACTGCTGGTTCGCCGCCGCGACCTGCTTCTCGACCATCGCGGTGAGGTCCGCACCGGTCTCGGACGAGATCGCGTAGACCGCCTTCGCGTACGCGGTGAACTTCTCGGGCGACGGCTTCGCGTAGCTCGTGACCAGCTCGGTCAGCACCTTCGCGTCGCGCGCGGCGAGCAGCGCCTTGACCTGCTCGGCCGACTGCTCGAGCGCCGCCTGAGCGGTCTGCAGGTTCAGCGCGGCGAGCTTCTGGAATCCTTCGAGCGTCTTCGCGGCGGCCTCGCTCGAGACCTTCATCGCGTCGGCCTGCATCTTCATCAGATCCTCGGGGGTCTTGACCATGTCTTGCTCCGGCATCAATGGGATGCCCGGAGACCGCCGGGCGCGGATGCTGCACTGCACAAATCAATGATGCCCCGATCCGGTGCGGATGTCAACCACGGATGTTGCAGTGCAACATCGTGCTCGCGCCAGGTCGCGCGCGGCCGGGCGGCGGGGGCGTCCAGCGGTGCCAGCACCGTGCGCCTGCCGAGCCTGAAGCTCTCCCACCGCTGCCAGGTCTCGAGCCGCCACTCCAGGCCCGGCGCCGTGCCGGCGAGCGGCCGCACGCGCGCCTCGACGCGCTCGTGAGCGAGCGCGGTGCGTCCGCGCGCTTCGGCGTCGCGCGGCGGTGCGCGACGCACGGACTCGAACGCGACGTCGACCGCGACCACTTCCGCGAGCTCCGCGGCGCGCGGCCGCCACACGTGCAGCCGGGTGCACCACGCACTGCCGTTCTCGAGTGCGACGGGCGTGCTCACGCGCACCCCGAACGCGCCGCCGAGGTCCGCGAGCGCGGGTCCGCCGGGGTCGTCCTGCTCGAAGCTCACGCGGGCGTCGCCGCCGGCGTCGAACCGCGCCCGCGCGACGACCTCGGGCGCGCCCGTGGCCGAGCGGCGAAGCACCGCCAGCGTCACGTTGCCCGGGGAAGACGACTGCCGCAGCCACGCGACGTCGACGTCCTCGCGCGCCGACGGCCGCGTGCCGGAGCGCCACGCGCGGACTTCGATCGCGCGCACGTCGTCGGCGGCGAGGCCGAGCGCGCGCACCGCGGCGAGCTCGGCCTCGCCGCGGGCCGGTGCGCCCTGCACGGCGGGCCCGCCGGCCGGCGGCGCGACCAGCGCCGCGAGGATCAGCGCGTACAGCAGGGCCGCGTCAGGTGCGGCAGTGCAGCCCGCCGTCCACCGGCAGGCACACGCCGGTGATGTACTTCGCCTCGTCGGAGGCGAGGAACACCGACGCCCACGCGATGTCCCAGCCCTCGCCCATCACGCCCATCGGGCACGCGGCGTCGCGCGCGGCGACCATGTCCTGCGGGCTCGCGTACTGGCCGGAGATCTGCTGGTAGATCAGCGGCGTGTTCATCAGCCCCGGCATGATCACGTTCGCGCGGATGCCCTGCTTCGCGTACTGCAGCGCGAGCCCCTCGGTGAACTGGTTCAGGCCGGCCTTGCTCGCGTAGTACGAGCTGTACGGATAGAAGAAGCGGATCGCCGCGAGCGACGAGATGTTGACGATCGCGCCCTTGCGCTGCGCGAGCATCACCGGCAGCGTCTCCTTGCACGTGAGGAACGCGCCCGTCACGTTCGTGCGGATGACGTGCTCCCAGCTCTCGAGCGACTCCTCGATCGGGCCGCCCATCGCGGTGATGCCGACGTTGTTGTGCAGGATGTCGATGCGCCCGCCGAACGCGTCGCGCGCCGCCGCGACCGCAGCCCTGACCTGCGCGTGCACGGTGACGTCGGCGGTCACGACCGCGACCTGCCCGCCCTCGGCACGAATGATGCGCGCGGTCTCCTCCGCCCGCTCGGTGACGTTGTCGACGGCGACCACGCGCGCTCCTTCGCGCGCGTACGCGACCGCGGTCGAGCGGCCGTTGCCCCAGCCGGGCCCGCAGCAGCCGGCGCCGAAGACCAGCGCGACGCGGTCGCGCAGACGATCACCCATGACGTGTTCTCCCCTACTTCAGAAGGTTCGGAAGGCCCAGCGAGATCAGCGGCACGAACGTCACCAGCAGCAGCACGACGATCGCGGCCGCGAGGAACGGCATCACCTCGCGTGCCGCCTCGCGCGGCGGGCAGCGCGCGATCAGCGAGCCCAGGCTCAGGCAGATCGCCACCGGCGGCGTGATCAGGCCGATCAGCAGGTTGAGCGCGACGATCATCGAGAAGTGGATCGGGTCGATGCCGTACTGCGCCGACACCGGGTAGAGCACCGGCGCGAGCATCACCAGCGCCGGCGCGTTCTCGAGGAAGGTGCCGACGACCAGCAGGAAGACGTTGACGATCAGCAGGAACACCCACGGCGAAGACGCGAACCCGAGCATCCACTTCGCGATCGCCTGCGGCACGTTGTTGTACGCGAGGAACCAGGAGACGACCTGCGCGCCGCCGAGCACGATGAGGATGACCGCGGTCGTGCGCGCCGAGCGCCGCAGCGCGCCCCAGACGTCGGACCACTTCAGCTCGCGGTAGACGAACTTGCCGACGACGAATGCGTACACGACCGCCGCCGCCGAGCACTCGGTCACGTTGAACACGCCCAGCCGGATGCCGCCGACGATCAGCACCGGCATCACCAGCGCCCAGAACGCCTTGACGAACGTGCGCCAGATCTCGATCGCGGGCACGCGCCCGTGCGTGGGGTAGTGGCGGCGCACCGAGATCACGTAGGCGGTGATCGCCATCGCGACGCTGTACAGGATGCCGGGAAGGATGCCGGCGAGGAACAGCTTGGTGATCGACAGGTTCGTCAGCACCCCGATCATGATGAACGTGATCGACGGCGGGATGATCGGGCCGACCACGTTGGCGGCGGCGGTGAGCGCGGCGGCGAAGCCGGGGTGGTAGCCCTCGCGGATCATCGCGGGGATCAGCACGCGCCCGATCGCGCTGGTGTCGGCCACCGCCGAGCCCGAGATGCCCGCCATGAACGTGGCGCCGGCGACGTTGCTGATCGCCAGGCCGCCGCGCAAGCGCCCGAGCACCGCGTTGGCGAAGTCGAGCATGCGCTCGGTGATGCCGCCGGTGGTCATCAGGTCGCCGGCGAGCAGGAAGAACGGGATCGCGAGCAGCAGCACGCTGTCGAAGCCGGCGAAGATCTGCTGCGGCACGATCATCAGCGGCGTGCCGCCGGTGGCGAGGATCGCGGCGGCGCCCGCGGCGATCAGCGCGTAGGCGACCGGCACGCCGAGCAGCAGCGCGACGGTGAGCGCGAGCGCGAGGGCGGCGAGCGCGGACATCAGCGCGCGCGCCTCACGCGTCCGGGTCCGTGATCATGGTGTCGCCTTCCCCGCTCGAGACCGGCACGGGGCGCCCGCCGAGCCGCGCGAGCACGAGCTGCGCCAGCATCAGCGCGGCGGCCAGCGGCAGCGACGCGTACGGGATCGCCATCGGGATCTCGAACGCCGGCGACGCCTGTGTGCCGTTGATCTCGGCGAACAGCGCGCCCTGCCACGCGACCAGCGCGAGCACCGCGCCGAGCGCGAGGTCGCGCAGCCAGAACAGCACGTGCTTCGTGCCGGCGGACGCGCCGTCGAAGAGCATCGTCACGCTGATGTGGCTGCCCGAGCGCAGTGCCGACACCGTGCCCAGCAGCACGACGAACAGCAGCAGGAAGCGCGCGAGCTCCTCCGACCAGGCCGGCGCGCGCCCGAGCACGTAGCGCCCGAACACCTGGTAGAACACCGTCACCGTCATCACGGCCAGCAGCAGCGCGATCAGGAAGTCGATCGCGCGCTCGAGCCCTGCGGCCAGGGTCGCGGCCCAGCGCATGCGCGTTTCCCGGTCGCGGCCCGGGCGGGCGCGGCGTCAGTGAACCGCCTGGATCTTCTGGACCCAGTCGGCGAGCTCGGGGAACTCCCTGGCCATCGGCGCGAGCGCCGCGCGCCACGGCGCGGTGTCGACCTTCACGAAGGTCATGCCCTTGCCCTGCAGGCGCTTCTTCAGCTCGTCCTCGAGCTTCACCATGCGGTCGGTGCCGGCGAGCATCGCCTTCTCGCCTTCCTCGCGCAGCACCTGCTGGACGTCGGCCGGCAGCGCGCGGAACTTCGCGTCGGAGAAGATCCACGTCATCGCGCCCATCACGTGCCCGGTCTCGACGACGTACTTCTGGACCTCGTTGTACTTCTGCTGCTCGATGACCTCGAGCGGGTTCTCCTGGCCGTCGATCAGGCCCTGCTGCATCGACGTGAACATCTCGGCGACGCCCATCGGCACCGCGGACGCGCCGAGCATCTCCCAGGTCATCCGGTACATCTTCAGCGGCGGAACCCGCAGCTTCACGCCGCGCAGGTCGGCGATCTTCTCGATCTTCTTGTTGTTGGTCATGTGGCGCGCGCCGCGGTAGCCGGCGCCGATGATCCGGAAGCCGGTCTTCTTCGCGATCTCGTCGTAGAGCGCCGCGCCCACCGGCCCGTAGTAGACCTTCTTGAAGTGGTCGACGTCGCGCACCAGGTACGGGTACGCCTCGACGCCCGCGAGGATGTTGTAGCGGTCCAGCGTGCCCACGCTCTGCAGCACGATGTCGTTGGTGCCGATCTTCAGGCCCTCGATCGACTGCGGCCAGTCGCCGGTGGTGCCGCTGTGCGCGATCTGGATCTTCACCTTGCCGCCGGTGCGCTGCTCGACCGCCCTGGCGTAGGCCTCGGCGGTCTCGTACCAGATGTTGCCCGGGATGTAGATGTGGGCCATCTTGAGCACGGTCTGGGCGCCGGCGGCGCCCGCGAGCGCGGCGACGGCCAGGCCGGCCAGGCACTTGACGAGGGTTCGCTTCAGCATGTCGGGGTCTCCTCGGTGGATTCGGGCGCCGGGGCGCCTCGGCGGGTCCGGCGCGCCGCCCCGCGGGGCGAGGCGCGCCGGCACGGGGTCAGCGGACCGCCTGGATCCTGTGCACCCAGTCGGACAGGTCCGGGAACTCCTTGGCCATCGGCGCGAGCGCGGCCTGCCACGGGGCGTTGTCGACCTTGATGAAGGTCATGCCCCTGGACTGCAGGCGCGCCTTGATGTCGCTCTCGGTCTTCACCATGCGGTCGGTGAACTGCAGCATCACCTTCTCGCCCTCTTCCTTCAGGATCTGCTGGACGTCGGCCGGCAGCGCGCGGAACTTCGCGTCGGAGAAGATCCAGGTCATCGCGCCCAGGATGTGGCCGGTCTCGACGACGTACTTCTGGACCTCGTTGTACTTGTTCGACTCGATCCACTCGAGCGGGTTCTCCTGGCCGTCGACGACGCCCTGCTGCATCGACGTGAAGAGCTCGGCCGGGCCCATCGGCACCGGCGAGGCGCCCAGCATCTCCCAGGTCATCCGGTACATCTTCAGCGGCGGAACCCGCAGCTTCACGCCGCGCAGGTCGGCGACCTTCTCGATCTTCTTGTTGTTCGTCAGGTGGCGCGCGCCGCGGTAGCCGGCGCCGACGATCCGGAAGCCGGTCTTCTTCGCGATCTCGTCGAAGAGCGCCGCGCCGGTGGGCCCGAAGTAGACCTTCTTGAACTGGTCGACGTCGCGCAGCAGGTACGGATACGCCTCGATGCCGGCGATCACGCCGTAGCGGTCGAGCGTGCCGATGCTCTGCAGCACGATGTCGTTGGTGCCGATCTTCAGGCCCTCGATCGACTGCGGCCAGTCGCCGGTGGTGCCGCTGTGCGCGATCTGGATCTTCACCTTGCCGCCGCTGCGCTGCTCGACCGCCTTGGCGTACGCCTCGGCGGATTCGTACCAGATGTTGCCGGGCACGTAGACGTGCGCCATCTTCAGGACGGTCTGGGCGCCGGCGGTGCCGAGCGCGACGGCCGCGGCCAGGCCGATCAGGGATTTCAGGAACGTGCGCATCGGGGGAAGCCTCCTCGGGCGGAATTCGCCGCGCGATTATCGGCGCCGACCCGGGCAAAGGCAAACCTCGCGCGGCGCGGCCGATCCGTTCGGCGCGCTGTCGGCCGCGCCGTGGCCGCGCGGGCGCGAACGGGCGGCGGTGCCGGTTCGCGCCCGCGGGCGCCCCGGCCCGCCCGCTCACCACATGCCGCGCAGCTTCGCGGCGACGTCGATCGCGGTGCGCGCGGGCGCGGCGCTCGCGGCGGCGTTCGCGGCCGGCGGCGGCCCCGCGCGCTGCAGGCAGCGCGCCACCGCCGGCGTGAGGAAGCGGCTGCGCGCGCCGTGCACGTAGCCGTCGCCGAAGCGCGCCTGCTGCGTCACGTAGTAGCGCTGGGGCTCGATCAGGTGCAGCGTGTCCCGCGCGCGGGTCATCGCGACGTACAGCAGCCGGCGCTCCTCCTCGATCGTCTTCGGGTCGCCGGTCGCGTACTCGTTCGGGAAGTTGCCGTCGGCGACGTTGAGCACGTAGACCGCGTCCCACTCCTGGCCCTTGGCCGAGTGCACGGTGGAGAGCACGAGGTAGTCCTCGTCGCGCAGCGGCTCGCCGGCGAGGTCGCCCGCCGCCTGCGGCGGGTCGAGCGTGAGCTCGGTGAGGAAGCGCTCGCGGCTGCCGAACTGCGGGGCGATCGCGGCGAGCGTGTCGAGGTCCGCGGCGCGCACGCCGGCGTCGTCGTAGCGCTGCTCGAGCAGCGGGAGCAGCCAGTGCCGCACGCGCTCGACCTGGCCGTCCCAGGGCGCGGACGGGGCCGCGAGCGCGGCCAGCAGCTCGACGAAGCCGGGCCACTGCTCGCGCGCGGCCGCCGGCGCGGGAAACTCCGACAGGCGCTCGAGACGAGGCGCGCCCGTCCCCGCGACGAGGGCCAGGCAGCGCTGCGCGGTGGCGGGCCCGACGCCGCTCATCAGCTGCAGCGCGCGAAACCCGGCCACGCCGTTGCGCGGGTTGTCGGCCCAGCGCAGCACCGCGAGCAGGTCCTTGACGTGCGCGGCCTCGAGGAACTTCAGCCCGCCGTGCTTGACGAACGGGATGTTGCGCCGCGCGAGCTCGACCTCGAGGACGTCGCTGTGGTGGCCGCTGCGGAACAGCACCGCCTGGCGCTTCAGCGCCACGCCCTCCTCGCGCCGGCGCAGCACCTCGGCGACGACGTGGTCGGCCTGCGCGCGGTCGTCGAGCACGCAGACCAGGCGCGGCATCGCGCCCGTGCCGCGGCGCGCGCGCAGCGTCTTCGGGTACTGGCGCGCGCCCTCGGCGATCAGCGCGTTGGCGAGGTCGAGCACCGGCTGCACCGAGCGGTAGTTCTCGTCGAGCGTGACGCGGCGCGCCGGCGGCGAGAAGCGCTCCGGGAACTCCAGGATGTTGCCGACGTCGGCGGCGCGAAAGCCGTAGATCGACTGGGCGTCGTCGCCGACGACGGTGAGCCCGCGCCCGTCGGGCCGGATCGCGAGCAGGATCTGCGCCTGCAGCGCGTTCGTGTCCTGGTACTCGTCGACGAGCACGTGGTCGAACGCCGCGCCCACCTGCGCCGCGAGCGCGGCGTCGTCCATCGCGGCGCGCCACCAGAGCAGGAGGTCGTCGTAGTCGAGCACCGCGTGCGCCTGCTTGCGCGCGACGTACTCGCGGAACAGCGCGCGCAGCTCGGCGGCCCACTCGGCGCACCACGGGTAGACCTCGTCGAGCACGCGCTCGAGCGGCCAGCCGGTGTTCACGCGGTGGGAGTAGATGGCCAGGCAGGTGTCCTTGCGCGGGAAGCGCCGCGCCTTGCCCGACAGCCCGAGCTCGTGGCGGACGACGTCGAGGAGGTCGGCGCCGTCGCCGCGGTCGAGGATGCCGAACGACGGGTCCAGGCCGAGCGCGCCGGCGTGCTCGCGCAGCAGCCGCGCGCCGATCGCGTGGAAGGTGCCGGCCCACGGCAGGCGCACCGCCGGCGGCGTGCCGCCGCCCCCGCGCGCCGCGGCGAGCGCCTTGCCGACGAGCTGCTGCGCGCGGCGGGTCATCTCGTGCGCGGCGCGCCGGCTGAACGTGAGCAGCAGGATGCGCGCCGGGTCGGTGCCCCCGAGCACGAGGTGCGCGACGCGGTGCGCGAGCGTCGCGGTCTTGCCGGTGCCGGCGCCGGCGATCACGAGCAGCGGGCCGGCGTCGACGCCGCCGCCGTCGCGCGGCGTGCCGAACGTGGCCGCCTCGCGCTGGCGCGGGTTCAGGCCGGCGAGCCAGTCGGTATCGGGGAGCGCGGCGGCGGGAGGCGCGGCGAGGACGGACGACATGTCCGCGAGTCTATCCGAACCCCTGTATATCCATCCACCCCGGCGGGCGACGCAATCGCGGAAACCCCTCGTTTGACCCGGCGCGCGCCGCGTGAATAAATAGCCCGGCGATGCCGGGGCGCGCGCGGTGCCCCGGCGAAGACACCGACAACGACGGAGACGAGATCATGCGCGCACTTTCCTGGCTGGCGGCCGCCGCCGGCCTCCTGATGTCCGCGGCCGCCCCGGCCCAGAACCTGTCCATCGCCACCGGCGGCACCGGCGGGGTGTACTACCCGCTCGGCGGCGGGCTCGCCGCGGCGCTGTCCAAGTACGTGCCGGGCATGCAGGCCACGGCCGAGGTGACCGGCGGCTCGGTCGACAACCTCAAGCTGATCGGCTCGGGCAAGCCCTACGTGGCCTTCTCGATGGCGGACGCGGCCCAGGACGCGATCCGCGGCGAGGACAAGTTCAAGAGCGGCAAGGTGCCGCTGCGAACGCTCGCGGTGCTCTACCCGAACCACATGCACGTGGCCACCGTCGAGGGCACCGGCATCACGAAGATGTCCGACCTCAAGGGCCGGCGCGTGTCCACCGGCTCGCCCGGCAGCGCCACCGAGGTGATGGCGTTCCGCGTCATCGAGGCCGCGGGCCTGGACAAGGACCGCGACCTCAAGCGCGAGCGCCTGGGCGTGGCCGAGTCGGTCAACGCGCTCAAGGACAAGAAGATCGACGCGTTCTTCTGGGTCGGCGGCCTGCCCACCGGCGCGGTCACCGACCTCGCGAACACGCCGGGGCTGAAGATCCACATGATCGATCACGCGGACCTGGTGCCGAAGATGAACCAGAAGTACGGCAACCTGTACACGCAGGACGTGATCCCGAAGGCGGTCTACAAGGGCATGGACGCCGACAACAGGGAAGCGACCGTCTGGAACATCCTGGTCGTGAACGAGTCGATGGACGAGAAGACCGCGTACGCGATCGTGAAGACGCTGTTCGAGAAGCGCGACGACCTGGTCGCGGTGCACAAGGAGGCGCAGAACTTCCGCCTGGACAACCAGAAGGCGGCGAACTCGCCGGTGCCGTGGCACCCGGGCGCGCTCAAGTACTACGCCGAGCGCGGAATCCGCGTCAATTGAGCGCGGGCACCCCCGAGGCGCCCGGGCGGGCGGGCGCAGCCGGCTCGCTGCTTGCGGCGGGCACGCCCGGGGCGCCGGTGCCGGCCGGCGCACCCCCCGGCACCGGCGCGGTCAGCGACGAGGCGCTGCGCCAGGCCGAGGCGTACATCGAGGAGGAGGAAGGCGCGGCCAATCGCCTGCCGGGCGCGCTCGGCGTCTTCGTGACGCTCCTGGCGATCGCGATGTCGCTGTTCCACCTGTACGCCGCGTACTCGATCGTGCCGACGCAGACGCTGCGCCCGGTGCACGTCGCGTTCGTGCTGGCGCTGTCGTTCCTGGTGTTCCCGGTCGCGGCGCGCTTCCGCCACCGCGTGATGCCCTGGGACTGGCTGATGGCCGCGGCCACCGTCGCGATCGTCGCCTACATGATCGCGGGCGGCGACGACTACACCGACCGCAACACGAGCCCCGAAGCCTGGGACATCGTGCTCGGCGTCGTGCTGATCGGGCTGATCCTGGAGGCGATGCGGCGCTCCAACGGCTGGGTCATGCCGGTGATCACCGCGGTCTTCATCGGCTACGCGTTCGCCGGCCCGTGGCTGCCGGCGCCGTGGACGCACAAGGGCTACGAACTCGGCCGGCTGGTCGGGCACATGGTCATGACGCTCGAGGGCGTGTTCGGCTCGGCGGTCGACGTGTCGTCGTCGCTGATCATCCTGTTCACGATCTTCGGGGCGTTCCTGCAGTTCTCGCAGGCCGGCAAGTTCTTCATCGACTTCTCGTTCTCCGCGATGGGCGCGCGGCCCACCGGCGCCGGGCGAACCGTGGTGCTCGCGTCGTTCCTGCTCGGCGGCCCGTCGGGCTCGGGCGTCGCCACCACGGTCACGCTCGGGTCGGTCGCGTACCCGATGCTCGCGAAGGTCGGCTACGAGCGCAACGCCGCCGGCGGGCTGCTCGCCGCGGGCGGGCTCGGCGCGATCATCTCGCCGCCGGTGCTCGGCGCGGCCGCGTTCCTGATCGCCGACTTCCTGAAGATCTCGTACCTCGACGTGCTGCTGATGGCGGTGATCCCGACGCTGCTGTTCTACCTGGCGCTCTTCCTGATGGTCGAGATCGACGCGCGCAAGTACGGGATGGCCGACGTGAAGTTCGAGCGCGTCGCGGGCGTGTGGGAACTCACGCGCGAGTACGGGTTCCACTTCGCGTCGCTGGTGTCGATCGTCGTCTTCATGATGATGGGCTACTCGCCGGTGCTGTCGGTGTTCTGGGCGACGGTGCTCGCGTTCGCGGCGAGCTTCCTGCACCGCGACTGCGCGCTGCTGCCGCGCGACCTCCTGCGCGGGCCGAAGGGGCTCGCCGCCGGGCTGCTCGACTCGGGCCTCGTGCACGCGCTCAAGGGGGGCTCGATCGGCATGCTCAACGTCGGCACCACCTGCGCGGGCGCGGGGCTGATCGTCGGCGTCGTGACGCTGACCGGGCTGGGGCTGAAGTTCTCGACGATCATCCTCGCGTACGCGGGCGGCTCGCTGCTGCTGACCGCGATCTACACCGCGCTGATCGTGTGGATCGTCGGGCTCGCGGTGCCGGTGACCGCGTCGTACATCATCTGCGCGGTGATCGCCGCGCCGGCGCTGATCAAGCTCGGCGTGCCGGACTTCGCCGCGCACATGTTCATCTTCTACTACGCGGTGCTCTCCGAGGTGTCGCCGCCCACGGCACTCTCGCCGTTCGCGGCCGCGGCGATCACCGGCGGCGACCCGTACAAGACGACGCTGCAGAGCTGGAAGTACACGATGCCGGCGTTCCTCGTGCCGTTCATGTTCGTGCTCGACCCGGCCGGCCAGGGGCTGCTGCTGATGGGCTCGACCGCGAAGCTCGCGGGCGCGTCGTGGATGTCGATCGCGCAGGTGAGCCTGACCGCGGCGGCGGGCATCGCGGCGATCGCGGGCGGGTTGTAGGGGTGGCTGCTGCGGCGAACGAGCGGGCTGGAGCGCGCGCTGCTGATCGCCGCCGGGCTGCTGCTCGTCTACCCGGCGCTGGCGGCGGACGTGGGCGGTTTCGCGTGCCTGGCGTTCGTGATCGCGAAGCAGGCCCGGCGCGGGGCGGCGCCGGCGTGAACCGGCCGGCCGGCCGGGCGCGCGGCGCGGTGCTCGCGGCGGGCGTCCTCGCGGCCGGCCTGCTCGCGGGCTGCGCGACGGCCCCGCGGCTGCCCGGCCTCGACCCGGCAACGGACGCACCGCCGCCCCGGCGCACGGCGCCGCCCGCGGCGCCGGCGTTCGCCTCGTACGCGCAGGCCCTCTCCGCGTGGCGCAGCCCCGAGGCGGTGGAGGCGTGGATCGGCGCCGGGTTCGAGTACGACGACGCGCGGGCGCTCCGGCTCTCCGAGAGCGGGCGCGCCGCCGGTGCGGCCCCCGAGATCCACGCGCCCGCGGCGTTCTTCGCGCGGCCGGTCGGGATCTGCGTGGACCTGGCGCGTTTCGCGGTGGAGACGGTCGGGTCGATCGCCCCGGAGCTCGAGCCGCGCTACCTGATGATCGAGTTCGATCCCGCGCTGCGCGCCGGGCAGGTGCTTCGGCGCCACTGGATCGCGAGCTTCCGGCGCGGCGGGGGCCTGTACTTCTTCGGCGATTCCAAGCGGCCCGGGCACGTCGCCGGCCCCTACCCGACGGTCGACGCGTTCGTCGCGGAGTACGCCGCGTTCCGGCAGCGGACGGTCGTCGCCTGGCGCGAACGGGAGAGCTTTCGCCGGCAGGTGAAGTCGCCGTCGAAGCGACGCGACGGCGGCGCCGCGCGCCCGGCCGGAACACCCGGTTGACGTCAATTCGTTAATTCGGTACCGTAATGCGTATTTAGCGCGTCCGGTGCGTCGCAGAGGGTCCCCGAGGGCCCCGCGCGCGACCCCGGGCGCCTGCCCGCGGCGGCACCCGCCGCCGCGGTCGCAGGAGGCGGTGTGCTCGTATCCCGGCCGTCGAGGAGGGCACCCGGATGGAAGGAACCGCAAGCATCGTCGAGCGCTGCCAGGCGCTCTTCGAGGACCTGGACCTGGCCTCGGTCGCGGCGTGGAAGGCCGCGGTGCCGGGGCGCAAGGCGGTCGGCTACCTGCCGATCTACGTCCCGCGCGAGCTGATCCACGCCGCCGGCATGCTGCCGGTGGGCCTGCTCGGCGGCGGCGACCAGCTCGAGGTGATCCAGGGCGACGCCTACTACCAGAGCTACATCTGCCGCATCCCGCGCTCGACGCTCGAGATGGGGCTGACCGGGCGCCTGGACAGCCTGGACGGCGTGCTGTTCCCGTCGATCTGCGACGTGATCCGCAACCTCTCGGGCATGTGGCAGATGATGTTCGCCGGCAAGTACGTGCGCTATTTCGACGTCCCCCAGAACTACGAGGACGCGGTCGGCGGCGCCTACTACGTGAACGAGCTGCGCACGCTGCGCGACGACCTCGCCGCGCTCGCCGGGCGCCCGGTCACCGACGACGACCTGCGCGCGTCCATCGCCGCGTACAACGAGAACCGCCGCGCGGTCGCCGACCTGTACGCGTACCGCGCGGCCCGGCCCTGGCAGGCGCCCACCGCCGAGGTCTACCTGCTGCTGCGCGCCGCGATGGTGCTGCCGGTGGACGAGCACACGCGGCTGGTGCGCGACTACCTCGCCGCCACCGACGCCGTGAAGCGGCCGATGCGCGACAACGCGCGCGTGGTGCTCAACGGCACGTTCTGCGAGCAGCCGCCGCTCGCGCTGATCAAGTCGATCGAGATGAGCGGCTGCTACATCGTCGACGACGACTTCATGCTCGTGACGCGCTGGCTCACGCGCGACGTCCCGCTCGACGGCGACCCGCTCGAGAACCTCGCGCGCGAGTTCCTGCACCACTCGGTGTCGACGTCGGCGAAGTACGAGCCGAAGCGCGAGGACAAGGGCCGCTTCATGCTCGAGCAGATCCGCGAGCGGCGCGCCGAGGGCGTGGTCTTCGCGTGCCCGTCGTTCTGCGACCCGGCGCTGCTCGAGCGGCCGATGCTGCAGGACGTGCTCGCCGCGAACGGCGTCCCGTTCACCGCGTTCAAGTACGCCGAGAACACCGGCCAGATGGCCCCGATCCGCGAGCAGTCAGGCACCTTCGCCGATTCGATCAAGCTTTGGAGCGCCGCATGAGCATCGCCCACGTCCCCATGCCCGAGAGCCGCAGGAAGCCGGTCGTCCAGAAGGAGGACGCGATGCTCCTGCAGAAGGAGCTGATCAATCGCAACTACGCGGAGCTCGCGGCCGCGCGCCCGCAGGGCCGCAAGGTCTGCGCCACCTTCGTGCCGGGCAACCTGAACGAGCTCGTGATGTGCTTCGACTTCGCGCGCAGCCTGCCGGAGACGAACGCCCTGCAGAACGCGATGCGCAAGCGCACCGGCAAGATGGTGCAGGACGCCGAGCGCGACGGGCAGTCGGAGGACGTCTGCACGTACGTGAAGGCCGACCTCGGCATGATGCTCGGCGGCGACACCGGCCCGACCGGCGAGGCGCTGCCCAAGCCGGACCTGCTGCTGCTGTCGTACACCGGCTGCTTCACGTTCATGAAGTGGTTCGAGCTGGTGCGCCAGAAGTACGGCGGCGAGTCGGTGATGCTGCACGTGCCGTACCAGGGCGAAGGCCACGTCAACCGCAACATGCGCGACTACGTGGTGAAGCAGCTGCGCGAGACCGTGATCCCGGCGATGGAGCGCATCTCGGGCGTGAAGTTCGACATCGACCGCCTGCGCCAGTACATGAAGGAGTCGGCGAAGGCCGAGGAGCACCTGGTGCGCGTGCTGCAGTCGGCGCGCAACCGGCCCTCGCCGATCGACGGCTACTTCGGCGCGGTGTACTACATCGGCCCGATCTTCACCGCGTTCCGCGGCACGCCCGAGGCGACGCAGTACTACGAGGTGCTCGAGCGCGAGATCGCCGAGCGCGTGCGCGAGGGCCGCGGCCCGATCACGCCGGACGGCGAGCTCGCCGACGAGAAGTACCGGCTGGTGGTGGAGGGGCCCCCGAACTGGACCCACTTCCGCGACTTCTGGAAGATGTTCTACGACGAGGGCGCGGTCGTCGTCGCGAGCACGTACTCGAAGGTGGGCGGCGTCTACGACTTCGGCTTCCGCCACGACCCCGACCACCCGCTCGAGTCGCTCGCCGAGTACTGCCTGGGCTGCTACACGAACCTGAACCTGCCGTCGCGCGTCGACATGATCTGCAAGTACATGGACGAGTACCAGGCCGACGGGCTGCTGATCAACTCGATCAAGAGCTGCAACAGCTTCTCCGCCGGGCAGCTGCTGATCCTGCGCGAGGTCGAGCGGCGCACCGGCAAGCCGGCGGCGTTCATCGAGACCGACCTCGTCGACCCGCGCTACTTCTCGCCGGCGAACGTGAAGAACCGGCTCGAGAGCTACTTCCAGATGATCAAGCAGAAGCGCGCGGCGGCGGCCGCGCCGCACTGAAGGAGAGCGAAGCGATGCGCTGCTTCATCGGGATCGATCTCGGCTCGACGACCACCAAGGCGGTCGTGATCGACGAAGACCGCCAGATCCTCGGGCGCGGCATCACCAACTCGCGCTCGAACTACGACACCGCGGCGGCGGTCGCCAGGCAGGAGGCGCTGGTCAACGGGCGCTTCCACCTGTTCCGCCGTTCGCTGGCCGACGCCGGGGCACTGAACGGCGGCCTCGACGGCTTCCTCGGCCAGCTCGAGCGCGACCTGCGCCTGGAGCAGTTCCTCGAGCAGCTCGCCGACCTCGAAGCGACCTGCGCGCGCGCGCTCGAGACCTCGCGCTTCGCCGACTCGAAGGCCGCGGTCGGCGAAGCGCTCGCCGAGACGTTCCGGCGGCTGCGCGACGAGGCGCCGTCGCTGTTCGCGCCCGGCGCGCGGCGCAAGAGCGACTTCTTCCGCGACATCGCCGGCAGCCGCTACCTCGCGATCGGCGAGACCGTCGCGCGCGACGCCGGCGTGCGCTACGACGCGCTGCTCAACGTGTTCGACCGTTCGATCATCGAGGTCGAGAACCGCGTCTACGGGGAATCGTTCCGGCCGGCGCTGCTGCGGGCGCTCTCGCGCACCTTCGCCGCGCTGCCCGAGACGGCGGCGCGCGAGGACCGGCTGCTGCCGCCGATCCAGTCGGTGCTCGACACCGCGATGGAGGAGACCTACGTCGTGGGCACCGGCTACGGACGCGCGCGGCTGCCGTTCTCGAAGGAGCACATCCGCTCCGAGATCCTGTGCCACGGCCTGGGCGCGCACGTGATGTACCCGCGCACCGCGACCGTGCTCGACATCGGCGGGCAGGACACCAAGGCGATCCAGGTCGACCCGCGCGGCATCGTCGAGAGCTTCCAGATGAACGACCGCTGCGCCGCCGGTTGCGGGCGCTACCTCGGCTACATCGCCGACGAGATGAACATGGGCCTGCACG
>JAXMEE010000019.1:0-143935 GCA_046348465.1 Burkholderiaceae bacterium
GGGTTCTGCTCCAGGCCCGGCACGATCACCAGCGCGTAGCGGAACAGTTGGTTGAACCACGTCCTGACTTTCTCGGCGACGGAGAGCGCCCTGCGCTTCTCGATCTTGGCGATCACCTCCAAGAGGTCGGGACGCTTGATCTCATAGATCGAGCGCTTGCCCAAGGTAGGCAGCACATCCTTGTCGAAGATGCGCGGAAGTATCGAGAGGGTCGTCTGCCGGCCTTCCTTGAGGCTGAGCCCGCGATGCTTGAGCCACTTGCGATACACCGCATCGAAGGTGTTTTCGTCGGCGAGCCGGACAGCGGTGCGCTTCTGCTTGCGGTGAACGCGAGGATTGGTGCCTTTGGCCAGCAGGGCGCGCGCTTCGTCGCGCAGGCTGCGGGCCTCGCGAAGCGTCACCTCCGGGTAGGTGCCGAGCGACATCCGCTTCTGCTTGCCCGCCCAGTAGTAGCGGAAGTGCCAAGTCCTGCCCCCTGCAGCCGTGACGGCCAGGGAGAGGCCATCCAAGTCAGGGAGGGTGTATGCCTTGCCAGTTGCCTTGGCCTGTCGAACGGCCAGGTCTGAGAGTGCCATGCTCTTGCTCCTGAACATGAGTCAGGAACCAGATGCTGGTCACGTCGACCTCGCCCCTCCATCAACAATCCGGAATCAGCCGCGCCCGCAAAAATGGACTTGTTTGTGGACTTAAAAGTCCCGGCTGTAGGCGGATCGCAGTGGACTACGGCAGAACGTCAAAGAGAGGAAAAGTCCTTGTGTGGCAACGACTTGCAGACTCTCTTGGACTTCTGCGGAAGTCCGCAGAATGATGCAGTGGAGCGGGCGAAGGGAATCGAACCCTCGTATGCAGCTTGGGAAGCTGCCGTTCTACCATTGAACTACACCCGCGACGGGCGCAATTATAGCGGGGCGCGCGGGCCCGCAGGCGCCGGGCCGGGTCGTGGGACAATCCGCGCCGAACGCGAACTCCCGGCGCCGGCGGCGCCGTTTCCCGACGACTCCCGCATGACGCAGACCCCACCGCACGCCCCGGATCCCGCCGAGGCGACGCCGCACGCCGGCGGCCGGGCCACGCACATCCGCAGCTTCTCGGGCCGGCGCGGGCACTTCACGAGCGGCCAGCGCGAAGCCCTCGAGCAGCTGTGGCCGCGCTACGGAATCGAGTGGTCGCCGAGGCCGCTCGACTTGTCCGCGTGCTTCGGGCGCGCCGCGGACACCGTGCTCGAGATCGGCTTCGGCATGGGCGAGACCACCGCGACGATCGCCGCCGCGCGCCCCGGGACGAACTTCCTCGGCGTCGAGGTGTACCCGGCGGGCGTCGGCAGCCTGTTGCGGCGCGTGCACGCGGCGGGGCTCGCCAACGTAAGAATCGTTCAGCACGACGCGGTCGAGGTCGTGCGCGACATGATCGCGCCCGCGAGCCTGGCGGGCGTGCACGTGTTCTTCCCGGACCCGTGGCCGAAGGCGCGCCACCACAAGCGCCGGCTGATCCAGCCGGGGTTCGCGGGCCTGCTCGCGAGCCGGCTGCGCGCCGGCGGGTATGTGCACTGCGCCACCGACTGGGAGCACTACGCGGTGCAGATGCTCGCGGTGCTCGCCGCCGAGCCGCTTCTGGAGAACAGCGCCGGGCCCGTGCGCGTGGGCGAGGACGCGGCGTCGTGCTCGGGATTCGCCGAGCGGCCCGAGTATCGCCCGCTCACGAAGTTCGAGCAGCGCGGCCTGCGGCTCGGCCACGGGGTCTGGGACCTCGTGTTCCGGCGCCGCGCCCCCGCGTAGGGTCGCGCGAGCGCGCGCCGCGCGGAGCCCGCGGGCGCGCGCTACTGCTGGAAGTGGCAGGCGCCGGGCCCGCCCGGGTGCCCGCACGAGCCGCACGGGCTGCCCGCGAACGCGGGCTCCGGGCCGGCGGTGACCGGCGCGGCCGGCACCGACAGCAGCTTGTCGAGCGCAACGCTCTCGCACTGGGGACACTGCGGCACGGTCGAGGGGCGCACCAGCGCCTCGAACTCGCGCCCGCAGTCCTTGCAGCGGTATTCGAAGATCGGCATGAGGGAAACCTTGTCGTCGTCAGCTTCGAGCCCCGGGGCTCACGCGGTCCAGTTCACCACACCGGTCCAGGCGGTGGCAAGCACCACCGCGCCGAACACGATGCGGTACCAGGCGAATGGTACGAAATCGTGGCTCGCGACGTAGCGGATCAGCCAGTGCACGCACGCGAGCGCCGAGACGAACGACAGCGCCAGCCCGCAGCCGAACAGCGGCAGGTCGTCCGCCGAGAGCAGCGCGCGGTATTTCCAGGTGTCGTACACGCCCGCGCCGACCAGCGTCGGGATCGCGAGGAAGAACGAGAACTCGGTGGCCGCGCGCCGCGACAGCCCGAACAGCATGCCGCCGATGATCGTCGCGCCCGAGCGGCTGGTGCCGGGGATCAGCGCGAACGCCTGCGCGAAACCGAGCTTGACCGCGTCGAGCGCGCTCAGATCGTCGATCGAATCGACCCGATCCGGGCGCGGACGGGCGCGGCGGGCGTGTTCGACCCACAGGATCACGAAGCCGCCGACGACGAACGCGGCCGCGACCGGCACCGGGTGGAAGAGCCGGGCCTTGATGAACTTGCCGAACAGCACGCCGAGCACCGCGGCCGGCAGGAACGCGATCACGACGTTGATCGCGAAGCGCTGCGCGGGGCCGGGCCGCCCGAGGCCGGCGAGCACGCGGCCGATCCGCTCGCGGTAGTACCAGACCACGGCGAGCATCGCCCCGGTCTGGATCGCGACGTCGAACAGCTTGGCCTTGTCGTCGGAGAAGCCGAGCAGGCTGCCGGCGAGGATCAGGTGCCCGGTGCTGGAGATCGGGAGGAACTCGGTCAGCCCTTCGACCACGCCGAGGATCGCGGCCTTGGCCAGCAGCGGAAGCGCGTGGAGGAATTCGAGCACGGGAGGTCCAGGGGGTCGGACGCAGGGTCCGCGGGCCGCCACGATACCCGAGAACGGGCCGGTTTGACCGTCCCGCGGGGGACGCCTAGAATTACTGACCAGTCAGTCATTAGAATGTCCGCCACCCCCGCCCACCGCCCGCCCCGCTGGGAGCGCCGCAAGGAAGAGCGTCCCGCCGAGCTGGTCGCCGCGGCGCTCGAGCTGTTCGTCGAGCGCGGCTACGCGGCCGCGAGGCTCGACGACGTCGCCGCGCGCGCCGGGGTCAGCAAGGGCACGCTGTACCTGTATTTCGACAGCAAGGAAGAGCTGTTCAAGGGCGTCGTCCGGCACACCATCGTCCCCCTGATCGACGCGCACCAGCGCAACGTCGAGCAGTCGGAGCTCTCGAGCCCGGCGCTGATCGAGCGCTTCTTCCGCGAGTGGTGGGAGCAGTTCGGCTCGACGCGGCTCGCCGGCATCGCCAAGCTGATCCTCGCGGAAGCGGGCAACTTCCCGGAGGTCGCGCAGTTCTTCCACGACGAGGTGATCCTGCCGAACGGGGCGGTGCTGGCCGGGATCCTGCAGCGCGGCATCGAGCGCGGCGAATTCCGCCCGGTCGACGTCGAAGTCGCCGCGCACCTGTGGATCGCGCCGATGGTGATGAAGGCGCTGTGGGCGCACTCGTACGAGGCGATCTGCGCGAGCGCGCTGCACGTGGACGCCGAGCGCTTCCTGCGCGTGCACACCGAGTTCGTGCTCGCGGCGCTGCGGCCGGACGGCGGCGAGCGGGCGCGCCGGGCCGGCGGCGCCGCGGCCGGATCGACGGCCGGAGCCGCGGCCGGATCGACGGCCGGAGCCGCGGCCGGATCGACGGCCGGATCGACGGCCGGATCGACGGCCGGATCGACGGCCGGAGCCGCGGCCGGCGGCGCGGCCGCTTCCACGACCGGAGCCCTCCGATGAGCCGGCGCTCGATCGCCGCCACCGTCGTCGTCGTCGCGGCCGCGCTCGCCGCCGGCGGCGTCTGGTGGACGCGGCAGGGCACGAAGCCGGCACAGACACCGCCGGCCGCGCCGGCGAGCGCGCCGGCAGTCGTCGAATTCGCCGCGTCCGACCTGCTCACGATCGCGCCGGCCTCGATCGCGCGCACCGTGCCGCTCACCGGGACGCTGCGCGCGACCAACCAGACGCTGGTGCGCGCGAAGGTCGCCGGCGAGATCAGGGAGCTCGCGGTCCGGGAGGGCATGCCGGTGAGCGCCGGCCAGGTGATCGCGCGC
Source organism: Burkholderiaceae bacterium (assembly GCA_046348465.1). Taxonomy (GTDB): domain Bacteria; phylum Pseudomonadota; class Gammaproteobacteria; order Burkholderiales; family Burkholderiaceae_E; genus Quisquiliibacterium. The sequence continues at coordinate 4,189 of JAXMEE010000019.1, forward strand.
ATCGACCCGATCGAGTTCGAGTGGCGGGTCAAGGAGCGCGAGGCGCAGGCCCGCAGCGCCGAGGCGCAGGTCGAGCAGGCCAGGCGCACCCTCGAGAACAACCGCGCGCTGCTCGCGAAGAACTTCATCTCGCAGAGCGCGTTCGACACCGCGCAGTCCGGCTACGAAGTCGCGGTCGCCAACCGCGACGCGGCCGTCGCGCAGCTCACGCAGGCGCGCAAGGCGCTCGCCGACACGGTCGTCGTCGCGCCGATGGCGGGCATCGTCGCCGAGCGCTTCGCGCAGGTCGGCGAGAAGGTCTCGCCGGACAACAGGATCCTGTCGATCGTCGACCTCGCGAAGATGGAGATCGAGGCGCCGGTGCCCTCGAGCGACATCGGCGCGGTCCAGGTCGGCCAGGTCGTCGCGCTGCGCGTCGAAGGCGTCGAGGGCGAGCAGCGCGGGCAGGTCGTGCGCATCGCGCCGTCGACTTCGGCGGGCACGCGCTCGGTGCCGGTCTACATCGGGCTGGACAACCGCGACCCGCGCATCCGCGCCGGCCTGTTCGCGCAGGGAACGCTCGCGGTGGGCCGCCGCGAGAACGTGCTGGTCGTGCCCACCGCGGCACTGCGCGAGGCCGGCGGGCGCACCTTCGTCTACGTGATCGAGGGCGACCGCCTGCGCGAGCGCGACGTCAGGACCGGACTGCGCGACGAATCCGCGCGCTCGGCCAACGGCGGCACCGGCATCGTCGAGATCACGCAGGGCCTGGCCGCCGGCGAGCGCGTCGTCGCGGTCAACCTCGGCACGCTGCGCCCGGGCAGCGTGGTCGGCGTCGGGCGGGCGGCGGCGGCCGCGAAGTAGGCGCGCGCCATGTGGTTCACCCGCGTCTCGATCCACCACCCGGTGTTCGCGACCATGATGATGGTCGCGTTCGTCGTGCTCGGGGTCTTCTCGTACCAGCGGCTGTCGGTCGAGCAGTTCCCCGACGTCACGTTCCCGGTGGTCGTCGTCTCCACCGAGTACCCGGGAGCGTCGCCCGAGGTGATCGAGTCCGACATCACGCGCAAGGTCGAGGAGCAGGTCAACACGATCAGCGGCGTCAACGAGCTCGCGTCGCGCTCGTACGAGGGCAGCTCGGTCGTCATCGTGCGCTTCGACCTCACCGTCGACCCGACCAAGGCCGCCGAGGACGTGCGCGAGAAGATCGCGCTGGTCAAGCCGACCTTCAAGAAGGAGGTCAAGGAGCCGCTGGTCACGCGCTACAACCCGGACGACGCCCCGGTGGTGTCGATCGCGGTGCAGTCCGACAAGCGCTCGCCGCGCGAGCTGACCACGCTCGCCGACCAGGTCATCAAGCGCCGGCTCGAGAACGCGCGCGGCGTCGGCCGCGCGACGCTCGTCGGGGGCGTCAAGCGCGAGGTGCAGGTCTACCTGAAGCCGGCGGAGATGGAGGCGCTGCGCATCGGCGTCGACCAGGTCATCACCGCGCTGCGCGGCGACAACCAGGAGCTGCCCGCCGGCACGCTGATCTCGCGCGACCGCGAGCAGGTCGTGCAGATCAAGGCGCGGCTGAAGTCGGCCGACGCGTTCGGGCGCATCATCGTCGCCCGCCGCGGCGGTCAGCCCGTGTACCTGTCGCAGATCGCGAGCGTGGTCGACGGCGAGCAGGAGCAGGAGAACGCCGCGATCGTCGACGGCCGGCGCGCGATCGCGCTCGACATCGTCAAGGCGCAGGGCGAGAACACGATCCAGGTCGTCGACGGCGTCAAGCGCATCGCGGCGGACCTGCGCGCCAAGGGCGTGGTCCCGGCCGACGTCGAGCTCAAGGTCGTGCGCGACGCGTCGACGTCGATCCGGAATTCGGTCGCGAGCGTCCAGCGCAGCATCGTCGAGGGCGCGGTGCTCACGATCGCGATCGTGTTCCTGTTCCTGTCGTCGTGGCGCTCGACGGTGATCACGGGGCTCACGCTGCCGATCGCGCTGATCGGCACCTTCCTCGCGATGTTCGCGATGGGGTTCTCGATCAACATGGTGACGCTGCTCGCGCTGTCGATCTGCGTGGGCCTGCTGATCGACGACGCGATCGTCGTGCGCGAGAACATCGTGCGCCACCAGGCGATGGGCAAGCACCACCGCACCGCGGCGCTCGACGGCACCGCCGAGATCGGCCTGGCGGTCGCGGCGACCAGCTTCACGATCGTCGCGGTGTTCCTGCCGATCGGCTTCATGGGCGGGCTGATCGGGCGCTTCTTCAAGCAGTTCGGGGTCACGGTCGCGTTCGCGGTGCTGCTGTCGATGTTCGTGTCGTTCACGCTCGACCCGATGCTCTCGTCGGTGTGGCACGACCCGGACGCGCACGGCGCGAGCGGGCGCGGGCCGCTGGCGTGGGTGCTGCGCCGCTTCCAGGCGCTGATGGCGTGGCTCGAGCGCGGCTACGTCGCGCTGCTGCGCTGGGGCCTGTCGCACCGCGCCGTCACCGTCGCGATCGCGGCGGTCGCGTTCTTCGGCGCGATTCCGCTCGTGAAGGTGATCGGCACCGAGTTCGTCCCGGCCGCCGACAACAACGAGCTCTACCTGCAGTTCTACACGCCGGTCGGCTCGTCGCTGGACCTCACGCAGGAGAAGGTGCTGCAGGTGCAGGCGGCGCTGCGCGAGTTCCCCGGCGTCGAGCAGACGTACGCGACGATCAACACCGGCTTCCTGCAGGGCAAGAACTACGCGAGCGTGTTCGCGCGCCTCGTCGAGCGCGAGAAGCGCCCGCTGTCGGTCGCGCAGATGGGGCGGCCGGTGCGCGAGCGGCTCGCGCGCATCCCCGGCGTCACGATCACGAGCCTGGGCAATCTCGACTCGGTCGGCTCGGGCAAGCCGATCCAGGTCAGCGTGCAGGGGCCCGACATCGCCGAGCTCGAGCGGATCGCGGCGCGCGCGCTCGGCGTGTTCGAGCAGACCAACGCCGCGCTGCGCGCCGAGCTCGGGCTGCGCGCCAGCCAGGGCATCATCGACCTCGACACGAGCTCCAAGCCGTCGAAGCCGACCGTCTCCGTCGAGGTGAACCGCCAGCTCGCGTCCGACCTCGGCGTGGGCGTCGCGCAGATCAGCGCGGCGCTGCGCCCGCTGCTCGCCGGCGAGTCGGCGACGACGTGGCGCGCGCCCGACGACGAGAACTACGACGTGCAGGTGCGCCTGCCGCGCAGCGAGCGCGGCTCGGTCGCCGACCTCGAGCGGCTCGCGCTGGTCTCGTCTCAACTGGACCCCGACGGTTCGCCGCGCATGGTCGCGATGCGCCAGGTCGCCGACTTCGTGAGCGGCCTGGGCCCCACGCAGATCAACCGCAAGGACCTCACGCGCGAGATCATGATCAGCGCGAACACCGACGGCGTCGCGAGCGGCACCGCCGGCACGCGCATCCAGGACGCGCTGAAGAAGCTCGAGCTGCCGCCGGGCTACCGCTTCGTGACCGGCGGCGCGACCAAGGACATGGTCGAGAGCTTCGGCTACGCGGTGCAGGCGCTCGCGCTCGCGGTGGTGTTCATCTACATGATCCTCGCGTCGCAGTTCGGCAGCTTCGTGCAGCCGGTCGCGATCATGGCGTCGCTGCCGCTCGCGCTGATCGGCGTGGTCGCGGCGCTGCTCGCGTGGCGCTCGACGCTGAACATCTTCTCGATCATCGGCTTCATCATGCTCATGGGGCTGGTGACGAAGAACGCGATCCTGCTCGTGGACTTCGCCAACCAGGCGCGCGCCGAAGGCGCCGAGCGCGCGCACGCGCTGCTGCAGGCCGCGGAGATCCGGCTGCGCCCGATCCTGATGACGACGCTGGCGATGGTGTTCGGCATGATCCCGCTCGCCGTCGGCCTGGGCGAAGGCTCCGAGCAGCGCGCGCCGATGGCGCACGCGGTGATCGGCGGCGTGATCGCGTCGACGCTGCTGACGCTGCTCGTGGTGCCCGTGCTCTACACGCTGCTCGACGACGCGGTCGCGTGGCTGCGCGGCTCGCGCCCGGCCGGCGTCGCGGACGCGCCGCACCCCGGGCCCGAGCGGTGAGCGTGCGTGACCGGGGCCGCCGTGCCGGCGCGCCCGCGGCGGTTAATATAGTGGGTTTGGCAGCCACCTCCCGAGACTGACGATGGATTTCGAACGCGCCCGGTTCAACATGGTGGAGCAGCAGATCCGCCCCTGGGACGTCCTCGACCAGGACGTCCTCGACCTCCTCTTCGTCGTGAAGCGCGAAGACTTCGTCCCGCCGGCGTACCGGGCGATGGCGTTCACCGACATGGAAGTGCCGCTCGTCGTCGACGGCGTGCGCACCGGCGAGGCGATGTTCCACCCGCGCGTCGAGGCCCGCCTGCTGCAGGCGCTCGCGGTCAAGAAGCACGAGCACGTGCTCGAGGTCGGCACCGGCTCGGGCTACATGGCGGCGCTGCTCGCGCACCGCGCGCGCCACGTCGTGACCAGCGAGATCCACCCAGGCCTCGCGGCGTTCGGGCGCGCGAACCTCGAGCGCGCGGGCGTGCGCAACGTCGTCGCCGAGCAGCGCGACGGCTCGCAGCCGCCGGCCGGCGGCAAGCAGTTCGACGTCATCGTGCTGTCGGGCTCGGTGCCCTTCGTACCGGACGCGTTCCTGCGCTGCCTGTCGATGGGCGGACGGCTGGCCGCGATCGTCGGCGAGGCCCCGGTGATGGAGGCTCAGGTCGTCACGCGCACCGGCGAGAGCGGGTTCGCGGCGGTCAACCTGTTCGAGACCTCGGCGCGGGCGCTGTCGGGTTTCCCGGCGCGCGAGCGCTTCCGCTTCTGACCGGGGAGCACGAACCGATGCAACAGCTCAGCGCCTCCGACCTCGCCGCCTGGCTGGCCGACGCCGGCCGACCGCAGCCCCAGCTGCTCGACGTGCGCGAGCGCTGGGAATTCGAGCTCGCCCGCATCGCGGGCAGCATTCACGTTCCGATGGGCGAAGTGACCCGCCGCCTCGACGAGATCGACCGCACCCGCCCGGTCGTGTGCGTGTGCCACCACGGCATGCGCAGCCTTCAGGTCGCGGTCTACCTCGAGCGCAACGGTTTCGCGCAGGTCGGCAATCTCGCGGGCGGCATCGACGCGTGGTCGCGCGACGCCGACCCGGCCTGCCCGACGTACTGACCGCGCGTCGCCCACCCGTGAATCCCGCCTCCCGAAGGACGTGCCGATGAATCCCAGGACGAAGCGGTACGCCGCGCTCGCGCCGCTGCTCGCGGCGCTGTCGGCGCCGGCCGTCGCCATGGACCTGCTCCAGGCGTATCGAGACGCGCTCGCGATCGACCCCGCCGTGGCGAGCGCGCGCGCGAACCTCGGCGCGCTGCGCGAGAAGGTGCCGCAGGCGCGCGCCGGCCTGCTGCCGGCCGTCAACGCGGTCGCGGGCGGCAGCCGCGTCGCGGTCGACACCAACACCACCGACCGGCGCGAGTACAACACGTTCAACTACTCGGTGAGCCTGACGTACCCGCTGTTCCGGATGCAGAACGTCGAGACCTTCGAGCAGAGCAAGCTGCAGGTCGCGGTCGGCGAGGCGGCGCTCGCCCAGGCGCAGCAGGACCTCGGCGTGCGCGTCTCGCAGGCGTACTTCGACGTCCTCGGCGCGCAGGACAACCTCGAGACGATCCGCGCGCAGAAGCGCGCGATCACCGAGCAGCTCGCGTCGGCCAGGCGCAACTTCGAGGTCGGCACCGCGACGATCACCGACCAGCAGGAGGCGCAGGCACGCTTCGACCTCACGCAGTCTCAGGAGTACGCGGCGACCAACGACCTCGACGTCAAGCGCGCGCTGCTCTCGCAGCTGATCGGCAAGCCGGTTCCGGCGCTGAAGGTGCTGCGTTCCGGCGTCGCGCTGCAGGCGCCGCAGCCGGCGCGCGAGGCCGACTGGACCGAGAACGCCCGGCGCGACAACCTCGCCGTGCAGCAGGCGCAGGTCGCCGTCGAGGTCGCCCGCCGCGACATCGATCGCCGCCGCTACGGCCACTACCCGACGGTCGACCTGACCAGCTCGCTCGGCGTCAACAAGAGCCAGGCGTTCACGCTCGTCGGCGTGAAGACCACCACCGGGTCGGTCGGCCTGCAGTTCAACCTGCCGCTGTTCGCGGGCGGAGCGGTCGAGGCCCAGGTGCGCGAGGGCGTGGCGCTGCGCGACAAGGCCCAGTTCGACCTCGAAACCGCTCGCCGCTCCGCGGAGCAGAGCGCACGCACCGCATTCCTCGGCGTCAACAGCGGCCTGGCGCAGGTGCGCGCGCTCGAGGCCGCCGAACGCTCCAGCCAGCTCGCGCTCGACTCGAACCTGCTCGGCTACCAGGTCGGCGTGCGCATCAACATCGACGTGCTCAACGCGCAGCAGCAGCTCTACACGACGCGACGCGATCTCGCCAAGGCGCGCTACGACGTGATCGTGAACGGGCTGAAGCTCAAGTTCACCGCCGCCGGGCTGTCCGAGGACGACCTGCAGAAGATCGGCACGCTGCTCGACGAGGCCGCGCCGCCGGCCGCCGCCGCCCCCTCGGGCCCGGCGACGACGCCGGCGCCCCTGACCACGACGCCGGTGCCCGCGCCGTCGGTCCTGCCGGGCGGGCGGCGCTGACGTCGCTACGCCGGCGAAGCCTCACGACCCCGGCGAAGCCTCACGACCCCGGCGAAGCCTCACGACCCCGGCGAGTCTTCACGCCCGCGGCGGCAACCACGCCTGAAGCGCGGCCAGCGTGCGCGCGGTCGCGCCGCGATGGTGCTGCGCGAACTGCGCGGCGCGCCCGGCGGCCTGCGCGCACGCGCTCGCGTCGGCCACGAGCTCGAGCGCGCGCGTGACCGCCTCGCCGGCGTTCGCGACCCGCGTCGCGGCGCCCGCCTCGACCGCTCCCGCCGCGGCGTCCGCGAAGTTGAAGGTGTGCGGGCCGAGGACGACCGGCACGCCGACCGCGCACGCTTCGATCAGATTCTGGCCGCCGAACGGCAGCAGCGAACCGCCGACGATCGCGACGTCGGCCATCGCGTAGTACTCGAACATCTCGCCCATGGAGTCGCCGAGCACGACGTCGGCGCCGGACGGGTCGGCACGGTGCGGGCGCGCATCGACGCCGCGCGAAGTCGACCCGGCCCCGGGCGAGGCCGCGTCGGCCTCCTTCGCCGGGGCCGCGGCGTTCCCCGTCGCGGAGGCCGCGGCGTTCCCCGTCGCGGAGGCCGCGGCGTCGCGCGGCCCGAGATCGTCGCGGCGGGCGAGCGTGAAGCCGCGCGCGGCGACGAGCGCCGCCACCTCGTCGAAGCGCTGCGGGTGGCGCGGAACGATCACGAGCAGCGCGCGCCCGACGCGGCCCGCCTGTGCGCGCCAGGCGTCGAGCAGTAGCGCCTCCTCGCCGTCACGCGAGCTCGCCGCGAGCACCACCGGCCGGCCCGCGAGCCGCGCGCGCCAGGCACGCCCGCGCGCGAGCGCTGGCTCCGGGGGCGTGACGTCGAACTTCAGGTTGCCGGCCACGATCGCGCCGTCGCGGCCGAGCCGGGCGATGCGCTCGGCGTCCGCGGCGCCCTGCGCGACGACGCACGCGAGCGAGCGCAGCGCCGGGCGGATCAGTGCGCCCCAGCGCAGGCCCTTGCGCAGCGAGCGCTCCGACAGTCGCGCGTTGACCAGCGCGAGCGGCACGCCCGCGCCGCGGCACGCGGCGGACAGGTTCGGCCACACTTCGGTTTCCATCAGCACGCCCAGGCACGGCCGCCACGCGGCGAGGAAGCGCCGCGGCGCGAGTGCGCCGTCGTATGGCAGGTAGGCCTGCACGACCCGCTGCGCGTCGGCGGCGAACAACTGCGCGCCGGTCTCGCGGCCGGTCGGCGTCGCGTGGGTGAGCAGGATGCGGACGGACGGATCGCGCGCGAGCAGCGCCGCGACCAGCGGCTGCGCCGCACGCGTCTCGCCGACCGAGACGGCGTGCACCCAGACGAGCGGGCGGTCGTCGCGGCGCACGGGGACGAGTCCCCAGCGCTCGCGCCAGTGGCGCCGGTACGCCGGCTGCGCGCGCGCGCGCCACAGCAGGTAGGCGATCGCGAGCGGGGTCGCCAGCCCCCACGCGAGCGAGTACAGCGCGCGTGCGAGCGCCTCGGCCGGCCGCTCGCGCCGCGCCGCGCCCGCGTCGGGCGGAAGGCTCCCGCGTCCCCCGCGGGCCCGGGGCCGCGGGTTCCTACGCCCGCCACACGCGCCGGCGCTCCCGGCGCTCCCGGCGCTCCCGGCGCTCCGGCCCCCGACCCGGGATCGTCGGCGAGCGCGCCCAGTGCGACCAGCGCCTCGACGACCTCTGCGACCTGCGGCCACTGCCCGTCGTCGCCCAGGCTGCGCGCCCGCGCGCTCCAGGTCGGCCCGAACCGCCACGCCGGCGTGGCGGCGAAGAGCGCGACCGTCGGCACGTCGAGCGCCGTCGCCAGGTGCGTGAGCCCGGTGTCGACGCCGACCACGGCATCCGCCCCGGCGAGCAGGCCCGCGCACTGCGCGAGCGTCAGGCGCGGCGGCACGATGGAGAGCGGCACCGCGCGCACGAGCTCGCGCGCCGCGGCCCGCTCGCGCTCGCTGCCCCACGGCAGCACGCAGGCGCGGCCGGTGGCCGACAGCGTCGCGGCCAGCGCGCTCCAGCGGGCCGCCGGCCAAAGCTTCTCGTCGCGCGACGTCGCGTGCAGCAGCACGACGTAGCGCTGCGCGGGGCGCCACGAGGCCGCGGTCGCGGGCACTGCGAGCCCGAATACCGGCCCCCCGCGCAACGGATAGCCGAGCGCGGCCGCGGCGAGCAGGCGCAGCCGTTCGATCGCGTGGGTGTCCATCGCGACGCTGTAGCGGCGCGCGTAGGCGAGCGTTGCGAGCGGCTCGCGCGCGCAGCCGCGGGCGAACCCCGCCACCGGTGCGCCGGTCCAGCGCGCGACCAGTGCGCTCTTGACCAGGCCCTGGAGATCGAGCGCGAGGTCGTAGCCGGCCGAGCGCAGGCGCGCGCGCGCCGCGCGGACCTCCGACCACACGGCGGGCGACCACGGCGTGCGGCGCCAGCGGCGCACCGCCACCGGGATCACGTCGCCGACCGCCGGATGCAGCCGCGGAAGGTCCGCGAACGACTCCTCGACCACCCAGTCGATGCGCGCACCCGGCACGCCGGCGGCGATGTCGGTCACGACCGGCATCGCGTGGATCACGTCCCCCATCGAACTGGTCTTGATCAGCGCGATGCGCATGAGGACGGGGACTCGGACGGGGGCATGACAGCTTCGCGAAAGCCAAAGTTTAGCGCCAGTCTGCGATAATCCGCCCCGTGAAGATCCTGGTTGCCGACGACCACGCGCTGATCCGCGAAGGGCTGCGCATGGTGCTGCGAGACTTCGACGAGCCCGTCGAATGCGTCGACGCATTCGACGGCGCGAGCGTGTGCGAGACGCTGGTCGCGCACCCGGATGTCGAGCTCGTGCTGCTCGACCGCCGCCTGCCCGACTGCGACGGCATGGACCTGCTCGGGCGTCTCATCGAAGACCACCCGGCGCTGCCGATCGTGATGCTCTCGGGCGAGTTCGACGCCGACACCGTCTCGCAGGCGCTCGGTCGCGGCGCGGCCGGCTTCATCCCCAAGACGTCGGTCACCACGGTGCTGGTGTCGGCGCTGCGCCTGATCATGGCCGGCGGCGTCTACGTGCCGCCGGAACTGCTGCGGCTCGAGCCGCGCGGCGCGGGCCACGCGCCGGCCGGCGTTCACGTCGGGACGGCGTTCACGCACGGCGTCGGGGCCGGGACCGCACACGCGCCGGGGCCGGGCGGCGGATTCGGCACGCCGCACGATGCCCGCCCCGGGGCCGACCCGGCGTCGCAAGACGCGACGATGACCCGGCTCGGCTTCACCGACCGCCAGTCCGACGTCCTCTCCCTGCTGATGGAAGGCAAGTCGAACAAGCAGATCAGCCGCGAGCTCGACCTCGCCGAGGCGACGGTCAAGGTGCACGTGCGCTCGATCCTGCGCGTGCTCGACGCCAGTTCGCGCACCGAGGCGGTCGTCGCGGCGTCGCGGCTGGGCCTGAGCCCCGAAGGCATCCGACGCGGCGAGAAGTCCGGCCGCTGATGGCCGGCGCGCACAGTGCCGGCATCGACGCACTGCGGGGGCTGGCGGTCCTGCTGGTCTGGATCCACCACGTCTTCGCGTACGCGGGCCTCGAAGTGCCGCTCGCCGGGCGCCTCGGCGGCCTGCTCGGCGTGCAGCTGTTCTTCGTGATCAGCGGCTACCTGATCGCCGACAGCGCGCGCCGCTATCCGGCCGGCGTGTACGCGGTGCGGCGCCTCGCCCGGATCTATCCGGCGTACTGGGTGGTCGTGGCCGTCGTCTCCGTGCTCTCGGATCGGGTCAGCCTCGGGTCGGTCCGTGCCGAGCCGCTCGCGTTCGCGATCAACGCGCTCGCGCTCGCACACTTCTGGCCGCCGGCGCTGCAGGGCTTCGACGTCACCACCGTGAACTGGTCGCTCGCGGTCGAGCTCGCCTGGTACGCACTCGCCCCGGTGCTGGTCGCGCTCGCGCCGCGCGAGTCCCAGCGCGGGTGGTGGCTCGGCGTGCTCGCGGCCTCGGTCGCCGGCTCCACGGCGTGGGTGCTCGCGGCCCAGTCCGGGCGGCTCGACGCGCTGTTCGCGCCCGGCATCGCGGCCGCGGGCGTCGCGCCGGTCAACGACTTCATGCGCTTCGCGTACATCGTGAACTGCGCGCCGGCGCACCTCGCGTTCTTCGCCGCCGGCGCGCTGCTCGCGAGCGTCCCCGCGCCCGCCGCGCGGGTCCCGGCGTGGGCGCTCGCCGCGGCGGTCGCGGTGTTCGTGCCGTTCGCGGACCGCTGGAACGACTGGCTCGGCGTGCACCCGTCGTTCGCCTCCGGCATCGGGCTGACGGCGCTGTTCGTCGCGGTGGCGCTGCGCGAGCGCCCGGCCGCCGGGCGGTGGGTGGCGTGGCTCGCGCCGCTGGGCCGAATCTCCTATCCTGTGTACCTGGTGCACGTGCCGGTGCTGCTCGCGGCGCTCGCGCTGGTGCGCGAGCGCGCGGGGTTGTCCGCACCGGTGGCGGTCGCCGCCGCGGTGCTCGGCACGCTCGCGGCGGCGGCGGCAGTGCACCGGTTCGTCGAGGAACCCGGCATCGCCCTCGGCCGCAAGCTCACCCGGATGACCTGACCATGCCGCCGCGCCCCGCCCCTTTCGCGCAACCGGTCTACGTGACCCGGCCGCTGCTGCCCGACCTCGCCGCGTTCACGCGGCGGCTCGAGGCGGTCTGGGACAGCGCGTGGCTGACCAACGGCGGCCCGCAGCACCAGGCGCTCGAGGCCGCGCTCGCGGATTACCTCGGCTGCCCGAACCTGTCGCTGTTCAACAACGGGACGATCGCGCTGATCGTCGCGTGCCAGGCGCTGCGCCTGTCCGGCGAGGTGATCACGACGCCGTTCACGTTCCCGGCCACGCCGCACGTGCTGCAGTGGAACAACGTGACGCCGGTGTTCGCCGACGTCGACCCGGTCACGATGAACCTCGACCCGGCCGCGATCGAGCCGCTGGTCACGGGGCGCACCACGGGCATCCTCGGGGTGCACGTCTACGGCACGCCGTGCCGCGTGGACGCGATCGACGAGATCGCGCGGCTCTACGGGCTGAAGGTCGTGTACGACGCGGCGCACGCGTTCGGCGCGCAGATCGACGGCCGCCCCATCGGCGCGTACGGCGACGCGACGATGTTCAGCTTCCACGCGACGAAGCTGTTCCACGCGGCCGAAGGCGGCGCGCTCGCGGTGCCCGACCCCGACCTGAAGCGGCGCATCGACCTGCTCAAGAACTTCGGGATCCGCGACGAGGAACGCGTCGTGATGCCCGGGATCAACGGCAAGATGAGCGAGCTCTCGGCCGCGCTCGGCCTCGAGGTGCTCGCGCTCGTCGACGACGAGCGCGCGCGCCGCCGCCGCGTCGCCGACACCTACCTCGCACGGCTCGCGCACCACCCCGGCGTGACCGCGCTGCGCCCGCCGGCGAACGTGCGCGACAGCCTCCAGTACTTCGTCGTGCGCGTCGACGCCCAGCGCACCGGCGTCTCGCGAGACGAACTGCACCGGCGGCTGCGCGAGTTCAACGTCGTCACGCGAAAGTACTTCCAGCCGCTGTGCAGCGAGTACAGCTGCTACCGCCACCTGCCTTCGGCGCAGCCCGAGCGGCTGCCGGTCGCGGTGCGCATCGCGAGCGAGGTGCTGTGCCTGCCGTTCCACGGCGGGCTGGCCGACGACGACGTTCACCGGATCTGCGACATGATCGACTTCGCGCTCGGCCAGGCGCGCCTGGCCGCATGAGCAGCCGCGAGCGCGCCGCGCCCCGCGTCAGCGTCGTCGTCGCGAGCTACGAGCACGAGGCGTACGTCGGCGAGAGCATCGCCAGCGTGCTCGCGCAGAGCTGGCAGGACTTCGAGATCGTCGTCACCGACGACGGCTCGCGCGACGCCACCGCGCAGCGCGTGCGCGAGATCCGCGACCCGCGCGTCTCGCTCGAGGTGTTCGAGCGCAATCGCGGCGCGTGCGTCGCGCTCAATCACGGCGTGCGCCGTGCGCGCGGCGAGTACGTCGCGATCCTGAATTCCGACGACGTCTTCGAGCCGGACAAGCTCGCGCTGCAGGTCGAGTACCTCGACGCGAATCCCGGCGTCGGCGCCGTCTTCGCGTGGCCGAGCGTCGTCGACGAGCGCGGCGCGCCGTTCCCCGACGAGCGCCACAAGGACTTCGCAGTCTTCTTCGTCGACAACCGCGACCGCTACGCGTGGCTGCGCCACTTCTTCGACGCCGGCAACTGCCTGTGCCACCCGACGCTGATGGTTCGCCGCGCGTGCTACGACGCCGTGGGCCTGTACGACGCGCGGCTCGCGCAGGTGCCCGACCTCGACATGTGGGTGCGGCTGGCCGCGCGCTTCGAGCTGCACGTGATGCCGCGCGCGCTCACGCGCTTTCGCATCCGCGACGGCCAGCGCAACGCGAGCGCCGCGCGCCCCGAGGTCGTGCGCCGCGACGCGTGGGAGCGCCAGCGCGTGCTCGAGAACTACCTGCGCATGCCCGACGACGTGCTGCGGCGCGCGTTCCCCGAGCACTCGCAGGACCCGCGCGCGCCGGCGCTGTGGCTCGCAGAGCGCGCGCTCGCGGTGCCGCTGCCGTTCCACCAGGCGTTCGGCCTCGAGACGCTGTATCGCGCGCTGCCGCCCGACGGCGACGGCGCCGAGTACGCGCGCTTCATCGAGCTGTCGGGGCGCATCGACGTGTTCGGCATCCACCGCGGGGTGAAGGCGTGATTCGCGCGCGGACTTCCGTGCTCGCGCTCGCGCTCGCCGCGGCGTGGGCCCCCGGGACGCTCGCGCACGCGCAGTCCGCGGCGGGCACGGCCGCACCCGCGCCGTCAGCGTCGTCAGCGTCGTCAGCGTCGTCAGCGTCGTCAGCGTCGTCAGCGCCGTCAGCGCCGTCAGCGCCGTCAGGCCCGGCGACGCCGGTCGCGCCCCCCCTCTCGCCCGGCCTCGCCTACCCGCTCGCCGCCACCACGCTCACCGGCGTCACGCTCGCCGCCGAAACGCCCGGGCCCGGCGCCGGCCTGCTGAGCGAGAACGACTTCCTCGGCGAGATCCCGAGGGTGTTCTCGGCGTCGCGGCTGCCGCAGGCGCCGGCGGACTCCCCGGTCGCCGTCACCGTCATCGACCGCGACATGATCCGCGCGACCGGCGCGCGCGACGTCGCCGAGCTGTTCGGGCTGGTGCCGGGCTTCGTCACCGGGTTCGCGAGCGGCGGGCGCCCGGTCGTCGCCTATCACGGCCTGTCGGGCCAGATCTCGCAACGCATGCAGGTGCTGCTCGACGGCCGCTCGCTGTACGCGCCCTACCTGTTCGGCGGCGTCGACTGGAACACGCTGCCGATCAGCCTCGACGACATCGACCGCATCGAAGTGCTGCGCGGCTCGAACTCCGCGACCTACGGCGCCAACGCATTCCTCGGCGTGGCCAACATCATCACGCGCACCGCGTCGCAGTCGGCCGGCGGCCACGCGTCGGTGCTCGCCGGCGGCAACGGCATCCGCGACGTCCACGCGCGCTACGGCGGCGGCGGCCAGGGCCTGTCGTGGCGGGTGTCCGCGGGCGAGAAGCGCGACGAGGGGCTCGCCGGCGTCTTCGACCCGCGCCGCAGCCGCTACTTCGGCGTGCGCGGCGAGTGGCAGCTCACGAACGCGGACGAGATCTCGTTCGCCGCCGGCCGCAACGAGAACACGCTCGGGCTCGGCCGGCGCGGCTCGGCCGGCGACCCCGAGCGCTACGAGCGCACCGCCACCGACTTCGCGCAGGTGCGCTGGCGGCGCACGTTCTCGGCCGACCACGAGATGTCGCTGTCGGCGTCGCGCACGATCGACAGCGGATCCGACAAGTACCTGATCGGGCTGACGCCGGCGGACGGCCTGCTCGTCGACTACGGCCGCCGGGCCGAGCGCTGGCACCTCGAATACCAGCACTGGCTGGGCGTGTCCGATGCGCTGCGCGCGTCGTGGGGCGCGGAGTTCCGCAGCGACGGCGTGGTGGCGCGGCAGCTGTTCAACACCGAGGCCGCGCAGCGATCGCACGCGAGCCGCGTGTTCGTCAACGCCGAGTGGACGCCGTCGCCGCGCTGGACGCTGAACGCCGGCGGCACACTCGAGAGCGACGCGCTGTCGGGCACGCACTTCGCGCCGCGCCTGGTCGCGAACTGGAAGTACCGGCCCGATCAGACGCTGCGCTTCGGCGTCTCGGAGGCGTTCCGCACCCCGTCGCTGTTCGAGCAGCGCTCCGACTGGCGCTTCGTGTTCGCCGGCCAGACGATCGACATCCGCTACCTGTCGCGCGGCGGCCTGCGCCCGGAGCGCGTACGCGCGGCCGAGGTGACCTGGCTCGCGGAGTTCCGCGACGCGCGCCTGTCGGTCGACGCGCGCGCGTTCGACGAGCGCGTGACCGGCCTGATCACGCAGCAGCTCTATTCGCTGCCGCCCGGCACCGAGTTCGACCCGAACTCCGGCGCGTACGACCTGCGCAACGCCGACACCGCGACGATCCGCGGGATCGAATACCAGCTTCGCTGGCGTCCCGTGTCGTGGCAGACCTGGACCTTCGGCCACTACCTCGCTCGGCGCAGCGGCTCCGAGGCGTTCGTCACCGAGTCGATCCCCACGTACGGCGCGCACCTGCTCGGCACGTTCCGGATGGCGGACGACCGCAGCTTCTCGCTGCTGTACCGCGTCACCGCACCGATCCGCTGGATCGGCGAATCCGCGACGACCCCCGCGTCGCGGCGCCTCGACCTGCGCCTCGAGCAGGGCTTCCAGGCCGGCGGGCTGCGCGGCTCGGTCGCACTCGTCGGGCAGGCGCTGGGCGGGGACATCGTCGAGTTCCGCGCCAACCAGTCGTTCGGCCGGCGCGGCTGGCTCGTGCTCACCGTCGAGTACTGACGCATGCGCTCCGCGGCCCGCGCCCTGCTGCTGGTCGGCCTGCTGCTCGCGCCGGTCGCCGCGCTCGCCGACTCGATCGCGGTGCTGCTGTCCGGCCAGGGCGGCGGCTACGCCGAGGTCGTCGAAGCGATCCAGACCGAGGTGCGCAAGTCGCCGGGCCACCGCGTCGTCACCGCCACCGTCGGAACGGCACCGTCGGACGAATTCGCGCAGGCGGCGCCGACCCTGCTGGTCGCGGTCGGCACGCGCGCCGCGGAAGCGGCGCTGCGCGCCGCCGACCCGCGCGTGCCCGTGCTGTGCGTGCTGCTGCCGCGCTCCAGCTACGAGACGCTGCTGGCCGCCACGCGCAGCGCGCCCGGCCGGCCGGGGGAGGCGCGCGCCGACGAGACGAGGGCGAGCGGCGACCCGCGCAAGGTCTCCGCGGTGTTCCTGGACCAGCCGCACGCGCGCCAGATCGAGCTCATCCGGCAGGCCCTCCCCGGGCTGGCGCGAGTCGGGCTGGTCGCGGGCCCGGACTCCGCGCGCGAGATCGAGCGCGTGCAGGCGGCGGCCGAGCGGCGCGGGCTGAAGGTCGTCGCCGAGCGCGTGTCGCGCGACACCGAGCTGTTCCAGGCACTGCAGCGCGTGATGACCGACTCCGACGTCTTCCTCGCGCTGCCCGACCCGCGCGTGGTGACCTCGGAGTCGGCGCAGAACCTGCTGATCACGTCGTATCGGCTGCGCTCGCCGGTCATCGGCTACTCGGCCGCGTACGTGCGCGCCGGCGCGCTCGCCGCGGTCTACAGCACCCCGGCGCAGATCGGCACCCAGGCGGGCGAGATCGCGCGCGCCGTGCTGCGCGGCGCGCCCTTGCCCGCACCGCAGGCGCCGCGCGCGTTCGCCGTCGCGGTCAACCGCCAGGTCGCACGCTCGCTCGGAATCGAGATCGACGACGACACCGCGCTGCGCGAACGCATCGCGCGCCAGGAGCGCGACGAACGATGACAGGCGACGACGGCGTGGTCGGTCGCTGGCGCACGCGCCTGCGCAGCCTGCCCGCACGCATCACCGCGATCGCGATGCTGCCGGTGATCGCGCTCGCGCTGCTGGTCGGCGGGGTGTCGATCGCACTGCGCGCCAACGACCTCGACGCCGGGCTTCGCCAGCGCGGCTGGCTGCTCGCGCGCCAGCTCGCGACGGCTGCCGACTACGGCGTGTTCTCGGGCAACCGGTCCGCGCTGCAGACGCTGGCTGAATCGGTCCTGCGCGAGCAGGGCGTGATCGCGGTGTCGATCGTCGACCGCGACGCGCGCGTGCTCGCCGCCGTCGTGCGGCCGACGCCGAGCCTTCCCGCACTCGCGGCGCCGGCGCCCGGCACGCCGATCGCCCTGCCGCCCCCGGGCCCGCGGCTCGCGGGCGCGGCGCGCACCTTCGCGCCTTCCGAGGCCGCGGACACCCTCGACGCCCCGCGCGCCTGGGACGACCCCGGCTGGATCGCGTTTCGCGAGCCGATCCGCAGCCCGCGCATCGCGATCGACGACGTCGATCCCGGCACCGGCATCGACGGCCCCGGGGCGGGCGAGACACGCCCTGTTGCCCCGGTTGCCTCGGCGAGCCCGGCCAGCTCGGCCAGCTCGGCCAGCTCGGCCAGCTCGGCCAGCTCGGCCAGCTCGGCCAGCTCGGCCAGCTCGGCCAGCCCGGCCACCCCGGTCGCAGCGGCCACGGCCGCACGGGACGTCGGCGCGACGACCGGCGCCGTGCTGATCGCGGTGACCACCGCAGACCTGCGCGGCGAGAACGAGCGCTTCGCCGCGATCGTGATCGGCATGCTCGTCGCGGTGCTCGTCGTCACCGGGCTGGTCGCGCGACGGATGAGCCGGCGGCTCTCGTGGCCCGTGGTCGAGGTCGCGCACGCCGCGCAGCGCATCGGGCGCGGCGAAGTCGGCGTGCGCGTGCAGCCCAGCGCGATCGGCACGCTCGACCAGCTCGGGCGAGGCGTCAACGAGATGGCCGAGCAGCTCGAGCGGGCGATGCGGGACCTCGAGTCGCGCGTGCAGGCGGCGACGCAGCAGCTCACCGAGAAGAAAGAGGAGGCCGAGGCCGCGAACCGCGCGAAGTCGCGCTTCCTCGCCGCGGCCAGCCACGACCTGCGCCAGCCGATGCACGCGCTGGGGATGTTCATCGCGACGCTCGCGCAGCAGCCGTCGAATCCGGTGCAGCGACAGCTCATCGCGCAGATCGACCGCGCGGTCGGCGCGATGGGCGACCTGCTCGACTCGCTGCTCGACATCTCGCGCCTCGACGCCGGCGTGATCGAGACGCGCATCGGCGTGCTCCCGCTGCGGGCGGTGTTCGAGCGCATCGGCGGGGAGTTCGGCGCGGTCGCGCAGTCCAAGGGGCTGGACCTCGTCGTCCGGCGCACCGACCTCTGGATCCGCAGCGATCGCATCCTGATCGAGCGCGTGCTGGTGAACCTGCTGACGAATGCGGTCCGGTACACCGAGCACGGCCGCATCCTGGTCGCGGCGCGCGTGTGCGGCCCGCAGCGCGATCAGGTGCGCATCGACGTCCGCGACAGCGGGCCGGGCATTCCCGAGGACGCGCGCGAGGTGATCTTCCAGGAGTTCGTCCAGCTGGGCAATCCGGAGCGGGACCGCAGCAAGGGGCTGGGCCTGGGGCTGGCGATCGTCAAGCGCCTGATCGCGCTGCTCGATCACCGGCTCGTCCTTCGCTCGGAGACCGGGCGCGGTTCGACGTTCACCGTGATCGTTCCGCGGGTGCCTCCGGACGTCGCGCTGCGCGCGCAGGCGTCGGCGGCCCAGCTCGCGATGGCCGCGCGGGCGGGCGCCGCGCAGACCGCGAACGCGGCGAGAGCGCGTGCCGCCCGCGCCGCGGGCGGACCGGCGAGCGCCGTGCCGGGCACGCGACCGGCGGGCGCCGTCCCGGCGAGCTCGTCCGCGCCGACGGCATTGCCGTCGTCCGCGCCGCCCACCTCCCCGCCGCCCACCTCCCCGCCGCCCGCAGCACCGCCCGGCCAGCCGCCCTCCGCCGCCCCCGGGTCCGCCGCCGCCGCGATGGCCGCGGCCGAACGCCCGCTCGCGGGGCGTCGGATCCTCGTCGTCGACGACGACGCGATGGTGCGCGACGGCCTGAGCGCGATGCTGCAGAGCTGGGGCGCACTGGTCGCGGTGTCGGCCGGCCAGCCGTCGCTACCGGAACAGTTGCGTGGCGCCCCGCGTCCGGACGCGATCCTGTGCGACCTTCGGCTCGGCCACAACCAGGACGGTGTTCAGCTGATCGCGGCGATCCGGGCGACGCTCGGGGGCGACCCGATTCCCGCCGTGGTGATCACCGGCGATACGGATCCGGAGCGCGTGGAACTCGCCAAGGGCTCGGGGGACCCGGTGCTGCACAAGCCGGTGCGGCCCGCGCAATTGCGCGCGCTGATGCGCAACCTGCTGAATTGAGCGCGCGCGGAATTACGCGCCGAAATCCACGGGCGGCGGGCTCGCGACACCCACGATGGCCGCGGCGGTGTCGCTCTCGGCGCCCGCCGCCGGCTCGGACTTGGCGCTGCTGATCGACTCCGCCACGGGCGGCACGAAGGCCTGGAACGCGACGCCGCCATCGCTCCAGTTGCCCTGCAGCAGCAGGTAGATGCGCTCGGTCAGGTTCGACGTGATGAAGGTGTTGCCGGTATCCAGGTTGGTCATCCGGTACACCGATTGCGTGTGCTCGCCCGCTTCGCCCGGCACCCAGAAAACGGCCCCCAGCGACGCCGCGGCCGGATCGGCCGCGACGACCGCATCGCGCTCGGCCGCGTTCGTCGTGTAGGTACGGCGGCCGGTGACGTAGTCGAGCACTTCCCACACCGGAACCCAGCCGTCGCGGGGCTTGTCGTCGCCGACGAACACGGCGCCGTCGTAGCGAAGCGACGGCGACGCCTGAGCGATCAGTGCGTCGCGGACCTCGACGCTCGCAGTCAGGCGAAGAGCCCCGGTGTAGGTGTCGAGGAACCGGTAGATCGCGTTGTCTGTGATCGGCAGCGGATCGACGTTCACGTCGACGCGGAACGGCTGCTCGCTGTACGAGCCGCCGGACGGAACCTGGCCGTCGGCCCACACGACCATCGTGTAGGCGCCCAGGGCGTCCACCGAAACGGCGTGCTGCGCCAGTTTCGGGGCCGACGAGGCGTCGTAGCCGAAGCCCTGCAGCGCGGGCACGTTCGCCCAGACGACGCCACCGGACGCGCGCTCGATCACCATCGCGCGCTCGGCGAAGCCGTCATCGGCGGGCGACGTCGCGAAGCGGTATTCGGTGTCGGGAACGAAGGTCAGGTCGTACGAATACACGCCACCCGGCAGGATCGAGCCGAGCAGCGAGAGGTCGACCGTCTCGTGGTTGCCGTCGGAGAACAGGCCCAGCGGAAACGGTTCGAGCCCCGCCCAGAGGCGGGGATCCACGGTGGCCAACAGACTCGAAGCCATGTTCGAACGGTACCAGCACGCTGCGCAATCCCCAAGTGCGCATTCGACTTACACCGAAGGACGCAATCTATACTCGAAAGCACTCTCCGCGAGAGCGAATACTCACTTACGATCAGCGGCAGCCCGTGACGGACCGGCGTCGGCCCGCTTCAGGATCTGGTCGAGCTCGCCCAGGACGTCGTCGAGCGGCTCGCCGGCCACCGCCTTGAGCTGCAGCAGCGCGAGCATGTACTGGTAGCGCGCCTGCGCGAGGTCGCGGCGTGCCTGGAAGGCCTGCCGCAATGCGTCGAGCACGTCGAGGTTCGTGCGCAGCCCGGCGCGCACGCCGCCGCGCGTCGATTCCACCGCCAGCTCGGTGGAGCGCACGGCGCGCGAGTACGCTTCGATCTTCGCCAGCCCGTTGGCGGCCGCCAGGTACTGCCGGCGCAGGTCGACACGCTGCGCCGCGAGCTGCGCGTCGATGTCCTGCTCGGCCTTGCGCACGCCGGCGAGCGACTGCTCGACCGCCGCCTCGACGTAGCCGCCGCTGTACAGCGGGATCGTCACCTGGAGCCCGAGCGAGCTCTGGCTGAATTTCTGGTTCAGCGTGACGATGCTGTCGTTCTGGGACTTCGACAGGCCGGCGACCGCATAGACGGTCGGATAGTGCCCCGCGCGGGCCCGCGAGACGTCGCGCCGGGCGACCTCGAGCTGGCGGCGAACCGCGACGATTTCCGGGCTGTGCTCGTCGACCTTCTCCAGCCACGCCTCGAGGCTCGCCGGTTGCAGCGGAACCGGCACGAGCTCGCCTTGCGGCGGGCGCACGCCGACCGTGTCGCGCCCGGTGACGAACTGCAACGCTCGACGCGCGACTTCGACCTGGTCGCGCGCCTCGATCAGCTGCGCGCTGGCGATGTCGAGCCGCGACTCGGCCTCGGTGACGTCGGTGCGAGTGCCCTCGCCGCCCCGAAAGCGCCGTGTCGCGTTCGCGACCGCCTCGCGGTAGTTCTCCACCGCAGACTCCGCGAGCGCGACGCTGTCGAGCGCGTAGAGCAGGTCGAAGTAGGCCTTGCCCATCCGCAGCGCGAGCTCCTTGCCGCGCACGCGGAACGTGGCTTCGGCGAACTCGACCTGCGACTCCCCCATGCGAAGCCGCGCCCATCCGTCCATGTTCACGATCGGCGCGCGCAGGTTCAGCGCGCGCGAGCGGGAGAAGTAGTCGAGGGGGGTCGAGTCCATGCCGCCGGTCGAGGCGTTCGCGACCTCGCGCGTGCCGTTGACCTTGCTGTCCGACGTGTTGATCGACACCGTCGGCAGCAGCTGCGAGCGCGCCATCGGTATCACGTAACGGCTGCCCTCGAGCTCGAACTTCGCGCTGCGGTACTGGGCATCGGCCTGCTGCGCCGACTGCCAGGCCTCGAGCAGGCCGAGCGCGTGCACGGGCCCGCCGAGCGCAGCCGCCACCGCGCCCGCGATCAGCGTGCGTGTCATCGTGCGCTTCATCGGGTCACTCCTCGGTCATCGCGGCGCGGATTCGGTCGCGGAACGGCTTGACGAGGTAGTTGAACGCGGTGCGCTCGCCGGTCTTGATGAAGACCTCGGCCTGCATGCCCGCCTTGATCTTGTGCTCCTTGAGCTTCTTCATGCCGTCGGCCGTCACGATGACCTGCGCGCGGTAGTACGGCTGGCCGCTCCTCTGGTCGATCAGGGTGTCCGCCGAGATGGTTCGCACGACCGCCGGGATGTGCGGCGTGAACTTCTGGTTGAACGCCGGGAACAGCACGTCCACCGGCAGGTCGATGCGTATCTTGTCGATGAATTGCGTCGGGATGTTCGCGTCGATGCGCAGCGGCTCTTCCTTCGGCACGATGTCCATCATCGGTGCCCCGCCCTGGACAATCCCACCCGGCGTGTGCACCGCGAGCGCGACGACGACGCCGTCGACCGGCGCCTTGACCTCGGTGTTCGCGAGGTCGAAGCGCAGCGCGTTGATCCGGCTCGACAGCGTGTTGACTTCCTTCTGCGCGTCCGTCAGCTGCGTCTCGATCTGCTGGCGGAAGTCGCTCTCGCGCGAAATGATGCGCATCTTGTACTCGGAGATGCTGGCGCGCGCGCGCGCGATCGCCGTCAGGTCCTCGGAGAGCGCGCCGGTCAGCGCCGCGAGCAGACGCTCCTGTTCGGAGACGCGGTTGCGCGGCAGATAGCCGTCGGCGGCGAGCTCGCGCTGGTTGCGGATCTCCTCGCGCAGCAGCTTGATCTGCTCTTCCTTCGACGCCTTCGTCGACTGCAGCCCGCTGATCTGGACCTCGAAGCCCGCGATCGTCTCGTTGAGCACCGCGATCTCGTTGCGGATCGACGCCCGGCGCGACTCGAACAGGCGCGACTGCAGCGCCATCGACTGCGTGACCTCCGGGTCCTTGGCTTCCGCGGTGAGGTCCGCGGGGAACGCGACCGCCGCGCGGTTGTCACGCTCGGCGATCAGCCGCGACTCGACCGAGCGCGAAATGATCCACTGCGCGCGCGCGCTCTCGAGTTGCGCCTTCGACGCGGTCGTGTCCATCAGCACAACCGGCTGGCCCGCCTTGACCTCGTCGCCGTCCTTGACGAGGATCTTCGAGACGATCCCGCCGTTCAGGTGCTGGACCGTCTTGCGATTGCCGGTGACGACGACCTGCCCGGGGGCGGTGACCCCTTGGTCGAGCGGCGCGAAGCCAGCCCAGGCGACGAACCCGCCGACGCCGACGAGCAGAACGATCCAGCCCCAGGTGAGCGCGCGGCCGAGGTTCACCGGCGGCGCCTTCAGCTCCTTCGGATCCTCTGCCGATTCCGCATCTTCCCGGGGTTTGGGTGCCGCGGCCCCCTGGGGGCCGAAGGGCAGTCTGAGGAAATCGAATTTCATGTGGGTTCCTGCGTGTCGTGTTCGTGTGGGATCGGCGCGGCGTCAGGCGTCAGGCAGCCGCCTCGCTGCCAGCCGGGCCGCCGACGGCCGGACGCGGCTGCCCCGGCGGCACGCCGCCGCGTTGCTGCGCGGCCCGCGCTGCGAAGATCGGCGCGAGCACCTCGTCGCGCAGCCCGAACGCCTTGACGGTGCCGTCCTGCAGCACCAGCACCTTGTCGACGACCGACAGCGTGCCCATCCGGTGGGTGATCAGCACCACGGTATTGCCGCGTGCCTTCAGCCCCTTGACGGTCTCGATCAGCGCAGCCTCGCCGACGTCGTCGAGGTTCGAGTTCGGCTCGTCCAGGACGATCAGCTGCGGGTCGCCGTAGATCGCTCGCGCCAGCCCGATGCGCTGGCGCTGCCCGCCCGAGAGCGCGGTGCCGGCGTCGCCGAGCACCGTGTCGTAGCCCTTCGTCAGCTTCAGGATGTGCTCGTGCATGCCGGTGCGCTGCGCCGCCTCGACGACCTTCTCGGCATCGATCTCGCCGAAGCGCGCGATGTTCTCGGCGATCGTCCCCTCGAACAGCTCGATGTCCTGAGGCAGGTAGCCGATGTGCGGACCGAGCTCTTCCTTGTTCCACTTGAAGATGTCGGCGCCGTCCAGCCGGACCGAGCCGACCAGGGGCCCCCACACGCCGACCAGCAGGCGCGCGAGCGACGACTTGCCCGAAGCGCTGGGGCCGATCATCGCGACGACCTGGCCGGGCTCGATCACGAAATTCACCTGCTTGAGGACCAGCTCGCGCGATCCCGGGGGCGCCGCCGACACGCCCTCGACCGACAGCTTGCCCTTGGGCGCAGGGAGCTCCATCGTCTTCTCGCGCTCGGGGAAGTCCGCGAGGACCAGGCGCAGCCGCGTGTATGACTCGCGCGCGTTGACCAGGTTCTTCCAGTTCCCGATCAGCATCTCCATCGGCGCGAGCGCCCGGCCGGCGAGGATCGACGCCGCGATGATCATGCCGGGCGACATGCTGCCGTCCAGCGTCTGCAGCGCGCCGTAGCCGAGCACGAGCGACTGCATCGCCACGCGCACGAACTTCGTGGTCCCGGTCACTAGCCCCGAGCGGTCGCTCGCGAGCGCCTGCAGGTGAAGGAACTCCTGGTGCTTCTTGAACCAGCGCGCGCGGATGTGGCCGATCATCCCCATCGCGGCGATCACCTCCGCGTTGCGCAGGTTGTTCGCCGCGAGATTGTTCGCCTGCGCCGAGATCTTGCTCGCGGCGTCCAGCGGCGGCTTGGAGATCTTCTCGTTCATGTACGCGAGCATCGCGAGCACGATCGCGGCGCACAGCACCAGCGTTCCGACCTGCCAAGAGAACAGGTAGATCACGGTCAGGTAGACCGGTAGCCAGGGCACGTCGAACAGCGCCAGCAGCCCCGGGCCGGTGAGCACCTGCCTGAGCACGGTGAGGTCGCCGAGCAGCTGCCCCGTGTTGCTGCCTGGCCGGATCAGGTTGCGCTGGAAGGCCGCGTCGAACACGCGCGACTTCAGGCGCTCGTCGAGCTTGGCCCCCACGCGCACCAGCACGAACGTGCGCACCGCTTCCATCAGCGACATCAGCACGTACAAGCCGAGGACGATGAGCGTGAGCATCATCAGCGTCGTTTCGTTGCGGCTGACGAGCACCCGGTCGTAGACCTGCATCATGTAGATCGACGGCGAGAGCATCAGGGCATTGATAATCAGGCTGAAGAACGCGACCGTGAAGAACGCATGCTTGAACGCCAGGATCGCCTCGCCGACCTCGTTCGTGGGCTTCATCATCTGCGGGGGCATCGGGACTGCGCTCATTTATCGCTTCTTCTCGGTTGGATGGGGTTGTCGGGGATTTCGGGGCGCTCGAAGAGACCTTGCCGCAGAGGGCCCTCGCCACTGACTCGCGTGTGATGGATCACTGTGGCGGCTCCAGCGCGGTGCGACGACGGGTGCCGACCTTCTTTCCAGAGGGCGAGTTCGGCGATCGCACCGTCGCCACGCTGTGGACCTTGCCGCCACGAATCCTCACTTGCGCGACCCACTGGACGCCCTGGCGATTTGCGATGTAACGCATGCGCATCCATTGCGCGAGCCCGGTCGCGTCGAGCCGCTCATCGGCTAACGCGGCGAAGACCGTGTATTTCTCGATCGCGGGCGCGGGCAGTTCGATGCCATTCAGACGCAGGAACAGCATCGAAAGCAGGCACGCCATCGCGTCGTTGCCTTCGTCGAACGGCTTGAGCCGATTGATCGCGCGAGCGTGCGCGGCGGCCAACACAGACAGCCGCGGACGTTCCGTGGCAAAGGCCGCGACCGTGCGCGGCCATGCGAGTGCGGTCGCCAGGCGTACCGGGTCATGGCCGTTGAAACGCGTTCCGAATTCGGAGAGAAAGCGCTCATAGGCAGCCTGAGCCACCCGATCGAGGATCCAGACCGTGTCACGGGGTTCAGACATCGCCAATGTCCGTCAGCCGAAGCCCAGCCGCAGGGTTCTCATGCATTTTCGCCGGAGAGGACCCCGCCCTAGGCGGCTCCGATGCGCCGGAAGCTTGTGCAAGCGTAGCCCGCGCGGCGAGTCCGAGCAGGACGTCGCGCTCTGCTCGAGCCGTTCGCTCCAGCGCCTCCACCTGTGCAACCAGTTCGGGCTCATGCGGAACGAGTTCGACACCGCCGCGGGTCTCGACAAGGAAGAGAACGTCGCCCTTGTCGACGCGAAGACGCTGAAGCACTTCGCGCGGCAGTACGATGCCGAGCGAGTTTCCGATGGTGGTGATCTTGACGGTTGTCACAGTGCAACAGAAGAATCGCCGGGATTATAACAAACGTTATAACGTACGGTCGAATTTCTACTGCACGTCAGGTTCGCGTTGTCCTCATGCAACGATCGCGGATGCCGTCGCTACCCTCACAGAATGCCAAGTCGCTGGAAGACCGGCGCCATGATGCGGTCGAAGTTCGCCGCAATAACGGTCAATTTCTCGATGGCGACGGCCGGGTCGTCGACCGCCTGGTCGTTGACTCGGAGCGGCAGATTCTGTCCGGTCATGGCCTCGTGGGCAAAGTGGGCGATGCGCTCTGGCGACGACAGGCCGGCACGTTTCGCCCCCAGGATCAGTTGCGTACCCAGGTCGACTGCAACGCCCAGGCCCGACACCGGCGATACGAGGTGTGCAACCCGGTAGTTGTCGGCGGAAAGCTGCAGGATCCGACTGTTCAGGTCTACACAGAACGGCGCGGCGCGGCGACGGGCCGATTCGGGCTGGGCGGGATGCACGGCCCCGATCGCGACGAGGATCGCCAGCGCTTGGCTGACTTGTCCCACGGTGATCTTCTTTTCGCCCGCGATCCGCTCTCCGATCTCTGCCCTGGAGATCGGTCCCTGCTGGGCGGCGAGCAGTGTCACCAGCGGCTGGTAGATGTCGGGGTTCAGGTCCCACTTGCCGCGGGCGCACTTTACGTCCTTCGGGACCTTGTCGGGCAGTGCGGCGAGCACGTACGTGACCCCCTCCATCGATGATGCGTGTCGACGTTCCGGAGTCCGGGTCGGGGCCTTGATCCAGTAGTCGCGGCGGAAGGTGGTATCGGTGATGAACTCGCGCGTGGTCTCGCGCAGGGCGGGGTCGGGTATCTCGGCCAGAAACTTACGCTGGGCATCGTCGAGGTGGAGTGCATCGATCCGCTCGAGCAGAGATCCGTTCCCGGCGTAGGTCAGCTTGGCCTCCTCGAGCTCACGCGACATTTCAGCGAATGTGGTGAGATTCCAGTCCGCGTTCAGATACTCGTGCGGCAGGTACGCGGCAGCGTGCGCGGACATCGCCTCGAGCTTCGGCTTGGCCGAAGGATTCATCGAGAGATAGCGTGGATTTGTCTCCAAGACTTTGGCGACATACTCGATGGCGCGCTGCATCCGATCGGAGGAACTCATCGAGCGCAAGCCCGTTGCACGGGCGTGCTCGACGAAGAGGTGACGAATGGGCACCATCGCGGCCCACCCATGCGGAGTGTTGTAGCTCACCTGCAGCACGCCACCGATCGCCAGGCGGCGTCGAATGAATTCGAGAATCACGCGCTGGTTCTCGCGTGAAATCCAACTCCAGACCCCGTGCAGCGCGATCAGGCTGAATTCGGGCAGATCGTCGCGAGCGCAGAACTCCAAGAAGCTCTGGTCGCTGAGCTCCGCTCGTGTGCCGGCGCTCGCCGCGAGGTCACGCGCGAACCTCGCCTGGGTAGGATTGAAGTCGGTGCCCCACCATCGGCGCTCGGGCTCGGCCGCGGCACTCAGGTTGAGAGTGACGCCCTGGCCAAAGCCGAGCTCGCAGCATGGGCCGGGCGGAAGCGGGTCCAGGCCAGCCAACAGCAGGCCGTAGTCGACACGCTGCGGAGACATCTCCGAGTAGTAGCCGTAAGTGTAAGTCGTGTCGACGACGTAACCCTCTTCCCATGCCATGAGCCGCTCCGTCTTGAGTCGTATTGCGTTCGATCCAGTGTAGTCGAACCGCTTCCGGCGAATCGGTCCGCTATGCGCGGCCCGCCAACTCGTCCACCAGCCGAAGTTGCGCTGGCAGGCAGATCCGCGCGAGATCGTACCGCTTAACAATCGATGCTCTCGCCAGCGTACGCATCCGAGTGAATTCGGCAGGGTTCGCCAGGACCCGAACGACTCGATCAGCGATCTCCGCGGGGCTGTGAAAGTCGACGAGCAGCCCGTTGTATCCGTCTTCGATGACCTCGCGCACCGGCGCAGTGCCACTCGCGACGACCACGCACGCACACGAGAGTGATTCCATGCAACTCCAGGAGAGCACGAACGGATAGGTCAGATAGACATGGCATGCGGAGAGTTGGAGCACCTTCAGGTATCCGGCGTATGGCAACTTCCCGAGGAAGTAGACGCGCGAAAGGTCGAGCGAGTCTCGGACTTCGTCAAGGAAGTAGCGCTGCCACGAGGTCCCCAGCGGAGGCGGCCGACCGTAGCTGGTATCGGCGCCTCCGACGATCAGCGCGACCGCGGCGGGACGCGCGGAGAGAATCGCGGGAAGCGCTCTCATGAACTTGTGGTAGCCGCGGTAGGGTTCGAGATTCCGATTGACGAAGGTCACGATCTCGTCTCCGGCCTTCAATGTGCGCTCACGTGCCGTCCCGCTCCCGACGACAACCATCGCATGCGGATCGGGGCGCACGACGTCGGTGTCGATGCCATCGAAGATGACGCGAACCCGGTCGCGGTACTGGGGCGGTAGCATGCTCGCCTGCCACTCGGTAGGACAGAGCGCGATGTCCATCGCATCCAACGCAACAAGATTCGACGCGTTCTTAGCACGTGTCCGCATGCGCACGGAGAGAGGATCATCCTCGAACTCGGGGTCGAATCCCACGTCCGCCCCTGCCGCGCGGTAATGAAACTCGACGTAATTGAGCAGACGGGTCTCGGGCCAAACGTCCTTCACGAATGTTGCCTCGCCCCAGCCCGGGTTCGCCACCACAAGATCGGGCTGAAAGCCTCCTGCCCGCATCTCGACCATCGACGTCGCCGCAGCATCCGCGCGCAGCATCTTGGTCTCGAACTCCATCGCAAAGCGATGCACACCTTGCGTGTTGCCATGACTGGGCCGGTACGCCGTCTCGTGGACATCGGCCAGGTGCTTCGGGGTGATTCCGAGAGCACGTACGTGGTCTCCACGGCGAGCCAACGCCGGCGCGAGATGCGTGAACTGTCCCGGGAAGTTCTGATGAACGAATAGAACATTCATAAAAAAAAACCACCTCCGCGAGGAGGTGGCTGGAAGTGAGTTCCCGGCGAGGCGGGGAACCCCGGGGGCCAAGCCCCCTGGGGTAATGCGCCGTTACAGGGTGATGTTGGAGCCGTCGAAGGCCGCGACGCTCGTCACGCCGACGAGTTCGATCACGATGTCGTCGGACGTGTACTTGCCGTCGTGATTGGCATCCGCGAACACATACGCGTCAGTGGCGGTCCGCCCGACGAACACGCCGTCAGCCGCAACGCCGTTACCGAACGCCGTGTTGGCAAGCGTCGTAAGCGCTGCGAAGCTGGCGGCTGCCGTGTTGTTCGGGGTTCCACTCCAAACGAACGCGTCGTTCGCGGACGTGCTCGGGTTCGCGTCGATGGCCGACAGGTCGATCTTGTCGTCGATGGCTCCGATCGAGAACGCGGAGATCAGATCCATCGACGCACCGGTCGAGTCGGTCGCCTTCGAGTAGACGAACTTGTCCGAACCATCCTTGAAGATCGTGTCCGGCGTTCCGGGCACGGCCTCGGTCGCGGTCAGGCCGCCGACAATCGTGTTGGCCACGACGCCGACCTTGTCGCCCACCGCACCGGCGCCCACGCTGTACGTGAACGTCAGCACGTTGGTAGAACTGTCGTACGCAACGCTGGCGATCGTTCCGGCGGCGAGACCAAGTTTCGTGTTCCAGTTCGCCGTCGTGTACGCCGCAAGCGCAGCCCCGACCTGGTCGGCGTCGCCACCGGCGACGACTTCGACGTCCTCGGCCGCACCGCCCGTGACCCCGACGGTCACGACGTTGGCGCCGTTACCGATCGACATCACGCCGGAGTTGATGACGTTGCCGCCACCATTGAACGTCAGCTTCTCGATCTGGGGCTGCACGCCGCCACTCAGGACGTCGGCACCGGCACCGCCCGTGATCGTGTCGTTGCCGCCACCACCGGTGATGGTGTCAGCACCACCGCCGCCAACCAGCTTCAGGTTGTTCGGAACGGCACCCGTATCCAGCACGGTGAAGGTCACGCCCGTGGAGGTCACCTTGGACGCGTTCAGACCGCCGTTGCCGTCCCAGGAGAAGATCTTGCTGCCCGTGCCCGTCTGGAGCTCGTCGGCGTCCATGTTCAGCTTGAACGACGTGAATCCCGCGACGGAGGCGTCGGTGAGGTAGAGATCTTCGAACCCGGTTGCGCTGGTGATCAGGTCGAGCTTGCCGACGACGAGGTCGTCCGCATCGCTCGGCAGCGGCGCGTTCGGGCTGGCCGTCGTGTCACGGGCCGCGACCGTGTCGCCAACGATCACCGTGTTCGCATTCGTGATCGCCGAGACGTCGAGGACGTCGAAGTCGATCCCGAACGAGTCGTTCAGGATCTCGAGGCTGATCGTCTTCACGGGCGTGCCGTTCCAGCCGATCGCGTCGTTGCCGACCTTCAGCGTATCGCGGTCGTTGTTGACCGCGTCATCAACGAAGATCAGGTTGTCGAACGCGCGATCCAGGGCACCCTTGGCGGACATGTCGTATACGTCGTTCGACTTGCCGTTGTCCTGCAGGTACTCGAAGCCGGTGAGCGTCAGCGTCAGCGCGCTGTTGTCGATCCGGTTGATCACGATCTCGTTCGAGTTGTCGACGTTTTTCAGCAGCGTGTAGTACTTGTCAAACGCATCACGGAAGATCACGGTGTCCTGGTCGTCCTGCGACGCTTCGATCCTCAGCGAGCCCGCAGCGGCGACACCGTTGTTGGTGACGCCGTTGGTGGCGTTGTTCGAGATGATCTGGTCGTAGGAGGTCAGTTCGTTGCCGTCACCGTCCGTCGCGAACGCCTGAGCCTTGATCAGGCCAGTCGTCAGCGGGCTCGACGATTTCCACGCACTGATCTCGTCGATGTAGAGGTTGATCGCCTTCGTCAACTCGTTGTAGTTGACTTCGTTCGCGCCACCCCGAAGGTTGAAGTAATGGTCGACCTGCGACTCGAAGTCGGTCAGTTCGACCGTCTCGGCCTTGTCCGAGCCCTCGACCCGCGTCCAGAACGCGCTCACCTGATTGATGCCAGGCGTGGCCGAATTCGTCGTGTCCGCGCTGTACTCGATGAAGTTCATGTCATCGATCGGCACGTCTTTGCTCATGTCCTGCAGGTGGACATTACGTTCGACGCGATCCAGGGCAGCCACCGTGACCTCGTCACCGTAGCTGTACGTCAGCTTGATCGCCCGGTCTGACTGCGTCAGGTCGATCACGCCACCGATGCCTTCCGCGCCGTTGTACTGGCTGGCGACGATCTGTTCGGTATAGCGCAACAGATCGACGCGGTCGTTCTCGTCGTCGAAGATGTCGGCAGCACTGCGGCCCGCGTAGTTCTGCGTGTCGCCGTACGTTCCATCGAACGAGTCATTGAAGCTGTACGCCGGGAGCTTGTTGCTCGTTCCCAGGTTGGCCCAGTCCCACGCCTGCTGATAGACGGGGGTGATACCGTCGCCCGCCTGCGTGTCGTAGTAGTTGTGGTTGTCCTGGTTGACGAGGACGTGCGTCGGGTTGCCCACCGCATTGTCGGACGCGTTGAAGTTCACCACGGCGACGACGAAACCGGTCTCGTGGCTGTAGTCGACGCGGTCGACCCCACCACCGAGGCTGTATTCGTACAGCTCGACACCATAGGCGTCGGGAATGTTGCCCTGGTTCGAGTGCGAACGCATCTCCGCGATGGTCAGTCGGTCATTGGCCGGCTTGTAGTTCGAATCGCTGAGCTGGTCGAAGTTCAGCACGGAGTCGAAGTCGAGTTGAACGTCGCTCGGCAGACCGTCGCAGCAGTTGTCCTCCATGTCGTCGGCGACGATCACGAGATCTCCACTGCTGCCGCCCACGACGTTCTCGAAGTTCGACATCCCGATGATGTCGACCAGGACCGAGGATCCTGCCTCGCTCGTACGCACGTTCGGCATGGTCAGCGCGAATTCGTCGGTACCCGTCGTCGACAGGATCGGATCGATCGCGGTGAAGTCGACCACGGCGCCCGACACCGCCGAAACGTTGAGGACGTCTTGCAGTTGAGCGCCAATCGCCAGATTGGTGGCGTCGACGATCTCGATCCCCTTCAGCGTGTCGGTCGGCGTGTCGGTTCCGACGATTCCGCCGGTCGAGACGATCGTGTCGGTGTCAGTCGACGATTCGACGTTGAACGTCACGATCGGAACGACGTCGCAGCAAAGATCGCTCAGGTCGTAAAAGACCTTGTCACCCGGCTCGGCACCCTTCAGCGCACTGTAGCTGGAGCTCATGCTGCTGTTGAGCCCGCCGGTGATCACGTTGTCCTTGCCGAGCTCGGTCTCGTCGATATAGGTGACGTCGTCGCCGTCGCCGTAGATCACGTTCTCGACGCCGTCCACCGTCGCATAAACAATGTGGTGGCTAGCGACGGAGGTGTCGTTGACCCATACCTGTCCGGCGTTGCCGTCGTTCGTCAGGTAGTACGTCAGGCCGCCGTTGGTCTTCACCGTGGTCGTGTCGTACCCCTCGGTTGCGGTCGACAGGTTCGCGACATCGAGCGTGTCACGGCCCTGCCCCGCCCAGGTGCCGTCGCCGGAGACGGTGCGGATATTCTCGAACTCGACAAAGGTCGTCTTGTCGGCAGCAGTCGATCCCGTGAACGACTCGGTGACCGTGCCGGCGCCACCGCTCTTCTTGTCCAGATCGTTGGACAGTTCGATCGTGAACTGTGCCCCGCCGACGCCGACGGCGCCAAAGTCGCGCTGCTGGAAGACCAACGTGTCGCGGAAGTAGCCCTCGGTCGGGCGATCGTCGCCAATGAGGTTGTAGCCGTCTTCAGTCTGCAGGACCAACTGGACGGACTTCACGGTCGGATCGAGAATCTTCTGCGCCGCCTCGTAGTCGTTCATCTCGACGATCGTGGCTTCAGTCTCGCCGACTTTCGTGACTTTGTAGATGTCCTTGCCGCCGTTCAGCGTATCGGTGCCCTTCGAACCATACACGCGATCGTCACCGGTGCCCATGTTGACGACGTCGTTGCCAGCGCCGGTCAGGGCCTGGTCGTCGCCATGGACGGCGAAATCGTCTTTGAACGAGGTCGTGCGGTTGTACGCAATGCCGGCGATGTCGTCGAGCACCGTGTCGATCACGATCGCGTTCGTGCCGGTGATCGTGCCGCCGGCGGTCTTCGCGGTCTCGAGGTTCGAACGCTGAACTTCCTGGTCACCCCAGAACAGGACGTTGGTGGGGTTCAGGAGGTTGTTGCGACCGTCGTACTGGTAGATCTGAAGCTCGTGCTCGGCGTCGTTGACCACCTTGTACGACGCGGGCTCGCCGCCGGACAGGTTGGTGATGGCGACTTCCGGCTTGCGGATGAAGACCACTTCCTCGGCGTCGTAGTCGCGCGGGACGATCGTGATCTGGTTCTGGACCCCGACGGTATAGGAGTACGGCGCCGAATCGCCGACGTCGAGGTAGTCACCGTCGCTGTTGGCGTCGACCCCCGGGACGTTGATGACGTCGTAGTGCTGGACATCCAGCCCGCCCGCAGCCGTGTCGTCGTCGAGCGTACCCGTGATGAACTGGGCGAGCCGCTTCAGGAAGTGATCCTGGATGTCCTGCTGCGAGGCGTACTTCGTGTCTTCCTCGGAGATCAGGTCACCCGCGAGATTCTTGCCGACCTGCAGCTGGAACGCGACGCCGTTGACCGTGACCTTGACGATGTCCTGCGTCGTCAGGTTGGCGAACTTGATCGTCCAGGCCTGGTTGTTGGCCAGATAGGTGTCCACGCCGACGGACGTCGCGGAACCACCGACCCAGCTCGGGACGTCGACCTGGAAATCGACGACGAGATCTTCGGCGTAGTCCTGCACGCCCAGCGAGATCGTGGAACCGAAGATCGAGTCGTCGTCGACGCGCTCGTTGTCGGTGCGGTCTTCGTAGGCCTGATAGATGATCCGGTCTTGCGTGACCGTGGTCGGCGGCGGGCCGTACGAGAAGACGTTCTGCGTCTGCGTGTTCGCCTTCTGCGACACGTCGACGCCGGCGTCGACTTCGCTCGGCTGGTCGGCCAGTTCACGGCCCTTGGCGTCGGTGATGAAGATCGTGACGCCATCGGACTGCAGCGTGGCCTGGAGGTCGGCGCCGAACGGGGTCGCGTCGAGCGCGTTGTTCAGCGCGGTCTCGAGGGCCTTGTACGTCGCGGCGGCCTTGATCTCGGCCGTGTTCAGCACGACCGGCGTGAACACGCCGCCGATCTTGACGCCCGTGCGGACTTCGGAGACGCGGTTGACGACGTCGCCGAGCTCGGCACCGGCGTTGCCGCCGACTTTCGAGATCGACAGCTGGAGCACCGAGATGCCGGTCGTCGTGGTCTGCTGGCCGAAGTCGCCTTCGTACAGGAAGTTGCCCTTGGCGTCGACATCCCAGATGTTGTTGTTGTCGGCGTCGCGCTGGCGATGGATGACGTCGATGCCTTCGCCCGAACCCGGAACGTAGTTCGAGAACTCGCGGCCTTCGCCACCGTCGCAGAAGTCGCCGTTCGTGGTGAAGGAGTCACCTTCGGCACCGGCCAGCGTGAAGATGAAGTCGTCGTTGCCGCCGCCGCCCATCAGGGAGTCGTCGCCTTCGCGACCTTCGATCTTGTCGTTGCCGTTGGCCGAGTACAGGACGTTGTTGCCGCTCGTGCCGCGCAGGTCCGCATTGCCGTTGCCGGCGTTGTCGGTGTAGGCGTGGAAGTTCTGCTGGTTCGTGAAGTTCAGCTCGGGCTTGTTCGTGCCGGCGGCGAGGTAGTCGATGGCGCCGAGGCCCGTCAGGTAGACGTTCTCGATGTCCTGGACTTGCGTGCGCAGGCTCGTGTCCGAGTAGTTGGACTGGTCGGCCGTCGTGTAGCCGGTGTTGGCGAGCTGGTCGGCGCCGCCGTAGCCCTTCATGTTCAACGACGTGCCGTTGGCGTTGTCCGGATCGCCGTTGACCTTGCCGTTGGCGAGGTCGAGGCGGATCCAGCCGTCGGTCGTCAGTTCTTTCGCGCTCTTGGTGCCGAACGAGAAGTTGGTGACGAACAGGCTGTCGGTCTCGTAGTCGTCCGAGTTGTACTCGTTGCCGCCTTCGTAGATGCCGCCGTCGGTTTCGAACAGCAGGATGTCGGCGCCGGCGCCGCCCACCATTTCGTCACGGCCGTCGTTCCAGATGCCGGCCAGGTTCGGGTTCGTCACCCCGCCCGCGACGGTCTGGGTGAAGAACTGCATGTTGCCGCCCATCAGCAGGTCGTTGCCGTAGCCGCCCGCGACGAGGTCGTTGTCGTAGCCGCCGATCAGCTTGTTGGCGGAGTCGGAGCCGTAGATGCGCAGCTGGCCGGACGAGCCGACGCCGTAGTTCGCGGAACCGGCCGGGTCGTTCGTGAGCAGGCGACGGTCGCCGAGTTCGACGTTGTAGCCGTTCAGGAAGCCGTACAGGTTGCCGGACGCGTCGACGTTCTCGATGTTGTCGAGGATGCCGCGCAGGCGCTTGCCGTCGCCGACCGCGACATAGCCGTCGCCGCCGAAGTAGGAAACGACGCTGTCGTAGTCTTCTTCCGGGCCTTCCCACGACGGGAAGCCTTGGCCGCCGTCTTCGTCGATGCCGAACTCGTCGACGCCGAGGTTGTAGTCGAGGCGGATCTGGCCGAATTCTTCGTCGTCGGAGATTTCGGCGAGCAGCCAGTCGGTGTTCTGGCCGGAGCTGCCGTTGCCGGCGGAGGTGTCGTCGGCCGTGGAGCCGCCGTCGAAGAAGGTCAGCGTGCCGTCGACGTTCTCGAGCGACGCGAACTGTCCGAAGAAGAAGTCGGCATTGCGACCGCCCGACAGGAAGTCGCCCATCGAGAAACCTTCGACCGAGCCATACGTCGACCACCAGTTCGCGGACGTGGGCAGACCGGCGACGTCGTTCGTGCCGATGCCGCCGCCGGCGAGGAAGTCGTTGCCGAGACCGGCGAGGATCTGGTCGTGGCCGAGGCCGCCGAGGACGATGTTGCCGTTCGTCGAGACGCCGTCACCCCCGTAGCCCGTGCCCTGGTAGATGATGTCGCCGACGTAGTTGTTGGCGTGATCGGTCAGGTTCAGCGGGTTGCGCGCGTAGGCGTCGACGATCTCGAAGTTCTTGAACGTCGCGACGCCGGCGGCGGAGATGTTGTTCTCGACGCCGTTCTTGGCGATGGCGCCGTCGCCGTTCAGGTCGATGCCGCGGACCTGGTTCGACGCGCTGGTCATGTCGATGCTGATGTTCGCATCGCCGGTCAGGTGCAGGATGGACGTGCCCGCGCCGCCGTCGACGACCGCTTTCGAGCCGGTCAGCAGCGTGTGGCCGTCGTGCGTGTCGAGCGCGACGTTGGTGACGTCGCCGACCTTCAGGCCGGAGATCGTCGACTTGGCGGGAATCGACGTGAGGGAGATCGCGTCGCCGTCGGTCTGGAACCCCGAGCGGCCTTCGAGCGCGCCGAACTTCATGAAGTGGGCGATCGAGCCGTTCGTGATGCTGCCCTGGAAGTCGGCCAGGTGCGCGTTGACGTACGCGGCCACGTCCGGGTAGTCGGCCAGGTAGCGGGCGCCGTCGAACGAGGCCATCTCGGCGTTGGGTGCACGGCCTTCGTTGACACCGAACTTGGCGTATTGCACCAGCAGGTCAGCGCCGCTCAAGGACTGAACGTCCGCGTACTGGGCGCGATAGAAGATCGGGTCGAACGCGGCGCTGGGCATGTAGCCCTTGGCGGCGCCCACGGTGACGTAGTGCTGCAGGGGGTCGCCCGCGAAGTTCGCGAGGCTGTTGTCGATGACGTTGCCGTTCGCGTCCTTCACGACGGAATAGTTGGCGACGTAGTACGCCGCGTTGAACGGTACGAACTTACCCCCGGTCGCGGCGGAGACCGCGTCGAGTGCGGCTTTTACATCAGCGTAGGAAAGTGCCATTTGGTTCCTCTTAGGGTGTCAAACCAATTTGCAAGCTGGACCTGTGGGACCCCGCCGACCTTCCCTGGCCGACAGTGCCCGCGAACTCCGAATACGTGATCTGCTCCCCACCCGGAGTGCGCCTTTTTGCCTTTTTGCAGGCGTGAATGTACGTGAATCCCTGCGGGCGTGCTAGGCGCATTGGGTGTAAGCCTTGCCCCCTCCCCGGGGGTGTCACCCCCCCACCCGGCGCTCCACCTGCATGAAATTCTCTGATGCGGGTCACAAGTGATTGTTTTTTATGGGTTTTCCTGCATTTACGTCGAAAGGATTAGGCCTCGCGTGACCGTTCGGCGGCCCGCAGGCGCCGAACGCCCCGGCGGCCGGCCGATTTCCCGGTGTGCGAAAAACACAACAAGGAATCCCGTCACATTCGTGGGACGATCGGGCCGTCTGCCGCCGGCATTTTCGCGCACTCAGGCCGCCTTCGCCGCCGCAGGATCGCCCGCCGGCGCCGCGTAGCGCCCACGCAACGCCAGGAACGGGCGCTCGATCAGGAGATACGTCGGCCACGCGGCCAGCAGCGCGCACGGCACGGCGACGCCGACCGCGAACAGCGCCGCGTCGCGCACCGGATCCCCGGTCCAGTTCGGCGCCCCGAGCAGCTTGTCGAGGATCGCGATCACGAAGTTGTGCATCACATAGACGGAGAAGCTCACCGCCCCCATCGCCGCCAGGCCCCGCTCCAGCGCCGCCGGTGCGCGCCAGCGGCAGCCGAGCCAGGCGAGCATCAGCCACGCCCACGCGAAGGCCTCGACGGTGGTCCAGGCGATCCACCACGCGGCGTCCAGGCGCACGTGGCCGCCCTGGCGGTTGAACCAGTGCACGAGCGCGAGCACCGCGAGCGCGGCCGGCACGACGTGTGCCGGGTGCGCGAGGCGCCCGGGGCGCGCCAGCCACAGGCGTGCCGCGAGCATGCCGACCAGGAACTGGTCTAGCCGGCCGAACAGGCTCTCGTAGGCGACGAAGCGCACGCTGCCGTAGATCTCGTAGACGCCCGCCCGGACCGCGACCAGGAGCAGCAGCAGGCCCCAGAGGTAGCGCGCGCCGTAGCGCTGCGCGAAACGGTGCAGGAACGGAAAGATCAGGTAGAACTGGAACTCGACCCAGATCGTCCACAGCTGCACGAAATGAGCGGAGTCCGACACCGTGCTCGCGCGAAAAGGCAGCGCCCACTCGAGGAAGGTCGCGAAGCCGTAGTTGCGGTGCTCGTTGTAGGTGGAGATCGTCAGCGTGAGGAACACGCCGAACAGGAACAGCGGGTAGATGCGGATCAGCCGGTTGCGCAGGAAACCCCAATAGCCGATCTCGCGGCCGTCCGCGATCACCGCGAAGATGAAGCCGCTGATCACCATGAACAGGCCGATGCCGGTGTGCCCCTCGTCGACGAGCGACAGCAGCGGGTTGTCGGGCCGCAGCACGCCCACGTAGCGGTGGAACGCGTGGAACGCGACGACCAGCGCGGCGGCGAGCAGCCGCAGGTGGTCGAGGCGTTCGAGGTAGGGCGTCTGTTGGCTGCGCATCGGAGGGAGCGGGTCGGTGGGCGTCGCGGGCGGGCGCGACGCCCGCCGGCATCGGTTCCGCGTGGCCGACCCGCATCGTACCGTCTCGCGGGCGGACGCGGCCGCGCCGGCCGGGGACGCGCCCGCCCGGCCGGCACGGACGCGGCGCGCGCGAACCAGGGACGTCGCGCGAACCGCGCGCGATTTCGGGTATAAGCGAGCCGGCGACGGCGCCGCGCAGGGCGTGCGCCGGCGCACGAGGAGCGACAAGTCCATGGGCTGGATCGACGACGCGAAGCGGCTCGCCGCCGCGACCGTGCTGGTGAAGGAGAAGATCGACGACCCGGTCGTCGCGGACTTCCGCGGGCGGGTGTGCACGCGCTGCACGAAGCTCGACCGTGCCGCGCTGAAGTGCTCGATCTGCGGCTGCTACCTCAAGGTCAAGGTCTGGTCGAAGGTGAACCGTTCGCCCGCGCGCCCGCTCGGTGAAGTCACGCACTGCCCGCTGGGCAAGTGGCACGACACCGACGTCGCGAATCACTACCGGGCGGCGGACGGCCAGCCCGCGCTGCCGCCGAGGCACCCGGACGACGACAAGTTCATCGAGGCTGCGTATGCGTCCGCCGTGGCCGCGGCGAAGGCGCGCGCCGCGGCGGGCTCGGCCACCTCGCCGGCGCCGCAACGAACGGATTCGGGCGCCTGAGATCGCCGGGCGGCCGAGGTCGTCCGGCGCCTCGGAACGTCCGGCGCCTCGGAACGTCCGGCGCCTCAGGACGTCCGGCGCCTCAGGACGTCCGGCGCCTCAGGATGCCCGGCGCCTCAGGATGCCCGCAGCCGCGCCGGGACCCCGACCGCGAGCGCGCCCGCCGGCACGTCGCGCACGACGACCGCGCCCGCGCCGACCCGCGCGCCGGCCCCCACCCGGACGCCCGGCAGCACCTGCGCGCCCATGCCGAGCTCGGCCGCCTCGTCGGCGCGCGCGCCGCCGGCCAGGCGCGCGCCCGGTCCGAGCGTCGCGCCGTCGCCGAGCACGGTGTCGTGGCTCACCGACGCCCCCAGGTTCAGGACGACGTGCGCGCCCAGCCGCGCGTGCGCGTTGACGAGCGCGCCCGCCATGACCTGGCAGCCCTCGCCCAGCGCCGCCCGCGGCGCGACCCACGCGCGCGGGTGCACGAGGCTCGCGTAGCGCGCGGGCGGCAGCGCGAGACGCTCGCGCAGCGCCAGGCGCAGCGCGGGGTCCCCGACCGCGATCACGACCCGCACGTCGGCGCGCGCACGCAACCAGTCGAAGCCTTCGCGCACCTCGACGCCGTCGACGAGCGCGCTCGCGCGATGGCCGGCGTCGACGGCGAAGGCGATCACCCGCCACGCCGGAGCGAGCGCGTTGACGTCGTCGACGAGCGCGAGGATCTCGCGCGCGTGGCCGCCCGCGCCGACGATCACGAGCTCGCGGACGGGCGCGCTCATGCCGCGCGCGCCGACACGTCGCCCAGCATGCGTTCGAGGAACGCGATGCGCCGCCCGATCTGGACGTCGGGCGCGAACAGGCGCCGCGAAACCTCGCGCCCGGCGCCGGCGACGCGCGCGATCGAGGACGGGTCGGCGACGAGGCGTCCGAGCGCGCCCGCGACGCCCGCCGCGGTGGGCTCGATGCGCACGAACCCGGCCCCGTCGCCGTAGCGGCCTTCGTCGAGGCCGAGCACGTCGGCGGCGACGACCGCGACGCCGCACAGCGACGCCTCGACGCAGCAGCCGGTGGGGAAGCCGTCGAAGTTGCCGGAGTGCAGCACGAACGGCCGGTTCGGCGAGACGATCACGTCGATCCCCTGGTAGAAGTCGCGCAGCGCGGCGGTTTCGAGGCGGCCGTGGAAGACGGTGCGGGCGTCGGGCGGCGCGCCGCCGGCGTCGACCCAGTCCGCGGGCGCGAAGCTGCCGACGACGTGCACGCGCAGCGAGCCCGCGAGCCCCGCCGGCAGCGCGTCGCGCCAGCGCGAGACGCCTTCGACGAACGCCG
The DNA here is from genome assembly GCA_046348465.1 of Burkholderiaceae bacterium. Lineage (GTDB taxonomy): Bacteria > Pseudomonadota > Gammaproteobacteria > Burkholderiales > Burkholderiaceae_E > Quisquiliibacterium. The sequence goes on from JAXMEE010000019.1 coordinate 44,234, forward strand.
GAAATCCCTTGTTCTCGCCGCGCGCCATGTACTTCTCGGCGACGAACGCGACGTCGAGCGACGCCTTGCCCGCGCCGTGCCACTGCCGCGGCGCGGGCGCCGGCTCGAAGTACAGCGGGTTCGCGACCACGCCGAAGATCTCCTCGACCGGCAGCGACGCGCGGGCGCGCGACCTCAGGTACTCGCGCGTCACCGACTGCGTGACGATCACGCCGCGCAGCAGCGGGCTGGCGAGCACGCGCGCGAGCTTGGCGTCGCTCTCGGGCTCGTCGATCCCGAAGCCGCCGCCGGGGTAGAGCGTGAGCACGAACGGGACCCGCGCGCGCTCGAGTTCGGGCAGGAACTGGACCGCGTTGTTGAGGAAGTTCAGGTAGGCGAGGTCGGCGCCGTCGGCGCTCCCGGCGCGGAACGCGACGACGCGCCGGGCGTGGCGCGGGTAGCGCGCCGCGTACTCGGCGTGCACGCGCTCGAACTCACCGTACGACGACGCGATCTGCATTCCGGGGAAGCGCTCGAGCAGCGCGTTGTACTCGGCGACGCGAAAGCCGGTGAGCAGGTTCGGGAAGAAGTCATCGAGCACCCGGATCCGGGGTGCCGCCCGCCTGAACCACGTCGACCACCACTTCATGCTCGAGTTCCAACAGGTCCGACAGGGGGAACCGCCCCCGCGCGGCGACGCGCATCAGGGCGACGTCGTCGATCCAGTCGAGGAAGACGGCGTCGGCGTAGCGCGCGAGGTCTCCGATCGACGCGGCCAGCAGCGTCAGCGTGTACGCGCCCTCGCGCAGTCGCACGGGCAGCGTGAACCGCACGCGCAGCCGCTCGCCCGCCGCCCAGGCCCGGCCGTACACGCGGGGGTCGTCGTGCGTGTGCCCGCCGACGAGGTGCTGCTGGTGCCGGTCCTTCACATGGTACGACACGACCAGCCGTTCGCACGGCACGCGCACTTCGAGCTCGGCGTCGATGGTGAGCGCGTCGCCCCACTCGACGAGCACGTGCTGCGCGGGGCCCGACGGCACGCGCCAGCCGGCGGCGGCGAAGCGCGCGCGACCGTCGCCGCTGCGGGCGGGGAAGTCTTCGGGGATCGTCGCGAGGTGGGTGGGCCGGTCTCGCGGACCGTCAGGCGCGGCCGCACCGGGCGCCGCCTCCGCGGGGCCGCCGAGCGCGGCGTTCGCCTGCGCGACCCAGTCCTGCGTGTAGAGCGCGGCGACCTGCTCGGTGGCGCCGTGCGCGCGCACGCGCCCGCGGTCCAGCCACAGCACCTCGCTGCAGATCGCCTTCACCGCCGCGATGTCGTGGCTGATGAACAGCAGCGTGACGCCGTCGTCGAGCATGCGCCGGATGCGCGCCATGCACTTGGCCTGGAAGAACGCGTCGCCGACCGACAGCGCCTCGTCGACGACCAGGATGTCGGGGCTGACGTGGATCGCGACCGAGAACGCCAGGCGCACGTACATGCCGCTCGAGTACGTCTTGACCGGCTGGTCGACGAACTCGCCGATGTCGGCGAACGCGAAGATCGCGTCCAGGCGCGCGTCGACCTCGGCCGGCGTGAGGCCCAGGATCGCGGCGTTGATGACGACGTTCTCGCGCCCGGTGAACTCCGGATTGAAGCCGGCGCCGAGCTCGAGCAGCGCCGCGACGCGGCCGTTCACGCGCACGCGGCCCGCCGACGGCGTGAGGGTGCCGCAGATCAGCTGCAGCAGCGTCGACTTGCCCGCGCCGTTGCGCCCGACGATCCCGAGCGTGGCGCCGCGCCGCACCGAGAAGCTCACGTCCTCGAGAGCGTGGAACTCGCGGTAGTAGCGCCGGCGGCCGCGCCACAGCATCTGCAGCAGCCGGTGCGCCGGGCGCTCGAAGATCGGGTAGAACTTCGACAGCCCGGCGACCTCGATCGCGGCGTCGGGCGCCGGCTCGGCGGGGCCGGGCAGGTCGATCGCTCCGATCGCTCCGGTCGCGGGCCGGGAGCCGGCGTCGTCAGAGGACATCGGCGAACCCCCGCCGGGTCTTGTCGAACCACAGCCAGCCGAGCCAGCAGGTCGCGAGCCCGATCAGCCAGTAGCCGGCGAGCCCGGCCGGGTCGGGCAGCGCGTCGTTCAGCAGCAGGCCGCGCACCGACTCGATCGGGAACGTGATCGGGCTCGCCCAGGCGAGCCAGCGCCAGTCGGCGGGCAGCGCCGAGACCGGGTAGAACACCGGCGACAGGAACATCATCACCGTCGCCGCCAGCCCGGTGAGCTGGCCGATGTCGCGCAGGAAGACGCCGAGCGACGCGGTGAACCACGCCACGCCGGCGCACATCAGCACCAGCGGTGCGAGCGCCAGCGGCAGCGCCAGCACCGCCCACCCCGGCGGCGCGCCGAGCACCACACTGCCGGCGAGCAGCACGCCCACCCCGACCGCGAGGTGAAATAGCGCCGACCCCACCGTCACCAGCGGCAACAGCTCGAGCGGGAAGACGATCTTCTTCACGTACGAGGGCTGCGCGACGATGACGCCCGGCGAGCGCACCAGGCACTCGGCGAACATCGCGTGCACGAGGATGCCGCAGAACAGCGACAGCCCGAAGCGAGCGAGATCCTGCGGCGGCGCGCCGCCCGCGGCCGGCTGGCGCGGATTGAACACGACGCCGAACACGAACAGGTACACCGCGAGCATGAGCACCGGCGTGATCAGCGACCATGCGATCCCGCCGAACGAGCCGCGGTAGCGGCCGGCGACGTCGCGCACCACCAGCTGCACGAGCATGCGCCGCAGGCCGAAGAGGCGGCGCAGCGCTCCGGGCGGCGCCGCGGGCGCGGCGGCAGGCGAACGCGGGGCCCGGGGCGGGGCGGGCGGCATCATTGCGCGGGCTCGCGGGGGTCGCGAGGGGCGCCCGAGACGTAGGCGTCGCAGGCCGCGGGCTGGCCGCGCAGCAGCACCCGCGGCGCCGGCCCGATCGACGGCACGGTCACGCAGGCGACGGCGGCGGCCGCGCTCGCGGCGTCGGGGAAGCGCAGGCGCAGCTCGAACGCCGCCGGCGCGGGCGCGAGGTCGGTCGCCGAGGGGCCGCGGCGGCCGCAGTCGCTCGCGCGGCCGCCGTGGTCGGGATCGCCGCCGCCGGCGCTTCCGCACCGGCCACCGCCACGGACGCCAGCGCCGTCACCTGCGCGCGCACCGGCGCGCGCGCCGAGCAGCACCGTGAGCCGATCCGCTTCGAGCGCCGGATCGATACGCCCGCGCATCACGCGCAGGGAGCGGTCTTCGGAGTCGGTCGCCACCGCGTCGACGCCCCCGTGGCCCCGGCCGATTCGCTCGTCGCGCGCGACGATCGAGGGGTCGGCGCCGGTGCGCACGGTCGCCGGCGACGAGAATCGCGACGGTGCACCGGGCGCCGGGGACGCGGGCGCGCCCCCCGCCGGCGCGGCCCCCCGCCCCGACCGCAGGCAGTCGCACGCTGTGTCGAAGCGCGCCACCGGCGCCCCCGCGGCGGCGAGCGAGGCGAGCGCCGGGTCGGCGTCGCCGAAGAACGCGATCACGGCGCGCGAACGCGCCGCGTCGGGCTGCGCCGCCAGCGGCGCGGCGCGCAGGCGCGTGAACATGTCGCTCCAGTACGCGGGGTCGGCCGGCCACTGCGGCGGCAGCACCACCAGCAGCGGCGTGCCCGCATCGAGTACGCCGCGGTACGCGCCGCTCTGGGCGGCGAACGCGCGCGCCACGGGCGGCGCGTCGACGACGTGCGCACGCACGCTCGCCGCCGCCGGCACGCCCAGCAGCAGCGCGGCCGCGAGCACCGACCGGCGGCGCGCGAAGCGCTCGGCGAGGACGGTCGCGCCGCCCGCCAGCACCGCGGTGGCGACGAGCAGGTAGCGGTCGGGCGCCGCGACCAGCCCGAGCGGGATCAGCGGCAGCAGCGCGACCAGCACGGCGGCGCCGAGCAGCGCGGCGGCGGCGAGCGAACGCGCGAGGTGCCCGGCGCCCGCCGCCAGTGCGGCGAGCGCGGCCCCGACCGCGGCGGCCCACGCGCCGGCGCCGAACATCGTCGTAGGCAGCGCGGCGACGCCGCGCGCGAGCACGCCCGCTTCGTCGACGCCCACGAAGGTGCCCTCGCGATAGCCGCCGACCACCGACCCCAGCACCGCGTGGCGCCACGCCAGCACGGCGACGATCACCAGCCCGTGCGGGACGAGGCGCCGCCAGGCGTCGCGGTCGCGCCCGGCCATCAGCGCGAACACGGCGATCGCCGGCAGGTAGACCTCCTTCGAGAGCGCCGCGAGCGCGTACAGCGCCGCGCTGGCGATCGACGCGCCCCAGCGTCGCCGCTCGAGCTCGCGCGCGTACGCGAGCAGCGCGGCGCAGGCGAACGCCAGGCCGGCGACGTAGTGGTTGGTCATCAGGCTCGACGAGACGTAGAAGAACGGCAGGCTCGCGACCAGCGCGAGCGCACCGAGCAGCGCCAGCGCCGGGCGCGCGAAGCGGCGCAGCAGCGCATGGTAGGACAAGGCCGCCGCGATCGCGAGCACGAGCTGCGCCGCCCGAAAGCCGCGCGCGTCGAGCCCCCACAGAGAGAGGTTGGCCGAATAGAACAGATGCATCAGCGGCGTGAGGTTCGCGCTCGAGCCGGCGCGCAGCGTGGCGGGGTCGAGCAGGATCTCGCCGGCGCCGTGGCGCGCGGAGAACGCGACCAGCGCGCCGTCGTCGGCCGTGAAGCCCAGCGGCAGCGTGGGCGCGAGCGCGAACGCCGTCGCCGCGACCAGCGCCGCGGCGGCGAGAGCGCCGGCGCGCGGCCGGGGGTTCGCGGCGGGACTCAGAACGGCAGCGCGATCCCGGGCCGCACCGCGTGGATCGCGCGGCGGAACTCGCCCTGGATGCGCGCGAGCGCCTCGGGGGTATCGGCCTCGAAGCGCAGCACGACGACCGGCGTGGTGTTCGACGGCCGCGCCAGGCCGAAACCGTCGGCGTACTCGACGCGCACGCCGTCGATCGTGATCGTGCGCTGCGCGCCGTCGAAGCGCGCGTTCGCGCGCAGGGCCTCGACGAGCGCGAAGTTCTCGCCCTCGGCGGTGCGCAACTGCAGTTCGGGGGTGGTCGGGGAGTCGGGAAGCGCCTCGAGGACCGCGCTCGGGTTCGCGTGACGGCTGAGGATCTCGAGCAGGCGGGCGCCCGCGTAGAGCCCGTCGTCGAACCCGTACCAGCGGTCCTTGTAGAAGATGTGCCCGCTCATCTCGCCGGCGAGCGGCGCGCCGGTCTCGCGCAGCTTCGCCTTCACCAGCGAGTGCCCGGTGCGCCACATCAACGGCTCGCCGCCGCGCGCGCGCACCCAGGCGTCCAGGTTGCGGGTGCACTTGACGTCGTAGATGATCTGCGCACCCGGATGGCGCGCGAGCACCTCCTCGGCGAGCAGCATGAGCTGGCGGTCGGGGAAGATGATCTGCCCGCCCTTCGTGACCACGCCGAGGCGATCGCCGTCGCCGTCGAAGGCCAGCCCGATCTCGGCGTCGGTCTCGCGCAGGCAGCGGATCAGGTCCTGGAGGTTCTCGGGGTGCGCGGGGTCGGGGTGGTGGTTCGGGAACGTGCCGTCGACGTCGCAGAACAGCTCGACGACCTCGCAGCCGATGCGCCGGAACAGCTCGGGCGCGAACGCGCCCGCGACGCCGTTGCCGCAGTCGATCGCGATCTTCATCGGGCGCGCCAGGCGGATGTCGCCGGTCACGCGCGCGAGGTAGCGCTCGCCCACCGACGCCTCGCGCAGGCCGCCGCGCTCGCCGGGCGCCACCGCGGGCGCGCCGCCCCCGATCACTTCGTCGCCGAGCGCGGTGATGGCGTCGCCGTAGAGCGCCTCGCCGGCGACGACCATCTTCAGGCCGTTGTAGTCGGGCGGATTGTGGCTGCCGGTGACCGCGACGCCGGTGCCGGTGCCGAGCTCGTAGGTGGCGTAGTAGACGATCGGGGTGGTCACCATGCCGATGTCGACGACCGACACGCCCGCGTCGCGAAAACCCTCGGAGAGCGCGCCCGCGAGCTCCGGGCCCGACAGGCGCCCGTCGCGCCCGACGACGGTCTCGCGCACTCCGGCGGCCCGCGCGCGGCGCCCGAGCGCCGCGCCCACCGCGCGCACCGCGTCGACGGTGAGCGTCTTGCCGACCACCCCCCGGATGTCGTAAGCCTTGAAGATTCCGCGATCGACCATGTCGGTTCCCGACGGGCGCGCGCCCGTATCCCTTTCCGCGGTGAGCCTACCACGAACCGAACGGCCGGCCGCCGGGCGCCGGGGTAAAATTCCCAGTTGCCCCGAAGCCGCCGATGAGCCCCGCCCCCCGCATCAGCATCGTCGTTCCCGCCTACAACCACGAGCGGTTCGTCGGCGAGGCGCTCGCGAGCGTGCGCGACCAGACCTTCGGCGACTTCGAGGTCGTCGTCGTCGACGACGGCTCGAGCGACGGCACCGCCGCGGTCGCCGACGGCTTCGCCGGGCGCGACGCGCGCTTTCGCGTGATCCGCCAGGCGAACGGCGGTTCGCACGCCGCGATCAACCGAGGCGTGCTCGAGTCCCGCGGGCCGTGGGTCGCGATCCTGAACTCCGACGACCGCTTCGCGCCGACCCGCCTCGCCCGCCTGGACGAGGAGGCGCGCGCCGGCGCGCGCTTCGTGGTCACCGGGGTCACGCTGATCGACGACGCCGGCCGCGAGATCGTCGAGCCGGGTCACTGGTGGCTCACCAGCGTCGGGCACTTCCGCGCCAAGGCGAAGGAGCTCGGGCCGGTCGACGGCCTGCTCTACGGCAACTATACGGTGTCGACGTCGAACTTCTTCTTCTCGCGCGAGCTCTTCGACGCGGTCGGGCCGATGCGCCCGCTGCGCTACGTGATCGACTGGGAGTGGGCACTGCGCGCCGCGCTGCACGCACCGGACGCGATGCGCTACCTCGCCGACGAGCCCCTGCTCGACTACCGCCTGCACGGCAGCAACACGATCCTGCGCGGCGCGCTGCGCGGGGCGTGCGAGGTGAACCGGCTGCACCGCGAGCTGCTCGCGCGCTGCGGCGCGCCGGCGCCGGTGGTGGCCGCGCTGTTCCGCAACCAGCGGCTGCTGCGCCGGAACTGGCGCGCCGCCGGCGAACAGACCGCCGAGCGCCACGTGCGGGCGCGCGAGGCCGACGTCGCGCAGCTGCAGGCGCAGCTCGCGGACACCGAGCGCCACCTGCGCGATCGCGAGGCGGACCTGGCCTCGGCGCGCCCGCGGATCGAGGCCGCCGAGGGCTTCGTGCGCGAGCGCGAGGCCGACGTCGCCGAGCTCGCCCGCCGCGAGGCGGCGTACGTCGGGCAGCTCGCGCGGCAGCAGGCGCGCGCCGGAGAGCTGGAGGCGCAGGTGCGTGCCGTCGAGGCGCTCGCGATCGAGCGCGACGCCGTGATCCGCGCGCAGCAGGCGACGCTGGCGGAGCGCGACGCCGAGCTCGCGGGCCTGCGCGCGCGCCTGGACGCGATCGAGAGCTCGCTCGCGTGGCGCACCTTGAAGCGCGTACGCGCACTGACCGGGACCGGAAGCCGCTGATGGACTACTACACGAGCATCACGTCGAACTACCTGCCCAAGGCGCGTGTGCTCGCGGCATCGGTCAGGCGCCACGATCCGAACGCCCGCTTCCACCTGCTGCTCTCGGACACGCCGCCCGCCGGCTTCGACCTCGCCGCCGAGCCCTTCGACACCCTGCTCACGCTCGAAGACCTCCCGATCCCGGACCGGCGCGCGTGGGCGTTCAAGCACACGCTCGTCGAGATGTGCACCGCCGTCAAGGGCATCGGGGCCGTCGAGATCGTGCGCCGGCACGCGCCCGAGAAGCTCTTCTACTTCGACCCCGACATCGTCGTCTTCGGCGGCCTCGACGGCCTCGGACGGCTGCTAGACGCGCACGAGGTCCTGCTCACGCCGCACCTGACCGACCCGGAGCGCAGCCGCGCCGGCATCCTCGACAACGAGATCTCGGCGCTCAAGCACGGCATCTACAACCTCGGCTTCATCGGGCTGGCGTGCCGCGGCGAGGGGCTGCGCTGCCTGCGGTGGTGGTCCGACCGCCTGCTCGAGTTCTGCCGCGACGACATCCCCGGCGGATTGTTCACCGACCAGCGCTGGGCCGACCTGATCCCGGCGATGTTCGACGGCGTGCGCGTGCTGCGCGAGCCCCGCTACAACGTCGCGACGTGGAACCTGAGCAACCGCAAGGCGCAGGGGCGCGCGCCGGACGCCGTCGCCATCAACGGCGAGCCGCTGTCGTTCTATCACTTCTCGGGCTTCGACAGCGGCGCGCAGGAGACGATGCTCGGCCTGTACGGGGCCGACAGCCCGGTGCTGTTCGAGCTGCGGCGCTGGTACATCGACGCGTGCGAGCGGCAGGGCCAGTCCACGCTCGGCGCGCTGCCGTGCGTCTACACGCGCTACGGCAACGGCGAGCCGATCACGAAGCAGCAGCGCATCCTCTATCGCGAGCGCGAAGACCTGCAGCGCGCGTTCCCGGACCCGTTCGACGCCACCGACGTCAATCGTTCCTACTACCACTGGTACCGGGCCAACGCACAGGCCGAGCTCGATGCCGGCCGCGTGCCGGCGGCGGCCGCCAACGACCGGCTCGCCGCCGCGGAGAGCGAGCTCGCACTGATCAAACGTTCGCGCAGCTGGCGCCTGGCACGGGCGATCGCGCGCGTCGCCGATGTCGTCCGCTAGCGCGGCGGGGCGCCTGCGCGAAGCGCCGCGCTGCCGCACGCTGCTGCTGGCCGGCGGCGCGCCGGACGCCGCTCTGCGCTCGACGCTCGCGCGGCTGCTCGCGGACCCCGACGTGCGCGGCGCGATCGACGTGTTCGGCGCGGTGCCTGCCGGCGGCGAGCCGCCGGCGACGCCGTCGCGCGTGCACTGGCACCCGCCCGCGGCCGAGCTGCCCGACGCGCTGCGCACGCTCGCGCCCGAGCTCGAGCGCAACGGCGGCGCCGACGTCGCCTGGGTGCGCGCGGGCGTGCGCGTCTTCGCGCGCTGGCAGTCGCGCCTGCGCTCGACGTTGGCCGCCGATCCGCGCATCGGCAGCGCGAGCCCGCTGTGCCCGTCGGATCCGATGTACTCGCCGTTCGACGGCGCCGCGCCGCGCGACGACGCGCTCGACGGACTCGACGCCTGGCTCGGCACGCGCGGCGACGGCGCCCCGCTCGAGCTGCCGGCGCCGCTGGCCGCGTGCGGCGTGCTCGCGCCGGGCGCGTGGCGCGCGATCCTCGCGCACGGGCGCGAGGCCGGTGCGGGCGGCGGTGCGGGCACTGGTGCCATCGACGGCGCGGGCGGCGGTGCCGACGAAGCGCCGCCGGCGTGGCCCACGATCGTGTCGCGCGCGGGCCTCGTCCACGTCGCCTGCCGGCGCGTGCTCGCGCTCGCGCCGCCCGACGCGAGCCCGTCCCGCGACGGCGGCCTGACCGCCGCGCGCGAGCTCTGGCGCGACGCCCATCCGCTGACCGGCCTGCGCTGGCACGTCGCGCACGCCCGCGACGAGTGGCGCGCGCCCGGCCCCGAGGGCGCACGCGCGGCGCACGCCGCCCCGGCGCGCGTCGTGCGGCTTCACGTCGCACACAGCTGGGGCGGCGGGCTGGGCAGCTGGGTGCGCGACTTCTGCGACGGCGACCCGCGCGGCGAGAACCTGGTGCTGCGCTCGATCGGCGTGATCGGCGCGTTCGGCCAGCGCCTGGCGCTGTACCGGGGCGCGGACGCGGTCGAGCCGATCCGAATCTGGGAGCTGGGGCTGCCGATCCACGCGACCGCGATCGCGCACCTGCAGTACCGCGCGCTGCTCGCCGAGATCGTCGCCGAGTTCGCGGTCGACGCGGTGATCGTGTCCTCGCTGATCGGCCACAGCCTGGATGCGCTGCGCACCGGCCTGCCCACGGCGATCGTCGCGCACGACCACTACCCGTTCTGCGTCGCGATCTTCGCGTACTTCGACGGCGAGTGCCGCCGCTGCGACGGCACGCGGCTGCGCGCGTGCCTCGCGGGCAATGCCGGGCACCGCTTCTTCCGCGGGATCGACGCCGGCGACTGGGTCGCGCTGCGCACCGCGTTCGTCGACGCGGTGCTCGAGCACGACGCGGCACTGGTCGCACCGAGCCCGTCGGTCGGCGAGCGCTGGCGCTCGCTGATGCCCGCGCTCGAGCGCGCTCGCTGGTCGGTGATCCCTCACGGCGCGCGGCTGCCGGACGCGGTGCCGTTCGAGCCGCCCGCCGACGGGCCGCTCAGGCTGCTCGTGATCGGGCGGCTTTCGGCGGAGAAGGGCGGCGCCCTGCTCGATGCGCTGCTGCCCGAGCTGGCGCGCTTCGCCGAGGTCACGCTCCTCGGCTGCGGCGAGGACGCCGCGCGCTTCTCGCGCCGGCCGGGGGTGAGCGCCGTCGACGCATTCGAGCGCGACGCGCTGCCCGGGCTGATCGCGCGCGCGCGCCCCCACCTCGGGCTGCAGCTGTCGATCGTGCCGGAGACCTTCAGCTATACGCTCACCGAGTTCTGGCACTGCGGCGTGCCCGTCCTCGCGTGCCGCGTCGGCAGCCTCGCCGACCGCATCCGCGACGGCGAGAACGGATTCCTGGTCGAGCCCGACGCCGGCGCGATCCTCGCGCGGCTGCGTACGATCGACGCGCGCCGCGCCGAGCTCGCGCCGATGCGCGTCGCGCTGCGTGCGATCGTGCCGCGCTCGCGCGAGGCGATGGTCGCCGAGTACGACGCGCTGCTGCCGCCGCCGTCGACGCGCGCCGAGCGCGGCGCGGCGATCGACGTCGCCGGCCCCGTGGCGACGGCGTCCCCCGCGACCGGACGGATCGGGCTCGGGCCGATCAGCATCGACCCGCAGGTGCGCTATCGGCAGGTCGCGCACGCGTTCTGGCGCTACACGCTGCACAAGGCGACGCACAGCCCGCGCCTGCCCCTGACGCTGCGGCGCGCGCTGCGGCGCGCGCGCGGCTGAGGCCGGCGGCCGGCGTGGACACCCCGGAGCCGATCGGCGCGGTGGTCGTCGCCTACCGGCCCGACGCCGCCCGGCTCGACGCCCTGCTCGCGCGGCTCGCCCCGCAGGTCGCTCACCTCGTCGTCGTCGACAACTCCGACGACGACGCCCACCGCGGCGCGGTCGCGCACGCGGCGCGCACGCACGGCGCGCGGCTGCTCGGCGACGGCGTCAACGCCGGCGTCGGCGCGGCGCAGAACCGCGGCATCGCCGCGTGCCTGGCGGCGGGCGCCCGCAGCGTGCTGCTCTTCGACGACGACAGCCTGCCGGACGCCGGGCTCGTCGCGGCGCTCGCGCGGGGGCTCGAGCGCGCGCGCACGCAGGGAGAGCGGGTCGCCGCCGTCGGGCCGTGGGCGTTCGACGAGCGCGAGCCGGCGGCGCCCCTGGTATTCGGCGCCACCCCCCGCGGGCCGCGCCGGGTCAGCGGAACCGGCGACGGCCGGGTCCCGGTCGCGTTCCTGCTCGCGTCCGGGTGCCTGATCGACGCGCGCGCGCTCGCCGACGTCGGGCCGATGCGCGAGGACCTCTTCATCGACCACGTCGACCTCGAGTGGGGCGTGCGCGCGCGGGCGAAGGGCTGGACGCTGTACGCGCTCGCCGACGTCCCGATGGCGCACCGGCTCGGCGAGCAGGTGCGCCGCATCGGCTGGCTCGGCGGGCGCGCGGTTCACCTGCACTCGCCGCTGCGCAACTACTACCTGGTGCGCAACACGCTGCTGCTGGCGCGCGAGCGCGCGCTACCGGTGGGGTGGCGCGCGGGCTACGCGGCGTGGCTGCTGCGCTACGTCGCGTACAACGTGCTCGCGGTGGCACCGCGCGCCGAACGGGCGCGCGCGGTCGGGCGCGCGCTCGCCGACGCGCTGCGCGGCCGCGCGGGGCCGGCGTGATGCGTCGCGCGCAATGCCCCCACCGGGCCGGCGTGGCTCGGCCATCGGCCCGACCGAATCGGGCCGTCGCGCATTGGCCGGCCCGTCGCCCGGGCCGCACCGGCTCGACACCGGGCGCGAGGCGCCCGTGCTGACCGTCTCGGTCGTCAGCCACGGCCAGGGCGGCCTCGCGCAGCGCGTGCTCGACGACCTGTCCACGATGGACGCCCGCCTCGCGCACGTGATCGTCACGCGCAACGTGCCGGAGGCCTGGACGCCGCGGCTGGCGCACGCGAGCGCGCGGCTGAGCGTCGTCGACAACGATCGCCCGAAGGGCTTCGGCGCCAACCACAACGCGGCGTTCCGCGCCTGCGACACCGATTTCTTCGCGGTGCTCAATCCCGACCTCGCGTTTCGCGGCGCGAACCTGCCCGACGTGCTGCGCGCGTTCGACGACGCCGCGGTCGGCGTCGCCACCCCGACCATCCTCGACCCCGACGGCCGGATCGCGGACTTCGCCCGCGACCTGATGACGCTGCCGAACCTGGCGCGACGGCTCGCGGGCGCCGCGCCGCGGCCCGGGCCGCCCGCGTGGATCGCCGGCATGTGCCTGGTTTTCCGCTCGCGCGCGCTGCGCGACGTCGGCGGCTTCGACGAGCGCTACTTCCTGTACTGCGAGGACGCCGACCTGTGCGACCGGCTCGCGTTGCGCGGCTGGGCCTTGTCGATCGACCCCGCGCTGCGGGTCGTCCACGACGCGCAGCGGCGCAGCCTGCGCTCGCCGGCCCGGTTCGCGCACCACGTGGCGAGCCTGCTGCGATACTGGGGCGCGCCTTCGTTCTGGCGCCGGCGCGCGCGGCTCGCCGGCACGCGGGCGGACGGGGCGACACGATGACGCGTGATGCGGCCGACGCCGCCGCGACGCCCGGGGCCGCCGTGCCGCCCGCCGGGGACGCCGCGCGCGACGCGCCCCTCGCGCTCACCGGCCCCCACGGCTGGATCGCCGGGCGCGTGCGCGCGGCCGCCGGGCGACGCGGCACGCCGGTGCGCGACGTCGAGCGTGCGGACCTCGCGACCGACGACGCGCTCGCGCGCGCGCTCGCCGGCTGCGGGGCGGTCGTCCACCTCGCGGCGATCGCCCACCGCCCGCGCGGCACGGTCGACGACGGCGACTTCGACGCGGTCAACCACCGGCTCGCGCTGCGCATCGCGAGCGTCGCCCGCGAATCCGGCGTGCGGCGCTTCGTGTTCGTGAGCAGCGCCAAGGTGATGGGCGAGCGCTCGCCGCGGCCGTTCGTCGAGACCGACCCGCCCGCCCCCGCCGACGCCTACGCGCGCTCGAAGCTCGCGGCCGAGCGCGCCCTGCTCGCGCTGCACGCACCGGGGCGCTTCGACGTCGTCGTCGCGCGCCCGCCGCTGGTCTACGGCGCCGGCGCGCGCGCGAACTTCGCCGCGCTCGTGCGGCTCGCGCGGCGGCCGTGGCCGCTGCCGCTCGCGAACGCGACCGCGACGCGCAGCCTGGTGCACGTCGACAATCTCGCCGACGCGCTCGTCTTCCTGTGCACGAACGCGCACGCCGCGGGCGGCACGTACTTCGTCGCCGACGGCACCGAAGTGTCGGTCGCGCGGTTGGTCGGCCGGGTGCGCGAGCTCCAGGGGCGATCGCCCCGGCTCTTCCCGATGCCGCGCGCGCTGCGGGCCGTCGCCGCGACGCTGGGTCGCGTGATCGGCGCGGATCCCTCGCCGATCTTCGAGCGGCTGTTCGAGCCGCTGCAGGTGGACGCGTCGGCGCTGCGTGCGCTCGGCTGGCGCCCGCCGCTGCAGGCCGGGCGCGCGCTGGACGCGACGCTGCGCTCCCTGTCGTCGCTGCCCGGAGAGGCCGAGCCTTGAGCGGCCCCTGGACCGCGCTCGTCGCCGCGGCGCTCGCCGCCGCCGTGACGGCCGTCGCGCTCGCCGCGCTGTTGCGCTCCCGGCTGGCGGCGCGCTGGCAGGACACGCCGAACGCGCGCTCGCTGCACCAGCGCGCGATCCCGCGCGTGGGCGGGCTCGCGATCGCGGCCGGCGTCGCCGCGGCGCTGCCGCTCGCGTGGGCGGACGCGCCGGCGCCGGTGCGCGGCGCGGCGCTCGGTTGCGCGCTGCTCGCCGCGCTGTCCTGGATCGACGACGTTCGATCGCTGCCAGCCCTGCCGCGGCTGGCCGGGCACCTGCTGGTCGCGGGCGGCTGGGCCGCCGGCCTCGGCCTCGACGGCTGGGGGCTGGCCGTCGCGCTGCTCGCGCTCGGCTGGGGCGCCAACCTTTACAACTTCATGGACGGCGCCGACGGCCTCGCCGGCGGCATGGCGGCGACCGGGTTCGCGGCCCTCGCGGGCGCGTTCGTCCTCGCGGGCGAGCCGGGCGCGGCGGCGCTGGCGGCATCGCTCGCCGGCGCCGCGCTCGCGTTCCTCGCCTTCAACGCGCCGCCCGCCCGGGTGTTCATGGGCGACGCCGGCTCGGTGCCGCTCGGATTCGCCGCGGCCGCGCTGGGCCTCTACGGATGGCGGGCGGGCGCCTGGACGCTCGCGTTCCCGCTGATCGCGTTCATGCCGTTCTGGTTCGACGCCAGCGTGACGCTCGCGTGGCGACTGAGCCGCGGCGAGCGCCCGTGGCAGGCGCACCGCGACCACTTCTACCAGAAGGCCGTGCGCGCCGGCCTCGGCCACGGCGGCGTCGCGCGCCGCGCCTGGGCGCTGATGGCGGCGTGCGCGCTCGTTGCCCTCGTCAGCCGCGGGGCCTCCCCGGCCGTTCAAGGGCTTATACTGTTCGCCACAAGTTGCGCGCACGCAACGTTGGCGTTCCTCGTCGAACGCCGATTCAGGCTCTCGAACCTCCCCTGACCAGCATGTTCCGGCACCCGTTCAACCCCCGCACGCTGATGGCGATGTGCCACGACCTGTTCTGGATCGTGGTCCTGTGGGTGGGCCTCTTCGGGCTGCGCGCGAGCCCCGCGGCCGGCTGGCCGAGCGTGCCTCCCGAGGCCTGGCAGACGCTCGCGCTCGTCGCCCCGATTCAGTTCGGCACCTTCCTCGCGTTCGGGCTGTACCGCGGCATCTGGCGCTACGCGAGCCTGCACGACCTGCGCCGCATCGCGCTCGCGGTCGGCGTCGCGTCGCTGCTCGTGCCGTTCGCGATCCTGCTCTGGCGCCACGCGATCGGCATTCCGCGCTCGATCCTCGTGCTCGACCCGCTCCTGCTGATCGCGCTGATGGCGGGCGGGCGGATCTCGTACCGGTGGCTGTCGGAGCTGCCGTTCGCGGGGCTGCGCAGCCAGGGCAAGCCGGTGCTGCTGCTGTCGTCGCACGACGTCGCCATCGCGTCGGTGCAGGCGTTCAATCGCAGCGCGCAGTGGCAGCTGGTCGGCATCCTCGACGAGCACCCGGGGCGCGTCGGGCGCACCGTGGCCGGCGTGCGCGTCGTCGGCACCTGGGGCCAGCTCCACCAGGTGGCGCCGTCGCTGGGCGCCGCGCACGCGGTCCTCTCCGACGTCGACCTCTCCCACGTCGAGCGCCGGCGCGTGTTCGAGATGTGCGAGCAGGCCGGCGTCAAGCTGATGCTGGTGCCGGCCGTCGACGACCTGCTCAGCGGGCGCGTGCGCGTCACCGAGGTGCGCGAGATCGAGCTCGACGACCTCCTCGGCCGCGACCCGGTCGCGCTCGAAGCCGGCGCGCTGGGCTCGATGCTGGCCGGCAAGATCGTGATGGTCACCGGCGCCGGCGGCTCGATCGGCGCCGAGCTGTGCCGCCAGATCGCGCGCTTCTCGCCGGGGCAGCTGCTGCTCTACGAGCTGAACGAGTTCGCGCTCTACGAGATCGAGCAGGAGTTCCGCCAGAAGTTCCCGTCGGTGCCGATCCGCTGCCTGATCGGCGACGTCAAGGACGCCGGCCGCCTGCACCAGGTGTTCGCGCGCTTCCGCCCCAACGTGCTCTTCCACGCGGCCGCCTACAAGCACGTGCCGATGATGGAGAGCGACAACGCCTGGGCCGCGGTGCAGAACAACGTGCTCGGCACGCTGCGCCTGGCGCAGGTCATCGAGCGCCACCGTGTCGAGCGCTTCGTGTTCATCTCCACCGACAAGGCGGTGAACCCCACCAGCGTCATGGGCGCGACCAAGCGGCTGTCCGAGATCCTGCTGCAGCGCTGGGCACAGCGCACGCAGGTGCCCACCGTGATCGTGCGCTTCGGCAACGTGCTCGGCTCGGCGGGCAGCGTGGTGCCGAAGTTCCGCGAGCAGATCGCCGCCGGCGGCCCGGTCACGGTCACGCACCCCGAGATGAAGCGCTACTTCATGTCGATCCCGGAGGCGAGCCAGCTCGTGCTGCAGTCGGCGCTGATGGGGCGCAGCGGCGAGATCTTCGTGCTCGACATGGGCGAGCCGGTGCGCATCGTCGACCTCGCCCGCGACCTGATCCGGCTCTCCGGCTACGCCGAGGGCGAGATCCGCATCGACTTCACCGGCCTGCGACCCGGCGAGAAGCTCTACGAGGAACTGCTCGCCGACAGCGAGTCGACGCTCCCCACGCGCCACGGGAAGATCCGCGTCTCGCGCCCGATCGAGCTGCCCGACTCCCGCTGGGAGAAGGAAGCGCTCGCGTGGCTGCTCGAGTCCCCCGCGCTCGAGGATTCCCAGGTGCGGCGCGGGCTGGCCCACCTGCTGCCCGAGTACCGTCCGTTCCGCGAGCGCGCGGGCACGGCCGAGAACGTCATCGAGTTCCCGCACTCGCGGATCGCGTGAGCGCCGCGCGCGCCCCCCGGGTCGCGATCGGCGACGTCCAGGGCTGTTTCGACTGCTTCGAGCGGCTGCTGGCGCGCGTCGACGCGGCCTGCGCCGGCCCGGCGGGCCCCGCGCGGCTGTGGCTGGTCGGCGACCTCGTCAACCGCGGCCCGCGCTCGCTCGAAGTGCTGCGCTGGGCGATGCGCAACGACGCGCGCGTCACCGCGGTGCTCGGCAACCACGACCTGCACCTGCTCGCGGTGGTCGCCGGCGTGCGCCCGCTGCACGCGAGCGACACCTTCGGGCCGATCCTCGCGGCGCCCGACCTCGGCGAGATCGTCGACTGGGTGCGGCACCGGCCGCTCGCGCACCTCGAGGACGGGCACCTGATGGTGCACGCGGGCGTGCTGCCGGGCTGGAGCGCCGCGCGCACGGTCGAGCTCGCCGGCGAGGTCGGGCGCGCGCTCGCCGGCCCCGACTGGCTCGCCTTCCTGCGCCGCATGTACGGCAACGAGCCGGCGCGCTGGGACGACCGGCTCGAAGGCCCCGACCGCCTGCGCGTGATCGTCAACGCGCTCACGCGCCTGCGCTTCTGCGCCCTCGACGGCACGATGGAATTCCGCACCAAGGAAGGCGCAGGCGCGGCGCCGCCGGGATTCATGCCGTGGTTCGACGTCCCGGCGCGCGCGAGCCGCGACACCGCGGTCGTGTTCGGCCACTGGTCGACGCTGGGCTACGTCGCGCGCCCCGACCTGCTCGCGCTCGACACCGGCTGCGTGTGGGGCGGCGCGCTCACCGCGGTGCGGCTCGAAGATCGCGCAGTCTTTCGGGAAGGCTGTCCTCGAGCGGCAGTGCCAGGCGCCGGCTGATCTCGGCGCGCGCGCGCTGCGCGCACGCGTGGCGGGTGAGTCCGTCCGCGGCGAATTCGGGCAGCGCGTGCACTTCGCAGGTCTGGCGCGGCGCGCCGGTCAGCCGCCACACCGACGTCAGGAACGTGGTGTCGCCCACGTACTCGACCGATCGCGACGGCGCGCCGGTGGCGTCGAGGTAGCGAAGGCCGACCGGGACGATCGGCGCGCGCGCCGTGACTGCGGCCTGCGCGAGGTTCGCGTGGAACGGCAGCAGGCGCAGGCCGTCGGACGTCGTCCCCTCCGGGAATACGCCGATGCGCGCCCCCGCGCCGAGCGCGTGCTCGAGGTGCTCGATCATCCGGTGCACGGCGTGGCGCCGTCCGCGCTCGATGAACAGCGTTCCGGTGAGCGCCGCGAGCGTGCCGAGCAGCGGCCAGCCCGCGACCTCGGACTTCGCGACGAACGCGACCGGGCACAGCGCGTCGATCGCGAAGATGTCGACCCACGAGACGTGATTGGCGAGCAGCAGGCGCCCGGGCGGCAGCTCCGCGAGCGTTCGCGCGCCCGGCGCGGGACGCTCGACCAGCGTGAACCCGGTGCTCCAGACCAGCGCGCGCGACCACGCGCGGACGGTGCGCCGGCGCGCCGGCTCGCGCATGAACGGGAACGCGAGCCGCAGCGTCGCGAGCCCCGCGGCGAGCAGCGCCAGCATCAGCGGCAGGCGCACGAGACGGCGGATCCAGGCCATCGGGGATCGGACGTGCGGCGAGCGGGCGCGCGGATCGGCGGCCCGCCGGGCGCAGCCTACGCCGGCCGCGAGTAGACGATGCGCCCGCCCACCAGCGTCATGCGCACCCGGCCCGCGACCTCGCGGCCGAGGTACGGCGTGTGCTTGCCCTGGCTGAGCAGCGCATCGCGCCCGACCACCCAGTGCTCGCCGGGATCGAACAGGCACAGGTCGGCCGGCGCGCCCGGCGCGAGCCGCCCGGCGTCGATGCCCAGGATCGGCGCGGCCGCGCACGTGATGCGCGCGAGCGCCGCCGGCAGCGGCACGCCGTGCTCGCCGGCCCACTTCAGCGTGAGCGGCAGCAGCAGCTCGAGCGCGGTGACGCCGGGCTCGGCCTCGGAGAACGGCAGCTGCTTGGCGTCGTCGTCGACCGGCGTGTGGTCGGAGCAGATCGCGTCGATCGTGCCGTCGAGCACCGCCTGGCGAATCGCGTCGCGGTCGCGCTGCGAGCGGAACGGCGGGTCGACGCGGTAGCTGCTGTCGAAGAAGCCGATGTCGACGTCGACGAGGTGCAGGTGGTGCACGGCGACGTCCGACGTGACCGGCAGGCCCTCGCGCCGCGCCTGGCGCACGAGCTCGACGCCGGCCGCCGACGACAGGCGCGTGACGTGCACGCGGCACCCGGTGGCGCGGACGACTTCGAAGATCGTGTGCAGCGCGACCGTCTCGGCGATGACCGGCACGCCCGCGAGCCCGAGCCGGCCCGACACCGCGCCGCTGTGCGCCACCCCTCCGCGCGACAGGTGCGGGTCTCGCGGCGCGAGCCAGACCGTGAATCCGAAGGTCTTCGCGTACTGCAGCGCGCGCACCAGCGTCTGGGTGTCCTCGACCGGTTCGGCGGCCTGCGTGAACCCGACGCAGCCGGCCTCGGCGAGCTCGGCCATCTCGGTGAGCGCGCGGCCCTTCAGGCCCATCGTGAGCGCGCCCAGCGGGTAGAGCTGCGCGCCGTTCAGCCCCAGCGCGCGGTGCTTGAGCATCTCGACCAGGCCGGGCTCGTCCAGCGGCGGGTCGGTGTCGGGCGGGCACGAGAGGCTGGTGACGCCGCCGGCGAGCGCGGCCTGCATCTCGGACTCCAGCGTCGCCTTGTACTCGAAGCCGGGCTCGCGCAGCCGCGCGGCCAGGTCGACCAGGCCGGGCGCGACCACCAGCCCGCGCGCGTCCAGCGTCTGCCGCGCGACGAAGCCGGCGGGCGCGGCGCCCACTGCGGCGATGCGCCCGTCGGCGACGTGCACCGCCGCCTGCGTGTCCAGTCCGCTCGCCGGGTCGATCACCCGGCCGTTCACGATCGTCAGTCGCATGTCAGTTCGCCGCCAGGATGCTCATCACGGCCATCCGCACCGCGATGCCGAAGGTGACCTGCTGCAGGATCACCGCCTGCGCGCCGTCGGCCACCGTCGAGTCGATTTCAACGCCGCGGTTCATCGGCCCCGGGTGCATCACGATCGCGTCGGGGCGCGCGAGCGCGAGCTTGTCCTGCGTGAGCCCGTAGTGCTTGAAGAACTCCTGCGCCGACGGCAGCAGCGCGCCGTTCATGCGCTCGTTCTGCAGGCGCAGCATGATGATCACGTCGACGTCGGCGAGCCCCGCGCGCATGTCGGTGAACACGCGCACGCCCATCTGCTCCATGCCGGACGGGATCAGCGTGTACGGCGCGATCACGCGCACCTCCGGAACGCCCAGCGTCGTGAGTGCGTGGATGTCGGAGCGCGCCACGCGCGAGTGGAGGACGTCGCCGACGATCGCCACCTTGAGCTGCGTGAAGTCGCGCTTGTGGTGGCGGATCGTGTACATGTCGAGCAGGCCCTGCGTCGGGTGCGCGTGGCGCCCGTCGCCGGCGTTGACCACGTGCACGTGCGACGCGCCGACCCGGTTCAGGTGCTCGGCGATCAGGTAGGGCGCGCCGCTCGAGTGGTGCCGAACGACGAACATGTCGGCGTGCATCGCCGAGAGGTTGTCGATGGTGTCGAGCAGTGACTCGCCCTTGGCGGTGGACGACGTGTTGATGTCGAGGTTGATCACGTCGGCCGACAGCCGCTTGGCCGCGATCTCGAACGTGGTGCGCGTGCGCGTCGAGTTCTCGAAGAACAGGTTGAAGACGGACTTGCCGCGCAGCAGCGGCACCTTCTTGACCTCGCGGTCGGAGACGTTGACGAAGCTCGCCGCGGTGTCGAGGATGCGCAGGATCATCTCGCGCGGCAGGCCTTCGATCGTGATCAGGTGCTGAAGCTCTCCCTGCGCGTTCAGTTGCGGGTGTCGCATTCGGGGGCCGGTCCTTCCCTTTATTCGATGCTCAGTGAAAATCGTCCGTCGGGCGTGCGCGACAGCGCGAACGCGCGCTCGCGGGCGAGCGGGTGCGCCGCGCCGACGTAGCGCGCCTCGATCGGGAGCTCGCGCCCGCCGCGGTCGAGCAGCA
The DNA here is from genome assembly GCA_046348465.1 of Burkholderiaceae bacterium. Classification (GTDB taxonomy): domain Bacteria; phylum Pseudomonadota; class Gammaproteobacteria; order Burkholderiales; family Burkholderiaceae_E; genus Quisquiliibacterium. The sequence goes on from JAXMEE010000019.1 coordinate 64,896, forward strand.
CCGCGAGCTCCACGCGCGCCGGACGGCCGTAGTCGAACAGCTCGTTGAGCGCCGCGCGCACGGTGCGGCCGGTGAACAGGATGTCGTCGACCAGGACGATGTCGGCGCCCTTGATCTCGAACGGCAGCTCGGTGGACTTCATCTCGGCCGGCAGCCCGCGGCGGCCGTAGTCGTCGCGGTGGAACGCCGACGACAGCGTGCCCAGCGGGGTGGGCAGCGCGAGGTCGGCGTGAAGCCGCTGCGCGACCCACGCGCCTCCACTGTGGATGCCGATCAGGTGGGGCCGCCGTTCGGGCTCGGCGGCGAGCGCGCTCGCGATCGCGTCGCGCAGGGCCGCGTAGACGGACTCGACGTCAGGTGTGGGCGTGTTCATGGAAGTATTGTCGCAGGATTGTCGCGGCGGCCTCGGCGTCGTCGTCGTGCCGGCGCCCGAGCGTCGCCTGCGCCTCGAGGGTGCTGTAGCGCTCGTCGACCGTCGCGACCGGCAGGCCGAAGCGCCCGGCGAGCTGGCGCGCGAAGCGCTCGCAGCGGCGCGTGGACTCGTTCGCGCCGCCGTCGTCGAGGCAGGGGCGGCCGACGACGAGGCGGTCGGGCTGCCACTGCGCGATCAGCCGGCCGACGCGCTCGAAGCGGCGCTCGGTGCGCTCGTCGTCGATGGTCTCGAGCGCGCGCGCGTCGCCGGTCAGCGAGTTGCCCAGCGCGACGCCGATGCGGCGGGCGCCGAAGTCGAAGGAGAGAATCGTCTCCGGGACGGGGCGTTCGGAGCGGCCCCGGGTGTCCATGTCAGGCGACGACCCCGCTCACGCGTGCCCCGCGGCGCTCGACAGGAACGCGGGGTCGATCCCGAGCAGCCCGAACGCGCGGTTCAGTCGCTCCTCGACCGGAGCCTCGAAGATCAGGTCGGCGTCCGCCGGCGTGGTGAGCCACGCGTTGCGGGCGATCTCGTCCTCGAGCTGCCCCGGGCCCCAGCCCGAATAGCCCAGCGTGACCAGCAGCCGCTCGGGCCCCTGGCCCGCCGCGACCGCCTCGAGGACGTCTTTCGACGAGGTCAGGCCGACTTCGTCGCCGACCGTGACCGTGGACCCCCACGTGCCCAGCGGCTGGTGCAGCACGAATCCGCGGTCGGTCTGGACGGGGCCGCCGTAGAAGACCGGCGAGCGCGCCAGCGTGCCGCCCTGCAGGCGCAGGTCGATGCGCTCGAACAGCGTGCCGAGGTCGATTTCCATCGGGCGGTTGATCACGAGCCCGAGCGCGCCCTTGGCGCTGTGCTCGGCGATGAAGACCACGCTGCCGCCGAAATTGTGGTCCCCCATCCCCGGCATGGCCACGAGGAAGTGATTGGAGAGGTTCGACGCCAGCGCGGATTCCATGTTCGGCAGGCGCGCGCCGGCAGAGCCGCGCGCCACCCTCGATTGTAAAGACCGGGCGCGCGCGGCACAATCGCCGCGCATGTCCGCCCGCCCGTCGTCCGTCGCGTGAACCGCATCCTGGTCTGGCTGCGGCGCGACCTGCGCACCGAAGACCACGCGGCGCTCGCCGCCGCCTGCGCGCACGCGCGCAGCGTGTGCTGCGCCTTCGTCTTCGACCGCGACATCCTCGACGCATTGCCCGAGCGCGCCGACCGGCGCGTCGAGTTCATCCACGACAGCGTCGCCGAGGTCGACGCGGCGCTGCGGCGCGCCGGGGGCGGGCTGGCCGTGGCGCACGGGCGCGCGCCCGAGGAGATCCCGCGGCTGGCCCGGGCGCTCGGCGCCGACGCGGTGTACGCGAACCGCGACTACGAGCCGCAGGCGGTCGCGCGCGACGAGGCGGTCGCGCGCGCGCTCGCGCGCGACGGGCGCCGGCTCGTGCTGTTCAAGGACCAGGTGGTCTTCGAGCGCGACGAGGTCGTGACCGCGGCCGGGCGAGCGTTCTCGGTGTTCACGCCGTACCGAAACGCGTGGCTGCGCGCACTCGACGACGCCGCGGTCGCGGCGCGCGCGGTCGAGCTCTCCGGGCGTCTCGGGCCGCCGCCCGCGCCGGAATTCGCGCTGCCGCCGCTCGAGGCGCTCGGCTTCGAGCGCACCGGCCTGCGCGCGCTCGGCGTGACGCCCGGAATGGCCGGCGCGGCAGGCCTCGTGCGCTCGTTCTCGGAGCGCATCGGCCGCTACCACGAGGCGCGCGACTTCCCGGCCGTGAAGGGGGTGTCGTACCTGTCGGCGCACCTGCGCTTCGGCACGGTGTCGGTCCGCTCGCTGGTGCGGCTCGCGCGCGACGTGATCGGCGCCGACGCCGGCGCCGCGGCGGGCGCGCGCGGCTGGCTGTCGGAGCTCGTCTGGCGCGACTTCTACTTCCAGATCCTGCACCACCACCCGCACGTGGTCGAGCGCGCGTTCAGGCCCGAATACGACCGCATTCGCTGGGTCGACGGCGACGAGGGCGCGCGCCGCCTCGACGCGTGGTGCGCCGGGCGCACCGGCTACCCGCTCGTCGACGCCGCGATCGCGCAGATCCTCGCCAGCGGCTGGATGCACAACCGGCTGCGCATGGTCGTCGCGTCGTTCCTCGTCAAGGACCTCGGCGTCGACTGGCGCGCGGGAGAGCGCTGGTTCGCACGCCACCTGATCGACTTCGACCTCGCGGCGAACAACGGCGGCTGGCAGTGGGCGGCGTCGAGCGGCTGCGACGCGCAGCCGTGGTTCCGCATCTTCAATCCGGTGACGCAGTCGGAGCGCTTCGATCCGCGCGGGCAGTTCATCCGCCGCTACCTGCCGCAGCTCGCGCGCCTGCCCGACGCCGCGATCCACGCGCCGTGGCGTGCAGGCGCGGACCGGCTCGCCGCGGCCGGCATCGCGATCGGGCGCGACTATCCGCCCCCGATCGTCGATCACGACGAAGCGCGCCGGCTCACGCTGGCGCGCTACGAGGTGGTGAAGGCGGGGCGCGCGGGCGCCGCCTGATCAGACCGCCGCGGCGACGTGCCGCTGCGACGTGTACGACGCCACCAGCGCGAGCAGCTCGTCCTCGGCGTACGGCTTGCCGAGGTAGGCATCGACGCCCAGCGACATCGCGAAGTTGCGGTGCTTGTCCGCGGTGCGCGACGTGATCATGATGATCGGGACGTGCCTGAAGCGCTCGTCGCCGCGCACGTTGCGCGTGAGGTCGAAGCCGTCCATGCGCGGCATCTCGATGTCGACCAGCATCACGTCGGGCACCGTCTCCTGCAGCTGCCGCATCGCGTCGACGCCGTCCTTGGCGAGCATCACCTGGTAGCCCTCGCGTGCGAGCAGCCGCTGCGTGACCTTGCGCACCGTCAGGGAATCGTCGACCACCATCGCGATCGCCGGCAGCGTGTCCTGCAGCACCGCGGCGATGGCCGGGGACGCGACCACGCGGTCGAGCACCTCGCCGGCGGCGATCTGCGCGAGCGCGACCGGGTTCACGATCAGCACGATCTCGCCGTTGCCGAGCACGGTCGCGCCGGTGACGCCGCGCACGCGCGCGACCTGCGCGCCGACCGGCTTGACGACGACCTCCTGGTTGCGCGTGACGTCGTCGCAGTGCAGCGCGATGCGCTGGTGGCCGGAGCGCAGGATCACGACCGGCGAGTAGTGCTGCGCGACCGGCTTCAGGTCGGGCAGTTCCACCAGCGTGCCGAGGTAGAACAGCGGCACCTTCGAGCCCTGCCACTCGATGTGGCGGTCGGTGTACGCGGCGGCCAGCGCCTGCGGCTTGACCTGCAGCACCTGCTCGACGCTCGACGACGGCACCGCCAGCCGCGTGCGCCCGGCGGTGACCAGCACCACCTGCGAGACCGCGAGCGTGAGCGGCAGGTGCACGGTGAAGCGCGTGCCGCGGCCGGGCTCGGACTCGGTCTCGATGCGTCCGCCCAGGCCCACGACTTCGCCGCGCACGACGTCCATGCCGACGCCGCGCCCGGAGAGCTCGGTGACCGCGGACGCGGTCGTGAAGCCCGGCATGAAGATCAGGTCGCCGAGCTCGCGGTCGGGAACGCCCGCGTCCGGCTTGATCAGCCCGGTCGCGATCGCGCGCGCCCGGATCTTCGAGTAGTCGAGCCCGGCGCCGTCGTCGGCGAACGAGAGCACGATCTCGCGGCCTTCCTGGCGCACCTCGACGGTGATCTCGCCGGTCGGCGACTTGCCGCTGGCGGTACGCACGTCGGCCGGCTCGACGCCGTGCGCGACCGCGTTGCGCAGCAGGTGCTCGATCGGGCCGGACATCTTCTCGAGCACGCCGCGGTCGACCTCGACCGCGGAGCCGCGGATGTCGAGGTGCACCTGCTTGTCGAGTTCCTTGCCGGACTGCCGCACGACGCGGAACAGGCGGTCGGCGATCGAGCCGAACTGCACCATGCGCACGCGCATCAGGTTCTGCTGCAGGTCGCGCAGCACCTGGCCCTGGCGGTGCAGGTCCTGGGACGCGTCCTCGAGCCCGCGCATCGCGTTCTGCTGCACGGTCGCGACGTCGTTGACCGACTCCGCGAGCATGCGCGTGAGCTCCTGGAAGCGCGTGTAGCGGTCGAACTCGAGCGGGTCGAACGCGCGCTCGGTCTCGCGCTGCTGCGCGATGCGCGCCTGGATCTGCGTGTCGGCCTGGATCTCGATCTCGCGCAGCTGCGAGCGCAGCCGCCCGACGTTCTCGGTGAGGTCGGCGAGCGCCTGGCGCAGGCCGGTCATCTCGTTGTCGAGCCGCGAGCGCGCGATCGACACCTCGCCCGCCTCGTTGACGAGCTTGTCGAGCAGGTCGGCGCGCACGCGCACCAGCGGCTGCGACGCGCCGGCGGGGCGGGCGCCCCCCGGCGCGGCGGCCGGCGCCGAGGTCGGCGCGGGGGTGTTCGCGAACAGGCCGGCGAGCGCGCCGGCGCGGGCCGGCCCCTGGGCGGGCGGGCTCGCGGGCGCCGGCGCCGGCGCCGTGAACGCCTCCGGAGCGGGCACCGTGTCGGCGAAGTGTGCGAGCGCCGGGTCGACAGTGGCGTCCTGGTCCGGCGACGCCGCAGGCGCGCGCTCGGGCGACACCGGCGCCGATTCGTCCACGGGCGCGGCGCGCTCGACGATCTCGTCGATCAGCGCGGGCAGGCTCGGCATCCACGTCGGCGCGATCGCGTCGGGCTCGAACGGCGCGGGCGCGGGCGCCGCAGGCTGCGCGACGGCCGGCGACGCAACGCCGCGGATCGCGTCGAACATCGCGACCACCTGGTCGTGCTCGCCGATCAGGTCCTCGATCATCCCGGGCGGCACGCCGGGCAGTCCGGCGAGGTCCTCGACCCGGGTCTCGATCTCGTGCACCCGCTGGCCGAGCGACATCGCGCCCGCCATGCGCGCGCTGCCCTTCACCGTGTGCAGCTGTCGCATCAGCATCTGCAGGGCGTCGGTGTCCGCCGGCGAGGCCTGCCAGCGGCGCAGGTTCTCGCCGATCTGGGGCAGGTAGTCGAGCGCCTCCTCGACGAAGATCGGCAGCAGGTCGGGATCGATCTCGTCGACCGGCGCAGGCGCGAGCGCGGGCGCGGCCGCCGTGACGGGATCGGTGAGCTCGGGCACGGCGGCTTCGTCGTCGGCGAGCGCGGTCACCGGCACGTCGTCGCCGGCACCGGCCTCGAGCGCCGGCGGAGCGTCGACTTCACCGGCGAGGTCCATCGCCCGCGCGGCCGCGACCGCGTCGTCCGCGTCGGCGAACTCGCCGAGGTCGGACGCCGAGCCCGCGAAGGAAGACGCGTCGTCGTCGGCCGGGCCGTCGACGGCGATCGTCCTCGCGGCGAGCGCCTGGGCCTTCTCGTGCCAGTAGGCGGCGAGGGCGGCGATGGCCTCGAGGGCGTCGGGCTCGTGCGGCGGCAGGTGGCCCGCGGCGAACACGTGCAGCATCGAGCGGACGCGCTCGACGATGCGCGCGACCAGTTGCAGCTCGGCACCCGACGGTGCGTCGCCGACGACGCGCTGCGACTGCATGAACGATTCCAGGCGCTCGGCGAGGTCGTGCACCGGCGCGAGCTCGACGACGCTCGCGCTGCCCGAAAGCGAGTGCGCCGCGCGCATCGCGGCGTCGGTCGCGCCGCGCTCGGGGCGCTCGCGCCAGTCGGCGACATCCTCGACCAGCGTCTCGATCAGCTCGTCGGCCTCCGACAGGAAGATCATGTACAGCGGCCGGCTGATCTCGCGCCCGTCCAGGACGATCGTGTCCGCGGCGACCGGGGCGCCGGCCTGCGACGGCGCCTCCCCGGTGTGCGCCTGCGCCGGCGCACCGAGGCTCTCGGGCGTCGCGCGGCGCGCGTCGTGCATCGCCTTCAGGGCGAGGATCTCGTCCTGGTCCAGCGGCGCGGCCAGCGACGCCGGGATCTCGTCGAACTCGACCTCGTCCGCGCCCGCGGCACCGGGCTCGTCGTCGTCGAACACGACGCCGTCGTCCCCGGACACCGCCTCGTCGACGACGATCTCGCCGGCGGACTCATCGGCGCTCGCGAGTGCGTCGCCGAACTCGATCGCGTCGTCGAACTCGACGGCGCTCTCGGCGTCGATCGCCTCGGGAACGTCGATTTCTTCACCGGCGTCGATCGCCTCGGGAACGTCGATCGCTTCACCGACGTCGATCGCCTCGGGAACGCCGATCGCCTCGCCGACGTCGAGCGACTCGTCCGCGTCCTCGAACGCCACGCCCGACGCGCCGATCTCGATCACGTCCTCGCGCCCGTCGTCGGCCGCGTCCTGAGCGAGCGCCTGCTCGGCGGCGAATTCGTCGGCGACCAGCGTCTCGGGCACTGCATCGGCGGGCGGCTCGGGCGCCGCGAACACGGTGTCGGCGAACTCGTCCTCGGCGCTGGCGTCGTCGAGCGCGAGCAGGTGCGCGTCGTCCGGCGAGCGGCCCTCGCGCAGTGCGTTCGCGGCCTCGACCAGCGCGCGCGGATCGATCTCGACCGCGCCGCCGGCGCGCAGCGCGTCGACCCACGTGCGCATTTCGGCGCGCGCCTGGTCGATCAGGCGGTAGAGGGGGTCGGTGCCGGAGCGCTCCTCGGCGAGCCACAGGTTCATCACCTGCTCCATCGCCCAGCCCGCTTCGCCGAAGTCGGTCAGCCCGACCATGCGGCTCGAGCCCTTCAGCGTGTGGAAGCCGCGCCGGATCGTGGTGAGGTGCTGCGCGTCGCCGCGCGACTGCCGCGAGAGTTCGGCGTGCTCGGCGATCGCGCCCAGCACGTCGTCGGCCTCGGACAGGAAGATCTCCATCAGCTCGCTGTCCTGCGCGTCGTCGTCGACGGGCAGCGCGGGCGCGGCGGCCGGCGCGGCCGCGATCGCGACCCCCGCCGCGGCGAGCGAGGCGCGCAGTTGCGCGAGGTCCAGCGGCGTGCCGACCGCGGCGAGCCGGCCGATCGCGTCGGCGGCGGCGGACTTGCGCGCGGCGTCGTCGAGCAGCACCGCGGCGTCGCGCAGGTGGATCAGCGTGTCGTGCAGGCGGTCGCGCAGGCCGGGGTCGTCGCCGTGGCGTTCGAGGTCGGAGAACTGCTGCGCGGCGCGCGCGGCGTGCTCGGCGAACGCGGACTCGACCGAAGGCGCGGGCGCGACGCGCTCGCGCCCGGCGGCCTGGGCATCGTCGATCTCGCGCACCGTGACCCGCGGCGAGCGGCCCATGTGCGCGTGGAACTCGCCGGTCTCGGGGTCGAGCTCGAAGCGCCCGCTCGCGCGTTCAGGATACAGCAGGCCCTCGATGAAGAAACCGAGCGCTCCGGCGCTGGACGCGACGCGGTCGCACTCGGCGGGGTCCGGCGATTCTTCGCAGGCCGCGAACGCGGCGACGCGGGTCGCGACGGCCTCGGCGCCCGTGCACGCGTCCTCGTGCCCGAGCAGCCGCAGCGCACCGGCGACCTGGTGCAGCGCGCGCACGCACTCGGGCAGGTTCGCCCGCTGGCCGTGGTCGCGGAAGAACGCGTCGAGCACCTTCTCGACGCCGCGCAGGCTGGTCATGGTCTCGCCGATGAAGGCGGCCATGGTCATCCGCTCCTGCGCCGCCTGGCTCAGGCTGCGCAGCCACTCGGGCGGCTCGGCGTCCGGGTCCGCGCGGCCCTCGAGCGCCGCGACGAGCCGCTCGCCCATCTCGGCGCCGTGCTGGTCGTACTCGGAGCCCGGGCGCGCGCCCTTCTCGAGCGCCTGCTCGGCGAACAGGATCGCGGTCGCGAGCTCGATCGACGTCGCGTCGTCGAGCCGGCCGTCGCGCTCGTGCACGCCGCGGCGCACCGCGGTGAAGGCGCGCCCGAGCGCGAGCAGGCCTTCGCCGGGCAGCTTGTCGACCGCGTCGCGGAACGCGTCGATCGCCTGCGTGAACGCCGCGACCTCGCCGTGCGCGCCGCGCGCGACCTTGTCGAACGCGACCCGCGCCTTGCCGAGCGCGTCGCGCGCCGCGCGCAGGGCCCGCGCGTCGAGCTGGCCGTAGCGCGGCGTCTCGAGGTCCGCGGGGATCGCGCCGTCGAGACGGAACGCCTCGCGCACCGCGTCGACGCGCGGGGAGGCTCCGGGCGCGCCGGCGAGCGCGAACAGCATGTCCTTGACCAGCCGCTCGGCGACCGGCGCGCGGTCCTCGACCGCCTTGCGCAGTTGCAGGTTGAAGCGCGCGAGCAGGCGCTTGACGTTGACGTCGACCGGCAGCCGACCGCCGCCCAGCGCGTCGAAGTACGCCTGCGTGACCCACCAGAACGCGCGGTTCACCGCGCCGAGCTGCGATCCGCACACGTCCTCGACCGCCGCCGCCATCGCGCGCGGCCCGTCGGCCGACGCAGGCTCGCGCATCAGCCGCAGCAGCCCGCGCTCGAACGCGGCGCGCGCGCCGGCGAGCTCGGAGGTCGGGGCCTGCCGGAAGCCCTGCGCGGGCTCGGGCAGGTGCACCGCGAGGTCGGGGAAGAAGAGGTCGGCCGGGTGCACGCGCTCGGCGCCGCGCGCCTCGAGCAGCGCCTTGTAGTACGGGTAGAGCCTCAGCGGCTGGTGCGGCACGTCCTGCATCAGCTCCTCGAGGTGCTCGAGCACCGCGTCGAACGCGCGCGACATCCGCGACACGAGGTCGGCGTTCAGCGTGCGCTGCCCGCGCTCGACCGCGTCGAGCAGCGTCTCGGCCTCCTGCGTGATCAGCGACACCCCGTCGACGGCCACCACCTCGAGCGCGCCGTGCGCCTGGTGCAGCGCCGCGCGCGCGGCCCGCACCGAGGACAGGTCCTCGGAGTCGGCCTGCAACTGCTGGCCGAGCAGCCGTTCGGTCTGGGCGAGCGCCTCTCGGATCTCGCCGAGACACCACGAAAGCGTGACGAGGTCGGGTGTCATGGGGTTTCCTGGCTTTCCTATGCGACCTTGAATCGCGACACCGAGCTCTTGAGCTCCTGCGCGAGCTCGGAGAGCTGGCGGATCGAGCCGGCGGTCTGCAGCGTGCCCTCGCTCGTCTGCTCGGTCACGAGCAGGATGCGCTGGATCGACTGCGCGACCGTGCCGGCCGACGCGGCCTGGCGCGAGGTCGTGTCGGAGAAGTCCTCGATCAGCTCGGCGAGCTGCGTCGACACGCGACCGATCTCGCCGAGCGCGCTGCCGGCCTCGTCGGACAGCCGCGTGCCCTCGACGACGCCCTGCGTGCTGCGCTCCATCGCCGCGACCGCGTCCTGCGTGTCGGTCTGGATCGTCTTGATCAGCGCCGCGATCTGGCGCGTCGCCTCGGCGCTGCGCTCGGCCAGCCGCTGCACTTCCTCGGCGACCACGGTGAACCCGCGCCCGGCCTCGCCCGCCGACGCCGCCTGGATCGCCGCGTTCAGCGCGAGCACGTTGGTCTGCTCGGTGATGTCCGAGATCAGCTCGACGATCTCGCCGATCTCCTGCGACGACTCGCCCAGCCGCTTGATGCGCTTGGCGGTCTCCTGGATCTGGTCGCGGATCCCGTTCATGCCGGTGATCGCGTTCTGCACCGCGCGTGCCCCGCCCTCGGACGCCGACAGCGAGTGCCGCGCGACGTTCGCCGACTCCGACGCCCGCGCCGACACCTCGTTGATCTGCTGGGCCATCCGCAGCACCGCCTCGCCGGTCTCGCGGATCTCGCGCGACTGCTGCTCGGACGCCGCCTGCAGGCTCGACGCGATCATCTGCGCCTTGCTCGACGCCTCGTTGACCATCTCGGCCGTGGCATTGATCCGCGACACGAGGCTGCGCAGCTCCTCGACCGTGTAGTTCACGGAGTCGGCGATCGCGCCGGTGATGTCCTCGGACACCGTCGCCTGGATCGTGAGGTCGCCGTCGGCCACTTCCTGCAGCTCGTTCATGAGCCGGAGGATCGCCGCCTGGTTCTGGTCGTTCGTGCGCTTGGCTTCCTGCTCGAGGCGCTCGGCCTCGCGGCGCTGGCGCTCCGCTTCGTGCGTGCGGTTGCGGCTGTCGCCGAGGTACGCCTGTACCAGACCGACCGCGGCGAGCGCCCCGATGCCGGAGAAGAACAGCACGACCCAGATGTTCCAGCCGCGTCCGTTCTCGGTCGCCTGCAGCTGCTTGCCGATCGTCTCGAGCTGCCCGCGCACGCTCTCGCTGTCGCGGAAGATCGACAGCTCGGCGCGCTTGGCGTCCTGGATCTTGGCGAGGTCGCGCACGATCTGCGCGAGCGGCTGGTCGACCTTGACCAGCTGGCGCTTGATCTCGACGAGCGAGCGCCGGCTCTCGGAGTCCTGGATCGGCGCGATGCGCTGCCGCTCGTTGCCGGCCAGCAGGCTCTCGACGAGCTCGCGGAAGAACGTCGCGTCCGACCCCAGGCTGTTGGCGGCCTCGACGTTGACGGCCTCGCCCAGCAGCAGCTGGTTGACGTCCTTGGCGATCTTCTGCGTGAGCATGACGAGGTCGCCGGCCGCGGAGACCTCGCGCGCACTCGCGTTCGACTGCAACTTGTGCGCGGCGACGACTTGCGCGTGCTCGAGCAGGTTCCTGTTGGAGTCGTTGACCGCCTTGCGCATCGCGCCCAGCGACTTGAGCAGCTTCTCGTGCTCGATCAGCTTGCCGGCGGACGCGTCGGAGCCCTGCCAGACCTGCTGCAGCTTCTGGATGTCGGCGAGCACCGACGACGGCGGCGACGCCGAGCGCCCGCTCACCGGGTTGTCGGCGCCCTGCAGCATCTGGATCGCGCCGCGCAGCGCCTCGCGGCTCTCGCGCAGCTGGCGGAACGCGTCGTCGTTGCCGGCGACGGCGCCGGGCGCGGCCTTCGCGAGCCGCTGCGAGTGCGTGAGCGCGTCACCGACGATCTGGTTGAGCAGCGCGTCGTTGCCCGCCTGGCGGGAGTCGAGCCACAGCACCGTGAACGCGAGGAACAGCGACACCCCGAGTGCCGGCACCAGCACCTGCAGCTGCTTGCGGAACGGCAGCTTGCCGATCCAGGGCAGCCGGGTCGCGATCGAGCGCTCGCTGACCTTCGACGCCGGCGCGCTCGCGCGTGACGGGGCACCGATGCGCGGCGTTTCGTACGCGGGCGCGGGCGGCATCATCAGCGTCACGTCGGCGATCGTGTCCGGGGCGATGGTCTCGGGCGAATGCGTGAGCACGTCGTCGGCGATGGCGGTGTCGGAGTCGCCGCGACTGCGGCCACCCGGACCCGAAAACAGGAAGCTGGCCAGCTTCATCGTCATCTCGTCCTCGAATGTCCGCGCAGGCTCAACGGTTCACCGAAAGGAATTGCTCGTCGGCAGCGAGTCTCGACAGGCTCAGTTCGAACCACTCGCGCCCCTCGTCGTCGACGAGGCAGCGCCCCGCCCACGGGGCCCAGTGCTGGCGCGAGGGATCGTGACGCCAGTGCTGCGCGTCGTGCAGCCCGAGCATGCGCGTGACCAGCAGCGCCGCGTTCAGGTTCAGCGACGCGGAGAACGCGATCAGGCGCGACTCCTTGCCGACCGGCGTCGGCGCGTCGCCGGCGAAGCGTTGCAGGTCGGAGACGCCGAACAGCGAGCCGCGCAGGTTCACGAGCCCCCTGAACCAGTCGCGCGTGAGCGGCACGACGGTGATCTGCGACGGGATCGGCACGATCTCGCCCGCCTCGGAGAGGTCGACCAGCCAGCGCTGGTCGCCGATCGCCAGCCCCAGCCGCGCCGAGCGCGGCGCGGTGTTCGCCTGCCGCAGCCGCTCCGACAGGCGCGCCTGGAAGTCGCGCAGGTGGCTCTTGCGTTCGCCGTCCAGGCCGGTGCCGGCCTCGAGTTCGGCGCCGGTGTCGACGTCGTCGATCGCGTTCACGTTACGAGGTCCGCAATTTTGGAGAGCAGCTCGTCGGGCCGGATCGGCTTGATCAGGTAGTCGCGCGCGCCCTGGCGCAGTCCCCAGATCCGGTCGGTCTCGTTCGACTTGCTGGTGCAGATGACGACCGGGATCGCCTGCGTGTCCGGGTCGCGCGACAGCGCGCGCGTGACCTGGTAGCCGCTCTGGCCGGGCATCACGACGTCCATCAGGACGAGGTTCGGCCGCTCGGCCTTCGTCTTCGCGTACGCCTCGTCGCCGTTCTCCGCGGTGATCACGGTGTACCCGCGCTTGGCGAGCAGGTCGGCGAGGAAGAAACGCTCGGTCGGCGAGTCGTCGACGACCAGGATCTTGTGCGACATCTTCGGGTCCTTGGCTGGCGTATCCGGGGGCGCGCTCAGGCCGCGACCGGACGGCGCGCGAACTGCGCCACCGCGCGCAACAGGCTGTCCTTGGTGAACGGCTTCGTCAGGTACTGGTCCGATCCGACCATGCGCCCGCGCGCGCGGTCGAACAGCCCGTCCTTGCTCGAGAGCATGATCACGGGGATCTCGTGGAACTTCGGGCTCTTCTTGATCAGCGCGCAGGTCTGGTACCCGTCGAGCCGCGGCATGAGGATGTCGCAGAAGATGAGCCCCGGGTCGTTGTCCGCGATCTTGGCGAGCGCGTCGAAGCCGTCCTCGGCCAGGATCACCCGGCAGCCGGCCTGTCCCAGGAAGATCTCGGCGCTTCGACGAATCGTGTTGCTGTCGTCGATCACCATCACCTTGAGTCCGGCAAGGTCCGTGGGCTGGGTCATCGCGTCTCCGTTGTTCGGCCAGGGGGCGTCGACATGAAAGTTATTTATTCTGAATAACTTAGCAGCTAGATTTCAACCATTTCGAAATCTTCCTTGCGGGCGCCGCACTCGGGACAGGTCCAGTTCATCGGGATGTCCGCCCAGCGCGTGCCCGGCGCGATCCCTTCGTCCGGAAGCCCCTTGGCCTCGTCGTAGATCCATCCGCAGATCAGGCACATCCAGGCGCGCATCGGTTCGTTCATGAAGGGTCTTCCGGCTGGGGAACATCGTGGTCGTTGTGCGACCCGATGTTACCCCGCCCCCCTGCCCGCCCTCGAGCGGCGCCGACCGAAGGCCCGGACGCTGCGACGAGCGAATCGGGCCCGCGTCCCGTGTGGCGCGAGCGCCACCCCGTCGCGCCGCGCCGGCCGGCGCCGAACGCGCCGCCTTCGACGGCGCGGCGGCGGGCGCACCGGCGCGCATCGGCATCAGCGGCACTCCGACGGCCGATACTTGGCGGCGAGCGTCCCGCCGAGGCAGTCCCACTTGATCCGGTCCGCGGGCGGCACCCCGGCGACCAGCGCCGGGTTCGGGTTCATGATGATCGTGCCGCCGCCGGCGCGCGCGGTGTAGGTGATCGTGATGACGCCGTCGACCGCGACCGCGACCGAGGTGACGTTCGCGGTGGCCGTCGGGGGCGAGTAGCCGTTGGCGAGCGGGATTCCGTTGTACGCGTTCTCGGAGACCGTGGTCTTGCCGCCGGCGGCGAGCGACAGGCCCTCGACCACCCGCGAGCGCACCACGTAGTCCTGGTACGCCGGGATCGCGATCGCGGCCAGGATGCCGACGATCGCCACCACGATCATCAGCTCGATGAGGGTGAAGCCCTTCTGACGCCACCCGGACCCGTTCTTCTTAAGCATCGGTGCTCCCGTTCTAAGATTCCGTTCCAGACGGCCCGATCGGACCGCCTTCCATCTATTTAGTAGCAACGTACGTGCCAGATCTGCACTCGAAGCGTGACTTCGTGTGCATTCGCCAAAGAAGAAGGGCGCGGCCTTCGCCGCGCCCTTCCGGGTCAGAGGAGCCTGCGGGATCAGCGGCATTCGGCCGGGCGATACTTCGCGGCCAGCGTACCGGTGGTGCAGTTCCACGAGATGCGGTCCGTCGGCGGCGTGCCGGCGACCAGCGCCACGCCGTTCGCGGTCGGGACCATGATGATCGTGCCGCCGCCGGCCTTGGCCGTCGTCGTGATCGTGATCTCGCCGTTGGCGTTGTTCACCACCACCGACGCGACGTTCGTCGTCGCCGCCGGGGCCGTGTAGCCGGTGTCGAGCGCGGCGGCGCCGTTGGCGGCGTTCTCGGCCACCGCGACCTTCGCCGACGCGGCCAGCGCCAGGCCCTCGGCCACGCGCGAGCGGACCGTGTAGTCCTGGTACGCGGGGATCGCCACCGCGGCCAGGATGCCGACGATCGCCACGACGATCATCAGTTCGATCAGCGTGAAGCCCTTCTGAACCCGTTTCACCAGCATCTTGCTCTGCGACATCGTGATCTCCGTCCGGATTAGGTTGAATCGAGCCCGCCCGGCACGTGCCGCTGCGGATTCCACCGATACACATGCACCGTGCGTGCCCGCACCCCCGGACGGTCGTTCGCGGAGGACGGGCGGCGGATGGGCGCACGAAGCGCGTTTCGCACCCCTCGAACGGTCGACGCGGACGCGACGAAATGCGGCACCCGAGTGCCGCAATTCATCACTTGGACCAATCTGGTCACCCGCGCGCGGCGGGCCCGGTGACGCGCTGCGTCACCGGTTCGCGCGTCAGAGCTCGAGGACTTCGCCGCGCTCGAGCACGCGCGGCGCGAATCGGCCGGCCCACGCGTCGAGCTCGCGCTCGATGACCTTGCGGTCGGAGGGCTTGAGGTGCGTGACGAGGATCTGCGGCTCGCGCTGCAGCTTCGCGAGCTCGTTGCCGAGCTGGATCGGGTACAGGTGCTTGGCGGTGACCGCCAGGTCCTGGTCGCGATTCGGGAACGCGGTCTCGATGATCAGGTAGCGCAGGTTGTGCACGCTGTTGACCACCTGCCAGAACTCGTCGTTGGGCGCGGTGTCGCCCGAGAACACGAGGCTGGCGTGGTCGGTGTACACGTGGAACGCGACCGCCGGCACCGTGTGGTTCGCGGGCAGGCTGCGCACGAAGCGCCCGCCGAGCGAGACCACCGAGCCGATCGACAGCGGCTCGAAGACCATCCACGGCCGCTCGTAGTGAGGGATCTCGGTGAAGTCCGGCCAGATCACCCAGTTGAAGATGTGGGTGCGCAGCGCGTCGATCGTTTCGGGCAGCGCGTGGACGACGACCGGCTTCTTGCGCAGCCCGCCGACGGAGTCGACGAGCAGCGGCAGCGCGGCGATGTGGTCCAGGTGCGAGTGCGTGAGGAAGACGTGGTCGATCGCCGCGAGTTCCTCGACGGTGAGGTCTTCGACGCCGGTACCGGCGTCGAGCAGGACGTCGTCGTCGACGAGGAACGAGGTCGTCCGCGCGCGCGCGCCGATGCCGCCGCTACAGCCTAATACGCGCACCCGCATCGAGGCGCTCCCCGCTGGACTTCCCGTCGCTCGGACCGTCGGTCAATGGCATCGTCCTGTCCGCGGCGAGAGACGTCGGCGCGAAGATCCGCACCGGCTCCGCGCGGCCCGCCACCTGCGCCCGGCCGAGCTCGCCGAAGCTGTGGCCCCGCGCCTGCATCATCGTCGCCTCACCGACGATGATCGGTGCATCGAACTGTTTGGTCAATCCTTCGAAGCGCGACGCGAGGTTGACCGCGTCGCCGATCGCCGTGTACGCACGGCGCAGCCGCGAGCCCATGTCGCCGACCCTGACGACGCCGGTGTTGATGCCCACGCCCACGCGCATCAGCGGCAGGCCTCTGCGCTCGAAGTCCAGGTTCAGGCGCTGCACCTCCTCGAGCATCGCGAGCGCCGCAGCCACCGCGTGGTCCGCGTGCTGCGGGTCCTCGAGCGGCGCGCCCCAGAAGGCCATCACCGCGTCGCCGATGTACTTGTCGACCGTGCCGCCGTAGCGGTGCACGACCTCGGTCATCGCGGTGAGGAAGGCGTTGATGTACTCGCGCAGGTCGTCCGGCTGCATCGTCTCGGCGATGCGGGTGAAGCCGCGGATGTCGACGAACAGCAGCGTGAGCTCGCGATTCTCGCTGCCGACGCTGCCGTAGCGGCGCGGGTCGCGCATCATCCGCTCGACCAGCGCGGGCGACACGTACTCGCCGAACACGCCGGCGACCGCACGCCGAGCGCGCCCCTCGACGAAGTAGCCGGCCGCCAGGTTCAGCGCCGCGATCGCGGCGACCAGCGCCAGCCCCGCCGCCACGGGCACGGCCATCCCGAAGTTCGACCACGCGATCGCGCCGACCAGCCAGAGCCCGCCCGCGGCGACCACGCTCACGATCACCGCACCGAGCGCACCCACCATGGGCAGGCCGAATGCGAGCCCCATGCCGACGAGCCCGGTGGCGATCGCGGCGACCGCGACCGAGGCCTCGGAGCGGCGCTTGATCGCGTTCGCGCCGGCGTCGAGCGCTCCGGCGATCATCGTCGCGTGGATCTCGACGCCCGGGAACGCCTCGCGCACCGGCGTCGCGCGCAGGTCGGTCAGGCCGGGCGCCGACGTGCCGAGCAGCACGATGCGCTCGCGCAGCAGCGCGGGGTCGACCCTGCCGTTCAGGACTTCGGTCGCGGAAACGTAGCGGAAGCGCGACGCGGTCGCGGGCGTCGCGCCGTCGGGCGCCGGACCGCCGGCGACGGCCGCGAGCTCGCCCTGCGTCGCCGCGAACGGCACCAGCGCCGACAGCCCCGACGACATCGGGATGCTGACCGACGCCTTGCGGCCCTGCAGCGCCAGCGAGCCCCCCGCGAGCTTGAGGTTCGCGTTGCCCAGGTAGCGGCGCAGCACCGCCACCGCGAAGGACTCGTAGAGCTGGCCCCGATACTCGGCGAGCAGCGGCAGCGCGCGCACGACGCCGTCGGCGTCGACGATCGGGTTGAAGAACCCCGCCCCCGCCGCCTCGCGCTGCAGTCGCTCGAGGTTCGCGCCGAAGCCGGACCACGACGTCACGCGCTGGCCCAGGCCGGGCAGCGCGTCGGCCTGCATCAGGGGCGCGGGCAGCACGCCGCTGGAGAGGCCCCCGCGGTCCGACGTGAAGTAGTACCCGAGAACCACCGGGCGCCCGTGCAGCGCCGCCGCCAGTGCCTCGTCCTGCGCCGGGTCGCGGTCGGGCTCGGCGAACACGACGTCGACGCCGACCACGGCGGCGGCGCCCGGCGCCGACAGCCGCTCGAGCAGCGCCGCGAGCGTCTCGCGCGGCCACGGCCAGCGCCCGTGGGCCGCGAGACTCGCCTCGTCGATGTCGACGATGACGATTCGATCGTCGGGCGCCGCCTCCTGGGCGCGCAGGCGCGCGTCGTACAGGTGCCGGTCCAGCGTCTCGGTGACCGGCAGCGGCAGGATTCCGCCGACGATCGCGCACGCGAGCGCGGTCAGCGCGAGCCCGATCGCGGGCCGGCGCAGCCAGGAGATGAGTCGGATCAGCGACGCCATCGGGGTCGCGGCCTAGAGGGCGTCGCGGAAGCGGAAGCGGAACATCGTCCCCGCCAGCTCGATCAGGTCGCCGTCGTTCAGCGGGTGCGAAGCGAGCCCGATCGGCTCGCCGTTCACCAGCGGGAACGCGAGCCCTTCCAGGTGCGTGACGAACCAGCCGTTCTTGCGCCGCGAGACGACCGCCACCTGGTTGCCGTTCCCGGTGATCGACATGATCGGGCGGTCGCAGGGCTGTTCGCGGCCGCGGTCGGGGCCGGTCAGCAGTTCGAGCAGCGCCGGCACGCTGTCGCGGTCGAAGCGCACGGCGCCTTCGTCGCGGCGCTCGACGACGTAGCGAAGCCGGTAGATGCCGATCTCGATCAGGTCGCCGTGCTCGAGGCGGCGCGCGTGCACGGTCTCGCCGTTGACGACGGTGCCGTTGCGGCTGTTCAGGTCCTTGATCCGGCGCTCGCCGTCCTGGACGACGATGACGGCGTGCTCGCCGCTCACGGTCAGGTCGTCGAGCGCGATGTCGTTGTACGGGCGCCGTCCGATCGAGATCGTGTCCTTCACGACCGGGATGTTGCGCAGTACCAGCTCGCCGAAGCTGAGGACCAGCTTCGCCGCCGCGGTCTTCTCGCGATGCTGCATGGAGTCCTTCACGCGCGGCCCAGGAGCAGGGACGCCTCGGCGTCGGCCGGGCGCGCGACGATGGCGGTGACGTTGTCGTGGCCGCCCGCCTCCAGCGCGTGGGCGACGAGTTGCCGCGCCTGGGCGGCGCAGCCGTCCGGCCCCGCGAGAACGGCCCGGATCCGGGCATCGTCGACGAGGTCGGTGAGGCCGTCGGAGCACAGCAGCAACCGGTCCCCGGGCTCGAGCTCGACGGTGCCGGCGTCGGCCTGGACGAGGCTCTCGACCCCCAGCGCGCGCGTGAGGACACCGCGGAACGCCGCGCGGCGCGTCGAGTCGGCGCCGACCACGCCTGCGTCGACCATGGCCTGGCGCATCGAGTGGTCGCTGGTGAGCCGCAGCAGCGCGCCTTCGCGCAGCAGGTACGCCCGGGAGTCGCCGACGTGCGCGTGGTGCAGGCGCCGGCCGACGACCCACGCCGCGACCAGCGTCGTGCCCATTCCGAGGCATTCCGGGCGGCGCGCCGCGGCCGCGAGGATCGCCGCGTTCGCGGCGGAGATCGCGCGGCGCAGCTCGGCGCAGGGGTCTGCGGCCACGCCGGCGCCCGGGTCGTCGCTGACGTGCGCGCAGACGCCGTCGACCGCGATCGCGCTCGCGACTTCGCCCGCGCTGTAGCCGCCCATGCCGTCGGCGAGCACCATCAGCCCGTGCTCCTCGAGCACGCGCCAGCTGTCCTCGTTGTGATTCCTGCAGGTGCCGGCGTCGGACGACGCGGCCCAGTCGAGGACGACGCGCGCGCGGGAATCTCGGGGTCCGGGTGACGCCGCAGGACTGCGCACCGACCCGCTCAGGACAGTATTGGCCATGGCGGCCACTCTAGGTCCGCCCATCCGCGGGCCTAAGGAACAATTTCATGAACGGCCGCACGGCACCGCCGGGCGGCGCGGTGCCGCCGGGCCGCCGCAACGCTTTGCGCGGGGGGAGAAAACCGGCGCGCGGGGCCGTCCGTCAGCCCGCGTGCCCGGCCGATTCCGCGCCGCCCGACCGGCGCATCAGCAGCACCTTGCCGACGACGACGACGATCAGCGCGCCGACCGCACCCAGCGCGGTGCCCATCGCGTGGTGATCCATCCCCACGCCGTGGGCGAGCGACTCGAAGCTGCCCTTGAGCGCGGGATCGTCGATCACGATCTCGCCCGCGATGTAGCCCAGGAGCGCCGCGCCGAGCCAGACCACGATCGGGAAGCGCTCGATCACCTTGATCAGCAGCGTGCTGCCGAAGATCACGAGCGGGATGCTGATCGCCAGCCCGAGCACCAGCAGCACCGTGCTGCCCTTGGCGGCCGCCGCGACCGCGATGACGTTGTCCAGGCTCATCACCAGGTCGGCGATGAGGATCGTGCGCACCGCGGCGATCATCCCCTTCTTGGCGCCCTCGCCGCCGCCGTCCTCCTCGTCTTCCGGCAGCAGCAGCGTCACGCCGATGTAGAGCAGCAGCAGCGCGCCGATCAGCTTCAGCCAGGGCAGCTGGAGCAGTTGCGCGGCGACGATCGTCAGCACGATCCGCATCACGATCGCCGCGCCCGAGCCGATCGCGATCGCCTGCTTCTGCTGCTTCGGCGGAAGCGAGCGGGCGGCGAGCGCGATCACGACCGCGTTGTCGCCCGACAGCAGGATGTTGACCCAGATGATCTGGAGAAGGGCTACCCAGAAGGCCGCCGTGCCGAAGTCCATGCGCGCTCCGATGTCCCGGCGCGCCGCTGGCCGGCGCGCCCCGGGGGGCTATTGTGTTGGCAAAAGCATCGATTGAAAAGGGCACGCGCCGGGCTCGACGCCCGGATTCCCGCGCTTGTGGACCCCCGGCGGCCCGCAGGGTGCGGGCCGCGCCCGCGTGATCAGAGCACCGACTTCAGCAGCCGGCCCATCTCGGACGGGTTCTTCGTCACGCGGATGCCGCAGGCCTCCATGACGGCGAGCTTCTCCTGCGCGGTGCCCTTGCCCCCGGAGATGATCGCGCCGGCGTGCCCCATGCGCTTGCCCGGCGGCGCGGTGACGCCGGCGATGAACCCGACGACCGGCTTCTTCATGTTCGCCTTCACCCACTCGGCAGCGGTCTCTTCGTCGGAGCCGCCGATCTCGCCGATCATGACGACGGCGTCGGTGTCGGGGTCGTCGTTGAAGAGCCTGAGGACGTCGATGTGCTTCAGCCCGTTGACCGGGTCACCGCCGATGCCCACCGCGCTCGACTGGCCGAGCCCGAGCGCGGTCAGCTGCCCGACCGCCTCGTACGTCAGCGTGCCCGAGCGGGAGACGACGCCGATCCGGCCCTTCTTGTGGATGTGGCCCGGCATGATGCCGATCTTGACCTCGTCCGGCGTGATCACGCCGGGGCAGTTCGGGCCCAGCAGCAGCGTCTTCTTGTTCGCCTTGCGCATGCGGTCGCGCACGACGATCATGTCGCGGATCGGGATGCCCTCGGTGATGCAGATGACGAGGTCGAGGTCCGCGTCGACGGCCTCCCAGATCGCCTCGGCGGCGCCCGCCGGCGGCACGTAGACGACGGAGACGGTGGCGCCGGTCTTCGCCTTGGCGTCCTTGACGGATGCGAAGATCGGGATGCCCTCGAAGTCCTCGCCCGCCTTCTTCGGATTCACGCCCGCGACGTACGCGGCGCGCCCGTTCGCGTAGTCGCGGCAGGCGCGGGTGTGGAACTGGCCGGTCTTGCCCGTGATGCCCTGCGTGATGACCTTGGTGTCCTTGTTGATCAGGATCGACATGTCGGTGTTCCTTCTGCGGGGCGCGGGCCTCAGCCCTTGGCGGCGGCGTTGACCACCTTCTCGGCGGCTTCGGCCATGGTGTCGGCGGAGATGATCGGCAGGCCCGACTCGGCCAGGATCTTCTTGCCCATGTCCTCGTTGGTGCCCTTCATCCGCACCACCAGGGGCACCTTGAGCGCGACCGCCTTCGAGGCCGCGACCACGCCTTCGGCGATCACGTCGCAGCGCATGATGCCGCCGAAGATGTTGACCAGGATCGCCTTCAGGCCCGGATTGCGCAGCATGATCTTGAAGGCCTCGGTGACCTTCTCGGTCGTGGCGCCGCCGCCGACGTCGAGGAAGTTCGCCGGCTCGCCGCCGAACAGCTTGATCGTGTCCATCGTGGCCATCGCGAGGCCCGCACCGTTGACCAGGCAGCCGATGTTGCCGTCGAGCTGGATGTAGGCGAGGTCGAACTTCGACGCCTCGATCTCGGCGGGATCTTCCTCGTCGAGGTCGCGCATCTGGACGATCTCGGGGTGCCGGTAGAGCGCGTTCGCGTCGAAGTTCAGCTTCGCGTCGAGCGCGATGACGTCGCCCGCGCCGGTGAGGATCAGCGGATTGATCTCGGCGAGGCTGGCGTCGGTGTCCCAGAACGCCTGGTACAGGCCTTGCAGCACCTTGCGCGCCTTGCCGACCGAGGCGTCGGGCACGCCGATGCGGCGAGAGAGGTCGTCGGCGTCGGCGTCGGTGAGGCCGGCGGCCGGGTCGACCGCGACCTTGTGGATCTTCTCGGGCGTGTGCGCGGCCACCTCCTCGATGTCCATGCCGCCCTCGCTCGACGCCATCAGGGTGACCTTCTGCGTGACGCGATCGACGACGATGCCGACATAGAGCTCCTTGCGGATGTCGGCCCCCTCTTCCACCAGCAGGCGGCGCACCTTCTGGCCGCCGGGGCCGGTCTGGTGCGTGACCAGCTGCATTCCGAGGATGCTCCCGGCGAGCGTCTTCACTTCCGGCAGCGATTTCGCGAGCTTCACGCCGCCGCCCTTGCCGCGCCCACCCGCGTGGATCTGCGCCTTGACGACCCACACGGGGCCGCCGAGCGTCTCCGCGGCCTTGACGGCCTCGTCGACGCTGAAGCACGGGATGCCGCGCGGAACGGGCACGCCGTAACGCTTCAGGATTTCCTTGCCCTGGTACTCGTGAATCTTCATCGATGGTCCTCGGATGGGGGCGTGGGGCCCGGCACGGCCGGCCGGATGCGACGGGCGCCGCCGGCGCCGCCCGCCGGCGGCCGGTCGCACGCGAACGTGACGGCGTGCGGGCGCCAGGGGCAGGAACGGGGCGTCGATGGTGCGCCGCGCAAACCCAAAATGCTAGCACAGCCCTCGACCGTGGCGCCGTGCGATCCTGCCGGCCCGCAACGACGCGCCGGCCGGCGCCTCAGCGACTCGACGCCGAGGCGCCGACCGTCTTCAGGACCCAGGCGATGGTGTCGGCCTCGAAGCCGCGCGCGGCGAGGAAACGGTGCTGGCGGGCACGCTCGTGAAGGTCGCCGGGCGGCGCCTTGAAGCGGCGGGCCCAGACAGCCATCGCGCGCTCACGCTCGCCCGCGCGCAGCGCCTGGAGCGCCGCGCCGGCGAGCGACGGCGCCAGTGCGTGCTCGCCGAGCTCGTGCTCGATGCGCCGCACCCCGTAGCGCTCCTGGCGGCGCCGGACGAGACTATCCACGAAGCGGGCCTGCGACAGGTGCCCGGCCTGCTCGAGTTCGTCGAGCAGGCGGGCGATGTCGTCGTCGGGCTGGGCGTAGCGCGCGAGCTTGCGCTCGAGCTCCGCACGGCTGTGCTCGCGCAGGGCGAGGTACTTCAGTGCGCGCGCGCGCAGGCTGATGCCTGCGCGACCCGACGACAGCCGGCCTCGCACCGGGCTCGCCGCACGCAGGCGTCAGGCGGCCTCGGCGTCTCCGGCCGAGGCACCGCGCGGCGATACGCCGTAGTGGGCGCGGACCTTGTTCTCGAGCTCGAGCGCGAGCTCGGGGTGCTCCCTCAGGTATTCGCGGGCGTTGTCCTTGCCTTGTCCGATCTTCTCGCCCTGGTAGCTGTACCAGGCGCCGCTCTTCTCGACCACGTCGCATTCGGCGCCCAGGTCGATGATTTCGCCTTCGCGCGAGATGCCCTCGCCGTAGAGGATGTCGAACGACGCCTGCTTGAACGGGGGCGCGACCTTGTTCTTCACGACCTTGACCTTGGTCTCGGAGCCGACGACCTCCTCGCCGCGCTTGATCGAGCCGGTGCGGCGGATGTCCAGGCGAACCGACGCGTAGAACTTCAGCGCGTTGCCGCCGGTGGTGGTCTCGGGATTGCCGAACATCACGCCGATCTTCATGCGGATCTGGTTGATGAAGATCACCAGGCAGTTCGTGCGCTTGATCGTGCCGGTGAGCTTGCGCAGCGCCTGCGACATCAGCCGCGCCTGCAGGCCCGGCAGGGAGTCGCCCATCTCGCCCTCGATCTCCGCCTTGGGCGTGAGCGCCGCGACCGAATCGATGACGATCATGTCGACCGAGCCGGAGCGCACCAGGGCGTCGGCGATCTCGAGCGCCTGCTCGCCGGTGTCGGGCTGGGAGATCAGCAGGTCTTCGAGCCGCACGCCGAGCTTCTGCGCGTACTGGGGGTCGAGTGCGTGCTCGGCGTCGATGAACGCACAGGTGCCGCCCAGCTTCTGCATCTCGGCGATGACCTGCAGCGTCAGCGTGGTCTTGCCCGACGACTCCGGGCCGTAGATCTCGACCACGCGCCCGCGCGGCAGGCCGCCGACGCCCAGCGCGATGTCCAGGCCCAGGGAGCCGGTGGAGACGGTTTCGATCTCCTCGACGACTTCGCCGTCGGCCAGGCGCATCACGGAGCCCTTGCCGAACTGCTTCTCGATCTGCGCCAGCGCGGCGGAGAGCGCCTTGGCGCGTTCGGTCTTCGACTTCGCGTCTTCCATCTTGACAACCTTTTCCATGGCCGTGGCTTCCTCGTCGTGGGGCTTCGATGAGGAAAAGTATGGCACAGAACTACTGTATAAACAATCAGTCTTTCGGGTCGGCCGGAAGCCGCTCGAGCACCCCGCCGAGCGCGTGCAGGGCCGCCTGCAGCCGCACCGCGCGCCGGTCGCCCGCGAAGTATCGCGTATCGCTCGCCACCCGCGCATCGATCGCCCAGCCGAAGCAGACCGTACCCACCGGCTTGCCCGGCACCGCGCCGCCGGGCCCCGCGATGCCGGTCACCGACAGCGCGACCCGCGCGCGGCTGTGCGCGAGTCCGCCGGCGGCCATCTCGCGCGCGGTCGGCTCGCTGACCGCACCGTGCGCCGCGAGCGTGTCGCCCGACACCCCGACGAGCTCGGCCTTCGATTCGTTGGTGTAGGTGACGAAGCCGCGGTCGAACCACGCGCTCGACCCGGCGGTCTCGGTGAGCGCGCGGGCAACCAGCCCGCCGGTGCACGACTCCACGGTCGCGATCGTCCACCCCAGCGCCTGCAGCCGGCGCCCGAGCCGCGCGGCCAGCTCGACGACCACGGCCTCTTCGTCCGGCGACGAGCCGCCGGCCGTCCCCGCGCCGACTGTCCCCGCGCCGACCGTGCCCCCACCGCCCGCCTCGTCGATCGCGCTCACGCCCACGCCTCCCACGCCGCGATCACGAGCAGCGTGTAGAACGCCGCGATCAGGTCGTCGGCCATGACGCCGAAGCCGTTGTGCAGCCTCGCGTCGACCTGGCGGATCGGCGGCGGCTTGGCGATGTCGAACACGCGGAACAGCAGGAACCCGGCGAGCTGCGCACCGAAGCTCGCCGGCAGCAGCGCGAGCACGATCCAGAACGCGATCACCTCGTCCCAGACGATGGCGCCGTGGTCCGCGACGCCGAGCGCGTCGGCGGTGCGCTGGCACGCCCACACGCCGAGCGCGAACCCGAGCACGATGACGGCGGCGATCGCCGCGGCGCCGAGGAAGGGGCTCGCGATCCGCCACGCGACCCAGGCCCAGAGCGTGCCCACGGTTCCGGGTGCCACCGGCGACAGGCCGGCACCGAAAGCCAGCGCGACCAGCCGCGACAGCCGCTGCACCATGAACGCGGCGCTCGGATGCCGGGGGCGGGCGGCCGGATCACGCGAAATGATCGAAACTCCTGGCGTCGATGCTCATCGGCGCGCCGCGCGCGTCGAGCACGCGCACGCCGCTGCCCGCGACCACGCGCCCGATGCGCGCGAGCGGCAGCCCGAGCGGCCCGGCGAGCGCGGCGATCGCGTCGCGGTTCTCGGGGGCCGCGGTGAACAGCAGCTCGTAGTCGTCGCCGCCGCCGAGCGCCAGCGCCGCGCGCTCCTGCTCGGGCAGCGCCGCGAGGCCGGCGTCGACCGGCACCCTTGCCCACTCGAGCTCGGCCGCCGCGCGCGAGCGCTCGCAGACGTGGCCGAGGTCGCCGAGCAGGCCGTCGGAGAGGTCGATCGCGGCGCGCGCGAGGTGGCGCAGCGCCAGCCCGAGCGCGACGCGCGGCTGCGGCGTCTCGAGGCGTCGCAGCGCCGCGTCGCCGGCCGGGCGCGCGCGCCCCTGCAGCCGCTCGCGCACCGCCCAGGCCGCCGCGCCGAGCGCGCCCGACACCCAGACGTCGTCGCCGGGCTCGGCGCGGTCGCGGCGCAGCGCGACCTGCGCCTCGACTTCGCCGAAGACCGTGATGCAGATGTTCAGCGGGCCGCGCGTGGTGTCCCCGCCGACGAGCTCGCACGCGTGCGCGTCGGCCAGCGCGAACAGGCCCGCGGCGAATGCCTCGAGCCAGCGCTCGTCGGCCGCCGGCAGCGCGAGCGCGAGCGTGAACGCCAGCGGCCGCGCGCCCATGGCCGCGAGGTCGGACAGGTTCACCGCGAGCGCCTTGTGGCCGAGCGCGCGCGGGTCGACGTCCTCGAAGAAGTGGCGTCCGGCGACCAGCATGTCGGTGGAGACCGCGATCGAGGCGCCGCGCCCGAGCGCGGGCAGCAGCGCGCAGTCGTCGCCGATGCCCAGCGGAACGCGCCGCGCCGGGCCGCGATCGAAGAAGCGCGCGATCAGCTCGAATTCGCCCAGCCCGCCGGCCATCGCCCGCCCGCCCCGGTTGCCGGTACGCCGCGCCGCGCCGCGCCGCCGCTCAGCGCGCGGCGCGCTGCGGCGCCTCGGCCGGCCGCAGCCGCCCGGCGACGCGGTCGAGCACGCCGTTGACGTACTTGAAGCCGTCGGTGCCGCCGAAGGTCTTGGCGAGCTCCACCGCCTCGTTGATGACGACGCGGTACGGAATTTCCGCGTGGTGCGCGAGCTCGTACGCCCCGACCAGCAGCGTCGCGTGCTCGACCGGGCTCAGCTCGTCGACGCGGCGGTCGAGGAACGGCGCGATCGCCTCGTGCAGCGCGTCGACGTCGCGGATCGCCCCGTGCAGCAGCGCGCGGAAGTGATCGCGGTCGGCCTTCTCGAACCCCGGCGACTCGGACAGGTGCGCCTCGACCGCGCCGGCATCCTCGCGCGAGACCAGCCACTGGTAGAGCGCCTGCACCGCGAGCTCGCGCGCGCGCCGGCGGGCGCTGCGCGGCGGTGCCTTGGCCGGCTTCGGCCCGGGACCCGGCGCCGGCGCGGGTTCGCGGCCGTCGGTCACTCTTCGGCGTCCTCGTCGGGATCCGGCACCTGCGCGAGCGACTGGATCGCCGCGGTCATGTGCGCCATCTCGACCGCGACGCGCGCGGCGTCGGCACCCTTCTCGGCGGCGCGCGCCTCGGCCTGCTCGTCGTTCTCCGTGGTGAGCACCGCGTTGGCGACCGGGATGGAGAAGTCGAGCGAGACCCGCGCGATGCCCGCGGCGCTCTCGTTGGAGACCACCTCGAAGTGATAGGTCTCGCCGCGGATCACGCAGCCGATCGCGACCAGTGCGTCGAACTCGTCGGTCTGGGCGAGCTTCTGCAGTGCGAGCGGGATCTCGAGCGCGCCCGGAACCGTGCACACGAAGATGTCCTCTTCGGCGACGCCGAGCTCGAGCAGCTCGGCGAGGCAGGACTCGCGCAGCGCGACGCACACCGCGTCGTTGAAGCGGGCCTGCACGACGCCGATGCGCAGGCCGTCGCCGTCGAGTTCTGCATTGAATACTTCTACGGTCACTTCGTGTCCTTCATTGGCCGGGCTCGAAGCCCGAGATCTCGAGATCGTATCCGGTCATGCTCGGCATCTTGCGCGGACGCGAGAGCAGCCGCATGCGGCCGACGTTCAGGTCCTTGAGGATCTGGGCGCCGATGCCGTAGGTGCGCAGGTCGAGCTTGACCGCGCGCCGCACGTCCTGGTCGCGTGCGTGGTGGTCCTGGTCGTAGCGCGCGAGCGCGCGCACCTGGTCGAAGAGGTTCGCGCCCGGCTGGGCACAGTTCAGCATCACCAGCACGCCGGCGCCGTGATCGGCGATCGCCTGCAGCGCGCGGTTCACCGGCCACGAGTGCGTGCCGGCGCCGGTCTCGAGGAGGTCGAGGATCGTGAGCGGCTCGTGCACGCGCACCAGGACCTCGCGCTCGGGCGCGATCTCGCCGCGCACCAGTGCGAGGTGGGGCGAGCCGCTGGGCTTGTCGCGGTACGCGACCAGCCGGAACGCGCCGTGCTGCGTGTGCGCGTCGCGCTCGGCGACGCGCTCGATCAGCGTCTCGTGGGCGCTGCGATACTGGATCAGGTCGGCGATCGTGCCGATCTTCAGCCCGTGAACCTTCGCGAACTCGACGAGGTCGGGCAGCCGCGCCATCGTCCCGTCGTCCTTCATGATCTCGCAGATCACCGCGGCCGCGGTGTGACCGGCCATCGCGCCGAGGTCGCAGCCGGCCTCGGTGTGGCCGGCGCGGATCAGCACGCCGCCGGGCTGCGCCATCACCGGGAAGATGTGGCCCGGCTGGACGACGTCGTCGGGCGTCGCGTCGCGCGCGACCGCCGCCTGCACGGTGCGCGCGCGGTCGGCGGCCGAAATGCCGGTGGTCACGCCCTCGGCCGCCTCGATCGACACCGTGAACGCGGTGCCGGTGCGGGTGCCGTTGTTCGCCGCCATCAGGGGCAGGTTCAGCTGCCGGCAGCGTTCCTCGGTGAGGGTCAGGCAGACGAGGCCGCGCGCGTGCGTGGCCATGAAGTTGATCGCCTCGGGCGTGACGAAGTCGGCGAGCAGGACGAGGTCGCCCTCGTTCTCGCGATCTTCCTCGTCGACCAGGATGACCATGCGGCCGGCCTTCAGCTCGGCGACGATCTCGGGAATGGTGGCGATGCTCATCGACGGCATTTTACGCGACCGATGACCCCGACGATGCCGCACGTCCGCGGGAAGTCGCCCCGCGACCGCGCCGTCCGGGTTCCGGACCCGGCTGCGGGCGGAGCCGGCCGTCATCGCGCCCGGCGGCGGCGCGCGAGCTTCTCGAGCTCGACGACGAGCAGCGGCACCGCCGAGGCCGACAGGCAGAACACGAGCTCGCCGGCGTCGAGCGGCGCCGTGCGGAAGACCGGGTTCAGCGCCGGCACGTAGACGGCCGCGAGCTGGAGCGCGACGCACGCGAGGATCGCACCCGCCATCGGCAGGTTCGAGCGCACGCCCAGCGAGAACAGCGACTCGCGCTCCGAGCGCAGCGCCAGCGCCAGCGACAGCTGCGAGAGCGTGAGCACCGTGAAGACCATCGTCTGCCAGTGCCCGCGTCCGGTGGCCAGCGCCCACGCCTGCGTGAGCAGGCACACGGCGGCCATCACCAGCCCCACGGCGACGATCGACTGCCACGCGCCGTGCGCGAACAGGCTCTCGCCGGCGGGCCGCGGCGCGCGCCGCATCACGCCGCGCTCGGCGGGCTCGGCGGCGAGCGCGAGCCCGGGCAGTCCGTCGGTGACGAGGTTCACCCACAGGATGTGGATCGGCAGCAGCGGGATCGGCATGCCGAGCAGCGGCGCGGCGAAGACGGTCCAGACCTCCGCGCTGTTGCCGGTCATCGCGTAGCGGACGAACTTGCGGACGTTGTCGTGGATGCGCCGGCCCTCGCGCACCGCCGCGACGATCGTCGCGAAGTTGTCGTCGAGCAGCACCAGGCTCGACGCCTCCCGCGCGACCTCGGCACCGTCGCGCCCCATCGCCACGCCGATGTCCGCGCGCCGCAGCGCCGGCGCGTCGTTGACACCGTCGCCGGTCATCGCGACGAAGCGCCCGCGCGACTGCAGCGCGGACACGATGCGGATCTTCTGCGCGGGGTCGACGCGCGCGTACACCCGCACCGCGTCGACCGCCGCGAGCAGCCCGGCGTCGTCGAGCCGCGCGAGCTCGGCACCGGTCATCACGCGGCCCGAGTCGCCCAGCACGCCGAGCTCGCGCGCGATGGCGCGCGCGGTCGCGGGGTGGTCGCCGGTGATCATCACCGGAACGATGCCCGCCGACACGCACTGCTTCACCGCGTCGCGCGCCTCGGGCCGCGGTGGGTCGATCATGCCGACGAGCCCGACGAACTCCATGTCGCGCTCGACCTCGTCGGGCTCGAGGCGCGCCGGCATCGCCGGCCACTCGCGGCGCGCGACCGCGAGCACGCGCATGCCGTCCCCGGCCATGCGCTCGGCGTGCGCGAGCAGCCGCTCGCGGTCGAAGGCCTCGCTGCCGGCGCCGCCGTCGCCGAGCGCGCGCGTGCAGCGCTCGATCACGGACTCGGGCGCGCCCTTGGTGTACGCGACGAATCCGCCGGCCGCGCGGTGCAGCGTCGTCATCCGCTTGCGCTCGGAGTCGAACGGGATCTCGCCCGCGCGCGGGTGGCGCGCGTCGAGAACGGCCTTGTCGATGCCCGCGAGCGCCCCCGCCGCGACGAGCGCGGTCTCGGTCGGGTCGCCGAGCAGCGTGCCGTCGGCGGCGGTGCCCGCGTCGTTGTCGAGGACCACCGCCTCGAGCAGCGCCGCCGCGGCCGGGGACGGCGCGTGCCAGTCCCGCAGCGCGCGCCCGCTCGCGTGCAGCACCCGGACCGTCATGCGGTTGAGTGTCAGCGTGCCGGTCTTGTCGGAGCAGATGCAGCTGACCGACCCCAGCGTCTCGACCGCCGGCAGGTGGCGCACGAGCGCGTTCTCGCGCACCATCCGCCGCGCGCCGAGCGCGAGCAGGATCGTGACGACCGCGGGCAGCGCCTCCGGGATCGCGGCGACCGCGAGGCTGACCGCGGTGAGGAACATCAGCACCGGCGGCTCGCCGCGCGCGATCCCCGCGGCGAACACCACCGCGCAGATGGCGAGCACGACCGCCCCGAGGCGCCGGCCGAAGGCGGCGAGCCGCTTCTGCAGCGGCGTCTTCGGCTCCTCGACCGACTGCAGCAGCGCCGCGATGCGGCCGAGCTCGGTGCGCGCGCCGACGGCGACGACGACGCCGGTGCCGCGGCCCTGCGCCACCGCCGTGCCCCGGTACGCCATGTCGAAGCGCTCGGCGAGCGGGGCGTCGCCGGCCGCGATCGCGGCGCAGTGCTTGTCGACGGTCACCGATTCGCCGGTGAGCAGCGACTCGTCGATGCGCAGCTGCGCCGCCTCCAGCAGCCGGACGTCCGCCGGGACGATCGCGCCCGCCTCGAGCAGCACCACGTCGCCGACGACCAGCCGCGCGGCCGGCACGCCGACGCGCGCGCCTTCGCGCAGCACGGCCGCGTCGGAGGCCGCGAGCCGCCTGAGCGCCTGCATCGCGCGCTCGGCACGGTATTCCTGCGCGAAGCCCACGAGCGCGTTGACGACGACGATGACGACGATCGCGATCGCGTCGCCGGCCTCGCCGAGCAGGCCCGAGACCCCCGCCGCGGCCAGCAGCACGACGATCATGAAGTCGGTGAACTGGCCGGCGAGCATCCGCGCCGGCGAGCGCCGGGCGTGCGACGGCAGCTCGTTGGGCCCGTCGCGCGCGAGGCGCGCCGCGGCCTCGCCGGCCGCCAGGCCGCGGACGGCATCGGTGCCGAGTTCGCGCAGCACCGCGCCGGCGTCGCGCGCGTGCCACGGGGGCGGTGCGCGCGCCGCGCCGTCCGGCACTGCGCAAGCTTCGCGGCTCGTCACGCGGATGACCCCGTGAGACTCGTCGCCCTCCCTTCTACCCCCGGGCGCGGGTTCGCGCCATGCGGATTGACATCGCGCCGGCGGCGAAACGCCGGCCGTCAGCGCCCGGCGCCGCCCAGCGTCGTGTCCTGGAGCATGCGCTCGACGTAGCGAGCGATCAGGTCGACTTCCAGGTTCACCGCGTCGCCCGCCTTCAGGCGCCCGAGCGTGGTCACCGCGATCGTGTGCGGGATCAGGTTGATGCCGATCACCGCGCCGCGCGGGGTGTCGACCACCGTGTTCACGGTCAGGCTGGTGCCGTTGACCGTCGCCGATCCCTTGTACGCGAAGTACTTCGACAGCGCGGGCGGCACGAGGACGTCGAGCTTCCACGACTCGCCGGCCTGCTCGAAGCGCTCGACGCGCCCGATGCCGTCGACGTGCCCGGTGACCAGGTGACCGCCCAGCCGGTCGGCGAGCGTGAGCGCCTTCTCGAGATTGACCTCGCCGGCGCGGTCCAGCCCCACGGTCTTGTCCAGGCTCTCGCGCGAGACCTCGACGGTGAAGCGCCGCCCTTCGGCGGCGACCACCGTCATGCAAGCGCCCTGGATCGCGATCGAGTCGCCGATCGCGACGTCGTCCAGCCCCAGGTTACCCGCGTCGACCGACAGCCGAACGCCGTCGCCCAGCGGCTGAACCGACTCGATCCGGCCGACGGCGGCCACGATGCCCGTGAACATGCGATCTTCTCCTTCGGCGCGGCGCGCGCGCCGGTCATTCCTGCGGCGCGAAGCGCGCGAGGATGCGCACGTCCGGCCCGACCGGCTCGACCGAGTGGAACTCGAGCCGGGTTCGCCGCTCGAGGTCGTCGAGCGGCGCGAGATCGAACATCCCCACCGCGTCGCCGAGCAGGGACGGCGCCAGGTAGACCAGCAGCTCGTCGACGCAGCCTTCGCGCAGCAGCGAACCGTTGAGCTTGAATCCGGCCTCGACGTGAACCTCGTTGATCCCGCGCGCCCCGAGCTCGCGCACCAGCGCCGGGAGGTCGACCTTGCCCGCCGCGTTGCCGAGCTCGATCACCTCGCAGCCGCGGTCGCGCAGCTCCGACGCCTTGCCGGGGTTGTGCGTCGCGGTCGCGACCAGCACGTTGCCGTCCCTGAGCAGCCGCGCGCCGAGGTCCACCGCGAGCTTCGAGTCGACGAGCACCTTCAGCGGCTGGCGCTGCGTCTGCACCATGCGCACGTTCATCTGCGGGTCGTCGTCGCGCACGGTGCCGATGCCGGTCAGGATCGCGCAGGCGCGCGCGCGCCACGCGTGCCCGTCGGCGCGCGCCGCCTCGCCGGTGATCCACTGGCTGCGGCCGTCGTGGAGCGCGGTGCGGCCGTCCAGGCTGGCGGCGGTCTTCATGCGCATCCAGGGCAGGCCGCGCGCCATCCGCGACACGAAGCCGATGTTCAGCTCGCGCGCCTCGCGCTGCAGCAGCCCGCAGCGGACGTCGACACCGGCGTCGCGCAGGCGCGAGAGCCCCTTGCCGTTGACGCGCGGGTTCGGGTCCTCCATGGCGGCCACGACGCGGGCGACGCGGGCGTCGACCAGCGCGTCGACGCACGGCGGCGTGCGCCCGAAGTGGCTGCACGGCTCGAGCGTCACGTAGACCGTCGCGCCGCGCGCCAGCCCGGCCGCCTGCGCGAGCGCGACGATCTCGGCGTGGGGCTCGCCGGCACGCCGGTGCCAGCCCTCGCCGACGATCTCGCCGTCGCGCACGATCACCGCGCCCACGCGCGGATTCGGGGTCGTCGAATACAGTCCCTTGGCCGCGAGCTCGAGCGCGCGGGCCATGAAGTCGTGGTCGGCCGGTGTGAACATTCGAGCCGTGATTGTACCGAGTACCATGACGCGTCCGGCGCGAGGCCGGAACCCTGGAGGAGCCCCGATGTCCGCAGATCAGGATGCCCGCGCCGGCCGATCCGTCGCGAAGCCGCGCGCTTCGGTCGCGCCGGTCGCGCCGGTCGCGCGGTCCGGCCGGCTCACGCTGCGCCGGGCGGCGGCTCGGGCACTGTCCGCGGCCGCGTCGTTCGCACTGATCGCGCTCGCGCCGGCCGCCGCCGCGCAGGCGCCGCCGCCGCCCGGCGCGTACCTGCCCTACCACCCCGACGCGCCGCTGCTGCGGCTGGACGCGCAGGCCACGCGCGAGGTCGTCGACGACACCGCGGTCGCCACGCTGTTCGCGGAGCGCGAGGGCGCGCAGCCCGCGGGGCCTCAAGCGGCGGTCAACGCCGCGCTCCAGGACGCACTCGCCGAGCTCAGGCGCGACCCGGCGCTCGTCGTGCACTCGGGCACCTACTTCACCCAGCCGCGCTACGGGCGCGACGGCCGCATCGAAGGCTGGCGGGTTCGCGGCGAGCTGGTCGTCGAGTCGACGGAGATCGCGGCCGTCTCGCGCGCGGCGGGCGCGGTCGCCGGCCGGCTGAACGTCGGCTCGATCGGTTTCAGGCTGTCGGCGGAACGCCGCGCGCAGGCCGAGGCCGCCCTCACGACCGACGCCGCGGCGAGGCTGCACGAACGCGCGCGCGCCGCGGCCCGGGCGCTCGGCTTCGCCGGCGCCGAGCTCGTCGACGCCGCGCTGGTCTCGTCGAACCCGCGCCTGCCGGTCGCGATGGCCCGCGCCGCCCCGATGCTCGCCGGCGACGCCGCCGCGCTGCCGGTGGAACCCGGTCGCAGCCAGGTGAGCGTCGGATTCACCGGAACGTTCAGACTCAGGAGATCGCCTTGACCCCCACGACCCCGCCCGCCGCGCGCAGCGGCGGCCAGATCCTCGCCGACGCGCTCGCGGTCCACGGCGTCGACACCGTCTTCGGCGTGCCCGGCGAGAGCTATCTCGCGGTGCTCGACGGCCTGTACACCCGTCGCGAGCGGATCCGCTTCGTGATCTGCCGCCAGGAGGGCGGCGCGTCGTTCATGGCCGACGCCTACGCGAAACTCACCGGCAAGCCCGGAGTGATCATGGTCACGCGCGGGCCGGGCGCGACGAACGCCGCGATCGGCATCCACACCGCGCAGCAGGACTCCACGCCGATGATCGTGCTGGTCGGGCAGGTCGGCAACGACTTCGTCGACCGCGAGGCGTTCCAGGAGATCGACTACCGGCGCATGTTCGGGCCGATGGCGAAGTGGGTCGCGCAGGTCGACCGCGCCGACCGCATCCCGGAGTACATGGCGCACGCGTTCCAGGTCGCGACCAGCGGCCGCCAGGGCCCGGTCGTGCTGTCGCTGCCCGAGGACATGCTCGCGTCCGAGGCGGCGGTCGCCGACACCGGCGCCTTCGTGCCGGTGCGCGCGAGCCCGTCGCCCGCCCAGCTCGACCGTCTTCGCGACATGCTCGCGGGCGCACGGCGTCCGATCCTCGTGCTCGGCGGCACCGGCTGGACGCCGGCCGCGATGGACGCGATGCGCGAGTTCGCGCAGGCCAACGCGCTGCCGGTGACCTGCGCGTTCCGCTTCCAGGACGTCTTCGACAACCACCACCCGCAGTACTGCGGCGACGTCGGCATCGGCATCAACCCGAAGCTCGCCGCGCGGGTGCGCGAGTCCGACCTCGTCCTCGCGGTGGGCCCGCGGCTGGGCGAGATGACCACGTCCGGCTACACGCTGTTCGAGGCGCCGGTGCCGCGCCAGCCGATGGTGCACGTGCACCCCGGTGCAGAGGAGCTCGGGCGCGTGTACCAGGCGTCGCTGATGATCAACGCCGGCATGCCCGAGTTCGCGCAGGCGGTTCGTGCGCTGAGGGTCGACGCGAGCGCGTGGCAGGGCACGGCCGCGGCGGCGCGCGCCGACTACGAGGCCTGGCAGCAGCGACCGCCGGCGATGGCGAAGCTCGCCCCCGCGCTCGACCTCTGGGAGGTCGTCCAGGCGCTGCGGGCGCGCGTCCCGGCCGACACGATCATCACGAACGGCGCCGGCAACTTCGCCACGTGGGCGCACCGGTTCTGGCGCTACGCGCCGATCGCCGCGCGCGCCGGCGGCGGCCAGACCCGCTCGCAGCTCGCTCCGACCTCCGGCGCGATGGGCATGGGCGTGCCGGCCGCGGTGGCCGCCAAGATCGCCCAACCCGAGCGCACCGTCGTGTGCTTCGCGGGCGACGGCGACTTCCTCATGACCGCCCAGGAGCTCGCGACCGCCGCCCAGTACGGCGCGGGCGTCGTCGTGCTGCTGTTCGACAACGGCATGTACGGGACCGTGCGCATGCACCAGGAGCGCGAGTATCCTGAACGCGTGCTGGGCAGCGAACTGGCGAACCCGGACTTCGTGCGCTACTGCGAGGCCTTCGGCGGCTTCGGCGAGCGGGTCGTCGAGACCGCGCAGTTCGGCCCCGCACTCGAGCGCGCGCTCGCGTTCGCCGACAGCCGCCGGCGGCCGGCGCTGGTTCACCTCGCGGTGGATCCGCAGGCGATCACGCCCAACCTGACGCTGGACCAGATCCGCGCGGCGGCGGCAGCCGGCCGCGGGCCGCCGCCCGCCCGGCCCGCGTGCCGCCGCCTGCCCGGGCCGGGCCGGCCGACGGCCCGGCGCCGGGGGCGGCGCGCGGGGGACGGCCCCGCGTCCGCGGCGCAACAACGTTCGTCGGCGCCGCGCGGACGACGGTCGCGGCCGCGGCCGTCGGCGCACGCCCGGCCGGTTAGTCTCGCAGGATGACCGGCGAATTCGACATCCGGACGCTGTTCCTCGCAGGCGCCCTGACGAGCCTGTCGTGCGCCGTCACGATCTTCGCGATGCGCCGGCTGCACCGGCCGTCGATCCCCGCGGTCGCCTGGGGCGCGCTCGGGCTCGCGTGCATGGGGCTGTCGATGCTCGGCATCGCGCTGCGCGGCCAGGTGCCGGGGTTCGTCACCTACACGCTCGCCAACACCCTCGGACCGGTCGGCGCCGTCGTGTTCTACGAGTCGACGCGCAGGCTGTGCCACGCCCGCCCGCTGCCGTGGGTCGCGGCCGGCGCGAGTGCCGCGATCTTCGCGTTCCAGGTGTGGCTCGGCGACGGGCCGCAGCCGAACGTCGAACGGCTGCTGCTGACCTCGTTCGTGCAGGGCGGCTGCTGCGTGCTGATGATCCCGCTGCTCGCGCGCCGCCTGCGGCTCGACCCGCCGGTGCCGGTCGCGTGCGCGATCGCGCTCGTGTCGACGATCGCCGTCGCGCACGCGGCGCGCAGCGTCTCGATCCTGGCGTTCGGCGTGCAGACGTCGCCGGGCGGCGAGTACGCGATCGGCGGGCTACAGGCGGCCGTCGCCGGGATGTTCACGCTGGCCCCGATGCTCTACGCGATGAACCTGACCGCCTGGGTCAACGCGCGCATGGGCGCGGAGCTGCGCCGCTGGGCGACCACCGACGAGCTCACCGGCCTGGCGAGCCGGCGCACGATCTTCCAGCGCGCGCGCGAGCTGCTCGCGCCCTCGGTCGGCCGCGGCCCGGGCGTGACCGGGCTGCTGATGATCGACCTGGACTTCTTCAAGCAGGTCAACGACCGCCACGGCCACCGCGTCGGCGACCGCGTGCTCGCGCACGTCGCGCGCACGCTGCAGCGCGCACTGCGGCCCGGCGACGAGATCGGCCGCTACGGCGGCGAGGAATTCTGCGCGATCGTCCGGCGCCCGGACGACGCCGGCGTGCACGCGGCGGCCGACGCCGTCTGCGCCGCGGTGCGCGACGACCCCTTCGTCTCGGACGGCGTGCGCATCGATCTCTCGGTGTCGATCGGCGTCGCGACCAGCGCGCAGACCGCCGACTTCGACGAATTGCTCTCGGTCGCCGACCGCCTGCTGTATCTCGCCAAGGCGCTCGGCCGCGATCGGGTGGCCACCGCGCTGACGCCGCGCCCGCCGCACGTTCGCCGGGCCGACGACCTGAAGGCACCGCGCGATACGCGCAGCGTCAGCGGCGCGATCGGCTGACCCGCCTTCGAGATCGGCTGCTGCGCTTTCGCGTTCGGCTGACCCGCCTTCGAGATCGGCTGCTGCGCTTTCGCGTTCGGCTGACCCGACTTCGCGACCGGCCGACCCGCGCCGCGGCGGCCCCCCCCCGATCCGTGGCGTACCGAGGCTGCGCGGCCCGCCGCGTCAGCGCCGCTTGCGCGGCCGCACCTCCTGGATCACCTCGGCGAAGTCGTCGACGTCCTCGAAGTTCCGGTACACGGACGCGAATCGGACGTAGCCGATCTTGTCGAGCTTCTTCAGCTCGCGCATCACGAGCTCGCCGACCTTCTCGCTGGCGATCTCGCGCAGCCCCAGGCTGAGCAGCTTCTCCTCGATGCGGTGGATCGCCGCGTCGGCCGCCTCGGCCGCGACCGGCCGCTTGCGCAGCGCCAGCGCCATCGACGCGCGCAGCTTGCGGCGGTCGAATTCCACGCGCGAGCCGTTCTTCTTGACCACCGCCGGCATCGACAGCTCGATGCGCTCGTACGTGGTGAAGCGCTTGTCGCAGTTCGGGCAGCGCCGCCGGCGACGAATGCTGTCGCCCTCGTCGGAGACGCGGCTGTCGATGACCTGGGTGTCGGCGTGATCGCAGAAGGGGCAGCGCATCGGGAGATTCTATTGCACCTCCACGCGGCGCTCGGCGGACGGCTCAGCCGAAGATCGCGCTCACCTCGATCGTGCGCCCCGGCAGGCCCGGCAATTCGAGCACCCCGCCCGACTCGACGACAAACCGCCGTTCGAAACCCTCGGCCCCCGGCCGCTCGTAAACCTCGACGCGCTCCGCGGCGACGTCGACGAGCCATGCCACCGGAACGCCTCCACGGGCGTACAACCGGAACTTCACGATCCGGTCCCAGCTCAGCGAGGAATCGGCGACCTCGACCACCAGCCAGGCGTCGGCCGTCTCGGGCAACGGGTGGCCGCGCTCGTTCGCCTGCGGGCTCAGCACCGCGAGATCCGGCTGCGGCACCGAGCGCGGGCGCAGCACGACCGGATTCTGAACGGACACGACTGCGAGGTCCGCATACGCGAGCACGAGCAGCCGGTTGAGCCGGTTGACCGCCTGCAGATGACGCACGCCGATCGGGGCCAACTCGAACAGCTCACCGTCGATCAGCTCGATGCGCGCGTCGGGCTCGAACACGCCCGCCTCCGCCATCCGGCA
The DNA here is from genome assembly GCA_046348465.1 of Burkholderiaceae bacterium. Classification (GTDB taxonomy): domain Bacteria; phylum Pseudomonadota; class Gammaproteobacteria; order Burkholderiales; family Burkholderiaceae_E; genus Quisquiliibacterium. Next base: position 103,034 of record JAXMEE010000019.1, read on the forward strand.
ATACTGCTCGACCGAGATCAGCGCCTTGAGCGGCTGGAACACCGCAGCCATCGAACGCCTCCTTCCCTCGACCGGTTCCGCCAAGCATAAGCGCCCGCCACGAACGACTCAACACCGTTCATGGTCGGGGCTTCGTGGCCGGTCGAATATCGGCCGCGAGGCCGTCGCACCATCGGCTGCGCGTATCGGCCCCAGGGTCGGAGTACACGGCGGACAGGCCGCCGTGCTCCGGCTCACGGCAGTGGCCGTCCTTCCGTCAGCCGTAAACCGGGAACTCGCGCGTCAGCGCGCCGACCTTCTCGCGCACCCGCGCGAGGTTCGCCTCGTCCGACGGGTTCTCGAGCACGTCGGCGATCAGGTGGCCGACCTGCTCGGCCTGCCGCTCGCCGAAGCCGCGCGTGGTCATCGCCGGCGACCCCAGGCGGATGCCGCTGGTGACCATCGGCTTCTCGGGATCGTTCGGGATCGCGTTCTTGTTGACCGTGATGTGCGCGCTGCCCAGCACCGCCTCGGCCGCCTTGCCGGTGATCTTCTTGGCGCGCAGGTCCACCAGCATCACGTGGCTCTGCGTGCCGCCCGACACGATGCGCAGTCCGCGCGCGATCAGCGTCTTCGCGAGGACGTCGGCGTTCTTCACGACCTGGCGCTGGTACTCCTTGAACCCGGGCGAGAGCGCCTCCTGGAACGCGACCGCCTTGGCCGCGATCACGTGCATCAGCGGGCCGCCCTGCAGCCCCGGGAAGATCGCCGAGTTGATCGCCTTCTCGTGCTCGGCCTTCATCAGGATGATGCCGCCGCGCGGTCCGCGCAGCGTCTTGTGCGTGGTCGACGTGACCACGTCGGCGTGCGGCACCGGATTCGGGTACACGCCCGCTGCGATCAGCCCCGCGTAGTGGGCCATGTCGACCATGAACACCGCGCCGACCTCCTTCGCCACGCGCGCGAAGCGCTCGAAGTCGATGTGCAGCGAGTACGCCGACGCCCCGGCGATGATCAGCCTGGGCCGCGATTCGCGGGCGCGCGCCTCCATCGCGTCGTAGTCGATCGCCTCCTTCGCGTCGAGCCCGTACGAGACCACGTTGAACCACTTGCCCGACATGTTCAGCGCCATGCCGTGCGTGAGGTGCCCGCCCTCGGCGAGGCTCATGCCCATGATCGTGTCGCCGGGCTTCAGGAACGCCATGAACACCGCCTCGTTCGCCTGCGCGCCCGAGTGCGGCTGCACGTTCGCGCAGTCGGAGCCGAACAGGCGCCTGACGCGATCGATCGCGAGCTGCTCGGCGACGTCGACGTGCTCGCAGCCGCCGTAGTAGCGCTTGCCGGGATAGCCCTCGGCGTACTTGTTGGTCATCTGGCAGCCCTGGGCGGCCATGACCGCGGGGCTCACGTAGTTCTCCGAGGCGATCAGCTCGATGTGATCCTCCTGGCGGCGGTTCTCGAGCTCAATGGCGTTCCAGATCTCAGGGTCGGCCTGAGCGATACCGAGTTTGCGATCGAACATGGTGGGGTCCTTTGCTACGCGTGGGCGACGACGCGGCGCGCGGCCGCGGGATACCTACGCCCAGGCGATCGGCTGCCGATCGCGCGGCGTCGGGCGCTCCCGCACGAGGGAGCCGCCACGGCGCCGGCTGCCGGCCGAGTCCGCGCTTCACGGTGTCGATTCACCCCGGTACGGCGCACGACGCGCGGGCGTCGGGCGCGACCGTTTCGCCAGTCACGCGGAAGGCCGGATTCTACCGCGCGCCGGGCGCTTTCGCGCGTTTCGGGTCGCGAACCGGGCGGCCCGCGTGGTCGGGCGCCGTCCGGGGGCGCAACCGCCCCGCGCAGGCCGCCTACCGCGGATCGGGATCCTCGGTCGGCTCGCGCAGGTGGTCCACGTCGGCCCACCCGATCAGCCAAAAGCGCTCGCCGTCCCAGCCGATCCGGTTCACGCTCGCGTTGAGCAGGTCGTGCCGGCGCTGCTCGGAGAGCGGCATCCCGCTCGCGACCCGGTACGCGCAGTCGAGGAACCCTCCGTGCGTGACCGCGACGATGCGCTCGCCGGGGTGGCGCCGCGCGAGCGCGTGCATCGTCTCCGACACGCGCTCGTAGAAGCGGCGCAGCGACTCGCCGCCGCCGGGCAGCTCGAAGTCCGGCTCGCGCGCCCGCCAGCGCGCGAACGCGTCGCGGTGGTCGCGCTCCAGGTCCTCGGCGGTGCAGCCCTCGAACGCGCCGTAGTGGCGCTCGCGCAGCCCGGCTTCGCCGCGCAGCTCGAGCCCGAGCGTCTGCGCGATCGGCCGCGCGGTCTCGCGCGCGCGCTGCAGGTCGCTCGCGTAGACCGCGCTCACCGGCCGGCCCGCGCCGCGCTCGGCGGCGAAGCGCGCCCCGAGCCGCTCGGCCTGGCGCAGCCCCTCGTCGTCGAGCGGCGTGTCGATGTGGCCCTGGAAGCGATGCCCCTTGTTCCACGAGGTCACGCCGTGGCGCACCAGGATCAGTTCGGTTCGGATGTCAGTCATGCGCGGGGGACCTCGGCTTCATGCGGACTGCGTCGGTGACGGGGGTGGGATCCTGAGCTGGAAGGTCACCGGGCCGTCGTTGACCAGGTGCACTTTCATGTGGGCGCCGAAGACCCCGGTCTGGACGCCGGGGTGCTCGGCCGACGCGAGCGACACGAAGCGATCGAACAGCCGGCGCCCGAGCTCGGGCGGCGCGGCGGGCGTGAAGCTCGGGCGCGTGCCGCTGTTCGTGTCGGCCGCGAGCGTGAACTGGGGCACCAGCAGCAGGCCGCCGCCGACGTCGCGCAGCGAGCGGTTCATCCGGCCGTCGTCGTCCGGGAACACGCGGTAGCCGAGCAGCCTGGCGACGAGCTGCCCCGCCTGGCGCTCGCCGTCGCCGCGCTCGGCGCACACGAGCACCATCAGCCCGCGGCCGATGCGCCCGGCCACGCGGCCGTCGACCTCGACGCGCGCCTCGTCGACGCGCTGCAGGAGCGCGATCACGCGAGCGTCACGCGCGCGAACTTCCGCTTGCCGACCTGGACCACGTAGGTACCGGCAGCCAGCTTCGCCGCCTTGTCCTCGACGCGCGCGCCGTCGACCTTGACGCCGCCCTGCTCGACGTTGCGCATCGCCTCCGACGACGACGGCGCCAGCCCCGCCTGCTTGAGCACCTGCGCGATGCCCAGCGGCGCGCCGGCGAGCGCCACCTCCGGGATGTCGTCCGGGATCGTCCCCTCCCGGAAGCGCGCCTCGAAGTCCGCGAGCGCCTGCGTCGCGGCCGCACGCGAGTGGAAGCGCTCGACGATCTCCTGCCCGAGCATCACCTTCGCGTCGCGCGGATTGCGACCCTCCGAGCACTCGCGGCGCAGCCGCTCGATCTCGTCCATCGGCCGGAACGACAGCAGCGTGAAGTACTTCCACATCAGCTCGTCGGACACCGACATCAGCTTGCCGAACATCTCGCCCGGCGGCTCGGCGATGCCGACGTAGTTGCCCTTGGACTTCGACATCTTCTCGACGCCGTCGAGGCCCTCGAGCAGCGGCATCGTGAGGATGCACTGCGGCTCCTGCCCGTACTCGCGCTGCAGCTCGCGGCCCACCAGCAGGTTGAACTTCTGGTCGGTGCCGCCGAGCTCGATGTCGGACTTCAGCGCGACCGAGTCGTAGCCCTGCATCAGCGGGTAGAGCAGCTCGTGCACCGAGATCGGCAGCCCGCCCTTGAAGCGCTTGGTGAAGTCGTCGCGCTCCATCATCCGCGCGAGCGTGTACTTCGCGGCGAGCTGGATCATGCCGCGCGCGCCCAGCGGGTCGCTCCACTCGGAGTTGTAGCGGATCTCGGTCTTCTCGGGGTCCAGCACCAGGCTGGCCTGGTTGAAGTACGTCTTCGCGTTCTGCTCGATCTGCTCGCGAGTGAGCGGCGGGCGCGTGGAATTTCGCCCCGACGGGTCGCCGATCATCGCGGTGAAGTCGCCGATCAGGAAGATCACCGTGTGCCCGAGGTCCTGGAGCTGGCGCATCTTGTTGAGCACGACGGTGTGCCCGAGGTGCAGGTCCGGCGCGGTCGGGTCGAGCCCGAGCTTGATCCGCAGCGGCCGGCCGGTCGCCTCGCTGCGGGCGAGCTTGTCGACCCAGTCGGATTCGATCAGCAGCTCGTCGCAGCCGCGCAGGCTGACCGCCAGCGCGTGGCGCACGGCGTCGCTGATCGGCGTCTTTTCAGCGTTCATCGCGTTTTCCTGCAGGTAGAACCATTTGGGCTACGCCTTTTGGTTTAGAATGCCGGGTCGAGCGTTCGGGCAGGTCGGCGATTCTATCCGACCGGGTCGCCCCCAAAAAAACGTCCACCCATCGGAACAATGACACCTCACGACAAGCGCTTCAGGGAGATCGCGATCGTGACCGGACTGGTGACCGCCCTCGCGGCCGTCACCGCCTTCGGCGTGGCGCCGCTCGCGAGCAGCGAGCTGCCGCCGGCGCGCACCGTCGTCGATGCGGTGCCGCTGTCGCTGCAGGTCCCCGATTCCCTCGATCGATTCAACCAGACCGAGACGATCCGCCGCGGCGACACGCTCGCGCAGCTGATGGCGCGGCTGGGCGCCAACGACGCGCAGTTCCTGCGCTTCGTCGCGTCCGACCCCGTCGGCCGCAAGGCGATGCAGATGCGCGCCGGACGCACGGTGCAGGCCGAGATCGACTCGTACGGCCGGGTTCAGCGGTTCACCTACCGCCTCGGCGGCCTCGAGGACGATCGCGACGCCGAAACGGCGCGCCCGGCCAAGCGCGTCGAGATCCGCCGCACCGACGACGAGCTCGCCGCCTCCGAGCAGGACATCCCGCTCGAGCGCAGCCAGGAGATCCGCAGCGTCGAGATCCAGTCGTCGCTGTTCGCGGCCACCGACGCCGCCGGGATTCCCGAGGCGGTCGCGATCAAGGTCGCCGACGTGTTCGGCGGCGACATCGACTTCCAGCGCGACCTGCGCAAGGGCGACCGGCTGCGCGTCGTCTACGAGACCGTCCGCGAAGCCGGCAGCTTCGACGCCCCGGCCACCGGCCGCGTGCTCGCGATCGAGTTCGTCAACGCCGGCAAGCGCCACGACGCGATGTGGTACGAGCACGGCGGCCGCGGCGAGTACTACGCGTTCGACGGGCACAGCCTGAAGAAGGCGTTCCTGCGCAACCCGCTTGAGTTCAGCCGCGTGACGTCCGGGTTCACCGAGTCGCGCCTGCACCCGATCTTCCGCGACTGGCGCGCGCATCGCGGCGTGGACTTCGCCGCGCCCGCGGGCACGCGCGTGCGCGCGACCGCCGACGGCACGGTCGAGTTCGCCGGGCAGCAGCGCGGCTACGGCAACATGGTCGTGATCAGGCACCGCAACCACTACTCGTCGGTGTACGCCCACCTGCAGCACTTCGCCGACGGCATCCGTCCCGGGGCGAAGGTGTCGCAGGGCGACGTCGTCGGTGCCGTCGGGCAGACCGGCTGGGCGACGGGGCCGCACCTGCACTACGAGATGAAGGTCGGCGCCGAGCACATCGACCCGATGTCGGTGACGGTCGCCGAGTCGCGAGTGCTCGACGGGCCCGACAGGCAGAAATTCGCCGACGGCGTCGCCGCGGTGCGCGGGCGCTTCGCGCAGGCCGACGCGGTGCGCGTCGCCCGCTTCCAGTAGTCCGGCGCACCGCCGAAGCGGGGCGCGGCGAGCCCGCCCCCGCCGCGCCGCCCCCGCCCGCATGGCCCGCCGCTTCATCGGACTGATGTCGGGCACCAGCGTCGACGCGGTCGACGGCGCGCTGGTCGAGTTCGACGCCGGGCGGCCCGCGCGCACCCTCGCGAGCGCCTCGCGCCCGATCCCCCCCGCACTGAGAACCGAACTGCTCGCGCTCCAGGCGCCGGGCCCCGACGAGCTCGCACGCGCGGCCGCCGCGGCACGCGAGCTCGCCGACCTGTACGCGGCGGTCGTCGCCGACCTGCGCGCCGGCGCGCCCGGCGTCGAGGTCGCGGCGGTCGGAGCCCACGGCCAGACCGTGCGCCACCGCCCGGAGCTCGGCTACACGATCCAGCTGATCGACGGCGCGCGGCTCGCGGAGCGCGGCGGGCTGCCGGTCGTGTGCGACTTCCGCAGCGCCGACGTCGCCGCCGGCGGCCAGGGCGCACCGCTCGTGCCGGCGTTCCACGCACAGGTGTTCGGCGACACGTCCCGGCGCCGCGCGATCGTCAATCTGGGCGGCATCGCCAACGTGAGCCTGCTCGCGCCGGGCGAACCGGTGCTCGGGTTCGACACCGGGCCGGCGAACGTGCTGATGGACGGCTGGTGCGAGCGCCACCTCGGCGCGCCGTACGACCGCGGCGGCGCGTGGGCCGCGACCGGACGGGTGGACGCGGCGCTGCTCGCCCGCTGCCTGGAGGAACCCTACTTCCGCCTCGCGCCGCCCAAGAGCACCGGGCGCGACCTCTTCCACGCCGGCTGGCTGGACGCCGTGCTCGCCCGCGGCGGCGCGGCGCCCGCCCCCGCCGACGTCCAGGCGACGCTCGCGGAGCTCACCGCGACGACGGTCGCCCGCGCGTGCCGCGCATTCGCGGCCGACGAGGTCTACCTGTGCGGGGGTGGCGCGGAGAACGGTTTCCTGGCGGCGCGGCTGTCCGCGCACTGTGCGCCGGCGCCGGTGCGCTCGACGGCCGCGCTCGGCGCGCCGCCGCAGGCGGTCGAGGCGGTGGCGTTCGCGTGGCTCGCCGCCCGGCGGATCGACGGGCTGCCGGCCAACCTGCCGGCGGTGACCGGTGCGCGCGGCCCCCGCGTGCTGGGGGCGATCTACCCTGCGCCGGCGTGAACCCAGACGACGAGGGGCGCCCGTGGCGCCCCTGCATCGCATCCCGCCCGGCGGCCGCGCCGCCGGGATCGGCCCGGATCAGACCGAGAACGAGGACCCGCAGCCGCAGGTCGTGGTCGCGTTCGGGTTCTTGATCACGAACTGCGCGCCCTCGAGGTCTTCCTTGTAGTCGATCTCGGCGCCGGTCAGGTACTGATAGCTCATCGCGTCGATGAGCAGCGTCACGCCGTTCTTCTCCATGACGGTGTCGTCGTCGTTCGTCTCTTCGTCGAACGTGAACCCGTACTGGAACCCGGAGCAGCCGCCGCCCTGGACGAACACGCGCAGCTTCAGCGACGGGTTGCCCTCCTCGTCGATGAGCTGACGGACCTTCTGCGCGGCACTGTCGGTGAAGACCAGCGGTGCGGGCATTTCGGTGACTGCGTTCATTCGATCCATCTCCTGAGTGTGCCCAATTGTAGCCGCGCCGCCGAAACCCTGCACGCCGGCGTGGGCAACGTCGCGCCGGTGCTCCGGCGCGCGATTCAAGTCTGGCTGGAGGCCAGTTTGAGGCTGGGGCGCTCGGATTCAAGGTGCGACAGCACCCCTTCGATCACCGCGCCGGGCTGCATCTCGAGCGCCCGATAGGAGACGTCGCCGACGACGCGCGCCTTCGGCTGCAGCTCGAGCATCTCGTCGGCGTGCACCGGCCCGCGGATCGTGCCGTTGACGACCAGGTGCGTCGCACGCACGGGCCCGTCGACGCACGCGGTCTCGGAGAGCACCAGCGTGCTCGGCGCGCCCTCCTCGGCGCGCACGCTGCCCTTGACCTGGCCGTCGATGCGCAGCCCGCCCTTGAAGTGCAGGTCGCCCTCGATCACCGTGCCCACGCCGATCAGGCTCTCGATCGCCCCGCCGGCCGCCTTGCCTTTTCCGAACATCGCCGATCTCCCCTCGTCGCGGGCGCGCTTCGGCGCGCCTCGTCATCCCCGGCGCGTCGGCGCGCCTCGCCGCGCGCGCTCGCGCGTCCCTCAGCGCACCACGGTTTCCTGGGCCCTGACCGCGCCCCCCTCGATCACGCGCAGCTGCACCGAGCGCACCGTGGCGCCGCTCGGCACCTCGAACTGCCCCTCGACGCGGCGATAGCGGCGAAACGCCACCTTCATGCGCTCGCGCTCGGCGTCGGCGCCCTGGCGCGGCCACGTGATCGTCGAGGCCTTGCCGTTGGCCACCGCGCTGACGACGAGCTGCAGCGAGCCCTCGAAGTCGCGCTCCGCGCGTCCGCCCTGCGTGAGCAGTGCCTTGTATCGCATCTGGCCGGGGGCGGCGTCGGGCTCCACCTCGAAGCGCCGGATCGCGACCGGCCCCTCCGCGCCGCCTGCGGGCAGCAGGCTCTCGAGGTAGGCGAGGTCCGCCTTCAGCCGGCCGTTCTCGTTCTCGAGGCTGCGCATCTCGCGCGCGAGCCGGTCGGCCGCGGTTCGGGCGACCACGAGCTGGCTGTCGGCCGAGTTGGCGATCGCTTCGAGCCGCTGGCGCTCGGCCGATTCCGTCGCGAGCCGGGCCTCGAGCGACGTCACCTGCTCGGCCAGGACCCGGCGCTCGATCGCGGCATTGCCGAGGAAGACCTGCCACGCGCCGATCGCCCCCACCGCGCCGACCACCACCGAAAGCACGATCGCCGCCATTCGCAGCGGCCACGGCACGTGGCGCCGGATCGTCATCCGGGGCGCGCTGACGGAGCGCAGCGGCGCGAGCAGCTTGAGCTTCACGAGGCATGCCTCGGCGGGCCGCCCGCGCGGCCCGCCCCGCAGGGGAAGGGCGGTTATGGTAGCACCGGCAGCTGCGTCAGCCCCAGGGTCTCGGGCAGCCCGAACATCAGGTTCATCACCTGGACCGCCTGGCCGGACGCCCCCTTCACGAGGTTGTCCTCGACGACCAGGATCACCAGCGTGTCCCCGCCCTGCGGCCGGTGCACCGCGATGCGCACCATGTTCGACGCCCGCACCGAGCGCGTCTCGGGCGTCGAGCCGCGCGGCATCACGTCGACGAACGGCTCGTCGCGGAAGCGGGCTTCGTACAGCGCCTGGAAGTCGACGTCGCGCGCGCCCGGGCGCAGGCGCGCGTAGAGCGTCGAGTGGATGCCGCGGATCATCGGCACGAGGTGCGGCGTGAACAGCAGCCGCACCGGGCGCCCCGCGATCGCGACCAGCCCCTGCACGATCTCGGGCAGGTGGCGGTGGCCGTCGACGCCGTAGGCCTTGAAGTTGTCGCTCGCCTCGGCGAGCAGCGTGTGCACCTCGGCCTTGCGCCCGGCCCCCGAGACGCCGGACTTGCAGTCGGCGATCAGGGAGTCCGGGTCGACGAGGTCGCCGGCGGCGGGCTCGAGCAGCGGCAGCAGGCCGAGCTGGACGGACGTGGGATAGCAGCCGGGCAGCCCGATCACGCGCGCGGCGCGGATGCGCTCTCGATTGACCTCGGGCAGCCCGTACACCGCCTCCTCGAGCACCTGCGGGCAGGTGTGCGCCATCTTGTACCAGTGCTCGAACTGCGCGGTGTCCTTCAGCCGGAAGTCGGCCGCGAGGTCGATCACCTTGACGCCCGCGGCGAGCAGCGCCGGCGCCTGCGCCATCGCCACGCCGTGCGGCGTCGCGAAGAAGACGACGTCGCACTTCTCGAGTGCCGCGCTCGCCGGGTCGGAGAACGCCAGCGAGACGCGTCCGCGCAGCGACGGGAACATCTCGGCGACCGGCATCCCGGTCTCCTTGCGCGACGTGATCGCGACGAGTTCCGCCTGCGGGTGCTGCGCCAGCAGCCTGAGCAGTTCGACCCCGGTGTAACCGGTGCCGCCGACGATGCCGACCTTGATCATGTGCGTGTCCTTTCGTCGCCCAAAGAGACAAAGCCGCCTCGCGGCGGCTTTCCGGCGTCCGCCCCTGGAGGCGGCGCGCCCGCTCGATCGGGTGGTGACCCGATCAGCGCTTCGAGAACTGCTTGCGCCGGCGCGCCTTGTGCAGGCCGACCTTCTTGCGCTCGACTTCGCGCGCGTCGCGCGTGACCAGCCCGGCGCCGGAGAGCGTCGGCTTGAGCGTCTCGTCGTAGTCCATCAGCGCACGGGTGATGCCGTGGCGCACCGCGCCGGCCTGGCCCGACTCGCCGCCGCCGTCGACGTTCACCTTGATGTCGAACGTGCCGAGGTGGTTGGTCAGTTCCAGCGGCTGGCGCACGACCATGCGCCCGGTCTCGCGCGCGAAGTAGTCGTCGAGCGGCTTGCCGTTGACGACGACCTTGCCGGAGCCTTTCTTCAGGAACACGCGGGCGACGGACGTCTTGCGACGGCCGGTGCCGTAGTAGTAATCGCCGATCATCGGAGAGCGCCTCGAGGAATGGGGGGGTGATTCGGGATCAGATGTTCAGCGCCTTGGGCTGCTGCGCGGCGTGCGGATGCGCGCCTTCCGCGTAGACCTTCAGCTTCTTGATCATCGCGTAGCCCAGCGGGCCCTTGGGCAGCATGCCCTTGACCGCCTTCTCGAGCGCGCGGCCCGGGAAGCGCGACTGCATCTTCGAGAAGTTGGTCTCGGTGATGCCGCCGGGGTAGCCGCTGTGGCGGTAGTACATCTTGTCCTCGCCCTTGTTCCCCGTGACCTTGATCTGGGCCGCGTTCACGACGACGATGAAGTCGCCGGTGTCGACGTGCGGGGTGAACTCGGGCTTGTGCTTGCCGCGCAGGCGAAGGGCGATCTCGGCGGCCAGCCGGCCCAGCACCTTGCCGCTGGCGTCGACGACGAACCAGTCGCGCTTGACCTCGTGCGCTTTGGCGGAAAACGTCTTCATCTCGGTGTCCGTAGGGTGAGTCCGCGCGCCGCCTCACGAAAGGGGCTTGTCACGGAAAGCCTGATATTCTAGCCCGAACTCGGGCCCGCGGTCAAAATCTTCTGACGCGATCCGGTGGGAACCCAAAAAAAAAGCCCGAACGAGCGTTCGGGCTGAATCCACCAAAGGAGGAGGGTGGAGGAGACATCGGTGGGTTGCCTTCGAAACCGCGTCGTCGACAACCGATGGGTGAACTGTAGCGCAACGCGTTGTGCAACGCAAGATCGCCGACGCGATCATGCAACAGCACCAGCTTCACGATAGTCTTGAGAAACGCTCATAAGTTAATGTTAAATATAGATTTCCCAGAACCGCCGCCTCACCGGAATCACTCCGCCAGTCGCTCGAATTAGACGGATTGCTCTAAATTCGGACTGCTGCACTGCAGCAATCTTCCCGCGATCCGAAACCCCCGAACCCATCATGCGGAATGCCGGCGCGGCCGGCGGGAGACCCCAGTGGAATGCAACGTGAAGTGGACCGGCCCCGACGGCATGACCTTCGTCGCGGAGACCGGCAGCGGCCACGCCGTGGTCATGGACGGCGCTCCGGAAGGCGGGGGCCGCAATCTCGGACCGCGGCCGATGGAGATGGTGCTGCTCGGCACGGGCGGGTGCACCGCCTACGACGTCGTGCTGATCCTGCGCAAGAGCGGCCAGGACGTGCGCGGCTGCGACACCCGGCTCGTCGCCGAACGCGCCCCCACCGACCCGAAGGTCTTCACGCGCATCGAATTCCACTTCACCGTGCGCGGCCGGGGGCTGAAGCCGAACCTCGTCGAACGCGCGATCAAGCTCTCGCACGACAAGTACTGCTCCGCGACCGCGATGCTCGGCAAGACGGCCGAGATCACGCTGGCCTGGGACGTCGTCGAGGACTGAAGACCCCCTATATATAGTGCGCGGTCGTCGTCATCACCCTGGCGGCCGCCCGCATCAGGCCCTTCACCGGCGTCGGCAACTCCACGCCGCCGAGGCGCAGCGCGGTCTCCGCGTGCCCGATCTCGTCGTCCTTCATCGCCTGCACGATCGCCCGCGAGCGGGCGTCCTGCTCCGGCAGGCGGCGCAGGTGGCCGTCGAGGTGCTGCTCGACCTGCCGTTCGGTCTCGGCCATGAAACCGAGGCTGACGCGATCGCCCAGCCGCCCGGCGACCGCCCCGAGCGCGAACGCCCCCGCATACCAGAACGGATTGAGCAGCGACGGCCGCGCGCCGAGCTCGCCCAGGCGCTCGCGCGTCCAGACGAGGTGGTCGGTCTCCTCGGCGGCCGCCTTCACGAACTGGGCCCGCAGCTCGGGATCCCGGGCGGTGGCGGCCTGGCCCTCGTAGAGCGCCTGCGCGCAGACCTCGCCGACGTGATTCACCCGCATGAGTGATGCCACGAGGGTGCGCTCGCCCGAGCTCATTTCGTCGGGCTCCTCGAACTCGCGCGCCGGCGAAGGCCGCTGCGACGGCACCGACGCGGCCACGGTGGCGAGCGCCCGGCCGGCGATCGCCAGGGCTTTTTCCATCGGGGTCAGGGGCGCCCGGATCGTCATCGGCTCTCTCCGTCGCGGCATTTCGCCGCCTGTTGTTCGAGAACCACATCATAGCGAAAAACAACAGGGCACGACCGGTTCAACTATGCCCGTCACCTGAATTTGGCGACAATACGCGGGACTTCTATCCGGGGGTGGCTTCGGTTCGAGCTTACTCGGGGAGTTGCGGCGGTTTGAGGGCCGCCGATTGATTCCAGAAACCTAGGAGATTTGATCAATGAAGAAATCACTTCTTGCAGTGGCTGTCGCGGCTGCCCTGCCGTCGCTCGCGCTGGCGCAGACCAACGTCACGCTGTACGGCATCGCCGACGCCGGCATGGGCTGGATCGACGCCGGCGGCAACGGCACGACCACCGCCAAGAGCACGTTCGCCGTCATTTCCGGCGTCCAGTCGACGAGCCGTTGGGGCGTGCGCGGGTCGGAAGACCTGGGCGGCGGCCTGTCGGCCGTGTTCAACCTCGAAGGCGGCTACAAGCAGGACACCGGTGCGTCCGACGCGTCCGGCACAGGCCTGTTCCAGCGTCGCGCGGTCGTCGGGCTGGCGGGCAAGTTCGGCCAGTTCCTGCTCGGTCGTGACTACACCCCCGGGTTCTCGGCGCTCGGCAAGTGGGACATGCTGGGCTACGGGCTGTGGGGCAACGCGCTGAACTTCTCGGTCGCTTCGGCCGGCGGTTTCGGTGGCTCGGCGGTTCGCTGGAGCAACGCGCTGCAGTACATCTCCCCGAGCATGAGCGGCTTCGTGGTCCGCGCCATGTACTCGGCCGGTGAGCAGCAGGTCGATCCGAAGTCGCGCGGCAACGCGTTCGGCATTTCGGCCGCCTACGACATGGGCCCGATCTCCGCCGCGGTGTTCTACGAGAACGAGAAAGACAACTCGGCGCCCACCGTCAACACCGCCAAGAAGATGGGTATCGGCGGCCAGTACAACTTCGGTCAGTTCCGCGTCGGCGGCGGCTATGCCAACACCGATCCGGACGGCCCGACCAAGCTGACGTACTGGAACGTCGGCGCCGGCGTCAAGCTGGGCGCGGGCGAAGTCATCGTCCAGGTCTCGACGCTGAAAGAGTCGGCGTCCGACGCCAAGTCGAACACGGTCGGCGTCGCCTACGTGCACCCGCTGTCGAAACGCACCAACCTGTACGCCACGTACGGCACGGCGCGCAACAACAAGGCCTCCAACTTCGTGCTGCGCGGCTCCGACTTCTCCGTCGGCGGCGCCGGTGCGGACCTGGATCCGAAGGCCCTGGCCGTCGGTATCCGTCACCAGTTCTGATCGCGAGCCGGCTTCGGCCGGCTTCGTTGTTCGAACGGGAAGGCGCCGCAGCGATGCGGCGCTTTTTTTTCGCCCTCCCCGGACGGCGCCCGATGCTCGGTCCGCCCGCGTCCTGGCCTGCCCGGCGTCACCCGCCCGAGAGCGCCTGCTCCAGATCGGCGATCAGGTCTTGCTCGTCCTCGAGGCCGACCGACAGCCTCACCAGATTCGGCGCGATGCCGGCCTCGCGCAGCGCCGCATCCGACAGCGAGCCCGCCCACATCGCCGCCGCGTGCGCCGCCAGCGACTCGACGCCGCCCAGACTCACCGCCTGCGTGAACACCTTCAGCCGGCCCATGAATCGCTCGGTCTCGCGATAGCCGCCGCGCACCTGCACCGCGACCACGGTGCCGAACCCGCGCATCTGCTCGCGCGCGAGCGCGTGCTGCGGGTGGCTCTCCAGGCCGGGGAAGTGCACGCGCTCGACCTCGGGCAGCCCCTCGAGGCATCGCGCGATCGACAGCGCGCTGCGATTCGCCCGTTCCACGCGCACCGACAGCGTGCGCATCCCGCGCAGCAGCAGCCACGCGTCGTGCGGTGCGAGCACGGCGCCGAGCACGATCGCGCTGTCCCAGATGCGCTCGATCAGCGCCGCGCTCGCGACCACCGCGCCGGCGGTGAGGTCGTGGTGCCCCCCGAGCAGCTTCGTCGCGCTGTGGACGACGACGTCGATGCCCATCTCGAGCGGGCGCTGGTTCAGCGGGCTCGCGAAGGTGTTGTCGGCGAGCGTGAGGATCCCGCGCGCGCGGGCCGCCCGGGCGACCGCGGCGAGGTCGGTGAGCGCGAGCGTCGGGTTCGCCGGGGTCTCGGTGACGATCAGCCGCGTTCGCGGCGTGATCGCGGCCTCGAACGCGCTCGCGTCGGCCTGGTCGACCAGGGTGCAATCGACGCCGAAACGAGGCAGCAGCTCGGTGAGCAGCCGCGTCGTCCCCATGTAGTGGTTCGTCTGCCCGACGACGTGGTCGCCCGCCTTCAGCAGCCCGATCAGAACGGCGCTGATCGCGCCCATGCCGCTCGCCGTGACGAGCCCGGCCTCGCCGCCCTCGAGTGCCGCGACGAGTTGCGCGACACGCTCGAGCGTCGGGTTGCCGTAGCGCGTGTAGTAGCGCGGGTGGCGCGGCTGGCTCGCCATCTGCGCGAAGTCGGCCGCGTCCGCCGCGCGGAACGTCGCGCTCGGATGGATCGGCGGCGCGACCGAACTGTCGTCGCCGGGCAGCGCGTCGCCGTGCTGCAGCAGGGTATCGGGTCGGGTCACGCTACGCCGCCTTCTTCAGTTCCTGGTCGCGCAGCTCGCGCCGCAGGATCTTGCCGACGTTGGTCTTGGGCAGCTCGGCCCGGAACTCGACGTGCTTCGGCTTCTTGTAGCCGGCGAGGTGCTGCGCCGCGTAGTCGATCACCGCGCGCTCGGTGAGCCCGGGGTCCTTGCGGACCACGAACACCTTCACCGCCTCGTTCGAGTTCGGGTCCGGCACGCCGATCGCCGCGCACTCGAGCACGCCCGGGCAGCCCGCGACCACGTCCTCGACCTCGTTCGGGTACACGTTGAAGCCCGAGACCAGGATCATGTCCTTCTTGCGGTCGACGATCTTCACGTAGCCGTTCTCGTCCATCACGCCGACGTCGCCCGACTTGAAGAAGCCGTCCGGCGTCATGACCTTCGCGGTCTCGTCCGGGTGCTGCCAGTACCCGACCATCACCTGCGGCCCGCGGATCGCGATCTCGCCGCGCTCGCCGAGCGGCACCGGCGCGCCGGCGTCGTCGAGGATCTCGATCTCGGTCGACGGCATCGGCAGCCCGATCGTGCCGGTGAAGCGGTCGGTGTCCGTCGGGTTCGAGACCACCGACGGCGAGGTCTCGGACAGGCCGTAGCCCTCGCAGATCGGGCAGCCGGTGAGAGCGAGCCACTGCTCGGCGACCGCGCCCTGCACCGCCATCCCCCCGCCCGCGGAGACGCGCAGCTCGGAGAAGTCCAGCGTGCGGAATTCCGCGTGGTTCGCGAGCAGGTTGTACAGCGTGTTGACCGCCGGCAGCAGGTGCATCCGGTACGGCCGCACCTCCCTGACGAGCGCGGGAACGTCGCGCGGGTTCGGGATCAGGATGTTGAACCCCCCGGTGCGCAGGCCGAGCAGGCAGCACACGGTCATCGCGAAGATGTGATACAGCGGCAGCGCGCACACGAAGTTCAGCTGCGCCGGCGGCGGGCCCTTGCGCGGGTCGGCGAGCGCGGGCTGCAGCCACGCCTCCATCTGCAGCAGGTTCGCGATCAGGTTGCGGTGGACCAGCGTCGCGCCCTTGGAGACGCCCGTCGTCCCGCCGGTGTATTGCAGGAACGCGACGTCCTCGGGCCCGACCTCGACCGGCGCGAACGGCGCGCGCGAGCCCTCGGCGAGCGCCGCGTTGAAGCGCTTCGCGTCCGGCAGCGCGTACTCGGGCACCATCTTCTTCACGTGGCGAACGACGAAGTTCACCACCGTGCCCTTGGCCAGGCCGAGCATGTCGCCGACCGCCGCGAGCACGACGTGCTCGACCTGCGTGCGCGCGATCACCTGCGCGAGCGTCGTCGCGACGTTCTCGAGCACGACCATCGCCTTCGCGCCGGAGTCGCGCAGCTGGTGCTCGAGCTCGCGCGGCGTGTACAGCGGATTCACGTTCACGACGACGAGCCCCGCGCGCAGCACGCCGGCGAGCGCGATCGGGTACTGCAGCAGGTTCGGCATCATGATCGCGACGCGATCGCCCTTGACGAGCCCGCGCGACTGCAGCCACGCGGCGAAGGCCCGCGAGAGATCGTCGAGCTCGCCGAAGGTCATCGTCCGCCCCATGCAGACGTAGGCGTCGCGGTGGCGGTAGTTGGCGAAGGCCTCGTCGAACAGCTGGACCAGCGACGAATACCGGGTCCAGTCGACCTCGGCCGGAACGCCTTTCGGGTAGTTCTTCAGCCAGAAGCGGTCCATGTTTCCCCCCGTTCGTCGGAAGCGGCCGGGGCCGCCGCCGGAAGTCGATGTTAGCGCCACCGGCGGAGGGGAATCGCCCTCAATTGTCATTGCGCGGCGCCGCGATCGCGTCGGCACTCGCGGCCCGCTGCGCGGGCTCCTCGGACAGGCGGCGGTCGCGTTCGGCGCGCGGTGCCTGCGCGAGCGAGCGCACCTCCGAATAGAAGCGCGGCAGGTCCCCGTGCGCGGCGGCGAGCAGCCGGCGGAACCCGGGCACGTAGGCGTTGTACGTCGACACCGACGACAGGTGCGCGTTGGTGAGCGGCTGCGCGAACCAGCGGTCGTAGCCCGCGAATCCGCCCCACGAGGACTTCAGCGCCGCGTACTCGGCGCGCAGGTCGTCGAACACGCGTGCCTTGCCGGCGCGAAGCCGCGCCGGGTCCGCGGGCTGCGCGTAGACCGCCTCGAGGCTCGCCTTGTGCCGGCGCAGCATCGCGACGAACTGCCGGCGGCGCGCGTCGAACGCTCGGTACGCCGCGTCGAGCGCCGGGTCGGCCCGGTGCGCGAGCCAGCGCTCGACGCCGGCCTCCTCGACGGCGGTCGCGAACGACTCGTTGAACGTCGAGTCGCCCTTCACGTAGACGAGCTGGTGCGCGAGCTCGTGGAAGATCAGCCGCGCGAGCTCGCCTTCCGGGTAGTGGATGAACGAGCTGAGCAGCGGGTCGTCGAACCAGCCGAGCGTGGAGTACGCGGGCACGCCGGCGACGAACGCCTCGAGACCGCGCGCGCGCAGGCTCTGCGCGAAGGCTTCGGCCGCGTCGCGCTCGAAGTACCCGCGATAGTCGACGCAGCCCGCGACCGGGAAGCACCACTGCTCGAGCCGCATCGACAGCTCGGGCGTCGCGAAGACGTTCCACACGACGAACGGTCGGCCGAGTTCCGTGTAGCGCGTGTAGCTGCCGTTGTCGGGCAGCCCGAGCTCGCGCGACGCGAACGCGCGGATCTCGCGGGCACGCCGCAGCCGCTCGCCCAGCCGCGGGTCGGCGCCGGGCGCGTCGATCACGTCGGCGACCGGGCGCGCGTCGCGCAGCAGCGCCCACTGCCCGCGCGCCGACTGCCAGTAGTACGGCACGTCGAGCGAGACCGCCGAACAGCCGGCGATCGCGCCCGACGCGGTCACGAGCAACGCCCCCCCCCATCCGCGCGCCGTGCGGCGCCCGGACGCCATCCGCCACGCTCGCGCGGCCGGACCCGAGTGCGCCGCCGGACCCGCGGGCGCCGTCGGTCGCGCGAGCGTCGCCGGACCCGCGGGCGCCGCCGGACCCGCGAGCGCCGCCGGACCCGCGGGCGCCGTCGGTCGCGCGGGCCCGTTCACGCCGCCGGCTCGACCTGGACCAGGCAGTCGTAGAACGTCGGCGAGCCGCCGAGGTCGGTCAGCGCCTGCGCGGTCACCGCGTTCACGTTGCGCCCGCCCTCGCACAGCTTGTGCCACCAGACGCCGAACGCGACCGCGACGCCGGGCCGGGGCCGGTCGACGACCGTCGCGCGCGCGACGAAGCTGCCGCGGTCGTTGAACACGCGCACGCGCTGACCGTCGGCGATCGAGCGCGCGGCCGCGTCGGCCGGGTTCAGCTCGCAGCGCGGCTCGCGCTCGCTCGCCGCGAGGCTGGCGACGTTCACGAACGTCGAGTTCAGGAAGTTGCGCGCCGGCGGGCTGATCAGCGCGAGCGGGTAGCGGCGCGCGAGCTCCGGGCTCGACGCGACGGACTCGTACGGCGGCACCCAGTCGGGGAGCGGGTCCAGGCCCAGCGCGGCGAGCCGCTCGCTCGAGAACTCGCACTTGCCCGACGGCGTCGGGAATCCGCCGTTCGCGAACGGCGCCGCGGGAACGTCGAGCTTCGCCCAGCCGCGCTCGAGGATCTGGTCCATCGTGCGCCCGCCCATGCGCGGGTCCGACCAGTCCAGCGCGGCAGCGGCCACCGTCGCGTCGTCGTCCGAGAAGCAGGGGTCGGCGAAGCCCATGCGCCGGGCGAGCTCGCGGAAGATCGCCGAGTTCGGGCGCGCCTGGCCGAGCGGCGCGATCGCCGGGTTGTTCGCGACCACGTAGCGGTGGCCGTAGGTCTTGTGCAGGTCGAAGTGCTCGAGCTGCGTCGTCGCCGGCAGCACGATGTCGGCGTAGTCGGCGGTGTCGGTGAGGAAGTGCTCGAGCACCACGGTGAAGAGGTCCTCGCGCGCGAAGCCTCGGATCACCTGTCCGGAGTCCGGCGCGACCGCGACCGGGTTGGAGTTGTAGACGACGAGTGCCTCGATCGGCGGCTGCGCGTGCGCGAGCGCATCGCCGATCTGCACCATGTTGATCGTGCGCGGGCGCCGCGGCCAGCCGGGCAGCAGGTCCGGGCGCGTGAGCGCGTCCACGTCGAGGGGATAGTGGCTGCTGGTCGAGAGCAGCGCACCGCCCGCGGCGTCGCGCCACGCGCCGACGAGCGCCGGCAGGCTCGCGATCGCGCGCACCGCGTTCGCGCCGCCGTGCGTGCGCTGCAGGCCGTAGTTCAGGCGGATCGCCGCCGGGCGCGTGCCCGCGTACTCGCGCGCGAGGTCGACGACCACCTGCGCGTCGATGCCGCAGATCGCGGCGACGCGCCGCGGGTCGTAGCGCAGCGCGCGTGCCTTCAGCGCGTCGAAGCCGAGCGTGTGCCGCGCGACGTAGTCGTGGTCGATGCGGTCTTCGTCGATCAGCACGTGCATCATGCCCAGCGCGAGCGCGGCGTCGGTGCCGGGCATCGGCGCGACGTGCTGGTGGCACTTCTGCGCGGTGTCGCTCTTCCAGGGGTCGATCGCGACCAGCTTCGCGCCGCGCCGCCGCGCCTCCTGCGCGATCGACCAGAAGTGCAGATTCGACGTGATCGAGTTCGAGCCCCAGATCAGGATCAGCTTCGAATCGGCGTAGGACTCGACGTCCATGCCGACCGCGCCGCCCAGCGTGTACGTGACGCCGGCGATGCCCGCCGCCGAGCAGATCGTGCGGTCGAGCAGCGACGCGCCCAGCTTGTGGAAGAAGCGCATCGCCATGCCCTCGCCCTGCACCCAGCCCATCGTGCCGGCGTAGCTGTACGGCAGGATCCGCTGCGGGTCGCGCGCCGCGATCGCCGACAGCCGGCGCGCGATCTCGTCGAGCGCCGCGTCCCAGCCGATCGGCTCGAAGCGCCCCGAGCCCTTCGGCCCGACGCGCCGCAGCGGCTCGAGCACGCGATCCGGGCTGTACGTGCGCTCCGCATAGCGCGACACCTTCGTGCACAGCACGCCGCGCGTGGTCGGGTGCTCCGGGTCTCCCGCGACGCGCACGACGCGCCCGTCGCGCACGGTCACGTGCAGCGCGCAGGTGTCGGGGCAGTCGTGCGGGCACGCCGCCCGCACCAGGGTCTCGTTCGACGGCTCGGCCATGGTCGGAAGAAGCTCCGGGACGCCGTCCCCGGCCGCGCGCGGCGCGCGCGATCCCGGGGGCCGGAACGCCCGCCGACAAAGGTACCGAAACCCGCGCCGGATCTCAAAGTCGCCCGTCCTCTGCGATGGGCTTCCCGGTGCTAAGCTTCACGGCTTGCCGGAATTCCGACGCGCGCAATGAACCTGGTCGACCGAATCGTTCAGTTCCACCACGAGATCCGCGAGATCCGGCGGGACATCCACGCCCACCCCGAGACCCGCTACGAAGAGCAACGCACCGCCGGGATCATCGCCGCGCGCCTCGCGGAGTGGGGAATCCCGGTGCACCGCGGCCTGGGCGGCACCGGCGTCGTCGGCACGATCCGCCAGGGCAGCTCGTCGCGCTCGGTCGGCCTGCGCGCCGACATGGACGCGCTGCCGATGCACGAGCACAACGAGTTCGGGCACCGCTCGCGCCACGCCGGCAAGATGCACGCCTGCGGCCACGACGGCCACGTCGCGATGCTGCTCGCCGCAGCGCGCCACCTCTCGCAGCAGCGCGACTTCGACGGCACCGTGCACCTGATCTTCCAGCCCGCCGAGGAAGGCGGCGCCGGCGCGCAACGGATGATCGACGACGGCCTGTTCGAGAAATTCCCCTGCGACGCCGTATTCGGGATGCACAACTGGCCGGGGCTGAAAATCGGCCAGTTCGCGGTCGCCGGCGGGCCGGTGCTCGCGGGCAGCAACGAGTTCACGATCACGATCTCGGGCAAGGGCGGGCACGCGGCGCAGCCCGATGCCTGCGTCGACCCGGTGCTGGTCGCGACGCACGTGGTGCAGGCGCTGCAGTCGATCATCACGCGCAACAAGCGCCCGACCGACGCCGCGGTGATCTCGGTGACTCAGATCCACACCGGCGAGGCGTACAACGTCATCCCCGACACCGCGACCGTCTGCGGCACCGTGCGCACGTTCGACCACGCGGTCACCGACCTCGTCGAGGCGCGCATGCGCGCGATCGTCGAGCAGCTGCCGGCCGCGTTCTGCGCGTCGGGCACGCTGAAGTTCCACCGCAACTACCCGCCGACGATCAACGACCCCGCGCAGGCCGCGTTCGCGCGCGGCGTCCTCGCCGAGTTCGTCGGCGATCAGAACGTCTTCGAGATGACCCCGGTGATGGGCTCCGAGGACTTCGCCTTCATGCTGATGGCGCGCCCCGGGTGCTACGTCGTCGCGGGCAACGGCGACGGCACGCACCGCGAGTCCGGCCACGGCCTCGGGCCCTGCCAGCTCCACAACCCCTCGTACGACTTCAACGACGACCTGATCCCGGTCGGGGCGACGTACTGGGTGCGGCTCGCGGAGCGCTTCCTGGCGGCGGCTCGATGAGAGGGCGCCCGCGCCGCGCGCCCGATCGCCGCCCGGCACGCGGTGCGGCGCGCCGCCGTCGGAGCTGACCGATGCTCGCGTTCGTCGTCCGCCGCCTCGTCCAGGCCACGATCGTGATGCTGGTGGTCGCGTTCGTGTCGTTCTCGCTCTTCCAGTACGTCGGCGACCCGGTGCTGGCGATGCTCGGCCAGGACGCCACGCCCGAGCAGCGCCAGCAGCTGCGCCACGACCTCGGCCTCGACGAGCCGTTCTACGCGCAGTTCGCGCGCTTCGTCGGCAATGCGACGAGCGGCGAGTTCGGGCTGTCGTACCGGCAGGGACGCAAGGTCTCCACGCTCATCCGCGAGCGCCTGCCGGCGACGCTCGAGCTGTCGTTCGCCGCCGCGGGCCTGGCGCTGTGCCTGGGCATACCGCTGGGCGTGTACACGGCGCTGCGCCGGCGCGGCGCGCTCTCGAGCCTGTTCCTCGCGCTGTCGCTGCTCGGCGTGTCGCTGCCCACCTTCCTCATCGGCATCCTGCTGATCCTGGTGTTCGCGGTGATGCTCGGCTGGATGCCCTCGTACGGGCGCGGCGAGACGGTCGCGCTCGGCTGGTGGAGCAGCGGCTACCTGACGCTCGACGGCTGGCGCCACCTGGTGCTGCCGGCGGTGACGCTGTGCCTGTTCCAGATGACGCTGATCATGCGGCTGGTGCGCTCGGAGATGCTCGAGGTGCTGCGCACCGACTACATCAAGTTCGCGCGCGCGCGCGGCCTGTCCGACCGCGCCGTGCACTTCGGCCACGCGCTGAAGAACACGCTGGTGCCCGTCATCACGATCGCCGGCCTGCAGCTCGGCGCGATCATCGCGTTCGCGATCATCACCGAGACCGTGTTCCAGTGGCCGGGGATGGGCCTGCTCTTCATCCAGGCGGTGCAGAGCGCGGACATCCCGATCATGGCCGCGTACCTGTGCCTGATCGCGCTCGTGTTCGTCGTCATCAACCTCGTCGTCGACCTGCTCTACTTCGCCGTCGACCCGCGCCTGCGCATGGACCGCACCGGCGCCGGCCACTGACCGTCAACTCACCATGAATGCACCGGAACCGTACCTCGGCACCCACCCGGCGATCGCTTCGATTCGCGCGTTCCACCCGGAACTGATCGCGATCCGCCGCGAGCTGCACCGCAACCCGGAGCTCGGCTTCGAGGAGCACGCCACGGCCGAGCTCGTCGCGCGCGAGCTCGCGCGCTACGGCGTCGACGAGATCCACCGCGGGATCGGGCGCACCGGCGTGGTCGGCGTCGTGCGCGGCCGGTCCGACACGAGCGGGCGGCGCATCGGCCTGCGCGCCGACATGGACGCGCTGCCGGTCGGCGAGGAGAACACGTTCGAGCACCGCTCCGGCAAGCCCGGCCTGATGCACGCCTGCGGCCACGACGGCCACACGACGATGCTGCTGGGCGCCGCCCGCCACCTCGCCGCGACGCGCGACTTCGACGGCGTCGCGCACCTGATCTTCCAGCCCGGCGAGGAAGGCTACGCGGGCGCGCAGGCGATGATCGACGACGGGCTGTTCGAGCGCTTCCCCTGCGACGCGGTGTACGCGATGCACAACTGGCCGGCCCTGCCCGCCGGGACGATCGCGGTCAAGCCCGGCCCGATGATGGCCGCGGCCGACCGGGTCACGATCCACGTCGAGGGCCGCGGCGGTCACGGCGCCCACCCCTACCTCGCGATCGACCCGATCGTCGTCGCCGCGCACATCATCACCGCCGCGCAGACGATCGTCTCCCGCAACGTGAGCCCGATCGACTCCGCGGTCGTGAGCCTGTGCTCGCTGCAGGGGGGCCATCCGGGCGCGATGAGCGTGATCCCGCGCGAGGCGACCATCGTCGGCACCGTGCGCACGTTCAAGCCCGAGACGCAGGACATGGTCGAGACGCGGCTCACCGAGCTGTGCGAGTCCGTCGCGCGCGGGTTCGGCGCGCGCGCCACCGTCTCCTACGAGCGCCTCTACCCGGCCACGGTCAACAGCCGCGACGAGGCGCTGTTCGGCCAGTTCGTCGCCGAGGAACTGGTGGGCGCCGACAAGGTGATCCGCGACCTCGACCCGAGCATGGGCTCCGAGGACTTCGCGTTCATGCTGCTGCAACGCCCCGGGGCGTACTTCCGCATCGGCCAGGGCGGCGCCGAGGCCGGCTGCTTCCTGCACAATACGAAGTTCGACTTCAACGACGGCATCCTGCCCCTGGGGGCGGCGCTGTTCGTTCGGCTGGTCGAGCACGCGCTGGCGCCGTCCCGATGAAGTCGCCGGCGCGCGCGACGATGTCACCTGCGTTCGCCGCGCCCGGCGTCGCCACCCTCGAAAAGAGTGAATTCGCGAGAGGAGAGATTCGATGAAGCCGACCGCCCGACTGCTGGCCCTGGGCCTCGCCGCAACGCTGTCGACGTTCGCCGCCCACGCGGTGACGCTGCGCGTCGCCGACCAGGGCGACGCGCTCTCGATGGATCCGCACTCGCTGAACGAGACCACGCAGCTCACCTTCGACAGCAACATGTACGAGCCGCTGGTCGGACGCGACCAGGACCTCAAGCTCATCCCGATGCTCGCGACCGAGTGGAAGCAGACCTCGCCGACGGTCTGGGTCTTCAAGCTGCGCAAGGGCGTGAAGTTCCACGACGGCACGCCTTTCTCGGCCGACGACGTGATCTTCTCGTTCAGGCGCGGCGACGACGAGGGCTCCGACATGCGCGGCTACACCGGCCCGGTGCAGTCGGTGAAGAAGGTCGACGACTACACGGTCGAGTTCACGACGAAGACGCCGCTGCCGATCTTCCCCGACACGATCACCAGCTTCTTCATGATGAGCAGGAAGTGGTGCGAGGCCAACGGCGCCGCCCGCCCCGTCGACCGTCGCAAGGGCGTCGAGAACGCGGCGTCGTTCCGCGCGAACGGCACGGGCCCGTACCGGCTGAAGTCGCGCGAACCGGGCGTGCGCACCGTGCTCGTTCGCAACTTCACCTACTGGGGCAAGGTCGAGGGCAACGTCGACGAGGTGGTCTTCACTCCGATCGGCAACGACGCGACGCGCGTCGCCGCGCTGCTGTCGGGCGAGGTCGACTTCATGCAGCCGGTACCGGTGCAGGACGTGCAGCGGCTGTCGCAGAACCCGAACCTCAAGGTGCTGGTCGGGCCCGAGCTGCGCACGATCTTCCTCGGCATGGACCAGAAGCGCGACGAGCTGCTGTTCTCGAACGTCAAGGGCAAGAATCCGTTCAAGGACAAGCGCGTGCGCCAGGCGTTCTACCAGGCGATCGACATCGAGGCGATCAAGAACCGCATCATGCGCGGCGCGTCGAACCCGAGCGCGCTGATGGTCGGCCCCGGCATCCGCGGGTTCAGCCCGGAGTTCAAGCGGCTGCCGTACGACGCGGAGGGCGCGAAGAAGCTGCTCGCCGACGCCGGCTACCCGACGGGTTTCGAGGTCAAGATGAACTGCCCGAACGACCGCTACGTCAACGACGGCGAGATCTGCCAGGCGGTCGCGGGGATGCTCGCGCGCATCGGCGTGAAGATCAACCTCGAGGCCGAGAGCAAGGCGACGTACTTCCCGAAGATCCTGTCGCGCAACACGTCGTTCTACATGCTCGGCTGGACGCCTTCCACGTACGACGCGCACAACGCGATGTACAACCTGATGGCGACGCCGCAGGGCGGTCAGGGGCAGTTCAACCTCGGTTCGTACAGCAACGCGAAGTTCGACGAGCTCACGACCAAGGTCGGCGCGGAGACCGACCAGGCCAGGCGCAACGCGATGATCGCCGAGGCGATGAAGATCCACGCCGACGACATCGGCACGCTGCCGCTGCACCAGCAGGCGCTCGCGTGGGGCATGCGGAAGAACGTCGAGCTCAAGCAGCTCGCGGACAACACCAACCCGTTCCGCTTCGTCGTCGTCAGGTAGGAGCGGCTCCGGCGGCCCGCCGCGTGCGGGCCGTCCGCGGCGCACGCCTGCCGGCAAGCGCCCGCGGACCCGAGCGAACCAAACCGATCGTTGCGCCCTACCCCGCGAACCCGAGCGAACCAAACCGATCGTCGCGCCCTACGCCGCGAACCCACTGCCCGAGCCCCGATTGAGCGAAGCCCCTCCCACCGCGCTGCGGCGCGCGCTCGACAGCGACCTCTTCCACAGCTTCAGGACGAGCCCGGTCGCGATCGTCGCGGCGTTCGTCGCGGCCCGGATGTTCCTCGGCGCGGTCTTCGCGCCGTGGGTCGCGCCGCACAAGCCGTTCGACCTCGCGTCACTGAGCCTGAACGATTCGCTGCTGCCGCCGGCCTGGGTCGACGCCGGACGCCTGGCATATCTCCTCGGCACCGACGACCAGGGCCGCGACGTGCTCTCGACGATCCTCTACGGCTCGCGGATCTCGCTCGCGGTCGGGCTCGCGTCGGTCGCGTTCGCGCTGGTGCTCGGCGTCGGGCTCGGGCTCGCGTCGGGCTACGCCGGCGGGCGGGTCGACGCCTTCATCATGCGCGTGGCCGACGTCCAGCTGTCGTTCCCCGCGATCCTGATCGCGCTGCTGATCGACGGTGTCGCACGCGCGGCGCTGCCGCGCGACGCGCACAACGACGCGCTGGCGGTCGCGGTGCTGGTCGGCTCGATCGGCCTGGCGAACTGGGTCCAATACGCGCGCACGGTACGCGGCTCGACGCTCGTCGAGAAGAACAAGGAGTACGTCCAGGCCGCGCGCGTCATCGGCGTGCCGGCCTGGAAGATCGTGACGCGGCACGTGCTGCCGAACGTGCTCGGCCCGGTGCTCGTGATCGGCACGATCAACATCGCCACTGCGATCATCACCGAGGCGACGCTCTCGTTCCTCGGCGTCGGCGTGCCGCCGACGTCGCCGTCGCTCGGGACGATGATCAACAACGGCAACAACTTCCTGTACTCGGGCGAGTGGTGGCTCGTGATCTTTCCCGGACTCGCGCTGGTGCTGCTGTGCATGTCGGTGAACCTGCTCGGCGACTGGCTGCGCGACGCGCTCAACCCGAAGCTGCGATGAACCGTCCGCTGCTCGAGGTGATCGGACTGCGCGTGGAGTTCCCCACGCGGCGAGGCACGCTGGTCGCGATCGACGACGTCTCGTTCGCGATCTCGCCGGGCGAGGTGCTCGGCGTCGTCGGCGAGTCGGGCGCGGGCAAGTCGCTGACCGGCGCCGCGATCATCGGCCTGCTCGAGCCGCCGGGCCGGATCGCCCGCGGCGAGGTCAAGCTCGCCGG
Organism: Burkholderiaceae bacterium; assembly: GCA_046348465.1. Classification (GTDB taxonomy): domain Bacteria; phylum Pseudomonadota; class Gammaproteobacteria; order Burkholderiales; family Burkholderiaceae_E; genus Quisquiliibacterium. The sequence continues at coordinate 129,541 of JAXMEE010000019.1, forward strand.
CCTGCGGATCGACAACCTCCCGCCCGAAGAGATGCGCAAGGTGCGCGGGCGCGAGATCGGCGCCATCTTCCAGGATCCGCTCACGTCGCTCAATCCGCTGTACACGGTCGGCCGCCAGCTGGTGGAGACGATCCAGGCGCACCTGCACGTGAGCGCCGCGCAGGCGCGCGAGCGCGCGATCGCCCTGCTCGCGTCCACCGGGATCCCCGCGGCGCAGGCGCGAATCGACCACTACCCGCACCAGTTCTCGGGCGGCATGCGGCAACGGGTCGTGATCGCGCTGGCGCTCGCCGCCGAGCCCAAGCTGGTGATCGCCGACGAGCCGACCACCGCGCTCGACGTCTCGATCCAGGCGCAGATCATCGCGCTGCTCAAGAAACTGTGCCGCGAGCACGGCACCGCCGTGATGCTGGTGACGCACGACATGGGCGTGATCGCCGAGACCGCGGATCGCGTCGCCGTGATGTACGCGGGGCGGATCGCCGAGATCGGGCCCGTGGCCGAAGTCATCCACCGTCCTCGCCATCCTTACACCACCGGGCTCATGGGCTCGATCCCCTCGGTGACCGACGAGCGCGAGCGGCTCGAGCAGATCGACGGTTCGATGCCGCGGCTGAACGCGATCCCGCCCGGCTGCGCGTTCAATCCGAGGTGCCCGCACGCAGTGCCGGTGTGCCGCGAACGCCGCCCGGAGCTCAGTCCCGCGGGGCCGTCCTTCGCCGCGTGCTGGCTGCTCGACGACGCTCACGCGGCTGCGGCCGGTGCGCGATCCCGATGAACCCGTTCACGCCCGCTCGCGGGCCCCTCCAACGATGAACGCGTCCGCGAATCCGCCGCGCGAGCCGGCGCCGTCGACGCTCGTGCGCGCCGAGGCGATCTCGCGCGACTTCGACGTCTCGGCTCCGTGGCTCAACCGGGTCCTCGAGCGCCGCCCGCGCCAGTTGCTGCACGCGGTCGACGACGTTTCCTTCGAGATCGCGCGCGGCGAAACGCTCGCGCTCGTCGGAGAGTCGGGCTGCGGGAAGTCGACGGTCGCGCGGATGCTCGTCGGGCTGTACCGGCCGACACGCGGCCGCATCCTCTTCGACGACCAGGACCTCGCCGGGATCGAAGGCGCGCGCGGAACTGCGCTGCGCCGGCGCCTGCAGATGATCTTCCAGGACCCGTACGCGAGCCTGAATCCGCGCTGGACGGTCGCAGACATCGTCGCGGAGCCGCTACGCGTTCACGGCATCGTGCGAGAGAAGGCCGCGGTGTCGGGCCGCGTCGACGAACTCCTGCGCCAGGTCGGCCTCGGGGGCGCAGATGCCGCGAAGTTCCCGCACCAGTTCTCCGGTGGCCAGCGCCAGCGGATCTCGATCGCCCGGGCGCTCGCCTCGCAGCCCGAGTTCCTCGTCTGCGACGAGCCGACCTCGGCGCTCGACGTCTCCGTGCAGGCGCAGGTGCTCAATCTGATGCGCGATCTGCAGCGCGCGCGCGGGCTGACGTACCTGTTCATTTCGCACAACCTGGCGGTCGTGCACCACGTCAGCGACCGCGTCGGCGTCATGTACCTCGGGCGCATCGTCGAGCTCGCGCCCAAGCGCACCCTGTTCGCTCAGCCTCGTCACCCGTACACGCGCATGCTGCTCGACGCGATTCCCGACATCGGGATGACCGGCAAGGCACGTACGCCGGTCAGCGGCGAGGTGCCGAACCCGCTGAGCCCGCCGTCGGGGTGCGCGTTCCACCCGCGCTGCCCGTTCGCGAACGAACGCTGCCGCAGCGAGCGGCCCGTGTTGCGCGAGGGCGCCGAGACGGTCGTCCGCGTTGCCTGCCACGCCGCCGAAGAAGGCCGCTTGCCGCCGGCCTCGCGGCCGCACGCCGCGCCCGGTGACTGAAGACCGTCTGGCAGGACGATCGCGCCGGGTTCATCACGAGCGCGCCGGGTTCATCACGAGCGCGCCGGGTTCATCACGAGCGCTCGAGGTTCGCACCGGTCGATTCGGGGAACCTCGGCCGCACGCGAGCCCCATCAGGGCCGTCTTGTCGCGGCGTCCTCGGTTGCACGCGAGTGAATTTCAGCGCGCGTGCAGTTGGATGTCACCGTAATACGCGCGCACGCGCTGCCGGGTGTTGTCGGTGTCGCTCATGACCCCCACGCCGACGAGCCGCCCCGGCGGCTCGCCGAACGCGCGCTTGTAGTCGGCCACGATGTCACGGCGAAACGACTGCCACCGGCCCACTGCGCCGGCACCGCTCGAAGCGACCATCTTCCGGATCCGGCCGGTGTGGAGATTCGGCTGCACCGTATCCACGGCGAGCCGGTTCTCCCAGATGTAGACCAGCGTCGCATAGGGCATCTCACGGCCGGAGAGCAGGCGCACCCGCTCGAAGGTCAGTCGATCCTTGAGCGGCAAAGCGGACTTGTCGCCGTCGAACGCCAGCATGACCCGCACGGGGGAATCGCTCGCGTGCGCCTGCGTCGCATCGGCTCCGGCGATCAGCGCGTCCGTCCTCCATCGGAAGGTCAGGATCGGCATCTCGGCCGGATCGACGCTCAGGTCGACCATCAGCCCCGACGCGGAGGCATCCGCGTCTGCCCGCAGGACCCGTTCGCCGTCGAGTGCGACCAGTTCATAGCGGGTCCGAGTTTTTCCGGGGTGAATCGTCCAGACGCGCCAGCCATCGGGAACCTCGGCCCCCAGCAGGCCCCGCGAGAAGCGCGGCACCTGCTGCGCCAGGGGAACGCGCTGGGGATCCGGAGGCGAAATGCCGCAGGCCGCCAGGAACGCCGCAGCAGCGAGTACCAGGCCGGGTCGGGCAATGCGGTATGAGGCCATCGTTCGGAGTTTGCCCGCGGGCGGCGGACGCTGCAAAGACAAAAGGCCAGCTTGCGCTGGCCTTTTGCTTTCAGAAATTTGCCTGACGATGTCCTACTTTCACAAGCGAATGCTCACTATCATCGGCGCTGTGGCGTTTCACGGTCCTGTTCGGGATGGGAAGGGGTGGTTCCACCACGCTATGGTCATCAGGCATGACTTGTTGCCCGCCCGCCGTTGCCGGCGTTCGGACCAATCCTCGAGAAGAATATCGCTTCGTTCTTCGTGATGCGCGCCGGTGCGAACACCGGCGCTCTCGATCGACGTCTTTCGACGCCTGGGTTGCGAGGCGCATCCACAACATTGCGACAGCGCTAGCTTCGCGCAAAGTTATAGGGTCAAGCCTCACGGGCAATTAGTATCGGTTAGCTTAACGCATTACTACGCTTCCACACCCGACCTATCAACGTCCTGGTCTCGGACGACCCTTCAGGGGGTTCGAGTCCCCAGGGAGATCTCATCTTGAGGCGAGTTTCCCGCTTAGATGCTTTCAGCGGTTATCTCTTCCGCACTTAGCTACCCGGCAATGCCACTGGCGTGACAACCGGTACACCAGAGGTGCGTCCACTCCGGTCCTCTCGTACTAGGAGCAGGCCCCGTCAAATCTCCAGCGCCCACGGCAGATAGGGACCAAACTGTCTCACGACGTTTTAAACCCAGCTCACGTACCTCTTTAAATGGCGAACAGCCATACCCTTGGGACCGGCTACAGCCCCAGGATGAGATGAGCCGACATCGAGGTGCCAAACACCGCCGTCGATATGAACTCTTGGGCGGTATCAGCCTGTTATCCCCAGAGTACCTTTTATCCGTTGAGCGATGGCCCTTCCATTCAGAACCACCGGATCACTATGTCCTGCTTTCGCACCTGCTCGACTTGTCAGTCTCGCAGTTAAGCACGCTTTTGCCATTGCACTTTATGGGCGATGTCCGACCGCCCTAAGCGTACCTTCGTACTCCTCCGTTACCTTTTGGGAGGAGACCGCCCCAGTCAAACTGCCTACCATGCACGGTCCCCGACCCGGATTCACGGGTCAAGGTTAGAACCTCAAACAAATCAGGGTGGTATTTCAAGGATGGCTCCACCGAAACTGGCGTCCCGGTTTCACAGCCTCCCACCTATCCTACACAAACCGGTTCAAAGTCCAATGCAAAGCTACAGTAAAGGTTCATGGGGTCTTTCCGTCTAGCCGCGGGGAGATTGCATCTTCACAAACATTTCAACTTCGCTGAGTCTCAGGAGGAGACAGTGTGGCCATCGTTACGCCATTCGTGCAGGTCGGAACTTACCCGACAAGGAATTTCGCTACCTTAGGACCGTTATAGTTACGGCCGCCGTTTACCGGGGCTTCGATCAAGAGCTTGCACCCCATCACTTAACCTTCCGGCACCGGGCAGGCGTCACACCCTATACGTCCACTTTCGTGTTTGCAGAGTGCTGTGTTTTTGTTAAACAGTCGCAGCCACCGATTTTTTGCAACCTCTTCGCCCTTGTGTTGTTCACACTCAAGCTACCAAGGCACACCTTCTCCCGAAGTTACGGTGTCAATTTGCCGAGTTCCTTCTCCTGAGTTCTCTCAAGCGCCTGAGAATACTCATCTCGCGCACCAGTGTCGGTTTGCGGTACGGTCCCGCAGAACTGAAGCTTAGAGGCTTTTCCTGGGACCCCTTCCAGTTGCTTCGCGAGCAAGCTCGCTCGTCTCAACCCCTCGGCATACGCCTGGCGGATTTACCTACCAGACACCTACAGGCCAAGAACCGGGACATCCAACACCCGGACAACCTTCCACGATCCGTCCCCCCATCGCATTCTGCGGCGGTGCAGGAATATTAACCTGCTTCCCATCAGCTACGGCTCTCGCCCTCGCCTTAGGGGCCGACTCACCCTACGCCGATGAACGTTGCGTAGGAAACCTTGCGCTTACGGCGAGCGGGCCTTTCACCCGCTTTAACGCTACTCATGTCAGCATTCGCACTTCTGATACCTCCAGCAACCCTTACGAGTCACCTTCGCAGGCTTACAGAACGCTCCCCTACCACTCGGCTTGCGCCGAATCCGCAGCTTCGGTTTACCGCTTAGCCCCGTTACATCTTCCGCGCAGGACGACTCGATCAGTGAGCTATTACGCTTTCTTTAAAGGGTGGCTGCTTCTAAGCCAACCTCCTGACTGTTTTAGCCTTCCCACTTCGTTTCCCACTTAGCGGATATTTGGGACCTTAGCTGGCGGTCTGGGTTGTTTCCCTCTCGACCTCGGACGTTAGCACCCGAGGACTGTCTGCCGTGCTCATACTTCCGGGTATTCGGAGTTTGCTATGGCGCGGTAAGTCATCATGACCCCCGCAACCATTACAGTGCTCTACCCCCCGGAGCAATACACGACGCACTACCTAAATAGTTTTCGGGGAGAACCAGCTATTTCCGGATTTGTTTAGCCTTTCACCCCTACCCACAGCTCATCCGCTACTTTTGCAACAGTAGTCGGTTCGGACCTCCAGCAGGTGTTACCCTACCTTCATCCTGGCCATGAGTAGATCATCCGGTTTCGGGTCTACGCCTAGCGACTGGACGCCCTGTTCGGACTCGGTTTCCCTGCGCCTTCCCTATTCGGTTAAGCTTGCCACTAAACGTAAGTCGCTGACCCATTATACAAAAGGTACGCCGTCACCCCTTGCGAGGCTCCGACTGTTTGTATGCATGCGGTTTCAGGATCTATTTCACTCCCCTCCCGGGGTTCTTTTCGCCTTTCCCTCACGGTACTGGTTCACTATCGGTCGATCACGAGTATTTAGCCTTGGAGGATGGTCCCCCCATCTTCAGACAGGATTTCACGTGTCCCGCCCTACTTATCGTACGCTCAGTACCACCGACAAGTTTTCGCATACGGGGCTATCACCCGCTATGGCCGGACTTTCCAGACCGTTCTTCTAACAAGTCGACTATCACGTACAGGCTGATCCGATTTCGCTCGCCACTACTTTCGGAATCTCGGTTGATTTCTTTTCCTGCAGCTACTTAGATGTTTCAGTTCGCTGCGTTCGCCTCCACGCGCCTATGAATTCAGCGCGGGATGACCCTTGCGGGCCGGGTTTCCCCATTCGGAAATCGTCGGGTCAAAGCTCGTTTGCCAGCTCGCCGACGCTTATCGCAGGCTACTACGTCCTTCATCGCCTGTGATCGCCAAGGCATCCACCACATGCACTTATTCACTTGACCCTATAACTTTGCCGACTGGCCGTAAGCAGGGCCAATCGAGGATCAAGCTAGCGTTGCCGCAATTCTCGGTTCAAGAGAACAGAGATAGTTGTGTATGCAATCACAACCCGTATCCAAATCAAAAAGACTGAATACGATATCTTCTCTCGGATTGTTAAAGAACAGCGCTTCACTCGAAAGAATGAAGGGTAAGAGGCCGATCGCTCGGCCGCTTGCGCTTCACGCCTCTGGCACCGCTACTTCACCCGCCAGGAACTGGTGGAGGTGAACGGGATCGAACCGATGACCCCCTGCTTGCAAAGCAGGTGCTCTCCCAGCTGAGCTACACCCCCGTGTGTAACCATTGGTGGGTCTGGTTGGATTCGAACCAACGACCCCCGCCTTATCAAGACGGTGCTCTAACCGACTGAGCTACAGACCCAATCCGTTACCGGGACGGCAGCCCAGGTGCTGTTCTCAAAAACGAACAACCGATAAGTGTGGACGCCCAGCCTTTCGCGCCTTCTCTAGAAAGGAGGTGATCCAGCCGCACCTTCCGATACGGCTACCTTGTTACGACTTCACCCCAGTCACGAACCCTGCCGTGGTAATCGCCCTCCTTGCGGTTAGGCTAACTACTTCTGGCAGAACCCGCTCCCATGGTGTGACGGGCGGTGTGTACAAGACCCGGGAACGTATTCACCGCGACATGCTGATCCGCGATTACTAGCGATTCCGACTTCATGCAGTCGAGTTGCAGACTGCAATCCGGACTACGATCGGCTTTCTGGGATTGGCTCCCCCTCGCGGGTTGGCAACCCTCTGTACCGACCATTGTATGACGTGTGAAGCCCTACCCATAAGGGCCATGAGGACTTGACGTCATCCCCACCTTCCTCCGGTTTGTCACCGGCAGTCTCCCTAGAGTGCCCTTGCGTAGCAACTAGGGACAAGGGTTGCGCTCGTTGCGGGACTTAACCCAACATCTCACGACACGAGCTGACGACAGCCATGCAGCACCTGTGTTCCGGTTCCCTTTCGGGCACAGCCATCTCTGCAGGCTTCCTGACATGTCAAGGGTAGGTAAGGTTTTTCGCGTTGCATCGAATTAATCCACATCATCCACCGCTTGTGCGGGTCCCCGTCAATTCCTTTGAGTTTTAACCTTGCGGCCGTACTCCCCAGGCGGTCAACTTCACGCGTTAGCTACGGTACTAAATGGTTTTACCCACCCAACACCTAGTTGACATCGTTTAGGGCGTGGACTACCAGGGTATCTAATCCTGTTTGCTCCCCACGCTTTCGTGCATGAGCGTCAGTATTGGCCCAGGGGCTGCCTTCGCCATCGGTGTTCCTCCGCATCTCTACGCATTTCACTGCTACACGCGGAATTCCACCCCCTCTGCCACACTCAAGCCCGCCAGTTTCCAATGCAGTTCCCAGGTTGAGTTCGGGGCCAGCATCAGACTTAACGAACCGCCTGCGCACGCTTTACGCCCAGTAATTCCGATTAACGCTCGCACCCTACGTATTACCGCGGCTGCTGGCACGTAGTTAGCCGGTGCTTATTCTGCCGGTACCGTCAAGAACACGCCGTATTAAGACGCAATTTTTCCCGGCTAAAAGCGGTTTACAACCCGAAGGCCTTCCCGCACGCGGCATGGCTGGATCAGGTTGCCCCCATTGTCCAAAAATTCCCCACTGTTGCCTCCCGTAGGAGTCTGGGCCGTGTCTCAGTCCCAGTGTGGCTGATCATCCTCTCAGACCAGCTACTGATCGTCGCCTTGGTAAGCCATTACCCCACCAACTAGCTAATCGGACATCGGCCGCTTCAGAGCGTGAGGCCTTGCGGTCCCCCACTTTCCTCCTCAGAGCATATGCGGTATTAGCGCCGCTTTCGCGGCGTTATCCCCCACTCCGGGGTACGTTCCGATGTATTCCTCACCCGTTCGCCGCTCGCCGCCAGGTTGCCCCGCGCTGCCGCTCGACTTGCATGTGTAAAGCATGCCGCCAGCGTTCAATCTGAGCCAGGATCAAACTCTTCAGTTCGATCTTGTCAAAGCTAAACTCATACTGACGTTGAACCTCATCCCCACCACCTCGCGGCAGCAGAGACAAGCTTCTTGTGCAGTGTGAGCACTTCGTATGTCTTGGATTTACGCCGCCAGCAGCACCCAGGCTCAACACCCAAGCACCACCAGCGCCCCAGACCCCGAGCACCCACACCTATCGGTTGCCAATTGTTAAAGAGCGCTTGCCGCCACCCAATGCTTCTCCCGGGGCCTTGCGGGCATTCCAGGGGGTGAGCAGCAAAGAAAGCGATTCTAGTACGGATTCGCAGGCCTGTCAACACCCTTGCGTCCGTCGAATCCTACATGGGGGCCCCGACGGGCACTTCAAGACCCCACGCCGGACGCTGCCAACCTGACCGGCTCGAGACTTGAGACCCGGCAGCCGGGTCCAGGTTCCCCGTCCTGCGCCTCCCGGGTCGCCCACTCCCAAACCAGGCGCGGCCCTGCAACGGACGACCGGCGCCCGGAACACCCCGCCCGGCAAGGCGCCGGAAGGACTGCGCGCGTCCGGCGTGCCGCCTCAGCGCTGCAGGAAGTCCGCGAGCGCCGCGAGCGGCGCGGGATCGTCGAAGATGCGCGAGCGCCCTGCCGCGAGGCGCTTGCGCAGGCCCTCGCGCCACGCGCGGTCGCCGCCGAGGCGCGCGACGATGGCGACGTACTCGGCCTCGTCGCGCGCGATCAGTTCCGGGCAGCCGGCGAGGGTGAGCATGCCCGCGCTCTGCCGCCCGCGCATGAAACGCCCGGGCAGCGTGACCAGCGGCAGCCCGCTCGCGATGGCGTCGAGGCTCGTGTTGCCGCCCGACCAGTGCAGCGTGTCGAGCATCGCGTCGCACACGCGATTGATGCGCAGGTAGTCCTCGTGCCCGCACTGCGGCAGCCAGCACACGCGGTCGCCGCCGATGCCCGACGCCGCGAGACGCGCGCGAAACCGCTCGGTGAGGGACGGGTCGCGGCCGTTGAACAGCACGAGCTTCGCGTCCGGCACGGCCGCGAGCGCCCGCGCGAACAGCGCGTCGTTGTCGGGATGGACCTTGAAGAGCGACTGCGGGCACAGCAGCAGGGTCGCGGCATCCGGCAGGCCGAAGCGGTCGCGGCTCGCGTCGACGGGAACGGCCGGCATCGCGTAGCGCGTCCCGATGCCGGGCAGGAGGACCAGTTCCTCGCTGTAGTGGGCGGCGGCATCCGGGGGCTCCATCGCGGCGCTCGACAGGAACACGTCGATCGCGGGCTGGCCCGTGGTGACGGGGTGGCCCCATCCCGCGCACTGCAGGGGCGCGAGGCGCAGCGCGGCCAGCGCGAACGGCACCGCCCCCATCCCGAGTTCCGGATAGACGAGGACGTCGAGCGCGTCGGCGCGCACGCGCGCGGCGACCTGCGAGGGCCGCCACGACGGGCAGTGCCGGAAGTGCTCGACCCCTTCGGCCACGCGCTGCCCGAGCCGGTCGAGCCCGGGCAGCAGGTGATACGCGAAGACCTCGCAGCGGTCCCGCGGCAGGCCCGTCACCCAGTGCTCGAAGTAGCGACCCGCGGTGCCGTCGCGGAAAAACGTCGACACGAAGCCGACGCGCACGCGCGCTCCGGCCCGCGCCCGCCGGGCGAGCGGCCGCGTCCACTCGGGCGCCCGCTCCTTCGCCAGCCTGTGCACGAGCGCTCCGTAGCGCGCCTGCAGCTCGCGGTCGTCGCCCCCCTGGTAGGCGAGCAGGAAATTAGTCCAGCGCAGCTCGTCCTGCAGGCGCTCGGGCCCGAGGGTCGCGGCCGCCGCCGGCAGGCCCTGCTCGAGGCGCGCGAGTCCCTCGGCGAATCCCGCGCGCGCGTCGGCCACGGCCTGCGCATTGGCGGCGATCATGGGCAGCGTGAGCTCGCGCCCGAAGCGCGCGCGCAGGAGCCGGGGATCCCGCCGCTGCGCCTCGTCGTACCACCGACGCGAATCCGCGAGGTCGTCGCGCTCGGCGAGCGTGCCCGCGAGTTGCAGCGCGAGGTTCGCATCGCGCGGCGAAAGTTCCGCCGCCTGCGCGAACACCTGCGCCGCCGCCGCGAGGTCGCTGCGCTCGCGCAGCAGGCCGCCCAGTGTCGTCAGTGCGCCGCGCTGCTTCGGGTCGAGCGCGAGCGCTCGGCGCAGCGCCGTTTCCGCGGCGTCGTCGGCGCCGATGTCGCGCCGCAAGGCGCCGAGGTTCGCCCAGGCGAGCGCGTACGTCGCGTCGGCGTCGACCGCGCGCTCGGCGGCGCGCACCGCGTCCGGGAGCCGGCCGACCGTGCGCAGCGCATTGCCGAGGTTGTTCCAGGCCCGCGCGTACTTCGGATCGAGGTGCGTCGCGCGCTCGAATGCGGCCACGGCGCGCTCGGACTGGCCCGCGTCCGCGCACAGGAGTCCCAGCTCGTTCCACGCGCGCGACTGGCCCGGGTCGAGGGCGAGCGCGCCGTCGAGGTCGACGATCGCGTTCGCGAGGCGGCCCGCCATCTCGTGCGCGCGGGCGCGCAGGACGAGCGTCGCGAAGCGATCGGGGATGCCGAGCGCAGCGTCGGCGAGGAGCGCGCCGGCGATGGCCAGCGCACCGGTCGCGTCATTGGCGGCGAGCTTCGCCTGCAGCGCAGCCAGGCGGGGGTCGCTCACCGGCGGATCTCGAGGTCGGGAAAGCGGTCGGCCAGCGCCGCCCGATAGGCTTCCTCGAGGCGGCGGGTGTGCGCCGCCATGTCGGTGAGCGGGGAGCGCGCGAGGCCCGCCGCGATCTTCGCCCGCACCTCGCGCGCGAAGGCGGCGTCGGTCGCGAGACGCACCGCGATGGCGACGAAGTCGCGCCCCGTTTCGGCGATGGTCGCGTCGACGCCGAGGTTGCGCAGGATCGAATACGACGTCCGCTCGCCGTGCCGCTTGCCGATCAGGGTGACCACCGGCACCTGCATGTCGAGCGCCTCCAGCGTGCCGTTCACGCCGCCGAACGGCAGCGTGTCGAGCACGAAGTCGACGAGCGCGTACCGCGCCTGGTTCTCCTCGTCGGTGCGGCCCTGCGGCAGGAACAGCAGGCGATCCTGCGCGATGCCGCACGCGGCGGCGATCCGCAGGTAGCTCGCCCGCATGGCGGGGTTGGCCGGCGAGAACGCAAGCCGCGCGTTGGGCACGCGCAGCAGCACGTCGCGCCACAGGCGCAGGCAGCGCCGCGACAGCTTGAGCGGATTCACGAAGGCGCCGATCACCACGGCGTCGGCCGGGATGCCGAGCGCGCTGCGGTGGAACGGGTGCTCCGCGGCCGGCGCCACGTGCCGGAACGGGTACACGCAGCCGCCCATCGCGAGCAGCTGCTCCAGCTGGAACTCCTGGTTCTCCGGCACGTCGCAGAAATGGTCGGTGAGCTTGAAGTCGATCGCGGAAAGCCCCACCGTGCCGGCGCTCGCGACGTGCGTGACCTGCACGCGCGCCGGCTTGCGGGCGAGGATGCCGGGCCGCGCGCCCCGTGTGTGGGTCGACAGGTCCACCAGCAGGTCCAGGTCGTCGGCCGCGATCTGCCGCGCCGCGGCGTCGTCGTCGAGCGCGGCGATGACGTCGAAGCGCCGCGCCATGCCGGCGAAGCGCTCGGTCCACTCGTCGCGCACGGTCGAGCTGGAATAGAAGTAGCACTCGACCCCGCCCGGGTCGTGATGCTGCACGGCCTGCCACATCATCTTGCCCATGACGTGGTTGCGCAGGTCGGCGGACAGGTAACCGACGCGCAGCGGGCCGGGCCGGCGCGCTGCCGGCACCGGCAGGCGCGGACCGAAGACCCTCGGTGCCGCGGCGTCGTAGGCCTGCGCGAGCCGCAGCAGCAGCGACGGCTCGACGTCGTAGAAGAGCAGCAGGTACATGAGCTCTTCCAGGCAGTCCATCATCTCGCGCTCGTCGCGCGCCTCGTAGGCGTCGCGGCGCAGGCCGTCGAGATAGCGGTCGAGGCGACCGAAGTCGGCCGCGTGCTGGCAGGCCTCCAGCGCGTAGACCGCGAGCGCGAGCGCCTTCGGGCAGTGCTTCTCGAACGCGTGGAAGTTGGCGAGCCACGCGTCGATGTCGCCGCGCGCGAACAGCACTTCGCCCAGGTTCTTGTACGCGGTGACGTGCTGCGGGTCCGCGTCGAGGACGGTCCGGTAGGCCGCCACGGCGGCGTTGGCATTGCCCGCCTGCTGCAGCAGGACGCCGAGGTTGAAGTGCGCGGCGACCATGCCGGGCGCGAACGTGAGCGAGCGCTGGTAGGCACGGGCGGCCGCCGGCACGTCGCCCTGCCGCTGCAGCGCGACGCCGTGATCGAAGTGGGCGTCCGGATCGGCGGGCGTGCGCAGCAGGACCTGCTCGTGCGCGGCGATCGCACCCGCGGCATCGCCGGCGGCCAGGCGCGCCGCGCCCAGCATCCGCCACAGCGCGGTGTCCTGCGGCGCCTGCGCGAGGCCCGCCTCGACCAGCGCCACCGCGCGGGCGGGGTCGCGCTGCGCGAGTGCGAGGTCGGCCGCCGACAGCCGCGCCTCGCTGTACTGCGGCGTCGCCGCGAGTGCGTCGGCGAACAGCGCCTGCGCCCGGTCGCGATCACCCTGCGCGAGCGCCACCTCCCCCGCGAGGTGAAGCGCAGGCGCGAACCGTGGCTGCGCCGCGCGCACCTCGTCGTAGCCGGCGGCCGCCGCAGCGAGGTCGCCGGCCTGGTGCGCGCGCACGGCTTCGTCCCAGCGGCCGGCGAGCGCCTGCGCGGTGAGCGTGCCCGGATCGGCCGCCGCGGCGCGCGCAAGGTCCTGCAGGGCCGCGGCCAACTCGCCCGCCGAGCCGAAGTGCCGGTCGACGACCGGCGCGCGATGCGCCGGCACCCCCATCTCCACGCTCCAAACGTCACGCGCCGGACGCGCACGGAGGAAGGCCGCCGTCGCGCCGGCGAGTCCCGCCGCGTCGACCACCACGTCGCAGTCGCGGGCGGCGAGGATCTTCGCGCTGGCTGCGTCCGGCTCCGGCCCGAGGTTGACGAAGAGCGCGTCGCTGCGGACGGGAAGGTCCAGTGCCGCCTTCACGTGCAGCGCGTCCTCGAGGCACAGCACGAGCAGGCTCGGCGGCGGATCGAGTGCGTCCAGCACGCTGTGCAGGGCGGCGCGGGCGGCGGACCACGCGGACGAAGCGGACGGCGGCGCGAGCCACGCCAGGCGCAACTCCGCGCCCGCGGTGCGCCGCGGCCACACCAGCGGCACGGCAGGCACCGGCAGCGTGCCGGCGAGCGCTGCGTGCGCATTCGCGATCGCCGCGGCGACGTCGGGTTGCGTGACGGACGTGGCAAGCGCGATGCGGCGCAGCGCATCGAGATCGTCGGGCGTGGAACGGCGGCCGGCGAGTTCCGCCGGCAAGGCGGTGCCGCGCTCGGCGAGGGCCGCCACCAGCACCGCCGGCAGGGTGGTGGCGTGCGGTGCGAGCGCCTCTGCGAGTGCGTTGCCTTCGGCGCCGCCGCGCGCGAGCGCCGCGGCGAGCGCGGCGGCCAGCGTGGGGCCATGCGCGAATTGCGGCGATTGCGCGAACGCGCCCGCGGCCTCCACCAGCGCATCCGCTTCGCCGAGCGCAGCCCGCACCGCGACGAGCGTCGCTGCCGCGCGTGCATCGCCGGGCTGCAGGGCGGCGACGTCGCGCGCGATCGCGAGCGCCTCCTCGTACTGGCCGCGCGTGAGCGCCACTTCCGCGAGCGCGAGACGGGGGGCCAGAAAGCCGGCATCGCGCCCGGCGGACGTGCGCCACGCCGCCACCGCCTCGTCCGCGAGGCCCAGTTGCCAGAGCGCCTCGCCGAGGTGGAACGCCGGCACCGGCGAGCCCGGCAGCTCGCGCGCGGCGCGATGGAAGCAGGGAATCGCGTCCGCGGGGCGGCCGGCCTGCTGGTGCGCGCGTCCGCGCCCGATCCACTCCGCGAAGGCGGCCTCGCTCACCGTCCGGCCCTCCGCGCGATCGCGTGACGACGCGTGCTCATGGCTTCAGGCGCTCGCGCAGCCGCGCCACCATGCCGGCAGGCGCGAGCCGGTACAGCACGCGCCCCATCAGCGTGTGCCGGCGGCGCGCGGCGGCGCCGGCGACCCGCGACAGGAGACCGGTCTCCCCGGCGGGCGGCGCGACGGCGACCGGCGGCGGCTGCCACTCCCGATAGTGCAGTGCGTAGCGCAGGCGCACCGGGTCGAGCGGACGGCACGGCGGCGCTTCCGTCGCCTGCGCGAGCGCGGCGTCGTAGAGCGCGAACGTGGCGTCGGCCATCTCGCCCGGCGTTGCGTGCGGGCGCAGTGCAGCCCGCTGCGAC